>NZ_JACVVE010000059.1 GCF_016648105.1 Pseudomonas sp. S31 | reverse complement strand
GATGGTAGTGTGGGGTTTCCCCATGTGAGAGTAGGTCATCGTCAAGATTCAATCCCAAAGCCCCTGTCTGCGATGCAGACAGGGGCTTTGTCTTTTCCGGCTATCGAAGGCTGGCAACCTTGCGCGCTCTGCCCAGGCGCCGCGCCTGTAGCTTGCGCCACCAGATATACACTCCGGTGAACGACAGCACGGCGATCATCACACCCAGCAGCGCAATGAGGATCTGCCCGGTCATGCCGATGATCCGCCCGCCATGGATGGGCAATTGCAGCCGGTAGAACCGTTCCCCCCAGGTACCTTGCCCGGCAATCTCCGCGCCGAGCAGATGGCCATCGGTGCCATGGAAGAACAACCAGGATTTGCCATGGGCTTCGGTGTCATGCTGACCGAAGCCAGCGCCATAGAAGTTGTATTCGAAGCTGTAGTAGAGCTCGCCGATCGGTGCCGTCAGCCCAAGCCTTGCGCCTTCTTCCTGGGCCCGCAGGTACGCTTGCTGGTAGCTCAGCTGGGTTACCCCTAGCTGGTCGCTCGGCATCGCGCCGCGGGCCTCGTAGACGCTGGGTGCAACGGGTGAGAGCAGCGATACCACTGGCTTGAATACCTGCGCCGGCAGGTTCATCGCCACGCTGCTGACAGCGATCGGTAGCAGCAGCAACCACAGCCACAATCCCCCAGCCCTGTGGATATCCATGTTCAGCCGGTAGCTGTGCCCGCCCTTGATCTTCCATGCTGTCGACCACTTGCGCCAGAACGGGCGCCCACGGGGGAGGGTGAGCACCAGCGCGATGAAGCAGTCGACCACCCAGAGGATCGCAACCCCACCCATCAACAGCAGCCCCCAGTTGCCGGGTAGTGTCAGGCTGTAATGCAGTTCGAGGATGAACGGCATGAAGTTCTCGCGAGAAAAACAACAGTCGCCCCAGTAACGCTGCCCCAGGGTGGTTCCGCTGACGGGGTCGAGGTAGAAGACCGTGTTCTTCTCGGCGTAGGGCGTGCCGGTCAGCGGGTCATTGCGCGGCACCATCGCCAGCAACGCGGCATGCCCCGCTTCCTGTGGATATTCCATGTACCACACCTGCAGCCGAGGGTGCTCTGCCTGCAGCTTATCCACAAGCACGCCCGGCTGTTGGATCTCACCAATGGCAGGCGCCTCGTAGAACTGCGGGTTGAGCCACTCGTCCAGTTCGTGGTGAAAGGCCAGCAGGCTGCCAGTGAGCCCGGCCAGGGCCAGGAAGCCTGCGGTCAGCAGCCCCAGGTAACGGTGCAGCCATACATACAGTCGACGCATCTCGCAAAACTCCAGGAAACGCCAGAAACGAAAAAGCCAGCACCTGATATCAGGCGCTGGCTTGGTGATGCTCGGCAGCTGCGTTAGAACTGATAGCTGACCGTAGCGCTGACATTGCGCTCTTCGCCCATGTAGCAGTAGTTCAGGCTCGCGCAGGAGGCGATGTAGGTTTCATTGGTGAGGTTGTTGGCGTTCAGGCGCACATCCACGCCCTTGAGCCCGACCTTGCCCAGGTCATAGCCCACCGAGGCATCGAACAGGGTGTAGGAGGGCACCTTCATGCTGTTTTCCGCATCCACCCAGCTGTAGCCCACGTAGCGCATCCCGCCGCCCAGGCGCAAGCCATCGAGCGGGCCCTGGCGGAAGTTGTAGTCGGCCCACAGCGAGAACATCTGTTTGGGTGCCTGGGTTGGCGAGTTACCCTTGTTGTCCAGGCCTGGCGATACCAGGCTGGGCATCGACTTGGAGTACTCGATGTCGGTGAAGGTGTAACCACCCAGCAGTTTCAGGTTGTCGGTCACTTGCACATGCGCCTCGAGCTCCAGGCCCTGGGAGCGCACCTCCCCTACAGGGCGGTAGAAGTTTTCATCCGGCTGCTTGGAGGCAAGGTTTTCCTGCTCGATGCGGAACACCGAGGCGGTGAACAGGTTGTCGGTGCCCGGCGGCTGGTACTTGATGCCCGCCTCCCACTGGGTGCCCTCGGTCGGTGCCAGAGGGCGGCCGGTCTGGTCGGATACGGTGTTGGGGTTGAACGACTCGGAGTAGCTGACGTAGGGCGCCAGGCCATTCTCGAACAGGTAGAGCACACCGGCGCGGGTGGTGAAGTTCGAGCGGTCGTCGTTGACCTTGGTATTGCTGTCGCGATTCTCCTCGGAGACCTTCACCCAGTCCTGGCGCAGGCCCAGGGAGAAGCGCCACTGGTCCAGCTCGACCAGATCCTGCAGGTAAACCCCGGTCTGTTGCAGGCGCCGCTGGTAGCGGTTTTCGCCCAGTACCTGGAGGTTGCCCTGACCGTAGTGCGGATTACCCGCATCCAGCGGGTCGACCGTGCCGTAGCGCCACGCCACGTCGGCCTTGCGCCGCTGGTAGTCGGCACCGAGCAGCAGGGTGTGCTTGGCCGCGCCGGTGAAGAACTCGGCCTGCAGCATGTTATCGATGATGTAGGAATGCAGGCGCTCATCGCCGCCGGTGTAGGCGCGGTTCAGGATATTGCTGTCGGCATCCGCCCAGCCAGCTGAGTAGACCTGGTCCATGGACACATCGGAGTCCTGGTAGCGGAAGTTCTGCCGCGCGGTGAACACGTCATTGAAGCGGTGCTCGAACTGGTAGCTGAACGACTGCTGGGTACGCTCATAATTGTCGATCCCCGGTTCGCCCTCGAAGAAGTGGTCCGACAGGCGCAGGCCATTGCGCTGGTGCAGCATGCCATCGGCGGGGTTGCCGCCGTGGTAGCCGCCGTTGGGGTCGTGTTGCAGGTACGCCTGCAGGGTCAGCGAGGTGTCTTCGGTGAAGTCGATGCTGATGGCCGGTGCAATGGCGTAGCGCTCTTCCTTGGTATGGTCGAACTGAGTGTCGGAGGCATCGGCCAAACCGGTCAGGCGGTAGGCGATGCGCTTGTCGTCATCCACCGGGCCGCTGAAGTCGAAGCCCATGCCGCGCTGGCCCTGGGTGCCGACGGTGGCCTGCACCTGGTGATACGGGGTGAACAGCGGCTTCTTGCTGGTCAGCGCCACCAGCCCGCCTGGCGAGCTGCGCCCGTAGAGCACCGAGGAGGGCCCCTTGAGCACGTCGATGCGCTCGAGGAAATACGGGTCCACCTGCATGGTGCTGTAGGTGCCGTTGTCGCCCATGGACTTCAGGCCGTCGAGGTAGATGTTGTCCACCGAGCCATCGTTGAAGCCGCGCATGGCCACGTAGTCGTAGCGATGGGTGGCCCCATACGGGTTGGTCAGCACGCCGGGGGTGTAGCGCATGGCCTGCGCCACAGTCTGCGAGCCCTGGTCATCCATCTGCTGGCGGGTGACCACCGAGACTGACTGCGAGGTTTCAACCAGCGGCGTGCTGGTCTTGGTCGCTACCTGGCTGTGGGTGGCGTTGTAGCCCTCCATGCTGCCCAACGCGTTGCCGAGGCTGAACCCCCGCACATCGGTGCTGGGCAGCGACAGCGCGGCGCTGTCCGCCTGGGCCTGGATCACGTAGCTGCGGCCGTCCTGGCTGACAGCTTCCAGGCCGGTGCCTTGCAGCAGGGTATGCAGCCCCTGTTCGGGCGAGTATTGCCCCTGCAGGCCTCTGGACTGCAGCTCGCCGGTGAGCTGCGGCGTGCTCGACAAGGTGATGCCGGCCTGACGGGCGAATTGATTGAGCACCTCGTTCAGTTGGCCCGGAGCGAGGGTATAGGTCTGGTTGGCCTGCACCGGCTCGGCAGCCAGCAGCAGCGAAGGGCCGCCCGCCAGGCCCAGCGCGGTGCCGAACAGGGCGGCACGTATCGACTTGCCCAGGCGGGTTGAATTGAGGACAGGTCGAAAATCATTCTCGACCGAGGGCTGGGCTGTGCGCGGTGCAATGGGCATGAAAGGGTCCGTGGTGATTGAGGGCAGAAGGCGTCGCTTACTGTCCTAGCCGGACACACCGGCGAAACCCGCCAAAAAAGTTGCTGACCTCAGGCCAGCCCCTCCACCCGGACCCACCAGCGTGTACGTTGCCGCAGCCGTACCGGCAATGTCTGCGGCAGCAGTTGCAGCAGGGCCTCGGGATCTTCCAGGCGAAACACCCCCGACAGCCGCAGGCTGGCGATGTCGTCGGCGCAGGTCAGATACCCATGGCGATAGCGGCTGACCTGGGTAAGGAAATCGCCCAGGCGCATGTCGCGGGTCACGATCAACCCTTCGCTCCAGGCCGTGGCGTCCATGTCGACCTGCTCCAGGCGCTGCGCGCCCTGGGCATCGATACGCCAGTCCTGGGCGCTGGACAGCCATTGCAACTCGCCGCCAGGTCGATGCAGTGCAACTCGCCCGTGGCTGACGTTGACGCGGGTGCAGTCGCTGTCCTGGCGCACGTTGAAACGGCCCTCGAAGCCCTCCAGCAGGGCCTCGCGGGTTTGCACCAGCAGCGGTCGGCCTGGGTTGGCCAGGGTGCTGCAAGTGAGCATCAGCTCACCTTGTTTCAGCCGCACCAGACGCTGCTCCTGGTCGAATGCCAGGTCCACTGCACTGCGTGTGTTCAGTTGCAGCAGCGAGCCATCGGGCAGGGTGAAGCTGCGGCGCTCGCCGGTGCCAGTGGCATAGTCGGAAGTCCAGGCTGCGACCGGCTCCAGGTCACGGGCCAGCCAGCCGGCCGTGCCGACCAGCGCGATGCCGCCCAGCAGCTTCAGCGCCTGACGCCGGTGCAAGCGCTGCTGGCTGGTTTCCAAGGTCTGCAAGGCCACGCTGGCACCGGGTACGGCACGCAGGTCGAGGTCCTGGTGCAGGCGTATCACCCGTTGCCAGGCTTGCTCATGCTCGTGCTGGGCGTCGCGCCATTGCTCGCATTGCTGCGCAAGACCGGGGTTGTTGCCACTCTCGCGCAAGCGCAGCATCCAGTGAATCGCCTGTTTCACCGCTTTGGCCGACGGTGCCGCGCTACTCATCGGCTCAGCACTCGTCTTCGTAGCGCAGCAGGTAGCAGTGGTACAGCGCATCGGCCACATGGCGCTCCACCGAGCGCAGGGAAATCCCCATGTGTTCGGCAATCTGCTTGTGGCTCAAGCCCTCGCACTGGGCCAGGAGGAAGGCCCGGCGCACCTTGGGCTTGAGGCCATCGAGCATGCGCGCGATGCGTTCGAGCAGTTCCAGCAGCAGTTCGCGGGTTTCGGCGGAGGGCGCCTGGGCCTCAGGGAGGTGCGCCAGTGCCTCGAGATAGGCCCGGTGCAGCTCTTCGCGTCGCCAGTGGTCGATCACCAGGCCGCGCGCCACGGTCCGCAGGAAGGCACGCGGGGCACTGAGCTCCAACGATTCGCGCCGCTGCAACAGGCGCACGAAGGTGTCCTGTGCCAGGTCCGCCGCATCGGCAGCATTGCCCAGCTTGCTACGCAGCCAGCTGTGCAGCCAGCCGTGATGATTGCTGTAGAGCGTGTGCACCGAGTCGTTGGAAGGCATGGCGGGCAGTATTATTAATGATAATGACTCTCATTGTTTGCCGGTAGCCGGTGGATTTGCAACTGGAATTTACCGGCGCAGTCACTACGCTGATGTGCCGGCCTGGCGGTCAAGGTAGGCGCGGATGGCCTGCGCCCCCTTGTTCAGGTGCGCCTCCAGAACCTGCACTGCCGTTTCCACCTGCCGCTGGCTGGCGGCTTCCAGCAGCGCCAGGTGATCGTCCTGGGTGAGCGTGCCCAGGCCCATGGCCGAAAGATGGAAGCGCAGGAAGCGCTCCTCTTCGTTCAGCTCGTGTTCGATCAGGCGCAGCAGCTTGTGGTTGCTCGCCTTACTGTACAGGGCCATGTGGAACAAGCGGTTGAGGCGGCCGATCTCGGCATGGGCGGTCTGGTTTTCCAGTTGCCGGATGTAGTCGCGAGCCGCCTCGATGTCATCGGCTTCGAGCCGTGGTATCGACTGGCGCAGTGCCTCGGATTCGAGCAGTATCCGCAGCGCGTAGGTGTCGACCGCGTCCTCGCCGATCAAGGGCGCGACCACTGCGCCTTTGTGCATCTCGACCTGCAGCAATCCCTGGGCTTCGAGTTGCCGCAACGCTTCGCGCACGGGCATGCGGCTGACGCCGAACAGGGTGGCCAGTTCCTGCTGGCGCACGGCGGTACCGGGCGGCAGTCGACCATCGAGGATGGCGCCACGCAGGCGCTCTTCGATCACCCCGCGGGCCTGGTGCGCGGGTACCTGTTCGCTGCCGAACACACTGCTCAGTTTGATTTTTGCCACCACGCGGGGATGCGCCTCGACGAAAACAGTAATTGGATCCAATCAACCTAGTAACAGACCCGTGGGCCTGTCAAACCGTCGCCATCCGAAGCGGGGCCAAGCCATGCGAAAACGCGGCTATCGTGTATCAAGTCTATGTGCAAAGGAAGCCGCATTACCGTGCCAGCCATGGTAAGTTTCGTCGAGCCGACCATCGGTGGCAGCCCCTTTCGGCGCTGTTGGCGTTTTGCCATGCCTGGGTGCACCATCAGCGTTTCGCAGCGGCTTGCACAGGTGTCGGCAGTGGCGGCGATCCGGGCCCTGAAACCTACGATGCTACGCCTGATCCTGGCCATGATGCTGGGCGGGATGGTCGTGCTCGGCCTTCACGCCGATTGGGACTTCGCCCAGATCAGCCAGCGTGCCCAGGCCCTGTATGGCCCGCTGGGCCAAGGCAAGCAGCGCATCGATGCCTGGCAGCGCCTGCTCGCCACCCAGGACCAAGGCAGCGAGATGCAGCGCCTGCAGGTGGTCAACCAGTTCTTCAACCAGCAACTGCGCTATGTGGAAGACATCGACCTGTGGCACGAGGTGGACTACTGGGCCACGCCGATCCAGTCGTTGATCAAGGGCGCCGGCGATTGCGAAGACTATGCTATCGCCAAGTATTTCAGCCTGCGGCGCATGGGTATCCCCAGCGACAAGCTGCGCATCACCTACGTCAAGGCGCTGACCCAGAACCGCGCGCACATGGTGCTGACCTACTACGCCAGCCCCCAGGCCGAGCCACTGGTGCTCGACAGCCTGATCGACGCGATCAAGCCCGCCAGCCAGCGTAACGACCTGCTGCCGGTGTATGCCTTCAATGGCGAAGGGATGTGGCTGAGCAATGCTGGCGGCAACAAGAAGGTGGGCGACACCAAACGATTGTCGCGTTGGCAGGATCTGCTGAAAAAAATGCAGGCCGAAGGGTTCGACGGCGAACCCGTGTACTGAAGGAGCGCCGATGTCACTGTTCAAGCAATTGCTGCTGGCTATTTGTCTGTTCCTGGTGGTCGCGTTCAGTGGCAGCTTCATGGTCAGCCTGGAAAGCTCGCGCAGCCAGTACGTCAACCAGCTGCGGTCCCATGCCCAGGATGCGGCGACTGCCCTGGCGCTGTCGCTCACACCCAACATCGATGACCCGGCGATGGTCGAGCTGATGGTCAGTTCGATCTTCGACAGCGGCTACTACTCCAGCATCAAGGTCATCGACGTGGCCTCCAACGCGGTACTGGTGGAGCGCCATGCCGAGGCGGACAGCGGTGGGGTGCCGGCTTGGTTCATTCGCCTGATCGGCCTGGCACCGGCGGCTGGGGACGCCATCGTCAGCCGCGGCTGGCAGCAGGCCGCGCGGGTCGAAGTGGTCAGTCACCCGATGTTCGCCCTCGGCAAGCTCTGGCAGAGCGCCCTGGGCAGTCTGGGCTGGCTGGTGCTGTGCGGGGTGGTCAGTGCGGTGCTTGGCGCGCTGCTGCTGCGCAGGCAACTGCGGCCGCTGGACTACATGGTCGAGCAGTCCCACGCGATCGCCCGCCGCGAGTTCCTCAGCCAGTCGAAACTCCCGCGCACACCCGAGCTGCGCCGGGTGGTGCAGGCGATGAACCAGATGGTCGAGAAGCTCAAGCAGCTGTTCAGCGAGCAGGCCGAGCGCAGTGAAAAACTGCGTGCCGAGTCGTACCAGGACAGCCTCACCGGGCTGGCCAACCGGCGCTATTTCGAGATGCAGCTCAATGCCCGGCTGAGCCCCCTGGAAGAGGTGCGGCCCGGTTATCTGCTGGTGTTGCGCGTGCGAGATCTGGCCGGCATCAACGCCCGCCTGGGCGGCCAGCGTGCCGACCAGCTGTTGCAAGCGGTGGCGGACCAGCTGCGCCAGGCCTGCGCCAACTTCCCGCCGACCCGCGACCTGATCACCCGCAGCCGTGGCGGCGAGTTCGCGGTGCTGGCGCCTGGCCTGGTGCAGGAGGAGGCCGTGCACTTGGCCCAGGCCCTGGAAGCCGGCTTGCACAGCCTGCACCAGACCGGCGCCAGCGACATCGACCCGGTCGCCTGTATCGGCCTGGCGCCCTACGTGCCCGGCGACTCGCCGCAAGCGCTGCTGCAACTGGCCGACGAGGCCGTGTCGCGCGCCGAAAGCCAGGGCCGGCCGACCTGGGTCTGCCTGGAACAGGGTGCCGTGGCCGAGGTGGTCGACAGCCGCCACGCCTGGCACCAGCGGCTCGACCAGGCACTGACCGAAGGCCGTTTCGAGTTGTTCTTCCAACCGGTGGTGGACAGCAACGAGCCGACGCGGGTGCTGCATTACAAGGTGATCTCCAGGCTCCATGACGAGCGTGGCGAAGCGCTGGCCGCCGGGCGCTTCCTGCCCTGGTTGGAGCGCTTCGGCTGGATGCCGCGGCTGGACCTGCTGGTACTGGAAAAAGTGCTCGCGCACCTGCGCGGCCACGACGAGGCGCTGGCCCTCAACCTTTCGGCAGCGACCGTCGCGGATGCCAAGGCGCTGCAACAGGTGTTCGACCTGCTGGGCCAGCATCCCGCGCTCGGGCCGCGGCTGACCCTGGAGATCGGTGAAGAACAGCTGCCGGAGCAGGCCGCGCTCGAACAGCTCACCCGGCATTTGCGCGGCTTGGGCTTCAGCCTGGCGCTGCAGCGCTTCGGAGGGCGCTTCAGCATGATCGGCAACCTGGCGCACCTGGGGCTGGCCTACCTGAAGATCGATGGCAGCCACGTGCGCAGTATCGATCACGAGCAGCACAAGCGCCTGTTCATCGAAGCCATCCAGCGCGCCGCACACAGTATCGACCTGCCGCTGATTGCCGAGCGAGTGGAGACCGAAGGCGAGTTGCAGGTGCTGCGGGAGATGGGGGTGCAGGGTGTGCAGGGGCGCTTGGTGGGCGAGCCTGCCCCCTGGCGCTGATGGGGGCCAGTGCAGGCAGCCCGAGGCTCAGATCAACCGATCTTCCTCCTCATCGGCGATCAGGTTGTTCAACCCTCCCAGCGCCTTGCGCGCCGTAGACCGGCTGAGCAGCTTGGTCTGGGCTCCCGGTGGCAGGTCGGTGATGCTGATCACGCCCTTGGTGGTCAGTACCTCGATCAAGTCCTCGAGCACGCGGATCATGTCCAGGTCGCTTTGCTTGAGCTGTTGCAGGCTGCTTTCGACGGCGTTGGCGGCGAACCAGGCCTGGACCTCGGCATGGTCGAGCGGGAGGATTTCGGTGAAGCCTTCGTAAGGGGCTTTCTCGACCCGCTGCAACAACCCCCGCTCGTCGCGTTGCACGTAAAACATGGTGTCCATCCTCGTTACAATGAGCCTGTGTGCGCAGCTTAGGCAAAGTTGCCGGGGTGTGCCTGGGGCCATTCCTGCTCAATATCCTTTTATGTTCTCCGAAGAAGAGTCTGACGACCGAGACGACCTCCGAGCGTCTGATCGGCGGGTGAACGCGCGCGCACGACTGTGGCGATTTGTCGCATGCCATCGATCATCTCTTGGCAATGGCAACTTGACATCGCTTATCAGGAGCGTTGTAAAATTGACATATTATAGTCGCGCCACCGAATATCGCTGGTTTTTTGACGTAAATTTGTCACGTGAACGCCTGATCTTTGACTAACCATTAAGTGTGCAGTAGCAGATGAGTGCCTCGAACGATATTCGTAGTTTGTTCAAGCAGTTTGGCGGACAACCTGAGCAGTATCAGGAGTTCACACGTGACGACAGTGCGCGCGGCTCCAACGTGCGCTGGCCGCTGCTGTCCGGCTCCAAGCCGGCTGCCATGCCTCCCGTGAGTGCATTCGAAGCCGCACCAGCCGTGGCTGCCCCTGCAGCCGAAGTGCCCGCCCCTGCGGCTGTGCCGCAGGCCCAGTCCGAAGCTTCCGACTGGTCGCCGGCCGGCCTGCGCAACCTGCTGGCCAAGCTCGCCGATGCGCCCGTCCCGGCGCCTGTCAGTGCGCCGGTAGTGGCCCAGGAGCTCCCCGACCTTGGGCATCTTCGCATCATCGCGGTGGTGTCTTCCAAGGGGGGAGTCGGCAAGACCACCCTGGCGGCCAGCCTCGCCAGCGCGCTGGGTCGCGCCGGGCGTCAGGTGGTTGCCGTCGACCTCGACCCGCAGAATGCCCTGCACCACCATTTCCAGCCGGCTGACACCCAGGCCAATGTCATGGAGGATGCCGGCATCGTGCAAGCGGGCCAGCCTTGGCAGGAGATGGGACGGCTCAGCGAAGACGGCGTGTTGGTGATTGCCCATGGCATGCTCGACGAGCAACGCCGTCCGGAATTCGAGCACGGCCTACAGCACGACCCGCTGTGGTTGGCGCGTCACCTGGCCGAGATGGACATCGCCGAAGGCGCCATCGTGGTCATTGATACCCCCCCTGGTCCGTCGGTATACCTGCGCCAGGCCTTGTCGGTGGCCAACCTGGCCATGGTGGTGAGCCTCGCCGATCCGGCGTCCTACACCTCGCTACCACAAGTCGACAAGCTGATTGCCGCCTATACCCAAGGTCGCGATACCTTTGCCGGCGCTTCCTATGTCATCAATCAGGTCGATCACTCGCGCCAGCTGAACAAGGACATCACGCAGATCCTGCGTGGCCTGTTAGGTAAACGTTTGCTCGGCATCGTCCACCGTGACCAGTCGATCAGCGAAGCGCTCGCCTATAACCGCAACGTGCTGGGCTATGACCCCAACGGTCGCGGCTGTCACGACATCCTCGACTGCGCGCAGGCGCTGATCGGACGTCTGGCCGTCGTCACCGCCGTCACTGCAGACGCGCAATGAACCGGGCCAAGGCAAACCTGCTCAAGGCAGGTGACGGCTGGCGTGCGCACAAAGCCTGGGACCTGCTGCTCGGGCTGGTGGCTCTGATCGTGCTGGTGGTCGTGGTCACCGTGCCGTTCGAGCTCGAGGAGCAGATGCTGTTCTGCGCCGCCTGCCTGGCCGGCACCCTCGTGCTGCGCCGCCGTGGTGGCCGCCTGGCGGTGCTGGCGATGACCGTGATGTCGGTGATCGCCTCGCTGCGCTACCTGTACTGGCGGCTGACGTCGTCGCTGGGCTTCGACAGCCCGCTGGACATGTTCTTCGGCTATGGTCTGGTGGCCGCCGAACTCTACGCGCTGGTGGTGTTGCTGCTCGGCTACGTGCAGACCGCCTGGCCGTTGCAGCGCAAGCCGCACCCGCTGCCCGCCGACAGCTCGCTGTGGCCGAGCGTCGACGTGTTCATCCCGACTTACAACGAGCCGCTGGAAATCATCCGTCGCACCGCCCTGGCCGCCCTGGCCATCGATTGGCCCCGCGACCGCTTCAACGTCTACGTGCTCGATGACGGGCGGCGTGACGAGTTCCGTCAGTTCTGCGAAAGCGCGGGCGTCGGCTACATCACCCGGGGCGACAACGCCCATGCCAAGGCCGGCAACCTCAACCATGCCTTGCGCCACACCGACGGCGAGTACATCGCCATGTTCGACGCCGACCACGTGCCGACCCGCTCGTTCCTCCAGGTGTGCATGGGCTGGTTCCTCAAGGACCCAAAGCTGGCGCTGTTGCAGACCCCGCACTACTTCTTCTCGCCCGACCCGTTCGAGAAGAATCTCGAGACCTTCCGCAGCGTGCCCAACGAAGGCGAGCTGTTCTATGGTCTGATCCAGGACGGCAACGACCTGTGGAACGCCACGTTCTTCTGTGGCTCGTGCGCGGTGATCCGCCGCAAGCCGCTGGAAGAGATCGGTGGCATCGCCGTCGAGACCGTCACCGAGGACGCCCACACCGCCCTCAAGCTCAACCGCCGTGGTTACAACACTGCCTACCTGCCGCTGCCGCAGGCGGCGGGCTTGGCCACCGAGAGCCTGTCCGGGCATATCGGCCAGCGTATCCGCTGGGCGCGCGGCATGGCGCAGATCTTCCGCACCGACAACCCGCTGCTGGGCAAGGGCCTGAACCTGGGCCAGCGGTTGTGCTACCTCAACGCCATGCTGCACTTCTTCTATGGCCTGCCGCGCCTGGTTTTCCTCACCGCGCCCTTGGCCTACCTGATGTTCGAGGCCCAGGTGTTCCAAGCGCCGGCCTTGCTGATCATGGCCTATGCACTACCGCACATCCTCATCGCCAGCGTCACCAACTCGACCATCCAGGGTCGCTTCCGTCATTCGTTCTGGAACGAGGTCTACGAGACCGTGCTGGCCTGGTACATCATGCGCCCGGTGCTGCTGGCGATGATCAACCCCAAGGCTGGTGGCTTCAACGTGACCGCCAAGGGCGGCATGATCGAGGAAGGCTACTTCGACTGGAAGCTGGCGCGCCCGTATATCGCGGTCCTGACCCTCAACCTGCTGGGCGCGGCGATCGGCGTGTACAAGCTGGCCTTCGACCCGGACGCCAGCGCCACTACCTTGCTGATCAACCTGGGCTGGACGCTGTACAACATCATCATCAGTGCCGCCGCCGTGGCCGTGGCCAGTGAAACCCGGCAGATCCGCGCCGAGCCGCGGGTGTTCGCGACCCTGCCGGCGACCATCGGCCTTGCCAATGGCAAGACCGTGGTCTGCACCACCAACGACTTCTCCCAGCGCGGCGTGGGCCTGACCCTGCCCGACGGCGTTTCGGTCGCCCGTGGCGAACAGGTGCAGGTGTCACTGTTCCTCGACGAACAGGAGTGCGTGCTACCCGCCCAGGTGGTGTTCAGCCGCGGCCCGACGCTCGGGCTGACGTTCCACGCACTCGACCTGCAGCAGCAATACGACCTCACCCGCCTGACCTTCTCGCGTGCCGATACCTGGGCCAACGCCTGGGGCCAAGCCGCCGACACGCCGCTGTCGGCTCTGCGCGAGGTATCGCGCATCGGTATGCGTGGGGTCGGTCAACTGGCCCGCGCCACGCTCGATGCGGCTCTCAACCGTATACGTCCTTCATCCCTCCCGTCTGGCGATCATCCTTCGAGGAATCCATGAGCCTCTTTGTCATCGGCATGCCAATACGCCGGCTAGCATTCGTGCTGCCGCTCTCCCTGCTGTTCCTCGCGGCTGGCCCTGCCGGTGCCGATGAGCAGGGCGCGGTCGAGCCCGTGGTCGAGAAGGCCGTGGCGAGCCAGAACGCCACGCTCAAGCAGCTTGGCGCGGGATACATCTTGAACCTGCGCGGCGTCGAAGGCAGCGACAGCGTCAACTTCGACGTGCGTGCCGACCGGGTGGTGACGGGGGCCCGGCTGAACCTGGAGTACAGCTATTCGCCAGCACTGTTGCCTGAGATGTCGCAGCTCAACGTGCTGGTCAACGACCAGGTCGCGGCGAGCATCCCGCTGCCCAAGGAAACCGCCGGCAGCCCGCAGAAGCAGGTGGTGGAAATTCCGGCGCACCTGATCACCGACTTCAACCGGCTGACCTTGCAGCTGATCGGCCACTACACCATGCAGTGCGAGGATCCTCTGCATTCCAGCCTGTGGGCCAAGGTCAGCAACGGTAGCGAACTGCAACTGCAACTCGCCCCGCTGGCGCTGCCCAACGACCTGGCATTGCTGCCCGCGCCGTTCTTCGATCGCCGTGATGCCCAGCGCCTTGAACTGCCGTTCGTGTTCGCCGAAACTCCAGGCAACACTCAGCTGGAAGCCGCCGCCGCGGTGGCCTCCTGGTTCGGTGCCCAGGCCAGTTATCGGGGTGCGCACTTCCCGGTACTGCTGGGCGAGCTGCCGGCCCAGGGCAACGCCGTGGTCCTGCTGAACGAAGGCCAAGCCGTGGTCGGCGTGCAGGGGGAGGCCACGGCCAAGCCCAGCGTGCGGATGCTCACCAACCCCAACGACCCCAACGGCAAGCTGCTGCTGATCGCTGGCCACGATGCCGCTCAACTCAAGCAGGCCGCCGCGGCATTGGTCGGTGGCAGCCGCGTGATGAAAGGTGAGCAGGCCAGCATCGAGGGTGTCAGCCAACTGCAACCGCGCAAGCCGTATGACGCGCCCAACTGGCTGCCCAGCGACCGCCCGGTGCAGCTCGGCGAGCTGACCGAAGCCAAGCGCCTGAGCGTCGCCGGTTACGACCCCGGTACCATCAACCTGCCGATGCGCCTGCCACCGGACCTGTTCACCTGGCGTGAAGCCGGCGTCCCGCTGCATCTGAAATACCGCTACACCCCGCAACCGGTGTCGAGCAATTCTTCGCTGCTGGTCAGCGTCAGCGGCAAGTTCCTCAAGTCGCTGCCGCTGCCTTCGCAGGAGCTCCTGAAGGACGACCAGACCCTGATGGCACGCCTCAAGCAGGATGAAACCCTCCTGCGCGAAGCCCACCTGACAGTGCCTCTGGCCAGCTTCCCGCTGCAGTCGTCGCTGCAACTGCGCTTCATGTACGACTACATCAAGCAGGGCGAATGCCGCGATATCATCATCGACAACATGCGCGGCACCATCGAGCCGACCTCGACCCTTGACCTGAGCGGTTATCGTCACTTCATCGCCTTGCCGAACCTCGGCGTGTTCCGCGATAGCGGCTTCCCGTTCACGCGCATGGCCGACCTGTCCGAGACCGCAGTGGTCATGCCCGATGGCTACGGCGCTGCCGAGATTTCGGCACTGCTCGATGTGGTCGGCCATTTCGGCGACTCCACCGGGCTGCCCGCCACTGCGGTCAGCGTGGTGCAGGCCGGCGATGATGCCGTGTTGCGCGGCAAGGACCTGTTGGTGATCGCCTCGGGCGGCAACCAGCCGCTGCTGCAGCGCTGGGCCGAGCACCTGCCGGCCGGCCTTGGTGGGCCATCACACTTCCAGCTGTCGGACTTGGCCTATCGCATGCGCGAGTGGGTCAGCGGCGACGAGCGCATCGACCAGCGCCGCTCGAACAGCAGCGTGGCCCTGGGCGCTGGCGCCGTGGACAACTACCTGACCGGCTTCGAGTCGCCACTGGACCGCGGCCGCAGCGTAGTGATCATTGCCGGTGGCAGCCCGCAGGGGCTCGGCGAGGTCACGGCGGCGATGAGCGCGGCCCAGGACGAGGACAACGCCATCCAGGGCAGCCTGGCAGTGGTCAACGGCACCCGGGTCAACTCGCTGGTGGCCGACGAGCAGTATTACGTCGGCGATCTCGGCACCTTCCGCTACCTGCAATGGTGGTTGTCGCGTCACCTGGGCGGCACCGTGCTGCTGACCGCCATCGGCGTGGGGCTGGCCAGTGTGTTGCTGTACCTGAGCCTGCGGGCCCGCGCCCGCGCCCGGCTGAAGGACTGACCATGGCTCGCTTGCTGTCACGCGCCCTGATGGCCCTGGTGCTGTGCACCGGCTTGTCGGCCCAGGCGGCCCAGCCTGTCTGCAAGGCCGTCTGGCCAATGTGGACAACCTTCGCCGAGCGCTGGGTGCAGGCTGATGGCCGGGTCCTGGAGTCCAGCCTCAAGGCCAACCACAGTACCTCCGAAGGGCAGGCCTACGCCTTGTTCTTCGCCCTGGTGGCCAACGACCGTGCGCGCTTCGAGCAGATCTGGCGCTGGAGCCGCGAGAACCTCGCCGGCAACCAGCCTGGGGCGATGCTGCCGGGCTGGCTGTGGGGGCAGGGTAGCGATGGCAGCTGGCAGATCCAGGACCGCAACTCGGCCTCCGATGCCGACCTGTGGTTCGCCTACGCGCTGATCGAGGCCGACCGCCTGTGGCAGGTCCCGGCCTACCGCGCCGACGCGCAGGCCCTGTTGGGCCAGATCAAGGCCCAGGAAGTGGCCGAGCTGCCAGGTCTTGGTCCGACCCTGCTGCCAGGACCGGTCGGCTTCGCCCAGGCCGACCACCTGTGGCGCCTGAACCCGAGCTACGTGCCACTGCCGCTGTTGCGCCGGGTGGCCTCGTTCGACGCGCAAGGGCCGTGGAAGGGCGTGCTGCAGAGCAGCGCCAGGCTGCTGCGCGAAGGCGGCGGCCAGGGCTTGGCCGCCGACTGGGTCGGCTACCGTGCCAGCGCCGCCAAGGCCGGGCTCTTTGTCACTGATGCGACCTCCGGGGGGCTGGGCAGCTATGACGCGATCCGCGTCTACCTGTGGGCCGGCATGACCGACCCCGCCGACCCGCAGGCCGCGCCAGTTCTGGCGGCCTTGCAGGGCATGGCGCGGTTGACCGCCGCCAGCGGCGTGCCGCCGGAAAAGGTCGCCCTCGCCAGCGGCCATGGCGAAGGCGCCGGCCCGTTCGGCTTCTCTGCCGCCCTGGTGCCCTATTTCCAGGCCAATGGCCAGCCGTGGCTCGCCGAACTGCAGGAGCGGCGCGCCCGGCAAGCGCTGGAAACCGCCCTGCAAGGCCCGCGTGATCCCAAGCTGCCCTCGGTCTACTACGACTACATGCTCAGCCTGTTCGGCCTTGGCTGGGGCGAACACCGCTACCGCTTCGCCGCCAACGGCCAATTGAAGCCCTTCTGGGAGTCCGAATGTTCCGCAAAAGCCCCCTGACTCTGGGTCTGCTGGCCGTCCTGATCCACGGCGCCGCCCTAGGCGAGAACAGCGATCCCAACCGCGACCCCAGCCACCTGCTGATCGACCAGGGCCTGTTCTGGCAGGCCCAGGACAAGCCCAAGCGCGCCGCCGAAGTGTGGAACAAGCTGCTCCTGCTCGATGCGCAGCAGCCTGACGCGCTGTACGGTTTGGGGCTGATCGCCGTCGGCGACAAGCAGCTGGCCAAGGCCAACGAATACCTGGCTCGCCTGCGCGCGTTGAGCCCGCCGCCGCGCCAGGCGCGCCAGCTGGCCCAGGATATCCGCCTGGCCGACCCGGCCAATGCCAAGCTGCTGGAGCAGGCGCGCCTGGCGGTCGACAACGACCAGCGCGCCGAGGCCGACGCGCTCTATCGCAGGGCCTTGGGCAACCAGCCGGCCCAGGGCCGTGTCGGGCGCGAGTTCTACAACAATCTGGGGTTCCTCGACGGTCACTGGCCGGAGGCGCGCCAAGGCTTCGAGCGCTTGCGCCAGGAGCAGCCGGACGATCCCTACGTGACGCTGTTCTTTGCCAAGCACCTGGTGCGCCGCGAAGACACTCGTGAAGAAGGTATCCGGGCCCTGGAGCGCCTGGCCAAGCGCGAGGACATCGGTGGCGACGCAGACGAGACCTGGCGCCTGGCCCTGACCTGGCTGGGTGCGCCGACCACCGGCCAACGGCCGTTGTTCGAAAGCTTTCTGGCCAGCCACCCCGACGACGAGGAAATCCGCGCCCTGCTCGCCAAGGGCCGTGCCAGCGGCGCGGCGAGTGCTACCGGTTGGCAGCGCGACCCACAGGTGCAGCGGGGCCTGAAGGCCCTCGAACAAGGCGACCAGGCAGTTGCTGAACGTGAATTGTCCGCCCGTCTGAGGGCCGCGCCGAACGACGCCGATGCCCTCGGTGGACTCGGCGTGCTGCGCCAGCAGCAAAACCGTTTCGAGGATGCCGAGGTGCTCCTCGGCCGCGCCGTGAAAGCCGGTGGCCGTTCGTGGCAGAAAGCCCTCGACGAAGTGCGCTACTGGTCGCTGTTGCAACAGGCCCGGCAGAGCCAGGCGCAAGGCCGCACGGCCGACGCCCAGGTGCAGCTGGAGCACGCCCGGCGCATGCGCCCGCAGGCCCCGGAGGCGGCGCTGGCGCTGGCCGATGTGCAGGCCGCCAACGGCAACCCAGCGGCAGCCGAGCCGTTGTATCGCCAGGTGCTGGCGCAGCAGCCCAGCGATGTGAACGCACGTCGTGGCCTGATCGGTGCGCTGGTCCAGCAGGGCAAGCAGGAGCAGGCGCTGCGCGAAGTGCAGCAATTGCCCGGTGACGAGCAGGCCAAGCTCGGTGGTCTTGGTCGTATGCGGGCCGACCTGGCCCTGCAACAGGCGCGGTCGGCTGAACAGCGTGGCGACACGGCAGGCCAGCGTACGGCACTCGAAGAGGCCCTGCGTAACGACCCGAACAATGCCTGGGCGCGTTACGGTCTGGCGCGGCTGTACCAAGGCATGGGCGCTGGCGACGAGGCCCGCAGCCTGATGGACGGGATGCTGCGCGCACAACCCAACGACCCCGATGCGTTGTACACCTCGGCGCTGTTCTCGATGCAGCAGGGCGAATGGGGCAAGGCCCGTGAGCAGCTTTCCGGCATCCCGGCCGAGGCACGTAGCGAAGAGGTCGCCCAACTGCTCGGCGACGTCGAGTTCCGGATGCGTCTGCAGGAGGTCGAGCGCCTCAACAAGCGCGGCAGCTACCAGGAGGCGCGGGTGTTCCTGTCGCGCCTGGAACCTCTGGCCCGTGGCGTGCCCGAGCGCCAGGCGCAACTGGCCTCGGCCTATGCCGACGCCAAGGACCCGCAGCGCGCCCTGGGCCTGTTGCGAGGCGTGATGGCCGGCAGTTCACAGTCCGATACCGGCCTGTTGCTGCGCTATGCCGGCGTGCTGTTGCAGGCCGGCCAGGAGCCCGAGGTCGCTGGCATTCTGCGCGATATCCAGGGCCAGTCGCTGAGCCCCGAGCAGCGTCGCCAGTATGACGACCTGCTGTTCCTCTACCGCGTGCGCAAGGCCGATCAGCTGCGCGAGCAGGGTGACCTGGCTGCGGCCTACGACACCCTGTCGCCAGCCCTGGTGCAACGCCCGCAGGACCCGCTGGCCGGTGCCGCGCTGGCACGCATGTATGCGGCCAACGGCGATACCAACAAGGCCTTCGAGCTTTACCAGCCACTGGTGCAGCGTAACCCCGACGATGCCCGGCTGCTGGTCGGCGCCGCCGACGTCGCTGCGCAACTGCGCGAGGACAGCTACGCCAACCAGGCCCTGGAGCAGGCGCTGAAGGTGGCCCCGGACGACCCTGACGTGCTGACCGTGGCAGCGCGTATCTACCGCTTCCAGGGCCGCACCAGCGAAGCCGCAGCGCTGCTCGGCAAGGTGGTCAACCAGGAGAAGCGCCAGCAGGACAGCAGCACCTACGCAGCGTCCACGCCTACCAGCGTGCCGGGCAACCCGTTCGCCAGGGCTGACCAGCCACGTGCCGGACAGTCGGTGGACGCGCTCCTGGCGCCGACCCTGGCCGCCGCGCAGCCGACCCGCTTGCCATCGCCCAGTGTTACCAACGACGCCAACAATCCCTTCGTGACCACGGCCCAGGCCGGCAAGCCTGATCCACGCGCTGGCATGAGCCAGGCGGCCCGGGCGCTGAGCGATATCCAGCAGGAGCGCAGTGCCTACGTGGCCCAGGGGCTGGAAGTCAGTGGTAACGACAGCGAGGCGGGCCTGGGACGGATGACCAGCGTGCAGACGCCGTTCGAGGCCAGCGCACCGGTGGGCGACAGCCGCGTGGCGTTGCGTGTCACGCCGGTCGCGCTCAATGCTGGCAGCCCCAGCAGCGAAGCGGCGACTCGCTTCGGCCTTGGCACGACCAAAGTCGGCTCGCAGAAAGCGTCCGGCGTCGGCGTGGCCGTGGCCTTCGAAAACCAGCCAAGCGGGGTCAAGGCCGATATCGGCACCACGCCGCAGGGCTTCCTCTACAGCACCCTGGTCGGCGGCGTGTCCGTGGAGCGGCCGGTGGCCGGCAATCCGGACCTGCACTGGAAAGTCTCGGCGTCGCGGCGTGCGGTCACTGACAGCGTCACCTCGTTCGCCGGCAGCAAGGACAAGCGCAGCGACCTGAAGTGGGGCGGCGTCACCGCCAACGGCGGGCGCCTCGAGCTGGGCTACGACGATCGCCAGTTCGGCGCCTACGTGTATGGCTCGATGCACAACCTCAAGGGCCACCATGTCGAGGACAACACCCGCGCCGAGCTGGGCAGTGGCATGTACTGGTACCTGCAGAACAGCGAAGACACCCAGCTCACCGCCGGCGTGAGCCTGATGGTCATGGGCTATGAAGACAACCAGGGTTACTACACCTACGGCCATGGGGGCTACTTCAGCCCGCAGAGCTTCTTCGCCCTTGGAGTGCCGGTCAGCTGGTCGCGGCGCTTCGAGCGCCTGAGCGTGTCGGTCAAGGGCTCGGTCGGGGTGCAGTCCTTCCACCAGGACGCCGTTGACTACTACCCCACGATCAAGGGTACTCAGCCGGAATACTCCAGCGACAGCAAGACCGGCGTCGGCTACAACCTCGCCGCTGCCGCCGAATACCAGCTCGGGCGCAACTTCATCCTTGGTGGCCACATGGGCCTGAACAACGCCCAGGACTACCGCGAATTCAACGGTGGCATGTACGTGCGCTACATGTTCGAGGACCAGTACCGGCCGATGGCCTTGCCGGTCAGTCCCTACCGCTCCCCTTATTCCAATTGAACCGATTCTAGGAGAACACCATGCCTGCTTCCGCGATTGCCGGCCTGTCCATGCTGGTACTGGGTGAGAGCCACATGAGCCTGGCCAACCACCTGACCGAGCCACTCAACGCCGCCGTGGTGGCCAAGGGCGGCCATGCCTATTCGATCGGTGCCTGCGGTGCCAGTGCGGCCGACTGGCTGGTGACCAAGAAGGTCGACTGCGGCGCCGAGCAGCAGGACAACGGCAAGCTGCAGATCAAGGGCCGCGAAGCCACCACCACGCCGATCAAGGAACTGATCGCCCAGCACAAGCCCGATGTGGTGGTGCTGGTGATCGGCGACACCATGGCCAGCTACGACAAGCCTGCCTTCCCCAAGGCCTGGGCCTGGCAAAGCGTCACCAGCCTGACCAAGGCCATCAGCGAGACCGGCACCAAGTGCGTGTGGGTCGGCCCGGCCTGGGGCAAGGTCGGCGGCATGTACAAGAAGAACGACCAGCGCACCCAGCTGATGTCGCAGTTCCTCGCCGCCAACGTCGCACCGTGCAGCTACATCGATTCGCTGACCCTGTCCAAGCCCGGCCAGTGGATCACCACCGATGGCCAGCACTTCACCGTGGCCGGCTACAAGTCGTGGGCCGGCGCCATCGTCGACGCCATGGACAAGCTGCCGGCCGGCAGCCTCAAGGGGAGCAAATGATGCGTCGTATCGCCGGCGGCCTGGCCGCCTTGCTGAGCCTGGGCGCGGCCCACGCCGCAGAGATCCCGCTGTACCCGACCGGCCCCAGCGAAGACGCGGCCTTCCTGCGCTTCTTCAATGCCGGCAGCGCCGAGCTGCAACTGAGCGCGGCCAACGGTGCGGGTCTGAAACTGGCGCCGGGCACGGCCTCGAACTTCCTCACGGTGCCTGCCGGCAAGCCGATCAAAGGCACCCTAGCACTGGCCGGGCAGCAACAGGCGCTCGATGTCAGTGTCGAGCCTGGGGAATTCGCCACTGTGGTAGGGCTGCCCGACAGCAAGGCGATGCGCCTGGTGACCGTGCGTGAACAGCCTGATGACTTCAATGCCCTGAAGGCCTCGCTGGCGTTCTACAGCCTGGATGCCGGCTGCGCCCAGCCTGGCCTGCGCTCGGCGGCCGGCAACGTCGCCATCTTCAACAACGTCGCCGACGGCAGTGCTCAGCGACGCTCGATCAACCCGCTCAAGCTGGCCGTGCAACTGACCTGCGGCGGAGCCCCGCGTGGCGAGGCGCTGGACCTCGGCCAACTGGCCGCCGGCCAGCGCTATACCGTGTTCCTCGCGCCCGGCGCCGAGGGGCCGCGCCTGTACCAGGCGCAAGACACGCTGGCCAACTGAGCCTCGCCAACCGCCACACGCCTACTGACGGACAACCATGGTCTTCGCCTCGCTCGAGTTTCTGCTGCTGTTTCTTCCTGCGTTCATGCTGGTGTATGCATTGGCGCGGCCCACGGGGCGAAACCTGGTGCTGTTGCTCGGCAGCTGGTTCTTCTATGGCTGGCTGAGCCCGGCCTTCCTGCTGCTGCATATCGTGCTGACGATCGGTGGCTGGGTGGGTGGGCTGCTGGTAGCGAGCAGTGGCGAGACGACGTCGCGGCGCAAGCAACTGCTGGCCGCGCTGATCGTCGTCAACACCCTGGTGCTGTGCTGGTACAAGTACGCCAACATCGTCGCCGCCAGCTTCAACGAGCTGCTCACCGCGCATGGCGCGATGCCGTTCGAATGGCAGAAGGTGGCGCTGCCCGCCGGGCTTTCGTTCATCGTCCTGCAGGTGATCTCCTATCTGGTCGATGTGCATCGCAAGGTGGTCCCGGTAGAGCGCAATTTCGCCAACTTCGCCACCTATCTGGCGATGTTCGGCCACTCCATCGCCGGCCCGATCATTCGCTATGACTGGGTTCGCCAGGAACTGCGCCAGCGTTACTTCAACCCGCTGAACTTCGCCCTCGGCGCGCGGCGCTTCATGATCGGCATGAGCATGAAGGTGTTGGTGGCCGACAGCCTGTCGCCATTGGTGGGCGTGGCCTTCGCCCAGGAACACCCGTCGTTCGTCGATGCCTGGATCGGTTGCCTGGCCTACTCGCTGCAGCTGTTCTTCGACTTTGCCGGCTATAGCGCCATGGCCATCGGCCTGGGCCTGATGCTCGGCTTCCACTTTCCGGAAAACTTCAACCACCCGTACTGGGCGCGTAACATTCAGGACTTCTGGCGGCGTTGGCACATCTCGCTGTCGAGCTGGCTGCGCGACTACTTGTACATCGGCCTGGGCGGTAACCGCCACGGGGTGTGGAAAACCTACCGCAACCTGTTCCTGATCATGGCCATCGGCGGTTTGTGGCATGGCGGCGACAGCTGGAACTACCTGCTCTGGGGCTGCGCCCACGGCATCGCCCTGTGCATCGACCGCGCTTGGACCCGTGCGGGTTTACCCGACCTGCCGGCTTGGCTGGCGCACAGCGTGACGCTGTTGTTCGTGTGCCTGGCCTGGACCCTGTTCCGCGCGCCCAACTTCGCCAGCGCACTGAGCCTGTACGCCGGCCAGTTCGGCCTGCACGGCTTCGCTCTGGGCGATGACCTGGCCGCTACCCTGCGTCCGGTGCATGGGCTGGCCGCCGGCCTCGGCGTACTGTGCCTGCTGCTGCCGCTGTGGCAGCAGCAGGTCGAACAGCGCCTGGGCCAGCACCGGGCAGTGCGGATGGTGGGTGCCGTATGGCCGCTACTGGGCTTTGCCCTGTCGTTCGCGCTGATCGCCAGCCGCGAAACCGTGCCGTTTCTCTACTTCCAGTTCTAAGGGGCGCCCATGTCGAAGAAAGATCCTTCCCTGGCGCCGGTGCCACCCAGCCCGATGATGATCCGGCTCAGCCCATTGGCGGGCCTGAGCATGTTCGTCTTCATGCTGGCCGGTCTGCTTGCCTGCCTGTGGGCCATCTTCAGCGGCAAGGTCAGCCTGTGGCCGGAGCACCTGGGTTGGCAGGGCGTACGCGATGGCGAGATCACCCACCACATTGCCCACGAACTGTCCCATGTCTCGCTGGCGCAGCGCGCCGCCGACCTGGAGCGCGGCTTCAGCTGGCTCACTGTGGGCGACACCGGCCCGCGCGTGCGCAGTGGTTGCCCGGGTTGGCTGTTCCTGGCCGATGAAACCCGGATCCACCCGCATGCCCAGGCCAACGCCGAGGCGCGGGCGAACAAGGTGGTAGCCGTGCGCGACTGGTTGGCGGCGCGCAACATCCGCCTGCTGGTGCTGCTGGTGCCGGACAAGAGCCGGATTGCCGCTGCGCAGTTGTGTGGCTTGGCCCGCTCGCCCGCGCTGGAGGGCCGCCTGCAACAGTGGAGCGCACGCCTGCAGCACGCCGGCATCGCCACCGTCAATCCTACTGCCGCGTTGCAGAAACTGGGCGCCGCCGCGTTTCTGCGCACCGACACCCACTGGAGCGAGCAGGGCGCGCAAGCTGCCGCGCAGCAGCTGGCCGCTGCGGTGCTGGCAACCGGCATCACCCCGACGCCTGGGCAAACCTCGGTGCGCACGCTGCAGCCCGAAGCACGGCGCCCAGGCGATCTGGTACGCCTGGCCGGGCTCGATTGGCTGCCCGAGCGCTGGCAGCCTGCCGGCGAAACGGTGGCCGCCTCGCACTTCGAGGTGCAGGCCAGCGCCGCGGCTGGCAGCGAAGATGATCTGTTCGGCGACAGCCAGTTGCCCAACATCGCCTTGATCGGCACCTCGTTCTCCCGCAACAGCAACTTCGTGCCCTTCCTCGAGCAAGGTGTGGGCGCCAGCGTAGGCAACTTCGCCAAGGACGGGGGCGAGTTCAGCGGCGCGGCGAAAGACTATTTCACCAGTGAGGCGTTCAAGCAGACCCCGGCGCAGTTGCTGATCTGGGAGATCAACGAACGCGACTTGCAGAAGCCTTTCAGCGATGACCTGCCGTTACCCTGAAAGTCTTGAGCTCGTTCATATCGTTATTCGCTAACGGTATTTAAAGTATTCCTCTTATGCATTTATAGTCACCCCCACTGCGTACCTGCCGACCAATCGGCGCGCCGCACGACTTGAACCCACACGGGAAATCCCCGTGCGTTTCTAATCGTTGCGCGCCTTATTGAATGTCGCGCACTGCGTGGGAGTGAACCATGTCCGCCGCCTCGAACGCCTTGTCGTCCATCGACAGCGCCCAGCCGCAAACTTTCGAAATCCGCCCATTCTCCGGTGCCGTCGGCGCCGAGATCATCGGCCTGGACCTGGCCCAACCGGTCAACGCCGAGGATTTCACCCGTATCCATCGCGCCCACCTCGACCATCATGTGCTGGTGTTCCGCGACCAGCGCATCAGCCCCCAGCAGCAGATCGCCTTCAGCCGCCGTTTCGGCGAGCTGCAGATCCACGTGCTCAAGCAGTTCCTGCTCAGCGGCCACCCGGAAATCCTGATCGTCTCCAATATCGTCGAGAACGGTCAGAACATCGGCCTCGGCGATGCCGGCAAGTTCTGGCACTCCGACCTGTCCTACAAGGAACTGCCGAGCCTGGGCTCGATGCTGCATGCCCAGGAGCTGCCGAGCGAAGGCGGCGACACCCTGTTCGCCGACATGCACAAGGCCTGGGACGCGGTGCCGCAGGCGCTGCGCCAAGTGGTCGAGAACCGCAGCGCGGCGCATTCCTACACCGCCCGCTACGCCGAGACCAAGTTCGAAGGCAACTGGCGCCCGACCCTCACTGCCGAGCAGTTGGCCCAGGTGCAGGAAGTCATCCATCCCGTGGTCCGAACCCACCCGGAAAACGGCCGCAAGGCGCTGTTCGTCAGCGAAGGCTTCACCACCCGCATCGTCGGCCTGCCCGAGGATGAAAGCCGCGACGTGCTGCAGCAGCTGTACGCCCTGAGCGTGCTCGAGCAGAACATCTACCGCCACCAGTGGCAGCCCCACGACCTGGTGTTCTGGGACAACCGCTCGTTGATCCACCTGGCCACCGGCTGCCCCGCGCACCTGCGCCGCAAGCTGTACCGCACCACCATCCAGGGCGATGCCCCGTTCTGACGACTGAGGAGTCCATCATGCGCAAATCCATCAGCCGCCTGGCGGCAAGCATCGGCCTGGGCGCGAGCCTGGTCGTCGGCAGCCTGGCGGTGCCCGCCGTGGCCCAGGCCGAAGGCAAGATCCGCATCGCCGAGCAGTTCGGCATCGTCTACCTGCTGCTCAACGTGGTGCGTGACCAGCACCTGATCGAAAAACACGGCAAGGAGCAGGGCATCGACATCGAGGTCGACTGGGCACAGCTGTCCGGTGGCTCGGCGATCAACGACGCGCTGCTGTCCGGCTCGGTGGACATCGCCGGCGCCGGTGTCGGCCCGCTGCTGACCGTGTGGGACCGCACCAAGGGCCGGCAGAACGTCAAGGCCGTGGCCTCGCTGGGCAACTTCCCGTACTACCTGGTGAGCAGCAACCCGAACGTGAAGACCATTGCCGACATTTCCGAGAAAGACCGCATCGCCGTGCCGGCGGTGGGCGTCTCGGTGCAGTCGCGCTTCCTGCAGTACGCGGCCGCCCAGCAGTGGGGCGACAAGCAATACAACCGCCTCGACAAGTACACCCTGGCCGTGCCGCACCCGGATGCCACTGCCGCGCTGCTGGCCGGCGGTACCGAGCTCAATGGGCACTTCTCGAACCCACCGTTCCAGGACCAGGTGCTCGCCAACAAGGACGTGCACGTGGTGCTCAACAGCTACGACCTGCTCGGCCCCAACTCGCCGACGCTGCTGTTCGCCACCGAGAAATTCCGCAACGACAACCCCAAGACCTACAAGGCCTTCGTCGACGCCCTGGCCGAGGCTGCGGACTTTGCGCAGAACGACAAGGCCGCGGCGGCGGATACCTACATCCGCGTGACCAAAGCCAAGATCGACCGCGACGCGCTGATCAAGCTGATCGACAACCCACAGTACGAGTTCACCGTCACGCCGAAGAACACCTACAAGCTTGCCGATTTCCTCTACCGGGTCGGTGCGATCAAGAACAAGCCGGCGTCGTGGAAGGACTATTTCTTCCAGGATGAACGCCCGTTGCAGGGGAGCTGATCGACCATGACCGCCCCATTGCCAGGCCACACGGCCAGCAACCTGAGCCCTGTCGCCTCCCCGGCGCTGCTCAAGGTGGACAACCTGAGCCTCGAATACCGCACCTCGCAACGCGTGGTGCGGGCCACCCACCAGGTCAGCTTCGAAATCGACCGTGCTGACCGTTTCGTGCTGTTGGGCCCCTCCGGCTGCGGCAAGTCCACGCTGCTCAAGGCGGTGGCCGGGTTCATCACGCCCCAGGAGGGGCAGATCCTGCTGCAGGGCGAACCGGTCCACGGGCCGGGGCCCGACCGCATCGTGGTGTTCCAGGAGTTCGACCAACTGCCGCCCTGGAAGACGGTGAAGCAGAATGTGATGTTCCCGTTGCTGGTGTCCGGCCAACTCAAGCGGGCCGAGGCCGAGGAGCGGGCCCTGCATTACCTCGACAAGGTCGGCCTGGCCAACTTCGCCGATGCCTATCCGCACACGCTTTCGGGCGGCATGAAGGCGCGGGTGTCGATCGCCAGGGCCTTGGCTACCCAGCCGAAGATCCTGCTGATGGACGAGCCGTTCGCCGCGCTCGACGCCTTGACCCGGCGCAAGATGCAGGAAGAACTGCTGCTGTTGTGGGAGGAGGTGCGGTTTACCCTGTTGTTCGTCACCCACTCCATCGAGGAAGCGCTGGTGGTCGGCAACCGCATCCTGCTGCTGTCGCCCCACCCAGGGCGGGTGCGGGCCGAGGTGCACAGCCATCAATACGACCTGGGTAGCCTTGGCGGCAGCGACTTCCAGGCCAGCGCTCGGCGCATCCACCGCCTGTTGTTCGATGAAGCCGAGGTGCCGGCCGAAGCCGACGAACTGGGTTTCAACGACATCCGCATCGCCTACTGACGGGAGCTTCAGCCATGACCACTACACCTGTACGCCAGGAATACGAGGTGCAGCTGGAGCCCTTGCTCGCTGTGCCCGTGGAACGCCAACTGCCCCTGGCCCAGCGCCTCTGGCAACACGGTTGGCTGCGCAAGGCGGTGATCCTGCTGGTGATCGCCGCGCTGTGGGAGGCCGCTGCCCGTTACCAGGGCAACGACCTGCTGCTGCCGAGCTTCCTGCAGACCGCCGCCGCGCTCTGGGATGGGTTGCTCAGCGGCGAGCTGCCGGCCAAGGTCGGCGTGTCGCTGGTGATCCTGCTCAAGGGCTACGTGCTGGGCATCGTCCTGGCGTTCGGCCTTACCAGCCTGGCGGTGTCGACCCAACTGGGGCGCGACCTGCTGGGTACCCTGACGTCGATGTTCAACCCGTTGCCGGCCATCGCCCTGCTGCCACTGGCGCTGTTGTGGTTCGGGCTGGGTGACAACAGCCTGATCTTCGTGCTGGTGCATTCGGTGCTGTGGGCGCTGGCGCTCAACACCTATGCGGGCTTTCTCGGGGTATCCGAGACCCTGCGCATGGCTGGGCGCAACTATGGCCTGAAGGGGCTGCGGCTGGTGCTGCACATCCTCGTGCCGGCGGCGCTGCCGTCGATCCTGTCGGGGCTGAAGATCGGCTGGGCCTTCGCCTGGCGCACGCTGATCGCCGCCGAACTGGTGTTCGGCGCCAGCAGCGGCAAAGGCGGGTTGGGGTGGTACATCTTCCAGAACCGCAACGAGCTGTATACCGACAAGGTGTTCGCCGGGCTGGCGGTGGTGATCCTGATCGGGCTGCTGGTCGAGGGGTTGGTGTTCAATACCCTGGAGCGGTTGACCGTGCGGCGTTGGGGGATGCAGCGCTAAGCGCCTTCCTGCACCGGCCCCCGGGGGGGGGGGGGCCGCGGGGGGGGGGGGGGGCGGCCGCATATTAATTATGGTGGGAC
>NZ_JACVVE010000058.1 GCF_016648105.1 Pseudomonas sp. S31 | reverse complement strand
TGCGTGAGGCAGCTGCTGCCCTCATGTGCCGCTGAGGGTGACGGGTGTCGAATTGTGTAAAGAGCGGTGGCGGCTTGAGCTGCCTTGCTCGTTTGCAAATGCAAGCGAACTTGCATTTATAAAAGCATGCTTGTTTTTCAAATGCAAGCACGCTTGTGTAATTTTCTCTTACTGTATGGATGTCCAGTACGTAGGAGGTGGCGGATGTCAGCGCAGGAAAATGCAGTTCGAATGGAAGAGCTCACTAGCCTTGAGCGGCTGGGGCTGAGGGTTTCGGCAATGATCAATTCACCACTGGCCCAGCTGGACAGGAGGGTGTTGGTTCATCGCATGGACACTGATACCGACCACGATTGGGAGTCGATCATGGAGCTGCTGGCGGAGACCGATGGCCTGGATATGACGTTCTGCGACGACGGGTCAGTGTTTCTGAAATGGGATGCGCCGACGGATGACGATCGGGTGATTGACAGAGGAGAGGAGGTAGCTCGGGTAGAGACGGAAGAGGAGGAGGCGCCTTTCTGATAGGCATGAAAAAGCCCGCCGAGGCGGGCTTGATTGAAGCTATTTCGGAGTGCTTGGGCTTGTGCGACTCGTTTCTCTCTGAAGCTGATCGAGAATTGCTTTACTCGCCTCTGTCTGAGCCTTGGATTCTTGAATAAGGGAGTCGATCCGCTGCTGATTGGCCGCGTGCTCCTTCCCTCCATCAAAGAAAGACTTGCCACCGCTGAAGATCGTTGCGTTGGCCCCCATGATCCCAAGGACCACAGCAATACCGATACCTGCCATCCAGAGCTTGAAGTCTTTGATTTCCTTCGCTGTGGAGGCGCTCGCCTCAGCCATTCTGTTCAGTCTTTCATCAAGAGATTTCGCATGAGCTTTCTGCTCTCTGCGGAACGCTCGCTCCTTCAAGTTCATCTCACGATGCAACGCTTCGTCCCGCAGCTCAAGCTCACGCAGATATGCTGTATGAGAGGACGTTGCGTTAGTTTCTATACGCGAAACCTTCTCGTCTAGTCGGGACTCGATACCGGCGAGGGCGCGCTCAAGAGCTTTGAAGTCTATGGTCATAGATTCAGTATCCCCTGCTTTTGGTGGGCTGTCACCCCGTAGACCTGTCGCCGGCTTCGGAAGGTGCTGAGCCCCGAAGAGCTTCTCGAACTCACTCATCGTCTTCCTGCTGTTCCTGAATCTGATCTTTCGGATTAGTGCTCAGCCACTGCTGGATCGCCCCAACGCGATGACCACGGATCCAGCCGCAGTTTCGGCACTCGATATACAGGTTGTAGACCTGCTCGCCTGTTCTAGTCATCCCGGAATCCTGGAGCAAACACAACGAGTCATCATTGTCTGAGATCGGTATCTCCCAAGTCTTCGAGTTACAGGTGGTGCATCGTGCTTTTGGAGCCACGCCTTTAAAGAAACGAACGGCGTCATCGAATTTAAGCGTCGGCTTCGTCGGCGGCTTGAAAAAGGTAGAAAAATCTTCGGTAGAGTCAGACATCAGTTACACCTTTTTGGCATTCCAGACCAAGATAACCTTGGCGTGGATCGTTACGTCGTCTATTCGTGCAGACTGCTTTTCATAGTTTCTGTTGTCGGAGATCAGCCAGACATGGTCTTCATCCTGTCGCTGCAGTCGCTTGATCAGCAGGTCACCATGCCAGGTCAGCACGTACACACCTTCGCCCTGGTAGTCGTTCACGCCCCGATCCACGATCACTGGGTCTTTGTCGTTGATCGTCCCCTCCATGCTCTGCCCCCACCCGGTGATCATCGCCAGGGCCTGGGCCGCGGAGTAGGTCACGCCTTTCTCCCGTAGCACTTCCTCGCGTATCACCACATTACGGATGACCTCGCTGTACTCGGCAGGAACCTGGCCATGGCCCATTGCGGCGCGGATGTCGTATTGCGGGATGGAGATGTCCCCATCTGGTGTGTTGGCAGCCGTGATGATGAAACCGCTTCCACTTTCGCCCTGGGGATCCTCTTCAACAGCGCGCACGATGCTCTGCCGAGCCTCCGCTGTCAGGCCTTTCCCGTGTTTTTCCAGCATTTTTCGAACCGCGTCCGCTGCGGATACGGGAGCGCTCGGCTCATTGGTGGGCTGGCGCTTCGGGTCCGCTTTACGCGGCGGCTCGCCCTTGCCTCCAAGAAGCCAATCCACTGTCGTGTCATAGCCATCAGCTAGGGCAACAAGGTTCTCGTTCTTGATGTTCTCGGTGTCCCCGGCAAACCACTGGCGGACAGCCTCATAGCTGATCCCACAGGTAGTGGCGATGTCCCGCTTGACGTTGCGCACGCCAAGCTCAGGCCGGCGGGCTAGTACGAGTTTGGTGATTCGATCAGTGGTCTTCATGTGCGCAATCTACAAGGTTGCTTGTCAAGCATGCTTGTTTTGCATATGCAAGCATGCTTGAATATCAAGACGAGCAAAGGAGGTCGCCATGACCAAAAGCCAGGCAATTAAACATTTCGGTTCCATCTCGGCGCTCGCGAAAGCCCTTGGCGTTACCTACGAAGCAGTCCGCCAGTGGGAGGAAGTGCCCGAGCTGCGGCAGTACCAGATCGAAAGGCTTACAGGTGGCGATCTGAAGGCTGACCAGAAGGGTGCAGCAGCGTGACTGGTGAGCTGATTTTCTTCTACTTGGCCTATTGCCAGTAGATGACTGAAACACCTGCGAATCCATCCAGTAGTGGAATTGCAGACGAAAAAAAACCGCCTGGCGGGGCGGCTTTCTCTACAGCATTTCAACGGGTTTAAGCATGACAAACATCGTCCCACTTGACAAGTCCAGGGGGTTCACCCGGATGGACAACCAGCTCATGGATGGCCTGTTGGCTATCGATCTCCCGGCCCGGGAGATGAAGATTGTGCTGTACGTGGCCAAGGCCACAATCAACTTCGGGGCGGGCGCCCATCGCATCCCGGCTACCGACATCGCGAAAGCTATCCACGCTCACCCAGACACTGTGTCCAAGGCGGTTTCCAGCCTCCTGCGCCGTCGTGTGTTGTTCCGTGAGGGTGGTGCCCGTGGCGACATCGGTGTGAATGACCCTAAGGACTGGATCTACGTTGATCCGAAACAGACCAAAACAGCCGACTCGGCTGAAGTGGTCCGAATCGGCTCAGAGTCGAAACAGACCAAAACCGCCGACTCCCTTCTTTATTCTAAGAAACAAACCCCCTATGAAAATCTTCCTTCGGAAGATGTTTCATGCTCCCCCAGCGAGCCGGAGCCCACTCGGGCGAAGGAAGATCGCAAGGCGCCATTCGGGAAGGCCGCCATGCTGGCGGACAACCCGCACGGCCTCGATGAATCACTGATCGCTGATTACCTGGCGGTCCGGAAGTCGAAGGGCGCCCAGATGAGCGAACGGGTCTGGAGCCGGTTGAACGAGAAGCTCCGGCAGTGCCTGGCTTTGGGTATCCAGCCAGCCCAGGTCATGGAAATCGTAATCGACAGCGGGTGGCGCAGCTTCGAAGTTGAGTGGATCACCAAGCGCTTCCTCGCCAAATCGTCCGCCAAGGGTAAGCCAAACAGCCGTCATCACGGCTTCAACGACCGCGACTACCACGACGGCCTAATTCCACGGGAGGATGGCTCGTATGCGTTCTGAAAAAGTTGTCCACCTGTCCAGCATTGCAGGCCCGCAGGTCACATCCATGGCCATGTGCGAAGAGCATGGTCCCTACGAAGCAACCTCTCACCAGGTGCTCAGCCATACCTTCCGCTCGCCGTGCCCAGGCTGCAAGGCGGCGCAGGTCGCCAAAAGCCAGGCCGAAGACATCAAGCGTCAGCGCGTGGACCTGGCCTACAAGCTCGGCGATTCGCTGATTCCCAAGCGTTTCAAGGACAAGACGTTCGACAGCTACGGTGCGTCCTGCGAAGGCCAGCATAAGGCCAAGGCCCGCTGTGAGCGATACGCTGCCGAGTTCGAATCCAACCTGGCCGCCGGCCGCTGCCTGATCCTGGTCGGCAACCCGGGCACCGGCAAAACTCATCTGGGGGTGTCGATCGCCCAGGCGGTCATGGCCAACACGCAGTACACAGCGGCATACCGGACGCTTGGGGGTATCCTTCAGGCCATCCGTGCGACTTTCGACGGCACCTCAGGCCAAACCGAGGGGAGTATTCTCGACGCGCTTATCCGCCCGTCACTGCTGGTTTTGGATGAGGTCGGGGCGAGCAAGGAGGCCCCAAGCGATTTCGAGCTGAGCCGCTTGTTCTCGATCATCAATGGCCGCTACGAGCGGATGCTGCCGACCGTAGTGATTTCCAACCTGGGGGCGAAAGAGCTGCCCGCAGCCATGGGCGAGCGATCAGCGGATCGCTTGCGCGAGGGCGGCGGGATCGTCCTGCCGTTCGATTGGTCGTCTCACCGTGGTCGGGAGGGCGTTTGATGCGCCAGTCCAAACTGACCAAGGCTGCGCGCGGCCGCGAATGTCAGGTGCGCATCCCCGGCGTGTGCAATGGCAACCCTGAGACCACCGTGCTGGCGCACTACCGCCTGGCCGGCACCTGCGGCGTCGGGAAGAAGCCGCACGATCTGCAAGGCGCCTGGTGCTGCAGCGCCTGCCATGACGCTTGCGACGGGCGTAGCAAGGCGGTGGATCGCGAGACCGCCCGCCAGTACCACGCCGAGGGCGTTATGCGCACCCAGGCACTGCTGATCAACGAGGGGGTGCTGGTCGCATGAACGCTCCCGCCCTTCGCCCATTCAAGGCCAAGCCGGCTCGCGCCAAGCCCGTCGACAGGGAAGGGCAGGAGCAGGCCGCGCTGATGCAGGAGCTGCAGCTGCGCTACCCGCAGGCCTACAAGCTGATTTACCACGTGCCGAACGGTGGGCATCGGGTCAAAGCCGTGGCCGTCAAGTTGAAGGGGCAGGGCGTGAAGGCCGGTGTTCCCGACCTGGTGTTGCCGATGGCGCGCGGTGGCTACTTCGGCCTGTACATCGAGTTCAAGGCCATGCCGCCGTTCGATGCGCCGGTCTCGCCCAGCCAGGACGCCTACCTGCAGGCGCTGGCCGGCCAGGGCTACCTGGCGATCGTGTGCCGGGGCAACATCGACGCCGTCGAGGCTATCCGCGCCTACCTGCTGCTACCCGCGACGGTGGCGGCATGACGGTCGTGGTTGCGCTTTCCGACGCCGAGCTGCGCCGCCGCGCGGATGACCTGAGTGCCGTGCTGCTGCGCGATCCGCGTCATCCAGGGCTCTACCTGCGCTTCACCGAGGATCGCCCGCGCGCTACGTGGTACCTGGTCGTGAGCAAGCAGTGGAACAAGATCGGTACCTACCCCGACCAGTCGGCCAAGGTGGTGCTGGCTTCGCTGCCGGAGATTCGCCAGCGCCTGCAAGCCGAAGGCAAGGCCGCCGTTTCGGGGTGGCAGACGGTCGGCAAACTGCTGGAGTGGTATGCCGATCGCGTCGAGCGTACCCGCAACCTGTCGAAGAGCCGGCGCGCCACGGCCAAGTCCGCCATTGCCTGCCACTTGCTGCCGCGTATTGGTGGCCTGGCCCTGGTCGAGGTGAGCCACAGCACTCTAGACAACCAGCTGGTCTGGCCGATGCAGGAGCATCTCTCGCTCGAGTATGTGCGATTGGTGTTCGGCCTGCTGATCGACGCCTTCCGCAAGGCTAGCGCGCTGGGCCTAGTGGCCCGCAATCCCATGGCCGGGATCAAGTTCAGCGACTTCACCAAGGCCAAGATCAAGGCCAGGCCGGGGCGCCTGCGCGGGGTACAGATCGAGGGCCTGCTGAGCCAGCTGGCCCAGGTGATCACCGACGAGCCCGCAGACGCCATGCTGGCCCTGCTGATGCTGTGCCATGGCAACCGCCTGGGCGAGACCCGCCAGGCACAGTGGCCACACATCGCCCTGTCGATCCGCAACTGGCACCTGCCGGCTGAGAACACCAAGACCCGCGTCGAGCACTCGCTGCCGCTGACCGAGCAGGTGTGCGCGCTGCTGACCTGGTACCGCGACACCCAGCGCGCCCAGGGCTATACCGGCCAATACCTGTTCCCGGGCAAGAGCGGCAAGTGCTTGAGCGAGAAGCAGGCGTCAGAGGTATTCACCCGCCTGGGCCAGGGCCAATGGACCAGTCACGACCTGCGCAAGTTGGCCAGAACCTGCTGGGCCGACCAGGGCATCGACTTCCTGATCGGTGAACTGCTGATCAACCACGCCATGGGTCACAACGTGCAGGCCTACATCCAGACCACTGCCGAGGAGCGCAAGCGCGCTGCCCTGGAGCAGTGGCACGCGTTTCTAGACAGCAAGGGCTTCGACCGTATCCACGGGTTGAAGGAGGGTAGAAACGCAATTTCGGGTAATTGCCTGGAGGCCAAGCAGCACGGGGCCTGCGGCGTGATTCAGGAATCAACCATAAGCGAGGATTCGAAACGATGAACGAAGGCCAATTCATCGACCTGGCCCGCCTTGAGCAGTTGGCAAATTCCGCGACCCAGGGTGAGTGGAAGTGCGCCAAAAGGGCGGATGGTCGGTTCTGGCACATCGGCAGTGGCAACCAGGCGATAGGCGCTACCCATGCTGCCAGCAGCAAGTTCAACCCTGTTCAAGCCGCGATGTTTGAGGCGAATGCTCGTTTCATTGCTGCGGCTCACCCGGCCGTGGTCCTGGCTCTGGTCGCTGAGATCAAAGCGCTACGGGTGAAGGTGGAGGGTCAATGAAGAAGACCCACGGCCCAGCCTTCAAGAAGGCCGTGATTGAGCTGGACAAGTGCCCTTTGTGTCGTGGGAGAGCGGTCACTCAGGGTGTGTTTCACGAACTGCCATGCGACCACTGCAACGCCTCTGGCTGGGTAGCGGCTGCAACTGGCGAGGCCCTGGCCCTGGATGAACTGGTGACCCAGCTCAGCATGAGGTTGCAGGCCGCGACAAGGCAGATCGAGCAGTTGAAGAACCCTCAGGCATCCGGGCCTGAGGCGACATATCAGGGAAGCAACCGGCGCGGCGCCGGCGGCACCAACTACACCGGCGATTGAGGGGGAAGGACATGAGCAATTTTGAGAAGACGGCTGAGTATCTGCTGGAGCACTGGGGCCGCTGGGTGGTGCTGGGCTCAGGGGTTTCCTGCTGTGCATCGCGGGAAAACACGATCCTCGACCCAATGATCACGGACGACGATGCCCTGTTCATTGATCGACTCGTCGGGCGCCTGAACAAGCGTTACCCCGAGTGCGGCCAGGTCATCATCAAGTACTACACCTCTCGCGACACTGCGCTGAGGGACGTGGGCAAGAAGCTGGGCTTCGGTGAGGAGAAGACCCGGCAGCTGTGGAAGGCAGGAGTGGCCTGGGTTGATGGTGCACTGGATGTTCGGCGTGAGGCCGCTTGACATCCCCGGTCCTCACCCGTATCTTTCGTGTTACTTTGCGGTAGGTGCGCGAGAGCAAACTCGCCATCACCAGCAGCCACCATAGAGCCTCGGCATTCGCCGGGGCTTTTTCGTATCTGGAGTACTGGATGGACCCGACCGACCTCGGCCCAGGCACAGCCACCTGGCTGGGCGGAACGGGCACTGTATTGCTGGGCGGCTTCCTTTGGCTGCGCAAGTTCCTTTCCAAGGACGCCGCAGACCGGGCAATGGACAACGCCGATATCGGCACCGTACGCCGGCTGAATGAGCTGCTCGATTCCGAGCGAGCAGCGCGCAAAGAGGCGGAGGCCCGAGCTGATCAGTTCGCCAAAGAGCGCAACGATCTGGCCATATCTGTTGGCCGTCTGGAAGGAAACATCCTCGCGCTAACCAGGCAGGTGGAGCAGCTGACCGAGAAGGTCACAACCCAGAGCGAGGAGATCTCGCGGCTTCGCGCCCAGCTTGGAGGTGCCAACTGATGGACAAATGCGCACTTGAATTCATCGCTCGGCGCTGGTGGAGACGGGCTGAAGTGTGGGTCATAGCCGTGCTGCTTATCGCAGGCGGCGCGGTGCTTGGTTGGCAGTCTGCCTACTGGGCGATGGCTAGCACTCAGGCTCACCAGGTCGATGAGATCCGAAAGGCCTATGACGCCGCCATGGCTGAGCGTGATAAGCGCCTGGACGACCTGACCAGCAAGGCCGAGAGCGCCGCGACCAAGGCGTCGAAGGCTGCAACCACTGCGACCCAGGCAGCCGACAAGGCTGATGAGGCGCTGAATCGAGCGACACAGTGATGGCGAGACTCAAGACGCTCGGCTCGCGCATCAAAGAGAGCGCTGGCTCACGGGTCAAGGTGGTGGCTCCAGGCAGCTGGCGTAGCGGCATGACCAGCTCCCAGCGTGGCTACGACTACCGCTGGCAGAAGGCTCGCGAACAGTACCTTCGAGACAACCCGTTGTGCGTGTACTGCGCTCGGCAAGGCCGGACAACTGCGGCCAACGTCGTTGACCACGTCGTTGCGCACCGCGGCGACAAGGATCTCTTCTGGGATCAGGGCAACTGGCAATCGCTGTGCAAGCCGTGCCACGACTCGGTCAAGCAGGCCGAAGAGGCAGCCGGCCTGGGTGGCTGAGGCGCCGATCTCGCGCGAATCCTCGAAAACGGTCTCCGAGGCACGCCAGTGACGTGCTTCGGGGTAGGGGTGGTCAAATGATAGGAATTCTCACGTAGCTAGACCGCCACCGACCCCACGTACAGATTTTTTTCCCCCATAGGATTTTTGTTAAATGGCTTTAACATCCCGCAAGCGCGCATTCATCGCAGCGCTGAGGGAAGGTGCGTCCAATCGGGACGCGGCTGTGGCGGCTGGCTATTCCGAGAAGACAGCGTCTGCGGCGGGGTCTCGGCTGGTGAAGGACAAGGATGTGGCGGCCGAGTTGGCCAAGCTCCGCGCCCTGGGCTTGATGCCGCCAGATGTTAAAGCCGATGTTAAAGCGCATGTTAAAACCAGGCATGCGCCCGAGCCGTCCGCCAAGAGTGAGGCAGCGCCCGAACCGGACGCCGCGAAGGATGAGCAGGGCGACCCCGAGCCTGCCGGTTTTGATCTTATGCAGGCGCTCCTGCACCGCGACCCGAAGGACTTCCTGCTGTCGGTAATGAACGACCTGGAGTCTGAGCCAAAGCTGCGCGTTGATGCGGCCAAGGCCCTGATGCCCTTCGTGCACCCTCGCAAGGGGGAGAGCGGCAAGAAGGATCAGGCCCAGGCGAAAGCTGAGCAAGCATCGACCGGCAAGTTCGGTGCCCGGCGCGGCCCGCTGAGGGCGGTTAAATGAGGGAGTGGACTACTGCATGCCCTGACTGGGAGCAGCGCATCGTTGCGCGAAAAAGCCTGATCCCCTTCAAGCCGCTGTTCCCGACCGAGGCCGAGGAAGCCCTCGACGTGTTCGGTGCGCTCCGGATGGTTGATGCCACCGGGAGCCCGCTGATGTCCGAAACTGTGCGCGACTGGGTCAACCAGTTCGTTGCAGCCATCTTCGGGGCCTATGACCCCGATGAAGGCCGGCGCATGGTCAGCGAGTTCATGCTCCTGATCAGCAAGAAGAATGGTAAGTCGACGATCGCTGCGGGCATCATGCTCACGGCCTTGATCCTCAACTGGCGACCCTCGGGTGAGTTCATCATCCTGGCCCCGACGAAGGAGATCGCTGACAACTCCTACATCCCAATCCGTGACATGGTGCGGGCAGATGAGGAGCTCGACGCGCTACTCAAGGTGCAGGATCACCTGCGCACCGTCACCCATCGGCAGACCAACGCCACCCTCAAGGTGGTGGCAGCTGATAGCGAGACGGTTTCAGGCAAGAAGGCCATCGGCGTGTTCGTCGATGAGCTGTGGGTATTCGGCAAGCGTGCAAATGCCGAAGCGATGTTGCGCGAGGCCACAGGCGGTCTAGCGTCTCGGCCCGAAGGCTTCATCATCTGGGCCACGACTCAGTCCGATGCGCCACCTGCAGGCGTGTTCCGGCAGAAGCTGATGTATGCCCGCAAAGTTCGTGACGGCGAGATCGTCGACAAGTCGTTCCTGCCGGTGCTGTACGAGTTTCCGAAAGCGATGCTCGACGCGGGTGCCCACAGGGACTTTTCCAACGCCTACATCACCAACCCCAACCTGGGGCTGTCTGTCGATGAGCCGTTCATTGAGCGGGGTTATGCCCAAGCCCAGATGGACGGGGAAGAGTCATTCCGCGGCTTCCTGGCCAAGCACCTCAACGTCGAGATTGGCTTGGCCCTGCTGTCCGATCGCTGGGCTGGCACCGACTACTGGGAGCAGCAAGCCTCCGAGCTGTGCCGGACCCTGGAGGATCTGATCGAGCGCTGCGAGGTGATCGACATCGGCATCGACGGTGGGGGGCTGGACGACCTGCTGGGGCTGGCCGCCATCGGGCGTGAGATAGGTACCCGGCGCTGGCTGACCTGGACCCATGCCTGGGCGCACCCTTCGGTGCTGGAGCGGCGAAAGTCAGAAGCGCCGCGCATCCGAGACTTCGCCAAGGATGGGCATCTGACCCTGGTCAACCGAATCGGTGATGACATCGATGATGTGGCGCAGCTGGTCGCGAAAGTCGAGCAGGCTGGCCTGTTGGACAAGGTAGGGCTCGACCCGGCTGGCGTCGGCGCGATTCTCGACGCCCTGGAGGCGGCCGGGATACCCCGCGAGAAGATCGACGGCATTTCTCAAGGATGGCGCCTGGGCGGCTCAATCAAAACTGCGGAGCGCAAACTGGCAGAGGGCGCCCTGTTGCACGGCGGCCAGCCCATGATGGCCTGGTGCTGCGGCAACGCTCGTGTCGAACCCCGAGGTAACTCGATCCTGATCACGAAGCAGGCCAGCGGCTCGGCGAAGATCGACCCGCTCATGGCGCTGTTCAATGCCGTGACGCTGATGGCTCTCAATCCAGAAGCGAAGAGCGGCATGGACAACTACCTCAACCACGGCTTCTTCGACCTCATAGGCTGACCATGGCATTCAAATGGTACAACCCCGCGACCTGGGGATTTTTCGGTTACACCGACCCGGCCACCGGAAACTATGTGGAGGCCGATCTGGAGGTTGGCGGCAGGCGGACGAAGGCGGGCGTGCGGATCACGACAAGAACCGCTTTGTCCATCAGCATGGTCTGGTCCTGCGTTAAGGTCCTCTCGGAATCACTGAGCGGCCTGCCGCTGAAGCTCTACGAGGACAAGCAGGGCGGTCGGCAGATGATCAGCGGCAACGACCGTATGCTCAAGCTGCTGCGCAAGCCCAACCCTTACATGACGATGCTGAACTTCCTCAAGTTCGTGGTCGTGAACATGGCTCTGCGTGGCAACGCCTTCGCGCTGATCGAGCGCAACGGGCAGGGCGATGTGATCGGCCTGGTACCGCTAGACGGTCGAACGGTCAAAATCGACACCGAGGACGACCTGCTCTACACCGTGACGCCCACTGAGGGTGACCCGTTTCCGGTGTCGCCCGAGAACATGCTGCATTTCAAGCTGTTCAGCCTGGACGGGATTGTGGGTCTCTCCCCTCTGGAGTACCAGGCGGAGACCATGGGGTTGGCCAAAGCGGGCCAGCAGTGGTCGGCGCGGTTCATGCGCAAAGGCGGCTTCACTGGTGGCTATGTCATCTACGACGGGTTTCTGACCGAGCAGCAGCAGGAGCAGATCCTCAAGCGATTCCCGGATGTCCGCAAGGCTGATACCGACGACATCGGCAAGATGGCGATCCTGCAGGGCGGGCCGAAGATCCACCCAGCTGGGATCTCCCAGAAAGATGCGCAGTTCATCGAATCCCAGCAGTTCCAGGAGGAAGCGCTGGCGGGCATCTACGGCGTGCCGCTCTGGCTGGCCAACCGTGCCGGCAAGACCTCGATCATGGGCTCCAACTTGGAGCAGCAATTGATCGGGTTCATCACCTTCGGTCTCAAACCCTACATAGACACCATTGAGGACGAGCTCAACAGCAAGCTGTTCGGTACCTCCGGACGCTTTGTCGAGTTCGTCGTCGAGGGCCTGATGCGTGCTGATAGCGCTGGTCGATCCACCTACTACGGCGGTGCTCTAGGCGGCTCAGGCGGCTCTGGCTGGATGAGCATCAACGAGGTGCGCTTGAAGGAAAACCTGCCTCCCCTGGAGGGCGAAGAATACAACCGGGTCACCCGGTGGGAGATGCAATCAAATGGCGAACCTTGAATGCCCGTTCGAGCTCAAGGCCGTTGACGAAGCCGGGAATTTCGAAGGCTACGCAGCGGTGTTCAACAACGTGGACCTCGGCGACGACGTCATTCTGCCCGGCGCTTTCACCCGAGTGAAAGCAACCCGGGGCGGCAAGCTGAAGCTGGCCTTGTATCACGACCTGACCCGCCTGGTTGGCGCCGCCGATTACCGCCAGGACGACCACGGCCTGTACCTGAAAGGCCAGGTCAACCTCAACGTCAGCTATGCCCGAGACGCCTATGAGCTGATGAAGGCGGACATCCTCGACAGCATGTCGATTGGCTTCAACACCATTCAGGCGGACCCCGGAGAACGTGACGGGCGGCGCGTTCGCCTGATCAAGGAGGCCGAACTCTGGGAGGCCTCATTCGTGCCGTTCGGCATGAACCCCGAGGCGCAGATCCTCAGCGTCAAATCAGACATCAGGCTTTTCGAGAAGGCCCTTCGCGAACGCATGGGCCTCTCGCAGAAGGAAGCGGCAGCAGTCGCTTCGCTCGGCTACACCGCGCTACGCCGTGACGGCGGGAGCGAGGCCACGGCGATCGTGGATGAGCTGAAAGAAATTCCCAACTTGTTCACCCAATATTTCGGAGTATCGCCATGAGCGAAGTGAAAGAACTGAAGGATTCCATCGAGCTGCAACTGAAAAGCGGCTTTGATGGGTTGCAGAAAAAGTACGATGCGGCCATGGACGAGGTCGAGAAGGGCAACAAGGTCAGCGCCGACCTGAAAAAGCTGATCGACGACCAGAAGGGCGAGCTCCAAAAGGTGATCGACCAGGTCGTCGACCTGGAGCAGAAAGGCGTCAAGTTGCGCGGCCTGCCGGGCGAGGGCAAGAGTTTCATCGACCTGATCAAGGGCGACGACACCTACAAGGCTCTCAACCAGAAGAACGCTTCCCTGGCCCAGCTCGAAGTGACCAAGTCCGACATGGCCAGCATGAAGGAAATGAAAGTCACCAGCGCGGGCATCGTTGCTCCCATCTACGATCCGGTTATCCAGCCGGGAATCCGTCAGGAGCTGCGCATCCGAGATCTCCTGACCGCGATCCCGGTTTCGGGCCAGCAGTACACCTACTTCCGCGAGGACGTGCACACCCGTGGCGCGGCGACCGTGGCGGAAGGCGGCCTGAAGCCCACCAGCAATGTCACCTTCACCAACGTCACCGACCGCGTGAAGAAGATCGCTGTCTGGATGCCTGTGACGGACGAGGCGCTGGATGACGTGCCGCAGATGTTCGCCTATCTGCAGCAACTTCTGCGCTACGACCTCAAGCTCGAAGAAGAGGCTCAGATTCTCAAGGGCGATGGCCTTGGCGAGAACCTGAACGGCCTGATGACCCAGGCGACCACCTACAACACCGCCCTGAGCAAGGCTGGCGACACCGCCATCGACCTGGTGCGCCGCGCCATTTACCAGGTGCGCAAGCAGTCGCAAATGTCCGCCGATGGCGTGGTTATGACCGAGCTCGACTGGATGAACATCGAGCTGCAGAAGGATGGCGAGAACCGCTACCTGTTCGCCAACCTGCAGGGTCTGGTGACTCCTATCCTCTGGGGTCGCCCAGTGATCACCTCCGACAGCATGGACGAGGGTGGCGAGGACGCCGGCGGTGAGTTCTTGGTAGCCAACTTCGCCCGTTCCACCACGCTGTTCGACCGCATGTCGTTCCTGTTCAAGATGGGTCTGATCAACGACCAGTTCATCAAGAACGAACGAGCGCTGCTGGTTGAGGAGCGTCTGGGCCTCGGCGTCCGTCGCAAGGAAGCGTTGGTCAAGGGCAACTTCCCGGCAGCCGCATAACCAACCCATAGCGAAGGCCGGCACATCGCCGGCCTTTTCGCGCTTGGAGGCATCATGAAAATCAAGATTCTGTGGGGCTTCGTCGGCAACGGTGCATTGCTCAAAGCCGACTCGAACAAGATCAAGGCCAATGCAGTGTTCGATGACGTAGACAACGAATACGCGCATTCGCTGATTGGCAAAGGCCTGGCCGTCGAGGTTGACGCCAATGGCAAGCCGCGAGTTGCTAAGCCGAAAGAAACCAAGCCAGCCGCGCCCAAGGAAGAAAAAGCTGCTGCCGAGAAAGCCGCCGCCGAAAAGGCCGCAGCGGAAAAAGCGGCAGCTGAAAAGGAAGAGGCCGAGAAGGAGACGGCCGAGAAAGCCGCTGCTGAAAAGGCTGCCGCAGAAAAAGCTGCAGCCGAGGCCAAGTAAATGCTCGACCTGGCGACCGTGAAAATGCACCTCCGGGTCGACGGCGATGAGGAAGACGCTTTGATCGGCGGCTACGTCGCAGCGGCAAAGGCCCATGTCGAGCAGCACTGCGACCGCAAGCTGGTCGAGGCCGACCCGGTTGAGCCCGAGGAGATGGGGTTGACCGGCGATGTCGAGCAGGCGGTCCTGCTGCTGGTCGGTCACTGGTACGCCAACCGCGAGGCCGTGGCCGTGGGCACCATCGCTACAGCCATGCCGCTCGCTGTCGAGCGGCTGCTCTGGTACAGGAAGCGTTTCTGATGAAAGCCGGACCCATGCGGCACCGCTGTCGCCTCGAGTACGAGGACCGCGTGCAGAACGATTCGGGCGGCTTCGATGAGGCCTGGGTGCCAGCTGGCGAGGTGTGGGCAGAAGTCGCCATGCCCACGGGCAGGATGTCGCCTGTGGCTGAGCAGATCGAGGCAGTGATCAGCGCCGAGGTGCGCATTCGACCTCGATCCGACATCGCCGCCGGCTGGCGGCTGATCGAGAAACGCACTGGCATCACCTACAAGGTCGAGGCTGCGCTACTCAACAACGAACGGGACATGCTGCGGCTGTTGTGCTCCAGCGTCCCCAATCCATGAGGTGCACCATGAAAATTCAAGCATTGGGCCCACTCACCGGCGCTTGCGGCGAGCGGGCGAAGGGCGAGGTGTTCGAGGTCAAGAAAGAGTACGGCGAGGGGATGATTGCCCGCGGCTACGCGGTGGAGTACATCGAGCCGGCCACCAAAACCGAAAAGCCAGCGAAGGCCGACCAGGCCAAGGAGTGATCCATGGCCAGGCGCTCCAGCCTTCGCGGCGACATCCGGCTACGCCGCACGCTACGCAACATCCACAAGACGATGGATAACGAGCTGCAGCCGGCGATGGTCGAAGCGGCGAACCGCATTCTTGAGACGCAGCGGCAGTTGATTCCCAAGGACACCGGAGAAGCAGCTGCGGCGCTCAGGATTTACGTCTCGCCCAGCGGTCTGGATGCTCAGATCGGTATCCGCGGTAAGCGGGACAATCGGCGGTTCTACTACCTGCGCTTCGTCGAGTACGGGACCAAGGGCTACCTGGGCGGCAAGCGCGCGGGGAACCGAAACCGCAAGGCCACCAACAAGAGCGACGGCACGCACTTCTTCGGCAAGTACCCGGCTATCCCAGCCAGGCCAGCCCACCCATGGCTGCGTCCGTCTATGCAGGTCAATCGGGAGTACGTGATGGCCGACATCGAGGCCGCCGTTCGCCGCACGCTGCGCAAGGCAAGTCAGGGGGTGGGCAATGCCTGATCCCTCGCTTGCCCTGCAGAAGGCGATCTTCGCCAGGCTCCAGGCCGAGGTCAGCTGTCCGATCTACGACGGCGCGCCGATGAATGCGGACATGCCGTATGTGTCCATCGATCGGGAGGTCTCGGCCAACAACAGCCCTATCTCGGGCCGCAAGCGTCAAGCACGCCTTCTGTACCTGTCCGTTTGGTCTGATGCCGCGGGTCAGGCAGAGGTCAAACGCATCAACGGCGAGGTCATCGCCGCGCTCGACGAGCGCCGCCTGCCGCTGGAGGTTGGACGGGCCGTCTCCGTCCGGGTTGAGCAGTCGGACGCCCAGCGCGACGCCGACGGCATCACTTACCAGGGCTCGATCACCGTCCGCGTGATCACCACCCACTGATTCACCACCTGCCGCGCCGCGGCTTTTATCCAATGTGCCTTTGGAGGAACCCCCATGGCCGAAGACAATTTGAACACAGCCGCCGGCTGCCGCTTCTCCATTGGCGGCAAGACCGGCGCCGACAGCCAGACCGAGTACGAGGCCGACACCTATGTCGAGGTCGGTGAGATCGAAGACCTGGGCGAGTTCGGCGACACCTTCAGCAGCGTGACCTTCACCTCGCTCAAGGATGGCCGCGTGCGCAAGTACAAGGGCACCGCCGATGCCGGCGACCTTACCGTCACCGTCGGCCTCGACAACGGCGATGCCGGCCAGAACGCCGTGAAGACCGCCCATAAGGACCGCAGCAAGGGCGACTACAACATCAAGATCACCCTCAATGACGGCGATCCGGACGCCTCGCCGGTGATCAATCCCACCACCTTCTACTTCCGTGGGAAGGTGATGAACAACACCGTTGCACCTGGTGCGGCTGACAACGTTGTGCGCCGGAATGTGACCATCGGTATCAACTCCGACATCATCGAGCTGCTGCCGACCCCAGTCACTCCGTAACCTCTCCGGGGCTCCGGCCCCGGCCTCACAGGACTCAACGATGAACAACACACTGCACGGCACCATGGCCGTGAAGCTTGGCGATGAGGAGTTCACTCTTCGACCCACCCTCAAAGCGGTGCGGGCGATCGAGAGCCGCTTCGGCGGTCTGCGCGGCGCATCTGGAGCCCTGCACGCAGTCGGCGTAGATGCGGTGGCCTTCATCATTGCCGCCGGCGCTGGCCTGGAAGGGAAGGCTGCCGAAGCGCTGCCCGAGAGGGTCTGGCAGGAAGGCGTGGCCGGGTTGACGCCGTTAGTCACCAGATACCTAGGGGCTCTCTACAATCCGCGAGGCGTTGACCCGGGAAACGACCAGGCCGGGACGGCGTAAGCGCTGTCGAGGACGGCAGCTACGTCGACCGGCTGTATGGGATCGCGACGGGATGGCTGGGCTGGGTGCCTGATGTGGCTTGGTCCACGCCGCTTCCTGAGTTGTTCATGGCCATGGATGCCAGGATTGAGTGGGCGCAGATGACGAACCCATTCGGGGGCGGCACCAAGTCCGGTGGAAGCGAGAAACCAAGGCCGACGACAGTTGCCGATAAGCTTCGCCAGGCGCTGACAGGGCGGAATCGGTGAGGCGTTTCCAGATTCATTGGCCCCAACACCTTTTTGCACTTTTCGCACGGTGTTAGATTGCCACCCTATTTCAGGGAGGGTGAAACATGCGAAAAGCAGCATGCATAGGGTTCTTGGCATTGATGGTGGCGGGTTGTGAAACCACAGCGGTTCACCCGGATCACGCGAAGCAGGTGCCCATTTCGGACGTCCATGCTTTCGGCAAGCAGCGAAGCCTGGATGACGCCAGGATCGTGTTCACCCAGGATGCCGGCGCCATGAGCTGTTTCGGTGCTGGGATGTCCATCTACCTCGACGGAATATTGGCAGCGGAGACTAGCCAGGGCCGTACCGTTAAGCTGTTTCATGCGCCGGGGCCAATGCAGCTGAGCATTAAGAACAATGCCATGTGCGCTGGCGGCGGCCAGGTCGGACTTCTGTTGGATCTCAGGCCGGGCTATTCCTATCAGGTACGGGGTTACCGCGATATGTGGGACAAGCCATCACCTATGCTCTCAGCCCCTTCGCCGTACAGATACACCGAATAGTCAGCTCCTGAATCAGGTCTGCTGAAAAATGATCTTGAACCCGCTTCGGCGGGTTTTGTTTTTTGGGGGATCCATGGCTGATCAACAAGTCCAAGGTATGCTCGTCCAGATCGAGGCGACCACTGCGCAATTGCGGCGAGAGCTAGCAAACGCGGATCAATTGGTATCAAAGACCAGTCAGGCGATTGATCGCAACCTGGCCACTGTTGATTCAGCTTTTGACCGAGCAGGGACGGCAGCCCAGAGCGCAGGGACGCTCATGCGCGGCGCATTTGCCGCGGTTGCCGGGGCGGGTCTGATCGGTGGAATCATCAAGCAGGTTGATGCCTACGGGCAGATGTCCGATCGGATGAGGGCGGCCGCAGGGAGTGCGGGCGAGTATCAAATGGTGCAAGAGCACCTTATGCAGACTGCCCAAGAGACGTACCGACCACTTGCGGAAGCCCAAGAGCTCTACATCCGCACGTCCGATGTGATGCGCAGCCTTGGATTCAACACCCAGCAAACTCTCGATATTACCGACAGTTTCAGCTTTCTCTTGGTGACGAACGCTGCGGCCGCCGATAAGGCAGGATCTGCTCTGGACGCTTATTCCAAGGCGCTGCAGACCGGCAAAGTGGAAGTTGACGGTTGGCAGTCGATCCAGGCAGCAATGCCGACCATCGTTGACGCGATAGCCACCGCGACAGGTAAGAGCGCTGACGAGGTACGTAAGCTTGGCAATGAGGGCAAGCTCGCTATTGATGACATCAACCTCGGCCTGCTGAAATCCGTCGAGGTCAACCGCAAAGCAGCGGCGGAGATGTCGACAAGCGTTCAGGATGCCCTGAACAACATCGGAAACGCCACAAGTGCTTTCCTCGGCAAAATGGAGGAACAAACCGGCGCCGTCGCAGCGCTGTCCAACTTCCTGGTAGTGCTGGGCGAGAACGTCGACCTAGTGGCAGTGGCAATGGCTGGCGCTGGCGCCGCAGCTTTGACCACCTATGCCGCGAAAGCCTATACAGCCGTCGGCGCAATGCTGGCCCAGCACAAGGCCGCATTGCAAGGCGCCAGGTCGGCGCTTGCGGCAGCTGAAGCCCAGCGGATTTTCGCCCAGGCACAGCTTCAAGAGGCGCAGGCATCGGTAGCTGCTGCCACAGGCTTGCAGCGCTTGGCCTTGGTGCAAAGCCAGCTCATACCAAGACAGGCCGCGCTGACCGCCTCTACCGAGGCGCTGGCGATTGCCCAAGCTAATCTGACCCGCGCAGCAACGGGCGGCCTTCTGGCGACCCTGGGCGGCCCAGCTGGGCTCGCGATTCTAGCTGGTACCGCCGCCGCCAGTTTCCTGTTGCTGCGGGACAACTCCGACTCACTCGAGAAGAAGCTGGGAGACCTCAGCGACCCGCTCGACAAGTTGGTCGATCGCTTCAACAAGCTGAACAGCGCGACCCAGGCCGTGGCGCTGCGCGAGCTTCAGGGCAAGATCGAAGACACGCAGAGCCAGCTCTCTCAGGTGTCGGGCTCGATTGCCGATCGCTTCGAGAATGATCTGCGTGGTGTCGGAGCAGCTGGTGTCGACGGCCTGATGACTGGCCTGGCGCCCATGCCCGCGGAGGCGCAAAAAGCGCTCGATCTGGTGCGGGACGCCGCGAAAGACTTTGCCAATGGCGCGGTTGTAGATTGGAAGGCTGTCGCCGACCAGGTGCGCGGTATCCCTGGGGTCACCGAGGCGATGGCTCGGGCTATCGAAACGGGCCAGATCAAAGCCTCCGACCTGAGCGGTGAGCTGCAGAACCTGAAGACCAAGCTCGCCGAGCTCACGGGCGAGACGGACCGCAATACGGCTGCGACGACGGCCAACAATGCCGCGAAGACCGGCATGAGTACCGCGGGACAGACCTACCTCGACACGCTGCAGAAGCAGCTAGCCGGGCTGCAAGACAATGGCGACGCCACCAAGAGCGCCAATAGATATCTTGCAGAGCACACCGATCTCACCGAAGTCGACCGGCAGGCAATCCTGTCGGCGGCGAGCGCGATCGAGGCTCAGAAGAAAGCCAACCAAGGGGCGAAGCAGGAAACCAAGGATGCCACCACTGCTCAGACCAAGCTGGCGCAGCAGCTGAAGGAGGCGGCCACCGCTTATCAGCAACTGAAAAAGGCGTACGACCCAGTCGGGGCTGCTTCCGATGAGTTCCAGAAGCAGACCAAGAACCTTGACCTGCTGCTTGCCGAGAAGAAGATCACCACCGAGGAATACGGTAAGGCGATTGGCGCGCTGGCCGAGCAGTTCAACACCGCGGTGCAAGCTTCGACTGGCCTGTCGCGCGCGATGAAATACCAGGCCGACCTTGAACGTCAGCTGGCGATCGCTCAGCAGCAAGGCGATGCGGCCGCCGCCGCGGTGGGCATGGGCGACAAAGCCGCGAGCCGTGCGCAGGCCAGACTGGCGCTGGAACAGGACAACAACAGCAAGATCCTGGCCTTGCGCGAGGAGCTGGCCACCGCATCGACTGCAAAGCAGCGGCAGGAGCTGGAGCAGCAGATCGCGCTACGGCAGGAGTACGGCGCCAAGCTCGTACAGGTGCAGGAAGACAGCTTCGCCAAGATCGATGCCGCGCAATCCGACTGGACCAACGGCGCCTCGGCGGCCATGCAGAACTACCTCGACAGCGCAGCCGACATTGCGGGGCAGACCCAGGAGTTATTCAGCAACGCCTTCAGCAACTTGGAGGATGGGGTTGTCCAGTTCGCCAAGACGGGGAAGTTCGAATTCAAGGATTTCGCAGACTCGATCATCGAGGACCTGATTCGCATCCAGGTGCGCCAGGCCGCCGCGGGGTTCCTCAGTTCGGCGTTCGGCTTCCTGGGCGGCGGCGGCGCGGCAATGGGGCAGGGAACAATGACCGGCTTCAGCGAAGGCTCATTCGTGGCCAACGCGAAGGGCGGGGTCTACGACTCGCCCAGCCTCTCGGCCTTTTCCGGTGGCGTGTACGACAGCCCGCAGATGTTCGCCTTCGCCAAGGGTGCTGGCATCTTCGCCGAGGCCGGTCCGGAAGCGATCTTGCCACTTCATCGCGGCCCTGATGGATCGCTGGGCGTAATGGCTGCAACCGGTGGCGGCGGAGGCGGGGAGGCCTCGATCTCGTTCGGCGGCATCACTCAGCACATCCAGGTCACGGGCAGCGCTGACGCTGCCACCCTGGCGGATGTGCGCAAAGCCGCAGAGCAGGGGGCCAAGGACGGCTACAACCTGATGTTGCGGGACTTTCAAACCAATGGCGCGGCGCGGCAGATGCTCAACCGCCGGTGAAACACACCAGCCCGCTACGGCGGGCTTTTTCTTGGAGCTATCCAATGCCCGAAGCATGGCCCGAATCCCTGGAGCCCACAGAGGTCACCTGGGGCATCGTCCACAACAACCGGGCGTTCACCTCCTCGCTTTCGAACTCCCAGCAGATCGTCGCGAAGCCCGGCTCCTACTGGTTCTGCACGCTCAACTTCGGCGTGCTCTACGAGGAGGACGAGCGCGAGCTGACCTCTCTGCTGGGTCGGTTGCACGGCATGTTCGGCACGGTCAACGTGCCGGCCATCACGCGCACGCGATCGGACAACATCGGGGCGCCGACTGTGCTCGCCGCCACTGCCCAGGCTTCGTTCCTGCAACTGCAGGGCATGACCGCAAGCCGGCGCGTGTTCAGCCGGGGCGACTACATCACCATCAGCGGCGAAATGTTCGAGGTAGTCGAGCACGCAACCAGCGATGCCACCGGCAAGGCCACGGTCTACGTGAACAAGCGCGTGCGCAAGACGATCGCCGCCGGCACCAAGGTTGAGTACCAGAACCCCTACTGCGAGATGCGGCGCATGGATGACACAAACCAGTGGACCATTCAGCCCGTCGTGTCGAACGGGAGCTACCAGTTTCGGGAGGCCTTCTGATGGCGAGCGGCATTTTCCCCTTCAGCCAGGCGGTGGTGGACATCATCGCCAAGGGCAACTTCATGTCGGTGTACGCCTGCCAGCTGGATTTCCCAGACGGCATGGTGTTCGCGCATACCGGTACCGGCGACCTGGTCATCGATGGCATTACCTACCAGGGTGTCGGCACGTTCGGTTCGGTCGGCCAGTCGCAGGAGAGCAGCAACTCGGGCTCGCCCATGTCGGTCGAGCTGACCCTCAATGGCCTGGACGTACAGATCATCACCGAGACCTCTCTCAAGGGCTGCCGGGGCCGCGCTGGCAAGCTGATGTTTGTGGTGTTCGACGAGGCCGGCACCTACGCCGCTGACATTCTGTTCAGTGGGCGGATGGATGCCGCCAAGTTCTCCTACGCAGGCAATGGCGAGGAGGGCAACAGCATCACGGTTCCCCTGATCGACCGGATGGCCGAATGGAACCGTACGGGCACCGAGCGTTGGACCGACGAGAACCACCGGGCCCGCCGCCAGGATGACCGGTTCTTCTTCGCCATCGCGCAGATCGCCGACTGGCCAATCTACTGGGGCGCCTCGAAGGACGCGCCGAAGTTCACCTACGAGAGCTGACTATGCGAAAGCGCGACTGGACAACTCAACTCGCCACCACGATCAAGGCCGCCACTGAGCGGCCTTTTTCATGGGGTGAATTTGACTGCTGCCTGTTCGCCGCCGACTGCGCCGTGGCGGTGTGCGGGGTAGACCCTGCCGCTGCGTACCGGGGGAAGTACGCCACCGAGGCTGGCGCCAAACGGCTGCTCAAGCAGGTGCATGGATCTCTTGAGGCGGCCTGGGACGCCTGCTTCGCCCGGGTACAGCCTGGGCTGATCCAGCGAGGCGACATTGCCCTTTACGACGGCCCCAATGGCCGCGGGGTCGCGGTGTTCTGGGCGGATGAGTTCTGGTCGGTGGCGCCTGATGGCGCGGGCCGAATCGAGTGTGAGCCGTTGACGGTCTGGAGAGTTGAATGAGTTCGGCAGTCAAGAAGGTCGCCCAGGTCGTTGTCGGCGCGGTGATTGGTTTTGTTCAGGGCGGCCCATGGGGCGCGGTCGCTGGCGCGGCCCTGGCTTTCTACGTGGCGTCGCAGCAGGACCAGCTCGATACCGGTTCCCTACGTGCCAGCGAGCCATCCAGCCAGACCCTGCGCTCGTCCAAGGCGTCGGCCCGCTACATCCTGGGTCGGGTCAGCACCGGCGGCGTTCTGGCTTGGGGGCAGGAGCAGGCCGGTAGTCAGACCAACGGCGAGTGGCTGCATATGGTCTATGTGCTGTCCGAGGGCGCCATTGCTGGTGTGGACGAGATCTACTTGGGCGAGGAGCTGGTGGGTACCTACGGCGATTCCGCATCCTATGAGGTTGTCATCGATCCGACCCAGGTCAACGCCTTCCTCAAGGCGAACTGCCCTGACTGGCGCGACACCCAGATCGGCCGGGGCCTGTCCTATGTCCGGCTGTCGTTCAAGTACAACGCCGAGAAGTACCCATCGGGCATCCCAGATGTGCGGTTCGTGACTCGCGGGCGGCGCGACATCTACGACCCACGCACGGGCTCCACCGGCTACAGCGAGAACACGGCGCTGCACATCCTGTGGTTCCTGCGCAATCGCTGTGGTGTGCCGGACGACGAGATCGTGTTCGCGAGCTTTGCCAGCGGCGCGAACGTGTGCGACGAGTCGGTGGAGAACCCCGAGGGCAGCTCGTCGCTGCGGTACCGCTCCGGCTGCGTGATCGGCGCCGATGAGTCGCGTACCCAGGTACTCCAGAAACTCGAGGCGGCATGTGGCGGCAAAGTGATTCGTGTGGGCGGTCGGTGGATGCTGCAGGTGGGCGCCTACTACGGCCCCTATGACTTCGAAATTACCGAGGACATGGTGACCGGTACCGTCACTGGCAGCACTGAGCCCTCCAACGACGCGGCCATCAATACCGTGCGCGGCACCTTCATGGACCCAACCCAGGCCTGGGCCGAGACCGACTACCCCGAGGTGTCGGTTGCTGAGTGGGTGATCGAGGATGGCGGTGAGGCGGCCGAGACACTGTCTTTCACGTATGTGGATGATCCGTACCAGGCTCAGCGGTTGGCGAACATCGAGCTGCGCCGCCGGCGCGCGGGCGGCACGCTCAGCATCCCAATGAACTTCATGGGGTACAACTGCCGCCCTGGCCGGTCGGTGAAGGTCAATCTCCCGTCGCTGAACATCGTCGGCGAATTCATCGTCACCGACTGGTCTATGGCTGACGATACCGGCTGCAACGTAGCGGTCTCCCAGAACGAGCCGGCCATCTTCGGTGACGCCGTGGGCCAGCCCTACGATCCGATCGGCTTCATCAACCTTCCGGCCGGTGGCCTGGGCAGCCCTACCAACCTGGTGTGGACTGCTGATGGTACAGCCGAGGTGGTGCAGGGCGTGCTGTCGTGGGCCGCTCCGGCGGGCACCGTCACTGGCTACGCCATCACCGTGCGCCAGGGCAACACAGCCGTGCAGGCCCAGCAGGTGCCGGCGACCACCCTGCAGCTGCCGCTATCCGGTTTGGCATCGGGCAACTACACGATGAGCGTGTCCGCCCTGGGCCCGCTGGCACGCTCCGGCGAGGCCAGCATCACGGTGAACATCGATGGCCCACCTGTGCCCGAGGCGTGCGTGGTTCAGTCCACCATCGACACCATCACGCTCTTCCCGAGCAACCCGCTGCATGGCTTGAACGGCGGCACCTACGAGTACTTCTTCAGTCTTGACCCGCAGGCCACCGCGGCGCAGGCGGAGTACCTGGGCCAGGGCCTGTCCATGACCCATACGGGGCTGGCGTTCTGGACCAACTACTTCTACTTCATCCGCTCCAAGAACGCCTACGGCGTCAGCGGATTCCTGAAGGTGCCTGCTTCGACCTCTACCGATGTGACCACCATGCTCGCGGCTCTGGCTGGCCAGATCGGGGAGACGCAGCTGGGGCAGGACATCCTGACGGAGCTGGAGAAGATCCCAGGCCTGGAGGACAAGATCGACGCCTTGGGCGCGCTGACGGCCTACGACAAGGACACGGCCTACGCCAAGGACCAGATGGTGGTGGTGGACGGGAAGATCTACCAGGCGAGCAAGGCCGTACCGGCAAACTCGACTGGCGCGAACGCTCCGCCGAACACCGCCTACTGGATCGATGTCGGGCAATCCCTGGCCACTGCCAATGGCCTGGTTCAGCAAGTGGCGACAAACACCCAATCCATCAGCACCATCGACGGCAAGGTCACAGCCCAGGCCACGGCCTTCGAGGCGCTGCGCGCGGCGTACCGGGACGACGATGGCGAGGGCGAGCTGGCGGATGCCCTCAAAGGATGGGATAGCACGGCAGCGATCGCTACGGAACAGCGCGTGCGGGCCAGCGAGAATCTGGCCATGGCCGAGCTTGTCACCACACTCGACGCCAAGGTGGGCGACAGCGAGGCGAACATCACTGAGCTGCAGCGGGTAGTTGCCACGAACGAATCAGCCACGGCAACCAAGATCGACCAACTGAACACCTCGCTTGGGCAGACGAATGCTGCAGTTCAGACCACCAGCCAGGCTGTATCGGCGCTGGACGGTAAGGCCAGCACGATGTGGTCGGTGAAGATGCAGCTCAACTCCCAGGGCCAGTACGTGGCTGCTGGCATTGGTCTGGGCATCGAGAACGGCCCAGCCGGGCTGCAGAGTCAGTTCCTGGTCTCGGCGGACCGCTTCGCTGTGGTCAACGGGGTGAACGGCACGCTTTCCTCGCCATTTGTGGTGCAAGGCGGGCAGGTGTACATCAACCAGGCGTTCATCAACCAAGCGTTCATCCAGAACATCGTCCTCGGTATGACCTTGAAGTCCCAGGCTACTGACTCAGCCGGTCGTCCACTGATCGAGCTGAACATGGTCACCGGGACCTTCAGTTTTCGCGGACAGGGCAGCGATGGCAGCTTGGCGATTAACCCGAACGGCGTGTACGTCTACGACGCCAGCAGCATCGAGCGCGGCGCGCTGGGGAGGATGACCTAATGGCTCTCTATGGATTGAGGACAAGAGACGCCGCGGGCAACGTCACGTTGGACACGACGGTGACGCCGATCCGCTCGCTGAAGATGATGACCGTCACGGGTAACGGCTCCTTTGAGCAGACGTTCTCGATACCGGAGATCAAAGCCCAGTCGTTCGTCGTAGTGGATGCACTGGCTGACTCTGGTGAGTACACCTGGACACCGCCGGCTTTCTGGTCGGCGGGTTCTTTGCGCTTGCGGCAGCCTGGTACCAGTACCTGGCAGGTGATGGTCCTTTCCCAAGGGGGAGAGCCGTTCTCGGCACCGGGCACCTACGGCTTTCGGGCTCGTAATGGAGACACCCTGACCCAGATCGACTCCATCAACCGGGTGCTGTCGGTGCATTCCAGCGGCGGGTTCAGCTTCGGCTTCATGGGGCCAGGTAATCAGCAGGCGTGGGCTGAAGTTACCTTTCCCACGGCGATCAAGACCACCGAGCGGCCTCTGGTGTTTCTGAACGCCGTCAACTACATGATGGTGGGCAACTTCTACATCAGGGGGGCGCCAGGCAACTGGACGGGCTTTCGCGTTAAGGCCTGGAACTACGCCGGGCACGGTAGCGTTGCCAACCAGCCGATGCAAATCAAGTGGTTCTGCGCCTCCTATCAGACGTTCGCAAGCGGGGCAGGGCAGTATGGGGCCCGTGTACGCGACGAAAGCGGAGCTGTGACTTTCGTCACTACGGCAAACCTGGCTTTACTCAATGGCCAGCCGGCGAACAACTCTTTCGTCGTGGCCGGCGACCCGATCGCCAACGGCCAGTACTACAACGCCAGTTACCAGATGCCATGGACAGGCAGCTTCGACGACTACGTGCTGGCCAATGCGCTGTTCTCGGTCACCAACGTGGTGCAGACGACGCAACCTTTCCGAACGAACTTCGGCGGATTCCTGCCAGGTAACCGCAACATCCTCCAGATGTATTGCGAGAACTACGACTCGATCAACCCGCTGGGCGTGAACGGCCGGACGCTGTTCGCCTCTCGGCCCATGAAATCCCTCTGACGACAATTCTGGAGCATTCCATGCCCTGGTACAGAACAGGCACCGTGGCGATCACGGCTGGCCAAACGACGGTGACCGGTACCGGCACCGCCTTCGCGTTGAACGCCCGGGTGGGCGATGCGTTTCAGGGCCCCGATGGGCGCTGGTACGAGGTCACGAACATTGCCAGCGCCACGGTGCTGAGCATCCTGCCGGCATACCAAGGCGCCACGGTGAGCGGCGGGGCGTATGGCCTGGCGCCCATGCAGGGCTACGTGAAGGAGTCTGCTGACCGCCTGCGGCAGTTGGTCGATCAGCTAGGGGCAACCTTCGCGCTTTTCGGCGGCGCTACCAACATCGAGACTTTGCGCCAGAACATCCTGGCGGCCACCCGTGGTGCCAACAGCGATATCACCTCGCTGTCTGGCTTGACGACGGCGCTCAGCGTTGCCCAGGGTGGTACTGGTGGGAAGACTCAAGCGGCGGCGCGAACTGGCCTCGGGTTGGGAGCGGCTGCTGTCGCTGCGATCGTGGGGGCGGTCACGCAAAGCAGTGGCGTGCCGACGGGGGCAATAATTGAGCAAGGCAGTAATGCAAACGGAAACTATACCAAGTACGCCGACGGTACCATGATATGCAGGGGGTCGGTCACTCAATCCGCCGCTGTCGATCTGGCATATCACGGCGGGTATCGCTCGGGCCAAGTGACTTGGCCATATCCTGCGATCTTTGCAGCACCCCCGACTGTCTCTTGCGGGGCTGAAATCAACTCAGCAATTAACGCTCTATCTGGGAACACTTTGCAGGCGCAGACCGGACTTTTCTTCTATAGCGGCGTAGCGCTTGTTGCAGCTAACCGAACCGTAAATGCCATCGCCATCGGGAGGTGGTACTAATGATCATTAATCTTTCCCCCGTCCGCATGGACGAGGAATTACTCGCAAACCGCAAAGGCGACCTGCTCACCCTAAACGGGGAAGTTTTCGACTTTGGCCCGCTGACCGAAGGGGCGACCCTTCCGCAAGCAGCTGTCGATTGTAAGTGGTTCGCGGGTCCTGTAGAGCGCGTTGATGGCGCGCTTGTCATGACCCTGGCGCTGCCCCATGGGGCTGACGCTCCTGAGACCACCCGATTCCCTCAGCCGATCACCGTGACCGCAGATGGCCCTGTCTCATTGCCAGTTCACAGCCTGGTCTCGGCGCTCGGGCCAAACGACAACATCGATCAGGAGCCCGACCAATGAGCAATATCGACTGGTCGCAGATGCTGACCGCCGAAATGAAGGATGCCCAGGCTGCCGAAAAACATCTCGAGTCGGTCCAGGCCGAGCTTTCCGGCTACCGCAAGATCGCGGATGAAGCCATCGCACCGCTGCAGGACGCCGTAGACATCGACGATGCCACCGACGAAGAGAAGGCCCTACTCACCCTCTGGAAGAAGTACCGGGTCGCGCTGAACCGCCTACCCGACCAGGAAGGCTACCCGGCCACGATCAACTGGCCCGCTCCGCCGGCCTGAGCCGCCCGCACCGAACCCACCGACCGCCGCCTGGCGGTATTTTTTTGCCTGGAGAAAACCCATGCGAACCTCGCAACGCGGCTTGAGCCTGATCAAGTCGTTCGAAGGCCTGCGCCTGCAGGCGTACCAAGATGCTGTAGGCGTCTGGACTATCGGCTATGGCACCACCCGGGGGGTGAAGGCCGGCATGAGCATCTCCAAGGAGCAGGCCGAGCGCATGCTGCTGAACGATGTGCAGCGCTTTGAGCCGGAGGTTGAGCGCCTGGTGAAGGTGCCGCTGATCTGCAACCAGTGGGACGCCCTGATGAGCTTCACCTACAACCTGGGCGCCGCGAACCTGGAGTCGTCGACGCTGCTGCGCAAGCTGAATGCCGGCGACTATGCCGGGGCCGCCGAGCAGTTCCCGCGCTGGAACAAGGCTGGAGGCAAAGTCCTGCCGGGCCTGGTGCGTCGTCGTGCCGCTGAGCAGGCTCTGTTCTTGGAGGCGGCATGAACACCTGGCTGGCGCGCACCGCCGGGGCTGGCCTGCTGATCTTGCTCGGCATGACCGCGGGCACCTGGGCCACCACCGAACACTTCCGCCCGTTGCTCGATGACCAGCAGGACAAGGCTGCCAAGTGCACTGCCGCACGCGACAACCTGGCGGGCCTGGCCACGGAGCAGGGTAAGGCCCTCGGCGATCTGGTCCACGCCGCGAGTGTCCGCCAGGCTGCCGCCGAGCAGGCGGTGAGCGAAGCAAAGGCCAGCGCGGATCTCGACTACGCCGCAGCCAACCGGCTGCAGCAGGAGTGGACCGGTGGCGACCAGTGCGCGGCGGCCACCTCGATCATCGACACGGAGCTTGGACTATGAGGGTGCCGATCATCGTGTGCGCGATGGCGCTCGCTGGCTGTGGCGGTATGGTCGAGCCGCAGGTGCAGTACGTGCGTGTCGAGGTGCCGGTGCAGGTGCCGTGCCGGGCTCCGGAGGTGGCTGTGCCGCCATGGGCTGCTGCTGGCCTGCGCAAGAGCGACACCCTGGAGGTGAAGGTTCGTGCGCTGCTGGCCGAAAGGCGGCAGCGAATCGGGTACGAAAAGGAAGTGGTGGCGGCGAACTCGGCTTGTCGCTGACCGTCAGTTGTCGGCCCCCGACATGCCAAGCGGCCTATAATGCTCTGACTCAGTAAGCGGAGCGGCTTGTGAAACGAACCCTGGAAGGCATGGCCAAGGCTGGCGAACCGCTGCTGCGCCAAGCCTTGGAAGCGATAAGGGCGCACCGTGACGCTGAGGCTGGCGGTGCATCTTGGGAAGAGGTGGAGCGCCTACGGATGCTGGCGGATTCGCTGTACCACGCGGTAGTGGATTTCCAGCTGCTCGAAGCCGGCCAGTTGCCGGAATCGGTTCACTGACCCGCGAGGACTGTATGTCTAAGCCTCATGAGGTGCTTCTTCCCGATCATCTGGTCTATGCGCAGGCTGTGGAGGCGATGCGCAGATATCACGAA
>NZ_JACVVE010000057.1 GCF_016648105.1 Pseudomonas sp. S31 | reverse complement strand
CCCCAACTCCTGCCCCCCCGGCCGGCGGCGGCGGATGTACACGCCGACGCCGAAGATCAGGATGCTGGCCAGGAACGGCACGCGCCAGCCCCAGCTCATCATGTCGTCGACCGGCAGCATCTGCACCAGGTAGAAGGCTGCGGCCGACAGCACGAAGCCGCCAGACACCCCGAGCTGGCTCCAGGCCGCATAGAAGCCGACACGGTCCTTGGGCGCGTTTTCGCTGAGCAGCAGCACGCCGCCGCCCCATTCGCCCCCCGAAGCCACGCCCTGTAGCACGCGCAGGATCACCAGGCAGGCCGGCGCCAGGTAGCCGACCTGCTCGAAGGTGGGCAGCAGGCCCATGGCGAAGGTGGCCGCGCCCATGATCGCCAGGGTCATCACCAGGGCTTTCTTGCGCCCGGCCTTGTCGCCGATATGGCCGAAGATCAGGCCGCCCAGCGGGCGTGCCAGGAAGCCCACGGCAAAGCCTGCGAACGAGGCCATGGTGCCGAGCACCGGGTCGGTGCCAGCGGGGAAGAACAGCGGGGCGAAGATCAGCGCCGCCGCAGTGCCGTAAAGGAAGAAGTCATACCATTCCAAGGCGTTGCCCAATACCGAGGCAATGACGATGCGGCGCATGGTGCGCGGATCGGTATCACGGGTGATGCTGGTGTTCAGGTTGCTCATGAGCCATCTCCAGGCAGGCCGGTCACCAGAACTTCCAGGTGTAGGAAGTGATCAGGCGGTATTCGTTGTAGTCGTTGCCGTATTTCTGCTGGGTACGCATGTTCTTCAGGTCGAACGACAGGTCCTTGAGCGGGCCGCTCTGCACCACGTAGCTGAGCATGATGTCGCGCTCGCTTTCCTGGTCGCGGGACAGGCCGGCACCGCGGTCGATGTCGGTGCCTTTGATGTAGCGGGTGAACAGCTTCAGACCCGGCAGGCCCATGGCCGCGAAGTTGTAGCCGTAGCGCACCGACCAGCTGCGCTCGTCCGGGCGTATGAACGGCAGGCTGGCCCAGTTCGGCAGCCACAGTTGCGGCACGTAGCCGTTGAGGGTCGGGAACACCGTGTCGCCGGTCATGCGCTGGTAGCTGGCGCCGATCATGTGCCCGCTCTTTTCCAGGGTCACCAGGCCGAAGTAGGCACGGTTGTCCACCGCGCCGCTGCGGGCGGCGCCGTCTTCACGGTTGTTGAAGTAGCCGACGTCGGTCTTGAGCTGGTAGCCATCGGCGAAGCGCAAGGTGTGCTTGATGCCGCCGTAGTCCTGCTTGTAGATGTCGTTGAGCACGCCGTGGAAGTAGCTGCCCTGTAGGTCCGGGGTCAACGCATAGGTCGCGCCGACGAAGTCCAGGCCATCGCTGTCCTGGCTGTCCGTGGTGCCATAGCGGTACAGGCGTTCGTGGTTGGACGACTCGCGGGTGACGATCGACCAGAAGCGCCCACCCACCAGGGTCAGGTTGTCGATGTCGCGCGACTCGAACACCGCGCCCTGATAGACGGTGTCGAGCTGGCGGCTGGGGTCGTTGGAGGCCACCGGGTAGAACGGCTTCTGATCGCCGATCTTGACCACGGTCTTGGCGTATTTCAGCTTGAGTGTGGCGCCGCCGCGGCTGTAGTCGTCGGCGGCCTGCTGGCGATGGCGGCTGAACGGCAGCGAGCCGTCGTTGCCCGTGGAGTCCAGGCGCAAGGCGTACTGGCCATTGAGGTCGAGGCCGACGGCCAGCGGGGTATCGGTGTAGCCGGACTCGAACTGCAGGTCGAAGCCCTGCGACCAGTTACCAACCTTGGAGGTCGGGGCGCTGGAGTTGGTGAAATTACGGTTCAGGTAGAGGTTTCTGAAATTCAGCGAGAGGTGGCTGTCATCCACCACATCGGCCAGGCTGGTCAGGGGTATTACGGTGCCTAGGCACAGGCACAACGATTTCGCACGCAACGGCCATTTCGGTTCCATGGGGTAATCCTGGAAGTGTGATCAGTACAAGGTCCGGGCAGTCGGGAAACTGGGCAGAGGAGGTCTGCAGGTCTGGGCCCGCTTGTCTGTCACGTATTGTTTTTGTTGTTGTTAGATATCCAGCACCAGGCGCTTGCTGCGCGCCCGGGAACAGCACAACACGATCTGTTCGTTGCTCTGTTTCTCCTCGTCGGTCAGGTATTGGTCACGGTGGTCAGGCTCGCCTTCGAGCACGTCGCACAAGCAGGTGCCGCACACACCTTGCTCGCAAGAAACCTCGGTCTTGATGCCTACATCGCGCAGGGCAGCGACCAGGGTTTGCCCCGCTTGCACTTGCACGGTCTTGCCGCTGCGCGCGGCGACCACTTCGAAACTGTCGCCCGAGGTATCGACCTCGGCCTGGAAGTACTCGTGGTGGATGTGCTGGTCGTCGTAGCCCTGTTGCCGGGCGCCCTCGATCACCCAGTCCATGAAGCCGGTGGGGCCGCAGGTGTACAGGTGCACGCCTGGGGTGCCCGGGCCGAGCACGCGGGCCAGGTCCAGTCGCTGCTCGGCACCTTCATCGCTGAAGTGGGTGAACACGCAGGCTGCGAATGGCGCGGCCAGCAGCTCGTCGACGAAGGCGCAGCGGCTGCGCGAGCGCGCCCGGTAATGCAGTTCGAAGGGCTGGCCCTGGGCGTGCAGGGCGTGGGCCATGGCGATCATGGGCGTGATGCCGATGCCACCCCCGAGCAGGATCGAGCGCTTGGCATCGCTGGCCAGCGGAAACAGGTTGCGCGGTGCGCTGATGCGCATCGGCGTGCCGGGCTGCAGCTGTTCGTGCACCGCCTGCGAGCCGCCGCGCGACTGCTGGTCCTTGAGCACGCCCAGGCGGTAGACCTTGGTCTGCGCCGGGTCACCGCACAGCGAATACTGGCGCACCAGGTCCGGGCCCAGGTGCAGGTCGACGTGGGCGCCCGCGGCGAAGCGCGGCAGCACCTGGCCGTCGATAGCGGCCAGCTCGAGGACGACGACGTCGCCCCCTTGCACCTCGCGGGCCTGGACGATCACATCGAGCAGTTGATCGCTCATGGTCGTGGCCTCAGAGGATGTAGCCGATACCGGCGAGGGTATCGTCGCTGTTGATCAGGCTGATCACCTTGCGGTGGATCTTGAAGCCGCCTTCGGCCCGCACCAGGGTGTAGGTCAGGTCGGCGCTGTAGTGCTTGAGGCTTTCCTTGCGAAACTCACGGATGTTCTGCGCAGCGCGCACGGTGACGTTGACGCCGTCATCGCCGAGTACCCGAATCCGAGAGATCGTGCGCACGGTACGTGGCTGCGGGCTGGTGGAGATCGACTCGCCGCCGATCAACCGCTGCACGCGCAGGCCGCGCATGTGGTGATCGTCGTAGGCGTAGTTGAGGGTGTTCTCGTAGTCGGTCTCTTTCGGATCGATCGGGATGATATAGGTCCCTTTTTCGGTCCACAGGTTCAGCCAGCCGTCGTACTCGCCGTGGTCGAGCATGTCGCCTTCCTGCCAGATGAACGCCGTCACTTCATTGAACAGATGCAGGTTCATCATTTGGCCTCCGCGGTCATCATCTTCTTCCACTGCTGGTACGCCGCTCGCATGCCGGTTTCGGCGCTGACGTCGGAGATCAGGCCATCGGCGCTGGGCTTTTCACCCGGCAGGCCACGGTTGAGCATGATCCACAGGTTCTCGCCGGCATTGGCGCCTTTCTGCACCCGCTCCCAGGCCTCGGAGTCGTCCGGCGTGCCGAAGCCCATCGGGCCCTGGAAGTGCTCGTGCAGGCGCAGGCGGTAGCGGTTGGCCGCGGCCGGGCCGCCGTCCATGGTGATCACCGAGTGGTGGATTTCCGTTTCCGTGACCGAGATCGGCTGCAGCACGCGGAAGAACGCCATCGAGCAGGCGACGTTGGGGAACAGGTTGAGGTTGAAGCCCGAACCGCCGACGGCGCGGACGATACGGCGCACCTGCTGCTCCTCGATGCCTTCGTCCCGCAGTTCGGCGGCCAGGGCCTCGAAGCGCTCGGGGATCGGCTTGTCGAGGTCGGCTTCGAGGTCGACCAGTTCGGGGATCATCACCATCACGCTGTGGCCGTTGCCCAGGTCTTCGACGTAGCCGGGGCCCTTGACGAAATCGAACAGCTCCAGGGTCTGCTCGTCGACCGAGGACAGGAAGCTCTTGTGCACCAGCGGGAAGTGGTAGGCGTCGGTGGTGTTTTCCAGCTGGATCTTCCAGTTGCCGGGGAAGCGGAAGCGGTGCTCGCCCGGGACCTTGATGCCGTAGCCGGCGCCCTGCTTCATGAACAGGTCCATCCACTTCTTGGCCGCGCCGAGGAAGTCTTCGAGCGGCTCGATGTCGTCCTTGAAGGTGGCGAAGACCATGCCGGCGTAGCTTTCGGTACGCAGGCTGACCAGTGGCAGCTCGGCCTTGTCGATGCAATCGCCGTAGCTTTCCGGGTGGGGGATGCCGCGCAGCGAACCGTCGAGGGCGTAGCCCCAGCCGTGGTAGGGGCAGACGAAGCTGTTGGTCTTGCCCTTCTTGTGCTCGCAGACCGTGGCGCCGCGGTGGCGGCAGCGGTTGAGCAGGACGTTGATGCCTTTCTTGCGGTCACGCACGACGATCACCGGCTGCTTGCCGATGTAGGTGGTCTTGTAGCTGCCGGCGTCGGGGACTTCGCTCTCGTGGGCGACCCAGATCCAGGTGCTGTGGAAGATCTTTTCCAGCTCGGCGTCGAACAGCGCCGGGTCGGTGTACAGGGACGTATGGACGCGGTCGGCCTGCACCAGCTCGGCCGGGTCCACTGCCAGGTTGATGGCGGGAATCAGGTTGTTCACGGAATGACCTCTGTAGGGCGTTTTCTTATGTGAGCAACGCTAAAGGGCAGGGCAGAGCGGCTCAATGACAGGCGGGAACAATGTCGTTGCGTTTTGCGCAACGACTTGCAGGGGCCAGGTCAGCGTCAGGCACTGGCGGCCATGCGCATCGCCTTGGCCATTTCCGTCGCCAGCTCGCGGCTCAGGCTATCCAGCGTGCGGCCACGGCGGGTGACGATCTGGATATCGGTGGTGTTCATCGCTTCGCAATCGATGGCCAGTGCCTTGAAGGTGCCGCTGCGGATCTCGTCGATGATCGGCAGCTCGGCCAGCAGCGTCGCGCCCAGGCCCGAGCGCACGTAGTCGAGGATCACCGCCAGCGAGTTGGAGGTCAGGGTGGGTACGATGGCGAACGGCTGATCCTTGCAGGCCGCATCGGCCAACTCTCGGACGCGGAAGTTCGCACCCGGTAACACCAGCGATTCGCTCGCCACTTCCGCCAGGCTGACGGTCGAGCGTTGGGCCATGCGGCTGTCGCGGTGCACGATCATGCGCAGCGGCTGGACCAGGCTGAACAACCGAGTCAGGCGCGCGGTGGCGCTTGGCGAAAAGACCACCCCGAGGTGGGCCTCGTCGGCCAGCACCATGCGCTGCACCTCCAACGATGGCGCACTGATGATCTCGGCCTTGTGCGCGCCGTGGGCATGCAAGAAGGCCTGCAGCGAGGCGATCGCCCGGGCGCCGAGCAGGCCTTCGCCGATGGCGATCACCGTCGAGGCCTGCTGGCGCTGGCGCAGTTCGTCGAAGCGTTCGATCAACTGCGCATGTTGGCGCACGCGTTCGACGTAGTAGCCGACCGCTGCCTCGCCGGCCGCGGTCAGGCTGATGCGGTGGGTGCCGGGGCGTACCAGTTCGATATCCAGCTCCTGCTCCAGCCGGGCGATCTGCCGGCTGACCGATGACGTGGCCACGCCCAAGGCCTCGGCGGCGGCGCGCATCGAGCCTTTGTCGTGGCTCAGGTACAGGTAGCGCAAGCGGTGGTCCTGCAAGTCGGGCGAAGCAGGGGTACGGCTGGGCATGGCGGCATCCTCAAGGCAGGCGGCGGGCAACTTCCCATTCTGGCGATGGGTAATATGGCGCGGTATGTGCTTGCGCATCGTACAACAGGTTTTTTGTTACCCAAAATCACGTGAATATTGCACTATTGTGGCGCGTGTTTTCGATGGAGGTGGTTCATGAGTGGTCATGCGATGTCTGTCTGGAATGAAAGTGTCCACGCCGTGTGCGGGCGCTTCGAAACCCGCTATGACCATTGCCAGAGCCTTTTCATCGGTGATTTTCGCCCCTCGTTGCTGGGCAGCACGCGGGTCGCTCACATCCGTAGCAATGCCAGTGCCATCGCCCGCTCAGGGCGTGAGGCAGGGCGTGACAATGATCCACATTGTTTCCTTGTGTTACAGCATCACGGGGAAATGTCCATCGAGCTGGGCGACCAGGTCATGGACCTGCGTGAAGGCGACATGGCGTTGCTCGACTCGGCCCAGGCCATGAAAATGATGCCGCGCGGGCTGTTTTCGCACGTGTCCATCCACCTACCGCGCGAGCGCTTGAAAAAACTCGACTACAGCCGTTTCGGCAAGCTTTCCACCACCGGTGCATGCGGGCAGTTGCTCGCGACCCTGGTGCGCCAGGTGGCCGAAGGCGAGCTCGAGCAATGGGCCTGCCCGGAAGACGGCGATGGCCTGCAAACCGCGCTGGTGGGCTTGCTCGGTTCGGTGCTGGAATACCGGGCGCGCGACAGTTCGCCTGGCCTGCACCTGCGCGAAGTGCAATCGTTGATCCAGCAGCGCCTGGACTCGTCACGGCTGACCCCTGCCGCCCTGGCTGAAGAGTTGGGAATTTCCAGCCGCCAGCTGTACCGCCTGTTCGAGGCCAGCGGCGACAGCGTCTGCCGTTACATCCTGCGCGAGCGCCTGCTCAAGGCCGCCCAGGACCTGCGCAACCCGGCCTACGGCCATCGCTCGATCACCGACATCGGTACCCGCTGGGGATTCGCCGATTCCGCGCATTTTTCCAAGACTTTCAAGAAGCAGCTGGGTGTGACGCCGCGGAGCTATCGTAGCCAGGGCTGATGCCGTTGAGTTCGCCGGTGGTGATGGGGCGCCTATGGGATCGCGCGGGCGGCGCGCGATCTACCCAACACCCCAACTCTCAAGCCAAACCCCCACCGCACTTTTCATTTTTACTGGATTAGTAACGTAATCCATTCATCATTCCAGAGAAATCTGCCGCTCCATAATCTCGGCACATCGCCGACGCTTTTTTTCAAAAAACACATATAAAACAGACATATAAAAACAAGATGAGAATTCATCTCAATTTTTAGTGCTGAAAAATTCGTTTTTAAGCGTGAAAATTCAATTGACATTTCACGTAATAAATCCCAAATTTCAGCCATCGGCAAACACAACAAGAGAGACAGACCATGCCGCCCGATCACAGCCCCTGCACACAGAGTGGCAGGCGTTTCCGCGTGGAGCGCCCAGCCACCCCAGCACCGGTCCCCGGTGTCGCCAACGCCCTTCAGGGCCCAGGCCATTTCCCTACTGCCCTCTAGTTCCAAACCGTGTCTGAGACGGAGAAAGTCTATGGATTCGCTTTGCCTGCGTGCCGCGCCTGCCTCGGCGCTGACCTCCGGTGCTGCCTTCGAAGCCTTGCTCGAAGGAATTCGTGATCGTGCTCGCCTCGGCGAATTCGATCGCCAGCGCCACATTTCCCGCGATGTGATCGATGCCTTCAAGGCCCATGGCGTGTACCGCGCCCTGGTGCCCAGCCGCTTCGGTGGCCTGGAATGCTCGCCAGCCCAGTTCTGCGAAATGATCGAGCGCATCTCCCACGCCGATGGCTCCGCCGGCTGGGTGGCGAGCTTCGGCATGAGCCCGGTGTATCTGGCGGCGCTGCCGCTGGAGACCATCGCCAAGGTCTACCAGCAGAGCCCCGATACGGTGTTCGCCGGCGGCATCTTCCCGCCACAGCCGGCCGAGATCGTGGACGGTGGCTTCAAGGTCAATGGCCGCTGGAAATACTCCAGTGGTTCGATGGGCGCCGACATCATCGGCGTGGGCATCGCCCCGCGTAATGGCGACAAGCTCGACCTGCCACGCCTGGCGGTGATGCCGAGCAGCCAGGCCCGGATCGAGGAAACCTGGGACACCGTGGGCCTGCTGGGCACCGGCAGTCATGACGTGGTGGTCGAGGACGTGGTGGTGGGCGAGGAGTGGACCTTCGTGCGCGGTGGCCGCTCGAACCTCGACGAGCCGCTGTTCCGTTACCCATCGCTGTCGCTGGCTACCCAGGTGCTGTCGGTGGTCGGCCTGGGCGTGGCACGCGCCGCGCTGGACGAACTCTCGGGCATGGCCAGCGGGCGCATCTCGGTCACTGGCGCTCCGGCGCTGGCCGACCGCCCCCTGGCCCAGGTCGATGTGGCCAAGGCCGAGGCCGCGCTGCGTTCGGCGCGGGCGTTCTTCTACGACTCCATCGAGCAGGCCTGGGCGCATGTACTGGCCGGTGATCCGGTACCGGTCGAGGCCACCAATCTGCTGCGGCTGTCTTCCACCCACGCCACCCGCGTGGCCGCCGAAGTGGCGCGCAGCGCACAGATGCTTTCGGGCATGACCGGCATCTACAACGAAAGCCCGCTGGCCCGCTGCGTCAACGATGCGCAGGTGGTCACCCAGCACGCCTTCATGGGCGACGTCACCTACCAGAACGCCGGAGCGATGTTCTTCGGTAAACAGCCCCTCCCGGGCTACCTCTAATTTTCAGGGATATTTGTCATGAGCGATAAGAAAGCCTTGCGCGTGCTGTTCTGCATGGGCATCAACCAGAATTTCTTCGACGCCCCGCGTGAGGAGCAACTGCAGGTGTGGGCCGCCTTCAGCGCCATGTGGAACGGCATCCACGACCTGGCCGGGGTCAGCGTGCTGGGCAACATGGACGACGACCAGAGCATGGTCGGCCCGTCCGACGGTTTCCCCTGGACCACGTACCTGCTGGCCGACGTGCCGGACATCGAAACCGTGCACGCCGCCTGCAACCTGTTCCGCACCACTGCGGTAGGCGAGGGGCCGTACAAGCTGTGGCGCTACGCCAAGGTCGAGGCCCGTGTCGGCCGCGAACTGATCATCCAGCGCGCCTGAAGAACAAGAGGAATACCCCGTGAGCAACCTGATTCCCGCCATCAACCTGGCAGTGGACCCGGCCGAGCTGGTGCAGGCCGACCGCGTCCATACGTCCCTGTACACCGACCCGGCGCTGTTCGACGCCGAGCTGGAAAAGATCTTCCACAGCACCTGGATCTGGGTCGCCCACGAGAGCGAAATCCCCGACGCCGGCAGCTACAAGACCACCTACATCGGCAAGCAGCCGGTGATCGTCGTGCGTGACCGCAAGAAAGGCATCAACGTCCTGCTCAACCGCTGCCGCCACCGCGGCGCCACGGTCTGCGAGCACAAGAAGGGCAAGACCAACAGCTTCGTCTGCCCCTACCACGGCTGGGGCTACGCCCTCGACGGCTCGCTGCGCGGCATTCCGCACCCGGAAAGCTACGGCGACTGCATCGACAAGGCCGAGCTGCCGCTGGTCAGCCTGCGTACCGAAAGCTACGCCGGCATGGTCTTCGCCACCTTCAAGGACGACATCGAGCCACTCGAAGACTTCCTCGGCGCGGCCAAGAAGTGGATGGACCTGTTCATGAAGCAGGGCGCCGGCTACGGCATCAAGGTCCCGGGCGAGCACCGCTTCCGCTTCCCCGGCAACTGGAAGATCCAGCTGGAAAACACCACCGACGCCTACCACTTCCCGCTGGTGCACAAGAGCTTCCTGTCCTCGGTCGACGAGCAGACCCTGGAGCTGTTCGATTTCGTCAAGGGCCCCGGCTACGTCGAAGACCTGGGCAACGGCCACAGCGTGATGGTGATGATCCCCGAACTGGTCGACCTCGAAGCCGACCTCGACAAGCCGATCCCCGAGCGCTTCGAGGCCCTGGCCGCCGAACTGCGTGACGAGGGCATCGAGGAGCAGCAGGTGCGCCGGATCGTCCGCGCGGTCGGCGGTTCGGGCTTCAACCTCAACCTGTTCCCCAACGTCGCCTGCTCGATGGCGTTCTTCCGCGTGCTGCAGCCGATCTCGGTGACCGAGACCGAGATCCATCACTCGGTGATCACCATGGACGGCGGCCCGGCCGCGGCCAACCGCTACCGCCTGCGCCTGCACGAACACTTCCAGGGGCCGATGGGCTTCGGCACCCCGGACGACTCCGAGGCTTGGGAGCGGGTGCAGAAAGGCGCCAATGCCGGCGAGAACCTGTGGATCATGCTCAACCGTGGCCTGCCGGGTGAAAAGCCCAGCGCCGATGGCCTGATCTCCGACGTCAGCGCCGAAACCGGCATGCGTGCGGCGTACCAGCAGTGGAAGAAGATGATGACCGCGGAGGCCAAATGATGAACCTCAATCTGTTCAATGAAGTGACGGCGTTCATCTGGCAGGAAGGCGACATGCTCGACCATGGTGAATACGACACCTGGCTGAGCCTGTGGACCGAAAAAGGGACCTATATCATCCCGATCGATCCGAAAGAGACCGACTACGAGAACACCCTCAACTACGCCTACGACGATCACCACATGCGCGGCCTGCGCGTGCAGCGGTTGATCGGCGGCGAGTCGATCTCCACCAGCCCGCAACCGCGCACGGTGCGCACGATTTCGCGCATCCGCGTACTCGGCGATGACGGCGTCAACGTCACCGTGCGCGCTGCGCAGAACATCCGTGAGTTTCGCAAGGAAAGCCTCAAGCACTACAGCGCCGACCTGACCTACACCCTGGTGCGGGCCGAAGGCGGCTTCAAGATCCACCGCAAGGTGATCAGCCTGATCAACAGCGACGATACCCTTGCCGGTATCGGCTACATCCTCTGAGGAGCGCGCCATGAACCAAGTCGCATTGGTAACCGGCGCCGGCCAGGGCCTGGGCCAGCGCTTCTGCGCCCGGCTGCTGGCTGCCGGCTTCGATGTGGTGGTCTCGGACCGCGACCTGGGCCTGGCCCAGGCCGCCGCCGAGCAGCTGCAAGGGCAGGGCGGACGCACCCTGGCGGTGAAACTGGATGTCGGCAGCAAGGCCGACTTCGAGCAGGCCCTGGCCCAGGTGCTTGAGCACTTCGGTGCCCTGCACGTGGTGGTCAACAACGCCGCTGTGACCAAGACCACGCCGCTGATGCAGATCAGCCCGGAAGAGTTCGACGCCGTGGTCGGCCTCAACCTGCGCAGCGTGTTCCTCGGCTGCCAGGTACTCGGTGCGCACCTGGCCGAGGCCGGCTACGGGCGGATCATCAACATGGCCTCGCTGGCCGGGCAGAACGGCGGCACCGCCACCGGCGCGCACTATGCGGCGAGCAAGGGGGCCATCGTCACCCTGACCAAGATCTTCGCCAAGGAATTCGCCACCCGCGGGGTCACGGTCAACGCCATCGCCCCTGGCCCCATCGATTCCCCGGCGGTGCATGCTGCTGTGCCTGCCGAGCGGCTCCAGGGCCTGCTGGCGAACATTCCGGTACAGCGCCTGGGCGATGCCGATTTCCTTGGCGACCTCATCGTGCAACTGGCACGGCCCGAAGCCTACTTCACCACCGGGGCGACCTGGGACGTGAACGGCGGCCTGTTCATGCGTTGAATTTTTCGGGGCGCCTGGCGCCCCTTTGGTAACCCGAGGCACCGGCCATGAATGAAGAACTGTTGAACGTAGTCGTGCGCAAGCGCGAGATCCAAGGGGCCGACGTGGTCGTCCTCGACCTGGGGCGTGCCGATGGCGCCGCCTTGCCTGCCTTCGAGGCCGGCGCGCACGTCGATATCCATGTGGCACCCGGCCTGGTGCGCCAGTATTCGCTGTGCAGCGACCCTGCCGAGGTGTCCGTCTATCGCCTGGGGGTGCTGAAGGACCCGGCGTCGCGCGGTGGTTCGGTGCAGGTGCACGATTCGCTGCACGAAGGCCGCGAGGTGCAGATCAGCGCGCCGCGCAACCTGTTCCCGCTGGCGGCAGATGCCCGTCGCTCGATCCTCTTGGGGGGCGGTATCGGCATCACCCCGATGATCGCCATGGCCCACGCCCTGCACCGCCAGGGCGCCGATTTCGAGTTGCACTACTGCGGGCGTTCGCGCAGCCGCAGCGCGTTTCTCGATGAGCTGGCCAAGGCGCCATTCGCCGAGCGGGTGGTCACCCATTTCGACGACGAGGAAGCCGCCCAGCGCCTGGACCTGGCCGCCGTGCTCGGCAAGGCCGACACCGGTACCCACATGTACACCTGCGGGCCCTCGGGCTTCATGGATTGGGTGATCGCCGGGGCGCGCGCGCAAGGTTATGACGAGGCGCAGATCCACAAGGAGTACTTCCAGGTGGAAGTGGACGCCAGCGGTGGCGGTTTCGAAGTGGTCGCGGCGCGCAGCAACAAGACCGTGCAGGTCGCCGAAGGCCAGACCATTCTCGATGCCCTGGCCCAGGTCGGCATCAAGATCGACATCTCCTGCGAGCAGGGTGTGTGCGGCACCTGCATGTGCGAGGTGCTCGAAGGCGAACCGGACCACCGCGACGTGTACCTGACCGATGAAGAAAAGGCCGCCAACGACCAGATCCTGGTGTGTTGCTCGCGGGCCAAGACCAACAAGCTGGTGCTGGACATCTGAGGAGAATGACCATGGTAGACGTAACCCAATTTCGCAATGCGATGGCGATGCTCGGTGGCGCCGTGTCGGTCATCACCACCGATGGCCCTGCCGGGCGCTTCGGCTTCACCGCCTCGGCGGTGTGCAGCGTGACCGATTCGCCGCCCACCTTGCTGGTGTGCATGAACCGCTCGTCGTACTCCAACGAGCAGTTCAAGGCCAACGGCGCGCTGTGCGTGAACGTGCTGGCCGGCACCCACCAGGAACTGTCGGGCGCCTTCGCCAACCGCAACCTGAACATGGACGAGCGCTTCGCCACCACCGGCTGGATCGTGCTGGAGAGTGGCGCCCCGGTGATGCAGGAGGCGTTGGTGAACTTCGACTGCCGCATCGCCCAGGTGCATGAAGTGGGTTCGCACAGCATTTTCTACTGCGAGATCCAGGACATCCGCCATGGCGGTGCCGACGATGGGCTGGTGTATTTCAACCGGGCCTACCACCGGGTTTGCGAAGACTCCAAGGCCTGCTGACACCTGCACCACCTGTAGGAGCGGGTTTACCCGCGAAGAATCCAACGCGGTGCATGGCACCGGCTACGCCGGTGTTCGCGGGTGAACCCGCTCCTACAATGGCCTGCGAATCGGTGGGTTGCGAGGAATCACAACGTCTCGAGATTGTGAAATACCACTTCCAGCATGCGGTTCAAACGCTGCACCTGAGCCTCGGTCAACCCCTTGAAGCTGCGCTGGAACAGCTCGCGGGTCACCTCCTGCATGCGTTCGATGTTCTGCAGGCCGACCTCGGTGATGCGCACCTGGGTCACGCGCCCGTCCTCGGGGCTGGGCGCGGTATCGACCAGGCCATCTTCCTTCATGCGGTAGACGATCTTGGTGATGGTCGACAGCTTGGCGATGGCATGGGTGGAGATCTCGGAAATGCTCGACTCGCCGTTCTCGTTGAGGATCCACAGCACGCGCCAGCGCGGCACGTCGAGGTCGACCTTCTTGAGCAGGCGCTCCATGTTCTGGGTGTAACGACCATGCACGCGGGCCAGCCAGTAGAAGGGGAAGTCTTCCTTGCGAAATTCATCGCTGGCCGGATCGTGATGGCTGTGTCCTTTGTTCTTCGCGTTGCTCATCGGTTCACTACTTGTGCGGAAATAGTCGCGACATCATAGACGTTTACGCGAATTTGGCTACCGTCCAGCGGCGGCAAACTACTGGAATGTTCAGTTGACATTTCACGTAATAAATACGCATGTTATCGGCTGGGCGAACGTCCGGCATCCATTCTTGAACAGGACTGCATAAAAATGACAATCATAGTTGAAACCCTCGACCTGGGCGGCAGCGGCCCCCGGGTCGTGGTCAAGGACACCATCGACGTAGCCGGTACCGCGACCCGCGCCAGCAGCCAGGCGCTGGAGCACGCGCCGTTGGCCGAGCGCCACGCCGAGGTGGTGAGCAACCTGCTGGCCGCCGGCGCCCGCTTGACCGGCAAGGTCAGCCTGCACGAACTGGCCTTCGGCACCACCGGCATCAACCGCTACACCGGCACCGCGGCCAACCCGCGTTTCCCCGGGCGTATTCCCGGTGGTTCGTCCAGTGGCTCGGCGGCAGCGGTGGCCGCAGGCCTGGCGGACTTCAGCCTGGGCACCGATACCGGCGGCTCGGTGCGCATCCCAGCGTGCTGCTGCGGCGTGTTCGGCTTCAAGCCGACGTTTGGCCGGGTCAGCCGCAAGGGCGTGATGCCGGCGCGCACCAGCCTCGACTGCGTCGGCCCGTTCGCCGCCAGCCTGCCCATGCTGGTGCGGGCCATGAGCATGATCGACCCGACCTTCATCCCCGCCCAGGTGCCTACCAAGGCCCGTATCGGCGTGTTGCGGGTCACGGCGGAGGTGGCGATCCACAAGGTGGTGCAAGGGGCCCTGGCAGCCACCGGCCTGCCTCTGGGCAATGTCGAGCTCAAGCACTTCGGCGCTGCCTACGAGGCCGGCATGGTGGTGATCAACCGCGAAACCTTCGAAGGCTGCGGCCACCTGCTGGAAACCGGCAAGGTCGGCGCCGATATCGCCGGGCGCCTGGCGGCCGCGGGGGAGACCCGCGACAGCGCGCTGGCGGAAGCCGAAGGCGTACGCACGCGCTTCACCGAGGAAGTCGACCAGGCCCTGGCCAATTTCGACGTGCTGGCCCTGCCGACCATGCCAGACTTCCCACTGCGTCTGGAAGACGCCGCCGACACCCGCGCGGTGCTGGGCATGACCTCGCTGGTGCGACCGTTCAACCTGTCCGGGCATCCGGCGCTGAGCATCCCGCTGGGTAGCGAGTGCGGCCTGCCGGTCGGCCTGCAACTGGTGGCGGCCAAGGGCGCCGACGAGAAACTGCTGGCGGTGGCCGAACGCCTGCTGCTCAACCTGTATGCCAACAGCGCACGCTGAGGTCGCGATGAACGATATCGTCCAATTGCAGGCACGCCTGCAGCGTTTTGAAAGCCAGCAGGCCATCCGGGTCTGCATCAACCGCTACATGGAACTGTGCGACCAGCTCGACGCCAGCACGCCGCTGGATGAGCTGGCCGGGTTGTTCTGCCGTGAAGCAGTGTGGGAAGGCAAGGGCGCCAAGTATGCCGCGAGCTTTGGCGGCTACCGGGGCCGCGAGGCGATCCGCGCCATGTTCGCCACCTACATGAAGACCCCGTCGCACTTCGCCTTGAACGTGCACTTCCTGACCAGCGAAGTCATCGAGGTGGACGGCGAGCAGGGGGTAGGGCGCTGGGTGATGTTGCAGACCAGCACCTTCGCCGATGGCGCCTCGCACCTGAACGCCGCGCGCCTGACGGTGCGCTTCGCGCTGGAGGAAGGGCAGTGGCGGATGGCACACTTCCAGACCGAGAACCTGTTCAGCCGGCCAGTGACCGAGTGGAACAGCGATGCGCCGCTACCGGTGCCGGACAAGGCCTGACCCGCGGCGGTTGGCAGGCACGAGCCAAAATGTGGCAGGGGTGAACCAGAACGGTGATGGGCGTTGTTGCAGACTCGAAGTCTGGGGCGAGCACGCCCACTACCAAACTGCCACAGGAGAGTTGCAATGCCTTTCCCACTACCCGCTCAGCAAAGCCCGGTTCGCAGGGGGACGGTATGAGCGAAGTCGCCCTGCTTTCCAGCGTTCAACGGTTTCTCGACAGCAACCCCGGCAGCTTCGTCGACGGCCAGCCGGTCAGTGAGCCTGGCGCCGAGCGATTCGAGGTGTTCAACCCCTCCGACGCCTCGGTGCTGACCCAGGTTTCCCACGCCAGCGAGGCACTGGTCGAACGTGCAGTACAGGCCGCCCGCAGCGCTTTCCACGGCAGTTGGGGCAGCACCACGCCCTACCTGCGCGGCGTCGCACTGAACCGCCTGGCCGACCTGATCGAAGCCCACGGCGAGGAACTGGCGCAGCTGGAGTCGCTGAGCTCCGGCAAGTCGATCCACCTGACCCGTCAGTTGGAAGTCCCCCAGAGCGTGGTGTTCCTGCGCTATTTCGCGGGCTGGGCGACCAAGATCCACGGGCAGACCATGACGCCTTCGCTGCCATCCTTCCAGGGTGAGCAATACGCGGCGTTCACCCGCCGCGAGGCGGTGGGGGTGGTGGCGGGTATCACCCCGTGGAACTTCTCGCTGATGATCGGCATCTGGAAGATCGCCTCGGCGCTGACCTGTGGCTGCACCATCGTGCTCAAGCCCAGCGAGTTCACGCCGCTGTCGCTGTTGCGCATTGCCGAACTGGCCGTCGAGGCCGGCATTGCGGCGGGCGCCTTGAACATCGTCAACGGCGGCGGGCGCATCGGCCAGCAACTGATCGGCCACAAGGACATCGCCAAAGTATCGTTCACTGGTTCCGTACCGACTGGCGTGGCGGTGGGCAAAGCGGCCCTGAGTGCCAACCTGACCCGGGTGACCCTGGAGCTGGGCGGCAAGAACCCGGCGGCGTTCCTCGCCGACGTCGACGTGGATGCTGCGGTCGAGGGCATTCTGCAGACCGCCTACGTGCACCAGGGCCAGGTCTGCGCGGCTCCCGAGCGGTTGTATATCCATCGCAGCAAGGTCGAGGCGATCTGCGCCAAGCTGGCCGAGCGTCTTGGCGCCATGAAGGTGGGTGGCGCACTGGACGAGTCGGCGCAGTTCGGTCCCCTGGCCAACAAGGCGCACCACGACAAGATCCTCGGCTTCTTCGCCCAGGCCAACGCCCGCGGCCAGGTGATCTGCGGCGGCAAGCCGCTGCCGGGGCCGGGCTACTTCGTGCAACCGACCTTGCTCAAGGCCCTGGATGAGCACGACCCGTTCCTGCAGGAAGAAACCTTCGGCCCGATCGTCACCGTACTGCCGTTCGACGACGAAGACGAACTGGTGCGCCTGATGAACGACTCGCCCTTCGGCCTCGGCGCCAGTGTGTGGACCAACGACCTGTCCAAAGCGATGCGGCTGATCCCGCGGATCGAGGCGGGCACGGTGTGGGTGAACATGCACACCTTCCTCGACCCGGCGGTGCCGTTTGGTGGGGTCAAGGGGTCGGGGATCGGGCGGGAGTTTGGGAGTGCGTTCATTGATGACTATACCGAGTTGAAGTCGGTGATGATGCGGTTTTGAGGCAGGGGTACAGGGTAAGGCTTGAGGGATTCAGGGGGGCATAGATCGAGCGCCGCCCGCGCGGCGCTCGATCTCAGCGGCGCTACATCACTCAAGCCGAACACCGCGAATTCCTGGCCCGCCCCTTGCTTCCCCTCAAACCCACAAGAATTCCAACCCAGCGGTTACACCATGCACGCCCAGCGGCAGCACTTCAACGACGTCAACACCCACGCCAACGCCATCCTCGGCTGGCAACAAACCTACGACCAGATGAGCGCCGGCAGCGCCCATACCGAGCTCACGCACCTTACCGCAGAGCGCTTCCAGATCTTTCGCGAATGCCTGGACAAACGCGTCGTCCAGCATGGCGCCGCACCGGCGCGCAGGTTCTGCCTGGCGATGCCGGAAAGCGGCGGGCGGGCAGGGGTATTCCAAGGCAATAGTGTCGGTGACGCCGATGTCACCCTTCTTCACAGTGGCCAGGAATTCTTCGTGCACGCCGCCGAAGGCATGGACCTGCTGGCGGTCAGTGTCGATGCCCAGCGCCTGGAGCGACTGGCCGATCGCGAGTTCAGCGCCGCGGAACTGCGCAGGTTGAACAGGACCACCCGGCTCAACGCCAGTCCGCAGTTTCTCGGGGCGATCCGCCAGCAGTTGCTGGCGATGGTCGATGCGGTGCTGCAGGGCGAACCGTTGCCCGAGGCGCAACTCGAAGACCTGCTGCTCGAATGCATGCTGGTGCTGCTCGAGCAGGTGTTCCAAGGGGGCAGCGGGCGCGCCGGCAATGTCGCGGTCAGTGCCTACCTGGTCAGGCAGGCGCATCAGATGGCCCTGGACTGCCTGGACGAGCCGCTCTCGGTGTTGCAGATCTGCGAACGGCTGGACGTCAGCCGCAGCACCTTGCAACGCAGCTTTCTCGGCGTCACCGGCCTGCGCCCGGTCGAGTACCTGCGCGCCGTGCGCTTGAACGCCGCGCGCCAGCGCCTGCAGCGCACCTCCGCCGAGCGGTTCACCGTAGCCAGGGTAGCCTGCGAGGTCGGCTTCACCCACCTGGGGCACTTCGCGGGTGCTTATCGTGCCCTGTTCGGCGAGGCGCCTTCGCTCACTCGCAGAGGTGCGGGCGCTAGCGCTGCAGGTTGACCCGTTGGGCTGGGGTGGATGAATCAGCTCAGGGCCGGGCTTTCCCACAGGTTCAGGCGTACGCCGACCCCGCGTTCGAGCGCCTGGCGATACACCACCGTGCCCCAGGCCACGTCCTCTACGGGCATACCGCCGACCGACATGATGATGATCTCTTCGGCGTTGTTGCGCCCCGGCGCCTCGCCGGCGACGATCTTGCCGATGTCTTCGAGCTGCTCGGGCTGCAACGTGCCTTCGGCGATCATGTCCATGAAGCGCACGCCAATCACCGGTACGTGGTTGTGCGCAGGCTTTGGCAATTCTTCGTACCAGGCGTGGTACAGGCCGGTGTTGTCGACCACCTTGCGCACGTCGGGCTGCTCCATGCCCAGGTCCATGTTGCAGCCGGCCGGCATGGCCAGGAACGCACCGGGCTTGACCCACTCGCGCTTGACCATCGGATAGGTGGCAGGATCACCGGTTTCGCCGGAGGTGCAGAAGGTGACCAGGTCCGAGTCGCGCACGACTTCCTCGATGGTGTCGACCAGCTCGATGCGGGTGATCTGCGGATAGGTCTCGCGTACCCAGGCGATGAAGTCGTCCAGGCTTTTCTGCCCGCGGCCCTTGAGCTTGAGCGTGTCGATCTGGTCGCACACCGCCATGAATGCGGCCACGGTGGTCTTGCCCATGACGCCAGGGCCGAGCAGGCCGATGACCTTGGAATCGCGCCGCGCCAGGTGGCGGGCACCGACGCCTGGGATCGCGCCGGTGCGGTACGCCGACAGCAGGTTGGCCGACATATGCGCCAGTGGCGCGCCGGTGTCCGGGTCGTTGAGGGTGAACATCAGGATCGAGCGCGGCAGCCCCTTGTCGCGGTTGGCGATGTTCGAGCCATACCACTTCACCCCGGCAGTGCAGAAGCTGCCGCCCAGGTAGGCCGGCATCGCCATCATGCGGCGGTCGGCGGTGGGCTTGGGCATGTTGGGGAACGGCGAGTCCTTGGGAAAGGTGACCATCGCGCCATGCGAGTCATTGTTCGGGCCGGCCATGCGGTAGTCGCCATGGTGCAGCAGGCCGAACATCTCTTCCATGGTGTTCACGCAGGCCAACATGTCGGTGACGCCGGCGCGGATCATGTCCTGCTCGGACAGGTAGAGAAAGTCGATTCTTGTCGTTGTAGTCATGGCTGTTCTCGCGGTCTGGAGTAAGTGCCGGCAGCGCAGGTGGCTGCCGACGCCGACGATGTTAGAAACGCCGGCAGGCAGGCGGCTATCCCGAATTGGTCAGCAATGACGGGCGGAGCACGGCAAACGTCGGACAGGCCCTCTGGCGCCTTGATTTGCCCGGTGTTTCGTGGACAATGCCGCGCCCAACCCTGGCAACCATGACCAAAAGCCAGGCAACCCGGTACATGCCGGGGCGATGCAAGCGCTGCACACTGCTGCAACTCCTACCCGTCCAGGATCAGCCGATGAAAACAACAACAAGCAACCCGATCGACAAGACTTCCGTGTATATCTGCGCAGGCCTGGTGTCCGCCGCTGGCGCCCTGCTGCTCAATGTCCTGCCCGTGCTGTTCGGTGCCCTCGCCGAGCAATTCGGCCTTGGCGAACAACAACTGGGCAGCCTGGCCATGGCCTTGAACGTCGGCTTCGGCGTGGTGGGCCTGGCATCGGTGCTGTGGATCCACCGGCTCGACTGGCGAGTGATTTCCACCCTGGCCTCCTTGCTGGTAGTCGCGGCAGTGGCCTGCATGCTGCGTGACCCTTCCTTCGAGGCGCTGATGCTGCTGATGGCCCTGGCCGGCGCCGGCACCGGGGCCTTGTATGCCCTGGCGATGACCATCTTCGGCGACAGCGCGCAGCCGGAGCGGGCGTTCGGCTTCAAGCTGGGCATGGAAACCGTGCCCGGTGCCTTGCTGCTGATCGCATTGCCGGTGGCGGTGGCGCCGGTCTGGGGCTTCCAGGGCATGCTGGTGACCTTGGTCATCGCCATGCTGCTGATGGGTGTGGCGCCGCTGTGCTGGGTGCCACGGCGCAGCGAGCGCTACCTGGCGGCCCAAGGTAGCGAGGCGCAGGCGCCATGCCGGCACAGCCGCGCGATCGCTTGGCTGAGCCTGCTCGCCAGCCTGGTGTTCCTGACCGGGATCATGTCGGTCTGGGCATTTCTCGAGCTGATGGGCAAGAAGAGCGGGTTGTCTGCCGACACCATCGGCACCGTGCTGGCGGGTGGCTTCATCATCAATACCGTCGGCGGCTTCATCGCCTCGTCGATTGGCCTGAAAGCCGGGCGCTTCCTGCCCGTGGTGGTGATCGTCGGCGCCGAAGTGGCAGGCTTGGTACTGCTGGCGCAGTTCTCCTCGCTGGCCATGTTCGTGGCGGGCGTCATGTGTTTCCTGTTCTCGATCAACTTCGTGCTGGCCTACACCTTCGGCGTGATGGCCGAGTTCGACCTGTCGGGCAAGCTGGTGGCCCTCGGCGCACTGTGCCTTTCGTTCGGCGCCGCCGTGGGGCCGGCGGTCGGCGGCATGCTGATCGAAACCTACGGCTACACCTCGGTTCTGCTGTTCTCCGGGACTTGCTCGATCGCCGTGCTGGCCATCTATGGCGCGGCGGTGCTGCGTTCGCAGCAGTTGGGGAAGCGCGTGCTGGACGATGAGGCAGTGGCGCTGCCAAAGTTGTAAACAGCGCAACCGATTGAACAAAAGGCTCGCCGGAGGGTTCCGGCGAGCCTTTTTCATGGACGCTTGCGATGTGCTCAGGCTACGGCATGCCCAACCACTCTGGCAGCGCCAGCGAGATGAACGGCACGTAGGTCACCAGGATCAGGAACAGCAGCAGGATCGACAACCACGGCAGCGCCGCGCGGATCGTCTGGCCCAGGGTCAGACCGGTCACCGCCGAGGTCACGAACAGGTTCAGGCCTACCGGCGGGTGCACCAGGCCGATTTCCATGTTGACCACCATGACGATGCCGAGGTGGATCGGATCGATGCCCAACTTCATGGCGATCGGGAAGAAGATCGGCGCCAGGATCAGGATGATCGCCGACGGCTCCATGAAACTGCCGGCCACCAGCAGCACGATGTTGACCATGATCAGGAAGCCGATCGGCGTCAGGCCCTCGGACATCACCCACTGGGTGATCTGCTGGGGGATCTGCTCGGTGGTCAGCACGTGGGCGAAGAGCATGGCGTTGGCGATGATGAACAGCAGCATGATGGTCAGCCGCCCGGACTCCAGCAGCACCTTCGGGCAGTCGCGCAGGCGCATGTCCTTGTACACGAACAGCGCGATGAACGCCGAGTACACCGCCGCCACGGCCGCAGCCTCGGTGGGGGTGAACATGCCGCTGTAGATGCCGCCGAGGATGATCACCAGCAGCAACAGGCCCCAGAACGCGCGGCGGGCGGTGTACAGCCATTCGGCGAAGCTGGCGCGTGGTTGCGCCGGCAGCTTCTTGATCCGGGCGACGATGTAGATGGTCACCATCAGGCAGACGCCGAGCAGGATCCCCGGGATCACCCCCGCCATGAACAGCTTGCCGACCGAGGTCTCGGTGGCTGCCGAGTACACCACCATGACGATCGACGGCGGGATCAGGATGCCCAGGGTGCCGGCGTTGCAGATGATGCCCGCGCCGAACTCGCGTGGGTAGCCCGAACGCACCATGCCGGCCACGGCAATCGAGCCCACGGCGGCCACGGTGGCAGGCGAGGAGCCCGACAGCGCGGCGAACAGCATGCAAGCCAGCACGGCGGCAATGGCCAGGCCGCCACGGATGTGGCCGACGCAGGCGTTGGCGAAGTCGATCAGGCGCTGCGCCACGCCACCGGTGGTCATGAACGCACCCGACAGCAGGAAGAACGGGATGGCCAGGAAGGTATAGCTATCGGAGGTTTCGAACAGCTTGATCGCCAGCGAGCTCAACGAGTCCTGGCTGAACATCAGGATCGACAGTGCCCCCGACAGGCCCAGCGAAATCGCGATCGGCACGCCGAGGAACATGAACACGAACAACAACAGGAACAGGCAGATAACCGTCATCAGTGGTGCTCCTCACCGGGGTTGGCCAGCTTGCTCGCTTCCGCGGCCTCGTCGGCCAGGCCCAGGCCATATTGGCGGCGGGTGTAGAGGCGGTAGAGGATTTCCAGATAGCGCACGATGATCAGGGCGAAGCCCAAGGGCACGATCAGCGCGATATGGCCGATCTTGATGCCGTAGCGGTCCAGGTCCTCGGCGCCGATACCGGCGGCGAGCACTGCGCTCACCCATTTGATGCTGGCCAGCAGGAACAGCCCGGCATAGGCCAGGCAACAGGCGCAGGCGATCATCGCCAGTACCCGTTGCACCGGTTTGCTCGTGCGTCGCACGAGCACGTCGACACCCAGGTGGCCAGCGGTGCGCACGCCATACGAGATACCGAAGAAGATCAGCCAGCCGAACAGTGCCTTGGTCAGGGCGATGCTCCAGGTCATTTCCTGGGCATAGCTCATCAGGTGGTCGCCGATCGCCAGCAGCAGGTCGCTGGCCCAGGCCCAGTGGTCACTGAGGGTGTAGAACATCGAATAGAGGTTGTTCAGGGCCACGTAGATGAATGTCACCAAGGTCATGGCCGCCAGGAGGAAGGCGATCATGCCTTCCTCGAAATGCTCCCAGACACGCCTGAGCGATTGCATAGGGATTCTCCAGACAGAGAGAGGGAGGGCCACCCTGGGAACGGGTGGCCGGACAGGGCAGTGTGGCTGTCAGGAAGCTTTGTTGGAGGCGTCGGCGGCCTTGATCAGGTCGGCACCGATCTGATCGGAGAATTTCTCCCAGACCGGGCGCATCGCTTCACGCCAGGTTTCCCGTTGCTCGGCGGTGAGCGGGTCGATCTCGCTGGTCTTGGCGTCGATGATCTTCTGCCGGGAGGTCTGGTTGAGCGCTTCGGCCTGCTTGTTCACCTCGACGGTGACCTCGTCCATGATCTTCTGCAGTTCGCCGCGTACGTCTGCGGGCAGGCCGTTCCAGAACTTGGCATTGGTGATCACCATGTAGTCGATCAGGCCGTGGTTGGTCTCGGTGAAGAAGGGCTGGACTTCGTTGACCTTCTGGCTTTCGTAGTTCGACCAGGTGTTCTCGGTGCCGTTGACGGTGCCGGTCTGCAGGCCCTGGTAGACCTCGGCGAAGCTCATCTTGCGCGGGTTGGCGCGGATCGCCTTGAACTGCTCCTCGAGCACGCTGGAGGCCTGCACGCGGAACTTCAGGCCGCGGGCGTCCTTGGGCAGGATCACCTTCTTGTTCGCCGACAGTTGCTTGAGGCCGTTGTGCCAGTAGGCCAGGCCGGTGATGCCCTTGTCTTCCATGGAGGTCAGCAGTGCCTTGCCCTGCGGGCCTTGCTGGAAGCGGTCGACCGCGGCCAGGTCGTTGAACAGGAACGGCAGGTCGAAGATCTGCACCTGTTTGTTGTAGTGCTCGAACTTGGCCAGCGATGGCGCCAGCATCTGCACGTCACCCAGCAGCAGGGCTTCCATTTCCTTGCCGTCGCCGAACAGCGACGAGTTGGGGTAGACCTCGACCTTGACCTTGTCCTTGAGTTGCGGGTCGGCGGCGACGAGTTTCTGGAACATCAACGCGCCCTGGCCCTTGGGCGTGCTGTCGGCGACGACGTGGGCGAACTTGATGATGATGGGGTCGGCGGCCTGGGCCAGGCCCGCCATGGACACGGCGGCGGCGCAGAACAGCGCCTGAGTCAGTTTGAACATCGATGACACCTCGGATTTATTGTTGTAGAGGGTTGGCAGTAAAGATGGCGCATTGACTTGTGTATGGGCAATCAGCTTTTGTGTAAGGCCGCGTTAGGCTTAGCCGAACGCGGACGAGCCGTCACGCCTTAGCCAGGGTGCCGCTCCAGCAACCGCTGCGCACGCAGCAACACCGGCGCATCGACCATCTGCCCATCCAACTGGAAGGCCCCGGCGCCGTTGGCCGCTTCACTGGCCGCCACGACCCGCCGCGCCCACGCCAACTCATCGCTGCTCGGGGCCAGTGCGGCGTGAATCACCGGCACCTGCTTGGGATGGATGCACAATGCGCCGCCATAGCCCATGTCGCGGGCATGGCGCATGGCCCGCTGCAGCCCCTCCGGGTCGCCGATGGCCGGGAACACGCCATCGAGTGGCGGCAACAGGTCGGCACCGCGCGAGTGCAGCTGCACCGCCATGCGCGCATGGTCGAGGAACTGCCGGGCCGTGTCGCTCTCGGTGTTGAGCTCGAGGTCCAGGGCCAGGTCGAGGCTGCCGAACGACAAGCGCTCGACGCCTTCGGCAGCGGCGATCTGTGCCAGCGCCAGGAGGCCCTTGGCGCTTTCGATGATCGGCCAGATCGGTTTGCCGCCGTGCCAGGCCACCGCGACCTGGGCCGCGTTCTCCACCTTGGGCAGCAACACACCGACTACTCCCGGCTGTTGTGCGCAAAAGGCCAGGTCGGTGGCATGTTCGGCGTGCTGCGGCGCGTTCACCCGGACCCACACCGAGGCCGCTGGCTCGGCTTGCAGGAAGGCCGCCAGGTTGGCCCGGGCCTGCTGTTTCAACGGCTCCTCCACGGCATCCTCGAAGTCGACGATGACCACGTCGGCTCCGGCAGCCAGCGCCTTGGCGAAGCGTTCGGGGCGGCTGCCGGGGACGAACAAGGCAGAACGGATGCGGCTCATACCACACCGCCTGCAGCCAGCTCTGCCTGCTGCTCGGCGTTGAAGCCGAGTTCGGCGAGAATCGGTTGGGTGTGCTGGCCCAGGCCCGGCACGCCGTCCATGCGTGGCGTGAAGGCAGCGTTGCGTCCGGGTGGCAGCAGCGACGGCAATTTGCCGGCCGGGCTGTCCACCTCGCGCCAGCGGTCGCGGGCCCGCAGTTGTGGGTGTTGCCATACGCCGTGCATGTCGTTGACCCGGGCGTTGGCGATCTGCGCCTGCTCCAGGCGGGCCACCACCTCGTCCAGCGACAGACTGGCGAAGCGGTCGATGATCAGCTGGCGCAACACGTCGCGGTTTTCCGAGCGCTTGAAGTTGGCGTTGAAGCGTTCGTCGCTGGCCAGGGCTGGGTCGAGCAGCACCTTGTCGCAGAACAGCGCCCATTCCCGCTCGTTCTGCAGGCCGAGCATGAGGGTACCGCCGTCCCCGGTGGGGAACGGCCCGTACGGATAGATGGTGGAATGCGAGGCACCGGCGCGCGGCGGTGGCGGCGCGCCGTCGTAGGCGTAGTACATGGGGTAGCCCATCCACTCCACCAGGCTTTCCAGCATCGACACGTCGATGCGGCTGCCGACGCCGGTCTTGTCACGTAGCATCAAGGCCGAGAGCACGCCGGTGTAGGCGTACATGCCAGCGGCGATATCGGCGATCGAGCAGCCGGCCTTGGCCATCTCGTCGTCGCCAGGGCCACCGGTCACCGAGAGGAAGCCACCTTCGCTCTGGATCAGCAGGTCGTAGGCTTTCTTCTTTTCATAGGGGCCACCTTCGCCGTAGCCGGAGATGTCGCACACGATCAGCCGCGGGAAGCGTGCATGCAAGGCCTCGAACGAAAGGCCCATGCGTGCCGCAGCGCCCGGTGCGAGGTTCTGCACCAGTACGTCGGCCTTGGCCAGCAAGGACTCGAGAATGCCATCGGCAGCAGGCTGCTTGAGGTCGAGGGTCAGGCTTTCCTTGGAACGGTTGGTCCAGACGAAGTGCGAGGCCAGGCCATCGACGCGTTGGTCGTAGCCGCGGGCGAAGTCACCGCTGCCGGGGCGCTCGACTTTGATCACGCGAGCGCCCAGGTCGGCCAGTTGCCGGGTGCAGAAGGGCGCCGCGATGGCATGCTCCAGGCTGACGACGGTGATGCCGTCGAGCGGGCGGGGCGTGGATTGGGTCATAGGGGTCACCTGTGGGTCCGGGTTGCAGGGCGCGGCTTAATGCAGGTCTGCCAGCGAGGGTGCGTCGCGCAGTTGCCACACGCGCTCGATCAGTTGTTTGCCCTGGGCTTCGCTGCGTGCGCCTGAGTAGGCCAGCAGGCGCTGGAACTTGGCCTCCAGTTCCGGGCGGCTGAGGGTGTTGCCTGGGTCGCCCTTGGGGTCGTCGATGGCGGCGCTGTAGTGGCGCCCCTGCACATCGGTGACTTCCACGCGGCCGAGCCAGCGTGCGGGATAGGCTCCGTCCACTTCGGCGTCCAGTTGCATCTCGACCTTGTCGCGCAAGCGGGCAACACGCGGGTCGGTCAGCGCCAGGTCGCGGAATTCCAGCAACTGCGCACTGCCATGCACTGCGATCAGGCCGAGCACGGTGCCCATGGAGAACTTGGCCTGGTGCACGGTGGTCGGCACGGTCACGCGGCCCAGCACATCGATCGCGCCCTGGTGCACACGGGTGACCACCTTGGCGATCTGCTCGTGGCCCAGGCCTTCGCGCTGCATCAGCTGCAGCAGTGCATCGGCGGCAGGGTGGGTGTGGCGGCACGAGGCATGGAACTTGAACGAGGTCTCGACCAGCGCCCAGCGTGTGCCCAGGCGGTCGCTCAGGCGTGCCGGGTCGGCGTCGCTGGACATGCCGGCGGCCATGCCCTGGTCGCCTTCGAGGATATTGCGCGCACCGGTCAGGCCATCGGCGGTCAGGTAGGCGGCGAGCAGGCCATCGGCAGCGGCCTTGGCGGTGTGCAGTTGCTTGGAGTCGGCGGCATCGCGCAGGAACTCCCACAGCCCTGCGGCCTGGGTGCCGGCGCTGCCCAGCAGGTTGATGAACTGTTCCTGGTTGAAGTCGAGCAGCTTGCCCACGCCGACTGCGGCGGCGAGGGTGCCGACCGTGGCGGTGGTGTGGAAGATACGGTAGTGCGAACGGCCGAGGAACTCACCGATGCGGATACCCGCTTCGTAGCCTGCCACTGCGGCCAGCAACAGGTCCTGGCCAGACTTGCCGAGGTCTTGCGCGGCGGCCAGCACGGCCGAGAACACCACGGTAGCGGGGTGCAGCACCGAACTGTTGTGCAAATCGTCCTGTTCGACCAGGTGCGAGGCGGCGCCGTTGACCAACGCGGCGAAGTAGGGCGATGAACTGCGCCCGTTGGTCAGGATGCGTGCACTGCCTTCGGCCGGGCCCATGCGCTCGGCGTAGCGTTCGAACAGCGGGATCGGGTGCGCACCCTGGCTGGCCAGGGCCGAGCCCAGCCAGTCGAGGAACAGGTCTTCGGTGCGGTCCAGTACGTGGCCGGGGATCTGGGCGTAATGCAGGTCGGCGAGAAAGCCCGCCAGGGCTTGGGTATGCTGCATGGTCTGTTCCTCAGAAGCTGCGCGGCAGTTCGAGCAGGTGCTCGGCGACATAGGAAAGAATCAGGTTGGTGGAGATCGGCGCCACCTGGTACAGGCGGGTTTCGCGGAACTTGCGCTCGACGTCATACTCGTTGGCGAAGCCGAAGCCGCCGTGGGTCTGCAGGCAGGCGTTGGCCGCCTCCCAGCTGGCCTTGGCCGCCAGGTACTTGGCCATGTTGGCGGCGGCACCGGCGTTGCGCCCGCTGTCGTATTCCTCACAGGCGCGCCAGCGCATCAGGTCGGCGGCCTCGATCTCGATGTGCGCTTCGGCGATGGGGAATTGCACGCCTTGGTTCTGCCCGATCGGGCGGCCGAACACCACGCGGTCGCGGGCATACTGGCTGGCCTTTTCGACGAACCAGCGGCCATCACCGATGCACTCGGCGGCGATCAGCGTGCGCTCGGCATTGAGGCCGTCGAGGATGTAGCGAAAGCCCTTGCCTTCTTCGCCGATCAGGCTGCTGGCGGGAATCTCCAGGTTGTCGAAGAACAGTTCGTTGGTCTCGTGGTTGACCATGTTGGCGATCGGCTGCACGGTCAGGCCGTTGCCGATGGCCTGGTGCAGGTCGACCAGGAAGATCGACATGCCCTCGGACTTCTTCTTCACCTCGGCCAGTGGCGTGGTGCGGGCCAGCAGGATCATCAAGTCGGAATGCTGGACCCGGGAGATCCACACCTTCTGGCCGTTGATCACGTACTTGTCGCCCTTGCGCACGGCAGTGGTCTTGATCTTGGTGGTGTCGGTGCCGGTGGTGGGCTCGGTGACGCCCATCGACTGCAGGCGCAACTCGCCGCTGGCGAGCTTGGGCAGGTAGTAACGCTTCTGTTCTTCGCTGCCGTTACGCAGCAGGGTGAACATGTTGTACATCTGGCCATGGATGGTGCCGGAGTTGCCGCCGCAGGCGTTCACCTCTTCGAGGATCACCGAGGCTTCGGCCAGGCCCAGGCCGGAGCCACCGAATTCTTCGGGAATCATCGCCGAGAGCCAGCCGGCGTCGGTCATGGCCTTGACGAAGGCTTCCGGGAAGCCCTTTTCTTCGTCGATCTTGCGCCAGTAGCTGGCATCGAATTCGGCGCACAAGGCGCGCACGCCTTCGCGGATGGCATTGAGGTCATCACTGTCGGACTTATGCATGGGGTTCCCCTGTCAGGTATCAGTCGAAAAGCACTTCGGCGCTCTGCGCGACGCCGTCAGCGTTGCCGGCCCACAGCTGGGCCTGGCCAGGCTCGCGGATGCGCCCGGCGACCTCGAACGGCGTCGGCACGGTCAAGGGCCGTACCCCGCGGTAGGCGAAGTGCCGCACGTGCTTGCCAGGGTTGGCGCGGATGAACGCACGCAGGTTCAACGTGGCGATCATCGGCCCGTGCACCACCAGGCCGGCGTAGCCTTCGGTGTCGGTGACATAGGGGTAGTCGTAGTGGATGCGGTGGCCGTTGAAGGTCACGGCGGAATAACGGAACAGCAGGGTCGGGGTGGGGGCGATGGCCTCGCTCCAGTCAGCCGGTAGCGCTGGCAGGTCGCTGCCGAGCTTGGGCGGGTTGGGCTCGCGGTAGACGATGTCCTGCTCTTCGCGCACGCACAGCTGGCCATCCTGCGAGTAGTCGTGGCGCACGGTGACGAACAGCAAGGCACCGGTGCGGCCGTGCTTCTCTTCGATGTGGGTGATGGTGGACAGGCGCTGGGCTTCGCTGCCGACCCGCAGCGGGGCGATGAACTCGACCCGGCCACCGGCCCACATGCGGTTGCGGTTGTCGGCGGGAGGCAGGAAGCCGCCACGTGCCGGATGGCCATCGCTGCCCAGTTGCGCCTCGGCCACCGGCTCCTGGAAGAAGCACCACATCCACAGGGGGGGCAGGGGTTGGCCGACGGCGGGCGCGGTTTCGCCGAAAGTCGCGGCGATGCGCTTGACCAGGTTGCGGCTGAGCTCGTCATGGGTCTCTTCGCTGCGGCCGAGCCACGCGCTGTAATCGATGGGCGGAGTTGTAGCAGTCATCACCATTGGGCCTCTGCATTTGTTGTTATGCGGCGATCATGCGAGGCGCCTGGCATTCTGTGAATTTGCATTTGCATAAAGCAGCGTTCATGTATGCTGAACGCTATGTTTTTGCCTGTACCGGAGCCCGCATGCATTTCGACCTGGCTGACCTTAGGCTTTTCATCCACATCGGCGAGTCGCCGAGCCTGACCCAGGGCGCACGTCGTGCGTTCCTTTCGCCTGCTGCGGCCAGTGCCCGGATCAAGGCGCTGGAGGCGCAGCTCGATACCCGCTTGCTATACCGCGACAGCCGTGGCGTCGAATTGACCCCGGCGGGCCACAAGCTGCTGACCCATGCGCGGCTGATCATGCGCCAGGTGGATTACCTCAAGGCCGAGTTCACCCAGTTCGGCACCGACTCGGCCGGGCACATCCGCATCTTCGCCAACACCACGGCGGTGACCGAGTTCCTGCCGGAGGTGCTGGCGGGCTTTCTCGCCAACCGTCCCGGGGTGACCGTCGACCTGCAGGAGCGCCTGTCGCGGGATATCGTCCGCGGCGTGCTCGATGGCAGCACCGACATGGGCATCATCGCCGGGCCCGTGGAGGCCAGTGGTCTGCAGGTGATGCACTTCAGCACCGACCGCCTGGTGCTGATCGTGCCGGCGGGCCATGAACTGGCGCGCAGCCAGCAGGTAACACTGAAGCAGACCCTGGCGTTCCAGCACATCGGCCTGCACGATGGCAGCACGCTGCTGAGCTTCCTGCGCGATCACGTCGAGCGCCTGGGCCTGAACCTGTCGCTGCGTATCCAGCTCTCCAGCTTCGAGGCAATCTGCCGGCTGGTGGAGGCGGGCGTGGGCATCGGTATCATTCCCGAATCGGCGGCGCTGCGGCACAGCCAGACCATGAACCTGGTGACCATCGACCTGGACGAGCCTTGGGCGGTGCGTGAGCGCAGCATTCTGGTGCGCGAACTGGATGCGTTGCCTGGGACCGTGCGCGCGCTGATCGCGACCTTGATGCCTTCGGGGGAGGTGGGGGCGCTGGGG
>NZ_JACVVE010000056.1 GCF_016648105.1 Pseudomonas sp. S31 | reverse complement strand
TCCTTGCCGAACGCCCTCATCTGGTACTCGGTAACGGCCTGGAACTGGGCCTCGACAATCAAGCGCAGCCGCTCCACCTCCTCCGGTGGCTCGCCCCTATCCTTGGCTTCGTGATATCTGCGCATCGCCTCCACAGCCTGCGCATAGACCAGATGATCAGGAAGGAGCACCTCATGGGGCTTAGGCATATGGACCTCGCGGGTCAGTGAATCGATTCCGGCAACTGGCCGGCTTCGAGCAGCTGGTAATCCACCACCGCGTGGTACAACGAATCCGCCAGCATCCGTAGGCGCTCCACTTCTTCCCAAGGTGCACCGCCAGCTTCAGCGTCACGGTGCGCCCTTATTGCCTCCAAGGCTTCGCGCAGCAACGGCTCGCCAGCCTTTGCCATGCCTTCTAGGGTACGTTTCACAAGCCGCTCCGCTTACTGAGTCAGAGCATTATAGGCCGCTTCGCATGTCAGTCCCGCAATTCGGGCGCGGTCATAAGCCTGCGCCAGCTCTCCCGCTCGTTCATCAGCCCGTGTGAGCAGGTCGGAGAGCACCATGGCGGCGCGGGTGGCTGCTTGGCCTCGGGCGACAGCAGCGGTATCCGTGCCGGGGCAACTGACGGTGGCGGCGAGCTTGGCGCTGTCGTCGCGCAGCCGCTGGCCAGCAGCATCGGAACCAGCAGCGCCAGCATCAGCAATCGTTCGTTCTTTCTGGGCATGGGCTCTCGCCTCCTCCTGCGCCTGGGCGCGTCGCTGTTCTTCTTGTCTGGCGCTGCGCTCGCCCAGCACCTCGGCCAGGCGGTCGCCGCTGTCTCGTTTTGCTGAGGCCTGGGCGGCCTGGGCGCGCTCCACCGATCGGCCGTGCTGGTAGGCGCAGTAGTGGGTCGCCAGCAGCACCAGTAGCGCCAGCGATCGGATGGCCCAGGAGGTCATACTGTCCCCCCGCCCAGCTGCTGCCACTTGGCCAGCAGCTTCTCCAACTTGTGCGGGTTCTGGCCGTAGTCGTTGCCGGGGAAGCTGGCCCAGATGTTCGAGCACTTGGCGATCGCCTGGGCGATGAGGCCTGCCTTGATGTCATCCAGCGCGCGGCGCTCGCGGATCTGCTGGATGGCCACGCGGTCTTGGTTCTCCGGCGTGAAGCCGCCCGAAAGGCGCAGACTGGTGCGGTAGGCGTCCCAGTAGCGCTCGAGCAACTGGTACCGGCCAGCAGCGGTGCTGGTCACCGGATTGCCGTTGATGGGGAAGGTCAGCCGGCGGCGAGGGTGGTCGCGGTAGCCGTTGAAGAGCCCGCCGCCGTACAGGACGTTGTAACCGTCATCGCTGCCGGCGACCGGCGCGGTACCTTCCGAGAAGGCGATCAGATCCAGAAACCGGAGCACGTTCGCGCCTCCGGCCTGGGCTTCGGTGAGTCTGGCCATGTTTTCTCCAGGCAAAAAAATACCGCCAGGTGGCGGTCGGTGGGTGTTCGGCCCGATTTAAGCGGGGATGGTGCGCTTGACGATAATCGGCGTGGGGTCCTCATCCGGGCGGAACACGACCTCGTCATGGGCGAGCAATGGCTCGGTGTATTCAAGGACTGAGCCGTCCTCTTGGATGGCGCGGGTAGCGTGAGCGACCTCGCGGTCGACGATCTCTCCGTCGATGCGGACTTTCATGGATTGTGTAATAGCGACTGACATAGCTGGCTTTAACTCACAGATGATCTAGTAGTTGGCTTATCGAATTTCGTGTATATATCAACATGCCAACCATACCTAAAGGAGCAAGCAATGGAATCCATTGAGATGTATCTGAGCATAATCGTTTCCACTATAGCGATTGCATCTGCTATATGGTCATTAATAAAGGCTCGAGTAGCAAACTCAAATGCCAAAGAAGCTTTAACCGCATCCATGACCATGAACAACACTATTGAGAGATTATCTCAGGAAATTAGCACAATAAATAAAAAAGCGGACCGCGACATTGTCGATATTCGAAACGAAATATCTAAGGTTGAGCAAAGAATATCTATTGGTGGAACAAAGAATGTTACGCTAAGTCAACTTCAATCATCTGGAAACAACGGAAACGGATTTGATATCAGAGGCTTATAGATAGCAGAGCCCGCGACTGCGGGCTCTGCCTATTTCTAGAAAAGGCGGGTCAAGACCTGTCCGTAGGCTCGATGCTCGATCGGTCCAGGGTGATTGAAGAAGTTCGCTGCTGAGAGTGACTCTGGCGCAAGCGGAATTCCACCGCCTGCTCCGTCCGTGAGGATGGTAGTGTCGCAGAATGCAGCGCCAGCTTCATAGGCTGCTGCCTTGAGCGCAGCGTTGGTGTAGTCCCAAGCCCCCTTCGACATAGGGTTCGCGACTGGGTTTGGTTTGGTGACAGCCATCACCACCACCTCCATTCCTGCACCTTTCGCGCGACGAATGATCTCTGCCACGTTCTTCTGAGTCTCCTTGGACCCAATCTCATTCATGCCAAAAGCCAGGATCATCAGATTCGCCTTCGTGGCCAGCACTGGCTCAAGGCGCTCAGGCCATAGGCCCTGCTGATCCCCAGTACCCGAGTGGGTCGAGGAACCGCCGAAGTTGAGGTACTCGATCTCGCTGCCGTAGCGAGCTTCCATATTGTGAATGAAGGTCCACACATAGGACTTCTTGACGTGTACCTTCCCTGCCCCGTCATCAAAGTCGAAGTAGTCCCAGCGCTCCCTGGTGTCTGGCTGCATGGCCTCCATGGAGCTACCAATATCCCGAACGGGGCCATTGGCGGTGTATGTGCCGCGCCCACTGCCGAAAGCTGTGATGGAGTCGCCGTAGGAGGCGATCTTGACCGGATCGCCGTCCGCCAACAGCGCCTTTACCCGACGAAGCGAGGCATCGTTATGCGCCTTCTCCGCTTGGCTTCCTGGACCTCCAGATGTAGGTCGGCCATCCACGAAGCGATACACAGGAACGACGGTTCGCTTGTCGCCGACCACATAGATAGTTGCAATAGCGAACTCGCCTTCCTTCAGCGGCGGAATGTAATCAGACGCATCGATGTCGCGAGTGGCGCCGTGACGGACGCCTACTGAGCCATCTTCTAGGGTAGCGTAAACCAGGTCGTAGCGCTCTTGAGTGTAGTGATAGGAAGCGCTGACTGCCCCGGTATAATCCGCGCCCATCAGCTTCCCGAAGTCGCGATCAGCGAAATAGTCCTTGCCTTCCTGCAGGGTCCGACCGTTGGCAGTGACCTTGAGGTCGGAGATTCTGCGATGGCCGATCCAAGGGTTTGGATTAAGCGCCCATACCGCATCGCTTCTGGCGTTCGTGATAACTATATCCTGTTCTTTAACCAGCCCACCACTTGTTGGCGGTATCTCGACAGAACCAGAAACTTTCATTTGCTCGCCATTATCGAGAGAAATGAATCCGTCAAAGCTAACCGAGCCTGCCGATTCCTTCAGCTTCAGATCCGTCTTATCAACTCCTACATCGCTCTGCGAGCATGCGCCCAGGCACAAGAGCGATGCGAAAACCAAGCTCCTCAAAGTGACGCCCTCCCTTATAGAGGGCGCACATTATCACAACCCACATCCTCCTTGCTTAGATGGCGCTTAGCGACTTGGCGTAAACCGTCCTGGTACTGCCGACCCGGTTGGTTACGGACAGCGTCGTGGCGTTCGCTGGGAAGATATTGAATGCGCTTGCAGTGCCAGGATCGACAGCGCCCACAACAACGTCGGCCGACTTGGCGATCACGACTGGAACCGCCGTACCAATAATGCTGAGCAATGCGTATGACCCCGTATCGGACACGAAGAACCAAAGTCCTCGATTGGGGTTGCTTCTCGCACTGAAGGTTCCTGTCGCGTTGTTCGCCACGGAAATCGTCTCTTGGAAGGTATGACCTCCAATCGACTGGTCGGTGACTCCCCGGAATATGGAGGTAATGCTGACGCGAAGGAACTGACCAGTGATTGGATTTCCCGGGGCATTGTTGAGGAAAATGTTCCGCAGAGAACCGCCTTCCTCCGAAAATGCGTAGCTGTGATTGCTGCCGACAATGATGTTCCCGTCAATGACGCAGTCAGTCGCCGACCGGAGCGTAACCGCAGATGCCGTCCCGGCCCCGGCTGCCACCGGAGAGGTCAGGATGTTATCCTTCACAACTACTCGCCGCGTGATTGTGCCGTTGCCGCCAAGGTATATCCCGGCAGCCGGAGCCCCCATTATCACGTTGTCAGCGATGAGGATGTCCTCGGCGGGAACAGAGGTAGTCAGGCCGCCCACTACCATGATGCCTCGATAGTCGAGGGTTGCAAGGGCGTCGGTTATATAGATGTTGTTGTTCGTGATAATGCAGTTCCGGGTCCACCCGGCGTAACTCGCGCCAGCGCCGCCGATCAGGATCGCAGGACCAACGCTACCGCCGGTGTGGTTGGTTGCCGCGGTGCTCATACGCAGGGTGTTACCGCTCACCGTTACGTTTTGCACAACGCTGGTTGCTCCCCAGCACTCCAGACCTATCGCTTCGCGCCAACTGTCTTCGAAGAAGTTGTCCTGAATTACGCCGCCATCTACGTTACCGAATGCAATCCCGAAGTTGTTAGGCTGGCGGATAGTACAGTTGACCACGCGCACCCGGCGAGACCGGTTGGTTGCCCAAGAGTTGAAGGGGCTGATCCCCAGCGCGCCGCCTTCCTGGCCAGTGTAAAAGCCCTGGATAACAATCCGATCAATCGTGAGACCATGAATACCACCAAGAATTATGCCGTTCTGACTTTTCGGCTCAGAGCGGTCGAGCACAAAATCCGAGAGTTCAATGTCGTACTGAATATCCGTGGCGCTCGACGTGATCATGCGGTTCACTGCATCTGCGAACCGCCCTTTAATTATCGACTTCTCACCTACGCCTTTCAGGTGCACGTAAGACTTGATGTCGATCGGCTCGCTGATGAATTTGGTGCCAGTTCCTAGCTGGAGCACACCTCCGCCATTTGCATTGACGTAGCTGATACCAGCAGCGATTGCGGGAGACCATCCCCAGGTGTTGTGATCGGGGCTTGGCTTGTCGGTCACAAGGTGAGCGAATTCCCAGATCGATACTTCCTGTCGGTTCAGCGCCGCCTGCATTGACTTGTCCGGCCCAACTGCCTGCCTTTCCCATCCCAGGGTGATCAAGCCTGCAGTCAGCGCCTGCCTCAGAGCGGCATCACCGACTGCTTGAAGCTTTGGCGCATCAGTGGCCCAAGTCCCGGTCAGGGTCAGCGGAATGTCGGCCGCATTCATGACCCGGTACAGTTCGCCATCCCGTTGAACGAGCTGCGTTTGCCGCTCAACGACTACGCCCGCGCCGTAGACGAGGTAAACCGACTCATACCCCTGTGCGATCAGGTAGTCGGTGACCTGCTGCATGATGCCGGCCCAGGACTTCAGCGGGACGCCAAGACGGTTCAGGTACTCGCTGAGCGGTCCGGTAACCAGCAGGTCGATGATTCCAGCGTTGTCATAGAGATCGCGCGGGTCGCTCGATCCATCGGTTCCAACCGGGTTGCCAGTGTTGTAGCGCATAGATTCTCCGGGCATTAAAAAGCCCGCTCAGTGACGGGCATGCTCGTATAGGTTCCGGTCAGGCCGGCGGGTCGTTGTCGTCGTCCAGATAGACGCGCTCGTCGTAATTCACAGCGGTGACGTTGCAGCTGACGGTGCCGCTCGGGTTGACCTCCTTGATCAGTGCCGGGTAGCAGAACTTGGCCTTGGGTCCGAACTGGAGCACGGGCGCGTCCATGGCGCTGTCCAGCACTGGCGCGAAGTCCAGGCTTGGGATGGTCAGGCGGTAGTCGTCGATTCGGGTGGCGACGTAGGGGCCGGATGCGCTGCCGTCAGGACGACGCAGGGCAATCCAGTGCTCGCCGCCGGCGGACCAGTTGAACGGCTCGGTGGAAACCAGCATGTGCTGGTCGCCCAACTTGGCGTAGCCCTTGAGCATGGCGCTCTGGCCATACCCAGGCGTTGTGTCGCCCAGCAGCGCATAGTCGAGGTACCCGCTGTTCAGTGCGTCCAGTTCCGTGGAGAAGCTGTAGCGCTTGCGCTGGTAGACCTGCATGCGGCGCCGCCGCATTCCGTAGCGCCAGGCCCTGGTCTCGTCGCCAACACCCTCGATGCGGACCTTCTCAGTCCGAAGGCCCAAATCCCCAGGCAGGCGGCACTCAACCGTCTCAACCTGCCAGGTCGTGCCGTCGGTGTACTCGACATCGACGCCGTCGAAGTCATCCTCCGTGACGTGCTCAGCCTCACGCTTGAGTGGCTTGGTCATGACTTGCGGGTTGTAGATGTGGTCGAACTCCGGCCCGCGCGGCTCGTCGCGCACTGGGCGGATCAGGCCGCGGTCGATTGTCAGTTCGGCGAATCCAGCCTGCAGGCACTCGATCATGCAGGCTTTGAGGGTGCTGGCCGAGTCGATGATTCGGTCGTAATGGTCGCCCCGGGCGGTCCAGATGGCCTGAAGGCGGTCCAGTTCGTCGAGGTCGATGTCGGAGTCACCATCCTCAACCGAGTAGCCCACGCTCTGCATCATGTACCCCATCCATGCGGCGATGTCGCGGGTTGCCTCTGGCGCGGTCCACGCGCCGTTGCGTCGAGTGCGCAGCTTGCGCGTGGCGATCACCGATACCTGGCTCTCCGACTGGGAAGCGATGCGGTTGCCGCCCTTGACCCGCAGGGCCAGCAGAGTGACTCCGGCATAGCTGGTCGGCGCCGGCAGGTTGGCGCGCAGGCCGTACCACTGGACGGTGTTCGCGTCTTGGGTGCTGGTCGACTTGGCGCCGATGCGCCGCATCCGAACCTCCGGGCGGATGTTTCCGGGGATATCCATGAACTCGGTGAACCCCAGCTGATCCAGGGTCTTCTGGGTGTAGGTCTTCTTGAACGAGGTCCAGGCGCCGGCCAGGGTGATGTCGCGATACTGCATCTCGACGGTCACCGACAGATTGTTCAGGTCGCCCTTCCCGCCCACATGCACCAGGCCTTGCGGGAAGAAGATGTCCCAAGCGATGCGCGATGTGGTGGTTCCTGCCGGGCAGGCAGGGAACGGGCCGGACCAGTCGCCTTCCTGCGTGGACCCGTCCAGCGTCAGAACGGCGACCGAGGTCGTCAGCGCGTCAAACCCTGGCCAGGTGGTGTCGTTGTCGCCGGCGGCGTTCATGCGCTCGACAGAGATCGAAGCCGTGCTGGCTGCCGTGATGCGGTAGCGCAGGCCGCGGAAGCCGATCCCCATGACCAAGCCAGTTCCGACCGCCAGGCCTGTGGCCGCGCCACCAGAAGCCCAGTTCAGGGTCATTTCATCAGGTGCGGTTCCCACGCCAGGCGTATAGGTGGCGACGGTGTAGTTGCCCGCGTTAGCGCCCACGATCTCGATCGGCATGCCCACGTACAAGGCGAACTGGTCGAGGTTGCCGCGGATGATGTCCCGTCCGGCGCCGCCGTCGATCACATCCAGGGGATAGCCGACCTCGATTCGCACGATCATGCCGGCGGCCCAGCCGTCCGGGATCTGGCCGGCACCGGTCGGCACCGTGATGGTCTTGCCGGCGAACTGGTACGACTGGGCGTCAGGCACGGGTGTTACGGCGTATGTGGCCTTCAGCTCGATGCCCGCGGTACCAGTCGATGTGGCGCCCACTTCCGGCGCCGAATGCCACCACTTGGCGGCCGTCTCGGCTGACAAGTTCGCCCCCGGCTCGTACAGCGTGAACTCTGCGTCTTCGCCCAGCGAGATTACCGGCGTTTCGCCGATCAGGATGCTGCTGACCGGAATGTCGTAGCTGCCCTTCCCCACCACCAGCAGCATCTCGATCCACTGCGAGCGCGGATCATCAAAGTAGCGATTCGGCGGCAGGGCGTAGTCCGGGTATGGCCGCTGCCGGCCTGCGATCTCGCGAATCACTGCGTTCAGCTTCACCTGGTTGCCCTTGACCGTGGCCAGGCCGAGGTCGTTGCCGCGCTTCGTGTTGCCGCCGCTGTTGAGCGAAGGCATCTTGGGCATAAGCGCGCTCAGCACCGCCTTGGCGCCGAACACCAGGGCCAGGGTGATCGAGAACGGATCGGTGCCTTTTGGCTCGCGGTAGATCTGGACGCTGTCCTCCGGCCCGAACTCAATGGTCGCCCACTGAGTCGGTAAGGCGCGCTCGCCGTTGACGAACACGCTCATCGGCAGCGCCGCCGGCTCGACCTCTTCCGGCAGACCATCATCACGGAACCAGGCCAGCAGGCTCTGGCGGCTTTCGACCTCGCGCACTTCGGCAGGCCCGGCAGCGAGCTTGTTGGGGTAGATTTCGATCATTCCCGGTCTCGGTAGTAGATGACGGTGTTGTGGTCGCGCTGCCACTGGGATAGCGGCAGGCAGCGGGCGCCCCGCGTGGGGTTGATTTCGAGGATCTTCAGCCGGCCTGCGCTCTCAACCACCAGGGCAACGTGCACGCAGATGTGCCCGCGCATGACTGCGGCGATCGCCCCAGGCTCAGGCGTGCACGGCTCCATGTGTTCGGCCTCAGCGCGGTATGCGCGGGTGAACTCCTTGGGGTCGGTGTTGCGCACATGGCCCCAGCTTGGTAGCAGTCTTTTGCCCATGTGCAGGTGGCGCGCCTCCCTTACCAGCCCCCAGCAGTCGTACATTTCCGGACCGCGAGCGCCATCCTCATACCTGCAGGACAGGTACTTGTTGATCCATTCCATAGGGGATGCCTCAGAGGTATTTCAGGCCAGGGACAAACCGAGTGGTGTAGAGGTCGCGGGGCCAGGCGGTTCCGATCAGGTCGAAGAATCCGCACGTCAGGTTGGCGGAATTCCCTTCGATAGCATCGCTTTGCACGGTCATTCGGTAGGGCCGCTCGCAGGGTGCCGAGGTGTCGCTTGCCATATACACGCGGTAGATAGCGACGACTCGAGTATCGGCGTCCAGAGCCTGGTCGGCCTTGTGCATGACCTCGCCCGTGGTGTTGTCGACCGCGAAAGCCAGCGCCTGGTTGCCTTTGCTGTTTTTATGCGGCAACGCGATACCAATGTTGGCTGCCAGGAAGGTCAGAACCCTCCCATCCTCTGTGCCGCAGATGCGGTCAGTGAAGCCATTGCATATCAGCACCGGAGCATCCCAGGCGGAGCACGTGATCTCCAGCGTGCGGACAAAGGCATCATTACCGCCGGATGCCACCGCTTCACGGTATGCCTGCTCAAGGATGGTCATGCCTTTGTCCACTCCCGGTTCACCGCCAGGTCGACGATGTTCATCATCAGCACCCACTCCGGCATCAGCTCTGCCCAACCAGGTTCAAGTAGCGGCCGCTCTCGAAGTTCACAGTTCGCCGTGTAGCGCCAGCTGCTTACCCCGACAAGCTCCGGCCCTGATGGTGTTTTGGTAAAGCGAACCTCCACCTTCTTCATCCCGCCTGGGATCTTCAGCGGGATCAGGAACCAGCCAGCCTTGGCAACCTGAGCGGCCCAGGCCTCAAACAGCAACGCCTGGCGCTCTGAGCAGATCCAGGCAAGCGGGACCATCGTAGGTACCGAGTCGAAGATGACCCTCTGCCTGGCCCGGCCGCTCTCCATCTCCGTGCGCGAGATGTTGTTGACCGGCTCGAATCCGTATCCATCCCGAAGCGCGCACGGCAAGCCCTTTGGATATTCGTTCATCGTCCAACCGCCTGTAGTCCATATTTCGACTCGATGGCCTGGGCCGGCGCACCGTCACTCAGAAGCTGGGAAACCCACACGTCGATGCTCCCGTCATCGTTTCGGCGCGACTGGCCAGCGCGCGATGCATCCTCGTAGAGGTTCACCACCGGCTGGCTTTGGCCTTGCTGTCCTTGGTTTGCTTGGATTCTGCTGAGGGTGCTGTCCAGCTTGGCGCTGGTCTCGGCGGTGGTAACCCGCTCACCCTTCTGCAGCAGCCAAGTACCTGTCTCCGGAACGGCATCAATACCGTCGTGCGCCATGCCTGCCAGGGCTGACGCCGCAACGCCCGCCACCATGGGAGCCGTGATGCCGGCTGCCGTAGCAGCAGCAGCCGGAGCCAGGAACGGGCCAACGATTGGAATAGCAGCCGTACTGGCAAACGCCGCCAGCTGCGCCTGGAACGAAGTGGCCTGGGCATTGGCGATCAAGGTTGTTGCCGCGCTTGCCTGAGTGGCCTTGCCGGCTACCAATTGAACCGCTTGGTAAACAAGCCACTGCGCCGCCATCTGGGCCAGGGCGTTGATGATGCTCTTCGCCATGGTCGCCGCTACGTTTACGAATGCATCGCCCAGGCTCTCCGACTCAAGGATCATCGAGGCAATCCCGTCGCCCACAGACCTGGTAAGCGTGTCCAGCGTGCTGGCCGTGAAGTCGGCCGCCTGCTGCTGGTAGTCCATCGCAGTGTCGCGATAGTTCTCCCAGGCTGAGGAAACCCCGTCCAGCCAATTGCTTTGCGCCTCATCCTGCTGCGCGTAGTAGTCCCGCTGGATTTCCATGCGCTCGGCCAGAGCCTCACGCAGCAGCTCGGTTTCCTGGCTGTAAAGCTCCTCGCTGATGTCGCCGCCGTTGTATTGCTTCTGCAGATCCGCCAGCTGCTTGTTGAATTCCTGCTGGATGGCCAAGTCGGCCTTCAGCCGCTCTTTCAGCTTGTCGCCACTCCCAGACCCGGCCAGCTCAATCTCAAAGCCCATCCTGGCAGTTTGGTTACCCTCGTCCAGAGTGGCGCCGAATGCCCGAGCCTTGGCTGTGTCTTCATTTGCCTGTTTCAGCTTTTGCAGGCGATCCAGTTCCTCGGCCAGCCCCTTGAGTCGCTCTTGCTGCTGAGCATTGATGCCCACCAGCTTTCCGGATTCAATCTCGAACTGGAGCTTGGCGACCTCAGTGGCCTTCTGACGGGCATCGGCACTGGTATTTATCAGGGCGATCTGCCGCTGGTAATCCGTGATTGCATCCTCGCCGCGCTTGCGCGTGGCAGATTCAGCGTTGGCCGCCGCCGTTGCGGCCCGCTTGGCCTCCTCCCCGCGCTTCTTATCTGCGTTCGCCGCGGCTTCACTGGCGTCTAGGGTCTTGGCCTTAGCGATGAGAAGTTCGCCTTCGCCCTCTTTCAGCCCGGTGATCAGCCCCGCTCCAATCCGCGCAGCCAGCTTGTCGGCGTTGGTCTTCTTGCCGGAAAGCAGGATTTGCTCATCGAGCGTTTTAGCCATGTCACGATAGGCTTTGGACTGCTCAACCACAGGCGCCGCGGCTAGGATCCCATTGAGAACATTGATCTGCTCGCCGAAGGCCTCGACTTTCTGTCGAGCGGTGTCGAGCTCGCCTTGGGCAGCGATCAGTGATTCGTTCCACTCCCGCTGCCTGGCATCGGTGGGATGTTCACGCAAGAGACGCTGGTACTGGTTAACTGCGGTCTCCGCATCGATGGCACGCAGCTGGGCATCCAAGAGGTCTTTATTGATCTCCTGCAGCGCGGCGGCGGCCTGGTTCTTGGTGAACCCTTCAAAAGACTGATTGAGCAGGTCTACCTTATTCGTCAAGGTCGATGCCGTCTCGTCGGCGTCGTCGCCGCTCAGCGCGAAGTAGGCAAGTGCACTGGCAGCGAGCAAGACGACACCAGTCGGGCCTCCCAGCAGGGCCATAGCAGCAGATGCGCCACGCGCAGCGACGCCAACACTGACGATGCCGGCGGCGGCACCCGGCGCAACGCCAGCCATTCTCGCGAGCGCCAGCTGATAACGAACGGCTTCAACTTGCCCGGCAGCAAACGCCAGGGACGTGCTGACCACGCTAGCGGCAAGTCGCGTGGCCAGAATAACGGCCAGTGCCGATGCCGCCTGGGCGGTCAGGTTGATTGCTGTCTTGGCCTCCGGAGAAGAGAGGACTGAGTTCAGCGCCTCGATAGCGTTTTTGGCCGTATCGAGGCTGCCCTCTCCGGTCAGCAGACCTGAAATTGTATTGCGCAAGCCATCAATGGCCCCGCCAAAGGTGTCACGCGCTGCTGCCGCTGCGCCGCTGTACGACTCTTCCAGCGAATCAAGAATGATTCCCTGAGCGCTCGCGACATCGCCCGTTGACTCGAACGACTCCGCGAGTTTCTTTTGCTCCTCAGTGAATCGAAAGCCTTGCTTGCTCAGCGAGGTCAGGCCCGCCGATGGAACGTCCAATGCCCGGCCAATCGTCTCAGCTGCCTGCTGCACCGTCATGCCGGTTCGAGCAGCCATATCGGCAGCAGCCTGCAGCGCTCGGGTGAACTGGTTGCCCACAACGCCCGTAAACGCCAGGAGCGCCGTCTGCGCCTGGTTGATATCACCACCGGAGAAGGTTGTGGCCTTCTCCATAGCATCTGCCATGTCGTTCAACTGGTCACGGTTGAAGCCCGCAGCTTCGCCTGTTGAGCGAAGCACAGCAGCCAGCTGTGCCTGCTCTTTCTCCGCAGCCTGCGTTTCAGCAATGAACGTGGTGAAAATAGCCCCGATCGAAAGGCCGGCCACCGCGCCAGCCACTACCTCGCCAAGCGCCTCCCAGGCCAGGGCCGCAACGTCAGCAGATTCTGCGATCGCCTTGCCCGACTTGCGGGCGGACGCCTCAGCCTTGTCCATGGGCCCAGTAAAGCCGCCGATCCTGGCGATGAGGTCAAGCGTGAGCGTTCCGAGAGTTGAAGCCATTGGCTACCCCAGCCTGTTCATGTTGTTGGAAGGAATCAGCCCCAGCTTGCGATCGCCTCTTCCAAGCTCAGCTCAGGTTCCGACTCATGCGGCATGAAGTCGTAAATCTTGTACTTGACCTTGTCTGAATGCGTGTTGGCGTAGAGGGTCGAGAGCAGCGCGAAGCCGCGCTCGATGCGCATGCCCCAATTGAGAGATCCGCGCTTGTTTCGATACGCCGCCCACCGCCTGAACTCAGGTAGGCTCACTCGCTCTCGGGACTCGGCGATGGTGCATCCGAGAGTGATGGCGAGTTCGTGCTCGAGCTCGTCGAATTCGGTGAGCTCTGGGTCTTTCCCGGGTTGTTGACCTCTCCGATCGCCGAGAGCAACGCTACGGTCAGATTCCCGTCCAGAGCCCCGCGCTCCGGATCAGCCTCGCCGGTGATATCGCCGATCTTGAAGATGGGCTGGCCTGCCTCGTCGCAGATGCAAGAGGCGATGCGACCAGCGACACCATCATGCTTGCCCGCTACGGCTATGAGATCGCTCACTGCGGACTGGTAGCCCAGCAGGCGCACGTACACAGTGGCAGTGAATTCCTTGTCGCCCTGCTTCCAAGTGATGGTCTTTTCGACAGGGGCGCCGGTGAAGGCGCCCACTTCCTTGAGGTTCTGAATGCTGAGTTTCATGGGCTGACCTTATGCAGTCTTGCGAATCCAGGCGGAGCCGCCCGAGCGCTGGATGGTTGCCGCGGTGGTTACAACGGCGTTGGCTGCGAAGTCGAACGGGAAGTCCGAAACGTATCCGTCGAACAGGAACCAGGTGCGCGTTGGGGGCAGAACAAAGTCGTCGCCATCGCCGAGCACCGCGGATGCCGCTGCGTCACTGCCACCGCCGCCGGTCAGCGCGATGGTAGGTGCCGAGGTGTAGCCGGAGCCTGGGTTGGTGATGTTGAAGCCAGTCACCTCGCCGCCCGAGATGATCGCGGTTGCAGCCGCTCCGGTACCGCCTCCGCCAGTGATAGCCACAGTTGGCGCGCTGGTATAGCCGCTACCGCCATCGTCCAGGCTGATAGCAGCCAGAGCGCCCGAAGTGCCCACAGTAGGGGCGATGCCCTTCCCGTCCGACCAGCCCACCACCCAGCGGATGCTTTCGATGGAGTCATCTTCAGAAAGCTGGTGTAGGCGAACGTGGGATGCGTTGCGCGGGTCGGCGTTGAGGCTGAGGGTGGCCTGGCCAGGGGTGCGCAGGCCGCGCATGTAGCTGCGCACGGTCTCGCTCAGGCAGGTGGTTTCGATCTGATCGGCCGGGTTGCCGCCAGGGCTGAAGGCGGTAGCGCACTCGATCTCCATTACTTCGAAGATCGAAGGGTTACCTGCGCTCGGCACCAGGGCGTAGATCTGGGTACCTTGGGACAGAATCGACATGGCATTCTCCAAATGTCGGGCAAAAGAAAACCCGCACTTGGCGGGCTCGGGTCCGGGTGAGCTGGGTCAACGTGGAACTATCCAGCCCACATCGAAGCTGGTTCGAAAATTCTTGGTGCTAGGGTCGATGGTTTCACTACCCCAGCGGGTTACGTAGGCCTGCAATTCAATCGCATCCCGGATCGCATCGCGCACCCGGCGAGCCGAAGCGCTGGTCGTTCCATAGACATCTACCTGCAGCGTATAGCCATCGATATCAGGCCTACCGGCCAGGTAGTTCTCAGGGCTTCCATTGACCAGCTGCCATACGGCGTACGGCTTCACCACCCCCTCCGGTGCAAGGCCAAATGGGTACATGCGTAGGTTCACGCCGCTGCCGAGCAGTGCGGTAACAGCTGGGTCCCCTGCGCATACTTTCTCAATGGGTGGCGTCATAATCTGGCAGCCTTCTTCGCGGCTCGTCGGATCGCGCGGTCGACGGCCTTCTCGTATTCAGAGACGAAGGTGTTGGTCGCATCGCTGATGTTGTCGGCCAGTGCCGGCCGCATGAATGGCACCGCCGCCATTTTCTCAGTGCCGAACTCAATCAGACGCCAGTGCGGGGTCGGCGAATTCGGGCTGAGGTCTCCACCGTCCTGCAGAACGGCGCCATGGAGAACGCCGATGCGGAAACCGAGATCTCCGGACGCGCGAAACAGCCGGCCGTTCCAGCGCAGGGCAATGTTGTCGGAGATCGAGCGTCCGGTGCCTTTGTCATCGATCCGCTCGGCACCTTCCTTTGCCTTTGCCGCAATCCCCTGAGCGGCCTTGCGCAGGGCAGAGCGCCCTCCCTTGCGCTTGACATCATCGTTCACGGTGGCCAGCTTTCCCAGCAGGCTGTCCAAGCCTATGAGGCTGAACTTGACGGTTTCAGCCATCCTTCACCCCCTTCTCGACCAAAATCGTCAGGTAGTCGAGGCCGGATTTGGCGTCAGCGAGCGGCGGGCCGACAATGCTGTACGCCTCACCCCGGTAGATGATGCGCATGGTCGGAACTACCCCAGGCCGGTACCGGATGACCATCCGGCCCGTGGCCTGGGCCTGGCCGGCCTGAGCCGCGATGAAGTCCCTGGCCGACAGGTCTTCGACACTGGCCGGGCACTTCTCCCAGCGCGTGACCCATTCCGGCTCGCCGAACTCGAGCGTCTCCGGGTCACGCACCGGCTTCAGCTCTTGAATGTCGATGCGGTGCCGCAGCCTGCCGGCCTGCATCACACACCCATCCGGATGCGGTACGGCATCAGCAGGTGCTGGGACGCCAGCGGCAGCTCGACAGCTGTAGTCCCGGTAACCACTTCTTCACGATTGGCGAATAGGTGGCCCAGCTTCAGCAGGCAAGCCGACTGGATTGAAGGGTTGAGCACCATCCCGTAGGCGATGGCGTCGGCCTGGTCATACGCATCGGCCAGAGCCTGGCGGGCATGATCGAGCAGTCGACAGCGCAGCGTGTAGTCCTGCTCGGCATCAGCTGCGGCGACCGCGGCGGTGTTCGCCTCCTTGGCTTGCTGCAGGGCGGCCGACACGCCGGCGCGGGCTTCGTCGAGCGTCACCTGGTCCAGGTAGAAGCGGCGGTTGAGGAACTGCATGGCCGCCTCCTCCGCCGCATCGAGCTGCGCCTGGACCAGCACCTGGTCTTCAGGCTCGGCCAGCAGATGGTGCATGGCCAGGTCGATGGCGATCACGGACATGGTCAGTCAGCCTTTTTCTTGGCGTTTGCCTTGGGCTTAGTCTCGGTGGTCGCCGATGCCGAAGTGGTTGCAGCCGCCGAAGCGTCACCCTGGGTCAGGTCGACCAGCGCCTCATCGCTGCCCTCATCCTTCTGGGCGTACCCCTTCTGAATCAGCTCGCGGCCGTGCTGCTCATCGGTGATGAACGGGCTACCTTCGACCAGGGTTTTCCCGCCCAGGTAGAGTGGTTTCAAGGTCTTCATCTTCATGACAGCCTCCAGTGGGCCGCCGCGTGGGCGGCCCGTTCAGGTCAAGGGGTGGTCGGAGCGGTGAAATTGCCGTAGATGAAGGCCTCCGGACGCTTAACCGCCAGCGCCACGCGCTCTTCGCAACGGATCGAGATCATGTTCTTTTCGAAGTCGTCGGCGTTCTCGGTCGAGATCACCACGTTGGCGTCCTCGCGGTCGAACAGCTGAGCGCCCGTCTGGAAAGCGCCGGTCAGGAACTTGCCCTGGAAAGCGGCGATCTCGGTGGCAACGACCGGCAGGCCCCACAGCAGTGGACCGGTCAGGCCCAGCGGGTTGGCCAGGATGTAGCGGCCCAGGGTGTCCTTGGTCAGCTCGATCTTCGCCCAGTCGATGAAGTGCAGGACGTGACCCGAGGCCGGCAGGCGCGCCAGCTGGGCCTGCAGCATGGCCAGGCGCAGGTCATCGATACCGGATTGCTGGTCGACTTCGAACGCCGCCGCGAATGCGGTGGCCTGGGGCACGATGCCGTGCAAATGCACGCCGGTGCCATCACCGAACAGAATTTCCTGCTCCTCGGCGTACTTCAGGCCGTAGCGCATCTCGGTGTCGATGGTGGACTGCAGTTGCGCGAAGTCGTCCAAGATCTGCTTGGACGCCTTGAACATGTGAGCGATGGTGCTCACCGGGGTGATCTTGGTAGCAAACTGGATATCGCTATACGGCTTCGCGGTGTTCTCAGCCACGACGCGGGCCGCGTTGGTGAAGCCGGTCTGCTGAACCCAGAAGATCGCGGGAGAGGTGGTACGGCCTGGGGCAATCAGGTCGCGGATGAACAGGCGCTGCTTCGGCTCGGCATCGATTCCTGGCAGGCGCTGTGGTTCGACCACGCCCTCGGCAACGCCGGAGCTGATCAGGGCGGCCTGCACTGGCACGCTAACGCGGCGGTTGCCTTCGATACTGGCTGCGAACTGCTTCAGCGCTTCGCTCTTGATCACGACGCCGCCAACGGAGTCGCGTGGTGTTGCAGAGCTGTTGCCAGGGTTGCGCACCAACTCTTGCTCCATTTCACCCAGGCGAGCCTTCAACTGCTTCTCGGCTTCGGTGAGCGAGTTGAACTTGGTGGCCAGCTCATCGACGGTTGCCTTGGTCTCGCTCGACAAGGAGCCGGCTTTCTTGGCTTCGGCCAGGGCATTCTCAGCCTGCTTGCTGAATTCGTCGGTCGCCTTCTTCAATTCGGCGGATACGTTTTTCAGCAGATCTGCGGTGGATTCGCTCATGGTTTTGCTCCGGTTTGGATAGCTGCTGCCGAGAACCGCGCAAGTGCGGCTTGTAGGTCGGCGATGGGGTTGGCCAGGTCGGCCGGTGTTTCGGCAGCGTTCTGCTTGCCGGAGCTGGTAGCGCCAGGCGTACCAGCTTTGAGGTCTTGAATCAGTGCGCGCCGATCCGTGCGCGACATGCCCTGCTTGGCGAGGATCACATCCAGACGCCGGGCGGCGACTTGGTGAGGCGCGGACGCTTGTGGGTCTTCCTGAATGGCATCCGAGGCAAGCAGACTGTCAGCGAAGCCAGCCTCGATCGCGGCACTACCGCCCATCCAGGTCTCTACGTCCATCAGCTTGCGCATCGCCTCCGGCTTATCGCCGGTGCGAACCGAATAGATATCTGCCAGGGTTCCGTCGATTTGCTCGAGGAAGTCGGCCACTTCGCGGATCTCGTTGCGATCGCCTGCGGCCATGGTCCAGCTGTTGTGAATCATCAGGAAGCCGGCCCGGGCGACCTGGATTTCATCGGCGGCCATGGCGATGAAGGATGCGGCCGACGCAGCAAGGCCCAGCACCTGGACGGTCACCTTGCCCTTGTGCTCGCGCAGCAGGTTGTAGATGGCCAGGCCTTCGAAGACATCGCCGCCAGGGCTGTTGATCTTCACGGTCACGTCATTGTCGCCAATGGAGCGCAGCGCGGCGCTGATCCGCTTGGCCGTTACACCTTCGCCAGTCCACCAGTCGAAGCCAATCGGGTCGTACATGGTGATGGTGTTGTCGTCGGTCGCTGCGGCTTTGATCGACGGGTTCCAGCGCTCCAGCGCCATCGGCATGAGATCACAGTGGATCTGCGCGCGCGGGCGTGCCGCCGGAGCCTCCGGAATGGTCTTCAGTGTCATGAGTTACTCCAGGGTCAGGCTGCTTTGAGCAGTGGCAGTGAGATCAGGGCATGGGCCATCACTGGGCCGTCAGGGTTTCCAGATTCCAGCGCCTTGGACGCCAGATCGAATGCATCACTGATCGCCCCCTTGTCACCGCTCTGGTTGGCGCCGGCGATGCGTAACATGAAGGCAGTGGCCGCCGGCGACACGCCAGCTGACTGCTTGCCCAACTGGTCGAGCGGTACAAGCGCCGATTGCACGGTGAAGGTATCGCCACCAGGGATCGGTGCCAGGTTTTCGAGACGGCGCACTTCGTTTCGGCTCATCCAGCCATTTTGCAGGGCCGTGTTGTACCAAGCGCCGCGACCTGCGCTGTCAGCGCGCAGCAGACCCTCTACGGCGAACTCAGCAAAGAACTCATCGGCATCAACCTCACCGATAAGGCAGCGGGTGATTTCCTGCTCGATGTTCACGAGCAAGGGACGCAGGCTGTTGGTCAGGAAGTGCAGGTTCTGCGCCTCAACCGAACTGGCCCAACTGGACTGTTTGTCCATGTGCCCTACCATGAACGGCGGCACGCGGAACCATCGGCAGATTTCTTCAACGTTGAACGACCGCGACTCCAGCATCTGGGCTGCCTCAGGGTTCATCGTGATGCCCTGGTACTTCATGCCGGCCTCGGCCACCATGATCTTGCCGGCGTTCTTGGAGCCCATGAAGGCGCCAAGGCTGGCCCTCAACTGTTCACGTTGCTCTGGCTTCAGGAGCGTGTCGCTGCTCAAGATGCCGGAGGCCTGCATGCCTTGGGCAAAAACCTTCGCAGCGGCCTCCTCCGCCGACATGGCCGAGCCGAAAATGTCACGACCCGTGGTCACGGGGAGCATGCCGCACACACCATCCAGGCCGAACCCACGGATGTGCATCAGGCTCTTTTCGGGGATGTCTCGGTCCGTACCGTTTTCAACGTAGGTGTACTTGAGCCTGCCGTTGTCCTGCCGCTTCACCTTCATGCACTGAGGCAGCAGCGGCACCAGTGCGACCAGGCGATTGCCGATGAACTTCTTCTCGACAAAGGCATTGCCTCGGAGGCAGATGCTCGCCACCACCAGCAGCATGAAGCGTTGCGGGGTCATTTCGCTGTTTGGCACCCGGCAAAGAAGCCGGAACAGGGGGTGATCCTTGGCGGTTTCACGTGACCCATCAGGCATGCGGCGGTACAGCTTCAAGGGCAAGGTAGAGACCGACTCCGACAGCAGCCGAACGCAGGCCCATACGGTGGACAGCTGCAGCGCCTTGTCTACCGTGACATGCTGGCCGCTCGCCGAGGTGCCAAACCATTCCTGCCAGAAAGCGCCATCCTTCAAGCTGATGGGCACGCCCAGCCAGTCCAGCACAGCAGACTTGATCCGCCCTGGTTTCTTTTCGCGTGCCATTACAGTCCCACCATAATCGGGTTTTCGAAGAAGCCGCTTGCGTCCGGTTCGCCAGCGTTCGCCAGCACTCGCCCGATGGCCATGATCAGCGCGACTGCGCCATCTATCTTGTTGTCGTCGCCCTGCTTGATCGGACGCACCACGTCGTCGTTGCCAGGCAGGAACTTGCCGATCACGTTGCCGATACACCAGGTCATGATCGGGTTCCCGTCATGGTGGAACCTGCCAGCGGTAATAGCCGCTTCCAGCTCCTTCATGGCGTCCGACATGTTGGTGTAGTTCTGCGTGATGGTGATCGGGTTGAACCCCTCGTCGTCGAGGTCGTGGCTCAGGCCCGTCGCGCCGTGCGGGTCAATAGGCGACTCGCGTAGCGGTGCCTGGTAATTGGCTTCCTTGGTGTCTTCGAGGATTTCGCGGTAATCAATCTCAGCGCCATCAGTAACATCCAGGTGCTTGGAGTTGACCCATGCCTGGAACCGCTCCGACATGCGCTTGTTGTCGGTATTGAATGCCGTGTCGTAAGGCACCCAGAACTTAGGGCCGACACTGTAATAGTGGGTCTTGCCATCGATGATCCGCCAGAACAGCCGTGCCCGCGAGTTCATGTCTAGCTTGCGAGCAAGGTCGAAGCCAGCGATCCACTCCTGCCCCTCGAATTGTTCCAAGGTCAGAGTCGTGTCTTCACAGGCCTTCCAGTTCTCCATGTTGAAGAAGCCGGATTTGGCGCTCACCCATAGGTTCAGGTGCTTCGTCTTGAACGTGTTGGTGAAACGAGCAGAACGAATCGCCCGCGCCTGCTGGCTTTCCAGGTACTCCTGAAACACCGAGATCCCATGGTTGGGGTTGGCCTTGGCCAGCATCTTTGGGTCGGTCCAGTCGTCACCTTCATCAAGCGTCCAGATGTACCCGAACAGCTCGTCATCAGGAACCGTGCCCTCGAGCATCTCGATTACCTGGCGACGCTTGTCGTAGCAAGGCCCCTCAATGTCCGCGCCCGCGGTGGTGATGATGAACATCAGCGGCTGCCGGCGGGCCCCCATGCCGGTGAGCATCGTGTCGTATTGAGCAGAAGTCCGGTGTTCATGGTATTCGTCAACGATGGCGCAACTTGGCGAAGCGCCGTCCCCCGGGTCGCCGATCAGCGGTTCAAAGCGGCTGAAATCCGACGGGATGTTCATGTTGGAGGCGTTGACCTCGATCCCCGCCGCCTGGATCAGCATGGGCGATTTGCTGACCATCAGCTTTGCCGGGCGGAATACCTCCCAGGCTTGCTTCTCGGTGGTAGCACCCGAGTAGACCTCAGCGCCGAACTCGCCATCGGCTACGAACATGCTGATGCCGACGCCTGCCGCGATGACGGATTTTCCGTTCTTGCGCGGCACCTCCCAGTAGCTCTCCCGGAACCGGCGATGGCCGCCCTTCTTCCGGACCCAGCCAAATGTGACCGCCATGCCGAACAACTGCCAAGGCTCCAGGGTGATCAACTGTCGCTTGAAGGCCCACTCCCCCTTGGTGTGGGGCAGCAGCTGGATCAGCTTCAACTTCTTCTCAGCCTTGGCCGGATCGAACTTGAAGCGGAACCCCCGCTTGCGGCTTGCGGCTAGATCATCAAAGTGACGCTGGATCGCCAGATGTATGAATCGGCAGGCAGGCACCTTCCCGCGAAGCACGGACCTTCCCCACGCCATCGCCTTTTCGACGTTGGTGTAGGAGGTCTTGGCCATCAGGAGCTCAGTAATTGTGCAAATTCGTTGGTGGCTTTTTCTTTGTTGCCACCGATGAGCCGGGTTCGGCTAGACGGATCAAGGCCCAGCAGCGAACCGAAGGTCACCATCTGGCGCATCGTTTCGTTGGCTGCCGTCAGCGCGGGATTCTTCACAGGTCCGCCCGTTGCGCCGGCCACCACTATGCCGTGCTCTTTGATCGACTCCTGGGCCATGCGCCAGTTGTCATAGGCGGTGCAGAAAGCTTCGACGTTGTGAAGATCGGTGAGCGCTACGACGTTCTCACGAAGCAGCTCCGGCAGAATCATCTTCCACATCACCGCCGCCCGCTCGCTCAGCCACTCCGGCGGATCGACATCGGTGATCTTGGAGAACTCCGGCTCAGCGTGATTCAGTGCTCGCTTGCCGGGGTTGCCGGCGAGCTTTTTCTTGGCCGTCGGCTTAGGTTTGCGACCACGGCCGGCGACCGTGGCGGTGCCTCCCATCGCGCAACTCCTGAATTTTTAATTTCGCGGGTGTAAAAAAACGACTGAGGGCGCGGTGTCCGAGCGAAAAGGCCCGAACTTTTACCCTTCCCCCGCTCTTTATATGGGATTTATTCTCATTTAACCCATTTTCGATCATTTTTTGATCGATTTCGACTCTCGCTGTGTCTTGGCCTTATGGCAGTCGCGGTTGATCGCCCGAAGGTTGTCGTCATCGTCAGTGCCGCCGTGGGCAAGGGCCAGGATGTGGTCCACCTCATGAGCCTCGCGGATTCTTCCCAGACCGGTGCAGTCGTCACACCGGCAGAGGTATTGGTCGCGCTTTAAGATCCGCTCCCGGATGCGTCGCCATGGCCGACCACCACGGCCTGATCCCTTGCGTGTTGCCCAGGCCTTGGCCTGCTCGGCAGCCAGGTCGGCGTGGCCATCGCAGTAGCCGTTGGCGTTGCGGTGCAGTGAGCGGCAGCCTTGAGCTCGGCACGGTCGTTGTGGCCTCAGCGGCATGGTGCGCCACTCAAGTAGGTCTTGGGCGTTGCATCAGGATCAGCCTCATCCTCATCAGCCAGGGCTTCGATCAGTGCCAGGTTCTGGCCGGCGATCGTCTCCAGCAGGCTGGTCTGCTTCTGCTGCTGCTCCAGGATCTGCTGGAGCAAAGAGATTGCTTGCTCGTTCACGTGCCACCTTCATCCACTTGTTGATCCATTCGCGCCGGGCGGCGCATCCGCTGCAGGACATCACTCACCCTGCAGGCGAACGTAGTCGCCGTCGCAGTTGAACTCGACGACCAGGCGCGTCACCTGACCCGCCTCTTGGATCAGCTGGACCTTGGTCTGCCCTGCCAGCACCTCGCCACTGAAAGCGTCGTGGAGGCACACATGCATGCCCTCGCGCTTCACGATCAGCGGGCGCGACGACAACAGATACTTGAGGCGGGATTGCTCGGCGCTCTTCATCAATCAACCCTCACGATCTTGGCGACATTCCCCTTTGCCCGGCACACCAAGATGGCGGCCAGCAGGTAGAACGCAGTGTTGAACCAGGAGGCATCAGCGAACTCGTCATGCATCACCATGCGGCCAACGAGGCTGACGCACTGCATACCCGTCACAGCGCAGGCCGCCCACGCCATCAGCGATATGCCCAGCTTGTAGCGGGCATCTGGATACGGCCGGTAGCGCAGACCGATCATCACGAAGATGACTGCGCACAGTGCGGCCTGGATAACGGCAACCATTCAACCCTCCTTCCTGGCTCGCAGGCGGAAGACCCATTGCAACCAGGTCGGCATGCGGCCGGTCTGCATCCACTCCAGCAAGCCGGAGAATGTCACCACACAGAGAACACCGCAGACAAAGGCGCTGAAGCCTGCGGTCTGGGTCCAGGCACGTCCCATCAGCTCAGCAGCCCCGAAGTAGCCACCGATCCAACCAGCCAGAAGGTAGCCGACGCGCCGCCAGGTGCTGATGTCCTTGGCGAAAACCACATAGAAGAAAGCCCCGCCGAATGCGCCGACCAATGCAGCGAGATCCAGCTGGGGGAATGCAGCACCCAGGCCGACGCTGGCAAGTACGCCGGTCACTGCAAGGGCGCCGGTACTTGGCTCGGCCATAAGCACTGCTCCATAAAAAAGCCCGCAGAGTTTGCGGGCGAAGTATTCATCTGATCCCCACTCGCGAGTGATCAGTTAAACGAGGCGTTAGCTGATAAAGGTGGCCCCTTCAAACCCACCGTGTCCTAGCGGGGCCCATGACTTAACCACAATCCCCATTGATAGCCAGGACCTGGAGATTTCCTGGAGCTTCTCTTTAACTTCAAGAATCTCTTTCGGGTTGAGGTCGTCCACCTGGCTAAGCCACGTGTAACTCGAATCGCCATTCAACAGTGCGGCAAGCCTTTCGCCGTCTTCGATGGTGGGAACCAAAAACTCGATACCAGGTGAGCTGCCGCGGACGTCATCTAGAGTGGTGACCCGATAGATCGGCGCGCCATCTGAAAGAGTTCGACCTACCACGAACCAATCCGAAATCACCCTAAAGGTAACGTACAACTGTGCCGGATCTTCCAATGTCTGTGGTCTTGAAACAATCACGATAGGCGTGAAGCCTTCAATGGCGAGTGCCGATTTGAGTTGACGGCGAATGGCATCAAGCTGCGGATCTGACAATCCGACACTGAACACAGGAAGCGTTGCCTCGAAAGCCGTTAAATCGCGGGACGACCTCATAAGGTCGAGTACAACGGAAGCAAGTTTATCGGCTTCGTCATTTAAAGCTTGGTTCATCGAACATTCCTCTTTAGAAAACCAGAAGATTGCTCGAACAATAGCCAGAATGCAAAAAGCCCGACACAATGGCCGGGCTTTTTCGATCACTCCTCAACACGCGCAGGAATGACAGGATGGGGATAATTTCGCTCAGTCGCTCACTGATGTCAACAGGCAATCATGCAGCCTCTTTCATCAGCAGGCCTTCGGCTTCCAATATCACGCGCACCTCTGCCAACGCGTCGTCGATCATCCCGTCTAGCTTCTCGTTGATTTCCAGCCTCCAGCGTCGGCGCGTCGACTCCGGCGTAGCATCGAGATCCCAGGTGTTCATGTCATAGAAGCTGTCCGGCAGGATGATCAACCCCTCCTCGAGCGCTTCGATGCGCTTCTTCTCGGCCTGGCCAGCAGCAACCGCAGCGTTCACGGTGGCCTCCCGGCGCCAGGCTGATGCATCTAGGGCGATATCTACCGAAACAGATTTCGGCACCTTTCGACGGGCTCCCTTGAGCTTCGGGACGGCCCAAGCGGTGACAGCCTTGTAAACGAACAGCGCGGGCGCCGGGCTCGCGATCAGAGGCCGGACCAGCGTGATCGCCTGGATCTTCTTCGCTTTGCTCGTACTGTACTTGGCGACCAGTGCATCCCAGTGTCTGGGCTTAAGCATGTGGTGAAGGCGCGCCGACAGCCAGTAATCCACCTGGGTGCGATCAATGCCGCCAGATCGGCCGCCCAAGGACGCCAGGCAACCACCTTCATCCTCCGCTGATTTGTACAGCTTCTGCCAGGCCTGGGCCTTCGCTGATCCTTTTTCGCCGGCCGCCAGAGCGGCAACTACTGCACCCGATACGCTGCTGTAAACCATGGTCCTTCCCCCTTCAATCGCCGGTGTAGTTGGTGCCGCCGGCGCCGCGCCGGTTGCTTCCCTGATATGTCGCCCCAGGCCCGGATGCCTGGGGGCTCTTCAACTGCTCGATCTGCCGTGTCGCGGCCTGCAGCCTCATGCTGAGCTGGGTCACCAGTTCATCCAGGGCCAAGGCCTCGCCAGTTGCAGCCGCGACAAAGCCCGAGGCGTTGCAGTGGTCGCATGGCAGTTCGTGAAACACGCCCTGAGTGACCGCTCTCCCACGGCACAAAGGGCACTTGTCCAGCTCGATCACGGCCTTCTTGAAAGCTGGGCCGTGCCTCTTCATCAACCGACCACCTTGAAGCCTTGGCCACGCAACGACTTTTCGGCCACCTCGTGCGCCCACTGCCCATCAGGGTCACCGATGATCAGCTCGAAAGGGTTCTTGACACACATCGACTTGCGAGAGGCTTCCCATCCCTTCTGGAACGACTCCCAATCAGCCTGGGCCATTGGGTCGATGTAGTTGTTGCCCTTTGGAGGCGCACGGCGATGATCGCGGGCATTGGTGCGCTCGAACTCGGCGCGGATTGTGTCGATATTCGTCATTTCGAATCCTCGCTTATGGTTGATTCCTGAATCACGCCGCAGGCCCCGTGCTGCTTGGCCTCCAGGCAATTACCCGAAATTGCGTTTCTACCCTCCTTCAACCCGTGAATACGGCCGAAGCCCTTGCTGTCTAGAAACGCATGCCACTGCTCCAGGGCGGCGCGCTTGAGTTCCTCGGCAGTGGTCTGGATGTAGGCCTGGACGTTGTGGCCCATGGCGTGGTTGATCAGCAGCTCACCGATCAGGAAGTCGATACCCTGGTCGGCCCAGCAGGTCCTGGCCAGCTTGCGCAGATCGTGGCTGGTCCATTGGCCCTGGCCCAGACGGGTGAACACTTCCGACGCCTGCTTCTCGCTCAGGCACTTGCCGCTCTTGCCCGGGAACAGGTATTGGCCGGTGTAGCCTTGGGCACGCTGGGTCTCGCGGTACCAGGTCAGCAGCGCGCACACCTGCTCGGTCAGCGGCAGCGAGTGCTCGACACGGGTCTTGGTATTCTCAGCCGGCAGGTGCCAGTTGCGGATCGACAGGGCGATGTGTGGCCACTGTGCCTGGCGGGTCTCGCCCAGGCGGTTGCCATGGCACAGCATCAGCAGGGCCAGCATGGCGTCGGCAGGCTCGTCGGTGATCACCTCGGCCAACTGGCTCAGCAGGCCCTCGATCTGTACCCCGCGCAAGCGCCCCGGCCTGGCCTTGATCTTGGCCTTGGTGAAGTCGCTGAACTTGATCCCGGCCATTGGATTGCGGGCCACCAGGCCCAGCGCGCTAGCTTTGCGGAAAGCGTCGATCAGCAGGCCGAACACCAGGCGCACATACTCGAGCGAGAGGTGCTCCTGCATCGGCCAGACAAGCTGGTTGTCCAGAGTGCTGTGGTTCACGTCAACCAGGGCCAGGCCACCAATACGCGGTAGCAAGTGGCAGGCAATGGCCGACTTGGCCGTGGCGCGCCGGCTCTTCGACAGGTTGCGGGTGCGCTCGACGCGATCGGCATACCACTCCAGCAGTTCGCCAACCCTCTGCCACCCCGAAACGGCGGCCTTGCCTTCGGCCTGCAGGCGCTGGCGAACCTCCGGCAGCGAAGCCAGCACCACCTTGGCCGATTGGTCGGGGTACGTGCCGATTTTGTTCCACTGCTTGCTCACGACCAGGTACCACGTAGCGCGTGGGCGATCCTCGGTGAAGCGCAGATACAGCCCCGGGTGTCGAGGGTCGCGCAGCAGCACGACATCCAGGTCATCCGCGCGGCGGCGCAGCTCGGCGTCGGAAAGCGCAACCACGACCGTCATGCCGCCACCGTCGCGGGCAGCAACAGGTAGGCGCGGATAGCCTCGACGGCGTCGATGTTGCCCCGGCACACGATCGCCAGGTAGCCCTGACCGCCCAGCGCCTGCAAGTAGGCGTCCTGGCTGGGCGAGACCGGTGCATCGAACGGCGGCATGGCCTTGAACTCGATGTACAGGCCGAAGTAGCCGCCCCGCGCCATCGGGAGCACCAGGTCGGGGACGCCGGCCTTCACGCCCTGCCCTTTCAGCTTGGCCGCCACTGCCTTGACCCGGTGCCCGCCATTCGGGACGTGGTAGATCAGTTTGTAGGCCTGCGGGTAGCGCAGCTGGAGTTCCCGCATTAGCGCGGCTTGCTCCTGCCCTTCCCTGTCGACGGGCTTGGCGCGAGCCGGCTTGGCCTTGAATGGGCGAAGGGCGGGAGCGTTCATGCGACCAGCACCCCCTCGTTGATCAGAAGCGCCTGAGTGCGCATCACGCCCTCGGCATGGTACTGGCGGGCGGTCTCGCGATCCAGGGACTTGCTGCGGCCGTCGCAGGCGTCATGGCAGGCGCTGCAGCACCAGGCACCTTGCATATCGTGCGGCTTCTTGCCTACGCCGCAGGTGCCAGCCAGGCGGTAGTGCGCGAGCACGGTGGTTTCAGGGTTGCCATTGCACACGCCTGGGATGCGCACCTGGCACTCCCGGCCGCGCGCGGCCTTGGTCAACTTGGTTTGCCGCATGGTCAGGACTCCGTGCCGCGGTGAGAATCCCACTCGAAGGGCACCACAACACCGCCGCCCTCGCGCAAGCGGTCGTAGCACCGCTCACCCATGGCGTGGCGCAGCTGACTGGCCTGCAGGTTGGAAATCACCACTGTGGGGCGCATCTGCTCGTAGCGCCCGTTGATGATCGAAAACAGCGTGGTCAACTCGAACTCGCTGGGCTGCTCCTTGCTGACGCCTACTTCGTCGAGCACCAACAGCGACGGCTCGATCAGGCTGGCCAAGATGTCGGCCTCGGACTGCTCGCTTTGGCGGTCGTAGGTGGACCGGATCGCCTGCAGCACCGAGCCCACGGTGCGGTACACAGCGGTTGCGGTCGTGGTGAGCATCAGCTCGTTGGCCATGGCCGCGCCCAGGTGGGTTTTGCCGGTACCGACCTTGCCAAGCAGCATCAGGCAGCGACCGGTGCGCTCGATTTCCTCGAAGGCCGCCACGTAGCGCGTGCAGAACGCCAGGGCTCTGCGCTGACCTTCGTGCTCGGCTCGGTAGTTGGCCAGGGTGCGGTCAGCAAAGCGCTTCGGGATCAGCGCCGAGCCCAGCTTGCGGGCCATGTGCTCGCGCTTCTGGCGAGTCTCGTCTGCCTGCCGCTTGGCTTCGCGCTCGGCAGTGGCCGCCTTCTCGCATTCAGGGCAGCGGCCAACAATCTCACGGCCCATCAGCTGGGTGACTCGCTGTTCGAAGTCGCCGTGATGCTCACAGTGGGCAGGCTGGACGCGGAAGCCCGCGGCGTTTCGCACGTCGGACATGGTGATCACCGATTCAGATCGCATAGGTACCGTCCTCGCGCTCGGTCAGGCCGCCGGTGTAATCGCGGTCACTGAAACCGTGGTGGCGGCTGTTGGGGTTGGCCTGGGCAGGCAGTTGGGCGCCGATACGCTTGGTCACCCAGTCCACCTCGAACCCGCGCCATCCGTTCTCAACGGCGATCTCCAGGGCTTTGGCGGGCTGGATGCCGAATGCCTTGCACTTCTCCAGCTTGGCGTTCAGGGCGGACCAGATACGGGCAGTCACAGGGGCTTTGGCTGCCTTCCGGACAGTCAGGTAGTCAGCGATCAGCGACTCATCCAAGCCGTGGGGATTGTCGGCCAGCATGGCGGCCTTCCCGAAGGGCGCCTTCCGATCAGCCTTCGCCCGCGGCCCGTCCGCTTCGCTGGGGGGGCATGTATTTTCTTCCGAAGGAAGAAATACATAGGGGGTTAGATTCTTAGAATAAAGAAGGGAGTCGGCGGTTTTGGTCTGTTTCGACTCTTCGCCGATTCGGACCACTTGAGCCGAGTCGGCTGTTTTGGTCTGTTTCGGCTCAATGACGTAGACCCAGTCTTTCGGGTCGTTCACGCCGATGTCGCCACGGGCGCCACCCTCGCGGAACAACACGCGACGGCGCAGCAGACTGGAGACTGCCTTAGAGACCGAGTCAGGGTGAGCGTTGATGGCCTTCGCGATGTCGGTAGCTGGGATGCGCTGGGCGCCCGCCCCGAAGTTGATTGTGGCCTTGGCCACGTACAGCACAATCTTTATCTCCCGGGCCGGGAGATCGATAGCCAGCAGGCCATCCATGAGCTGGTTGTCCATCCGGGTGAACCCCCTGGACTTGTCAAGTGGGACGATGTTTGTCATGCTTCATCTCGATCTAAAGCTGTAGAGAAAGCCGCCCTGCCAGGCGGTTTTTTTTCGCCCGAAAATCCGTTACTGGATGGATTCGCAGGTGTTTTGGACATCTACTGGCTCAAGGCCAGCCCTGTCAGACTTAACGCATTCCTCCACGGATGGCTTCGTATCCGCCATGAGTTGGCCGCCCGAAAGGATCTGAAGTTGGTACTGGCGAGAGATCGGTACGACCTCCCCCCACATCGTCACTGCGCTGGGCTGAATCCCCAGCGCGTCGGCAAGCTTCTTCTTGCTGCCGAAATGGTTTGCGGCGTCACGCGTCTTCATTGCGCTTCCTCGATGGTGCGTCCGTGAATTTCAGCATGCTGAAGGAACATAGTCAACGACGCCTTTCAGCGAACTGCATACTTAAATTCAGTTAACTTAAACTCTGCGCATGGAAAGACACGAGCGAATAGCCAAGGCCATTGCGGTCAGTGGCAAGAAGAAAGGCGAAATTGCGGCCGCATGCGGCGTTGCAAACTCTGCCGTCACCCAATGGATTTCAGGCGAAAGCAAAAGCCTCCGCCCTGAGAATCTTTACGCCCTGGCTAAAGCAACTGGCTTCCGCGCTGAATGGCTTGCCATCGGCGAGGGGCCAGAGATCGAAGAGAGTAACGTCGAGACCATCCCGCAGCCCAAGATGTCGTTCCGCTACCCGGTGATCAGCTGGGTCGCGGCGGGGGCCTGGTCCGAAGCCGTTGAGCCCTTCCCGCCAGGTTTCTCGGATCGCTATGAGGTGTCCGATTACGACTCAAAAGGCGTTGCTTTCTGGCTGGAGGTCAAAGGTGACTCCATGACTGCGCCTGTAGGCACCAGCATCACCGAAGGCATGATGATCCTCGTGGACACTGAGGCGGACGTCATATCAGGGAAGCTCGTGGTCGCCAAGCTTGCCGACAGCAATGAAGCCACGTTCAAAAAACTGGTAGAGGACGGAGGGCGGCGATTCCTGAAGCCACTCAACCCGGCATATCCGGTAGAGATGTGCGCGGATGGTTGTCGCATCGTCGGGGTCGTCGTTCGGGCAATGATGAAGCTTTGACCATTCCAGCTACCGAAGCCCGGCCATGAGCCGGGTTTTTTTCGCCTGGAACAAAACTGATATGCGCCTTTTCTTTACAGGTTCCGGCGAATGGAACGGCTAGGGCCTTGCAAAAATCCTACGACAAAGGATAACTGTACGCATATACAGTACAAGGAGTTTATGCATGCTTCCTCTCGCCTTCACCCAATCGCCGTCTCGCTCGTACGAGCGCCTTGGATATCGAATTCAACAGGCCGTTTCGTCACCTCATGTTCAGAAGCGACAGATGATTGAGCTCACCCCCTCACCAGACGAGTGCATGGCGGATTGGGCCAGGATCCTCAATGACCTGGAGGAGACTACAGGCATCCGGGTCGACCGGCTGGACTCGGGGGTGATCCGCATCGCTTGGCGAGATTTCAGTGAGAACTGAGTAAATCGGCCCACCCAAGGTGGGCTTTTTTTCGCCTGTAAATTTCAGATTGCTGAAAATATTTATTCAGCATGCTTGACCTATGGATTTCAGATTGCTTAAATTTGCTCATCGCCGCGCTGAACCGGCGGGCAGCTCAGGCAGCCACCGCTCTTTACACAACTCGACACCCGTCACCCTCAGCGGCACATGAGGGCAGCAGCTGCCTCACGCA
>NZ_JACVVE010000055.1 GCF_016648105.1 Pseudomonas sp. S31 | reverse complement strand
GCCTGTTCTGCCCAGAAGGTATCTGGATCTTCCACCGACTGGCGGTACAGGTTTTGGATCAGCCGCGGTGACGACCGCGGAAGTAGTTGATCAGGCCCTGGGTCGAGCCGTCCTCGGCGCTTTCTTCCAGGCTGCCGACCAGGCGCTGGTACACGCCCTTGCCCAGCTCCTTGCCCAGCTCCACGCCCCATTGGTCGAAGGCGTTGATACCCCAGATCACGCTCTGCACGAAGACCTTGTGCTCGTACATCGCCACCAGCGCCCCCAGGCGACGCGGGCTGATGCGCTCGACCACCAGGGTGTTGCTCGGACGGTTGCCCGGGATCACCTTGTGTGGCGCGAGCTTCTCGATGTCCGCCTCGTTCAGGCCCTTGGCGCGCAGCTCTGCCTCGGCCTCGCTGCGGGTCTTGCCGAGCATCAGCGCCTGGCTCTGCGACAGGCAGTTGGCGTACAGCCATTGGTGGTGGTCGGCGACCGGGTTGAAGCTGACCACTGGCACGATGAAATCGGCCGGGATCATTTGCGTGCCCTGGTGCAGCAACTGGTGGTAGGCATGTTGGCCATTGCAGCCGACGCCGCCCCAGATCACCGGGCCGGTCTCGGTTTTCACCAGGCTGCCGTCCTGCAGCACGCTCTTGCCGTTGGACTCCATGTCCAGTTGCTGCAGGTGCTTGGTGATGTTGCGCAGGTAATGGTCGTACGGCAGGATCGCGTGGCTGGTGGCGCCCCAGAAGTTGCCATACCAGACACCGAGCAGGGCCAGCAGCACCGGCATGTTCTTGTCGAACGGTGCGGTCTGGAAGTGCTGGTCCATGGTGTAGGCGCCGGACAGCAGCTCCTTGAAGTTGGCGGTGCCGATGGCCAGGGCGATCGGCAGGCCGATGGCCGACCACAGCGAGTAGCGCCCGCCGACCCAGTCCCACATCGGGAAGATGTTCTCTTCGCGGATGCCGAAGGCCACGGCGGCGGCCTTGTTGCTGGAGACGGCGATGAAGTGACGGTACAGCTCGGCTTCCGAGCCGCCCTGGGCCAGGTACCAGGTACGCGCAGCCATGGCGTTCTTCAGGGTCTCGAGGGTGTTGAACGACTTCGACGAGACAATGAACAGGGTGGTTTCGGCGCGCAGGTTGGCCGACAGCTCATGGAATTCGCTGCCGTCGATGTTGGCCAGGTAATGGCAGCGCACGCCGCGCTGGGCGTAGGGCAGCAGCGCTTCGGACACCAGCTCGGGGCCGAGGAACGAGCCGCCGATACCGATGTTGACCACGTCGGTGATGGGCTTTTCGCTGTAGCCGCGCCACAGGCCGTCGTGGATGCGGCCGACCAGTTCGGTGATCTGGTTGAGCACCTTGTGCACTTCGGGCATCACGTTGACGCCGTTGACGCTCAGCTTGTCGCCCACCGGGCGGCGCAGCGCGGTGTGCAGCACCGGGCGGCCTTCCGAGGCGTTGATGATTTCGCCGCTGAACATCGACTTGATCGCCGCCTGCAGGTCGACTTCGTTGGCCAGGTTCACCAGCAGGTCACGGGTCTGCTCGGTGATCAGGTTCTTCGAGTAGTCCAGGAACAGCCCACAGCTGCTCAGCGAGAACTGCTCGAAGCGCTGGTCATCGGCGGCGAAGGCTTCGCGCATGCTGAAGCCCTGCATGGCGTCGCGGTGTTGCTGGAGTGCCTGCCAGGCGGGCAGGGCAGTAACATCGTGGGGTGTACGGTAATACGCCATTGCGCGGAATTCCTTGGTGCGTGGTGTGGCCTTGGACCTTGGCGGTCACGGCCAGGTTCAGGCTGGCCATCATTATAGGCATAGCCTGCGCGCAGGGAATGGGGGGAGTGCAGAGGAATTGCGTAGGATCAATCCGTGACCGAACCCGCCCCCTGGTAGGAGCGGGCTTGCCCCGCGATGGGCTGCAAAGCAGCCCCCGGTCTCACGCGGTGGTCTCGTCCAGATGCAGATACAAATTGTCGATCAAGCGCGTGTTACCTAGGTACGCCGCCACCAGGATCACCAGGTCACGATCGCCAAAGTTCGCTGGCTTCAGGTTCACCGCATGGCGCACTTCCAGGTAGTCCGGGCGCAGGCCTGCGGCTTCCAGTTGTTGCTTGCCCTGCTCGACCAGCGCCGGGAAGTCGACCTGACCCGCACCGATGGCTTCGCCCAGCTGCTTGAGCGTGCGGTACACCACTGGTGCGGTGGCGCGCTGGTCCGGCGTCAGATAGCCGTTGCGCGACGACAGCGCCAGGCCATCCTCGGCACGCACGGTGGGTTCGCCGATGATCTGGATCGGCATGTTCAGGTCGCGCACCATGGCGCGGATCACCGCCAACTGCTGGAAGTCCTTCTCGCCGAACACCGCGAGGTCGGGCTGGACCATGTTGAACAGCTTGCTGACCACGGTGGCGACGCCCTCGAAGTGGCCCGGGCGGCTGGCGCCGCACAGGCCCTCGGACAGCTGCGGCACGCTGACTCGGGTCTGCACACCCATGCCGTCGGGGTACATCTCCTCGACGGTGGGGGCGAACAGCAGGTTGCAACCGGCATCGAGCAGGCGCTGCTGGTCGGCGGCGAGGGTGCGTGGGTACTTGTCGAGGTCTTCGTTGGCGCCGAACTGCAGCGGGTTGACGAAGATGCTGGCGACCACGAAGTCGGCGCGTTGCGCCGCCTTGGTCACCAACGCGGCATGGCCGCTGTGCAGGTTGCCCATGGTCGGCACGAAGCCGATGCGCTTGCCTTCGCTGCGGGCGCGCGCCACGGCGGCGCGCAGTTCGCGGACGGTCTTGACTGTATTCATGCGCTGAACCCGTGTTCGCTGCCGGGGAAGCTGACGTCCTTGACGGCCTTGACGTAGGCGGCCAGGGCGCTGGCGATGTCCGGCTGGTCGGCCATGAAGTTCTTCACGAACTTGGGCACGCGGCCGCTCAACGACAGGCCGAGCATGTCGTGCAGCACCAGAACCTGGCCGTCGGTGGCGCTGCCGGCGCCGATGCCGATCACCGGAATGCTCACCGCGTGGGTGATTTCCCTGGCCAGCTCGCTGGGCACGCACTCGAGCAACAGCATGGCCGCGCCGGCCTGCTCCAGGGCGATGGCATCGGCACGCATCTGCCGCGCCTGGGCCTCGTTACGGCCCTGGACCTTGTAGCCGCCCAGGACATTGACGGTCTGCGGGGTCAGGCCCATGTGCGCGCAGACCGGCACGCCGCGCTCGGCCAGCAGGCGGATGGTCTCGGCCAGCCAGGCGGCGCCTTCGATCTTGACCATGTGCGCGCCGGCCTGCATCAGGCTGGCGCTGTTGGCGAAGGCCTGCTCGGGCGTGGCGTGGGCCATGAACGGCAGGTCGGCGAGGATCAGCGCACCAGCGTTACCGCGCTTCACGCTGGCGGTATGGTAGGCCATGTCGGCGGTGGTCACTGGCAGGGTGCTGTCGTGGCCCTGCAGCACCATCCCGAGGGAATCGCCTACCAGCAGCACTTCGACGCCGGCCTGGCTGGCAGCCCGGGCGAAGGTCGCGTCGTAGCAGGTCAGCATGGTGATTTTTTGCCCTTTGGCCTTGAGGCCGTGCAGGGTGGTCAGCGTTACTTCAGGCATTTGCAAAAATCCTCGTTCAGGCGCTGTGAAAAACGACTGCGGACAACGCGTGTAGTCATCTTCCGGAGCGGCACATCATCGTGTGTGATGTTCGGGCACAGGTCCGTCCGGGCCTAGATACGGGCATGCGGCACTTGGGTGCCACACAGGGACGCCTATAGTCGTGAGCAAGGTGTGGGAAGTCAATCACCCTGTTACCGCATTGTTACGGCAGGGGTGTTACTGGCGTTACCGTGCTGTGCAGCCGGCCAGCGGCGCCCTTTACAGGCGCTCGAGGCCGACGAACGGGCAGGCTTGCAGCAAGTGGGCGATGGCGCGGCCATCGGCCAGCTGGAAGTCGGCGGGCACCAGTTCGGCCAGGGGGTAGAGCACGAAGGGGCGGGCATGCATGTGGTAATGCGGCACCTTCAGGCGCGGCAGGTCGAGCACCTGGTCGCCGAACAGCAGGATGTCCAGGTCGAGCGTGCGCGGGCCCCAGCGCTCGGCACGCACGCGGCCCTGGTCGTTCTCGATGGCTTGCAGGGCGTCGAGCAGGGCCAGGGGCGCGAGTGTCGTGTCCAGCGCGGCCACGGCATTGGTGTAGCGTGGCTGGCCAGGCAGCAACGAGTCGCTGGTGTAGAGCGCGGAGCTGGCTACCAGGTGGCAGCCATCGAGCTGGTCGAGCGCGCGCAATGCGCTGCGCAGCTGCTCGACGGGGGCATCGAGGTTGCTGCCCAGGCCTATGTAGGCGCGTGCGCTCACTCGCCGGCCTCGTCACCGGCGCGTTTGCGCTTGCTGGTACTGCGCTTGCGCTTGCGTGGGCCGGCGCCGGTACTGGCGTCGTCACGGCTGCCCAGCTCGCGGATCATCTCGCGGCGCTCGCTGTCGTGGGCGTCCTGGTAGTCGGTCCACCACTGGCCCAGGTCATCGGTTTCTTCGCCGGCGCTTTCACGCAGCAGCAGGAAGTCGTAACCGGCACGGAAGCGCGGGTTGTCGAGCAACTGGTCGGCGCGTTTGCCGCTGCGCCGTGGCAGGCGCTCCTGCATGTCCCAGATCTCGCGGATCGGCAGGGTGAAGCGCTTCGGAATGGCGATGCGTTGGCACTGTTCGGCGATCAGGTCGTGGGCTGCGCCATTCATGGCTGGGATCGGTGGCACACCCTGGTTCTGCAGGTGCAGCACGCGGGCCGGCAGGGCTGGCCAGAGCAGCGCTGCGAAGAGGAAGGCCGGGGTGACCGGCTTGCCCTGCTTGACCCGCAGGTCGGTGTTGTTCAGCGCCTGGCTGATCAGGGTATGGGTGTAGGTCGGTCGCTCGTCCAGCGCCTGGGCGCTGGCTGGGAACAGCGGCTCGAACAGCTGCAGGTCGACCAGCATCTCGAAGGCGATCGCACCCTGGCCGGAGAGGAACAGCTTGAGGCTTTCCTCGAACAGGCGGGCAGGCGGGATTTCCCTGAGCAGCGGCGCGAGTTCGCGAATTGGCTGGACGGTGTGCTTCTCGATACCGAAGTTGAGCTTGGCGGCGAAGCGCACGGCGCGCAGCATGCGCACGGGGTCTTCCTGATACCGATGGGTCGGGTCGCCGATCAGGCGCAGCAGGCGGTTGCGCACGTCGTGCACGCCGTTGGCGTAGTCGAGGATGCGCTCGCTGACCGGGTCGTAGTACAGGGCGTTGATGGTGAAGTCGCGGCGCTGCGCGTCTTCTTCCAAGGTGCCATAGACGTTATCGCGCAGGATGCGGCCACTGGCGTTGTGCGACGAGCGATGGCTGTCGCCTTGGTCTTCGTCCGAGTGGGGCGCACGGAAGGTCGCCACCTCGATGATCTCGCGGCCGAAATGCACGTGGACCAGCTTGAACCGGCGGCCAATGATGCGCGCATTGCGAAACTCGGCACGGACCTGCTCGGGCGTGGCGCTGGTGGCGACGTCGAAGTCCTTGGGCGTGATACCCAGCATCAGGTCGCGGACGCAGCCACCGACCAGGTAGGCCTGGTAGCCGGCGCTTTGCAGGCGCTCGACGATGTTCACCGCATGGCGGCTGAACTGGTGGCGCTGCAGCGAGTGCTGGCTCTTGTTGATCACTTCAGGCGTGGTGCGCCTGTGGTGCTGGCCCGGTACGGGCGGGCGGAATGACTGGAACAGCTTCTTCAGCATGGGATGCACTGTTTGAAGGAATGATCGGCCAAGAATAGGAGAATGGCCGCATGATGGGCGGGGATTCTAGCATTTACTGTAGGAATGGTGTAGGCGGTAGCAGGAAGGGATATTTCCGGCAGGCGGAAACGACAAGGGGAGCCTAAGCTCCCCAAGAAGTCGTTGCGTGCTCTTATTGTTTTTCTGCTGGGCTTCTTGTTTTTGTTGACTGCCCTGTCCACAAATCTCAAAGCTTGTGGACGACCCCCAAACCGGGGGTAAGAGCAAACGGATTGCTTTGGTCGCTGATGTCATGCTGATCGATCGATCCAACCAGTTCAGGCGCTGCTATAGTGCAGTTTTTGTTGTTCTCTGCCTGGTCGTGGGGCAAGCCCCAAACACGCATCCTCTCCAAAAGAATCAGTTAGCTGCGCCTCCGCCGTCTTGTTTTTATTGTGCGTGAGCCGTTTCGTCTTGTTCTTGTTATGGGTGCAGTGCTTGTTATTGTTTTTGTACTAAGCATATAGCAGGTGCCGTGCCAACTTTTGTAAACCCAATGAAATCAAGGGGTTGGGCGTTTCGACATGGTTTGGCGTGGGCCAGAATGGTGCTGTTTCGTTACCGTACGCCTCGGTGACTGTTACGGTTTGAAGGCTGGGGTAACAAATTTTGCGGGGGAAAGGGTGTTACCGGGTGCGTCATGGTGACGCGGCCAGAATGGATAGAAAGAAGAGGGGCAGGCGGACGCCCACCCCGAGTGCGATCAATTTTCGCTGGTGGCGTTGCTCTTGCGCCGCGGGATCCCCAGGCGCTGGCGGCGTTCCCACAGGCATTTGCGGCTGACCCCGAGCTTGCGTGCCAGCTCGGTCTCGGTCATGTGGTCCTGGTGCTCGAGCACGAAGTGCTGGAAGTAATCCTCCAGCGACAGGTCCTCGGTCGGCTCGTGGCTGGCATTGTTGCCGGCGTTACCGTTGACCAGTGCCGGTGGGGTGTCGAGCAGGTCGTCGTCTTCCAGGTCGCTCAGCTCGATGTCGATGCCCAGCAGGTCGGCGGAAATCTCCGGGCTCTCGCTGAGAATCACAGCGCGCTCAACGGCGTTTTCCAGTTCCCGTACGTTGCCTGGCCAGCTGTAGTGGCGGATAGCCTGTTCGGCGTCGGCGGAGAAGCGCAGGTCGTCTCGGCCGATGCGTGCGCTCTGCCGGGCCAGGAAGGCACTGGCGATCTCGTTGACGTCGCTGCCGCGTTCGCGCAGGGCCGGCAGCTTGAGCGCGATGACGTGCAGGCGGTAATAAAGGTCTTCACGGAACTGGCCGGCCTTGGCCAGGTTCTTGAGGTCGCGGTGGGTCGCGGCGATCAGCCGCACGTCGACTTTCTGCGACTGCACCGAGCCGACCCGGCGGATTTCACCTTCCTGCAAGACCCGCAGCAGGCGCGCCTGGGCTTCGAGGGGCAGTTCGCCGATTTCGTCGAGGAACAGCGTGCCGCCGTCGGCGGCTTCCACCAGGCCGGCACGGCCGGCGCTGGCACCGGTGAACGCGCCCTTTTCGTGGCCGAACAGCTCCGACTCGATCAGGGTTTCGGGAATGGCCGCGCAGTTCACCGAGATCATCGGCGCCTTGGCCCGGCGCGACAGGTTGTGCAGGGCGCGTGCGACCAACTCCTTGCCGGTGCCGGATTCACCCTGGATCAGGACGTTGGAATCGGTAGGCGCGACCTTGCGGATCTTGCTGAACATGTCCTGCATCGGCGGGCACGAGCCGATGATGCCGATTTCGCCATTGGCCGAAGCCGGGCTGGCCTTGTCGCCGACCGGCGCCTTGCCGATGGCCCGAGGTTCGGTGCTGGGCGCGGGCGCTGGTGCGTTCTGCCGATCGCGCAGAATGCGCGCCACGGCCTGGAGCATTTCATCGTGGTCGAACGGTTTGGCGATGTAGTCCACCGCGCCCATTTTCATCGAGTCGACCGCCGAGCGCAGGCTGGCGTAGCTGGTCATGATCAGCACCGGCGTGCCCTGGCCCAGTTTGATCAGTTCGGTACCTGGGGCGCCCGGCAGGCGCAGGTCGCTGACGATCAGGTCGAAGGTGGCAATGCTGAAGCGTTCCTGGGCTTCCTGCACCGAGCCGGCTTCGCTGACCTGGTACTGGTTCCGCTCGAGCAGGCGGCGCAAGGCCGAGCGGATGATGGTTTCGTCTTCGACGATCAGAATATGCGGCATTGATTCAATTCTCTCGACGGTCTCGAATTTCAGGGGACGTCGCTACGACATGCCGGGGCAGGGTCACGCGGATCCGGGTGCCACGTTGCCGTTCGATGTCGGCCGGGCTGTCGATGGTGATTTGCCCATAATGCTCTTCCACGATGGAATAGACCAGAGCGAGCCCCAGTCCTGTTCCCTCGCCCGGGTCCTTGGTGGTGAAGAACGGTTCGAACAAGCGGTCCATGATGTTCTTCGGGATCCCGCTGCCCTCGTCCTCGACGATCAGGTCCACGGTGTGCTCGCTGACGGCACTGCGTACGCGCACGGCGCTGCCGGGCGGCGAGGCATCGCGGGCGTTGGACAGCAGGTTGATGAGCACCTGGGCCAGCCGCTGCGGGTCCCCCTCGGCCCAGTGTTCCGGGTCGCAGAGGTTGAAGAACTGTACTTCGAAATTGCGCCGGTTCAATGCCAGCAGACCGATGGCGTCCTGCGCCACCTCGGCCAGGCACACCGGCTCCTCGCTGTTCTGGTGACTGCCGCCGGCGTGGGCGAAGCTCATCAGTGACTGGACGATGCGTGACACGCGCTTGGTCTGTTCGAGGATCTGCCCGGACAGCTCGATGATTTCGCCGTCGCCCTCGCGCTCCTCACGCAGGTTCTGCGCCAGGCAGGCGATGCCGGTGATCGGGTTGCCGATCTCGTGGGCCACGCCGGCGGCCAGGCGGCCGATGCTGGCCAGGCGTTCGGAGTGCACCAGCTTGTCTTCCAGGGCCTGGGTCTCGGTGAGGTCCTCGACCAGCAGTACCAGGCCGCTGCTGCCCGGCGCCAGGGGTTCGTCGATGGCCGCCTTGTGCAGGTTCAGCCAGCGTGGCTGGCCGTCGAGCGCCAGGCGCTGCTTGTGCAGATGTTCGTCGGGCAGGTCGATGAAACCTTGCAGCAGCCCGCGCCAGGGTTCGGAGATGGTGATCAGGCGCGAGCCGACCACATGCTTGGCGGCGATGCCGGTCAGCTCTTCCATGGCTTTGTTCCACATCAGGATCTCCTGGTCCTTGGCCAGGGAGCACACGCCCATGGGCAGCTCCTGCAGCGTCTGGCGATGGTAGCGACGCAGGGCATCGAGCTCGGCGGCCAGGCCGGTGAGGCGCGAGTGGTAGTCTTCCAGACGGCTTTCGATGAAGTGGATGTCTTCGGTCACGTAGTTTTCGTTACCGGACTTGTAGGGCAGGAAGGTCTCGACCATGTCCTGGGCCACGCTTGGCCCCATCAGGCCGGAGAGGTTGGCCTCGATGCGGTCGCGCAGCCGGCGCAAGGCGTAGGGGCGGCGCTCGTCGAAGGGCAGGTAGAGGTCGCGCAGGGCCTGTTCCACTTCCTTCTGCGCAGCCTTGGCGCCCAGCGGCTTGGCCAACTGCGTGGCGAACTCCTGGGGCGAGGCGGCGTGCAGTTCGCGGCGTTGCGGGCGACGTACGTTGTCTACGGCGCAGGCTTCGGCGGCACTGACTTCCTCGCTGCTGGCATTGGTGAACAGCGAGATCAGGGTGAACAGCAGTACGTTGGCTGCCAGCGAGGCGATGGCAGCCATGTGCCAGCTGGTGTCGTCGAGCACATAGATCATGTCCAGCAACGGGATGTAGAAGCCCTGCAGGTTGCCGAGCAGCGGCAGCAGCATGGTCACCATCCACACCAGCGTGCCGGCCAGCAGGCCGGCCATGAAGCCGCGCCGGTTGGCGGTGGGCCAGTACAGCACCGAGAGCACCCCGGGAAGGAACTGCAAGGTCGCGACGAAGGCGACGATGCCCAGATTGGCCAGGCTCTGATGGTTGTTCTGGGTCAGGTAGAACATGAAGCCGGCGGTGATGATGGCGACGATCAGCGCCCTGCGGGTCCACTTCAGCCAGCGATAGATATTGCCCTCGGCCGGTGGCTGGTACAGCGGCAGCACCAGGTGGTTGAGGGCCATGCCCGACAGCGCCAGGGTGGTGACGATGATCAGCCCGCTGGCCGCCGACAGCCCCCCGACGTAGGCCAGCAGCGCCAAGGCCGGGTTGTTGGCGGCGATCCCCAGGCCCAGGGTGAAGTACTCGGGGTTGGTGCTGGCGCCCAGGCGCAGGCCGGCCCACAGCACCAGCGGCACGGCCAGGCTCATCAGCAGCAGGAACAGCGGCAGGCCCCAGCTGGCGCTGACCAGCGAGCGGGGGTTGAGGTTTTCGGTGAAGGCCATGTGGTACATGTGCGGCATGACGATGGCCGAGGCGAAGAACACCAGCAACAAGGTGCGCCAAGGGCCTTCCTGCAGCGGCGTGTGCAGCGCGGTGAGGGCGGTCTGGTTCTGCAGCAGCCACACTTCCAGCTCGTGGGGGCCGCCGAACACGCCATACAGCGCGTATAGGCCGATGCCGCCCAGGGCCAGCAGCTTGATGACCGACTCGAAGGCGATGGCGAACACCAGGCCTTCGTGTTTTTCCCGGGTGGCGATGTGCCGCGAGCCGAAGAAGATGGTGAACAGGATGATCAGGCTGCAGAAGGCGAACGCCACCCGCGCCTTGACCGGCTCGCCGGTGAGGATGCTGATCGAGTCGGCCACCGCCTGGATCTGCAGGGCCAGCAGTGGCAGCACGCCGATCAGCATGATCACCGTGGTCAGCGCGCCGGCCCAGGTGCTGCGAAAGCGGAACGCCAGCAGGTCGGCCAGCGACGACAGCTGGTAGGTACGGGTGATCTTGAGGATCGGGTACAGCAGCACCGGGGCCAGCAGGAAGGCGCCCGAGACCCCGAGGTAGCAGGCCAGGAAGCCGTAGCCGTATTGATAGGCCAGGCCCACCGAGCCATAGAACGCCCATGCGCTGGCGTAGACACCGAGCGACAGGGTGTAGGTCAGCGGGTGGCGAATGATCGAACGCGGGATCAGCCCGCGCTCGCTGATCCAGGCCACGCCGAACAGTACCAGCAGGTACGCGGCGCTGATCAGGATCATCTGGGTCAGGCTAAAGCTCATCGGCATCTCGTTGGCTCTGCAGGATGAAGGTGACGACGATCAGGATCAGCCAGAGCAGGTAAGGGCGGTACCAGGCACCGGTCGGATCGATCCACCAGTCCATGATGGCCGGGGAGAACAGGTAGATCCCCACGACCAGAAGCAGGACCAAACGATAGATGTACATGCTGGCCTCGATGGTTGGGCGCTGCGGGCTTGGACTTATTATTGGCGCAAATGGCTGGGGGGATGCTAGCGGGAATCGGTAGGGTTCGCCAAGGGTTTGAAATTATTGGGCTTTTGTTTTTGGGAAATGGGCTGCAGGTCTGGCCCCTTCGCGGCGGTTCGGCGCCCCGATAAACCCGCTCCTACAGCGGTACCCTGTAGGAGCGGGTTTATCGGGGCGCCGAACCGCCGCGAAGGGGCCGGACCTGTGTTAACGCAAATCAGCCTCTGGCACGGTGGCTCGCCGTTCGATCGCCTCCGGTCGCCACTGCTTGCGGGCTACCGCCAGCACTTGGGCAGGTGTTGCTTGCAGCAATTCGGGATCTGCCTGCTGCCCCAGCGCCCGCAAGGCACGCAGCAACAACGGCGTGGCCTGGTCGGCGGCCAAGGGCGGCGAGCGGTACGACTTGCCTAGCTTGTGCCCATCGGGCTGGACGATCAGCGGTATGTGCAGGTAACGCGGCTGCGAGAACCCCAGCAGCTCCTGCAGGTACAGCTGCCGTGGGGTGTTGTCCAGCAGGTCGGCGCCGCGCACGATGTCGGTGACACCCTGCCAGGCATCGTCCAGCACCACCGCCAGCTGGTAGGCGTACAGGCCGTCACGGCGCTGGATGACGAAATCGCCTACCTCGCGTCCGAGATGCTGCTGGAATTCGCCTTGCACCCGGTCGGTGAAGCGGTAGAGCAATTCCGGCACACGCAGGCGGATCGCTGCCCCTTCGCGGGCATGCCCGGCGTTGCGGCAAAAGCCTGGGTAAATACCGTCGTAGCCTTCCAGTTGCTTGCGCGAACAGGTGCAGGCGTAGGCCAGGCCCATGTTGAACAGGCGATCCACCACGGCGGCATAGGCCTCGTGGCGCTGACTCTGGTAGACCACCTCGCCGTCCCACTCCAGGCCGTAGCGCTCCAGGGTCTGCAGGATGGCATCGCGGGCGCCGGGCATTTCTCGGGGCGGGTCGGTGTCTTCCATCCGCAGCAGCCAGCGGCCGCCGACGGCGCGGGCATCGAGCCAGGAGGCGAGGGCGGCGACCAGCGAGCCGAAGTGCAGGAAACCGCTGGGGGTAGGGGCGAAGCGTCCGATGTAGCGGGAGTCGTTCATGATATCTGGGCGTATAAATGAAACGGGGCGCATGATGCGCCCCGTTCTGCTGGAAGAAAGATCAGCCTTTGCCGACTGTCTTTTCCTTTTTCTCGGCGATTTCCTTGCAGTCGAAGCACAGGTCGGCCGTCGGGCGAGCCTCCAGGCGACGCAGGCCAATCTCGATGCCGCACGATTCGCACCAACCGTATTCGTCGGCCTTGATCTTGTCGAGGGTCTTGTCGATCTTCTTGATCAGCTTGCGCTCGCGGTCGCGGTTGCGCAGCTCCAGGGCGAATTCTTCTTCCTGGCTGGCGCGGTCGGCCGGGTCGGGGAAGTTGGCTGCTTCGTCCTTCATGTGGTCCACGGTACGATCCACACTGACCATCAGCTCGCCTTTCCAGGCATTGAGGAGCTTGGTGAAGTGCTTCTTCATGGGCTCGCCCATGTACTCTTCGCCCTTGGTCTCTACGTAGGGTTCGACACCGTACATGGTCGTCTGGACTTTTTGCTTTTCTACGGTGGACATGAATAGACCGCCTCTCACTCATCTGATCCAATGCGCAGGCTGCTCCATCTCCGGCACCCGCCGGCCCTGCGACTGCGAGCCGCCGAACTTACCAGATTAGATCGGGAGTGCGCTACCCCGCCCGATCCCAGGTATTGACAGCGGCCCGCGCCGCACGTTCGATGCCGCACACAGGTAGAATCAATAGTTTAGACGCAAACGAGAGAAGGTCATGGCCCACCCCTACAGTGCGCGCAGCCGCGCCATCGAACCCTTCCACGTCATGGCGCTGCTGGCCCGGGCCAACGAGCTGCAGGCGGCAGGGCATGACGTGATCCACCTGGAGATTGGCGAGCCGGACTTCACCACCGCAGCGCCGATCGTCGCCGCTGGCCAGGCCGCGCTGGCCGCCGGCCACACCCGCTACACCGCCGCCCGTGGCCTGCCGGCGCTACGCGAGGCGATCTCGGGTTTTTACGCCCAGCGTTACGGCTTGGCCATCGACCCAGAGCGGATTCTCATCACCCCCGGCGGCTCCGGCGCGTTGCTGCTGGCCAGCAGCCTGCTGGTCGACCCAGGCAAGCACTGGCTGCTGGCCGACCCGGGCTACCCCTGCAACCGCCACTTCCTGCGCCTGGTCGAAGGTGGCGCGCAACTGGTACCGGTGGGGCCGGAGGTCAACTACCAGCTCACCGCCGACCTGGTCGAGCGCTACTGGGACAAGGACACCGTCGGTGCCCTGGTCGCCTCGCCGGCGAACCCGACCGGCACGGTGCTGGGCCGTGACGAGCTGGCCAGCCTGGCCAAGGCCACCCGCGAGCGTCATGGCCACCTGGTGGTCGACGAGATCTACCATGGCCTGACCTACGGCATGGACGCGCCGAGCGTGCTGGAAGTGGACGACCAGGCGTTTGTCCTGAATAGTTTTTCCAAGTATTTCGGCATGACCGGTTGGCGCCTCGGCTGGCTGGTGGCCCCGCCCAATGCGGTGGCCGACCTGGAAAAACTCGCGCAAAACCTCTACATCAGCGCCCCGAGCATGGCCCAGCACGCCGCGTTGGCCTGCTTCGAGCCCGAGACCCTGGCCATTTTCGAGCAGCGCCGCGCCGAATTCGCCCGCCGCCGCGACTATCTATTGCCGGCCCTGCGCGAGCTGGGTTTCGGCATCGCCGTGGAGCCCCAGGGCGCGTTCTACCTGTATGCCGATATCAGCGCCTTCGGCGGTGATGCATTCGCTTTCTGCCGGCATTTCCTGGAAACCGAGCACCTGGCTTTCACCCCCGGCCTGGACTTCGGTCGGCACCTGGCCGGCCATCATGTGCGCTTCGCCTACACCCAGAGCCTGCCGCGCCTGGAAGAAGCGGTGCAGCGCATTGCCCGCGGCCTGAAGAGCTGGCAGGGCTGACGATGTTGTTTCCTTTACTCGAGCAAGGGCGCCTGCTGCGCCGCTACAAACGCTTTCTCGCCGACATCGAGCTGGCCAGTGGCGAGCAGATGACCATCCACTGTCCCAATACCGGTTCCATGCTCAACTGCATGCGCGAAGGCGGGCAGGTCTGGTTCAGCCGCTCCAACGACCCCAAGCGCAAGTTACCGGGCACCTGGGAAATCAGCGAAACGCCCCAGGGGCGCCTGGCCTGCATCAACACCGGGCGCGCCAACGCCCTGGTCGAGGAAGCGCTGCGCGCCGGCGTGATCACCGAACTGGCAGGCTTCACCGCGCTCAAGCGCGAAGTCGCCTACGGCGAGGAGGGCAGCCGGGTGGACTTTCGCCTGGAGTTCGAGGGGGCCCCGGCCTACGTCGAAGTCAAGAGCGTGACCTTGGGCTACCCGGACAGCGCCGTGGCGGCCTTCCCCGATGCGGTCACCCAGCGCGGCGCCAAGCACCTGCGCGAGCTGGCGGCGTTGGCCCGGCAGGGCATTCGCGCGGTGCAGCTGTATTGCGTGAACCTCACCGATATCGAAGCGGTGCGCCCGGCCGACGAGATCGATGCCGGCTATGCCCAGGCATTGCGCGCCGCCGTGGCGGACGGCGTCGAGGTGCTGGCCTACGGCACGCGCCTGGACGCCGAAGGCATCGTCATCGACCGGCCGCTACCGGTTTTGCTCACACCTTGAGCCAGATGCCCTGGCTGTCCTCCCGGCAGTCCAGGGCCTGCAGCGCCTCACCCTCGCAGGGCCCTGCCACGCATTCACCGCTGTCGATCAGGAACAGCGCACCGTGATGGGCGCAGTGGATCAGGCTGGCGCTGTCGTCCAGAAACCCATGCTCGGTCCAGTTCAGCGCAATGCGTTTGTGCGGGCAGCGGTTACGGTACAGGTACACCTGGCCCTGGCGGCGCACACCGAACAGGTCGATGCCGTCTACGCTGAAGGCGCGGCTCTGGCCTTCGGCCAAGGCCTGGGAACTACAAAGGAAGTGCATGGGCAGAGACGACTCGTGAAACAAAGTGATGGCTTGACGCTTCAATGCGAATAATTATCAAATTGCCCGCATTGGCTGCGCCGGCCGTCCATGGTGCGCAGTTCCGCCGTCTGCCACAAGGTGCGCGGCCCGCCTTCAGAAGGAATCCGATGATGCGTCGTCCCGTTGCCATGCTCGCCTTGTGCGCCGCCCTCGTGGCCTCCACCCAGGCCCTGGCCGCCGAACTGCCCCAGCGCTGGGTCAGCGCCGGCGGGGCGTTGAGCGAGTGGATCAGTGCGCTTGGCGGCGAGTCACGCCTGGTTGGCGTCGATACCACCAGCCAGCACCCCGACTCTTTGAAGGCACTGCCCAGCATCGGTTATCAGCGGCAGCTGTCGGCCGAAGGCATTCTCAGCCTGCGCCCGGATGTGCTGGTAGGCACCGAGGAAATGGGCCCGCCGCCGGTGCTCGCGCAGATTCGCAAAGCCGGCGTGCGGGTCGAGTTGTTCTCCAGCGAAGCACAACTCGCGGCGGTGGATGGCAACCTCAAGCACCTGGGCGTGATGCTCGGTGCCGAGCAGAAGGCCGCGCAACTGACTGCCGAGTATCACCGGCAGCTCGAGGCGGTGCAGGCGCAGGTCAAGGAGGGCCAGGCCCGGCACAAGGCTCCAGGCGTGCTGCTGTTGGTCGGCCATGCCGGCGCCAAGCCGCTGATCGCCGGCCTTGGTACTTCCGGCGACTGGCTGCTGCGCCAGGCGGGGGCGCGCAACCTGGCCGAGCACCAGGGCTACAAGAACTTCTCCAACGAGGCCCTGGCCGCCCTGGACCCCGACGTAGTGGTGTTCTCCGACCGGGCGCTGGACGGCGAGCAGGCCTTGCAGGCGTTGCTCAAGGAAAACCCAGCCCTGGCCAGCTCGCGAGCGGTCCGCGACAAGCGCCTGGTCGCGCTTGACCCGACCCTGCTGGTGGGAGGGCTGGGCCCGCGCCTGCCGGCGACCTTGCACAACCTTGCGGCCACCTTCTACCCGGCAAGCCCTGCTCGATGAGGCAACGGATCCAGCCACGCACGCTGTTCACCTGCCTGACCCTGCTGTGCCTGCTGGCGATATGGCTGTCGCTGGCCCTGGGCCCGGTCAGCCTGCCGCTGGTCGATACCCTGCGCGCAGGCTTGCGCCTGCTCGGCATGCCCGTCGCCGCCGATGGCCTGGAACAGGCCGAGCTGATCCTTGGCCAGATCCGCCTGCCGCGTACCCTGCTGGGCCTGGCGGTCGGCGCGGTACTGGCGTTGTCCGGGGTGGCCATGCAGGGGCTGTTTCGCAATCCGCTGGCCGACCCGGGCCTGGTCGGCGTCGCCAGTGGCGCGGCGCTGGGGGCGGCGGTGGCGATCGTCGGCGGCAGTTGGGTGGGCGGCCTGCCCGACGCCTTCGCCCCCTATTTATTGTCGGTCTGCGCTTTCATCGGCGGGCTGGGGGTAACGGCGCTGGTGTATCGGCTGGGGCGTCGTGACGGCCAGACCAACGTCGCCACCATGCTGCTGGCCGGTATTGCCCTGACCGCCCTGGGCGGCTCGGCGGTAGGGCTGTTCACCTACCTTGCCGATGACGCCACCCTGCGCACCCTGACCTTCTGGAACCTGGGCAGCCTCAATGGCGCCAGTTACGAGCGGTTGTGGCCCCTGCTACTGGTCGCGCTCGCGGTTTCGCTGTGGCTGCCGCGCCGGGCGCAGGCCTTGAATGCACTGCTGCTTGGTGAGTCGGAGGCACGCCATTTGGGCATCGAGGTGGAGCGACTCAAGCGTGAGCTGGTGTTCTGCACGGCTCTGGGAGTGGGCGCCGCCGTGGCGGCGGCCGGCCTGATCGGTTTCGTCGGCCTCGTGGTGCCGCACCTGGTACGCCTGCTGGCCGGGCCCGACCACCGGGTGCTGCTGCCGGCCTCGTTGCTGGCAGGCGGCAGCCTCTTGCTGTTCGCCGACCTGGTGGCGCGCCTGGCCCTGGCGCCGGCGGAACTGCCGATCGGCAGTTCCGCCTTCATCGGCGCGCCGTTCTTCCTGTTCCTGTTGATCCGAGGGCGCAGCTGATGCTCGAAGCCGAAGCCCTGCGGGTGCGCCGGGGTAGTAACGATGTGTTGCACGATATCGACCTGCAACTGCTGCCCGGCCAAGTGCTGGGCGTGCTCGGGCCCAATGGCGCGGGCAAGAGCAGCCTGCTGGGGGCACTCTGTGGGGAGCTTGCGCCCAGCCAGGGCCGCGTGACTCTGCAGGGCAAGGCCCTGGGGCAATGGCCAGGGCAGGCACGGGCACAGCGCTTGGCCGTACTGCCGCAGATCTCCAGCCTGGGCTTCGCATTCCGTGTCGAGGAGGTGGTCGGCATGGGCCGGTTGCCCCATGGCAGCGGCCAGCAGCGCGATCAGGCAATCATCGAGGCGGCGTTGCGCGCGGCGGATGCCTGGCATTTGCAGGGGCGCAGCTACCTGGCGTTGTCCGGCGGTGAGCGCCAGCGGGTACACCTTGCCCGGGTCCTGGCCCAGCTGTGGCCGGGCGAGCAGGGCACGACACTGTTGCTCGACGAGCCGACCTCGATGCTCGACCCACTGCACCAGCACACCACCCTGCAGGCGCTGCGCAGCTTCGCCGACCGCGGCGCAGCGGTGCTGGTGATCCTGCATGACCTGAACCTGGCCGCCCGCTATTGTGACCGTATCCTGTTGCTCGAGGCCGGGCGTGGCCATGCCCTCGGGGCGCCTGAGCAGACATTGACGCCGGCTGCGCTCAAGGCCGTGTTCGGCATCGACGTGCTGGTGCAGCCCCATCCGGAACGGGGGCATCCGTTGATCATCACTCGCTAGGAGGCTTCAACCATGCGTCATCCCCTGTTGTGCGGGGCAATGCTGAGCCTGATGCTGGCGCTGGGCGGCTGCCAGGCCAGCCTGCCGCCGTTACCGGCCTGGCAGGGCCACGAGGGGCATGACGATGCCATGCTCGGGCAGATTCGCGATCTTGCCAGCGGGCAGTCCATCAGCCCCGAGACGTTGGTCCAGGGCCTGGCCGGCGCACCGCGGGTGCTGGTGGGGGAAAAGCACGACAACCCTGACCACCATGCCCTGCAGTTGTGGTTGATGCGCGCCTTGCAGGCCCGGCGTACGCAGGGCAGCCTGCTGCTGGAAATGCTGCAGCCAGAGCAGCAGGCACGGGTCGATGCCCTCGCTGGGTTGGCCGCATTGCCCGCGGACCTACCCAAAGCGCTGGATTGGCAGGAGGGCTGGGACTGGCAGATGTACGGGCCGATCGTAAGCGAGGCGCTGCACAACCATGTGCCGCTGCTGGCGGCCAATCTGTCGCTGGCGCAAATGCGCCAGGCCTATCGGCAGCCAACTGCCCTGCCGGGCGAGCGGTCGAACGCGCCGACTGTGAAGGCCGCCCTGCTCGAACAGGTCCGCGCCGGGCACTGCGGCTTGCTGCCGGAGAGCCAGTTGCCGGCCATGCTCGCGGTCCAGCAACTGCGTGACCGGCGTATCGCCGAGCGCTTGCTGTCGGCGCCAGAGCCTGCCTTGCTGTTCACCGGCGCCTACCATGCGCGCAAGGACCTGGGGGTGCCGCTGCACCTGGCCGACCTGGGGGCGAAGGGCGAGAGCAAGGTGCTGCTGCTGGCCGAGGTCGGCGAAAAGATCGAGCCGGGCATGGCCGACTATGTGTGGTTCACGCCTGCGGCCCCGGAGCAGGATTACTGCGCGCAATTGCGTCGATGAGCAGGCGGTAAAACCGACAGGCAAAAAAAGACCCGGCAAAGTGCCGGGTCAATAACCGTGATTAGCCTGATGAGGAGATAATCTGAGAGTCCGAACCAGGGGCTTTCAGTTTATCCAACTGATCTCGCGACCAGTTGTGATAATCATAACGATTCTCATTTCGTCGTCAATCCCCTTTCTCCATTTATTTCGAATTTTTTTGCGCTGGGCACTTCGCATCGAGTTGCTGGTTGAGCGCCTCCTTGCGTTCGGCGGGGAGGTCGTTCCAGTGCATGTCCAGCAGGGCGCCTTCGATGGCGTACAACAGTACCTTCGATGCCCGAAAACCTCGGGTCTTCACCGCCTGATAGGCGCCGACCGCACCCAGCCGGCGTAAGTCCGATGCGCTGTGGATGCCGGCCGCATGCAGCCACTGGGCGGAGGTCTTGCCGAGATTTTTCAGATGCTGCAACTCATCGTTCATCGAGCCTCCTGGCGATGGCCAATGGGTATCAGGGGATTGCATCGTGGGGTGGGTCAGAGAGGAGTGTAGCGGGGGCTGGGAAATACGCGGCATTTTGCCACTGGAGGAGGGAGATGTGTGGTGGGCCTTCGCGGGCAAGCCCGCTCCCACAGGTACACCACAGCAGTCGAAGACTGTGACGTACCTGTGGGAGCGGGCTTGCCGGCGAAAGAGACGCCGCTGTCTAGCGGCCTTACAGCCCTGGCAGGCGCTGGCGCACCTGGTCGATCACCTGGTCCATGCTACCGCTGTCCTGGGTGTCGATCCGCTTGCTGTGCGCCTGTTCCTGCGCATCCAGTGGCTCGCGGCTGGCCTGCTGAGCCTTGACCACCTCGAGGGTGGCGTCCGACGGATCGCCGCCTTCGGCCTGGCGTTGCTGCAACCAGCTGGCGATCACCGCTTCCGGCGCCTGGCAGTCGAGGATCAGCAGCGGCACGCCAGTGGCATTGGCCACCTCGGCGGCCGCCTGACGCTGGGCGTGCTTGAGGTAGGTGGCATCGAGCACCACCGGGAAACCGGCGCGCAGGATGGTCGCCGCCAGCGCGTGCAGGCGCTGGTAGGTGGCGGCGTTGGCATCCTGGTCGTAGATGCCGGCGGCCAGCTGGCCCGCTTTGTCGTCCTGCTGCTCGCCGAACAGGCGCTTGCGCTCCACGTCCGAACGCACCCGCACCGCGCCGAGGGCTTCGACCAGGCGCATGGCCACGTGGCTCTTGCCCACGGCGGAGACGCCATGGGTGATGGCCAGCAGCCGCGATGGAATGGCGCTGTAGCTTTCCGCCAGGTTGGCGTAGTTGCGGTAGGTGCGCAGGGTAGTGGCGCGCTGCACACCATCGGCATCGGGTGACAGGCTGAACAGTGCGACCTTGGCGCGCACCAGGGCACGGTAGGCCTTGTAGAAGTTCAGCAGTTCCAGGCCGGCGTAGTCGCCGGTCAGCTCCAGGTACTGGCTGACGAAGCGTCGGGCCAGGCACTTGAGGCCGCGGTCTTCCAGGTCCATGGCCAGGAAGCCGACATCGGCGTAGACGTCGGTCAGGCGGAACGGCTCGTTGAACTCGATGCAGTCGAAGATCACCACCTTGCCGTCGATCAGAGTGGCGTTGCCCAGGTGGATGTCACCGTGGCATTCGCGGATGAATCCTTCGGCCTTGCGCGTCTCGAGCAGGCCATGCAGGCGATCGAAGCTGCTGCGGGCCCAGGCTTGCAGGGCGTCGAGCTGTTGCAGGTCGGCCTTGTCGGTGAGGAACGGGCGAATCTGCTCGAAGTTCTGTTCGACCGGCGCCATCACGCTGTCTGGCGTACCCAGCGGGTGCTCGACCGGGACCTTGGGCGCCTGCAGATGGAATTCGGCGATCTGCCGGGCCATCTGGTCGATGTGCCCGGCGTTCAGCTCGCCATTGGCCTGCAGGGTGTTGAGCATCTGCTCCTGGGGGAACTGGCGCATCTTCAACACATATTCGATGGCCACACCGTCGCCGCCGAGCTGTGGCTGCTCGGCACTACCGGTGATCGGCAGGACCTCCAGGTACAGACCGTCGGTCAGGCGCTGGTTCAGGCGCAGCTCTTCGTTACAGAAATGCGCGCGCTGGTCCAGGCTGGTGAAGTCGAGGAAGCCGAAATTCATCGGTTTCTTGATCTTGTAGGCGTACTCGCCGGTGAGCAGAACCCAGGAAATATGCGTCTCGATGAGTTTGAACCCGTTCACCGGGTGCGGGTACAAGGCGGGGTTCTGCAACGCGTTGATCAGGGCTTGGCTCACGGGAAATCCTTCCGGGGCAGGGAATTCGAATGCGCCATTATGGTCAATGGTGCCGTCCCTGCATACCGCCAGAGGGCGCCTGCCCAGCCTTTATAAAGTGCGTATAATCCGCCGCCATGACTCGAACCCGAAATTCCCGTACCCCCAAAAAAGCCCCGAACAGCCGCGCCCGCGCCTGGTTGGGCTGGGCCCTGAAGCTCAGCCTGGTCGGCCTGGTGATCGTCGCCGGCTTCGCGGTCTACCTCGATGCCATCGTCCAGGAAAAGTTCTCTGGCAAGCGCTGGACCATCCCGGCCAAGGTCTATGCCCGGCCGCTGGAGCTGTTCACCGGCCAGAAACTGAGCAAGACCGACTTCCTCACCGAACTCGATGCCTTGGGCTACCGCCGTGAAACCGCGGCCGACGGCCCAGGCGCGGTGTCGGTCAACGGCAACACCGTCGACCTCAACACCCGTGGCTTCCAGTTCTACGAGGGCATGGAGCCGGCGCAGTTCGTGCGCGTGCGTTTCTCCGGCGACTATGTCGCGGGGCTTGCCGGTGCCAATGGCAGCAAGCTCGACGTGGTGCGTCTGGAGCCGCTGATGATCGGCGGCATCTACCCCAAGAACCTCGAAGACCGCATCCTGATCAAGATTGATCAGGTGCCGCCCTACCTGCTCGAAACCCTGGTGGCCACCGAGGACCGTGATTTCTACAGCCACTTCGGCGTGTCGCCGAAGTCGATCGCCCGGGCGATCTGGGTCAACACCTCATCCGGTTCCATGCGTCAGGGCGGCAGTACGCTGACCCAGCAGCTGGTGAAGAACTTCTACCTCACCAGCGAGCGCACCCTGGGCCGTAAGCTCACCGAGGCCATGATGGCCGTGCTGCTCGAGATGCACTACGACAAGCGCGAGATCCTCGAGGCTTATCTCAACGAAGTGTTCGTCGGCCAGGACGGCCAGCGCGCGGTGCACGGCTTCGGCCTGGCCAGCCAGTTCTTCTTCAGCCAGCCGCTGTCGGAACTCAAGCTGCACCAGATCGCCTTGCTGGTCGGCATGGTCAAGGGGCCGTCCTACTACAACCCGCGCCGTTACCCCGAGCGTGCCCTGGCGCGCCGCAACCTGGTGCTCGACCTGGTGGCCGAGCAGGGTGTGGCGAGCAAGGAAGCGGTCGAGGCGGCGAAGAAGATGCCACTGGGCGTGACCAAGCGCGGCAGCCTGGCCGACAGTTCGTTCCCGGCCTTCCTCGACCTGGTCAAGCGTCAGCTGCGCCAGGACTACCGCGACGAAGACTTGACCGAAGAAGGCCTGCGCATTTTCACCAGTTTCGACCCGATCCTGCAGATGAAGGCCGAAAGCGCGATGAGCGAGACCTTCAAGCGCCTGGCCGGGCGCAAGGGTGCCGACGAGGTCGAGTCGGCCATGGTCGTCACCAACCCGGAAACCGGCGAGGTGCAGGCTTTGATCGGCAGCCGTCAGTCGGGCTTCGCTGGCTTCAACCGAGCCATCGACGCCTCGCGGCCGATCGGTTCGCTGGTCAAGCCGGCGGTCTACCTCACGGCGCTGGAACAGCCGAGCAAGTACACCCTGACCAGCTGGGTGCAGGATGAACCGTTCTCGGTCAAAGGTGCCAATGGCCAGGTCTGGCGCCCGCAGAACTACGACCGGCGTGCCCACGGCACCATCTACCTGTACCAGGGGTTGGCCAACTCGCTGAACCTGTCCACTGCCAAACTGGGCCTGGAAGTGGGCGTGCCGAACGTCATCAAGACCATCGGCCGGCTCGGCGTGAACGTCGACTGGCAGCCGTTCCCGGCCATGCTGCTGGGCGCTGGGGGCATGTCGCCGATGCAGGTCGCGACCATGTACCAGACCATCGCCAACGGCGGCTTCAACACGCCGATGCGGGGTATCCGCAGCGTGCTTACCGCCGAGGGTGAGCCGCTCAAGCGCTACCCGTTCCAGATCCAGCAGACCTTCGACCCGGGTGCCATCTACCTGGTGCAGAACGCCATGCAGCGGGTGATGCGCGAGGGTACTGGCCGTTCCGTGTACAACGTGTTGCCGAGCTCGCTGACCCTGGCGGGCAAGACCGGTACCAGCAACGATTCGCGCGACAGCTGGTTCTCTGGCTTCAGCCAGGACCTGCTGGCGGTGGTGTGGCTGGGCCGCGACGACAACGGCAAGACGCCGTTCACCGGTGCTACCGGCGCCCTCCAGGTGTGGACCAGCTTCATGCGCAAGGCCGACCCGCTGCCGCTGGACATGCCGCAACCGGACAACGTGGTGCAGGCCTGGATCGACCCTTACAGCGGCCAGGGCTCTGACAGTAGCTGTCCGGGAGCGGTGCAGATGCCGTATATTCGCGGCAGCGAACCGCCCGCCGGCGCAACCTGCGGTGGCGAGCAGAATCCGGCAGAATCGGTCATGGACTGGGTCAAAGGCTGGATGAACTAAGCAGCTGCAGCATTGATGAGGTGTGAAGTGAAAAAGTGGTGGTTTCCTGCCGTGACGGCACTGGTGGTGCTCCAGGGTTGTTCCAGCGTTCCGCGGGGTAACATCCCGGTGGTCGATTCGAGCACTCGCGTCTCCAACAGTGAGCGGGTTTCGGCCAACCGTGGCGCGGCGGGGCCGAGCGGTGGCACCGCTCAGGCGCAGTCGCTGCCCGAGGATTCGGGCGTGACGGTGATGATCCCGCAGGGCGCAGGCTCGACGCCGATCAGCACCACGCCGATCAGCACCAGCCCGATCACGCCTGGCCCGGTGAGCCAAGGGCCGATCAGTTCCGGCCCGATCACCACCAACCCGAACCCGATCGCCGACGAACCGTTCGACATCGCTTCGATGAACAGTGCTGCGGCCGCCTCCAGCGCGCCGACCGGTATTCCGCGCAGCAATGCGGCCAGCGGCGGCCTGTCTGCCGACGAACAGCTCGACGGCCCGGTGCTGGCGCTACTGACCACTGCCCAGCAACAGCAGGGCGGTGGCGACTTCAATGGCGCGGCGTCGAGCCTGGAGCGCGCCCAGCGCATCGCCCCGCGCGAGCCACAGGTGCTGTTCCGCCTGGCCCAGGTACGCTTGTCGCAGGGCGATGCGCCACAGGCCGAGCAGCTGGCGCGCCGCGCCCTGACCTACGCCAATGGCCGCCCGGACCTGCAAGCCGAGCTGTGGAACACCATCGCCCAGGCCCGCGAAAAGCAGGGTGACAGCGCCGGGGCCGCACTGGCCCGGCAAAAGGCGCAGGTCAGCTCGTGATGATCGAACCACGCATCCTGGAAATCGCCGATCACCTGTTGCTCATCGAGCGTGAGCTGCAGGTGCAAGGCTGGTGGGACGACGAGCCGCCGAGCGACGAAGCGCTGGCCAGCACCGTGCCGTTCTCGGTCGATACCTTGAGTTTCGAGCAATGGTTGCAGTGGATCTTCCTGCCACGCATGAAGATCATCATCGAGCTCGGCCACCCGCTGCCCAATGCCTCGAGCATCCTGGTGATGGCGGAAACCGTGTTCACCGATCGTCCAGAGCAAAGTCGCGAGCTGCGCCGACTGTTGGCAGCATTCGATCGATTGATCGCTCCTTCCGCCTGATTTCTTCAGTTTTTCCTTCAAGGGCCGCAGATTGTGGCCCTTTTTTGTGGAAATCTTACTTTCTCTGCTGCTGACTTGGTTTTTAGTGGTGGAACGAATTCATCTTGGGGAAAAATTGGCAATAATTTTTCTTGACTTGTAGGCCGCGAATCAGAAGAATCCAACTTCCGCTGTAGAGGGACTGCCAGAAGCAGACCCGCTAGGCAGATCATGAGGCGCACACCCGCGCCGACTTGTTACACCCCGCAACGCGTTACCTCGCGCTGGGTGGGATAACCCCGCAACACTCTGGGGCGTTCCCAATACTTGCTCAGTCAGTGCTGACGTTCGCTCATGCTCTGCTTGGCAGTAAACCTATTAAGACCCGCCTATCGAGGGCGGTATTCTGGCGTTTTAGAGGTGAACAACGTGGAGCTTTTATCCGGCGCTGAAATGGTCGTCCGCTTCTTGCGTGACGAAGGCGTTAAGCACATCTACGGGTACCCTGGTGGTGCTCTCCTGCATGTTTACGACGCACTGTTCAAAGAACCGGAAGTGGAACACATCCTGGTTCGCCACGAGCAGGCGGCTACCCATATGGCGGATGGTTATGCCCGTGCCACCGGCAAGGCCGGCGTGGTACTGGTGACTTCCGGCCCAGGCGCCACCAATGCCATCACCGGCATTGCCACTGCCTACATGGACTCCATCCCGATGGTCATCCTGTCTGGCCAGGTGCCTAGCACCATGGTCGGCACCGATGCCTTCCAGGAAACCGACATGATTGGCATCTCGCGGCCGATCGTGAAGCACAGCTTCATGATCAAGCACCCGACCGAGATCGCCGAAGTTCTGAAAAAAGCATTCTACCTGGCGCAATCCGGTCGCCCAGGTCCGGTCGTGGTCGACATTCCAAAAGATATGACCAACCCGGCCGAGAAGTTCGAATACGTCTATCCGAAGAAGGTCAAGCTGCGCTCCTACAGCCCGGCGGTACGTGGCCATTCCGGCCAGATCCGCAAGGCTGCCGAGATGCTTCTGGCGGCCAAGCGCCCCATCGTCTATTCCGGCGGCGGCGTGATCCTCGGCGGTGGCTCCGAAGCCCTGACCGAAATCGCCAAGTCGTTGAACCTGCCGGTCACCAACACCCTGATGGGTCTGGGTGGCTTCCCAGGTACCGATCGCCAGTTCCTCGGCATGCTCGGTATGCACGGCAGCTTCACCGCCAATATGGCCATGCACAACGCCGACGTGATCTTCGCGGTCGGTGCGCGCTTCGACGACCGCGTGGTCAATGGCCCGGCCAAGTTCTGCCCGAACGCCAAGATCATCCACATCGACATCGACCCGGCGTCGATCTCCAAGATGATCAAGGCCGACGTGCCGATCGTAGGCCCGGTCGACAGCGTGCTCAGCGAAATGCTCGGCATCCTCAAGGAAATCGGCGAGCAGCCTGACAAGGCCGCGCTGGATGCCTGGTGGAAGCAGATCGACGAATGGCGTGGCGATGGCGAACTGTTCCCCTACGACAAGGGCGACGGCAACGTCATCAAACCGCAGAAAGTCATCGAGACCCTGTGCGAAGTGACCCATGGCGATGCCTTCGTCACTTCCGACGTCGGCCAGCACCAGATGTTCGCGGCGCAGTACTACCGCTTCAACAAGCCTAACCGCTGGATCAACTCCGGTGGCCTGGGCACCATGGGCTTCGGTTTCCCGGCGGCGATGGGCATCAAGCTCAACTTCCCGGATCAGGACGTGGCCTGCGTGACCGGCGAAGGCAGCATCCAGATGAACATCCAGGAGCTGTCGACCTGCATGCAGTACGGCCTGCCGGTCAAGATCGTCAACCTGAACAACGGTGTGCTGGGTATGGTCCGCCAATGGCAGGACATGGCCTACAACGGCCGCCACTCGCACTCCTATGTCGAATCGTTGCCTGACTTCATCAAGCTGGCCGAGGCCTATGGTCATGTGGGTATCCGCATCACCAGCCTGAAAGACCTGAAGCCGAAGCTTGAAGAAGCCTTCGCGATGAAGGACCGCCTGGTGTTCATCGACATCGCGGTCGACCGCAGCGAGCACGTCTATCCGATGCAGATCAAGGATGGCTCGATGCGTGACATGTGGCTGAGCAAGACGGAGCGTACCTGATATGCGGCATATCATTTCCCTGCTGCTGGAAAACGAACCCGGTGCCTTGTCTCGCGTGGTCGGCCTGTTCTCCCAGCGCAACTACAACATTGAAAGCCTGACCGTGGCGCCGACCGAAGACCCGACCCTGTCGCGTCTGACGCTGACCACCGTTGGCCATGACGAAGTGATCGAACAGATCACCAAGAACCTGAACAAGCTGGTCGAGGTGGTGAAACTCGTCGACCTGTCGGAAAGCGCCCACATCGAGCGCGAACTGATGTTGGTCAAGGTCAAGGCCACCGGTGCCCAGCGCGCCGAGATCAAGCGCACCACGGATATCTTCCGTGGCCAGATCGTCGATGTGACCGCCAGCGTGTACACCGTGCAGCTGAGCGGCACCAGCGACAAACTGGACAGCTTCATCCAGGCCATCGGCACTGCATCGATTCTCGAAACCGTGCGCAGCGGCGTTACCGGCATTGCCCGTGGCGACAAAGTGCTCAGCATCTAAATTCAAAAATTAGCAATGGCTCCGCTGGGGCCGAGATATAACCAGGGGTATTTTCATGAAAGTTTTCTACGATAAAGACTGCGACCTTTCCATCATCCAGGGTAAGAAAGTCGCCATCATCGGCTACGGTTCCCAGGGCCACGCTCAGGCGTGCAACCTGAAGGACTCCGGTGTAGACGTTACCGTCGGTCTGCGTAAAGGTTCGGCTACCGTTGCCAAGGCTGAAGCCCACGGCCTGAAAGTGGCTGACGTCGCTACCGCCGTCGCCGCTGCCGACCTGGTCATGATCCTGACCCCGGACGAGTTCCAAGGCGCTCTGTACAAGAACGAGATCGAGCCGAACATCAAGAAGGGCGCTACCCTGGCCTTCTCCCACGGCTTCTCGATCCACTACAACCAAGTCGTGCCACGCGCCGACCTGGACGTGATCATGATCGCGCCGAAAGCCCCGGGCCACACCGTTCGCTCCGAGTTCGTCAAAGGCGGCGGCATCCCTGACCTGATCGCCATCTACCAGGACGCTTCCGGCAACGCCAAGAACGTCGCCCTGTCCTACGCCGCTGGCGTCGGTGGCGGCCGTACCGGCATCATCGAAACCACCTTCAAGGACGAGACCGAAACCGACCTGTTCGGTGAGCAGGCTGTTCTGTGCGGTGGTACCGTCGAACTGGTCAAGGCTGGTTTCGAGACCCTGGTCGAAGCTGGCTACGCGCCGGAAATGGCCTACTTCGAGTGCCTGCACGAGCTGAAGCTGATCGTTGACCTCATGTACGAAGGCGGCATCGCCAACATGAACTACTCGATCTCCAACAACGCCGAGTACGGTGAGTACGTCACCGGCCCAGAAGTCATCAACGAAGAATCCCGCAAGGCCATGCGCAACGCCCTGAAGCGCATCCAGGACGGCGAGTACGCGAAGATGTTCATCTCCGAAGGCGCCACCAACTATCCATCGATGACTGCCAAGCGCCGTAACAACGCTTCGCACGGCATCGAGATCATCGGCGAGCAACTGCGCTCGATGATGCCTTGGATCTCGGCCAACAAGATCGTCGACAAGGCTAAGAACTAAGTCTTTTCGAAACATGAAAAACGCGGCTTCGGCCGCGTTTTTTCGTTCTGGCAGCGCGCATCTGGTATAAAGCAGGCCAGAGGTCCGCTGTCAGAACCTGTTTTGCGGGCTCGTTGTCGAACATTTTCCATCCTGTTGCAAGGTACCCTCCATGAGCGAACGTCCCGAAGAGCCGAACAAGCCCTCCGACGCCGAAAGCCTGCTACCTGTCGATGAGCACATTGAAGAAGGCCATGACGCCGAAGGGCGCAAGGTCCGTCATCGCGGCATCTACCTGTTGCCCAACCTGTTCACCACCGCCAACCTGTTCGCCGGTTTCTATTCGATCATCAGTTCGATGAGCGCGCTGGGTGCCGGTGACCCGCGGGAGGCGAGCAAGTACTTCGCCTTTGCCGCCATCGCCATTTTCGTCGCCATGGTCCTCGACGGTCTGGATGGCCGGGTGGCGCGCATGACCAATACCCAGAGTGCCTTCGGTGCCGAGTACGACTCGCTGTCGGACATGGTCGCGTTCGGCGTTGCCCCGGCATTGCTGGCCTTCGGCTGGGCGCTGGGCGACATGGGCAAGGTCGGCTGGATGGTCGCCTTCATCTATGTGGCTGGCGCCGCCTTGCGCCTGGCGCGCTTCAACACCCAGATCGGCACGGCCGACAAGCGTTACTTCATCGGCCTGGCCAGCCCGGCCGCGGCCGGTGTGGTGGCCGGTACGGTGTGGGCGTTCAGCGACTACGGTATCCAAGGCTCGAAGCTGTCGTTCCTGGTCGCCTTGCTGGTGGCGGCCGCGGGCATGCTGATGGTCAGCAACATCAAGTACAACAGCTTCAAGGAGCTCGACCTCAAGGGCCGCGTGCCATTCGTGGCTATCCTCGCGGTGGTGCTGGTGTTCGCCGTCGTGTTCAGCGACCCGCCACGTATCCTGCTGCTGATCTTCCTCGCCTACGCGGCCTCGGGGCCCATCCAGTTCCTGTTGCGTTCGCGCCGTCGTAAATCCTGACGATGATTTAATCGTGGAATAACCCTCCGGCTCCATAGTCTTACTGGTACATCCGTTATCCAGTGCTGTGGAGCCGTCATGCTCATCAAGCTACCCAGGTCGTCCGACTGCAAGGCAGCGGAGATCACTCCCGAAACGCTCTATCTTTCCCGTCGCAAGTTGCTGGGTGCGTCCCTGGCCGGCATTGCCCTGGGCGCATTGCCGGGTATCGGCCGTGCGACCGAGGCCAGCCGCTATGCCGACGTCGAGGCGGGCGCAGCGCCGGGCTGGTTCAGCGACAAGCTCGGCGCCACGCGCTGGCAGGCGGTGACCGTCCAGGATGAGGCGATCACGCCCTTCAAGGACGCTACCCACTACAACAACTTCTATGAGTTCGGCCCCGACAAGGGTGACCCGGCGGCCAATGCCGGCAGCCTGCAGACCGAGCCCTGGAGCGTGGTGGTCGACGGCGAGGTAGGCAAGCCGGGGCGCTATGCACTGGAGGATTTCGTAAAGCCGTACCAGCTCGAGGAGCGCATCTATCGGCTGCGCTGCGTCGAAGCCTGGTCGATGGTCATCCCGTGGCTGGGCTTTCCGCTGGCGCAAGTGCTCAAGCAGGTGGAGCCGACTTCCAAGGCGCGTTACGTGCGCTTCGAGACCCTGGATGACCCACAGCACATGCCTGGGCAGCGTTCAGGTTTTGCCCTGATCGACTGGCCATACAGAGAGGGATTGCGCCTGGATGAGGCGATGCATCCGTTGGCGATACTGGCGGTCGGCATGTATGGGCGCGAGCTGGCCAACCAGAATGGAGCGCCGTTGCGTCTGGTGGTGCCGTGGAAGTATGGCTTCAAGAGCATCAAGTCGATCGTGCGTATCAGTCTGGTGGCCGAGCAGCCGGGGACGACCTGGGAGGGGCTGGCGCCTACCGAGTACGGCTTCTATGCCAACGTCAATCCGCAGGTCGATCACCCGCGCTGGAGCCAGGCGCGTGAGCGGCGATTGCCCAGCGGCTTGTTCAGCCCCAATGTGCGGGACACGCAGATGTTCAATGGCTATGCCGATGAAGTGGCGTCACTGTACGCCGGGCTCGATCTGCGGAAGAACTATTGATGCGCTATCCGTGGTTTCGTCTGGCGATCTTCGTGGTCGGATGCCTGTTCCCGCTCTGGTGGTTGTATGAAGCGGCGATGGGGCTGCTTGGGCCGGATCCAGGGAAGATCCTCATGGATCGCCTGGGGCTGGGGGCGTTGACGTTCCTGTTGGTGACCCTGGCAATGACGCCGTTGCAGCGTTTGACGGGATGGTCGGGGTGGATCGTGGTCCGGCGGCAGCTGGGGTTGTGGTGCTTTGCTTATATAGTGCTGCACATCCTGGCGTACCTGTTCTTCATTCTAGGGTTGGACTGGGGGCAACTGGCGGTCGAGTTGCGCAAGAGGCCGTACATCATTGTCGGGGCTTTGGGGTTTGTCGGGTTGCTGGTGTTGGCGGTCACGTCCAACCGGTATAGCCAGCGACGGCTGGGTGCGCGTTGGAAGAAGCTGCATCGGTTGGTGTACGGGGTTCTTGGGTTGGGGTTGCTGCACTTTTTGTGGATCGTTCGTTCGGATCTGCGGGAGTGGGCGATCTATGCGGCGGTAGGGGCGGGGTTGATGGTATTGCGGGTTCCGTTGGTGGCGCGGTGGTTGTCCAGGTTGGGGC
>NZ_JACVVE010000054.1 GCF_016648105.1 Pseudomonas sp. S31 | reverse complement strand
AAGCGGGCGTTGGCGGGGGCCTTGGGGCGCCGTTATCAAGCGCTGGGATCCAGTTTACTAGTCACTGTACCTTAGCTATCGGTCGGCTTCCTTCGCCAGGGGCCGTCGGAGGCGGAGGAACTCCACACTCCGATTTCCTCTATTACTGATTAATGATTAAGATGGCAGTTCGTGAGCATGAAGCCGGACCACCTTCACCTCGTGTGCGTGGGGGGCGGGCGGGATGGCTGAAGGTTTTGGCGTGCCGCAGCAGAGACCAAGCAGACAGACGGACCTAAGGAAAAATAGAATAGATGCGTAATGACTACGACCGCCATAGTGCTGATGAGATCGACCTATTTCAGCTAGTGGCTGGAATCTGGGGGCAGAAGCTAAAAATCGCAGTTACAGCGGGTGTAATAACGGCGATCGCAATAGCTTATGCTTTTGTAGCTACTCCTATTTATGAAGCAAAAGTATTCATACAGCCGCCGACGCATAATGATATTTCCCAGTTGAATTTTGGGCGGGGGGGGAACAGCGGTCTTTCGATGATTACGGTGAAAGAAGCCTATGAAGCCTATCTACGCCATCTGCAATCGGAGTCTCTGCGTAGAGAGTTTTTCCGAAATACATATTTGCCTAGTCTGAAAAGTGATGAGCGAAGCGGTTCGCTTGATAGTGAGTACAATAAGTTTCGGGATGTTTTAACTTTTGGTGTGGCCAATAAAGATTCTCCGAATCGTTTCTTTGTGAAGGTTAATCATCCTAATCCTCAGGTCGCGGCAGAGTGGGTAGTTTCCTATGCTGATATGGCTGGGCGTCGTGGGGTTGCTGAGGTAGTAAAGGATGCGAAATCCGACGCAACGATTAAGGCGATTAACCTTGAACAACAGATTCAAGCATCTCGGGAAAGTGTTCGGAAACAGCGTGAAGACAGGATTGTGCAGCTCACTGAGGCACTGCGTGTTGCAACCTCAATCGGACTAGACAAGCCGCCGATTATCTCTAATAGCCTTTCAGGCGAAGTGTCTGCGTCGATGGATGGACCATTGACCTATCTGCGAGGTAGTAAAGCTATCGCGGCTGAAATTGAAAACCTACGCAATCGTACTTCAGATGACCCCTTTGTTCCAAACCTGCGCCAACGACAGGAAGCTGTAGATTTCTATCGGTCGCTTCAAGTTGATCCAGGTGTAGTTCAAGTTTTCCGACAGGACGGCTCTGTAGAATCGCCGGATAAACCCATCCAGCCGAAGAAGATGCTGATTATACTGTTGGGACTTATTGCGGGCCTCTTAGGCGGCCTATTGGTGGGGGTTATCTGGCACTTTAAGGTTTACGGCATGCAATCTGTCGTGCGTCAGGGTGTATCCGATGGTCGGGACTAGTAGGCTGATATAAAAGGGTCTAAACCATAGAAGAGTCAAAGAAGCTTAATCTGAGATGCGTTAGACCGCATTTGGGATGAAATTAAGTTTTCTTGTTGAATAAATTTTCAAGTAGCCTTTGTCAAGTGTGCGGTAGCCTATGGGAGAGGTCGGAGATTCCATAGGGTTGCCTCTTGACTGGAGTAAGTAATGGATGTTTTAAAAAATCAGGTTGTAGAGAAATTCAACTCAAAAACGGCCGTTGTAGGGATCGTCGGGTTAGGGTATGTGGGTTTACCTTTGATGATTCGATATAGCTCGATCGGCTATAAGGTTGTTGGTCTAGATATTGATAGCGCTAAAGTTGCTAAACTCAATTCTGGGCAGAGCTACATTGAGCATATACCTGCTGCTGCTATTGAACAAGCTATCACCAGTGGATTTGAGGCCACTGTAGATTTTGAACGTGCTAAAGAGTGCGATGCTCTGATTCTGTGTGTGCCAACGCCACTCAATAAGTACCGTGAACCAGATATGACATATGTCATAGGCACCATGGACGCAATAAAACCACATCTTCGTGCAGGACAAGTGGTTTCTCTGGAGAGTACGACGTACCCTGGAACTACTGAGGAGGAGCTTTTACCTCGGATTGAAGCACAGGGGCTTGTAGTGGGCAAAGATATCTATCTCGTATATTCACCTGAACGAGAAGATCCAGGCAACAAGCATTTTGAAACTCGCACTATTCCGAAAGTGTTAGGTGGTCATACCTCTTCCTGCTTGGAAGTCGGCGTGTCGCTTTACAAACAGGCAATCGATAAGGTTGTCGAAGTAAGTTCGACAAAAGCTGCCGAACTTACCAAGTTGCTTGAAAATATTCATAGGGCGGTAAATATAGGCCTGGTGAATGAAATGAAAATCGTCGCAGATAGAATGGGTATCGATATTTTTGAGGTCATTGATGCTGCGGCAACCAAACCCTTCGGTTTCACTGCGTATTACCCCGGGCCAGGGCTCGGAGGTCACTGTATTCCTATTGATCCTTTCTACCTAACCTGGAAAGCCCGAGAGTACGGAGTGCACACTCGTTTCATTGAGCTTGCGGGAGAAGTCAATTGCGCTATGCCGGAGTACGTATTGGCTAAACTGATGAGCGGTCTGAACGAACATGGCAAAGCTCTGAAAGAAAGCAAGATATTAATTCTGGGTATCGCTTACAAGAAAAATGTTGATGATATGCGTGAATCGCCATCTGTTGAGATCATGGAGCTGATTCAAGAGAAGGGCGGCCTGGTGTCCTACAGTGACCCACATGTGCCAGTCTTCCCGGAGATGCGCGAGCATAGCTTCGACCTCTCAAGTGTAGTTCTGACAAGTGATAGCCTTGCAACCTTCGATGCTGTAGTCCTGGCTACAGATCATGATAAATTCGATTATGATCTGATTAAAAAATATTCTAAAATTATTATTGATACTCGCGGAAGATATCGGGACTGCGCTGAGCATATAGTCAAGGCCTGAAATAACGGGTGGCAAGACTGCCCGTCCTTTAACATGGAAAGTTTGTGCTGGGTATTATCTCTTGGGCGACTCTAAAGTTTTACATCTAGTGCTGATGGATAAGTTCATTCCGCCATTTATAGAGTTGTTGCAGCGGCGGATTGAAGTCTCGCGTCATTTGTTTTTCTTGACGGGTGATACTCAGCGGTATCCGATAGCGGAGCAGGAGGGAGTTGTTAAGGCTAACCTTCTTGGTCCGCTAGCCAGGCTGTTTACCTTGATAAGGCATCTGTATAGCGCGGATAAAATCATACTGCATGGATTGTTCAGTAATTATTATTTGCTTGTGTTGTTTTTCCAGCCATGGTTATTGAAGAAGTGCTACTGGTTCATTTGGGGCGGTGACCTCTATGTTTACCAGCTTGGCAATAGGAATGCAAAGTGGCGACTTAAGGAGGTTGTGCGTCGATTTGTTATTGCTCGCATAGGAAACTTGGTGACTTATGTTCAAGGCGATGTCGAAAAGGCCCGGCAGTGGTATGGCGCGCGCGGTATTCATCATGAATGCTTGCTCTATACTAGTAACATATTTTTCGACCCAGGATTGAACGCGAAGAAGTCGGATTCGATGGTTATCCAGATTGGTAATTCCGCTGACCCAAGTAATAACCATTTGGAAGTATTTGATGTTCTTAAGAAGTTTTCTGGAAGCGAGTATAAAATATACGTTCCACTTTCTTACGGCAGTCAGGAGTATGCGCAGCTCGTCACGAAAACAGGGAGTGAATTATTTGGCGCAAAGTTTGTTCCGATGATTGACTTTATGCCGTACGAGCAGTATCTCGATTTCCTTAGCAAAATTGATATTGCAATCTTTAACCACCGCCGCCAGCAGGGGATGGGTAACATAATTAATCTTTTGGGATTAGGTAAAGCAGTTTATCTAGACTCGAGTACAAGTAGTAGTAAAACCCTTAAGGGACTGGGGCTGACCACCTTTGAACTCAGTGATTTTGATTTAAAACCTATTGATCCCAATGTCGCGTCCAAGAACTCTCGAATTATCAGCGACTATTTTTCCGAGGACAATCTTGTGAGGCAGTTGTACAAGATTTTCCAGTGAGTTGATTCGAATGCTCGGCTCGTAGTTCGTCAGCTTATTTTAAATATGAGTAGGTTTAAAATGATTACTTTTAATCGTCCGCCCTATACCGGCAATGAAGATAAATACGTGCTGGAATCCATGCGTAGTGGGAAAATTTCAGGCGATGGAGAGTTCAGCAAGCGTTGTCAGGATTGGTTTGAGGAACGACTGGGCTGTAAAAAGGCATTGCTTACACCATCTTGTACTCACGCGTTGGAAATGGCAGCGATTCTGCTGGACATTGGTCCTGGCGATGAAGTAATCATGCCAAGCTATACTTTTGTTAGTACCGCCAATGCGTTTGCACTGAGAGGTGCAAAGGTTGTTTTTGTAGATGTCCGCCCAGATACAATGAATTTGGATGAGAAATTAATTGAAAAGGCTATCACTTCAGCGACCAAGGCAATAGTTGTTGTTCATTACGCAGGAGTTTCGTGCGATATGGATGCAGTCATGTCCTTGGCCCGCGCTCGCAATCTTTATGTCGTGGAAGACGCTGCCCAGGGTATGATGTCCACTTTCAAAGGGAAGCCCTTAGGAACAATTGGTCATATCGGAGCCTATAGTTTTCACGAGACGAAAAACTATACCAGCGCTGGAGAGGGTGGGCTTCTCATCATTAATGATGAACAATTCGCCATTCGTGCAGAAGTGATCCGCGAAAAAGGCACCAACCGCAGTCAATTTTTCCGCGGGATGGTAGATAAGTACAGTTGGGTCGACTTAGGCAGTAGCTATTTGCCGAGTGATGTTCAAGCAGCTTATCTCTGGGGGCAGTTGGAGAAGGCTGAGGAAATTTATATCGATAGAATGGCAATCTGGGACCAGTACTATAATCTGCTATCGCAGTTGGCTGATGATGGTAGTATAGAGTTGCCAAAAATTCCGAATGATTGCTCGCACAATGCGCATATGTTTTATATCAAGGTAAAAGGTCTTGAAGTTAGAACTGATTTAATTGCACATCTTAAGCGATGCGATGTGATGGCTGTTTTCCACTACATACCCCTGCATACAGCGCCGGCAGGAAAGATCTACAGTAGATTTGAAGGTGAAGATATTTTTACGACCCAAGAAAGTGAACGTTTGGTTAGACTTCCGATTTGGTATGGTATGCCGACTACTTCGTGCCAACATGTAGCACAATCCATTCTGGATTTCTTTAAGTGAATGGAAAGAAAATTATGGCTTTTGCCATGGGTCCGATAACTTCGGCGGTTGTCGGACTCGCTACTTTTCCTCTTTTGACATGGGTATATTCGGCCGACGATGTTGGCCGGATTGCTATGATTCAAGTAGCTTGCAGTTTTTTTGTGCTGATTTTTGGCTTGGGTTTGGATCAATCCTATGTTCGCCATTACCATGAGGTCGATGACAAGGCAAATTTACTAAAAAACTGTATGTTGCCAGGGAGTATAGTGGTTTTATTTGCAGTAATTGCTGTGATCGGTATTGATGGATCGCTGTTGTCGCAGATGCTATTCGGTGTGGAAAGTTTAGTTTTTAGCTTACTAGCTCTACTTTGTCTACTGTGCGCTTTTTTTAGCAGGTTCTTGTCCCTTGTCTTACGCATGGAGGAAAGGGGGATAGCATTTTCCTTGAGTCAAGCTCTTCCTAAGCTAATATTTTTGTCGCTAGTAGGGTTTGGAGTTTTTTACAAATTAGAAGGTTTCGATTTTTTACTAATTGCGCATACTGTATCCCTTACAGCTGTGGCGTTGATTTTAGTTTGGAATGTCAGGTCAGATCTATTTAGTATTCAGCTTGGAGTGGTGGATGCGACCCAAGCCGGTTCTCTAATAAAATATGGGGCGCCTCTGATACTCGGCGGGGCTGCATTTTGGGGACTAACAGCATTGGATAGGCTGTTTCTTAGAAACCTTTCCACATTTGATGAGCTGGGCTTGTATTCAGTTGCTTCTAACTTCGCGGCGGCTGCAATTGTCTTCCAAAGTATTTTTTCTACCGTTTGGGTTCCTACGGTCTACAAATGGGTTGCTGAAGATAGTTCGGGAGATATTGCGCAGGAGAAAATCGCAAAGGCAACAGGTCACGTTACCGCTGCAGTCTATTTTATTTTCGTGGGTGCAGGGCTCTTCTCTTGGGTGCTTGGATACATACTTCCACCAGAGTACTCGGCAGTTCAGTATGTGGTTATCAGCTGCTTAGCTTATCCTCTTTTCTATACACTTTCCGAAACCACGGTAGTCGGTATAAATGTTACCAAAAAAAGTATTTACTCGTTGCTTTCGGCTCTGTTAGCTTTGCTAATCAGTGCTATAGGTAATTGGCTATTGGTACCCAGCTTGGGGGCTAAAGGAGCGGCCGTGGCAACGGCTAGTGCATTTTGGTTCTTTTTGATTTTGCGTACTGAGTTTGCCATTTTACTGTGGCGTCCGATTGCGAGAGCTCAGTTATACTTGTCTACATTGATCTGTCTGCTTTTGGGGGTTTTCAGTACACTGTATGGCCAGCACGAGCATGTGATAATGATTTCGTTGTGGCTTTGCCTTGCAGTTGGCGGCCTTTTCGTATTTAGAGCTGATTTGGCATTTCTTCTCCAATACATTTCTCGGCTTCGCTCTTCGACTGGGCGGCCCAACAAAACAAAATGAAGGCTGTGTATGAGTGCATTGAATGTAGTATGTATTCCATTCCATGACATAAAACTGGCTCAAGTCGAGGGTTTCCGTACTAGAGATTCTCATTTGTACCAGTTTTTTGCCGAACATGTGGATGTTGAGAAGGTTATTGTATTCAATCGACCCACTATGCTGTTGGAAATGATACTGGGCAAGAAGAAGCTTCTAACTGCTGGTGAGCGCATTTATTCAAAAGGCAATTTGTTCATTACCCGGGTATCGGAAAGGCTGTATGCCGTTGATATCTTGGATATGTCCATGATTAAGCCGGTAACCCGAGGTAAGTCGTTCATTCCTGAATTGTACTCTAAGCACTTTGAACATTATTTAAAGGCGCTCAGTGTCCTTAATGTTGCGGAATACGTTACATACGAATCCTCCCCGCTCACTGTCCCTCTCAGTGAAAAACTTACTCCTGTTCATCGTATATTCGATGGGGTTGATAATCTGTGCAAGCATTCAACCTATGCGAAATTGAAAAGTACTCTTATGAATTTGTATTTTCGAGTGCTAGAGAGCTACCCTACAGTATTCTTTAACTCTAGGGACTCGATTGAATACTTCTCAGCGCAGAATAACGGGAATGTGGAGTTTTTACCAAACGGTGTAGATTTCGACAAGTTTCGTCAAACGTATTTAGTTCCGCCTCTTTTAGATGAATTGCCAAGGCCATGTGTAGTATATGCGGGGAAAATGCAAGAAATGTTGGATACTGATCTTGTTGCTTCTTGTGCGTCGGCAATGCCTAAAGTGACTTTCCTTATGCTAGGAAAAGTTCTTGAGCCAGCAATCAAAACAAAGTTAGCTCATCTAGATAATGTGAAGTTTGGCGGTGATATTCTGTATGCGCACTTGCCTGCCTATGTTTGCAATGCAGATGTATGTTTTATACCCTACAGGGTAGATAGTCAGCATGGTGGTGATCCTATAAAATTTTATGAGTATATGGCTGCCAACAAAAAGATTATCTCAACAGAAATCGGTGAAATTGCACAGTATCATAACGATGAGCATATAGTGATTTGTGATCGGATTGAATTTGTAGAAAAACTCAATAACTTGCTGGGGCTTGAATGTGAGATTTCGAATAGACTGCCCGAAACCATGAGGTGGAGCTATAAAGCCGACTATATGCTGCGGAAGGCGAAAACTATATGAAGGGGATATTGAATTTTCTTATTCGTAGGGTAAAACGAGATCCCTCATATAGTGTCGACTCTGGATTGAAAATCCGTTCAATTATAATCGTACTGTGCGACAAGTTTTTTTCCTTGCTCAGGGCATTGATTTTTAGTCCTTTCATGCGATCCTCAGAGTTCCCCTATTTTTGGGGTGCAAATACAGTAGTTAAGCACAAGCACCAATTATCGGTTGGGCGAGGATGTGTTATTGGTCAAAATGTGACTATAGATGCATTGTCTGTTGAAGGTATACGTCTAGGGAGAAACGTAGCGATTCCAGATTACACATTCATTAGATGTACAGGAGTGTTAGGGGATCTTGGTGTAGGTTTGGACATAGGTGACGACTCTGGTTTGGGGCATTTCAATTTCATAAATGCACAAGGTGGTATAAAAATTGGTCGAAAAGTAATTGTAGGTCCTCACGTGCGTTTTTTGTCTGAAAATCATATCTTTAGCGACATTGAAGTACCGATTAAAGAGCAAGGTGTTACCAGGGTAGGCATAGTCATAGAAGATAATGTTTGGATCGGTGCTGCGGCCTGTATTTTAGACGGGGTGAGGATTGGTAGCGGCTCGGTAATAGCAGCAGGGGCGGTTGTTAATCGCGACGTTCTTCCTAATACGATTGTAGGTGGATGCCCGGCTAAACTTATTAAAACCAGATCAAACGAATCTTGATGGGCGCGCTATGATATCAATACAGGGTACATCCTCAGCAAAGATGCCCTATTCTTTGTTGTTTTTTATTGTGGTCGTGTATTTTGTTGGATTTGTTTTTCAGATATTTGGCTGGCTATCTATAACTCAAACTAATGTGTTGGCGCTATTTCTTCTATTCTCATTTTTGTTTTTTAATGGTGCGTTGAGCTTTCGTTTAAAGAAACACACTATCAGTTTTTATATACTGTCAGTGCTTATGCTGGTGGTTGGAGTCATAAATGGTAGTGATTTTCTCGGCTTCTTGGTTTATATATATTATCTGGGTGCGGCTCTCGTCATGTTGAGTGCGGCTACACTAACTGCAGATAAAGGTTTTATAAGTGCGAGGAAGCTGGAGCGATTTCTACCATTCTATCTGATGGTTCAAATTTTAGTTTGTTCTATTCAAAAGACTATTCCCGATAAAATCTTAGATTTTTCGAAGACGCAGCTTTCAATCGAAGACACTGTGTCTGGAACTTTTTACCTAGCCTCTGATGCCAGTTTGGCTTTTTGTTGTATGCTTCTCAGTATTTTCTTTCTCTCATATCAAGGAGGGTTTGCTAGAAAGGCTTTAATTATTTTGTTGGGTACTGTAATCGTATTCCTTACTAACTCGAAAGCAATGCAATTGCTACATTTAATGGTACTGGTATCGGCAGTTGTGAGTGCCGTTGTACATAGACATCCCGCTCGTCGTATGGTGGTGTACGTTTGTGCCCTGCTAGTCGCTGTATGTATTTGCCTTGTCTTTCTTGATGACATTATAGTTGCTTGCGATGATGCGCTCTCAGTTTTGCATCATGCGTATGACCGTCGATTGAACGGGCCTGCAGCTCATCGCCTTGCTCCCTTTGGCGAGATTTTATTTGGGGATTTAAGTATTTTCGGTAGCGGATTTATAGCTTACTTCAATCCGATAGCGAAGACTTGGCTATATTATTCCGGGTTTAGTCTTTTTTACACCATTTATATTGATTGTGGTCTGGTAGGGTTGGCTGTTATATATGGCGGCTTTTTCTGGATTATTATGAAGAACTCTGTGTCTTTAGCGATGGGATGTATAACCTTTGCGGCTTTCTTTGCATTCTCAGTATTTAACTTCGCTCTAACAGACCTTTCGGTGCTTTTTACCCTGTTTATGATTCTTCGTCTATTAAGGAATAATCGATGCTCAAGTTGAGTATTTTAGGAATAAGGGGAGTCCCTGCAATGCATGGAGGTTTCGAAACCTTCGCTGAAAAACTCTCTCTATTTCTGGTTGAGAAAGGCTGGCGGGTAACTGTTTATTGTCACGAGGAAGGAGTAAAAGCAGATAGCATCTGGGAAACAGAGTGGAAAGGAATTCGCAGAGTGCATATTCCTGTGAGTCGAACAGGTGCGCTTGGAACTATAGTGTTTGACTTCTTGGCAACTAGGCATGCCCTTCGTGAGTCAGGTCTTTTCTTGACGTTGGGTTACAATACTGCACTTTTCAATTTGATGCAGCGGTTCAAAGGCCAAGTCAATGTGATAAATATGGACGGCATTGAATGGCGGCGGGAGAAATGGGGCGTCTTGGCCAAAACTTGGTTCTGGATTAACGAACGGCTAGGTTGCTGGGGTGGTAACCACCTAGTTGCTGACCATCCTGAGATCAAGGCGCATCTTGCGACGAGAGTGAACCAATCTAAAATCACCATGATCCCATATGGCGGTGATGATGTGTCCTCTGCTGATGAAAGTATTCTGTCGCAATTTGGATTAACCGCAGAAAATTACTCGATAATTATCGCCCGTCCAGAGCCTGAAAACTCTATTTTGGAAATGGTCCGGGCTTTTAGCTGCAAACCGAGGGGGCATAAATTACTAGTTCTTGGTAACTATAGTGCCGAGAACAACTCATACCATAGAAAGATCCTGGAGGCAGCAGGTGATGAAGTAATTTTCCCAGGTGCAATCTATGATTCGGCGATCGTTCAGTCTCTCCGTTTTTACGCGGCTTTTTATCTTCATGGGCACAAAGTTGGTGGCACAAACCCATCTTTGGTTGAAGCACTAGGGGCAGGTTGCGCAGTTATTGCACACGATAACAAGTTTAATAGGTGGGTTGCGGGTTCAAAAGCAGAGTATTTTAGTGATGAAAATGCATGTGCGAAACTCTTTGATACTCTACTTTCTAATAGAGAAAAAATTCAAATAATGAGTGAGGGTAGTAAAAAAGAGTTCAATAATCGATTTACCTGGATTGATATCCTTTCTCAATATGAGCGGTTATTGCTGAGTTGGGCAGAAAAGGCGGGGCGTAGCTAATTATGATACCCAAAGCCATCACGCTATTATTGATGACAGAGAAGGGCCTAGCGTTTGCTAAAAAAGCGCTAAGCGAGTACAGCGATTCAATTCAAAGTGTTGTCATAGGGCAAGACAGAGCAGTTGCCAATGACTATTCTTCCGACATAGCTTCACTTTGTGAGAAATATGGTGTTAATTACACCTTTCGCGAAGATAGCATGTTGATCACCTCGCAGTTTGTAATTGCAGTATCTTGGAGGTGGCTGATTGATCATCCCCAGGACAAGCTTATAGTGTTTCACGACTCGTTGCTTCCGCGATATAGGGGGTTCGCTCCTTTAGTCAATTCACTAATCAATGGCGAGCATGTTATTGGTGTCACCGCTCTTTTTGGAGCTGCGGAATATGACAAGGGGCAAATTATCACCCAAGAGTCCATCTCAATTTCTTATCCCATTACTGTCCATGAGGCCATAGAAAAGCTAACTAGCTGCTACATAGCTGCTGGAGATACAGTGCTTAAGCGCATTGCTGCGGGACTAAGCCTCGACTCTTATATTCAGGATGAGTCTAACGCTAGTTATAGTCTCTGGAGGGATGACAATGATTATAGAATAAACTGGTCAAAGTCTTCAGCGGAAATACGCCGTACGGTCGATGCGTTAGGGCACCCATTTAAGGGAGCATCTTGCCTTTTGAATGGGGAGCAATGTCGCATTCTTCAGGTTGAAGAGTGCGCGGATGTCAGAATCGAAAATCGTGACATTGGGAAAGTGATCTTCCTACGAGACATGTATCCAGTTGTCGTATGTGGGGTTGGGCTCCTCGTGATAAAGCAATGTTTCTCTGAAGCGGGAGTCGATCTATTGCCTCTAGCAAAGTTCCGCTCTCGGTTTGAGTGAGGATATTGTTGCTCCTATTTAGGAGCAACAACACAGACTCTTACTTCATTTCACTTTGCTGGTGCCGGATACAGCCAGTAGAAGAGCTACAGGGGTCCAGAATACTACCCAATAATCACCAGGGCGGGTATAGATCCGCTCCACGTCGGTGATCATTGCAACCAACGAAAATATGAGCACAGGTAAAGCGAGCTTCACCCATCTATTTTCTCGAAGGCTCCATGCTTTAATGAAAAGCAATGTCAATCCGGCGCTTAAAATTGTTAAGCTGACTATTCCACTATCGTAGATTTGCTGCAAGTAAAGACTGTGAGCGTGAGGGGATATAGCTCCGCCTTTGGGCCAATGATATTCGAATGGCGTACCGAGGCCGTGGCCCAAAAACCAGTGGCCTTGCATTTGCTCATAAAAGAACTGCCAAATGGGCCCGCGCCCCGATAGTTGGCGAGTTTGTAATTCTATCAAAAGTTGCGACCAGAACTTTACAATCAAACAGCATGCTGTGAATACAGATAGCGCTAATGCAAACCATGCTTTTTTACTGCGCTGTAACAAAACTAGCACAATAAAGCCGGCAGCTAGTGCGATCCAGGCTCCACGAGTGTAGGTTAGAAGGACGTATATAGCGAGCGTCGTGAATACTGCCCCCCAGATTATTGAAATAAGTGGGCGTGTGTTCTTGTCTATTGCTAAGTATAAGGCGTACAGCGCAATCGAACCGTGGAATATCCCAGCAGCGACTGGCCAGCCATAATCCGCATATCCGCCTAAACCAAGTTCTTGAAGACGATGTGATCTGTAACCTAATGGAATGTCAAGCACGCCGTATTGATAGAGTAGGGTTGCTAATGCTCCCACAAATACAGTTATTACGGCGGTAAATATAGATTTCCAGAGAAACTCTTGGTTGATATGGAATAAATAGTAAACTGCACCTAGGTACAGGGATATGAACAGGCCTCTTTTGGCAAGGGACCAGAAGTCAGCCTCTGTGTTCGTTGACCACAAACTACTTAGCCCAACCCAAGTTAGGAAAAGTATCCAAATAAAGTATTCTCTTGGAAATGAAAAGTCTCGATTTATATATTTCTTTGCAATTAAAAATAGCGTGGGTAGTAGCAATGTAATGTAAATTTGCGTATTTCTACCGCTGCCTGACGCAATCCATACCTTTCCAGAAATTAGAATGAAAATGCCGATCGCAAGTAGCCAGCCTATCACTGTAACTAGGCGACCATTGGGCTTGAGTCTTGATGATATTGACGCCATTGTGCTGCTCTGATCAAAAGGCATTTTTATGAATAAATCCTTTGGCGAACGTCTGAAATATAATCTTGAGGTCTAACCATAAGGACCAATTATCAATATACCACAGATCATGTTCGACTCGTTTTTGCATTTTCTCCAGTGTATCTGTTTCACCTCGGAAACCACTGACTTGAGCCCAACCTGTAATGCCAGGCTTGACCTTATGACGTTGCATGTATGATTCCACAAGGTCTTTGTAATACTCGTTGTGACTTAACGCATGTGGGCGGGGCCCAACGATTGACATCCTTCCCTGCAGTACATTAAAAAACTGCGGTAATTCATCAAGACTAGTTCGCCTTAAAAATGCGCCTACTTTCGTGATTCGGGCATCATTGCGCGACGCTTGAGTTACGCCATCTTCTTTATGAACATGCATGGATCTAAATTTGTAGACTTTAAATTTTTTGCCATTGAATCCCGTGCGATGTTGTTTGAAAAGTATTGGGCCTGGCGATGTGGTTCGAATTGCAATTGCAATTAAAATACATATTGGAATTATTATTAGGCTGATAATGCCTCCAATAAATAGATCTTCAGCGCGCTTTATCAATCGCGCAGGGCTATCCATTGGGCTGCAGCTTAAGTCGAGCGAGTAAAGTCCTGCAATATGGCTAACCCGGTGATTCAGCAGTGGAATATCACGGAGTTCCGGTATGAAGCGGACCGCAACGGTGTGATGTCGCAGTGCATACATAATTGAGCTTACGTCGCCGCCACGACTAAGGGGTAATGATATCCATACTTCATGTATCTTTTCTTCGTCGACTTTATTTACCAGAGTGGCGGTCCATTCCGAGACGCTGTCTATTTTCAGCGTCGAGGCTAAACTGAAGCCATCTTCTCTCAAGTCATTTTCTGTGTTTAGCTGGAAACTTGAATCATCATTTGAATGAACCAGCAAAACACTTTTCAGATTCATTCCGGAGCTTCGAATTTTTCGTAGTATCAGGTAAACACTTAGCCTCAGCAGTATGCATGCAGCTCCACCGACTACCAACATTGTACTAAACCAAATTCGTGAGTAATCCTCAGATACTTTCAAGAAAAAAGATAGAGATAATAAGATTCCTGCGGCGGATGCCCAACTAGCTACTAGGAAGCTCAATTGCCTCCGGAAGGAATGTCCTCGTTGGGAACCATAAGCACCTCCAATGGCAAGGCATAAGACAACTACAATTGCTGTCGTGGTAAGAGCGAAGCTGTATCTTCCAGTTGGTTCCGGGGTACCAAACCTGTAAAAATAAGAAAACACACCTGCAGCAAAAACTATAAGCATATCCATTATTGCGAAAAACAGCGGGACAGGGTACCGCTCTGCAAACGTTGGTTGGTATTTCGGCTTTAGTTGCATACGCTACTATTACTCCCGCCTTTAATACTGTTTTATTTTTACACCACTCCATGGTGAGGAGTAAGGTTGATCTGCTGGAGCGTTCTGCGCCTGTGTTCGGCTGGCAGGTTGCTAGCTCCGTGTGAAGACAAGGAGCATTGTAACCTAAATTTTGATGGTAGGGTCTATAAAAGTGCTTGCGGAGTCGGTATTTTTCCGCAAGCGTTAGCCTCGCGGATTTTGCTGCGTGGGTGCTAGATTCTCCCTCACTCATCCTTCAGCAACGAATAAACTCACCCGGTCTCGAATTTGCCAACATGATAGTTTGGTTACGAGTTCTGAGTGATTTAGATATCAGGCTGGTAAGTTTTCGACGACTCGGGGTTAATTGCAAAATTGTCTACTGCAAGCCAACCGATTTCAATATCAGACTTAGGCTGCATGTCGATCTTTTTACGGTTGTTTAATTTTTCGTGCGTTGCTAGTTTTGTGAGTTTATTCAGCGGGGCAGGAGATAACGAGAGATTGAATGGCTGTGTTTAAAGTAATAAAAAACAGTAAAACCAACTGCCGCATAATGAACACTGGGATTTTGCGAAGGGCTCCGCCATGGACGGTAATTCTATGATGGCAAAGCGCTGAGAACTCTTCGGGGAGGGTAGGGGGGTGGTCTCCTATCTCTATTTCGAAACCCATGGCCGAGGACGACGGCGCCTGAGCAAGCGCCTCCTCCGCTCTGGCGTTCAAACCTGTGACATCAGCCACTGGATGAAGTCAGCACTCCATCGAGCCAATGTGGCCGTCCGCCTAAACGCTGCAAATGATCGCTTGTCTAACCAGGGCTACAGCACCGAAGTGTTGCGTCGCTACTGCGACCGATATCGAATGCAGCCTGTCATGCCGCTGCGCCCACTGAAGCCCAGGCCCGGACTTGGCTTACCCAGACTGTTTGATCGACCGTTAATACCGGCGGCGCAAAATAATTGAGCGCATGTTTGGCTGGCTCAAAGAGGACCTCAGGATTGGGACACGCTTTGACAAGGTTGCGAAAAGCTATTTGCCAAGGCCTCACAAGCTTGCTCCCTGCAGTGTTTGCGACGATTTTTATCGTTGAGATGGTAGGGGATATGAGTGCATGGCCGATGTGCTGGACACGACAAATTTTCCTAATTTCGAAGTTTTTTCCACCGAGGTCGTCAGTAGTTTTACCTGAGCGGATTGCAACACATCGTGACGTCTAATCCGGTAACCATTCCATTGCTCTGAACACTAGGAGAATGGTCTGTGAAGCGCTAGTTTGAGGTGGCAGCCAGGTGCTGCCGCGTTCAAACATCAAATCACAGGAGTGACTATCATGTGTAAGGCCACTATAAGAAATCTACTACTTCCGCTCATAGCTAGTTTATCGTTTTCTCTCAGCGCAGCGACAGTGAAAGAAATCGAACCGGAGGAGCCGGTACCAGTGGTCAACCCACTGCAAGCCTCATCAGGGAAATTGAACCTGAACACCGCAGATGCACTGACCTTGCAAAGAGAATTGATCGGCATTGGCAAGGCCAAAGCTGAGGCTATCGTGGCTTATCGGGAGACACACGGGCCATTCGCTTCTGTAGATGAACTGCTAGAGATCAAGGGGATAGGTAACGCATTGCTGGAACGAAACCGCAACGCGCTGGTAGTGGAGTAGGGTAATCACCCGGGGCGGCCAACTGCCTGCCCCGGTCTCACCTCTCAGGCTTACCTATCTTGCGCATCCTTGGCATCCGCCTCAGCATTGCGCTCATGCACCTTACGCAGCTGCTCTTCAGTCAACGGCAGCTTCTTAGCTGTTTCTCTTAGCATCATCAAGCCTCCGACAATCGAGCCAAGGGCTATGATGAGTATCAGCCATGCATACCAAGGCATTGTCGTTCTCCAATCAGTTGTCAGGCTTCGCCTGTACGAATTTTGAGCTATCCCTCCGCTCGTTGGTTCAATTATAGGACTGGTGACCGACCACACCAATTCCGATGACCCACGGCCCCCAAACCCCGCCCCACATCGTTTACAATGCGCGCCGTTCAAGACTTGCCAAGAGACCCGCCCATGTCCGCCTGCCAGACGCCCCTGATCGTCGCCCTCGATTTCCCCACCCGTGACGCAGCCCTGAAGCTGGCTGACCAGCTCGATCCAGCCCTGTGCCGGGTCAAGGTTGGCAAGGAGCTGTTCACCAGCAGCGCTTCGGGCATTGTCGAAACCCTCTGCGACAAAGGTTTCGAAGTCTTCCTCGACCTCAAATTCCACGATATCCCCAACACGACGGCGATGGCGGTCCAAGCTGCAGCCGAGATGGGCGTGTGGATGGTCAACGTTCACTGCTCCGGCGGCCTGCGCATGATGTCGGCTTGCCGGGAAGTGCTGGCCAAGCGTAGCGGGCCGCAGCCGCTGCTGATCGGTGTGACTGTGCTGACCAGCATGGAGCGTGAAGACCTGGCTGGTATCGGCCTCGACGTCGATCCCCAGGAACAGGTGCTGCGCTTGGCTGCCCTGGCAGAGAAGGCGGGCATGGATGGGTTGGTGTGCTCTGCTCTGGAGGCGCCTGCGTTGAAGGCTGCGCATCCTTCGTTGCAGTTGGTGACTCCAGGTATTCGTCCGGCTGGCAGTGCTCAAGACGATCAGCGCCGTATTCTGACACCGCGTCAGGCATTGGATGCTGGGTCGGACTACCTGGTGATCGGGCGCCCGATCAGCCAGGCGGCGGACCCTGCCCAGGCATTGGCAGCTGTGGTAGCAGAAATTCGCGCGTAATCGGCGGGGTGCCGATTTAGCAGGGGAGGGGCCGGCTTTGAATGTCGGCCCTTTTTCTTAGAGGCGTCCCCGCACATTACCCCTAGCTTGTGCGTGCAGCTAAATCAGCCGGTTCTTGGCGATCTCCACATCATTCATCAGCGCTTTGGCCAGCATGCTCAGATAGTCCGCGGCGCCGAGCAATTTGTGGTTGTCTTCCATGTCGCCTTCGCGCACCAGGTGTTTGATGTAGCCCAGCAAGATGGATACCTGATCGTACGCAACGTCGATGGGGATCCCCGGCTGAACGCGCAGAAGGTTTCTTGGAGGGTTGCCCACATCCAGAAAGGTTTCTACGCCGGCTGTGCAGATGGTTTTCCTCTCTTCGCTCATGGTGTCAGCCTTTCCCTCGGCGGGATGGCATAGAGCGGAGGTTTAGGTGGGGCGTAGAGTGGTGGGTCGGGTACGATTTTCGTTTTCATGTTGTTAATCCTTATTCGATGAAAGCCCCGGCACCTAGACCTTTCTCACGGATTTAGGTGGCGGCCGCACACGGGGTGAGAAACCGAGCGAATAAGGAAACCCGGCCAGACCGAAGCCTGCCCGTGTACGACCACCATGACAGCGTCCACTTATTCGTCATCGGGTTCTCACACCCGGTCACCAGCTACTGGTGACCCAGGAACGTTATCCATGGGGTACTGGCCCGACAACATCGAAACTTCAGCGGCGAGCGTAGGATAGATCTGAAGCTACTTCTTTTGAACTGATTGGTCTCAGTTTAAGAAAATTCCTATCCTGGGGGCCCGCAGCAACAAGCCTGTCTTACCCTTCGCTTTCCACTATCCCATGAGTAAAAATCGCTCGCCGTTCCAGGCGGCCGATCTTTTCATGCTTGGCCGCCCCATAGACTCGGTCGAAGTCAGCACGCCGCACCTCAGGAAACCACTTGGCTAGCCCGCGCTCTACGGCAGCATCGTAATCCGCTTCAGTAATGTACCGGTAGATTTCCCGGTAATAGAAAAAGCCGAACTGGAAACCCAGCGTCTCATTCAGGTAGTCGGTCGCTTCTGAAAAGCTGTTTTCCAAGTCGATGGCCTGGGCCTTGCCGCTTTTGGGAAGCATCACGTTCGCCGCCCAAAGGTCCATGTGGGTGATGCCTTGGCTATGCAATGCGTGCAGAAGCTCGAACGTCGCTTCGATGACCTGGTGAATCGCCTCGGGCTCCGCTCTGACCTTTGTCAGCCCGTCGACATGATCGGTCAGCAGTTCAGTGATGAGGAAGACATCCTCAATCAGGCCAAGCTTCGAGCGACGATAGCCGAAGCCTTCGAGCTTGGGGACAGGGGCACCTCGACGGGCGGCCTCGCGGGTGTTGATGAGTTCCTCGAGCGACCAGTCGTACATCCCGTTGCGCTTCGGGTTGCCGCGTTGCACCCGCCATCTTTTTTTCAGCGAGTCGAGTCGCTCACGTTTGGTGAACAGCTTGCTGATGGCGCAGTCGAGCGGTGCACTGACCCGCTTGGACCTCGTCCGTTGCTCGATCATGGACTCGAAAGCTTGGCGGGTATGTGGCGCAATCGGGGACTGCAAATGCAGTGTGGTGCCACGGTGCTGCAAGGTATGTGGGTACTCGTCGTTCCACAATTCTTTACTACCTACCACCACGTCTCATCCTTGTAGTGTCAAAACGCCATTTAGCCGTGCGGATGGTACGTTTTTTTACATATTTTTCACAAGCCTTTCACAACTGCTATTGGTCGGGTCATCAGGCCTGAGGAGGTTCGGTCGCCACGGGGTGGCAATCGGTCCGTCAGGACGCGATTCATCACGTAAACCTCGGTTCTGACCGCGCGATTCAGGCGTTTCGTAAATGACGACAGGCTCGGGTAGTGGCAAAATATGATCAATCTGAGCGAGACCTTCTGTGTGAGCTAGCCCTGTCCGACAGGCTGGCTATGCCTACAGAACAGGGGGCTAACCTCCACAACTTGTTGTTCAACAGCAAAGCCAAGTTTCAGAGACAACGACATTATCAGTGTCGTTATTAGTGAGATAATTGTGTCAAAAATAAAATTTGATGTTGATTCAGTTCGCTGTATTTCACTTGAAAGCAGAGCCGACCGACGTGAACTATTTGAAAAGAATGTAGCAGCGCTGATCGAAAATAAGGTCCTTTTCCATGTCGTGGAAAAGAATAGCGATCCTAAACGTGGCTGCTATGAGTCTCATCAGCAACTTGCCCAATATGCATTGGATAACGGCTTGAGCAGTATCTTGATCTTCGAAGATGATGTGATGCCCTACGTGCTCAAGGCATCACGCATCCGTTGGGTCAATCGATTCCTGCGTGCAGGCAATTTCGAAGCGTTGCACCTGGGATATTCGATGGGGCGCACATGGCTGACTTGGTTCCCCTTCATTGCTCGGGGCAGGGTGGTTGCACTACATGCTTATGTATTATCCCGCGAAGGCTGCAAGATTCTGGTGGAGACGCCATATGACGGCACGCCCGTCGATGTAGTTTTCAAGCGCAAGATCAAGCAGCATTGCGTGTTCCCTATGATGTTTCGCCAATACGCGGCTTCAGTTACCAGCAGCGATCTTGAGCATGTGGTGTGCAATGAGGATGCGTGGTGGGAGCGTAACTGGCAAAAGCACCTCCGTTCGCCGTTAAAAAATTTCTGGCGGACGATGCTTCGCTTGGGTTTCTGAAAATCCATCAACCAGCCCATCATGGTTATGGGCATTTCGATGGCGATTGCTAGTCGCAGCGCCATCGGGCCCGCGAGGGCCACTCGCACCGATCACCCCCGTGTTCGCCAATGGCACACCGGCGCACCTCTTCTCCATCCCTACCAGGTAGCTCTGCTGAGCCCCATTCAGTATTTCAAACGCCTTCAGATTAATCTGACTACCTTTCGTCTGAATTCTGATCTTGTGTAAAGTTTTGTTAACTTTTGCTTATTAGCGTTGAGCATCCGCAAATTATTGTCGATCCTGTCGAGAACTATCGTGCTGCGGCGAAATCATATTAGATCGCCAGCAGTTCACGCAGTGTGATGAGTTAACCTGGGTGAAGGCGGCGTTTTATCGATATATGTATGCTCGTGCTTGTCCTGTGCATCAGCCGCCGGAGGCAAAGTGACAGTAGTTAGTATCAAAAGGCCATCGAGGCACTGTTCGGTCATGGACTTTTCTGCGTGCCGCGGTATTGCCAAAGGGCCTGTTTTCATCGTCGCTTCGGGGGCTTCATCGAAGCATTTTCCGCTGCTGCGCTTCGCCGATATCCCGATGATCACGCTCAATGGTGCGATCTCGATGTTCCATGACAACGATGTCAGCCCTTACTTCTACGTCTGCACTGACACCGGTTTTCCGCGCCAGCAGCCCGATCTGTATGCGCACGCTTTGCGCTTGAGTCAGCGTTTGGCCATCTGGCCGCATGAGGTCGAGACCTTGCCTGCTGCTACCGGCGCCGAGGTCTATCAACTTAACAAAGCTCCCCGCTCGAATTTCTATCAGGCCGCATTCAACACACAGCCGGAGTTGGTACGCAGCCGCGCTTTCTGGGATAGCCGCTCGCGGACCTTGGGGTTCAGCAAGGACCTTTCCCAGGGCTATTTCGATGCCCGGACAGTGGCCTATGCCGCATTGCAAATCGCTTATCATCTTGGGTTCAATCAGGTCTTCCTGGTTGGGGTAGACCTCGATCAATCCGTTGGGCGTTTCTACGAGACGCCCGGCAGAGCTGTTTCGCCATGCGGACTGGACGATGCCTACGAGCGGCGTATCCTTCCGTCACTGAAACTCATGGCTGATCGGGTTGTGGGCGAGCATTTCGCCGTTTATAACCTGTCACCTACCTCGCGTATTCCGGACTCGGTCATTCCGAAGATCTCTGTCAATGAAGTGGAAGCCATGATGTTCTCCTGCAGTGCCTAGCCATCCCATAACGAGAGCACCTGCGCCGGCGTCAGGCGCCTGGAGGCCCATCGCGTGACGGTCTATTTTCTGGGCTGGAAAGCCCATTACGAACAGATAATGATCGAACAGCTTGCGCAGGCGCACCCTGTGCGCATGTTCAGGGTCCCGTCCTACGCCCGGCGTTTCGTGCGCCTGGCTAGGGCTCTTGGTGGGGCGGTACCGCTGTTGAAATGGCTCGGCAAGTGGGCCTGTTCGGCCAACGGCGCCACGCCCAACGACCTGCTGGTGTGCAATGAAGGCCAGCTCAAGCGTGGGCGGCAGTTGCACCTGGTTACCGCGTTTCCCGGCAAGCGGGTGTTGTTGATACGGGATCTGGTCGATGCGGACTTCGTCGAGCGCATGCGTCCGTTGTTCGATCGCATCTACAGCTACGACCCGGTGCAGTGCGAGCGCCTGGGGATGGAGCATCTGGAGCAGTTCTTCCCGTTCGATATCGAGGATGCCCGGCAGTCGCCGGTGGCGCAGCCCGATAACCAGCAAAAGCCGCTGTGTTTCTTCCTGGGACGCGACAAAGGCCGGGCGCAGCGCCTGGAGTCGTTGGCCGGGGAGCTGAGTGCGCAGGGCTGTGACCTGGACTTTCTGATCGTTCGCGACGATACCTCGCGCACGCCTTGTCGTTACCACGTTGGCGCGGTGCTGTCGTATGAGGACAACCTGGCCAGGGCCAAGGCCTGTGATGTGTTGGTGGAGATCAATCAGCCAGGGCAGAGTGGGCTGACGTTACGGCCGTTGGAGGCTGCGTTTTTCGACAAGAAGCTGATTACCGATAACAAGCGGGTGAGGGATACGGCGTTCTATCACCCTGATCGGTTTTATGTGCTCGGGGATGAACAGCGCGATTTACAGGGGTTTCTGGCCAGCAGGGCACCGGTTGTGGCGCCGGATGCGTTGCGTAAGCACAGCCCGGCTGGGTTGATGGATCGGCTGTTGGAAGTGGCGGGCAGTGCCCGATAGCTCTGCTTGGTCGGTGTAGGAGCGGCCTTGTGCCGCGATGGGTTGCGCAGCAGCCCTCCGGCCGCAGGTTAGGCGGGATTTTCGTTGGGGCCGCTGCGCAGCCCATCGCGGCGCAAGGCCGCTCCTACAGGGCCTCGCGCCGGGTTCGAAATCGGGGCTGTGCGGCAGGCGCAACCGGGGTTGAGGGAGGCTCAGACCTTCAGCACCAGCTTGCCGAAATTTTCGCCGTTGAAGAGCTTCAGCAGAGTCTCAGGAAACGTCTCCAACCCCTCAACCACGTCTTCCTTGCTTTTCACCTGCCCACTGGCCAACCACCCAGCCATCTCCTGCGCCGCCTTGCCATAATCCTTGGCATGGTCCATCACCACGAACCCTTCCATCCGCGCCCGATTGACCAGCAGCGCCAGGTAATTGGTCGGCCCCTTCACTGTTTCCTTGTTGTTGTACTGGCTGATCGCCCCGCAAATCACGATCCGCGCCTTGAAGTTGATACGGGTCAGCACCGCATCGAGGATCTCGCCGCCAACGTTGTCGAAGTACACATCCACCCCCTTGGGGCACTCGCGCTTCAACCCGGCCAGCACATCCTCGGCCTTGTAGTCGATCACCCCATCGAAGCCCAGCTCATCTTTCAGGTACTGGCACTTCTCGGCCCCACCGGCAATGCCCACCACATGGCAGCCCTTGATCTTGGCGATCTGCCCGACGATGCTGCCCACGGCGCCGGCAGCACCGGAAATCACCACGGTCTCACCGGCCTTGGGCTGGCCCACTTCCAGCAGCGCGAAATAGGCGGTCATGCCGGTCATGCCCAGGGCAGACAGGTAGCGGGGCAGCGGGGCGAGCTTGGGGTCGATCTTGTACAGGCCCTGGGGGGCGCCGGTGAAGTAGTCCTGCACGCCCAATGGGCCGTTGACGTGGTCACCTGGCTTGAAGTCCGGATGCTTGGAGGCGACGACTTCGCCTACGCCCAGTGCGCGCATCACGTCGCCCAGGCCGACCGGGGGGATGTAGGACTTGCCTTCGTTCATCCAGCCGCGCATGGCGGGGTCCAGGGACAAGTACAGGTTGCGGACCTGGACCTGGCCTTCGGCAGGCTCGGCGGCGGGGACAGTTTCGAAGGTGAAGTCATCGCGGCGCACGGCGCCGACGGGGCGTTTGCTGAGCAGGAAGCGGCGGTTGGTCTGGGTCATGGCGGGTCCTCGGGAGGGCTGGCAAGGTAGTTGGCGTCAATCTACCTTGCTGATGCTGGTCGGTGGTTAAAATCACTGACGAGCATGTTAGCCCAACCGTGGGGGTGATGATGGCGCCGTACCCTGTGCTGGGGGAGGTGCATGTCTTGAGGTTTGGAGTGTGGTGGATATCGAGCCCACTACGCCCGTCGTGGATTCAAAATCATCAACGCCAAAACCCCCGCCACAATCCCCCAGAACGCCGACCCCACCGAGAACAGCGTCAACCCCGAAGCCGTCACCATGAAGGTGATCACCGCCGCTTCGCGCTCCCGCGGCTCGCTCATCGCCACGCTCAACCCGTTCATGATCGAGCCGAACAACGCCAGTGCGGCGATCGACAGCACCAGTTCCTTCGGCAGCGCGGCAAACAACGCCGCCAAGGTGGCGCCGAAGGTGCCGGCGACGCCGTAGAAAATCCCGCACCAGACGGCGGCCGTATAGCGCTTGGCCGGGTCTTCATGGGCATGCGGCCCGGTGCAGATCGCCGCGCTGATCGCCGCCAGGTTGACGCCGTGCGAGCCGAACGGCGCCAGCAGCAGCGATGCCAACCCGGTGGTGGAGATCAGCGGCGAGGCCGGCACCTGGTAGCCATCGGCGCGCAGCACGGCCACACCCGGCATGTTCTGCGAGGTCATCGCCACCACGAACAGCGGAATCCCGATACTGATGGTGGCCCCCAGCGAGAAGCTCGGCGTGGTCCATACCGGCTTGGCCACCTCCAGGTGGAAGCCGCTGAAATCGAGCAGCCCCAAGGCGCCCGACAGTGCCGTGCCGACCAGCAGCGCGGCCAGCACGCAGTAGCGCGGCGACAGGCGCTTGACCACCAGGTAGGTGAAGAACATGCCCAGTACCAGCAGCGTGCGGTGCTGGGCTGCAACGAAGATCTCGCTACCGATCTTGAACAGGATGCCGGCCAGCAGCGCCGAGGCCAACGAGGCGGGAATGCGCTTGACCAGGCGCTCGAAGCTGCCGGTCACACCGCAGATCAGCACCAGCACCGCACAGGTGATGTACGCGCCGATGGCCTCGCCATAGCTGACGCCGCCAAGGCTGGTGATCAGCAGCGCCGCGCCCGGGGTCGACCAGGCCACGGTGACGGGCGTGCGGTAGCGCAGCGACAGGCCGATGCTGCACACCGCCATGCCGATCGACAGCGCCCAAATCCACGATGAGATCTGCGCGCTGGTCAGGCCTGCGGCCTGGCCGGCCTGGAACATCAGCACCAGCGAGCTGGTGTAGCCGGTGAGCATGGCGATGAAGCCGGCGACCACCGCCGACGGGGAGCTGTCTGCCAGGGGCCGCAGGGGTGCGGAGGTGGCATCGGTCATTGGAAAATCCTTGTAGAGGTGTAAGCAGTTTTTTCAGCCTAACGCGCAGGTGGGCGTTCCTTGCCATACAGCGGGTATTGCATTTGGCCGTACAGTTGCCACTATGGGGCACGATCAGTGCAACTGCACGAGGGGAGGGGTGATGTACAAGGTCTATGGGGATTACCAGTCGGGCAACTGCTACAAGGTCAAGCTGATGCTGTCCTTGCTCGGCCAGCCGTATGAATGGCAGCCGGTGGACATTCTCAAGGGCGAAACCGAAACGCCTGAGTTCCTGGCCATGAACCCCAACGGCAAGGTGCCGGTGCTGCAGCTCGAAGACGGTTCGTACCTGTGGGAGTCCAACGCCATTCTCAACTACCTGGCCGATGGCAGCGAGTACCTGCCCAGCGAGCCGCGGCTGCGCACCCAGGTGCTGCAGTGGCAGTTCTTCGAGCAGTACAGCCACGAGCCGTACATTGCCGTGGCGCGGTTCATCCAGTTCTACCTGGGGCTGCCGGACGCGCGGGTGGAGGAGTACCGCAAGCTGCACAAGGGCGGGTACAAGGCGCTGAAGGTGATGGAGCGGCAGTTGCAGATGACGCCGTACCTAGTGGGGGACCAGTATTCGATCGCCGATGTGGCGCTGTATGCCTACACCCATGTGGCACATCAGGGTGGCTTCGACCTGGCGGATTACCCGGCAGTGCGGGCTTGGTTGGCCAGGGTGGCCAGCCATCCGCGGCATGTGCCGATGGTGGAGTAGGCCTGCACCGGCCTGTTCGCGGGTGAACCCGCTCCTACAGGGAGCGGTGTCGTACCTGTAGGAGCGGGTTCACCCGCGAAAGGGCCCGCTCTGGCAACGCCCCTCTATCAGGCCGTCGCGAACCGCTTGTCCAGGTAGGCAATGATGTCTTTGGACTCGTACATCCAAGTCACCTGGCCGTCTTCCTCGATGCGCAGGCAAGGCACCTTCACCCGCCCACCACCTTCGAGCAGCGCCTGGCGGTGCACCGGGTCGTTCTTGGCATCGCGCAACGCCACCGGTACGTTCAACCGATGCAGGTTGCGGCGGGTCTTCACGCAGAACGGGCAGGCATGGAACTGGTACAGCGCCAGGCTTTTGGCCGCTTCGTCAACCCGCGCCTGGGCAGCGGCGTCGCGTTTCTGCTTGGCCGGGCGGCTGATCCAGTCGCCGAACACGATGAGCTGGCCGAGGCCGACCCGCAGGGCTTTGACGATCATGGCTTCACACTCCTGAAATAAAAAGCCGACCCCAGGGGGCCGGCTCGGGGTCACGCGCCGATCACTTGATCAGGCTGAGGAACTCGGCACGGGTCGAGGCGTTTTCGCGGAACTCGCCCAGCATCACCGAGGTGAGCATGGTCGAATTCTGCTTCTCGACGCCGCGCATCATCATGCACATGTGCTTGGCTTCGATCACCACCGCCACGCCAGCGGCACCGGTGACCTGCTGCACGGCCTCGGCGATCTGGCGGCTGAGGTTTTCCTGGATTTGCAGGCGGCGGGCGAACATGTCGACGATCCTCGCGACCTTGGACAGGCCCAGCACCTTGCCCTTGGGCAGGTAGGCCACGTGGGCCTTGCCGATGAACGGCAGCATGTGGTGTTCGCACATCGAGTACAGCTCGATGTCCCGGACCAGCACCATCTCGCTGTTGTCGGAGGTGAACAGCGCGCCGTTGGTGACTTCTTCCAGCGTCTGCTCGTAACCGCGGCAAAGGTACTTCATCGCCTTTGCAGCCCGCTTGGGCGTGTCGAGCAGGCCCTCACGGGAGACGTCCTCGCCAATCTGGCTGAGGATCTCGGTGTAGTTCTGTTCCAGGGACATTGATCTACCTGTTGGAAAAATCGCAAATAAGGAAGGTTACGGCGGCAACGGCGGCGCTGCAAGCGCGGCGTTACTCGTCGCGGCCTTCCATCATGGTTCGCTTGAGCATCACGTACACCGCGCCGGTGCCGCCGTGGCGTGCCTGGCACGAGGTAAACCCTAGCACTTGCGGGTGCTGGCGCAGCCAGGTGTTGACGTGGCTCTTGATCATCGGCCGCTTGCCATCGAGGCGGGCGGCCTTGCCGTGGGTGACGCGCACGCAGCGTACTTCGAGCTTGGTGGCCTCGGCAATGAACGCCCAGAGGGTCTCGCGGGCCTTCTCCACGCTCATGCCGTGCAGGTCGAGGCTGCCCTCGAACGGGATCTGCCCGAGCTTGAGCTTGCGCAACTGGGTTTCCTGCACGCCGTCCCGGCGCCACATCAACTCATCCTCGGCGCCCACGTCGATCACGAACTGGTCGGACAAGCCGTCGATCACCAGGGTCTGGTCGCTGCGCACCGTCGCCGCCTGGCGCAGGCCGGCGAGCTGCTTGCGATCGGTCTTGGCTTTGCCGACATCGGCCCGGTCGTGCTTGATCGGCTTGACGCCGCGCACTTCGGCGTGGAATAGGGAAAAGTCGTCGTCTTGCATGATGCCTCCGCTAGGGCGGCGTAGTTTACGCGAACGGTCCCGGCGCGTCAGCGGTTGTGTGGCAATGCGGTCGCGTGTCTGTGCAGGTCAGTCCAGAGGCATGCGCAGGTCAATCATGTTTCTTCATCAAATGCGGCGACAAATTCAACTCGCGCCCACGGCGCAGGCGGATGCGGCTCCGGCGCCAGAAGCGCACACCCAGGTACAGCATCAACAACCCCACCACCGTCACCACCGCAGCCATCGGCCGGTTGGCATTGAGGTCGGCCAGGGCTTCATAGTTGCCCAGCAGGCCGGACACGCCGGCCATCGCCAGCAGTACGCCCAGCGTGGCGAGCAGGGCGGACAGGCCGGCGGCCAGGCGTGCGCCCCAGTTGCGCGGTTCGCGCGGGCGCAGGCGCTTGGCGTCGAAACTGCCTTTGATCTTCATTCCGATTTCCTCGTTGGACATCAGGAATTCGACCTGTGGCCGGCCCGCGGGTTCCCTCTGGCAGGTGCGCTCAGATCAGGCTGGCGGTCGGGGCGACGCAGGCGAAGTTGTCGGCCATCACGGCCATTTCACACGCATGGATCTGTGCGGCCGGGATCACCTTGTCCTTGAAGGCCAGGTCGCGGGTCGCCGAGGCGTCTTCCACCAGGGTACAGCGATAACCATAGTCCTTGGCCCGGCGCACGGTGGTGCTGACGCTGGAATGGCTCATGAAACCGCAGACGATCAGGTCCAGGTGGCCGAGCGCCTGCAAGGTCTCGTGCAACTGGGTGTTCTTGAAGGCGTTGGGCATGCGTTTTTCGATGACGTGCTCGCCCTCATGCGGCTCGAGGCCTGGGATGAACTGGCCAGCCGCGCCCTGCGGGTCGAAGCGCCCGCCGACGGTGCCGAGGTGGCGAACATGGATGATCGGGCGGCCCGCCTTGCGAGCAGCTTCGAGCAACCGGGCGATGTTGGCCACGGCCTCGTCCATGCCCGACAATTGCAGAGGACCGCTGAGGTACTCTTTCTGCGCATCGATGATGATCAGGCTGGCTTGGCTCAGCTTGGCCGGCGGGTAGTCGCGGCCAGTGAGGCGGAACATCGTGGTTGGAACGGACATCAAGGGCTCCTTGGAAGGGCTTTTGTGGCTCTATTGTCCCTTGCCTTGGCGCCAATGGGAATGGTTGACATCGAAAGTGGCGTAGTTACTGGCCTGTGGCTATCCGCCGGGGAATCCCGGCGAAGATTTGTGGCGGTTGGGCTGTTAGACTTTTGTACGGTCTGAATTAGGAGTACCCCGTGATCACATCCCGTCTGCGCACGCTGCGCGACCATATCCGCTGGGCGGTCAGCCGCTTCCATGAGCACGAGCTGTTCTTCGGCCACGGTGCCGACAATGCCTGGGACGAAGCCCGCCTGCTGGTGCTGGGCGCCGTGCACCTGCCATGGGAGGTGGCCGACAGCTACCTGGATTGCGCGCTCGAGGACGATGAGCGGGTCCGCCTGCAGCACCTGCTCAAGCGCCGCATCGAAGAGCGCGTGCCCACCGCCTACCTGCTGGGCGAGGCGTGGTTCTGCGGCATGTCGTTCGTGGTCGACGAGCGTGTGCTGGTGCCGCGTTCGCCCATTGGCGAGCTGATCGAGAAGCGCTTCGAGCCGTGGCTGGCGAGCGAGCCGGCGCGCATTCTCGACCTGTGCACCGGTTCGGGCTGCATCGGTATCGTTGCGGCCGACGTGTTCCCGGAGGCCGAGGTGGTGCTGGCCGACCTGTCGTTCGACGCGCTTGAGGTAGCCAACCGGAACATCGAGCGCCATGGCCTCGAAGAGCGCGTGTACACCGTGCAGGGTGATGGTTTCGCCGGCCTGCCGGGGCAGCGTTTCGACCTGATCCTGTCGAATCCGCCGTATGTCGATGCCGAGGATTTCGGCGACATGCCGGCCGAGTATCACCACGAGCCGGAGCTGGGCCTGGCCTGTGGCAACGATGGCCTGGACCTGGTGCGGCGGATGCTGGCCGAGGCTGCCGACCACCTGACCGAGAAGGGCTTGATGATCGTCGAGGTGGGCAACAGCCAGGTGCACGTCGAGGCGCTGTACCCTGAGGTGGATTTTGCCTGGCTGGAGTTCGAGCGGGGCGGGCATGGGGTGTTCATGCTGAGTGCCGAGCAGTGCCGGCAGCATCAGGAGTTGTTCAAGGCGCGGGTCTGATCGGAAACCGAGGGCCGCTTTGCGGCCCTTCGCGGCACGAGGCCGCTTCTACAGAGGATGTGCGCGGGGCCGCCGGCTACCGCAACGCCACCCACACGAACAACCCCACCTGGAACAGCACGAACGCGACCAGGCAGGTGATGGTGAACCGCAGCCCGGTATCCTCCCGCTGATACTTGGCCACGCGCTCGTCGCGCTCGCGCAGCTGTGCTTCCTTCTCCATCAGATGCTGGTCAGCCTGCTGCAGCATGTGCGCCGCATCGAGCATGTCCACGCGCTGCACCTTCTCGCTGTTCCAGCCCCCCTTGAGCTGGCCTACCGTGGTCTCGACCGTGCGCCCCTTGAGGTGCAGCGGGTCGGCGTATTCCACTTCGATGCCTGTGGCGCGCAGGAACTGGTCGCGGCGCAGGCGCGAGTCTTCGTTCAACGCATCCTTGCTCGCCAGGGCCATGCCGTCGACCTGGTAATGCGGCCAGCGGCGCTGCAGCCATTGCACGGCTTGCGCCATCAGGTAGCGGCCCAGGCCGCGGTTGAGCGGCTCCAGTTGCAGGCCCCCGTCGCCGCCGATGCGCACCCGGTGTTCGGCATGATCGACGCGCACGTCCAGTTGGTTCTGTTCCTTGCGGGTTTTCTGCCCCGGCAGGCGGATTTCCATGCGCAGCAGGCTGTGGGACTTGTCGTTGCGCTCGGCATGGCCGAACTGCACGAAGCGCACGGGGCGGGCGCCGCTGTTGCGGTCGGTGGGCAAGGGGGCCAGGCGTAGCAACTGGAAGTGTTCGGCGGTCAGGTCATCCCAGGGCAGCGGGGCGCTGTCCGGGGTTTGCGGCTCTTCGGCCGGTTCTACGGCGGCGGGGGCTTCGGTCATCAGGGCTGTCCTTCGAGGGGAGGGCGGTATGGGGGCGCCAAGCGGGCCCCAAAACCCCCACAGAAAAAATAAATTCACAAATTTATGAAAAAACACCGCGGTATGGGGCCGCAAAGCGGCCCCAATCACCGCCAATACCCCCTTTATCGGCAGCCTTGAGCGAAATTTGAGCTCACGCCGAAGGCAATTGCTGAATGAAGCTGACAATCCGCTCACCCAGCTCCCGGGCCAGCGGCAGTTCCGGGTTGAGGTAGCTGTCGCGCTGTTGGCTCATGTCCTTGGGGCTGATGCGCAGCATGTGGTTCATGCCGTCGATCAATACCAGCTGCGCATCGGGCTTGGCAGCCTTGAGCCGCTCGGCATCGGCCACGTCCACCTGCACGTCGTTGCGGCCCTGCACGATCAGCGCAGGCATGGGCAACTGGGCGAAGGCCTGCGCCGGGTTCTGCCGGAACAATGAGATCAGGTAGGGCTGCACGCTGGGGCGGAACACCTGGCGCAAGGGTGCAGGCACATCCAGGCTGGTCTGCCCGCCCTGCAAGCGGTCGAGCAGGGCGCTGCCCTTGGCCAGTTGTGCTGGCGGCAGGCGTTCGGCCAGTTGCTCGCGCACCACCTCGGCCATTGGCCGGCCGCTGCCGGCCAGGGTGATCACCGCGCTGGCGCCGGCCTGTTCGGCGGCCAGGCTGGCGATCAGCGCGCCTTCGCTATGGCCGATCAGGATCAGCGGGCCGAAGCGCGGATCGGCCTTGAGCTTGCGGCTCCAGGCCACCACGTCGGCGACGTAGCGTTCCACGCTCAGGTCGCGCTCATCGGGTGTGGCCGGCTGGCTGGCGGCCACGCCGCGCTTGTCGTAGCGCACGCTGGCGATGTGCGCATCGGCCAGCAACAGGGCCAGGCGCTTGAGGTTGTCGACCCGGCCGGCCCCCGGGTTGTTGCCATCGCGGTCGGTGGGGCCGGAGCCGGCGATGATCAGCACCACCGGTGGCGGCGTGGCCTGCTGCGGCAACAGCAGGCTGCCATGCAGTACGCCCTGGCCGGTGTCCAGGTCGATGGGGCGGTGCAGCACGGTGGGGGCGGCGGCCTGGGCCAGGCCGGTGCAGAGCAGGAGGAAGAAGGCGACGAGGCGCGACATCATTGGGGTACTACATGGGGAGATGAGGTTTGGACAGGGGGATTGGGTGAAGGTTCTGGGGGTCGGCGGACGTG
>NZ_JACVVE010000053.1 GCF_016648105.1 Pseudomonas sp. S31 | reverse complement strand
GCACCACAGGCCGGCCATGCCATCGAGGATCTTGTGGCCTTCGCTGTCCCAGAGGTACACGCCCTTGGCCGAAGTGATGATGCGCGGACCTTTCTCGGCCAACTGCCTGACGTCGCTGAACGGCGCCAGGTGGTGGTCGCGGCTCATCGCCTGCCAGGCCAGGGTCTGTGGATTCTGTTCACTCATTGACTTCACTCCATCAGGTTGCGCAGCCGTGCTGCGCAGGCATTTTCAATAGTGGGAAAGGTGGCGTTTCAGGCGCTCTTGAGCAGCATCTGGCGCAGCACCGAGCGCTGCCGGCAGGCCTTGCCGAAGGCCTGGAAAATGGTCAGGTAATGCGGGTTGTCCATGACCTGGAACTCCGGGTGCCATTGCACGGCCAGGGCGAAGCCCTTGCTGTTCTGCACCGAGATCGCTTCCACCAGGCCATCCGGCGCCAGCGCTTCGACGCGCAGGCCGGGGGCCAGCACCTCGATGCCCTGGCCGTGGATGGAATTGACCTCGATGATCGCCGGCAAGCCCATGCGCTCGAGCAGGCCCCCCGGCTCGATATGCATGCTGTGGCGCGGGCCGTATTGCTGTTCGAGGGGCTCGCCCTTGCCTTCGCGGTGGTCCATGAACAGGCCGGTCTCGTGGACCTTCTGGTGCAGGGTGCCGCCCAGCGCCACGTTCATTTCCTGGAAGCCACGGCAGATGCCCAGCACCGGCACGCCGGCAGCGATGGCTGCACGCATCAGCGGCAACGTGGTGGCATCGCGCAGCGGGTCGTGGTGGGTACCCGGGGCGCTGGCCGGGCCGTTGTAGTGCAACGGCTCGATGTTCGATGGGGAGCCTGTGAAAATCAGCCCATCCACCACATCGAGGATGTCTGCACTGTCGATCAGTTCGGCGAGGCTCGGAATCACGATGGGCAAGCCACACGCCGCCTTGGCCGCCGCGCGCGCGTACTTCTCGCTGATGGTCTGGGTCGCATGCAGCTCAATCATGCTGGTGCATGCGGTGATGCCGATAACGGGCACACGTGGCATATCTTCCTCCGGCAAATCCGGTTTGCGAGTGGTTTGAAAGGTCGAGAGAGGGTGTCGCCAGGCGGGCGTCTACAGGAACCAGCGGTACTCGCGGGCATCGATGTGGCGCATGAAATCCAGTTGTTCCTGGTATTTGTTTTCGCAATAGACCATCACGAACTCACTGCCCAGGCCCGCGCCGAGCACCGGGTGATTACGCATGGCGGCCAGGGCGCTGAAGGCATCCTTGGGGAAGTCGATGCCGCTCCGACGGTCGTCGTTGAGTGGCGCGATGGGCTCGATGGCGTTGTCCAGCCCGTGCTCCATGCCGGTGAGGATGGCTGCCAGCACCAGGTACGGGTTGGCATCGGCGCCCGCCAGGCGGTGCTCGATGCGCAGGTTGCGCGGGTCCGACTCGGGAATGCGAATGCACGCATCGCGGTCCTCGAAGCCCCAGCTGGCCTTGCTCGCCGCGTTGACCATGGCCCCGTAGCGGCGGTAGGCGTTGTGGTTGGGGGCGAAGATCGGCATGCAATGGGGCAGCAGTTCCAGGCACCCGGCCACCGCATGGCGCAGCTTGCGCTGCTCGGCGCCTGCGAGGAGGTTGTTGCCGGCCTCGTCGTACAGGCTGACGTGCACATGCATGCCGCTGCCCGGCGCATGCAGATACGGCTTGCTCATGAAGCTGGCGCGGTAGCCGTGCTTCATCGCGATACCGCGGGTACTGCGGCAGAACAGCGCCGACCAGTCTGCCGCGCTCAGGGCGTCGTCGCTGTGGCAGAAGTTGATCTCGAACTGGCCAGGGCCGAGCTCCGCGGTGATGACATTGGCCGGCACGCCCTGCTCGTTGGCGCCATCAACCATTTCGTGGAGCACCTTGGAAAAGCGCGACAGCCGCTCGATGTGCATGTTCGGCTGGTCGTCTTCATCGTCGGTGGCCATGTCACGGGGGAACTGTGGCAGGCCATCCTCGAGCTTGCGATCGAACAGGTAGAACTCCAGCTCGAAGGCCACCACCGGGCGGATCCCTCGTTTGGCCAGACGCTCGATCACCCGGGCGAGCACTTCCCGGGGCTCGAACTCGATCGGCTTGGCGGTGCCGTCGGAGGTGATGAGCATCTGCGCGATCGGCTCCTGCTCCCAGCGCACCGGCTTGAGGGTACCCGGCACCAGGCGGCGGGCGGCGTCCGGGTCGCCGTCGGCGAAGCAGTAGTCGCCGATTGGGTACAGGCCACCCTGGGTACCCAGCAGCACGCAGTTCTGCGGCAGTTTCAGCGGCGCGCCGGCGGCGACTTTTTCCAGCATGTCCATGGGGTAGCGCTTGCCGTAGAAGTGCCCTGGAATGTCCAGGGCGATCAGGTCTACGTAGCGTATTTCTGGATGCTGCGCGCGGAAGGCGCGAACCTCGGTCAGTAGATCCGCAAAGATGACACTCATCGTCTTGCCCTTGTGGTCGTGAAAATTTTGTATTTATTTTTCATGAAAAAATACATCAAAAAATTCACGAGTCAAGCGCATCGTGTTGCGCTAGAACCGCTCGGCAGGGTCGGTGGTCATCAGCATCTGCTGGAAGCGCTCAAGAAAGATCGACTCGGCCTGGGTCAGCTTCTGCTCGCGGTTCCACAGCAGGTAGACGTTCACGTCGATCACCCCTTCCCACGGCGGCAGGCGCCAGAGCTCGTTGGCTTGTACATCCGCCGCGACGATGTGCTCCGGCAGGCAGCCGATGCCGTAACCCGCGCCGACCATGCGCAGGATTTCATCCAGACTCGGCGACGACGCAATGAGCCGCCCGGTGAAGCCATGCTGATCACGGAACACCGTGAGCGGCGACAGGTTGCCGCCGATCTGGTCACTGGTGAAGCTCACGAAGTTTTCGCCCTGCAGGTCTGCCACGGTGAGGTTCTTGCGCCCGAACAGCCGATGGCGCTTGCCGCAGTAGAACGCGTAGCGCTGCTCCAGCAGGACCCGCTGCTCCAGGCGCGGCTGGGGCGTGCGGCACAGGCCCAGGCCGAACGATGCAGTCTTCTGCAACAACCCGCTGACCACATCCGCGCTGCGCACCACGTCGATTTCCAGCTCCACCTGCGGATAGTCACCATGAAACTGGGCCAGGAACTCGTCATAGGCGCGGGATTGGATACGGCTGATGCTGAGCAGGCGAACCTTGCCGGTCACCGTCTCGGCGGGGCTGTCCAACGCGGGGCCGAGGCGCGACACCGTACCGTACAGTTCGGCGGCGATCTGCATCACCTCCTCTCCCGCCTGCGACAGCGTGATGCGCGGCCCGCGACGCACCACCAGGGCGCTGTCCAACTGCTCTTCCAAGCGCCGCAGTGCCTGGCTGATGGCCGGCTGGCTCAGGTGCAGGCGCGCCGCCGCCCGGCTGATGCTGCCCTCCTGGCCGATTACCAGGAAGGTGCGCAGCAGGTTCCAGTCCAGGCGATCATTGAGAAAACGCTTGGCTTCGGGGTCTCTGGCGTAGGGCGTGGCCGGTATCGTCATTATTGGTTTTTCTTATACTCAAGTATTTAAATTAGAAGCTTTTCCTAGAATAGGTGTTGCCTCAACATCTAGCAACGCACCGCCAGAGTGCCTTGGTCCCGCCGAACCGGGACCCCCTCCTTCTCCTGCCTATAACAATGACGCCCAGGAGCCTCAGATGACGAGCAACACACCCACCCCGCGTCGTGCCGCGGCGGCTGCCTTCATTGGCACCACCATCGAATTCTACGATTTCTACATCTACGCCTTCGCCGCGGCCCTGGTGCTCGGGCAGCTGTTCTTTCCCAGCGAAAACCCGATGCTCAGCACCATGGCCGCGTTCGGCAGCTTCGCCGTCGGCTTCATCGCCCGGCCGTTCGCCGGCATGGTGTTCGGCCACTTGGGCGATCGCCTCGGGCGCAAGAAGATGCTGCTGGTGACGATCGTGCTGATGGGCGTGGCGACCACCTGCATCGGCCTGCTGCCCACCTACGCCCAAGCCGGTATCTGGGCACCCATCGGCCTGATCTTCCTGCGCTTGCTGCAGGGCATCTCGGTCGGTGGCGAATGGGGTGGCGCGGTGCTGATGGCCAGCGAGCACGCGCCCAAGGGCCGCAAGGTGTTCTTCGCCTCGTTCGCCCAGTGGGGCAGCCCGGCGGGCCTGTTGCTGGCGCTGATCGCCTTCCGCTTCATCACCGGCATGGAACAGTACGACCTGATGAGCTGGGGCTGGCGCATTCCGTTCCTGATGAGTGGGCTGCTGATGATCGTCGGCCTGGTCATTCGCTTCGGCGTGCCCGAGTCGCCGGAGTTCGCCGAGGTCAAGGACAACGACCAGACCGCCGACAACCCGGTGCTGGAAGTGCTGCGCAAGAACTGGCGCAACATCATCTTCGCAGCCCTGGCCGTGACCATCGGCTCGGGGGGCTTCTTCTTCACCAACACCTTCATGATCACCTATGTCACCCAGTACCAGGGCATCGCCCGCAGCACCATCCTCGACTGCCTGTTCGTGGTGACCATCCTGCAGTTCCTCTCGCAGCCCTGTTCGGCGATGCTCGCCGAGCGCCTGGGCGAAGGGCGCTTCCTCAAATGGGTCGCCGTGCTGTGCATGCTGGTGCCGTACCCGATGTTCCTGCTGGTGCAGACCGGCAACCTGGTCTACATGACCGCCGGTATCGCCCTGGCCGTGGTGCTGCTGTCGGCGCTCTACGCAGTGATCGCCGGCTTCATGGCCGAAGCCTTCCCGGCCCGGGTGCGCTACTCGGGCATCTCGATCGCCTATCAACTGGGCAGCGGCCTGACCGGTGGCCTGACGCCGATGCTGGGGACCTTCCTCGCCGGCCAGTACGCCGGCCAATGGCTACCGCTGGCACTGTTCTTCACTGTGCTGGCCCTGATGTCGCTGACCGGCGTGCTGGGGTTGTCGCAACTGCGCAACGCCAATGCCAAGCCAGTCGCCCTCTCCACCTCGCAAGGAATCGCCTGATGAGCAAGCCTCTCTCCCTGTCGGACGTCGAATGGCAAGCGCGCTGCGAGCTCGCCGCGCTGTACCGCTTGATCGCCTACTACCGCATGACCGACCTGATCGACACGCACATCACCTTGCGGGTGCCGGGCCCCGATCGGCACTTCCTGATCAACCGCTACGGCGTGGCGTTCGAGAAGATGCGCGCCAGCGACCTGGTGCTGATCGACCTGGACGGCAACGTGGTAGACCGCCACTACAACGACGGCAAGGTCAATGCCGCTGGGTTCGTCATCCACTCGGCGATCCACGAGGCACGCCCGGACCTGCACTGCATCATCCACACCCACACCGCCGCCGGCATGGCGGTGGCCGCGCAGCGTGACGGCCTGCTGCCACTGACCCAGCACGCGCTGAAGTTCTACGGCAACCTGGCGTACCACACCTACGAAGGCATTGCGCTGTCGCTGGAAGAACGCGCGCGCCTGGTCGCCGACCTCGGCGCGCACAAGGCGATGATCCTGCGCAACCACGGCCTGCTGGCGGCCGGTGGCAGCGTGGCGGCGGCCTTCCACGAGATCTACTTCCTCGAACGCGCCTGCCAGGCGCAGGTCCAGGCGATGTCGGCCGGCGTGGCGCTGAACTTCCCCAGCGAAGCGGTCTGCCGCCACACCGCCGCGCAGTTTGGCCGCGATGGCATCGACGGCATCATCGACATGGCCTGGCAGGCCGCGCTGAGTCTGATCGACGAGCAGCGCAACGACTGGTGCAGCTGACCATGAGCCGACTCGTATTGCTTTGCCAGAACCCCGCGCTGACCGACTGGCTGGCCGCACTGTTCGCCGAACATGCCCCGCATCTGCATGTGCTGCGCCCGGACGATGCCCAGGCGCCGCTCGCCGAGGTGGCGGTGTGCTGGTTCCCGCCCGAGGGCAGCCTGGGCCGCTTGCCGAACCTGCGCCTGGTCCACTCGATCGGCTCTGGCGTCGATCACCTGGCCCAGGACAGCTCGCGCGATGCGTCAGTGCCCGTGTGCCGGGTGGTCGACCCTGACCACACCCAGGGCATGAGCGAGTACGTGCATTGGGGCGTGCTGCACTTTCACCGCGGCTTCGACCAGGTGATCGCCGGCAACCCCAGGCAACACTGGCAGCGCCCGGTGCAGCGCAAGGCGCAGGACTACAAGGTTGGCGTGATGGGCCTGGGCGCGATCGGCGCGCCAGTGGCGCAGCGCCTGGCGGCAGCCGGTTACCACGTGCGTGGCTGGGCCCGCACGCCACGGCAGATCGACGGCATCACCACCTTCGACGGCGCGCCTGCATTGCACGACTTCCTGGCCGGGCTGGATGTGCTGGTCAACCTGCTACCGCTCACCACCAGCACCCACGGCGTGCTGAGCCAGGCGGTGTTCCGGCACATGGCCAAAGGCAGCGGTTTGATCAACTGCGGCCGCGGCCAGCACCTCAATGCCGAGGATCTGCGCCAGGCCCTGGCCAGCGGGCAGTTGCGCGGTGCCTTGCTCGATGTGTTCGAGCAGGAGCCGCTGCCCGCCGACTCGCCGCTGTGGCACACACCCGGGGTCTGGGTGACGCCACACATGGCGTCGGCCGCGTCGGACCTGTGCATCGCCCAGCAGGTGGCCGACAACGTGTCGCGCTTGGCCGCCGAGCTGGAACTGAACAACCTGGTCGATCCCGAACTGGGCTATTGATCGCACGCGTTACCAAGAGGTCATCGATGAAAACGTTTTTCCACCCAGCGCAACGTCTGCACCATCCCCGCTCCTACCTGTCGCGTGGGCAGATGCGCCAGCCACAGGAGCTTCCGGCCCGCATCGATCCACTGCTGGCGGTGGTCGAGAAGCTCGGCTACCCACTGCACGAACCTGCCGACCATGGCCTGGCGCCGCTGGCGGCCGTGCACGGCCCCGCGTATCTGGACTACCTGAGCAGCGCCTACCAGCAGTGGCATGAAGTGCCGGAGGACTGGGGCGATGAGGTCATGTCGAACATCTTCATCCGCGAAGGCAACCCGCTACGCGGCATCCTCGGCAAGACCGCCCGCTACCTGGCCGACGGCAGCTGCCCGATCGGCGAGCACACTTGGCAGGCCGCCTACTGGTCGGCACAAAGCGCGGTAGCTGCGGCCCATGCCCTGATCGAAGGCGACCAGGCCGCCTACGCCCTGTGCCGGCCACCGGGGCACCATGCCCGGGCCGAGGCCGCCGGCGGGTTCTGCTTCCTGAACAACGCCGCCATCGCCGCCCAGGTGCTGCGTGGCAAGTTCGCCAAGGTCGCGGTGCTCGACACCGACATGCACCACGGTCAGGGCATTCAGGAAATCTTCTACGACCGCGACGACGTGCTGTACGTGTCGATCCATGGCGACCCGACCAATTTCTACCCGGTGGTCGCTGGTTTCGACGACGAGACCGGGACCGGTGCCGGCGCTGGCTTCAACCTCAACCTGCCGATGGCGCATGGTGCCAGCGAAGCGGACTTCTTCGCCTGCATGGACCAGGCGGCCGCCGCCCTGCGCGACTTCGCCCCGGACGTGCTGGTGCTGTCGCTGGGCTTCGACATCTACGAGAACGACCCGCAGTCCAAGGTGGCCGTCAGCCATGAAGGCTTCCGCCGTCTCGGGCAGCGGATCAAGGCGCTGGGCCTGCCCTGCGTGGTGGTCCAGGAAGGCGGCTACGACATCGCCACCCTGGATGAAAACGCCGCGCGGTTCTTCGCCGGGCTGACCGAGTAACAGCCAATCACCGGCAAGTCGGCTGCCTGTGCAGCCGGCTGGCCGGGCCTTCATGGGTTTGCACACGCGACACAACAACAAAAAGCCGCGGCTTGCCTCAATCACAAGTCAGCGGTCAGGCCCCCGGCTGCCCGTTCGAAGGCGCAGGGCCAATAACAATAAATCTTCACGCTGCCATTCTTGAATCTGGCAATAAGGAAGTGTCTATGCTGCGCAAGTTTTTCACATTGGGGATGGCAGGTGCGAGTGCCTGCCTGTGCGGTTCGCTGGCCCACGCGGCCGAGGCTGGCAATGGCTTTTTCCAAGACAGCACGACCACGGTCGGCTTTCGTAACTTCTACTGGAACGCCGACAACCGTAACGGCAGTTACCTGAACCCCGCCGGCGAACGGCAAAGCTATCGCCAGGAATGGGCGCAAGGGGTACTGGCCAAGTTCAACTCCGGCTTCACCCAGGGTTTCGTCGGCTTTGGCCTCGACCTGCACTACATGGGCGCGGTGAAGCTGGACGGCGGCAAAGGCCGGGTCGGTGACGGGATCGGTAATGGCGGTATCGTTGCGCGCGACAACCAGGGCGATCCGAAAAGCGAGTATTCCAAGGCCGGTGGATCGGTGAAAATGCGCATCGGCAGTACCGAACTGGCCTACGGCGACCTGTTCCCCGATTCACCGGTGCTCAAGTACGGCGATATCCGCCTGCTGCCACAGACACTCAGGGGCTGGAACGTCACCGACCGCAGTTTCGCAGGCCTGACCCTCAATGGCGGCCGCTTCACCTCCAGCAGCGACCGGGCTGAAACCAATCACGGGGGCAAGCTGGGCACCGTCTACGGCGGGCGCCAGGCCGACAGTGATTTCGTCAGTTACTACGGCGGTGTCTACACCGGCTTCGACAAGGTGAAGATCAAGCTGTACGGCTCGGAGCTGGACGATATCTGGCAGCAGCAGTTCGCTTCCATCGAATACCGCGTGCCGTTGAAGATCGGTGGCGTGTTCAACACCGGCGCCAACTACTACCGCACGCGCGATACCGGCAATGCGCTGCTGGGTGACATCCGCAACGATGCCTGGAGTGCCCGGGTGGGTTATGCGCTGGCCGGGCACAAGTTCGAAGTCGCCTACACCCGCATCGATGGCGACCAGCCGTTCGATTACGTGTGGAACAGCTTCGACATCGAACTCGACGCCGCCTCCCAGGCCAGCGACTTCAACAGCCCCAACGAACGGGCCTGGAGCGCCCGGTATGACCTGGATGCAGCGGTGTTCGGCGTACCTGGGCTGAGCTTCACGGCGCGCTATATCCGCGGCACCGATATCGATGGTCGCAATGCCGGCGGCGCCTACTCGCGCTACCAGGCGGTCAGCGACGGGTCGCAGTGGGAACGCGACCTGTGGGTGAAGTACGTGGTGCAGTCGGGGCCGGCGAAGAACCTGTCACTGCGCGTGCTGCATGCGTCGATGCGCACGGGCGGGGATTATGGGGCGATTGCCAATGACCTGGATCAGACGCGGATCATTTTGGATTATCCGCTGGACCTGAATTTCTTGAGGTAGATCGGGACTGCGGGGCGAAGTGTTCGCGGACTCACCCGCGAACATCCCGAGTACCAGACATCACTTTTCACTGGAACTGGGCATCGCACCACAGTGGAAAAAGATTCCAATCATCGCCACCCAGAGAACGAAGACATTTTCCTTTATGAATTCTGGGTGATACCCAAAGAACAGGAACCGTGAGAACTCCAAAATCCGCATGTAATAAGTAATGAAGAAAATATTGTAAATGAAGCATACGCAAAAAAGCCCAAAACCGAGATGAGGCCCCGAACACTTAGCGCGGAGAAAATAGGCTGAGATCACGCCAAGAACGACGCACATTACAAATAGCCAGGCCATCAGTCTTCCTTTAGCTCAACAAGGATCTGATCCCCTGTCAGCATATCCATGCCCACTTCGAAAATTATTGAGCGCTTACCCATCTGCTGGTATGCCTTGACCTTGTCTGCCTCCAAGTATCTGAATAGCCGCCAAGCACCAGGTTTGAGCACCAGCCGACTTAAATTATAAGCAGACAACCCCAAATCAAGAGTTCCATACGCAATGTTCCCATGCGCTGTACTTCCACCGGCTACCATAGCTATGTCTTGATAGGCTTTACGGACAGGCCCGACAGTTTTGGCACCCCGCTTCACTATATTCATGCTGTTCTCGTATACATTGTTGGCTCCATGCAGAATCAACGGCAGGCCGCCCAGCACGCAGCCCACGCCGAATGACATTTTGCATACTGCTACACCTGTGCTGATTTGCATTACCCCCGCGGTAACACCCGCCGCAAGTTTCAGGTACTCCCATACCTCAAGCGCTAACTTCTCATACTCTTTTTCCAACGACTCTCTGGCTTGGGCCGCACTTATCTTCCCAGCTTGCACATCTTCTACGACCGATTGACCAACCTGAGCAACTTCCCGAGTAAACTGCATTCGGATAAAATCGTCCTTCAGATGCCGCGCCCCCACCTCACAGGCATACTGATTCAGCCGAGCAGCCAGATGGCTGACTTCCCAAAACTCGTTGTTCTTGCTAGCACCCGCCTCATCCCCTGCTCTCACGACTCCTCCCCCCAACTGGCATATCCGCTCGTGTTGGCGATCATGTGATGCCAGGCGACGAAGCCATACCGAATGGCCAGATATTCCTGGGGGTCCTGGTTGTTGAGCAGCACCGAATGGGGGACTTCGATGCGCTGATCGACGATCATCGCGTCAGACAGATCGACTCGAAAATACTGCTCAATCTTACCCGCCGGGTTGAGGCGGTAGAGTTTTATCCGACATTCAAGCACTTCGCGATCGGCCAAGGCCCCGGACAGCAGCGGCGTGGCCTTGTCGATGTACTTGGTGATCATCACAGGACGATGGGTGATGCGTTCGGTATTACCGAAATTGGAGAGGCTGTGGGTGAACGAGAGCATCATGATCTCATCGAGATGACCCTCCTGGCAGCGGTTGCCCAGTGACTCAGGGGCCGAGCAACCCGAAGAGATCAAACCCTGCCGCCGCCCTTTTATCGACATGTAGCCGTGAATAGCCATATCGCCAACTCCTTGTAGGTGAAGGCGTCGAGGCTAGATAGAACGCACCGAGGATGTATGTAGGCTGCTTCCGAAGTTCACACTTCGAAAAGTTAATGGATGTGTCCGCCTGCTATTGGCCTGGCCGGCCTATTCGCGGGTGAACCCGCTCCTACAGGATGTTCACTGTGTCAGAGAACGCTTGCGGGAGTGATAGACATGGGGTAGCGAACGCCGCTGCCACCCGGAAGCGTAGCCACAGGCCCGTAACTGCCCGCACATCGCACAATAGTTCGATAATCGCACAAATTTCGCTTATCCCTCTCTACTGTCGCCCGGTCTTGGGGCAACCTATAGCCAAGTCAGCACGCAATTCCAAGCGCTGACTGGCCGCCTCGCCCAGCGCGCGCCGGCCAGCTCGGCAACCCATACTCCAGGAAGAACCAGGAGCTCGCTTTGATCAATAAAACGTTTGAGTCCATCGCCAGCGCGGTGGAAGGGATCACCGACGGTTCGACCATCATGGTCGGTGGCTTCGGTACAGCCGGCATGCCATCCGAGCTGATCGATGGCCTGATCGCCACCGGCGCCCGCGACCTGACCATCATCAGCAACAACGCCGGCAACGGCGAGATCGGCCTGGCCGCCCTGCTCAAGGCCGGCTGCGTGCGCAAGGTGGTCTGCTCGTTCCCGCGCCAGTCCGACTCCTACGTATTCGATGAACTGTACCGCGCCGGCAAGATCGAGCTGGAAGTGGTGCCGCAAGGCAACCTGGCCGAGCGTATCCGCGCGGCAGGCTCGGGCATCGGTGCGTTCTTCTCGCCGACCGGCTACGGCACCCTGCTGGCCGAAGGCAAGGAAACCCGCGAGATCGACGGCCGCCAGTACGTGCTGGAAATGCCGCTGCACGCCGACTTCGCGCTGATCAAGGCGTACAAGGGTGACCGTTGGGGCAACCTGATCTACCGCAAGGCCGCCCGCAACTTCGGCCCGATCATGGCCATGGCGGCCAAGACCGCCATCGCCCAGGTCGACCAGATCGTCGAGCTCGGTGAACTGGACCCGGAACACATCATCACCCCGGGTATCTTCGTCCAGCGCGTGGTCGCCGTCTCCGGCGCCGCCGCTTCTTCGAACGCTAAAGCTGTCTGAGGCCTGCCATGACCATCACCAAGAAACTCTCCCGCACCGAGATGGCCCAACGCGTGGCCGCAGACATCCAGGAAGGCGCCTACGTCAACCTGGGCATCGGCGCCCCCACCCTGGTGGCCAACTACCTGGGCGACAAGGAAGTGTTCCTGCACAGCGAGAACGGCTTGCTGGGCATGGGCCCGAGCCCAGCGCCTGGCGAGGAAGACGATGACCTGATCAACGCCGGCAAGCAGCACGTGACCCTGCTCACCGGTGGCGCCTTCTTCCACCATGCCGACTCGTTCTCGATGATGCGTGGCGGCCACCTGGACATCGCCGTGCTGGGCGCCTTCCAGGTGTCGGTCAAGGGCGACCTGGCCAACTGGCACACCGGCGCCGAAGGTTCGATCCCGGCCGTGGGCGGCGCGATGGACCTGGCCACCGGCGCCCGCCAGGTGTTCGTGATGATGGACCACCTGACCAAGTCCGGCGAAAGCAAGCTGGTGCCCGAGTGCACCTACCCGCTGACCGGCATCGGTTGCGTCAGCCGCATCTACACCGACCTGGCCGTGCTGGAAGTCACCTCCGATGGCCTGCGGGTGATCGAGATCTGCGCCGACATCGATTTCGACGAGCTGCAGAAGCTGAGTGGTGTGCCGCTGTATCAGTAAGTGGCAGGACTTGCCTGCAGGTGTCTGGCTTAGGCTCGGAGCAGACACCGATCCCAGCCCTGCTGGAACAACTGCCAAGGCCTGTAGGAGCGGGTTTACCCGCGAAGCAGGCAGCGCGATGGATGGCACCGGCTTCGCCGGTGTTCGCGGGTGAACCCGCTCCTACCCAGGCGGCGCAGGATGCACCGGCAAGGTGAACTGCACCGCCGCGCCTGCGGGCTGCCCGGGATAGGCCCAGAAGCGCCCGCCGTGGCTGTCGATGATCGAGCGGCAGATCGACAGCCCCATGCCCAGCCCAGTCGCCTTGGTGGTGTAGAACGGCTCGAACGCCTGTTCCACGTCTGCCGCTGCGAACCCAGGCCCACTGTCCACCACTGTCACTCGCACACTCTGCTGTTCCAGGGCGGTGCTGATGTGCAGCGTACGGGTGCCTTCGTCGACTTCCGCCATGGCTTCCAGCGCGTTGATGATCAGATTCAACAACACCTGCTGCAGCTCGACCCGGTCAGCCAGAACCGGCGGCAACGCTTCGGCGAGCTGGGTGTGCACCAGTGCCCGCCCTTTCAATGCCTCGCCCCGAGTAAAGTCGACCATCTCCAACACCACGGCATTGACGTCCACGGCCTGATTCTGCGGGGGCGCCTTGCGGATGAGCTCGCGAATGCGCCCCAACACCTCGGCCGCCCGGTTGGCATCCCTGATGATCCGCCCCAGGCCCAGGCCGACCTCGTCCAGCCCCGGCGGCTGCGCGCTCAACCAGCGGATGGCGGCATTGGCGTTGGTGACCGTGGCGGCGATCGGCTGATTGACTTCATGGGCGATCGAGGCGGCCAATTGGCCCATGGTGGCGACCCGGTTGGCATGGGCCAGCTCGGCTTGCACCTGGCGATTCTTGGCTTCACGTTCAGCGACCTCGTGATACAGCCGAGCGTTCTCCAGGGAAATCGCCGCCTGCGACGCCACCAGCCGTAGCACCGCGATGCGCGCAGGGTCGAACACGCCCGCGCTGAGATTGTTCTCCAGATACAGCGCACCAACCAACCGCGCCTGATTGCTCAGTGGCAGGCACAGCAGAGACCGGGCGCCACATCGGCGGACATAGTCGTCAGCCAGCCATGCAGCGTCATTGATGGCATCGTCCAGGCACAGGCTTTCCCCGGTGCGCAGCACCTGGTAGAGCATCGACTCCGCCAGCAAAGCGCTACTCACCGGCTCGTTGCACAGCACCACCTCGCCCTCGGCGACACTGGCCTGCGCGACGATACGCGGCTCGCCGTCGCGGGCGCGCACCAGCACACCACGCTCGGCGCCGGCCTGCTCGATCGCCGTGCGCAGTACCTGGGTGATCAACTTGTGCAGGTCGACTTCGCCCGACACGGCCTGGGACACCTTGAGCACCGTCGCCAGGTCCAGGTGCTCGACCGTCGTGGCGATGGTCGTGGTGGGGCCAGGCTCCGGGTCGACACTGCGCAGATGACGATGGCGGCTGTCCAGCTGGCGCACCTTGCCATCACCGCCCCAGCGCAGGTAGCCATAACGCGCATCGCGCAGGTACACCCGGGCAATCCTGGCGAGCCCGCGGGCGCCATAGAAGCGCGACGCCAGTTCGTTGGCCAGGGCCTCGACATGCACGAAGCCACTGTCGCGGGCCAACTGGATAGCCTCTTCATAGAGGTGCTCGGCCTCGACAAAGCGCCCCTGCAAGCGCGCCAGTTCTGCCCCAAGCAATGCCTGTCGGCTGGCAAAGGTTTCCGCGCACTGCCGGGCCCAGACCTGAATCACGCCATGGTGCTCGGCCAATGCCTGCAGCGTCGCTTCATCGACCTCGTGCCGGGCTGCCAGGGTCAAGCCCGCGAAGAAATGGTACTCAGCCTCCTCGAAAAACGCGGCGATCACCCAGGTCAGCGCCTTGGCCCGCGCCGCACAGGCTTCGGCCGCCTCGTAGTCGCCTGCCAGGTAACGCGCCTGCAGCTTGCGTACCCAGTATTTACCGGCGGCCAGGGCCAGGTCCGGTGCATCGTCCAGGTGCTGCTCGAAACGCGCCTCGCTGAAGTGCTCGTCGTCCAGGCATCCAAAGATCGGCGTTTGCCCGCGCAGCGTGCGGATCAGCGCCAATTGCGTGTTCATGAAGTCGATCACCAACCCGAAATGCACCTTCTGCGCATAGGCCAGGCCCTGCTCCGCCTCCGTTTGCATGCTGCCCAACGGTTCACCGCTGAACAGCTGGTCGGAGATCAGGCCATTGCCGACATAGGCGGCGTAGGGCAGGTCGCCGACCCGGTTGGCCGCGACGAAGGCCCGCCGCAGCAGCTCGCGGCACTCGTTGACCGGCCGCGTCCAGCGCACCACGAACATCGAGAAACACAGGAAGGTGCTGGCTTCGAAGCGCTGCAGGCCGCGCTGTTCGACCAGTTCGCAGCCCAGCCGGCCGAAGCGGTAACCGGTCTGATAGTCGCCATAGCGTCGCGACACGCGCCCGATGTTGGCGTAGAGCATGCACGATGCATCGCCGTTGCCATGCTCGAGGCTCAGGCTCACGCCCTTGCAGATGGTCAGGCAAGCCAGGTTGGCGTTGGTCTGCAGGGCGGGGGCGAACAGCTTGCACAAGACATCCATGATCGCCAGCGAGGTGGCGTCCTCCATCGGCGGCAAGTCGATGAGTTGCTCGATGCTGCGCGTACCAACGCGCAGGCCGATCTGCTCATATTCGCGACGCACCGCGTCATCGTCCGGTTGCGCGACCCAGTGGATGCCCACCTGGCGCAACCAGGCGAGACACACCGCCACCGCGCGGTCGCTGCGGTCGAGCATCAGGCAAACGTGCATGTGCAGGCAGGCCACCGCGACGCCTTCAGCTGCAGTCCTGGCACGCGTTGCCAGGCCGATCAGGCGCTCATCCGCCTGGCCGAGCTGGCCGGTGAGAAACTCGCACTCGGCCAGGTCCAGCGCCAGGGCGAAGCTCAATTCGTGAGGAGCAGCCGCACACGGCCCCTGCAGCAGTTGCTCACCCACATGCAGATAGGCCAACGCCGAGCCATAGGCCGACGCCGCCTTGGCCCGGCGCCCGGCCTGCAGGTTGAGTGCGGCCAGTTGCTCGCGTTCGACCTGGGCATCGATCAACGCTATACCGCGGTTGAGCTGCCCGACGATCTCGAAGATGGCTTCGTCGCGGAGCTGGGCCGGCACCTGTTCGGCCAGCAGACGGCCGATGCGTAGGTGGATGGCTGCGCGGTCTTGTTCGGCGATGAGCGAGTAGGCGGCTTCATGGACGCGGTCATGGACGAAAGCGCAGGTCCCCTCCTGGTCCGCCACCAGCTCCAGCCGCACCGCAGCCCACAGCACCGCGTGCACCCCCTCCAGCGGAAGGTCGAGTACCAGGGCGAGCGTCTGTGCCTGCGCGGCATTGCCCAGGCAGGCCAGGTATTGCAGTGCCTGGCGGGTCGCCAACGGCAGGCGCGCCAGCTTGCCGACCATCAGGTCGACCACGTTGTCGGTGTAGCCCTTGGCGTGGATGCGCTGCGAATCCCAACGCCAACGTCGGGCAGCAGGGTCGTAGGCCAGCAGTCCCTCCTCGGCCAGGGCCTGGAGAAACTGGATGACGAAGAACGGGTTACCGCCCGTCTTGTCCTGCACCAGTTGCGCCAGGCCCATCACGCTGGGCGCCGGGCAGTGCAGCGACTCGGCGATCAGCTGTTCGATGTGCGGGCGGGCCAGCGGCGCAAGGCGGACCTCGTGCACCGGCGCCCCTGCCCTGCGGATCGCCTCGAGCCTGGCGGTCAGCGGGTGGTGGGCATCCACCTCATTGTCGCGGTAGGCACCCACCACCATCAGGTAGCGCAGCTCCGGGTGGGTTAGCAGGTCTTCGAGCAGGTCGAGGGTGGCAGCGTCCAGCCACTGCAGGTCATCGAGGAACAGCGCCAACGGGTGCTCGGCGCGGGCGAACACTGCGATGAAGCGGCGCAGCACCAACAGGAACCGCCGTTGCGCCTGCTGGGGGTCCAGCTCTGGCACGGGCGCAGGTTCGCCGATGATCAGCCGCAGCTCCGGAATCAGGTCGGTGATCAACCGTGCGTTGGGCCCGCACGCCGCCAGCAATGCCGTGCGCCATCCGGCCAGCACCTCGCTGGGTTTGCCCAGCAGCGTACGTACCAGCCCCTGGAACGCCTGCACCAGCGTTGAATAAGGGATATCGCGCTTGTACTGGTCGAACTTGCCGCTGGCGAACAACCCGCGTGGCGGAACCAGCACCTTGTGCAGCTCGTTGACCACCGAAGACTTGCCGATCCCCGAGTAACCCGACACCAGCACCAGCTCCGGCACGCTGCTGCGGACCATGCGGTTGAAGGCATCCTCGAGGATCTGCACCTCGTGTTCGCGGCCGTAGAGTTTCTCCGGGATCAACAGGCGGTCGAGGGTGCCTTGTTCATCCAGGCTGAAGGCCGTGATGCTGCGGTTCTGGCGCCAGTCGGCGAGGCAGCGGCGCAGGTCGTGCTCGAGGCCGGCGGCGCTCTGGTAGCGGTCTTCGGCGGTCTTGGCCAGGAGTTTCATCACCAGTTGGGACAGCAGCGGCGGCACGGTGGCGACACGCTCGCACGGTGGCAGGGGTCTGCGCGCGATATGGCAGTGCACCCACTCCATGGGCTCGGTGGCATTGAAGGGCAAGGACCCTGTGAGCATCTGGTAGAGGCTCACGCCCAGGGCGTAGAGGTCGCTGCGTGAGTCCACCGAGCGGTTCATCCGCCCGGTCTGTTCCGGCGCCATGTAGGCCAAGGTACCGGCGATAGTCTCCGGCGGTTCGGGCGCCTGCCGCTCGCGGAGCAAACGCGAAGCCAGGCCGAAGCCGGTCAGGCGCACCTGGCCGTCGTCGCAGTCGACCAGCACATGGTGGGGCTTGAGGTCCTTGTGCACCAGCCCGGCCAGGTGCAGGCGGCCCAGGGCAACGCTGATCGCCACTGCCAGCTCAAGGCAAGTCTCGATGCCCAGCGGCGACACCAGCAAGGCCGACAGCGGCTGGCCGCCAGGGTCGCCGAGCACCAGGCGCGGCTTGCCGTTGATACGCTCCAGGGCCTGGGGCTGCAGCGCCCAACTCGCCTCGAGCTGATCGCGCAGGCCGTATTCGTGTGCCAGGCGATCGACGGTGGCGGGCAATGGCTGCTCGTTGGCCGGCCGCATCAGCAGCACGCGGCTGCCGTCCGCGCGCCGCAGCCGGCAAAACAGACGGTCACCATCGTTCCACAGGACTTGCTGTCTGCCTGGCATGGGTCTTGATCCCATCATCGAAGTAGAAAAAACCGGACGCGGTCAGAGCGAACGTCGCAGCGGCTCGACACCCAGCGCCTCGGCCATGCGCACCAGGTCGGCGACCGAGCGCGCGCCGAGCTTCTTCATCATCTGCCCGCGGTGCACTTTCACGGTCACCTCACTGAGGTTCAGCTCAGCGGCGATCTGCTTGTTCATCAGGCCTGCGCTGACGAAGCCGAGCACCTGGCGTTCCCTGGGCGTCAGGGCGGCGAAGGCGCTACGCAGGGCCCCCCCGGCCTGTTCGCCGGCCAGGCGCTCGCGGTCGCGGGCCAGGGCACTGGCCACGGCGTCGAGCATGTCCTGGTCTCGGAACGGTTTGGCCAGGAAGTCCACCGCGCCTGCCTTCATCGCTTTCACCGACATGGCGATATCACCATGCCCAGTCATGAACACTACCGGGATGCGCACCCCGCCCTGTTCCATCTGCGCCTGGAAGGCCAGGCCGCTCTCGCCGCGCAGGCGCACATCGAGCACCAGGCAGCCGGGCACGGCCTTGCGGGGAAAGGCCAGGAAGTCCTGGGTGGAAGCGAAGCTTTGCACCTGCAGGCCGACCGAACGGAACAGGCCATCGAGGGCCTGGCGCATGGACTCGTCGTCATCGACGATGTACACCACTGGCTCTGTCGAGTCGTGCGCGCTCTGTAAGGCCATTTTCGCTCCTCGAGCTGTGGCACCGCGTGCTGTTGGCAGGTGAAAAATCTAGCCTATTGTTGGGTAAAGTTCACCGGTTTTGCCACCGCCAACCGGCAAAACCAGACGCAGGTATCGACCGGCTATACCTAGGTATACTTCTGCCACCTGCACGACGCGGTATCTTGGAACAACGGTACAGGCCGCCAGGAGCAGACCGCGCATGCAGCAGCCCAGCTCAACACTGATTGCCGTCGTCGACGACGACGAGTCCCTGCGCGATGCGCTCGACGGCCTGCTGCGCGCCACGGGTTATCGTGCCCGCACTTTCGCCAGCGGCAGTGACTTCCTCGCCTCCGATGGCCCGGGCCAGGCAGGTTGCCTGATCTCCGACATCCAGATGCCCGGCATGTGCGGCGTCGAGCTGCTGAGCCAACTGCACGCCCGTGGCTTCGATATCCCGGTGATCTTCATCAGCGCCCACCCCGGGCAGCGCTCGCGCATCACCGCCGACATGGCGGGCGTGGTCGGCTGCCTCCCCAAGCCGTTCGAAGCCCAGCAGTTGCTGGACAGCATCGAGTCGGCCCTGCACCGCTGAACAACCCGCCCGATACCTTCGTATACCCCCTTGAGCCCCATGCGTAACCCGCAGCACACCCATGGAGAAGTGTGCCCGCCCCTGCCCCTGCCTACCATCGACCTACAGCGAACGACTGGGCAAACAGCGTCTCGCCAAGGCTGAGGTTCAGCACATCTTTCCGTTCAAGTCAGGAGCACGATCATGAAACAGCAACTTCTGGTTATTGGCGCAGGCTTCGCCGGACTGTGGAGCGCCCTGAGCGCCGCACGCCTGCTCGACATGCATGACCGGCAGGACGTACAGATCACCGTGCTGGCCCCGCAGGCCGAACTGCGCATCCGCCCGCGCTTCTACGAAGCTGACGTGCACAGCATGTATGCCCCGCTGCAGGCGCTGTTCGACGCCGTGGATGTGCGCTTCGTCAAGGGCAGCGCCGAAGGCATCGATGAGCAGGCGCGCCGCGTGACCTATCGCGACGCAGCGGGGCAACCGGCGCAACTGGCCTACGACCGGCTGATCCTGGCCAGTGGCAGCCAGCTGGCGCGCCCCCCGGTGCCTGGCCTCGACCCGTACAGCTTCGATGTCGACCAGATCGAATCGGCCGCGCGCCTGGAGCAACACCTGCTGGCACTGGGCAATCGCCCCGCCAGCGCAGCGCGCAACACCGTTGTGGTGTCCGGTGGCGGCTTCACCGGCATCGAAACCGCTACCGAGATGCCCGCCCGCCTGCGGGCCGTGCTGGGCGAGCACGAAAAGATCCGGGTCATTCTCGTCGACCGTGGCGAGCGCATCGGTGCCGCCCTGGGTGAAGGCATCCGCCCTTCGATCATCGAGGCGTCCGAGGAACTGGGCATCGAATGGATCGTCGGTGCCACCGTCACCGCAGTGGATGCCGACGGTGTGACCCTGGCCGACGGTCGCCATATCGAAAGCCAGACAGTAGTCTGGACTGCGGGCATGCGCGCCAGCCCCCTGACCGAACAACTGGCCGGCGCGCGTGACCACCAGGGCCGCCTGCATGTGGATGGCAACCTCAAGGTGCGCGGCCTGGAGCATGTCTTCGCTGCTGGCGACGTGGCCTACGCCGCCACCGACGATATCGGTAATTTCGCGGTGATGTCCTGCCAGCACGCCATCAGCCTGGGCCGCCATGCCGGCAACAACGCCGCAGCCGATCTGCTGGGTGTGGCGCCGACCCCCTATCGTCAGCCCAAGTACGTCACCTGCCTGGACCTGGGCGCCTGGGGCGCCGTGTACAGCGAAGGCTGGGACCGCCAGTTGAAACTGGTGAAAGGCGAAGCCAAGGAACTCAAGACCCAGATCAACACCGTGTGGATCTACCCACCGGCAGCCGAGCGCGCGACCGCCCTGGCTTCTGCCGATCCTTCGATTCCGGTGGCCTGAACCGCGCCCCATTGCATCCAGCAGGAGAACGACCATGACAATGCCAATGAACGACGTCGTCCCGACCGAAAGCGAAGAACTGGTGCCCTCGCGCTATGCCGTGAAGGTGGGTGATATCGATGTGCTGGTGGTGAGCGACGGTGTGCTGCCGCTGCCCACCCAGACCATGTCGACCAACGCCGACCCGGCCGCCCGTGCGGCCTGGTTCAAGGACATGTTCCTGGGGCCGGAAAACTTCGACTGGGCGCTGAACGTGTTGCTGGTGCGCAGCGGCGAGCAGGTGATCCTGGTGGATGCCGGCCTGGGCGGCCAGTTCCCAGGTTTCCCTCGGGCCGGGCAGTTCCCGAAACGCCTGGCGGCCGCCGGCATCGCGCTGGAATCGATCACCGATATCGTCATCACCCACATGCACATGGACCATATCGGCGGGCTGCTGGTGGAGGACGTGAAGAACCGCTTGCGTGCGGATGTGAAGATTCATGTCAGTGCTGCCGAGGTCGCGTTCTGGGCAGCACCGGACTTTTCGCAGACCGATATGCCGCAGCCGGTGCCGGACGTGCTGCGCTCTACGGCCCAGGCGTTCATGCAAGCCTATGGCGAGCGGATCCGCACATTCGAGCGGCGCCATGAAGTGGCACCCGGCGTGGTCGCCAGCCTCACCGGTGGGCATACCCCTGGGCATTGCGTGGTGTATGTGAATTCGGCTGGGGAGCGACTGACCTTCGCCGGCGATGCCCTGTTCCCGGTCGCATTCGACCACCCGGACTGGCACAACGGGTTCGAGCATGACCCGGAGGAGGCGGTACGGGTCAGGGTGGAGTTGCTGAACGAAGCAGCTGCCAGTGGCGAGTTGTTCGTCGCGACACATTTGCCATTCCCTTCCGTGGGGCGGGTGGCGCTGGAGGGTGAAGGGTTTCGCTGGGTCGCGGGGTTCTGGAATTATTGAAAGCAACGTAATGGGGTTGCCAGTACCGGCCTCTTCGCGGGGCAAGCCCGCTCCCACAGGTACCGCGCTGGCTTGAGGGTTGCGGGAGTCCTGTGGGAGCGGGCTTGCCCCGCGAAAAGGCCGGTACTGGCTATAGATTCCTCAAGCCGTGCCATGGTCAAGCAGTGAACCTTCGTGCCTGTCAGGGCTCAGTTGTGCAGAACCCGCTTGCGACCGCCACAAAGGATTGCCATGGCAAATGCTCCCGCTACCGCCCTCCCCCCAGTCCGCGTCGAACGCGAACTGAGCCCGCGGGCGGTGCTTACCGGCACCCTGCTGGGCATCCTGCTCACCCCCTCCAACGTCTACGCAGGGCTCAAGATCGGCTGGTCGTTCAACATGTCGATCATCGCCCTGCTGGTAGGCTTCGCCCTGTGGCAGGGCCTGGCCGGGCGCAGCAAGGGCCGGCCGACGTGGACGCTGCACGAAAGCAACATCAACCAGACCGTGGCCTCAGCCGCCGCCTCCATCGTCTCCGGCGGGCTGGTGGCACCGATCCCGGCTTATACGCTGCTCACCGGCCACCAGCTGGACCCGCTGCCGATGATGGCCTGGGTGTTTTCCGTGAGCTTCCTGGGCATCTGGATCGCCTGGTACCTGCGCCCCGCCCTGCTCAACGACCATGACCTGAAATTCCCGGAAGGCATGGCGACCCTGGAAACCCTGCAGCAGATCTACCAGCATGGGCAGGAAGCCATGACCCGGATCAAGGTGCTGTGCAGTGCCGCACTGCTGTCCGGGCTGGTGAAATGGATCGACGTGTTCGCCTGGACGATACCGCGCTGGGCGCCCACGCCTGCACTCGAACGCCTGACCTTCACCCTCGACCCTTCGCTGATGCTGATCGGCTTCGGCGGCATCATCGGCCTGCGCGTGGGCCTGACCCTGCTGTTCGGCGCCGCGCTGGCCTGGGGTGGGCTGGCGCCCTGGCTGGTCGAACATGCCCTGGTGGTGCTGGCGCCGGACGCCAGCGGCCCGCAGTTCGCCGCGCTGGTGGAATGGCTGTTGTGGCCGGGGGTGAGCCTGATGGTCTGCGCAACCCTGACGTCACTGGCGATCCGTCTGCTGCAAACCCGCCGGCGACCGCCCGGCGGCCAGGCGGCTGATCGGGCACCGCGCGCCCGGCTGCGCTTTTCCGCTTTGCCGGCGGCCTGCCTGCTGCTTTCCATCGCGCTGGTCGTCACCCTGCAAGTGCTGCTGTTCGGCATCGACTGGTGGATGGCGTTGTTGAGCATTCCGTTGGCGGTCTGCCTGGCCGTGGTCGCCGCGCGCGTGGTCGGCGCCACCGGCATCGCGCCGATCGGTGCCATCGGCAAGCTGTCGCAGCTCGGCTTCGGCCTGGTTGCCCCCGGCCAGGTGGCGATCAATCTGATGAGCGCCAACACTGCCGGTGGCGCGGCCGGGCAGTCCACCGACCTGATGAACGACTTCAAGGTCGGCCTGGCGATCGGCGCGACACCGCACCGGCAACTCATCGCCCAATGCATCGGCATCCTGGTCGGCAGCGTGGTCGGCGTGCTGGTGTACCTGCTGCTGATCCCCGACCCGCAGGCCCTGCTGGTGACCGAGCAATGGCCCGCCCCCGCCGTGGCGACCTGGAAAGCGGTGGCCCAGACCCTGACCCAGGGCCTGGGGGCGCTGTCACCGGAGGTGCGCTGGGCGATCGTGATCGGCAGCGCCGTGGGCGTGCTGCTGGGCGCACTGGACAGCCTGCTGCCGCCCCGAGCGGCCCGTTGGCTGCCGAGCACCGCCGCGCTCGGCCTGGCCTTCATACTGCCGGCCTCGATTGCCATGATGATGGGCCTGGGCGCGGTGCTCACCTGGCTGGTGAGCTGCCGCTGGCCGAGCGTGGCGGAGCGCTTCGCGATTACTGCGGCGGCGGGGTTGATTGCCGGTGAAAGCATTACCGGCGTGGGGGCGTCGTTTTGGGAGATGTTGCGTTCGCTGTAGACAGGAAACCTAGCGCTATCCCTCTCAAAAGCGGATCAACCCCTTGAGGGTGCCCGCATGAATCTCGTACCATTGCGAATGATTAACAACTGCACTCTGTTCCGATCATGGAAGCGAGGAATCCCGTGTTGCCTTCCCCAGCCATCGCACCTGACGCACGCGAGCGCATCGCTGGCCTGTACCGTGATCATCACCTCTGGCTGCTCAATTGGTTGCAACGACGGCAGCACTTTGGCGACCAGGCTTCGGATGTGGCCCAGGACACCTTCGTGCAAGTCATACTGCGCCCGCAGCAGCTTGCCGGCTTGCGTCAACCCCGCGCCTGGTTGAGCAGCGTGGCGAGGGGGCTGCTGATCGACCGCTACCGCCGACAAAAGCTGGAGGCGGCTTACCTGCAGGCGCTGGCGCAATTACCGGAGGCCGAGGCGCCCTCTGCCGAGCGCCAGTTGATGCTGTTGCAGACGTTGATGCAGATCGATGCCTTGCTTGATGGCCTTGCACCTAAGGTACGCATGGCGTTCCTGCTATCGCGCCTGGAGGGGCTCAGCTACCAGGACATCGCCGTTCGCCTGGGCGTCAGCCTGAGCAGCGTGGAGAAGTACATGGCCAAGGCCATTCGTCATTGCTATCAGCTGACCCTCGACTCATGACCGACAAGGTGCTCGACCAAGCCATCGACTGGCTGGTGAAGCTCGAGTCCTCGCAGCATGCTGCGCCCGTGAGCGCCGCATGCCTGGCCTGGCGGCAGGCGGATCCGCGGCACGAGGCCAGCTGGCAAGCCTTGCACGAGGCCCAAGCCTGTTTCCCGCTGGCGCGTGAGCTGCCGCCCGGTGTCGCGCTCGAAACGCTGGGCAATCCGCGGCGGCGCACCGCAGTCAAGGCGCTCGCCCTCGGCCTGCTTGGCCTGGGCATGGCCGGTGGCGCCCTGCAGCAATCGCCCTGGCGTAGCAGTTTCGCCGACTACAGCACCCGCACCGGCGAGCGCCGCCGCTTTGCGCTGGCCGATGGCAGTAAGGTGCAGCTCGACAGCAGGAGTGCCGTGGATGTGCGGCTCGACTCGCGCGAACGCCTGCTCATGCTGCGCGAAGGCCAGGCATACGTACAAACGGCCCTCGATGCACTGCAGCGCCCGCTGTGCGTGACCACGGCGCAAGGGCGCTACGAGACCACCCACGCAGACTTCAACCTTTGCCAGGAAAACGGCTACACGCAGTTGACCGTCGACCAGGGCAGCGTCGCCGTTCAGCTGCCGGGCCAGGCACCGGTCCATGCACAGGAGGGGCAGCAGTGGCAGATCAGCGAAGCGGGCCCGCGCCTGGTCGAACAGCCGACATTCGAAGGCTCGGCCTGGACCCGCGGCCTCCTGGTCACCCGGCACATGCCTTTGCAGGCCCTGGTCGCGCAGCTGGCGCGCCAACGTGCGGGTTGGGTGAGCTGCGACCCGGCCGTGGCCGGGCTGGAGATCTCCGGTGTGTTCCAGCTCGATGATACCGACAACGCCCTGCGCACATTGACCCACACCCTGCCTGTGAGGCTGCTCTGGCGAACGCCGCTGTGGGTGCGCATCGTCCCCGCCTGAAAAAAACTGCCGGGTTGTTTACGGGGTTTGGCCGGCTCCTTCGACAAGAAGAAAAAGCCCGCACTTTTCAGGAGCCGCAACTCGATGGATCTGTTATCCCGTTATCGCCCCGCCTTGCTTGCCCAGGCCATTCTCATCGGCTCGATGTCGAGCCTCTGCCAGGTGGCCCAGGCGCAGCAGCCCATCCAGCGCTACGACTTGCGTGCGCAGCCGCTGGACCAGGCACTGAACCGCTTCGCAGAACAGTCCGGCATCAGCCTGCCGTACACCCCGGACATGGTCGAAGGCAAGCAGGCGCGCGCAGTCAAAGGTGATCTGCCTGCAGACATGGCGCTGCAGCTGATGCTCGAAGGCACCGGCCTGACCGCCGTGCAGGCCGCAGACGGCAATTGGTCGTTGCAACCGCTGCCCGATGACGGCGGATCAGCAGTGGAGCTGGGCAGCACCATCATCGAAGGCCAAGGCATGGGCATGATGACCGAGAATACCGGCTCGTACACCACGGAAAAGGTCAGTATCGGCTCGAAAACCCCGACCAGCCTGCGCCAGACGCCACAGTCGGTGTCGGTGGTCACCAGCCAGGTCATCGAGGAACAGCGCATGACCGACCTTGCCGATGCCATGAAGGTCACCCCAGGGATCACCGTCAAGAACAACAACTTCCGTCTCTCGGACTTCTACTCGCGCGGCTTCAAGATCGAGAACATCCAGATCGATGGTGCCGCGCCGATGGCTCTGGGAACGACATCGGGCAGCTTCTACTCGAACAAGAACTACGACATGGTCGAGTTCGACCACGTCGAAGTGCTGCGCGGCTCATCCGCGCTGTTTGGCGGCACCGGCGACCCGGGCGGCATGATCAACCTGGTACGCAAACGCCCGCTGGACACCTACCAGCTCAAGGTCGACCTGTCGGCCGGCAGCTGGGACAACTACCGCACCCAGTTCGACATGACCGGCCCGTTGGGCTTCGATGGCAGGCTGCGGGGTCGCCTGGTAGCCGCCTACACCGACCGCCAGTACATGCTGGACGACCGCGCCACGGAGAAGCCGATCGTCTACGGCATTCTCGAAGCCGACATCCTGCCCGACACCACGCTGACCCTGGGCGGGCGCTCCGAGCGTATTCACGAAACCGGCTCCGGCACCGGCCTGCCGCGCTACAGCACCGGCGCCGACCTGGGCCTGTCGCGCAGCACCAGCCTGACGCAAAGCTGGGCGTATCTGGATGGCCGCTCCCAGGAAGTGTTCGCCAAGGTCGACCACCGGTTCAACGACGACTGGAAAGCCAACGTCACCTATACCCAGACCCTGGACTCCGGCTTCAGCAAGAGTGCCTTCAACTTCGGCGCGGTCAACCCGGTAACCCTCGACGGCCCGGCCTGGAGCGGCAACGTCAACCAGTACCGCAGCGACCAGAAGCTGTGGGATGCCAACATCGCCGGTAAATTCCAGGCATTCGACCTGCAGCATGAATTCCTCATGGGCGTCGATTACCAGAAGATCACCAGCCAGTGGCAAGGCACCGTGCAGTCGTCCGGATCCGGCGGCCCGATCGACGTGTTCGACCCCAGCTCCACACCGTGGGTGATGCCGTCGACCAACAAGGACTTCTACCGCGACTACAGCCCCAACACCCAGACCCAGTACGGCCTGTACTCGACCCTGCGCCTGCAACTGGCCGAGCCGCTGCACCTGATCGTCGGCGCCCGGGCCCAGCGCTACAAGTTCGAGCAGCTGTACCGCGCACGCAGCAACGGGGTGTGGTCGGTGCAGTCCGACATCTCTACCCGCGAGGCCACCAAGCTGGTGCCCTATGGTGGCCTTGTATATGACCTGAGCGACGACTGGTCGACCTACGTCAGCTATTCGGAGATCTACAAGCCACAGCAGAACAAGCTGCAAGGCCCGTTGCCCGGCAGCTCGATCGAGGCAATGAAGGGCAAGACCTACGAAACCGGGATCAAGGGCGAGCTGTTCAACGGCGCGCTGAATGCCTCGGTGGCGCTGTACTACACCAAGCGTGACAACGAGGCGGTGGTGGACCCGAACTACGAACTGACCAACGTACTGTTCGGCGGCAACTGCTGCTACCTGGCCCAGGGCGAAGTGGTGAGCAAGGGCGTCGACATGGAACTGACCGGCGAGATCCTGCCGGACTGGAACGTGCTGGCCGGTTACACCTACAACCACAACCGCAACCGCCAGGACAACACGGCGTTCAGCAGCATTACCCCCAAGCATCAGTTCAAGCTGTGGAGCACCTACCAGCTGCCTGGCCAGTTCCATGATTTCAAGGTAGGTGGCGGTGTGACCGTGCAAAGCGCCAACCTGGTCAGCGGCACCGCCAGCGTGATCGACAGCGCCGGCAACGTCCTGCGCAGCGAGGCCTATGACTATCGTCAGGGCGGTTACGCCGTGTGGAACGCCTTGGTCGAGTACAAGATCGACGAGCACTGGACCTTGGCGTACAACGCCAACAACATTTTCGACAAGACCTACTACGCCACGCTGGGCTCGTCGGCGTCCGGCAACTGGTATGGCGACAAACGCAACCATATGCTGACCCTGCGCGGCACGTTCTGGTAACTCGCGGGTGATTCTGGCGCCTGCCGATTCGCGGGCAAAAGAAAGCCCGCTGCTAGGCGGGCAAGGGTCTATCACGTAGGGATAGTGTCAGGTTGCATGAGCGAACGTGAAAATTAAGTGAAGCGAACGTCTGCGGCGTGTGAAGCCAGGTAAATCTTCAACTGCGCCAGGCGCTATCCTGGCGCACCGCCTCGCTCAACGCGCTGCCGTCCACCTGGGTGAAGGTGCGTCGCAACATCCAGCCGGTCAGCCAGTCCGGCGTCCAGCGCATGAACAGGTTGCGCAGGTGCCAGCGGGTGCGCGTCAACGGCACGTACCAGCTGGCCATTTTCGGCGCCAGTGCCTGCAGCACGGCAATGTCCGGCCGCAGCCGCGCCTCGTAGCGCTGCAACGCCGCCACATCGCCGCTGTGGGCCAGCTCCTGGGCCAGCAGCCACGCCCCGGTCAACGCCATGCTCGCCCCGCGCCCCGAGGCCAGCGTCAGGCAATGCGCGGCATCGCCCAGCAGTACCAGGCGCCCCTGATGCCAGCTGGGCAGGTGCACCTGCATCAGGTGGTCCAGGTAGAACCCCTCTGGCTGCACCGCCAAGGCCCGCTGGATATCCCCAGGGGCATGGGCGAACACCTCGCGCAAGCGCGCTGCCCGTTGTTCACGAGGTACCCGCAGGCCTTCCTGGTCCTGCCAGACGAACAACGCCGCCAGCAGGTCTTCGCGCATGCCATACAGCTCCACCGTGAAGCCCGGCTCGGAAAACGACACATGCCGCTCCTCGCCTCGAGCCTGGGCGCCGTCCAGCGTATAGGCCGCAGCACTGTAGCCGAGCGACTGCAGGCACTGCTCGTCGCTGGCGAAGTAACGCTGGCGCAAGCTGGAAAAACAGCCATCGGCCGCCACCACGAAGGCGAAGCGCTCCTGCGTGCCATCGTCGAAACGTACCTCGATGCCATCGGCGTCTTGTTCGAGTGCCGCGACCTGGGTGGCAAAGCGGATCTCCACTTCGCCGTCCAGCGCCCGGTGCAGGGCCATGACCAGGTCGTCGCGACAGACCGGCAGCAGGTTGGTCTGGCGCAGGTGCTTGCGGTGGTCGATCAATAGCACATCGCGCCCCTGGCTATCGCGAAACTGCGTACGCCCCAGCTCGACGCCCTTGGCCACCAAGCCTTCGAGAATGCCCATGCGCCCGGCAACCTCGTGGCCGCTGCCACCCAGGCTGAGCACGAAGCCATCGCAGCGCAGGTCGGCCGCGCGCTCCACCACCACCACGGCGAATCCGCGCCGCTTCAGCCACCAGGCGGCGGCCAAGCCGGCTATGCCGGCGCCCTGAATCAATATCTTCGCAGTCACGTTGCATCCCTCATCGACGGTGTCCACAGCTTGCCGAGGCGCGCCGGTGGCTGCGCGTGCGATCAGGGAAGGAACACGTGCGATCGGTCGATAATGATAAGTGTTATCATCTTTCATCGACCCGCCAGATAGCCGCCATGTCCATCAACCACTACATCGCCGACCAGCCGCTCTCCGATACTTTCGCCAACCTGGCCGACGAGGAACTGGACATTCGGGTGCTCGACCTGCTGTCCCCGCAAGACTGCCGGATCCAGGCCAACAGCGGCCCGTCGCTGTCCATCGCCTACTACGCCGAAGGCGCTGGCTGGCGCCAGTTCGCCGATACCCCGTTCATGCTCCTGGGCGCTGACACCTGCTGCTTGTACCACGGCACCGTGGCGATCCAGGGCGAAGGCTTGCTGCCGGCCAATACCCGAGTGCGCGGCGTCAACATCAGCTTTGCGCCGCAGGTGCTCAGCCGCATCGGCCTCGACCAGCAGTTGCTCGACCAGGCCGGGCAATGGGAGCGGCGCATTTCGGCGGACGGCCAGGCGCGGCTGGTGCAGTTTCGCGCGCCGCCGGCGCTGCGCAAGGTCGGCCTGGCCATGCTCGACTGCCCGCTGCAAGGGGTGGCGCGGGAGATCTTCCTGCGGGGCAAGGCATTTGAAATGCTCGCCGAGATGGTCGGCTACCTGCAAAGCGGGGCCAGCCGGCCGCTGCTCGGAGCGCGGGATCGGGGCCGTATCGAGCAGGCCCGCGAACTGCTGCGCAGGCACCCGGCCGAGCCGTGGACCCTGGAAACCCTGGCCGAGGCCGTGACCCTCACCGTGCGCAAGCTCAAGCAGGGATTTCGCGATCTCTACGGCAAGGGCGCCTATGCCGTGCTCCAGGACCTGCGCATGGAACTGGCCGCCGAGCGCCTGCAACGGGGCGAGCGAGTGGTGGATACCGCGCTGGAGGTGGGCTACTCCAATGCCAGCCACTTCGCCAAGGTGTTCCGCCGCCACCACGGCACCAGCCCCAGCGATTACCGCAACCACTGCGACATCACCGGCAAATGATAATGAATATCAACAAATGACCCGATCGCACGTACCGATAGCCTGATCGCACGCGCACGGCCTCCCGCAGAAAGGGACCATCTGGCCATCATCCATGCCCCAGGTCATTTCCGATGCAACGCTCTTTTTTCAGCTCTGCGCTGCTGTGCGCCACCCTCGCCCCTGCTGCCTACGCCGATAACGTGGTGACCCTTCCAGACCTGCAGGTCACGGCCAACAAGCGTGTGCAAAACCAGAACCAGACCGACCTCGCCCTGTCGGTTGCCACGCCAGCGGACCTCGAGCAGGCCAACGTCTACCACAGCGGCGAGCTGGAGCGGGTGTTCCCGGAACTACTGGTGCGCAACACCGGCGCCGACCTGTTCCCCAGCCTCAGCCTGCGCGGGATTTCTTCATCCGATGCCTACAATGCCCCGGTCGGCATCTACATCGATGGCGTGCCGCAGTACCTCGGCACCTTCAACCAGCAACTGCTGGACATCGAACAGATCGAATTGCTCAAGGGCCCGCAGGGCACCCTCTACGGCCGCAATGCCCATGCCGGCGCGCTGAACATTCTGACGCGCCAGCCGGACGACACCGCACGTGCCACCTTGCAAAGCCGCTTCAGCAACCTGCATCAGCAAGTGGCGGCCAGCGCTTCGACCCCACTGGTGGCCGAGCGCCTGTACCTGCAGGGCACGCTCTACCACGAGGACACCGACGGCGAACTGACCCGCAGCGAGCACCACGGCGACAGCGACAACGGCGGCGCGCGCCTGGGCCTGCTGTTCAAGGCCAACGAAGACCTCAGCCTGCGCCTGGCCTATGCCCGCGACAAGCTGCGCTCGTATGACGAGCAGTATCTGGCCGACGCCACCTACGGCAAGCGCCGGGCAAGCGTGCCGTTGCAGGAGTCGGTGTATACCCGCCGCGTGGAAAGCAGCGCCGCGACCGTCGATTGGAGCCTCAACGAAAGCTGGCGCCTGACCGCCATCAGTGCCCTGCAGAGCTACCGCCATGAGCGCCTGTTCGGCGACCTCGGCTTCCTCTGGCCAGAAACCCAACGCACCGTCAGCCAGGAACTGCGCCTCGCCACCCAGGGCGAACAGCGCGCCTGGGACCTGGTCGGCGGCCTGTACTGGCAGAACAGCAAAAGCCATTCACGCCGCGAACCCGATAGCAGTGCGCCGCTGTTCGGCCTGTATGGCCAGGCCGACAGCCGCATCGAGAATACCGAGAAGGCCGTGTTCGGCGAGTTCACCTGGCACCTGGCGCCGCGTTGGGACCTGACCCTGGGCGCCCGCCACAGCGAGGAAAAGGCCGAGACCCGCTACACCCAGGAGAATGCGATGCTCACTCCCGGCTTCGACTACAGTGGCCATGACCGTTTCACCAGCACCACGCCGAAGCTTGCCCTGGGCTTCCAGGCCACCCCGGATACCCGCCTGTACGCCTCGGTGAGCAAGGGCTTCAAGGCTGGCGGCTACAACCGGATCGGCGCCATCACACCGGATGCCGTGGCCTATTCGCCGGAAAAGTCACTGAATCTGGAAGTCGGCTTCAAGGCCAGCCTGCTGGACAAGCGGGTCTGGCTCAACGGCGCGCTGTACCGCATCGATATCGAGGATGTGCAGCAGTTCGTGGGCGATGCCGGTAGCGGCACGCAATCGCTGGCCAATATCGGCAAGGCGCGCAGCGAGGGCGCGGAACTGTCCCTCGACTGGCAGGCCACGGACGCCACCCGGGTGCGCCTGGCGGGCACGGTCAACCGCAACCGCCTGCTGGATTCCGAGCGCCAGGGCAATCACCTGACCTTCACCCCGCAACGCACCTTGCGCGCCTCGGTGGAGCACAGCGTGTTCTTCGACGGTCTGCTTGGCGAGATTCGGCCGAGTGTCGGGCTGAGCTACGTTGGCAAGCACTACTTCGATGTCGAGAACCAGGTGGCGCAGAGCGGGTACAGCTTGCTCGATGCGCGGCTGGCGTGGCTGCCGCAGCCTGACCTGGAACTGGCGCTGTATGGCAACAACCTGGGGGACAAGCTGTACCGGACCTACGCCTACGAGGCCGCGCCGGGACAGCAGTTTGCACAGCCGGGGCCGGGGCGGGAGCTGGGGGTGAGTGTGAAGGCGTCGTTCTGAGGGGGCTGAAATAATGATCCATTCTGCCGGGCCTGTTTGCGGGTGAAGCCACACCTCGCCGTAGAGAAGCGGGGGGGGGGGGGGGGGCGCGGCCCCGGGGGGGGGGGGGGGGGGGGGGGGGGCGGCCCGGGGGG
>NZ_JACVVE010000052.1 GCF_016648105.1 Pseudomonas sp. S31 | reverse complement strand
CTTCCGCCCTCCACCCTCCCCCCGCGGCTCTTTCGCGGGTAAACCCGCTCCTACAGAGCCTGCGCGGCCTGTAGGAGCGGGTTTACCCGCGAAGGAGGTTACTCAGCCCTCGTGGCAGACATGCCCATCGACCAAGGTATAACGCACCGCGCCCGGCAGGCAGTGGCCGATGAACGGGCAGTTGTCGCCACGCGACAGCCAGCGCTCGCCAGCGACGGTGGAGGCCTTGGCGTCGAACAGCACCAGGTCGGCCGCGCCGCCCACCTTCAACTCGCCCGCCGGCAGGCGCATGGCCGCAGCCGGGCCGCTGCTCAGTCGGGCCAGCAGGGTCGGCAGGTCGAGCAGGCCGTCCTCGACCAGGGTCATGGCCAGCGGCAGCAGTAGCTCGACGCTGCTGATGCCTGGTTCGGTGGCCCCGAATGGCGCCAGCTTGGCATCGCGTTCGTGCGGCTGATGGTGGCTGGAGATCGCCTGGATCACCCCGGCTTTCACCGCCTCGCGCAGGCCGTCGCGGTCGGCGGCGGTGCGCAGCGGTGGTTGCACGTGGTAGAGGCTGGAGAACTCGCGCAACGACTCGTCGGTGAGGATCAACTGGTACAGCGCCACATCCGCAGTCACCGGCAGACCCAGTTGCTGGGCCTGGGCGATCAGCCGTGCGCCGCGGGCGCTGGTGATCTGGCTAAAGTGCGCACGCACTCCGGTCTGTTCCACCAGCAGCAGGTTGCGCGCCAGGGCCACGGTCTCGGCGGTTTCCGGGATGCCCGGCAGGCCGAGGAAGCTGGCCATGGCGCCTTCGTGGGCCAGGCCGCCCTGGGCCAGGTCGCGGTCCTGGGAATGGAACACCACGGTCAGGTCGAAGGTGGCGGCATACTCCAGGGCGCGGGCCAGGGTGCGGTTGTTGGGGATTTGTGCCAGGCCGTTGCCGAAGGCCACGCAGCCGGTATCGCGCAGGGCCACCAGTTCGGCCAGTTGCTCGCCTTCCAGGCCCTTGGTCAGGGCGCCGATCGGGTAGACCTTGCTGTTGCCGGCTTCGCGGGCGCGGTCGAGGATCAGCTCGGCCACGGCCGAGGTATCCAGCACTGGCTTGGTCTGCGGCGGGCAGCACAGGCTGGTGACGCCACCGGCCACGGCGGCGCGGGTTTCGCTGGCGATGTTGCCCTTGCGGCTGTAGCCCGGCTCGCGCAGCGAGACACCAAGGTCGACCAGGCCGGGGGCGGCGATCAGGCCGTCGGCCTGGATCGTGCGCTGCGCCGTGAATCCGGCAGGGGCGGTGCCGATGGCGGCAATGCGCCCTGCGTCCAGGTGCAGGTCGGTGACCTGGTCCAGGCCGCTGTTGGGATCGATGACCCGGGCGCCGAGAATGCTGATGGTCACTGGGCGTTCTCCTGGTCGAATTGACGTTGTGCGTTTTGCCCGCTCATGGCCATGGACAGTACCGCCATGCGCACGGCGATGCCGTAGGTGACCTGGTTGAGGATCACCGAATGGGCGCCATCGGCCACCGCCGACTCGATTTCCACGCCGCGGTTGATCGGGCCCGGGTGCATGACGATGGCATCGGGCTTGGCCCCGGCCAGGCGTGCGGTGGTCAGGCCGAACAGGCGGTAGAACTCGCCCTCGCTGGGCAGCAGGCCGCCGGCCATGCGCTCGCGCTGCAGGCGCAGCATGATCACCACGTCGACATCCTTCAGGCCTTCGGCGAGGTCGGTGTAGACCTTCACCCCGTACTGCTCGATGCCGATCGGGATCAGGGTTTTCGGGCCGATCACGCGGATGTCCGGGCAGCCCAGCGCCTTGAGCGCGAGCATGTCGGAACGGGCGACCCGCGAATGCAGGATATCGCCGACGATCGCCACCGAAAGGTTCTCGAAGCTGCCTTTGTGACGGCGAATGGTCAGCATGTCGAGCATGCCTTGGGTCGGATGCGCGTGGCGGCCGTCGCCGCCGTTGATCACGGCAACGTCCGGGCACACATGCTCGGCGATGAAGTGCGCGGCGCCGGAGTCGGAGTGGCGCACCACGAACATGTCGGCGGCCATGGCCTCGAGGTTGCGCAGGGTGTCGAACAGGGTCTCGCCCTTGCTGGTCGAGGAAGTCGACACATTGAGGCTGATCACGTCCGCCGACAGCCGTTGGGCGGCCAGCTCGAAGGTGGTGCGGGTGCGCGTGGAATTCTCGAAGAACACGTTGCACACGGTCTTGCCGCGCAGCAGCGGGACTTTTTTCACGGCCCGGGCGCCGACCTCGAGGAACGAGTCGGCGGTGTCGAGGATCTCGGTGAGCAGTTCGCGGGGCAAACCGTCGAGCGAGAGGAAGTGGCGCAGCTGGCCCTGGTCATTGAGCTGCAGCGGGCGCTTGGCGTCGATAGGCGTCATCGCGGGGGACTCTTTCAAAGGGCGGAAGCGGTGGCGAGGTCCTGCAGCTCGAGTGCGAGCGGCGCGGGGCCGGTCAATTTTACCCGCTCATCGGCGGCCAGCGACAGGGTGGCGCCAAGCACGTTGGGGCGGATTGGCAGTTCGCCGGCGTCCAGGTCGAGCAGGCAGACCAGCGTCACGCTGGCCGGGCGCCCATAGTCGAACAGTTCGTTGAGCGCGGCGCGGATGGTACGCCCGCTCATCAGCACGTCGTCGACCAGTACCAGGTGCTGGCCTTCGACCTCGAACGGCAGCTCCGACGGGCGCACCTGCGGGTGCAGGCCGTTCTGGCTGAAGTCGTCGCGGTAGAACGACACGTCGAGCACGCCCATCGGGCTGCTGTCGGCCATTTCCTGCTGCAGGGCCTGGGCGACCCAGACACCGCCGGTGCGGATGCCGATGTAGCGGGGTTCGCTGATGCCGCGGCGGGCCAGGTGGGCGCGTAGGTCGACGGCCATCTGCCGGATCAGTTCGGCGGGATTGGGTAGGCTCATTGCGTGCGGGCTCCAGGTAAGCGGTCGCGCGCCGGGTCGGCCCGGCGGCAAAGCGGATTAAGTGTTGGCCTCCAGCCAGCCTTGCAGCAGCAGGGCGGCGGCGATGGCATCGACCGGGTTGTCGCGATAGCTGCCACGCTGGCCACCGCGGGCCAGGCGTTCGCCCTTGGCCTCGAAGGTGGTCAGGCGCTCGTCGTGGGTATGCACCGGCAGGTTGAAACGGCCATTGAGGCGGCGGGCGAACTTCTCGGCGCGGGCGCTCATCTCGCTGGGCGTGCCGTCCATGTTCAGCGGCAGGCCGACGACGATGGCGTCGGGTTTCCACTCTGCGATGAGCTTTTCCACCTGGGCCCAGTCCGGCACACCGTTCTGTGCCTTGAGCGTGCACAGCTCGCGGGCCTGGCCGGTGATCACCTGGCCCACGGCCACGCCGATCTGTTTGCTGCCGTAGTCGAAGCCCAGCAGCAGGCGCAGCTCGGCCATCAGGCGTGCCCCGCCTGGCTGGTCAGCAGGCTGAGGTTGATGCCCAGGCTGGCCGCGGCGGCGCTCAGGCGTTGATCGCTGGCCAGACCGAAGATGATTTCCGGGTCGAACGGGCAGTTGAGCCAGGCATTGTCGACCAGCTCCGCCTCCAGCTGGCCGGCTTCCCAGCCGGCATAGCCGAGGGTGATCAGGCTCTGCTTGGGCCCCACGCCCTCGGCGATGGCGAACAGCACGTCCTGCGAGGTGGACAGCGACAAGCCTTGCAGCTCGACGGTGGCCTGGTACGAGCACTCGTTGGTGTGCAGCACGAAGCCGCGGTCGGTCTGCACCGGGCCGCCCTGGTAGATGGGGACTTGCAGGGTGCCGACCGGGGGCGTTTCGTCCGGGCGCAACTGCTCGAGGATGTCGCCGAGATTGAGCTCCTGCGGTCGGTTGACCACCAGGCCCATGGCGCCATTGGCGTTGTGCTCGACGATGTACGTGAGGGTCTGGGCGAAGTTCGGGTCGGCCATGTGCGGCATGGCGATCAGGAACTGATGCTTGAGGTAGCTCGGCGTGAGGGTTTTCATGGGGGATAGTGTGGCGCCAGGTGGCGAGGCTGACAAGGTGCGCTGTAGGAGCGGGTTCATCCGCGAATGCGTCCGACTGGGCGACCTCATTGTCTGGTCTGGCGCATTCGCGGGTAAACCCGCTCCTACAGGGGGCGCGATGCCCCGATCAGTTACTGGACAACCGATCCCCACGGGCAAAACGCCAGGTGCGGATGATCTCCAGCCGGTCGAACTCGGCCAGGTCGCCGGTGAACGGCGCGAACGGCGCGGCCAGGCGCACGATGCGCTGTGCCGCCTGGTCGAGCACCGGCTGCCCGGACGACTCCAGCACCAGCACCTCGTACAGCGAGCCATCGCGGTTGATCGACACCATCATCCGCAGGTTGCCGTAGATCTGCTGGCGGCGGGCTTCGTCGGGGTAGTTCAGGTTACCCACCCGCTCGACCTTCTTGCGCCACTCTTCCTTGTACCAGGCGCCCTTGTCGCGCATGGTCGAGGCGGCATTGAGGCGATGGATGCGCGGGCGCTTGGCATACAGCTGCTGTTCGTTGGACAGCTCGGCCTCGAGGCTGGCGATCTGGCTCGACAGCTGCGAGCTGTCGAAGTCCGGGGTGGCCGCAGCCGGCTTGGGCTGTGGCTTGCTTTCCTTGGGCTTGGGCTCGACCTTCTGTGGCTTCGGCGCCTGGGTCACCACGGCGGACTTCTGCGGCGCAGGTGGCGGCGTGACCTGCGGCTTGGCCGCAGGCGGTGGCGTGACCTTGTTGATCTTGCTGTCCTGGAATGGTGCCACCTCGGTGGTCTTGGGTACCGCCTTCTTGTCCAGGGTGCCGCTGCCTTGCTGGTTGTCTTGGGCCTGGAAGTCGGCCTTCTCGGGCGGTTTCTCGCTCTTGAAGGTGGCCAGGGTGATGTCCATGGTGTGGCGGATTTCTGCCGGCTTGACCACGGTAAAGCCGACGCCGAGGATCAGCGCCAGGTGCACCAGGGCAGCCAGGAACAGGGTAAAGCCAAGCCGGTCCACCGGGCGGACGCGGGGTGGCAGCAGGTCGGCGGGGATGTCGGCAGGCAGCGTCATCGGGTATCCAGCAGCTGCGGGGCGGGGCAGCAGCTCAGTCGAAAAGGACCGGCATCATACCCCACTCCGCGTCTTTGCTCCGCGTCGGCGGTCAGCGCGCCTGGAGCTTGCGATCAATGGCATCCATCAGCTTGCCGCCGATATCGGTGTTGTAGGCAGCGTCGATCTCGCGGATGCAGGTGGGGCTGGTCACGTTGATCTCGGTGAGGTAGTCGCCGATCACGTCGAGGCCGACGAACAGCAGGCCCTTTTCGCGCAGGGTCGGGCCGACCTGGGCGGCGATCCAGCGATCGCGATCGGTCAGCGGGCGGGCTTCGCCACGGCCACCGGCGGCCAGGTTGCCGCGTGTTTCGCCGCTGGCCGGAATGCGCGCCAGGCAGTAGTCGACCGGCTCGCCGTCGATCATCAGGATGCGCTTGTCGCCGTCGGTGATCTGCGGCAGGTAGGCCTGCGCCATGATCTGCTGGCCGCCATGCTGGGTCAGGGTCTCGAGGATCACCGAGAGGTTGGGGTCGCCTGGGCGGTGGCGGAACACCGAGGTACCACCCATGCCGTCGAGCGGCTTGAGGATCACGTCGCCGTGGGTGGTGGCGAACTCACGCAGGATGTCGGCGCGGCGGCTGACCAGGGTCGGCGCCATGCACTGCGGGAACTGGGTGGCGAAGAGTTTTTCGTTGCAGTCGCGCAGGCTCTGCGGGCGGTTGACCACCAGCACGCCTTCGCGCTCGGCTTGCTCCAGCAGGTAGGTGCTGTAGACGAACTCCATGTCGAAGGGCGGGTCCTTGCGCATCAGCACCACGTCCAGCTCGGCCAGCGCGCTGTCCTGCTCCTCGCCCAGCTCGAACCAGCGAGCCGGGTCGGCGAACACCTTCAGCGGGCGCATCTGCGCACGGGCCTTGCCGGCGCCGAGGTAAAGATCGCGCTGTTCCATGTAGAACAGGCTCCAGCCGCGGGCCTGGGCGGCCAGCAGCATGGCCAGCGAACTGTCCTTCTTGTAGGAGATGGACGCGATGGGGTCCATGACAATGCCGAGGCGAACGCTCATGGGGGTGGTTCCTCTTGGCGGCGCGTGGCCGCGGTGAATCGAAAGAAAAGTGGCTCAGGGTGGCGCTGGGAACGCCGCCGGTCAAGGGGGACGGTAGATGGAATGGCTACCCGGAGTGTGCTAAAAATGCCAGTCACAGTGCTGTACAACAGGCCTTTGGGGCTGCGAAACGGCCCCAGGATTTCGGCATAGAGCAGCGACGGCAGGCCTAGACATGGAACAACCCCTGAAGGTGATGGTGATCGACGATTCCCGCACCATCCGCCGCACCGCCCAGATGTTGCTTGGCGAAGCGGGCTGTGAGGTGATCACCGCCAGCGACGGCTTCGACGCCCTGGCCAAGATCGTCGACCACCAGCCCCGGATCATCTTCGTCGATGTGCTGATGCCGCGACTGGACGGCTACCAGACCTGCGCCGTGATCAAGCACAACAGCACCTTCAAGGACATTCCGGTGATCCTCCTGTCGTCACGCGATGGCCTGTTCGACAAGGCCCGTGGCCGCGTGGTCGGCGCCGACCAGTTCCTCACCAAGCCGTTCGGCAAGGAAGAACTGCTCGACGCGATCAGGGCCCACGTGCCTGGATTCGCCGCTCACCAACAACACGCACCCTGACCGCGCCCGCCGTGCGCGGCCTCTATTTGCCTGATGGGGAAACAGCATGGCCCGAGTTCTGATTGTCGACGACTCGCCGACAGAGATGTATCGCCTGACCGAATGGCTGGAAAAACACGGGCACCAAGTGCTCAAGGCCAACAACGGTGCCGACGGCGTGGCCCTGGCTCGCCAGGAAAAGCCCGACGCGGTGCTGATGGACATCGTCATGCCCGGCATGAACGGCTTCCAGGCTACCCGCCAGCTGAGCAAGGACCCGGAAACCAGCGCCATACCCGTGGTCGTGGTCACCACCAAGGACCAGGAGACCGACCGTATCTGGGCCACGCGCCAGGGTGCCCGCGACTTCCTGACCAAACCGGTGGAAGAGGACGCGCTGATCGCCAAGCTCAAAGAAGTACTGGGCGCTTGACCACCCGCCCCCAGGGCGCGTCGCTGACCGCCTTCGAGCTGTTGCTGGACATCGACCGGCGCTGCCGCCTGCTGGTGGCCGACCAGCCGCCGCAGGACACGCGCCTGCAACACTGGAGCGGCATCGGTTTTCGCATTGCCGGGCAGTGGTTCGTCGCCCCCATGGGTGAGGTCGCCGAGGTCCTGCGCGAGCCGCGCAGCAGCCGGGTGCCTGGCGTGCAGCCCTGGGTGTGCGGGGTCGCCAACCTGCGCGGGCGGCTCCTGCCGGTGATGGACCTGAGCAGTTTCTTCGGCCTCGGCCCGGCAGCCCCGGGCAAGCAGCGGCGGGTGTTGGTGCTGGACCACGAAGACCTGTTCGTCGGCCTGCTGGTCGACGAGGTCCTGGGCCTGCAGCATTTCGCCCTCAGCAGCCTGGAACTGTCGCCCCCGCAGCCGCTGCTGCGCGCCGCCGCCCGTTTCGTCCAGGGGCATTTCGCCCGTGAGCGCAACTGGGCGATCTTCAGCCCCTTCGCCTTGGCCCAGGCCCCGGGCTTTCTCGACGTGGCGCTATAGGACCTATCAACGTGAACAAGCCGGCCCCCACTGTCGCGCCCCCAGGCATGACCCCGCGCACGCGCAGCATCGCGCAGATCACCGTACTGTTCGTGATCCTGATCCTGTCGATCATCCTGCTGTTCGCCAACTTCGCCTACCTCAACACCCAGTCCAACCACGACAAGCAGTACATCGGCCACGCCGGCGAGCTGCGCGTGCTGTCCCAGCGCATCGCCAAGAACGCCACCGAGGCGGCGGCCGGCAAGGCCCTGGCGTTCAAGCAACTGGCGGACGCACGCAACGATTTCGAGCGGCGCTGGGGCTACCTGCGCGAGGGCGACAAGTCCACCGGCCTGCCTGCGGCGCCGCCGGCGGTGCGCGACGAGATGGAAACGGTGGGCCGCGACTGGGAAAACCTGCGCAAGAACACCGACGCCATCCTCGCCAGCGAGCAGACCGTGCTGTCGTTGCACCAGGTGGCCGCGACACTGGCCGAAACGGTGCCGCAGCTGCAGGTCGAATACGAGAAGGTGGTGGAGATCCTGCTGCAGAGCGGCGCTCCGGCCAACCAGGTGGTGGTCGCCCAGCGTCAGTTGCTGCTGGCCGAGCGCATCCTCGGCTCGGTCAATACCGTGCTGGCGGGCGATGAGAGTGCCGCGCAGGCGGCGGATGCCTTCGGTCGCGACGCCAGCCGCTTCGGCCAGGTGCTCGAAGGCATGCTCCGTGGCAACGCCGCGATCCAGGTGACCCGGGTCGAGGATGCCGATGCGCGGGCGCGGCTGGGCGAGATCGCCGAGCTGTTCCAGTTCGTGGCCGGCTCGGTGGACGAAATCCTCGAGACCTCGCCCGAGCTGTTCCGCGTGCGCGAAGCGGCGGGCAACATCTTCAGCCTGTCGCAGACCCTGCTCGACGAGGCCTCGCACCTGGCCAACGGCTTCGAGAACCTGGCCGCCGGGCGCACCCTCGACACCGTTGGTGGTTATGCCCTGGGCTTGCTGGCGCTGGCCTCGATCATCCTCATCGGCCTGGTGATGGTCCGCGCCACCCACCGCCAGCTGCGCGAAACCGCCGAGAAGAACGAGCGCAACCAGCAGGCGATCATGCGCCTGCTCGACGAGATCGAGGAGCTGGCCGATGGCGACCTAACAGTGACCGTGTCGGTGACCGAGGACTTCACCGGTGCCATCGCCGATTCGATCAACTATTCGGTCGACCAGCTACGCGACCTGGTCGCCACCATCAACCACAGCGCCGTGCAGGTGGCCGCTGCCGTGCAGGACACGCAGAATACCGCACGCCAGCTGGCCAAGGCCTCCGAGCACCAGGCCGAGCAGATCAGCGAAGCGTCGGAGGCGGTGGGCGACATGGTCGAGTCGATCGACCGGGTTTCGGCGCACGCCTACGAGTCGGCCAAGGTGGCCGAGCGCTCGGTGGCCATCGCCAACAAAGGCAATGAGGTGGTGCACAACACCATCGATGGCATGGACAACATTCGCGAGCAGATCCAGGACACCGCCAAGCGGATCAAGCGCCTGGGCGAGTCTTCGCAGGAAATCGGCGACATCGTCAGCCTGATCGACGACATTGCCGATCAGACCAACATCCTGGCGCTGAATGCGGCGATCCAGGCGTCGCTGGCCGGCGAGGCCGGGCGTGGCTTCGCCGTGGTCGCCGACGAAGTGCAACGCCTGGCAGAGCGTTCTTCGTCGGCCACGCGGCAGATCGAGGCGCTGGTGCGCACCATTCAGGCCGACACCAACGAGGCGGTGATCTCCATGGAGCAGACCACCGCCGAAGTGGTGCGCGGCGCCCGCCTGGCCCAGGATGCCGGGGTGGCCCTGGCCGAGATCGAAGGCGTGTCGCAGAACCTCGCCGAGCTGATCCACAGCATTTCCGATGCGGCGCAGCTGCAAACCTCCTCGGCCGGGCAGATTTCCCACACCATGGCGGTGATCCAGCAGATCACCGCACAAACCTCGGCAGGCTCCGGGGCGACCGCTGACAGCATCCGCCACCTGGCACGCATGGCCAGCGAGATGCGGCGGTCGGTGTCCGGCTTCACCCTGCCCACACCGCCCGAGCCGCGCTGAGGAGTTCCCATGGCTGTCGCCACTGCAAGCCTCGAGCGCCACGACACGGTGGCCCTGGCCTGGACCAGGGACGCGATCCTCGACTGCCTGGGCCAGGCCCGGCAGGCCCTGGAGCGCTTTGCTGGCGAGACCGGCGACCTGTCCATGCTGGCCTTCGTGGTCGACAACCTGCACCAGGTCCATGGTTGCCTGCGCATGCTCGAACTGCAGGGCGCCACGCGCCTGGCCGACGAGCTGGAGCAGTTCGCCAGGGCCCTGGCCGACGGCCAGGTCAGCCCCCGTGGCGATTGCCTGGGCGCGCTGTTCCGGGGCCTGGAGCAACTGCCGGCCTACCTGCAACGGCTGCGCGGGGCGCGCCACGACCTGCCGCTGGTCATGCTGCCCCTGCTCAACCAGCTCAGGGCTTGCCGTGGCGTCGAGCCGCTGGCCCAGGGCAGCCTGGTCGGCGATGTCGCGCAGCGCCTGGCCGGGGAGGACGACCTGGCCAACCTCGACCTGTCGCTGGGCGCCTGGCGCGAGCAACTGCAGGCCGGGCCGGGCCGCGACGCCTTGCGCTCGGTGGTGGTGGCGCTGTGCGATGACCTGATGCGTATCAAGGAGCGGCTCGACCTGTTCGTGCGTGGCGACAGGCAGCAACCGGCGCAGCTCGAGCAACTGCTGGCACCGTTGCGTCACGTCGCCGATACCCTGGCGGTGCTGGGCTTCCAGCAACCGCGGCGGGTGATCATCGACCAGGTGCTGGCCTTGCAGGCGTTGGCCCATGCCGAGCGCGAGGCCGACGACGCGGTGCTGATGGACGTGGCCGGGGCGTTGCTGTACGTCGAGGCCACGCTCAATGGCATGGTCGGGCCGATGGAGCAGGGTGGCCAAGGCAGCCTGCCGGGCTCGGACCTGGCCGAAATCCGCCAGGTGGTGTTGGAAGAGGCGCTGGCGGTGCTGCACCAGGCCAAGGAGCTGATCGGCGATTGCCTTGAGTCCGGCTGGCCGCGCCAGCGCCTGCAGGCACTGCCGGGCCTGTTGCAACAGGTGCGCGGTGCCCTGGCGATGCTGATGCTGCCGGCTGCTGCCGAGCTGTTCGGTGGATGCGCGGCCTACGTCCAGGGCTGGTTGCAGCACCTTGAGGTAGAGCCGCCCGCCGACGAGCTGACACACCTGGCCGAGGCACTCAGCGCCGGCGAGTGCTATCTGCAATGGCGCGTGGCTGACCCGTTGGCCAATGGCCAGCCGTTCATCGACCGCGCCCGCACCAGCCTCGCTGCCCTCGGTGTGCCGTGCCTGGTCGACAACCCGGTCGAGTTGCCGGAGCCTGGCAAGCGGGCCCACGTGGACATACCCGAGCCGAGCGCATCGATCGATGGGCTGGACCGGCAACTGCTGGACATCTTCCGGCAAGAGGCGCTGGGCCACCTGGCGAGCGTGGAGGCCTTCCTCGACCAGGCGCACGGCCAGGATGCGCCGGTCGACGACAGTTTGCAGCGCGCCTTGCATACCCTCAAGGGCAGCGCCGGCATGGCGGGCGTCTTGCCTGTGGCCGAGTTGGCGGCTGCCTTCGACCGGCTGGCGCGGGAATACCGCAGCCACCAATTGCCGTTGCGCCAGGCCGAGCTCGAGCAACTGACGGTCGCCCTCGGGCTGTTCCAGGCCGGCCTCGAACAGCTGCATATCGCGCCGCTGGCACCGATCCCCGGGGCTGCCGAGTTGATCGAGCAGGTCGGGCTGGGGGTGGACGCCCAGCTCGGTGTGGCGCCCGATGCCCACGCCGACAAGCGCCGACGTGATCCACGGCAGACCGCGCAGTTTCTCGGCCAGGCCATGGATATCCTGCTCGACGCCGAGTCGCTGCTCTCCGGTTGGCAGGAGCAACCCGGCCAGCGCCAGGCGCTGGAGACGCTGCTGGACCAACTGACGACCCTGGGCCATGCGGCGCACCTGGCCGACCTGTGGGCGATGGATGAGGTCTGCGAGGCGCTGCTCGATCTCTACGGCGCCGTCGAGGAAGGTAGCCTCGCTGCCGACGAGCGCTTCTTCACCCAGGCCCAGCAGGCCCACGAGACGCTGATCGACATGCTCGATGAGCTGGCTGCCGGCCAGGAACCCAGCGCCCGCCAGGCAACGGTCGAGGCCCTGCGCGGGCTGCTCGGCGAGGGCCTTGCGCCTGACGCCACGGGGTTGGTCAGCGCCACGGCGGTGACCGCGCTCGACCCTATCGAAGGTGTCGCCGAAGTCGTCGACGAAGACGACGAGCAAAGCCAGGGCGACAAGGCGCTGATGGAGGTGTTCCTCGAAGAAAGCGCCGACATCGTCGAAAGCGCCGCCACCGCCCTGGCCCGTTGGCAAGCCGACCCGCGCAACGCTGCCGAGGTGGAAAACCTCATGCGCGACCTGCACACCCTCAAAGGGGTGGCGCGGATGGTCGAGATCAGTGCCATCGGCGACCTCGCCCACGAACTGGAGTTTCTCTACGAGTTGCTGGCGGCTGGCCGCCTGCCGCCGACCCCGGCGCTGTTCTCGCTGCTGCAGAACTGCCATGACCGCCTGGCGCACATGCTCGATGCCGTACGCCTGGGGCAGCCGCTGCATGCCGCCACGGCGCTGATCGATTACATCCGCAACTTCAGCAGCGCTGCCCTGGCCGACAGCGTGGCCACCCAGGCCCCGGCCGAGGTGGTGCCCGCCGACGCCCCGGCGGCATCGCCCGAGCGTGCGGCTGGCGACATGGTCAAGGTCGATGCCGAGCTGCTCGATGACCTGGGCAACCTGGCCGGCGAGCACTCGGTAATTCGCGGGCGCATCGAGCAACAGATCAACGATGCCCAGTTCGCCCTCAGCGAAATGGACACCACCCTCGAGCGCATGCGCGACCAGTTGCTGCGCCTGGACATCGAGACCCAGGGCCGCATTACCAGCCGCCAGGCCTTCGAAAGCGACGCCTACGAAGACTTCGACCCGCTGGAAATGGACCGCCATTCGCAGCTGCAGCAACTGTCGCGGGCCTTGTTCGAGTCGGCCTCGGACCTGATCGAACTGAAGGAAACCCTTGCCCAGCGCGCCCAGGATACCCACGGCCTGCTGTTGCAGCAGGCGCGGGTCAACAGCCAGTTGCAGGAAGGCCTGACCGCGACCTTGATGGTGCCGTTCGAGCGCCTGGTGCCGCGCCTGCAACGGGTGGTACGGCAGGTGGCCAGCGAGCTTGGCAAACAGGTCGAACTGGTGGTCGGCAACGCCGAGGGCGAACTGGACCGCAGCGTGCTCGAACGCATGGTCGCGCCGCTGGAGCACATGTTGCGCAATGCCGTCGACCACGGCCTGGAGTCGCGCCAGGTGCGCCTGGCCGCGGGCAAGCCCGAGCAGGGCACCATCCACCTGAACCTGCTGCACGAAGGCGCCGACATCGTCATCGAGATGACCGACGACGGCGCTGGCGTGCCGCTGGAGGCCGTGCGGCGCAAGGCCATCAAGCGTGGCCTGCTGGACCCGGCCGCGCGCCTGAGCGACCACGAGATCCTCCAGTTCATCCTGCGCCCTGGCTTCTCCACGGCGGAAAAGATCACCCAGATATCCGGCCGTGGCCTGGGCATGGACGTGGTGCACGAGGAGGTCAAGCAGCTGGGCGGCTCGATGACCATCGAATCGGCCCAGGGCAAGGGCGCGCGCTTCCTGATCCGCCTGCCGTTCACCGTGTCGATCAACCGCGCGGTGATGGTGCACCTGGGCGACGAGCAGTACGCGATCCCGCTCAACACCATCGAGGGCATCGTGCGCGTGCCGCCGGCCGAGCTCGAGGCTTGCTACCAGTTGGACACGCCGCGCTACGTGTATGCCGGGTACGAGTACCAGCTGCGCTACCTGGGCGAGTTGGTCCAGGGCATGCCACGGCCCACCCTGTTGGGGCAGCGGGTGCCGTTGCCGGTGCTGCTGGTGCATTCCCAGGAACAGTCGTTCGCCATCCAGGTCGACAGCCTGTCGCCGAGCCGCGAGATCGTGGTCAAGAGTCTCGGGCCACAGTTCGCCGCGGTGGCCGGCCTGGCGGGTGCGACGTTGCTGGGGGATGGCCGGGTGGTGCTGATTCTTGACTTGCTCGGCCAGTTACGCGGGCAGCAGCGCAGATTGGCCCGCCTGCCCGGTGGCAGCGGCGTGCAGCGCACGTTGTTCGGGCCGGCGCCACGGCGCCCGGTGCTGGTGATGGTGGTGGACGACTCGGTGACCGTACGCAAGGTGACCAGCCGCCTGCTCGAACGCCATGGCATGAGCGTGCTGACCGCCAAGGACGGCGTCGATGCCATGGCCCAGTTGGAGGTCCACCGCCCGGACGTGCTGCTGCTGGACATCGAGATGCCGCGCATGGACGGTTTCGAGGTGGCCACACGCATTCGCGCCGACGGGCGCCTCAAGGACCTGCCGATCATCATGATCACCTCGCGCACCGGGCAGAAGCACCGGGAGCGGGCCATGGCCATCGGGGTCAACGACTACCTCGGCAAACCCTACCAGGAATCGGTGTTGCTGCAGAGCATCGCCCATTGGAGCCAGCAGCATGCTTGAACTGATCGCCGGCCAGCGCAGCAGCCTGACTGGCCTGTTGCTGCCGCTGGGTGACCGTACTTTGGTACTGCCGAACGTGGCCGTAGCCGAGCTGATCGGCCAGCGCAACCTGGCGTGCCAGCCGGGGCAACCGGCCTGGCACCTGGGCTGGATCGACTGGCGCCAGCAGCGCCTGCCGCTGATCGGCTTCGAGACCGCCTGCGGTGGCCAGACGCCCTGCGGCGAGCGGGCGCGTATCGTCGTGCTCAATGCCCTGGGCGACACCGGCCTGCGCTACCTGGCCGTGCTGCTGCAGGACATTCCGCGCTCGTGCAAGCTCGACAGCCAGCTCAACTATGTGGATGTGCCGCTGGGCAGCCTGGAGCTGGCGGCGGTGCAGGTGGGTGAGCAGGTGGCGCGGGTGCCGGACCTGGTGGGGCTGGAAAGGTTGGTGCGTGACGCTGAACTGCAACCTGCCCTTGGGTAGGATGCAAGGCTGATGGCCCATTCGCGGGTAAACCCGCTCCTACAGGGGCAGCGTCCGACAGGAACCCAGCCCATCTCAGGAGGTCTCTCTCTGCATGTATTACGGTGAACGCTTCAATGCCTGGACCCACCTGGTCGGTGCCGTCCTGGCCTGTATCGGTGCCATCTGGCTGATCGTCGTCGCGGGCTTGCAGGGGGATCCCTGGAAGATCGTCAGCTTCTCCATCTACGGCAGCACCTTGCTGCTGCTCTACAGCATCTCCACGCTCTACCACAGCACCCGCGGGCGGGCGAAGGTGATCATGCGCAAGCTCGATCACCTGTCGATCTACCTGCTGATCGCTGGCAGCTACACGCCATTCTGCCTGGTCAGCCTGCGCGGGCCCTGGGGCTGGAGCCTGTTCGGCGTGGTATGGGGGCTGGCGGTGATCGGCATGCTGCAGGAGATCAAGCCGCGTTCGGAGGCGCGGATCCTGTCGATCATCATCTACGCGGTGATGGGCTGGGTGGTGCTGGTGGCGGTCAAGCCGCTGCTGCACACCCTGGGCACCGCCGGCTTCGCCTGGCTGGCGGCGGGCGGGCTGTTCTACACCATCGGCATCATCTTCTTCGCCCTGGACAGCCGCTTGCGCCACGCCCACGGTATCTGGCACCTGTTCGTCATCACCGGCAGCCTGCTGCACTTCATTGCCGTGTCGTTCTACGTGCGCTAGAAGTCGCCCCAGAGCTGCTGCGCCACCGACAGCGCCACCACCGGTGCTGTCTCGGTGCGCAATACGCGCGGGCCAAGGCGCGCGGCCTGGAAGCCGGAGGCCTTGGCCTGTTCGACTTCTGCCTCGCTCAAGCCGCCTTCCGGACCGATCAGGAAGGCCAGCGTTGCCGGTTTGTCATGGCTGGTCAGCGGTTCGGCGACCGGATGCAGCACCAGCTTGAGCGCGGCCTCGGTGCCCTTGAGCCATTCGGCCAGGCTCACTGGCGGGTGTATCACCGGCAGGGTGGAGCGCCCGCATTGCTCGCAGGCGCTGATCGCTACCTGGCGCCAGTGGGCCAGGCGCTTGTCGGCACGTTCGTCTTTCAAGCGTACTTCGCAGCGCTCGCTGACGATCGGGGTAATTTCATTGGCGCCTAGTTCGGTGGCTTTCTGGATCGCCCAATCCATGCGCTCGCCACGGGACAGCCCCTGGCCGAGATGGATATGCAGCGGCGAATCGGCCTGGCCGGCGAGGGCCTGGTCGAGGCTTACCCGGACGTTTTTCTTGCCCACCTCGAGCAACTGCCCGAGGTATTCCTGGCCACTGCCATCGAACAGTTGCACGGCGTCGCCGGGGCCCATGCGCAGCACGCGGCCGATGTAGTGGGCCTGGGCCTCGGGCAGGTCGTGCTCGCCAAGGCTCAGGGGGGCGTCGATGAAGAAGCGGGACAGTCTCATGGTTCAGCTCGTCGGGAAAGGGTGTACACAACCCCTGTAGGAGCGGGTTTACCCGCGAATGCGATGGTGAGTTTACCAGCGCATTCGCGGGTAAACCCGCTCCTACAGGGTGGCGTCAGTGGAGTTTGGCTCAGCCCGGATCGCGGAAGTCGGGGTGGAAGTCGGCCGGCACCGCCACGCTGACGCTGCTGCGGGTGGCGATGTCGATGCCTTCGCTGGCCACCTCGGCAAGGAAATCGATCTGCTCGGGCGTGATCACGTACGGTGGCAGGAAGTACACCACGCTACCCAGCGGTCGCAGCAGGGCGCCACGGGTCAGGGCATGCTCGAAGACCTTCAGGCCGCGCCGCTCTTGCCAGGGGTAGGCAGTCTTGTTGGCCTTGTCCTGGACCATCTCGATGGCCAGGGCCATGCCGGTCTGGCGGATCTCGGCGACGTGGGCGTGCTCGGCCAGGTGCGCGGTGGCGCTGGCCATGCGCGTGGCCAACGCCTTGTTGGCCTCGATCACGTTGTCCTGCTCGAAGATGTCCAGGGTCGCCAGGGCCGCCGCGCAGGCCAGCGGGTTGCCGGTGTAGCTGTGCGAGTGGAGGAAGGCGCGCAGGGTCGGGTAGTCGTCGTAGAACGCCTGGTACACGGTGTCGGTGGTCAGGCACGCGGCCAGCGGCAGGTAGCCGCCCGTGAGGGCCTTGGACAGGCACAGGAAGTCCGGGCGGATGCCGGCCCGTTCACACGCGAACATCGTGCCGGTACGGCCGAAGCCCACGGCGATCTCGTCGTGGATCAGGTGCACGCCATAGCGGTCGCAGGCCTCGCGCAGCAGCTTGAGGTACACCGGATGGTACATGCGCATGCCGCCAGCGCCCTGGATCAACGGTTCGATGATCACCGCGGCGATGGTGTCGTGGTGGTCGGCCAGGGTCTGCTCCATGGCGGCGAACATGTTGCGCGAGTGCTCTTCCCAACCCATGCCCTCGGGGCGCAGGTAGCAGTCCGGGCTTGGCACCTTGAGGGTGTCGAGGAGCAGCGCCTTGTAGGTTTCGGTAAACAGCGGCACGTCGCCCACCGACATGGCGGCGATGGTCTCGCCATGGTAGCTGTTGGTGAGGGTGACGAAGCGCTTCTTCGCCGGCTTGCCGATGTTCTGCCAGTAATGGAAGCTCATCTTCAAGGCCACTTCGATGCACGACGAGCCGTTGTCGGCATAGAACACCCGGTCGAGCCCGGCCGGGGTCATGGCTACCAGGCGTTCGGACAGCTCGATCACCGGCTGGTGGCTGAAGCCGGCGAGGATCACGTGCTCGAGCTGGTCGACCTGATCCTTGATGCGCTGGTTGATGCGTGGGTTGGCGTGGCCGAACACGTTGACCCACCAACTGCTCACGGCATCCAGGTAGCGCTTGCCCTCGAAGTCCTCGAGCCACACGCCTTCGCCGCGCTTGATCGGGATCAGCGGCAGCTGCTCGTGGTCTTTCATCTGGGTGCAGGGGTGCCACAGGACCTTGAGGTCACGTTGCATCCACTGATCGTTGAGGCCCATGGGCACTTCTCCTGGCGACGCGGCTTGAATGACCGCACAAGCCTAAGCAATGCCGGGTTGCAGGACAACCGCCACGGTCCGCGCGGTGTCTTCGAGAACGAAAACCCCTGCAGGCAAAAGCACTTGTTGTCGCTGTGCTGGCGAGGTGCCTGGACCTGACGTATTCTTAACGCATCGTCTCTCGAAGAGACCCCCAACCCCTCCTTTTACCGCTACTTCAACTCGGAGTTCGCCATCATGGCTGCTGCTTGGGTGCGCCTGTGCGCGTTGGTATTGATCGGTGTTTCCAGCGGTGCCGCGCTGGCCAAGGACAAGACACCCTCGGCGATCGTCGTGGGCGGCGGCCTGGCGGGCCTGACCGCAGCCTATGAGCTGCAGAGCAAGGGCTGGCAGGTGACTCTGCTGGAAGCCAAGTCGGGCATGGGCGGCCGATCGGGCCTGGCCACCAGCGAGTGGATCGGCAACAGCAAGGCGCAGCCGGTGCTCAACCAGTACCTGGATCGTTTCAAGCTTGAAACACTGCCGGCGCCGGAGTTCGTGCGTACGCCGGGCTACCTGATCGATGGCGAGTACTTCAGCGCCACCGACCTGGCCACCAAGCAACCCGCCACCGCCGAGGCGCTCAAGCGTTACGAGAAGACCCTCGACGACCTGGCCCGCTCCATCGACGACCCGCTCAAGCCCCAGGCCAACAGCACGTTGTTCGCCCTCGACCAGATCAACGTCTCCACCTGGCTCGACAAGCTGCAATTGCCAGCCACCGCTCGCCAGCTGGTCAACCAGCAGATCCGAACCCGCTACGACGAGCCTTCGCGCCTGTCGCTGCTGTATTTCGCCCAGCAGAACCGCGTCTACCGTGGCATCAGCGATCGCGACCTGCGCGCCGCACGCCTGCCGGGCGGCAGCCCGGTACTGGCCCAGGCGTTCGTCAAGCAACTCAAGACCATCAAGACCAGCTCGCCGGTCACCGCCATCGTCCAGGACAAGGATGGCGTCACGGTCAAAGCCGGCAGTGTCGGCTATCAGGCCGACTACGTGGTGATGGCGGTGCCGCTGCGTGCCCTGGCCAAGATCCAGATGACGCCGGGCCTGGACGGCCAGCACCTGGCGGCGCTCAAGGGTACCAACTACGGCTGGCGCGACCAGTTGATGCTCAAGTTCAAGAAGCCGGTGTGGGAAAGCCGGGCGCGGATGTCTGGCGAGATCTTCAGTAACACCGGCCTGGGCATGCTGTGGATCGAGCCGGCGCTCAAGGGTGGCGCCAACGTGGTGATCAACCTCTCCGGCGACAACGCGCGTCTGTTGCAGGCCTTCGGTGACAAGCAGATGGTCGACCAGGTGCTGATCCGCCTGCATGCCTTCTACCCACAGGCCCGTGGCTCCTACACTGGCTACGAGATCAAGCGCTACAGCACCGACGCCGGCACCGGTGGTGCCTACCTGGCCTACGGACCGGGGCAGATCAGCAAGTACTGGCGCCTGTGGGAGCGCCCGGTGCAGCGTGTCGCCTTTGCCGGCGAACACACCGACGCCTTGTATCCAGGCACCCTCGAAGGCGCCCTGCGCAGTGGCCAGCGGGCCGCGGGCCAGGTGCAAGACCTGCTGGCGGGCAAGTCGTTCGAGCCGGAGAAGGTCGCACCGGTGGCCGCTGCGCCTGCAGCCAACACCAGCAAGGGCAAAGGTGGGTTCTTCTCCAACCTGTTCGGTGGTGGTTCGGAGCAGGACGACAAGGCCGACAAGGCCCCAGTCAAGGCCGAGCCGGAAAAGCATGAAGAGGCCAAGCACGAGGGCGGCAAGCAGGAACAGCCCGGCTTCTTCTCGCGCCTGTTCGGCGCCCTGTAGGAGCGGCCTCGTGCCGCGAAGGGCTGCGCAGCAGCCCCAGATTCTGCAGTGCTATCGATACCCTTGGGCTGCTGCGCAGCCCATCCGGCCGGTCCGGTGCCCCGGCAAGGCCGCTCCTACAGGGATTGGAATCCCTGCTGGCAACAATTGTCCAGAGCGCTATCGTTAATGTTTCCTTAATAGGAGCCTTGCACACTACCTATCGGATTTCTTGATAATCCGAAGCAGTTTTTTCTGCTTTTATTCGATACGTTTCGCGTTAGTCTGTGCACAGCTTTCACGGGGAAACAGGTCAACATGCAACTGCGCAATTCACCTTCTCGCTACGGCGTGGTCAGTATCGTCCTGCACTGGGGTGTGGCACTGGCGGTCTTCGGCCTGTTCGGTCTGGGCCTGTGGATGGTCGGGCTCGACTACTACAGCCCTTGGCGCAAGGCTGGCCCGGACCTGCACAAAAGCATCGGGCTGGTCCTGCTGGCAGTGATGTTGCTGCGAGTGCTCTGGCGCTTCGTCAGCCCGCCACCACCGGCACCGGCCAACCACGGGGCATTCACCCGCGTGGCGGCCAAGCTGGGGCATTTGGCGCTGTACCTGGGGCTGTTCGCGACGATGATCGCCGGTTACCTGATTTCCACCGCCGATGGCGTCGGCATCCCGGTATTCGGGCTGTTCGATGTCCCGGCGTTGGTCAGCGACCTGCCCGATCAGGCTGACCTGGCGGGTGAGATTCATCTGTACCTGGCCTGGGGCCTGGTGATCTTCGCCGTGCTCCATGCCTTGGCCGCCCTCAAGCACCATTTCATCGACCGTGACGCGACCCTGACTCGCATGCTGGGCCGCAAAGCTTGACTCTCAACTCAATTGCAAAGGAAGGAAGTAAGGATGTTGAAAAAGACTTTTGCCGCTCTGGCGCTCGGTACCGCCCTGTTCTCCGCTGGCCAGGCCATGGCCGCCGAGTACAAGATCGACAAGGAAGGCCAGCACGCGTTCGTCGATTGGAAGATCAGCCACCTGGGCTACAGCTTCATCCACGGCACCTTCAAGGACTTCGACGGCAACTTCAGCTGGGACAGCGCCAAGCCTGAAGCCAGCAAGATCAGCGTCGACCTGAAGACCGCCAGCCTGTGGTCGAACCATGCCGAGCGTGACAAGCACATCGCCAGCGCCGACTTCCTCGACGTGAAGAAATACCCGGACGCCAAGTTCGTCTCCACCGCGGTCAAGTCGACCGGTGAGAAGACCGCTGACGTGACTGGCGACCTGACCCTGCATGGCGTGACCAAGCCGGTCACCTTCAAGGCCACCTTCAACGGTGAGGGCAAGGACCCATGGGGCGGCGAGCGCGCTGGTTTCAACGCCACCACCACGCTGAACCTGAACGATTTCGGCATCAAGGGCCCAGGCCCGGCGTCGCAGACCCTGGACCTGGATATCAGTGTCGAAGGTGTGAAGCAGAAGTAAGCGTTGCCTGTGCAATAGAAAACGCCGCCCATTGGGCGGCGTTTTCGTTTGTTCCGGCGCGTTTGGGGCTGCCTTGCAGCCCTTCGCGGGCAAGCCCGCTCCCACAGGGTTGTGCATTCCTTGGAATCAACACCCTGCTGGTGGGAGCGGGCTTGCCCGCGAAGGGCCGCAGGGCGGCCCCAATCAGGCTCAACCCTTGCGGGTCAGCAGCGCTGGGCGCTCGCCACGTGGGCGGCTCGGCAGGTCGTCCAGTTGCTCGGGCGTCGGGTAACGGTCGAGCTTGGATTCCTTGCGGATGATCACCGGCTGGTTCTGTTCGCGGCTGCTGCGTACCGCCGGTTCCTGGCGGGCTGCATCGTCGCGGCCGGCCGGCCGGTTGCGGCCACCGCCACCACCATCGCGACGGCCACCGCCGCCGGTGTTGTTGCGTGGGCGTTTGTCACCACCACCGTTGCGCGACTGGCCACCGCCGGTACGACCCTGGCCCTGGCCGCCACCGCCGTTGGCACGTTGGCCGCTACCCTGCGATTGACCCTGGCCCTGACCACCCGGACGGCGATTGCGGCCCTGGTTCTTGGTGTTCTGATAGGGGCTGACGTAGTCGGCGCGGTTACCGAAGTTGTCGATATCGTCATCCAGGAACTCTTCCGGATCACGGTCGACCGGCACCTTGGGGGCGCCGCCTTGGGCTGCTTGCTGTTGGCGAGGCTTCTTGTCGCGGGGCTTGCGCTGCTGCGCCTGCTTGTCGCCGGACTTTTCCTTCTCGGCAGGCTTGTCGGCGGCTTGCTGCTTGGTCTTGCCTTTGTCCTTGCCCTTGTCCTTGCGGCCACCGCTGCCGTCTTTGGCGCCGTCGCCACGGGACTGATTGCGCCCGCCGCGGCCGTTGTTCTGCGGGCGTTCGCGTACTTCGGGCTTCTCGACCTCGACCTGGCTCGGGTCGAAGCCCATCAGGTCGCCATCGGGGATCTTCTGCTTGGTGACGCGTTCGATGCTCTTGAGCAGCTTTTCTTCATCCGGGGCCACCAGCGAGATCGCTTCGCCCGAACGCCCGGCCCGGCCAGTACGGCCGATACGGTGAACGTAGTCTTCCTCGACGTTGGGCAGCTCGAAGTTGACCACGTGGGGCAGTTGGTCGATATCCAGGCCGCGTGCGGCGATGTCGGTAGCCACCAGCACGCGAACGCTGTTGGCCTTGAAGTCGGCCAGGGCCTTGGTGCGCGCGTTCTGGCTCTTGTTGCCGTGGATCGCGGCGGCGGTCAGGCCGTGCTTCTCCAGGTACTCGGCCAGGCGGTTGGCGCCGTGCTTGGTACGGGTGAACACCAGCACCTGTTCCCAGGCGCCGAGGGTGATCAGGTGTGCCAGCAGGGCGCGTTTGTGGCTTGCCGGCAGGCGGTAGACACGTTGCTCGATACGCTCGACGGTGGTGTTCGGCGGCGTGACCTCGATGCGCTCCGGGTTGTGCAGGAGCTTGTCGGCGAGGTCGGTGATGTCCTTGGAGAAGGTCGCCGAGAACAGCAGGTTCTGGCGCTTGGCCGGCAGGCGGGCGAGGACCTTCTTGACGTCGTGGATGAAGCCCATGTCGAGCATGCGGTCGGCTTCGTCCAGCACCAGGATTTCCACGTGGGCCAGGTCGACCTTGCCTTGGCCGGCCAGGTCGAGCAGGCGGCCGGGGCAGGCGACCAGGACGTCGACACCCTTGGCGATGGCCTGGATCTGCGGGTTCATGCCGACGCCGCCGAAGATGCAGGCGCTGACCAGCGGCAGGTCACGGGCATACACCTTGAAGCTGTCGTGCACCTGGGCTGCCAGTTCGCGGGTCGGGGTCAGGACCAGCACGCGCGGCTGGCGCGGGCCGTGACGCTGGGACTTGTCCGGGTGGCCGTCGGGGAACAGGCGTTCGAGGATCGGCAGGGCGAAACCACCGGTTTTACCAGTACCTGTCTGTGCGGCGACCATCAGGTCGCGGCCTTGCAACACGGCGGGCACGGCCCGCTGTTGCACCGGAGTCGGCTGGGTGTAGCCCGCAGCCTCGATAGCGCGGACAAGAGCCTCGGAGAGACCGAGGGAAGCAAAGGACATGGGCAATCCTGTTCTCGTGTGGGCTGGGCCCGTAGGGATGTTCTGCCTGGCGCGACGGGCATCGGTGGGATGCGATCGCGTCCGGTCCAGCTGGGCTTTCACGGCGCATCCGGGAAGCGCAGAGCAGACGCAAGGTGCGTCGCTGCTGATTCGGGATGCCTGTTGCGAGGCCGAGCGTCCGGGCGTGAGCCGGGCGGGAAGGCCCGAGTATAACAGAGCTATTGCGCTGTGCTGCTTTCCTGCTGCTCAACGGCGACAGGAAGTTTGCTGGGAACGGCAGCCAGGGAGGATGACCCAGGCTTCGGTCGACGACCGAAGCCTGGGTCGGACGCGGTCAGCGTGGCAGCTTCAGGTTGTTCCAGATCGCCAGGCTCGGTTCGGCCTGGTTCAGGGTATAGAAGTGCAACCCCGGCGCGCCGCCTTGCAGCAGCTGTTCGCACATGCGGGTGATCACTTCTTCGCCGAAGGCCTGGATGCTGGCGGTGTCGTCGCCATAGGCTTCCAGTTGCTTGCGGATCCAGCGTGGGATCTCGGCGCCGCAGGCGTCGGAGAAACGTGCCAGCTTGCTGTAGTTGGTGATCGGCATGATGCCGGGCACCACCGGGATGTCCACGCCCAGCTTCTGTGCGCGCTCGACGAAGTAGAAGTAGCTGTCGGCGTTGAAGAAATACTGGGTGATGGCGCTGTCGGCACCGGCCTTGACCTTGAGCGCGAAGTGGCTGAGGTCGGCCTCGAAGTTGCGCGCCTGGGGGTGCATCTCGGGGTAGGCGGCCACTTCCAGGTGGAAGTGATCGGCCGTCTCCTGGCGAATGAACTCGACCAGGTCGCTGGCGTAGCGCAGCTCGCCGCTGGCCATGCCCATGCCCGAAGGCAGGTCGCCACGCAGGGCGACGATGCGCTTGATGCCGGCGGCCTTGTACTCGGCCAGCAGGGCGCGCAGGTCGTCCTTGCTGTCGCCGACGCACGACAGGTGCGGGGCGGCAGGGACTTTCACCTCGTTTTCCAGCTGCAGCACGGTGTTGAGCGTGCGGTCGCGGGTCGAGCCCCCGGCACCATAGGTGCAGGAGAAGAAGTCGGGGTTGTAGGTGGCCAGCTGGCGGGCGACGCCCATCAGCTTTTCATGACCGGCATCGGTCTTGGTCGGGAAGAACTCGAAACTGTAGCGGCGTTCCTGGGACATCAGGCGTTCCTCTAGCAGCAGGCTTCTAGCGGCGAGCTGCAAGTAAAAGCCAGATCGGTGATGGCCGATCTGGCTTGGCATCGTTCAAGATTTCTGCGTCTCGGCTTCAAGCGGCACCGGCACGGTCTGCCTTCGCTTGCCGCTTGAAGCTTGGAGCTCGCCGCTTAGTAGCGGTAGGCGTCCGGCTTGAACGGGCCTTCGACGGTGACACCGATGTACTCGGCCTGCTGCGGGGTCAGCTGGGTGACCACGCCGCCGAAGCCGCGGACCATTTCCAGGGCCACTTCCTCGTCGAGTTTCTTCGGCAGCACTTCCACGGTCAGGCGCTCGGCCTTCTTGGCGGCTGGCAGTTCGGCGTACTTCTGCTCGAACAGGAAGATCTGCGCCAGGACCTGGTTGGCGAACGAGCCATCCATGATGCGGCTTGGGTGGCCGGTGGCGTTGCCCAGGTTCACCAGGCGGCCTTCGGCCAGCAGGATCAGGTAGTCGTCGTTGGTCGGGTCGAAGGTGCCGGCGCCGGTGCGGTGGATCTTGTGCACCTGTGGCTTGACCTCTTCCCATGCCCAGTTCTTGCGCATGAAGGCGGTGTCGATCTCGTTGTCGAAGTGGCCGATGTTGCAGACCACGGCACGCTTCTTCAGGGCCTTGAGCATGTTGGCGTCGCAGACGTTGACGTTACCGGTGGTGGTGACGATCAGGTCGATGCGGCCCAGCAGGTCGGCGTTGATGCCGGCTTCGGTACCGGTGTTGATGCCGTCCTTGAACGGCGAGACGACTTCGAAGCCATCCATGCAGGCTTGCATGGCGCAGATCGGGTCGACTTCGGTGACCTTGACGATCATGCCTTCCTGGCGCAGCGACTGGGCCGAACCCTTGCCCACGTCACCATAGCCGATCACCAGGGCCTGCTTGCCCGACAGCAGGTGGTCGGTGCCGCGCTTGATGGCGTCGTTGAGGCTGTGACGGCAACCGTACTTGTTGTCGTTCTTGCTCTTGGTGACCGAGTCGTTGACGTTGATCGCCGGGACCTTCAGCTCGCCCTTGGCCAGCATGTCCAGCAGGCGGTGCACGCCAGTGGTGGTTTCTTCGGTCACGCCGTGGATCTTGTCGAGCATGGCCGGGTATTTCTTGTGCAGGATCTCGGTCAGGTCGCCGCCGTCGTCCAGCACCATGTTGGCATCCCATGGCTGGCCATCCTTGAGGATGGTCTGCTCGATGCACCACTCGTATTCCTGCTCGGTTTCACCTTTCCAGGCGAACACCGGGACACCGGCGGCGGCGATGGCGGCAGCGGCCTGGTCCTGGGTCGAGAAGATGTTGCAGGAAGACCAGCGGACTTCGGCGCCCAGGGCGACCAGGGTTTCGATCAGCACGGCGGTCTGGATGGTCATGTGGATGCAGCCGATGATCTTCGCGCCCTTGAGCGGTTGCTCGGCTTGGTACTTGCGGCGCAGGCCCATCAGTGCGGGCATTTCCGATTCGGCGATGATGACTTCCTTGCGGCCCCAATCGGCCAGGGAAATGTCGGCGACCTTGAAGTCGGAAAAACCTGCAGGCGTGTTTACAGCGCTCATGAGAGCCTCCATTCGTAGTGTGCGAATGGGCGCCGTTGTGCGTTGAGCGTCCGCGGCAGCGGACAACGCCCCATCCGAGCCTGACAGGCCGAGCCTGCTGCAGCGCCCCTCGGATGGGTGGCGGGCATGGCAGCGCCCAGCCGAGGGAGCGTCGCCATGTGAAACGGCAGGGATTATAGCCGCGCGGCTTGCCGAGCCCAAGGTTTTCCGTCGATTTAATCGAGACGATAGTCGATGATCAATGGAGTGCCGGCGGCAGCTCTGCCATCATGGCTGCATGTCAGCCAAGCAGGTCAGGAGTACAGATGAACTTTCATACCCGCAAATGGGTTAAACCCGAAGACCTCAACCCCAACGGCACGTTATTCGGCGGCAGCCTGCTGCGCTGGATCGACGAGGAAGCGGCGATCTACGCCATCGTCCAGCTGGGCAACCAGCGGGTGGTGACCAAGTACATGTCGGAAATCAACTTCGTCAGCGCCTCGCGTCAGGGCGACATCATCGAGCTGGGCATCACCGCCACCGAGTTCGGTCGCACCTCGATCACCCTCAAGTGCGAAGTGCGCAACAAGATCACCCGCAAGTCCATTCTCACCGTCGACAAGATGGTCTTCGTCAACCTGGGTGAAGACGGCTTGCCGGCGGCCCATGGGCGGACCGAGATCAAGTACGTGCAGGATCAGTTTCCGGATTCGGCAGTAGAGTAATGGAAGGGGCCGCTCCCACAGGAACCCAGCATTCCATGTAGGAGCGGCCTTGTGCCGCGATCGGGCCGCAACGCGGCCCCGGCATTCTCAGGGCTGTGCGCTGACCTTGCGGACCACGCGCCCGATGCTCAAACCCTGCACCAGGATCGACGACAGCACCACGATGTAGGTGATCGACAGCAGCAGGTCACGTTCCTCGCCCAGTGGCAACGACAGTGCCAGGGCCACCGACACCCCACCGCGCAGGCCACCCCAGGTCAGCACCCGGACCGTACCCTTGGGCACCGTGCGCCAGCGGCGCAGCAGGACGATCGCCGGTGCCACGGTCAGCAGGCGCGACAGCAGTACCGCCAGCGCCAGCACGCTACCCGCCGCCAGGTGCAGCCAGTTGAACGGCAGCAGCAACAGCTCGAGGCCGATCAGCGCGAACAGCAGGGCGTTGAGCATGTCGTCGATCAGTTCCCAGAAACCGTCCATGTAGCGACGGGTCATATCGTTCATCGCCAGGTTGCGCCCCAGGTTGCCGATGATCAGGCCGGCCACGACCATGGCGATCGGCGCCGAGACGTGCAGCTCGTAGCACATCGCCGAGCCACCGATGACCAGGGCCAGGGTCAGCATGACCTCGACCTGGTATTGCTCGACGCTCTTGATCATGCGGTAGGTGGCGTAGCCGATCAGGCCGCCGAACACCACGCCGCCGATGGCCTCGCGGGCGAACAGCAGCGCCGTTTCGCTGACACTGGGCGTTTCGCCGAGCTGGACGATGCCCAACAGCACGGTGAACACCACCACCGCAGTGCCGTCGTTGAACAGCGACTCACCGACGATGGTGGTTTTCAGCGGTTTTGGCGCATTGGCGGTGCGCAGGGCGCCGAGCACGGCAATCGGGTCGGTCGGCGAAATCAGCGCGCCGAACAGCAGGCAGTAGATCAGCGGCACCTGCCAGCCGAACAGGGCGAACACCCAGTGCGCCAGATAACCGATCACCACCGTGGCGATCAGCACCCCGAGGGTGGCCAGCAGGCCGATCGGCCAGCGGTAGCTGCGCAGGTCGGAGAGGTTGACGTGCAGGGCGCCGGCGAACAACAGAAAGGCCAGCATCCAGTGCATCAGCAGGTCGTTGAAGTCGATCTGGTTCATCAACCCTTCGACGCGCTCTTCAAGGCCGGGGAAGCCGATCAGGCTCAGACCTTGAAGAATGAGAGAGAACAACAGCGCCGTGACCATCACGCCAATGGCGGGCGGCAGGCCGATGAAACGGTAGTTGACGTAGGTGAGAAGGGTGGTGAGGCAGATAAACGCAGCAACGAGTTCAAGCATCCCGAATCCTGTGACAGTGGCTTCCAAGTCGTAACCCGAATGGCTCGGGCAGTTCTTTGATGATCTGGCGAGGGGTTCGGGACACACTTTTTGACTGTTCAGGTAGACAGCGTTCTGCGAGCTGGGTTTCGCAACTGGCCTTCAGGCATCCAATGTGGCCTTGGCTGCTTCGCTAGAGGCAGCGGCCTCAGATTGTTTCTGCAGGCCTGAGCCGGGTAAGGCGAGGTGCGCTATGCGCGTTGAAAAGTATCTGTCGAAGGGTTCCCAGTCTGGAAACTCCTCTGGTGATACTGCCAAGGCCATCAAACGACCAATGAGACCGCACAGCCAGTCTGCGCACTGCAACGTCTGGAACAGGTGACTTTCACCTTGCAGGGGTGGTTCGATCAGGCCGCGGCACTTTTCCGCGGGATCTTCGAACATGGCCAACGTGCAGGCCTCTACGTTCCGTTCTCGCCATTCATTACCTGCACGTTGTTCATCCAGCAGTACCATGAAGGTGGAGTCGGTTCGTGTGCAGAAGCGATCGATTTTCCTCACCGCGTGCAGCAGTTGGCGCTTGAATGTTGAGGTCGCGTTGTGGGTGAGCGAGGTCGCTTTATGTTCTCCAGCATAAATGACGTGGCCGCCTACCTTGCCGATACGAGTCAGAATGCGGAATGTCGCTTGCCTGAGTGATCGGTATTGCGTGATGTTTCTGGTCGTGAACAGCTTCGACCCCTTCTTTTCCCATTGGTAAGCTGGCAGGTTCCGGGGGTTGTCATTGCTGATGTCCCAGGCCAGTAGTTGGCATTTCAGTTGGTAGAAGAAGATGGCGAACTCTCGAACCTCTTCTGCTGGAAGCAGGACGCCACCCAGGCCGAATACAGGACTTGTTTTGAAATGAGGATGGTTGCGGGAGACGTACTGTCCCACATGGCCGAATTCGTCGAGGTAGGCCACATAATGAGTCATGAGTTCCGGGTCCTGGTCCCAGAAGCACGAAAGCCCGCATGCTTGCGCATTGCGGGCTTCGGAAGGTAGGCACGGTTAATCCCATGCGTTAGGGCCATCCTATGCCCGCTGTTGCCACTGCGTCAAACGTGATTCGTAAGTGAGTATGTTTGGATGTCGGTGCCGGCTTGTTTGTCTTGATGGACGTGCCTGCGGTGTCGAGACAGTATATTGGTATGGGGCTGTGGAAATGCCTTCAAATAGGGTTGGCATCTCGCCCAAGACTGTAATCTTTTTCGTACTTTTTGCAGCTCGGTGCTGGTGCATCGAACGTGTTTCTTTTTTGCAAGGACTCTGTCGCGTGCTGGCAACTTCCCTGGTTCTGGTCGCTGCCCTGTTGCATGCGACCTGGAACACCTTGATCAAATTCAGTGGCGAGCGCTTGTTGGTGATCGCCAGCATGGACTCGGTGGCGCTGGTGTTCGCCGTTTCCGCCGTGGCCTTCGTCGACCTGCCACCCGTCGAGATCTGGCCCTGGTTGCTGGCCTCGGCCTTTGCCGAACAGCTGTACCGCTTCCTGCTGATACAGGCTTACCGGGTCGGCGATCTGGGGCTGGTCTATCCTCTGATGCGCGGGCTGTCGCCGCTGGTGGTGCTGGGCCTGACCCTGGCGTTTGCCGGCGAATCGCTCAGCAGCCAGCAGATCATCGGCATCCTGCTCATCCCGTGCGGCATGGCCTGCCTGCTGTGTCAGGGCGGCGGCGGGGACCGGTTGCCGTGGTCGATGTTGCCGGTGGTGGCGCTGATCGGCCTGTGCATAGGCTGCTACACCTGGTTCGATGGCCAGGCCGTGCGCCTGTGGGGCAAACCCTGGGATTACCTGGTGTGGCTGACCCTGCTCAGTGCCTGGCCGTTTCCGCTCCTGGCCAGCGTGGCGCGGCGGGCGCCGTTCGTGCTGTTCTGGCGCACCCAGTGGCGCCTGGGCCTGGCGGTGGGGCTGTGCGTGTTGCTGAGCTACGCCCTGGTGCTCTGGGCCATGCACCTGGGGTCGGTCGCCGAGGCGGCGGCGCTGCGCGAGTTGAGCGTGATCCTCGTGGTGTTGCTGGGCATGCGCTACCTCAAAGAACCTTTTGGCGGCCCCAGACTCCTAGCTTGCGGGCTGGTGCTGGCAGGCATGCTGGTGATGAAGCTCTAACCCGAAGATCAAACGAGGAATCCTGTCCATGACCGTTGCCCTGTGGTGCATCCTGATCGCATTGTTCCTGCCACCGCTGTGCGCGTTGATCGCCAAGCTGAGCAGCGGGCGCTTCGGCCTGCGCGACAACCACGACCCGCGAGCCTTCCTCGACACCTTGTCGGGCCTGCCGCGACGTGCCCATGCGGCCCAGCAGAACGGGTACGAGGCGTTTCCCGCGTTCGCCGCGGCGGTGCTGGTGGCCGACATCGTCGGCAATGCCGAGCAGGTGACCCAGGATGTGCTGGCGGTGCTCTACATCACCAGCCGCCTGCTCTACATCATCTGCTACCTGGCTGACTGGGCGGCGTTGCGCTCTCTGGTGTGGTTTGCCGGGCTGGCGTTGATCGTGTCGTTCTTCGCGGTTTCCATTTGAGGCCATGTCGCGCCCTTCACGGGTAAGCCCGCGAAGGGCGCGACATGGGTCAAGGAACCTTGGGTACTTCCGGCAGCGGCTTGCCCTTGGGCCAGAGCATCCAGATCTGCCCTTGCTGCTTCATGTTCCCTGCCAGTTCGCCAGCCTCCGGCCCGGTCCCCCAGAACAGGTCCGCGCGCACCTCGCCGCTGATCGCACCGCCGGTATCCTGGGCGCCTACCGGGCGCACCACCGGCGAACCATCGGGCCGCGTGGTCGACAACCACAGCAGGCTGCCCAAGGGGATCACCTTGCGGTCGATGGCCACACTGTAGCCAGCCGTCAGCGGAACGTTGAGCGAACCGCGTGGCCCCTCGTTGCTGTCCGGGCGGGTGCTGAAGAACACGTAGCTGGGGTTGCTGGCCAGCAGCTCCGGTACGCGCTGCGGGTTGGCCTGGGCCCAGGCATGGATGCTGCCCATGCTGACGTCTTCCTTCTTCAGTTGGCCTTGTTCCACCAGCCAGCGGCCGATCGGCCGATAGGGGTGGCCGTTCTGGTCGGCGTAGCCCAGGCGCAACTGGCGGCCGTCCTCCAGTTGGACCCTTCCGGAGCCCTGGATCTGCAGGAACTGCAGGTCCATCGGGTCGGTCAGCCAGGCCAGCACCGGCGCCTTGGCGCCGTCACGGTTGATGACCTCGGCGGTGTCGTAGGGCTTGAGCACGCGCCCATCCAGGCGCCCGCGCAGGCGCTTGCCCTTGAGCTCGGGGTAGACGCTTGCCAGGTCGACCACGATCATGTCCTCCGGGACTCCGTAGACGGCTACATGGGCGGTTTCGCTACGGCTCAGGCTGCCCGGGTAGACCGGCTCGTAGTAGCCGGTGATCAGCCCGTTGGCATCGTTTTGCGCCGAACGCAGGCCGTAGACCGCGAGGTTCTGCTGGAGGAATGCGCGTACCTGCAGGGCGTCATCCGGTACGTTGGCGGCAGCCTCGCAGGTGCTGGCCCATACCGCATCGCGCTTGAGCTTCTCACAGCCGTTGCGCCAGGCCTGGAAGCCGGCCAGCAGGTCGCTGTCGCTGACGCTGGGCAGGTCTTGCCAGGTGGCATTGGCATAGGTGGCGATGGCGTGGGGTTCGGGCTTGGCGCTCTCGCCGCCCTTGCAGCCGGCCAGCAGGGCGAGGGCCGGGAGTGTCCAGGCCAGATGACGCAGGGCTGATCTCATGGGTGTGTTCCTGTGCGCGGCGAACATGAAGATTCGCCCCTGTTATTTATGTGGCTATTGGCCTTTGCGCGCTCGGCAGCGATACTGGCCGCCCCTCTGCCAAGGCCTGGATGACCGTGATGTACAAGCGATTGACCGTGATACTGCTCGCCACCCTCAGCCTGGTGGCTTGCGGCGGTGTCGACCCGAACTCGCCGCTGGGCAAGCGCAAGGCCATCTTCAAGGCCATGCTGCACACCAGCGAGGACATGGGCGGCATGCTGCGAGGCCGGGTGCCGTTCGACGGGGTGAAGTTCGCCGAGGGTGCGGTGAAGCTGGATGGGCTTGCGCATGAACCGTGGCAGCATTTTCCGCAGATCAAGGATGCCGGCGACAGCAGCGCCCGGCCGGAGGTCTGGGAAAAGCAGGCGCGCTTCCAGGACCTTGCCCGGCAGTTGGAAGGCGTCACCGGCGAGCTGGTCGTCGCGTCCCGCGTGCAGCCGTTGGCGCCAGCGCAATTGAAAGGCCCCATGGACAAGGTCGAGGCTGCCTGCAAGGCCTGTCATAGCGAATTTCGTAACCACTGAACGCTTTTCGGCGATCACCCCTGAGCGGCTCTGCGGGTAATCAGCGGTCCAGTTCGTCCACGGCTTCCTGCAGCTCCTTGCGCGATTCGGCCAGCTTGTCCTTGCGCTTGTTGATCTTCTCCGGGTCGCCTTTCTTTTCTGCTTTTTTCAGGTCTTTTTCGCGTTGGGCCACTTCATGGCGGGCATCGAGGACCTTTTGCTCGCGCTCTTTGCGCAGGCTGCTGTCGGTGCAGTTGTCGACACCGCGCAGGGCCTCTTCCAGGCCGGCTACCTGACCACTGTTGCCGGCGTCACGGGCAATTTTCAGCTGGTTCTCGATAGCGCTGCGCTTGGCGGCGCAACCGGTCAGGCCGGCGTCTGGCTGGGCGGCCTGGGCAGAAGCGGCGGCGATCCCGAGTGCAGCCAGCAGCGCGAGGGTGGAAATACGTTTCATAAGGGCCTCCTTGACGGGGCGGGGCAGCAAAAAGTTGGGGGAAATCCTGCCTTGGTTTTGCCGATTTAGAAACCCTTGTTAGTCATTTCCGGAGCAAACTCAGAATTTTCCTTAGGCTTTTTTGTTAGGTCTTATTGCTCGACAGGCGTCGAGGCGTGCAGGAAACCGTCGACGCCGCTGTTGCCCAGCTCACTTGCGAGGCTTTGCAAGGCCGGCGAGGTGAAAAAGGCGGTCAGTTGGCGTGCGCGCTTCTGACCGATACCCGGCAGGGCTTGCCAGTCGTGTGCCTGGCGTTGCGCCAGGTGTTGCCAGCCCCCCTGCAGGGGCATGTCTTGCGGCGCGGGGACACCCAGGCCACGCAACCACTGGGCAAAGGGGCGCGAGCGGGCGCTGTCGAACTGTGCGCGCAAGCGGGTCGCCTTGTTGTGGCTGATGCCTGGCAGCGATGCCAGGCGTGTGGTGTCGAGTGTCAGCCAGTCGGCAAGAGAGGTCACCTCGCCAGAGCGGACCAAGGTTCGCCAGGTGCCTGAACCGAGGTCGGGCAGCGCCAGCCCCTGCTTGCCGCTCAGCCAGGCAAGCCGTGCCACGAACTGCTCCTCGCAGCCTTCGCTGGCCTGCCAGCAACTGAGCGAGTGGTAGCGGGCGGGGTCGGGCGGCAGCACCCCGACGGCCATGGTCGACAGGCCCATGAGGAAC
>NZ_JACVVE010000051.1 GCF_016648105.1 Pseudomonas sp. S31 | reverse complement strand
CCCCTAACCCAGCCCCAAAGCCCCTAAGAGGAAGGGACCTGGCGCCTCAGTCCATAGCTCGCAGCTCAGCTATAGATCATCTTACGCGTCATCCCACCATCAACCACAAACTCCTGCCCGGTGACGAACCCCGCCTGCCGCGACAGCAACCAGGCCACCATCGCCGCGACGTCCTCCACCGTCCCTACCCTGCCCGCCGGATGCTGAGCATGGTCAGCCTCGGTCAACGGCTCGGCCCGCCGCTGCGATGGGTCGCGGGCATCGACCCAGCCCGGGCTCACCGCGTTGACGCGGATCTCCGGGCCAAGGCTCATGGCCAAGGCATGGGTCAGCGCCACCAGGCCGCCCTTGCTCGCCGCATAGGCCTCGGTGTCCGGCTCGGACTGGCGGGCACGGGTCGAGGTCAGGTTGACGATGGCGCCATTGTGCGCGCGCAGGTACGGCGCACAGTGCTTGGCCAACAGCATCGGGCCGCTGAGGTTGACCGCCAGGACGCGGTTCCATTGCGAAAGGCTCAGGCTTTCGAGGGTATGGTTGTGCGGGTTGGCAATGGCCGCGTTGCACACCAGCGCGTCCAGCCGGCCGAACTGGCCAAGCACCTCGGACACCCCGGCGCTGACCTGGGCCTCGTCGGCGACATCCATGCTGACGAACCAGGCGTTATCGCCCAGCGCCTTGGCCACCTTGGCCCCGCGCTGGCGATCGAGGTCGCTGAGGACCACCTGCCACCCTTCGCAGATCAGCCAGGCGGCGATGCCCAGGCCGATGCCGCGCGCGGCACCGGTCACCAGGGCTACCCGGCCGTTATGGCCCGGCCCGCCACCCTTAAGTTCCATCACAAGGCGGCCAGGCCGCGCGCCAGGTCCGCCTGCAGGTCGGCCACGTCTTCCAGGCCGACGGCGACGCGGATGAGGCTGTCGCGGATGCCCGCGGCTTCACGCTCCTGCGGCGACAGACGGCCGTGGGAGGTGGTCGCCGGGTGGGCGATGGTGGTCTTGCTGTCACCCAGGTTGGTGGTGATCGAGATCATCCGCGTGGCATCGATGACGCGCCAGGCGCCTTCCTTGCCACCCTTGACCTCGAAGCTCACCACCGCACCAAAACCGCTCATCTGGCGCTTGGCCAGTTCGTGCTGCGGGTGGCTCGGCAAGCCGGCGTAGTGCACTTTCTCGACGCCGTCCTGCTGCTCCAGCCACTCGGCCAGCGCCTGGGCGCTCTCGCAGTGCGCACGCATGCGCAGCTTGAGGGTTTCCAGGCCCTTGGTGAAGATCCAGGCATTGAACGGGCTGAGGGTCGGCCCGGCGGTACGCAGGAAGCCCACCACCTCTTTCATCTGCTCGGCACGGCCGGCCACCACACCGCCCATGCAACGGCCCTGGCCGTCGATGAACTTGGTCGCCGAATGGAACACGATGTCGGCACCGAGCTTGAGTGGCTGTTGCAGCGCCGGGGTGCTGAAGCAGTTGTCGACCACCAGCATGGCACCACGGGCATGGGCGATTTCGCTGAGGGCGGCGATATCGACCAGCTCGGCCAGCGGGTTGGATGGCGACTCGACGACCAGCAGCTTGGTGTTGGCCTTGATGGCCTTTTCCCAACCCGCCAGGTCGACCAGTGGCACGTAGTCGACTTCCACGCCAAAGCGCTTGAAGTACTTCTCGAACAGGCTGATGGTCGAGCCGAACACGCTCTGCGACACCAGCACGTGGTCGCCTGCACTGCACAGCGACATCACCACGGCCAGCAGCGCGGCCATGCCGGTGGAGGTGGCCACGGCCTGCTCGGCGCCTTCCATTGCCGCCAGGCGTTCCTCGAAGGCGCGCACAGAAGGGTTGGTGTAGCGCGAGTAGACGTTGCCCGGCGTTTCGCCAGCAAAGCGCGCAGCGGCGTCGGCCGCTGTGCGGAACACATAGCTGGAGGTCAGGAACAGCGCTTCGCTGTGCTCGGCCTCCGGTGTACGGTACTGACCGGCGCGTACCGCCAGGGTGTCGAAACCGACACCCTCGAGGTCACTGTCCAGTCGCCCGGCATCCCATTGATCCGTCATGCCGTCGCTCCCTAAATCAGTTGTTGTAGAGGTCGATGATCGCGCTGACCGCCTGGTTCTTGACCTTGGCCATGTCGTTACGGGCCTGCTCGATGCGATCGAGGTAGGCTTCGTCGATGTCGCCGGTGACGTACTCACCGTTGAACACCGCGCAATCGAAGTGATCGATCTTGATCTTGCCGCCACCGACCGATTCGATCAGGTCCGGCAGGTCCTGGTAGACCAGCCAGTCGGCGCCGATCAACTCGGCCACCTGTTCGGTGGTGCGGTTGTGGGCGATCAGTTCGTGGACACTCGGCATGTCGATGCCGTAGACGTTGGGGTAGCGCACCGCAGGCGCTGCGGAGCAGAAGTAGACGTTCTTGGCGCCGGCTTCGCGGGCCATCTGGATGATCTGCTTGCAGGTGGTGCCGCGCACGATCGAGTCGTCCACCAGCATCACGTTCTTGCCGCGGAACTCCAGCTCGATGGCGTTGAGCTTCTGGCGCACCGATTTCTTCCGCGCAGCCTGGCCGGGCATGATGAAGGTACGGCCGATGTAGCGGTTCTTGACGAAGCCTTCGCGGAACTTCACGCCCAGCCGGTTGGCCAGCTCCAGCGCGGCAGTGCGGCTGGTGTCCGGGATCGGGATGACCACGTCGATATCGTGCTCGGGGCGCTCGCGCATGATCTTGTCGGCGAGCTTTTCACCCATGCGCAGACGGGCCTTGTACACCGAGATACCGTCGATGATCGAGTCCGGGCGGGCCAGGTAGACGTGCTCGAAGATGCACGGCTGCAGCTTCGGCGCTTCGGCGCACTGCTTGGTGAACAGCTGGCCTTCCTCGGTGATGTACACCGCTTCGCCCGGCGCCAGGTCGCGGATCAGGGTGAAGCCGAGGACGTCGAGGGCGACGCTTTCGGAGGCGATCATGTACTCGACGCCTTCATCGGTATGGCGCTGGCCGAACACCACCGGGCGGATGCCGTTGGGGTCGCGGAAGCCGACGATGCCATAGCCGGTGACCATCGCCACCACAGCGTAGCCACCTACGCAACGGCTGTGCACGTGGGACACGGCAGCGAACACGTCTTCCTCGGTCGGCTGCAGCTTGCCGCGCACGGCCAGCTCGTGGGCGAACACGTTGAGCAGCACTTCGGAATCGGAGTTGGTGTTGACGTGGCGCAGGTCGGACTCGTAGATCTCCTTGGCCAGCTGCTCGACGTTGGTCAGGTTGCCGTTGTGCGCCAGGGTGATGCCGTACGGCGAGTTGACGTAGAACGGCTGGGCCTCGGCCGAGGTCGAGCTGCCCGCCGTCGGGTAGCGGACGTGGCCGATACCCATGTGGCCGACCAGGCGCTGCATGTGGCGCTGCTGGAAGACATCGCGCACCAGGCCGTTATCCTTGCGCAGGAACAACCGGCCGTCGTGGCTGGTCACGATACCGGCAGCGTCCTGGCCGCGGTGCTGGAGGACCGTAAGCGCGTCATACAGCGCCTGATTGACGTTCGACTTACCGACGATACCGACGATGCCACACATGCGACGCAACCCCTACTTTGATGAAACTTGAGTGAAAAGCGCTCACGGCCGAGCCGGCCCGAGCAGCTGTTCCTTGAACGGAAGATCAGCCGGAGTGCTGATCGCCCCACTGGACCACTGGCTGGTGAACCCCAGGATGAGGTTTTTCGACCAGTCGGCTACCAATAGAAATTGTGGTATCAGGCGCGATTCCTGCCACCAGTTGTCTTGTTGCACCGGGCCCAGGCTGAGCAGGCCCACGGCCACCACCACCAGCAAGGCCCCACGCGCGGCGCCGAAGGCCATGCCGAGGAAGCGATCGGTGCCGGACAACCCAGTCACGCGGATCAGCTCGCCGATGAGGAAATTGAGCATGGCCCCCACCAGCAGGGTGGCGACGAAAAGAATGGCGCAGCCGGCGATGGTGCGCATCGACGGCGTCTGGATATAGCTCTCAAGGTACACCGAGAGCGAGCCGCCGAACATCCAGGCTACCGCGCCGGCAATGATCCAGATGAGTAGCGACAAGGCTTCCTTGACGAAACCACGCTTGAGACTGATCAGTGTGGAAACGGCGATGATCGCAATGATCGCCCAATCAACCAGGGTAAAGGCCACGGTGTTGCCTGCAGACGTTTGAGGCGGCGCATTTTACCAGAGCGGCGGGCTGTGGGTAAGCGGAATGTCAGGTGGATTGGCGTGGGCTGCATTCGGCTTTGCAGGAGCGGCCTTGTGCCGCTCCTACAACAATGACGGCGTCAGCCCCGCTCGGGCTGGAAGCGCACGACGAAGCCCTTGAGGTTCTGCTGACGGTTGATCACATCGCGCAGGCGCTCGGCCTCGGCGCGCTCGATCAACGGCCCCACGTACACCCGATTCATGCCACCGGCCGAACGGATGTAGGCGTTGTAGCCCTGGCTACGCAGGGTTTTCTGCAGATTGTCGGCACCGGCACGGTTGGACAGGCTGGCCAGCTGGATCGACCAGCTCACCGGCAGGCCGTTGGCGTCGATTTTCGAAGGCGCGGTCGCGCTGGCAGCCGGGGCTTGTGCAGTGGACGGCTTGGCAGCAGGCGTCGGCAACGGAGTCTGCGGCTTGGGCTGTGGCTGAGCCTGCGACTGGGTCTGTGGCGACGGGGTGATCGGCTGGCTCGGCGTGCTCGGCTGCGCCATGGACTCGTTGACCACCACCGGCGCCTGCTCAGGCTGCTCCTGCACCGGCTCGGGCAATGGCTGCTGCTCAGGCACTGCCACCTGCTCCACCTTGACCTCAGGCAGGCTCGGCATGGCCGGCGCCTCGGGCGCCTCGACCCGGACCTGGCGCATCTCGTCCTCGCGGGTGAACAGCATCGGCAGGAAAATCACCGCCAGCGCCACCAGCACCAACGCACCGACCATGCGCTGTTTCATCCCTTTATCCAGCACTGCCATCTACTCCACCCTCCGGGGCCTGCCGCTCGAGCCATTGCAACGCCTCGGCGACACAGAAAAACGAACCGAACAGCAGGATCTGGTCATCCTCGGTTGCCTGCGCGCATTGCCCTTCGAGCGCTGCGTCGACACTGGCATAAGACTTCACCGTCGCGCCGAGGTTCGTCAAGGCGTCGGCCAGTTCACCGGCCGGTCGGCTGCGAGGCGTGTCCAGCGGCGCCACCGCCCAGTCGTCGACCAGGCCATGCAACGGTGCCAACACGCCGGCCAGGTCCTTGTCGGCCAACAGCCCGAACACCGCCAGGCGCCGCCCCTTGGCTGGCCGGGCCGCCAGGCGCCGGGCCAGGTACTCGGCGGCATGCGGGTTGTGCCCGACATCCAGCAGCAGGTGTACCGCCCTGCCCTGCCAACGCAGCGCCCGGCGATCGAGGCGCCCGGTGATACGGGTAGCGAGCAGTGCCTGGCGCAATTGCCCGGCATCCCATGGCAGGCCCATCAGCAGGTAGGCCTGCAGGGCCAGAGCGGCGTTTTCCATCGGCAGGTCGAGCAACGGCAGGTCGTGCAACTCCACCACCGCACCATCGGCCGCGACCCCACGCCATTGCCAGTGCTGGTCGCTGCTGGCCAGGTCGAAGTCACGACCGCGCAGGTACAATGGCGCGGCCAGCTCGGCTGCCTTGTCCAGCAACGGCTGAGGTGGGTCGAGGTCGCCGCACAACGCAGGCTTGCCCTGGCGGAAGACGCCGGCCTTCTCATAGGCCACCAATTCGCGGGTATCGCCCAGGTAATCGACATGGTCGACACCGACGCTGGTCACCAGCGCCAGGTCGGCATCGATCACGTTGACGGTGTCGAGGCGCCCGCCCAGGCCGACTTCGAGCACCACGGCGTCAAGCCCGGCGCGCTCGAACAGCCAGAACGCCGCCAGGGTGCCCATCTCGAAGTAGGTGAGGGAGATCTCGTCGCGCGCTGCCTCGACCACCGTGAACGCCTCGCACAACTGCTCATCGCTGGCTTCCTGGCCGTCGATGAGCACCCGCTCGTTGTAGCGCAGCAGGTGCGGCGAGCTGTACACGCCGACCTTGAGCCCCTGGGCGCGCAGCATCGAGGCGACGAAGGCGCAGGTCGAGCCCTTGCCGTTGGTACCCGTTACCGTGATCACCCGTGGTGCGAGCTTGCCCAGCGCCAGCCGGGCAAGCACCTTCTGTGAACGCTCCAGCCCCATGTCGATGGCCGACGGGTGCAACTGCTCGAGGTAGGCAAGCCACTCGCCGAGCGTACGTGGGCTGTGCTGAGTCATCACGCGACCGCAGCCGCCTCGCGCGCCAGCTCAGGCGTTGGCTGGCCGGTCATCTGGGCCAGCAGGCGGGCCAGACGTGGGCGCAGATCGCCACGGGAGATGATCAGGTCGATGGCGCCATGCTCCAGCAGGAACTCGCTGCGCTGGAAGCCTTCAGGCAGTTTTTCGCGCACGGTCTGCTCGATCACGCGTGGGCCGGCGAAGCCGATCAGGGCTTTTGGCTCACCGACGATGACGTCGCCGAGCATCGCCAGGCTGGCGGAAACGCCGCCGTAGACCGGGTCGGTCAGCACGGAGATGAACGGAATGCCTTCTTCGCGCAGGCGCGCCAGCACGGCCGAGGTCTTGGCCATCTGCATCAGCGAGATCAGCGCTTCCTGCATGCGCGCACCGCCGGAGGCCGAGAAGCAGACCATCGGGCAGCGGTTTTCCAGCGCATAGTTGGCGGCGCGGACGAAACGTTCACCGACCACGGCGCCCATCGAACCGCCCATGAAGGAGAATTCGAAGGCACTGACCACGATCGGCATGCCCATCAGGGTACCGCTCATGGAGATCAGGGCGTCTTTTTCGCCAGTCTGCTTCTGCGCGCCGACCAGGCGGTCCTTGTACTTCTTGCCGTCACGGAACTTCAGACGGTCGACCGGCTCGAGGTCGGCACCGAGCTCGGCGCGGCCTTCGGCATCCAGGAAGATGTCGATGCGGGCACGTGCACCGATGCGCATGTGGTGGTTGCACTTGGGGCAGACATCCAGGGTCTTTTCCAGCTCCGGACGATACAGCACGGCTTCGCAGGCTGGGCACTTGTGCCACAGGCCTTCTGGCACCGAGCTCTTCTTCACCTCGGAACGCATGATCGATGGAATCAGTTTGTCGACCAACCAGTTGCTCATGCTTTCTTTCTCCAGTATCGGCGGGCGGGGACCGGTCTGGCCGGCCATGCCCTGCCCTTGAGCTCAAATTCTTCTATGGAACGATGACGACCCGATCACAGGGGCTGCCTGCGTACCGCGTCGCCGTCAATGGTGTTCTGTGCCGCACGGTGTACCGGCGGCCGCCCCGCAGGGCTGCGATAGCTATGGACGATGGCGCGCCGCCAGCCGTCACATCTACCCTCACGCCTGTTTCACCGCACGGATGAATGCGGCGATCTTCGTGGCATCCTTGATGCCCTTGCTTTGTTCCACGCCGCCACTGACATCCACCGCATAGGGGCGCACCTGGGCAATCGCCTGACCGACATTGTCGGCCGACAGGCCGCCGGCGAGAATCACCGGCTTGCTCAGGCCAGCCGGCACCAGCGACCAGTCGAAGGCCTCGCCGGTACCACCGGGCACCCCGGCCACGTAGGTATCGAGCAACACGCCCTGGGCGCCGGCATAGTGCTGGCAGGCCGCCTCGATATCGTCACCGGGGCGGACCCGCAAGGCCTTGATCCAGGGGCGGTGGAAGCCGTCGCAATCGGCGGGGGTTTCATCGCCGTGGAACTGTAGCAGGTCCAGCGGCACCACTTCGAGAATCTCGTTGAGCTCGCAACGCGAGGCATTGACGAACAGGCCCACGGTGGTCACGAACGGTGGCAGCTCGGCGATGATCGCCCGCGCCTGGCGCACGTCCACGGCACGCGGGCTCTTGGCATAGAAGACGAAACCGATGGCGTCGGCCCCGGCATCGGCTGCGGCCAGGGCATCCTCGATGCGGGTGATCCCGCAGATCTTGCTGCGAACGTTGCTCATGGACTGCAAACCCTGAGTGTCTGGTCAAAGGCCGGATGGTAGCAAATGCCCCAGGCGACGTCAGTCGGCCAAGGCTTCGTAGCCGGTGAGAAAGTGTGGGCCGATGTAACGGCTGGGCAGCTCGAAGGCTTCCGGGTATTCCACCTGCACCAGGTACAGGCCATAGGGATGCGCGGTCACGCCGCCCTCGCGCCGGTTGCGCCCTTCGAGCACCTCGCGCGCCCAGCTGGCAGGCCGCTCACCGGCACCGATGGTCATCAACACCCCGGCGATGTTGCGCACCATGTGGTGGAGGAAGGCCGTGGCGCGTACGTCGAGCACGATCATGCGGCCATGGCGGGTGACGCGCAGGTGATGGATGTGCTTGATCGGCGACTTGGCCTGGCACTGGCTGGCGCGGAAGGCGCTGAAATCGTGGGTACCGAGCAGGTAGCGGGCAGCCTCGGCCATGCGCTCGACATCCAGCGGCCGGTGGTTCCAGGTGACTTCCTCGGCCAGGTGCGCTGGGCGGATCGGATCGTTGTAGATGACGTAGCGATAGCGCCGGGCAGTGGCCTTGAAGCGGGCATGGAAGTCGGCGGGCATCGGCCGCGCCCAGACCACGCTGATGTCGTGGGGCAGGTTGAAGTTGCTGCCCAGGGTCCAGGCGCGCTCGTCGCGCTGCGCCTGGGTATCGAAGTGCACGACCTGGCCACAGCCGTGCACGCCGGCGTCGGTACGGCCGGCACAGACGACTGCGATGGGTTCGTTGGCGACCTTCGACAGCGCCCGCTCCAGGGCTTCCTGGACGCTTGGCACGCCGCTGGCCTGGCGCTGCCAGCCGCGGTAGCGCGAGCCTTTGTATTCCACGCCCAGGGCGATGCGGGTGAAGCCTTCGGCGGCCGATTCGGTGGCGGCGGTGTCGATGATGTCCAAGAACGTGAAACCTGTAGGTGATACGCAATGGCGGGGATTATAACGACAACGGCAGCCGTGTAGGGCTGCCGTTGTCGTCAGGGTGCCTGGGCCAGCCTTCTATCAGACCAACCGCGACAGCATGTCCTCGGCTTCCTGGCGCTGGGTGTCGTCGCCGTCCTTGACCACTTCGTCGAGGATGTCCCGCGCGCCCTGGTGGTCGCCCATGTCGATGTAGGCGCGCGCCAGGTCGAGCTTGGTCGCCACTTCGTCGGTGCCGGAGAAGAAGTCGAAGTCCAGGTCGTCCAGCGGCTCAGGCTCGGCGGCGGCGTCCTCGGCGGTGAACTGCGGCTCCAGCGACGGGCTTTCGAGGTTCTGCGACAGCTTGTCGAGCTCGGCGTTGACGTCGTCGAGCTCCGAGGCGAAGTGCTTCGCCGCCGGCGAGTCGTCGTCCAGCGACAGCGACAGGTCGAAGTCTTCCGGCAGCTCCAGCTCGGAGATCGGATCGAACTCGGGCATGGCATCGAAGGCAGCCAGTTCTGCAGCCACGTCGACCGGCTCCTCGGCATCAGTTGCAGCCGGGGCGGCAGGCTCGCCAACGTCGAGGTCGAAGTCGGCCAGGTCATCGACCGCTGGCGCCTCGGCCTGGGCCAACAGGGTCTCGAAATCGGCGTCGGCGTCGGTTTCCGGCTCTGCAGGCGGCACCACCGGAGCCTCGTCGGCCTGCGGCTGATCCAGCGACACGTCGTCGAGCATCGGCAGTTCGAGGGCATCGTCCAGCGCCAGGTCGTCGTCCAGGCTGAGGTCGAAGGCGCTGTCCAGGTCGTCCACCTCGGGAGCTGGCGCTTCGCCGACCTCGTCCACTTCCGGCTCAGGCTCCGGCTCGGCCTGCAGCTCTGGTGCCACATGCGCTTCGACGTCCGCCGGTGGCTGGTCCTGCAGCAGGTCCTGAACGTACTGCTCGTCCATTTCCGCTGCCAGGGCGGCAGCGCCCAGACCGGCGGCGGCAAGGCCGAGCATGGCCGGATAACGGTTCTTGAGATCGTCGACCTGGGCAGTATTGGCCTCGGTGCCAGGCAACTTGCGCTCCTGTTCGACGAAGCCGCTGTGGTCACCCTGGCGGGCATAGACATCCATGAGCTTGAGGCGCAGGTCGTCGCGCTCGGGCTCGGCGGCCACCGCCGCCTCCAGCAGGTCGGCGGCATGGTTCAGGCGGCCAGCGGCGATGCTCTGGTCGACCTCGGCGAGCAGCTGCGCGTGCACGTCGATCACCGGCTCCGGCTCTGCCACCGGAGCGGCCACGACAGGCTTCTCGGCGGCTGTGGCAGCGGCGGCGGAGGCCGCCACCACGGCTGGCGACAAGGTCACGCTCGGCGCCGCGACCTCCACGCCCTCGAAGCTGCTCGGCGGCAGGTCGAAGTCCGCGCCTCGTTGGTTTTCTTCGCTCAGGGCACGGGCCATGCGCAGGTGCTTCTCGGCTTCCTGCTGGGCCTTGCGCTTGCGCATCAGCAACAGCACCAGCAGCAACAGCACGAGCAAGGCCGAGCCGGCGATCAGGCCCAGCAGCAGCGGATTGCCGAGCAGGTCATCGAGGGCTCCGGGCTGCTTCTCGGCCGCTTGCTGGTCGCCCGCTGGCGAGCTTGCAGGAGCGGTGTCGACGGCCGCAGGAGCAGGCTCGACCACCGGCTCCGCAGCCGGGACAGGTGGCTGCGTCGCAGCCGGGTCAGCCGGCGCCGCAGTGGCCGGGCCAGCTCCGGCGGCCCCTTGCGCTTCCAGGCGTGCCAGCTGGTCGTTCTTCAACGCGATGAGGCGCTCCAGCTTGTCCAACTGGCTCTGCAGGTCGCTCATGCGACTCTTGAGTTCGTCATTGTCACGACGGCTGGTGTCCAGGCTCTCCTGGGCCACGGCCAGTTTGTCGTTGAGGGCCTTGGTATCGTTGGCCTTGGCCTGGTTGCCCGGGCTGACCAGACGCAGGTTGTCGCCCTGGTCGACGCGTGCTGGCGCGGCCTCGGCGGCGCCACGGCGGGTAGCGTCGAGCTGACGCGCACGCGGCCCCAGGCGCCGGCCTTCACGCCAGGCGCTGTACTGCTCGGCCACCTCGCGGTTGGCTTCGCCCTGGGGAATGCTCTGGACCTGCTGCTGATCGGGCAGGCGCAACACCTGGCCGACCTTCAGCTGGTTGATGTTGTTGCCGATAAAGGCGTCAGGGTTGAGCGCCTGGATGGCGATCATGGCCTGCTGCACCGAGCCACCGTTGGCATTGCGCGCGGCGATCTGCCACAGGGTGTCGCGGCGCTGGGTGGTATAACTCGCCCCGCTGCTGACCGCCGGGGCGACATTACCGGCCTGGGGCTGCTCGCCCTGGGCCTTGGCCTGGTCGAGCAACACGCTGTAGTCACGCAACAGGCGGCCCTGGGGCCACATCACCTGGACCAGGAACTTGACCACGGTGCCCGGCAACGGCTGGCTGGAGGTCACCCGCAACACGCTCTTGCCGTTGGGGTTGATCACCGGGGTGAACGTCAGGCCTTCCAGCTCAGTGGTGTAAGGCACTCCGGCCTTGCTGAATTCTTCAGGCGACGCCAGGCTCGGCGCCACCTCGGCGGCACGCAGGTCGCGCACGTCGAGCAGCTCGATCTCGGCATCCAGCGGCTGGTTCTGCGCCGACTTGAGGGTCAGCTCACCCAACCCCAGGGCGTTCGCCATGCCGGACGACAGCGCCGACGCTGCCGCCATGGCCAGAACCAGTTTGCGAATTCGAAGCATGACTCTTCCCTTGTATGGATCGTCCAGCACCTTGTTACGGTGTAGGACAAAATTGCTCGCCAGTATCTTTTACACCATATGTTTTATCAACAATTGCGCCACCTGGACGGCGTTGAGGGCAGCGCCCTTGCGCAGGTTGTCGGTGGTCAGCCACAGGTTCAGCTGCTCCGGCTCGTCGACACCCAGGCGTACACGACCAACATAGACCACGTCTTGCCCGACTGCGTCGCCTACCGGGGTCGGATAGTCGTCCGGCTCCACCAGCTCCAGGCTGTCGGCACTGTCCAAGGCCTGGTTGACCGCGGCAAGATCGACCGGCGCACGGCTCTGCACTGCCACACTGAAGCTATCGCCGAAAAACACCGGGACTTGAATGCAGGTCACGGAAATCTTCAGATCGGCCAAACCCAGCAGCCCACGTAGCTCGCCGACAAGCCGCCGCTCGAGGACGCTGTGGCCCTGCTCGTCCACCGCGCCCACCTGGGGCAACAGGTTGAACGCCACCTGGCGGTCGAAGAAGCGTGGTTCCAGCGGCCGGGCATTGAGCAGCTCGGCGGTCTGCCGGGCCAGTTCGTTGACCGCCTCGCGGCCTTGGGCCGATACCGCCAATGCGGCCATCACCTGCACCCGTTCGATGGCCAGCAGCCCCTTGAGCGGCGCCAGCGCCACGGCAAGGGCCACGGCGGCGGCGCTGGGGCTGGCGATGCGCGCCGGCAGTTGCAGGCCATCGAGGCGCTCGGGGTTGGCTTCCGGGACCACCGGCACCGCGTCGTCCAGGCCACCAGACAGGTCGATGACCGTGCAGCCGGCCTGCTCGGCCTTGCTGGCGAAGCTGCGGCTCACGGCCGGGCCCGCGGCGAAGAAGGCCAGCTTGACCTGGGCGAAGTCGAAGCTGTCGACCTCGCGCACCTTGAGCTTCTTGCCGGCGAACATCACGCTGCTACCCGCCGACTCCATGCTGGCCAGCAGGTGCAGGGTGGCGACCGGGAACGCCAGTTCTTCGAGTACCTGTACCAGGGTTTCACCGACGCTGCCGGTGGCGCCGACGACGGCGATATCGAATGTAGGGTTCATCTTGCGGGCTGCCTCTGGCGAAACGGGAGCGGCACTTTACCGCCAATGCCCGGACGAGGCCAACGCCGCCGACGTCGCCCCCCTCAGAACTGCTTCTCGAGCTTGAGGCTGACGCTGTTGCGCTCCCAGCTGTACAGCCAGTCGACATTGCTGCTGACCTGGTTGTACTTGAAGGTCAGGCTCGGCACCAGGTCGTGAAAGGCCAGGCCCGGCGCACGCAGGATGAAGGTGTAGCCCTGCTCGCGCTCGTGGCGTCGGTCGTCGAGCAAGGCGCTGTAGGCATCGTATTGGCGGGTCCGCCAGGAGGCGAACAGCACGGCGCTCAGGCCGATGTCGAAGTCCTTGGCCACGCCCAGGCGCAGCCCCTTCTGAAAATAGGCCTCGGTCGCGTCGCGGGTGTCGCGGTCGGTGAGGTCGAAGCCGCCGAACAGCACCCACTGTCGTGGCAAAGCCTGCCACAGGGTGGCATACAGCGAAGCCGCGCTACCGTCATAGATATCTGCGGCCTGGCGCCGATAGGCCATGTCCTTGTATTCACCCTCAAGCTTGAACATGCGGGTCTCGGACAGGTTGTGCAGCCACTCACCACGCAGGCCCCAGGCCGAGTACATGGGCTCGCTGCCGATACGGTCGTATTCGAACGACGGGCCCAGGCTGTATTGGTTGCGCCCATCCTGGTAGCTGTAGCCGGCGTTGCCGATGAACGTGTCTTCGTTGTACTTGCCCTGGCCATCATAGGCCTGGCCGTAGGCCAGCGCGCGGGCGAACACGCCGTGGTGCCCAGCCAGGGCGACGCGTTTGTTCAACGTGGCTTCGTAGTCGATGCCGTGGGCCGACACGGCCTTGGGCATCTTGCGCTGCACCAGGTACACCCCGTCGCTGGTTTCGAGGCGATAGGTGGTAGTGCTTTCCGAGGACTGGTTGAGGTTGTCGTTGAACGTCGGACCGACGGCCAGCGAGCCCTGCCAGCTTTCGCGGTGGTCCAGCGCCTCGACGAAGCTGTCGACGGTGTTGCCCAGCCCCTGGTTGCGCGCATCGGCGGGGCCCAGGCTCTGGCTGATCTGGCGGAAGGCGGTGGTAGCCTCGCGGTCTTTGCGGTTTTCGAACAGGACCCGGGCCAACTCCAATTGCCCAGGCAGGAAATCCCCCTGCATGGCCAGTAGCTGCCGATAGTGGACCTCGGCGGCGTCCAGGTCGCCACGCGAACGGGCCAAGGCGCCGTCGGCGTAGGCCAGGAGCATGCGGTCGTGCCCAGGCAAGGCGATGTAGCGAGCGCGAAACGCGACGACATCGGCCCATTGCTGGCGCTGCACCGACACATAGAGGGCGCGGCCAAGGTCGTCGAGGTTGTCTTCCACCCGGTATGCCTGACCATCGATGACCAGCGTGGTGCCGGCCTCCGCGCCTTCGAGGAGTTGCCGCTCCTGGCGGTTGGCGCGGTATTCGATGCTCTGGTTCAGGCGCAGATTGGTGTCCTGGTCGGCCAGGGCGTTGGGGGGAAGAAGAAACAGGGGGTACAGCAGCAGGACGTGACGCAAACACGAAGACTGGGGCATTGCTCGGTTCTCGGGTGCCTCGAAATGGAAGCGCAAAAGCGGTGGCAGGCAGCCGACGTCTCGGCCACCCGCCACCTGCCGCTCAGCGGATTACTTCTTCACGCCACCGAAGGCAGTGTCGTAGTTGCGGTTGGCGAACTTGGCGATACCGGCCAGGGAGGCGGTGGCGCCAGCGCCGAAGAAGCTGCCCTGGGTAGTACCGGCCGACAGCGCGGCGTTGGTGGTCGGGTTGAGCGCCGTCGCGGTACCGGCGAAGGCCGCGGTGGTCTTGTTGATCGCGGCGTTCAACTGAACCTTCAAGGCACCGTTGGCCAGGTTGCCCGACAGGGTCGGGGTGGCGGCACCGAAGGTCGCGTTCAGGTCGCCGGAGAGCAGGTTGGCACCGGAGTAGTTGCTGATGCCCTGCACGGCATAGGTGACGTTGGTGGTCGGCAGCACCCGGCCAGTGGTGTCGCCAGAGTAGTAGACGACACGGGTCGGATCGTTGGTGGTGCCGTTCTGCGACCATTCACCGAAATACACCTGCTGGGTGGAAACCTGCTTGAAGTCGAAGTTGCCCAGGGCAGCGTGCGAAGCCGGCATCATAGCCGGGGTGATGGTGGTGACCCCATTGGCATCGGCCGGCACCATCGCCTTGAGGCCGCTGAAGGCCACCCGCGTGCCGTTGTAGAAAGCATTCACGCCCACGGCTGGCGAGCCAGCCTCGCCTGGATGGTTGGTGGAAGTGCCCTGCGAGCCGCCCACCTGCACGGAGCCGGTGTAGCTCTGGCCCGAAGCGACATCGGCCTGGGCCACCCCAGCCACGCCCAGCAGTGCAATTGCAAGTACGGAAACATTGAACGCTTTCATTTCATCATCCTTTGAGAAAGTAAAAATAATCAACAGACAAGCACTTGCGGTACCGAAGGTTTCATCCGTCCATACTCACCTCACGCACTAGAATTTTGCAGTCAGTCCAACTTTCAAGGTTCGCCCCGGTGCCGGCATGGCCGAACGGGTCAAGGGGTCCAGGTAGTAGAGATTGCTCAAGTTGGTACCGACCAACTCGACGTTGATGTCATCGGTCAACTTGTAATTGACGTAGGCGTCGTAGGTCACGATGTTGTCCCAGGACAACGGCGTGTTCAGGTAGTACGACACCATCGGGTTGTCGCCGTAGTTGCTGGAGAACTTGCTGTCGTGGCCCTTGTAGTAGATGACCCGGCCGCCGACTTCGAGACGACGGTCGAGAAAGCGCGCACCGATGCCCAGGTTCGCCGACCATTCGGGCATGGCCATGCCGGCCAGGTAGCCGCCGACGAAACCGTCGTCGACGCAGTTGGGGATCCCCCCGGTGGGGTCGAGGGTGATGGCGCTGTTTTCATCGCACACTTTGTTTTTCAGCACATGCGCGACACTCAGGTCGGTAAAGAACCTGCCACTGTCATAGCGCCCCTGAAGTTCGACGCCCGCCGTCACTTGTTTCTCGATATTGGAGAACATCAACTGCGGGTCACGCTCGATCACATCGTTGGTGGTGTTGTGGTAGTAGGTGAGTTTTATGTCTGCCTGTTCACTGCCCAACACACCGCTGAGGTTGTGAATGTAGGCCGCCTCATAGTTGTGCGCATGTTCCGGTTTCAATGGATATGGCGACAACGAGGCCGAGAAACCGATGGTACTTTCGAACATGCTCGGGTAACGGATCGCCTCGCTGTAGCGCAGGTAGAAGCGGCCGTTTTCGGAGGTGTAGAACGTGGCCGAGAGGTTCGGCACCCAGCCATGATCCCGGCGATGCTTGGCCGACACGTCGACCGGCTGATTGGCCAGGTTGCCTTCCAGGTCCCGCGCATCGGCGCCGGACGAATACCCGACGATACTGCAGTTGAGGATGTTCTCGCCGGCCGCTGCGGCGATCGCGCAAGGGCTGTTGCTGCGGTGGTAGCGCCCATTGCCGTCCTGGGCCCAGTGCGCTTGATGCTCGGTATCTAGCACGCGGGGCGTTTCGCTTTCGATCAGGTCGATGGTCGGCTGCCGCTCTTCCTGGGGGGTGCCGAACAGGTCCCAGATCTCGTTGAAGAACGCCAGCTTCTCGTCGACCACCGCCCGCCATTGCGCGTCCGACAGGGTCTGGCGCGTGTTGTAGGTGACGCCACGCCCGGTCTGCACGTTGTCGGTGGTCACTCCGGTGTCGCGCTGGTTCTGCGCCAGGAAGTCATCGAACGACCAATAGGAGGAATAACGCCCGCCTGCGGTGAAGCGGGCGAAACTGACCGGCTGCCAATCGAAGTTGAAGTTGTATTCCTGCTCTTCGCGCCGCCCTGCCCGGGGGAAGATCCGCGTGGTAGAAAACGTGGTGGGGTCGTAGATGCTATCGCCGGAACTGAGCTTCTCGTGCTGGTAGCTGCCGCCGAGCGTGAGGCCAAGGGTGTCCAGCAATTGCAGGCGGTTGCTGAGGGTCAGGCCGACGCGATCATGCTTGGCGTTGGCCACGGCGGTATTGCGAAACTCGGGGTACTGCGCCGTGGTTTCGTTGGGTACGCCACCGGCGCTGTAGGTATCGCTGAGGGTGCGGGTCATCCACAGGTTGGAATAGAAATCCAACCAAGGGTTGTTCTCTGGGTTGAGCTTGTATTCGAGGTTGTAGGCCTTGCTCTGCACATGGCTCAGCGGCCACTGCGGCACGCCATAGGTCGCCGCGTCATACTGGGTGCCTGGGGAAAAGAAGGAAATCCGTGTGGGCAGGATCTCGCCGTACAACGAATCGGTGTCGCGGTAGCCGAACTCCAGGGTCTGCCCTTCGTCGATCTTCCAGGTGGCCTTGGCCAGCCATGACTCCATCTTGCTCGACGTATTGGGCACCTCATCGCCCGGCTTGTAGATACGCGCCAGGTTCGGCACGTAGTCCCATTTGCCGTCGACCAGTTCGCCACTGGAGTAGTAGCTGCTCTTGTTCTTGCCGGCGTAGTGGTTACCCTTTTCCCGGTAGGCATAGGCCGCCATCAGGTCGAAATGCTCCTGGCGGGTGCCCAGGGCCAGGCGGTAGGCCTGGTCGTCACCGGACAACAGGCCGTTGCTGCTGCTGGTGCGCGGATGCTTGTACAGCGACGGGTCGTAATAGGAATTGATCGGGTAGTACTGGTAGTCGTCGCCCGGCATCTGCCCGGTCAGCAAGGTGGGGAGCTTGGGCGAGACCGAGTTGTTGCTGCCTTCGAGCTTCAATTCGCCGCCGAAGGTCTCGCCTTCCTTGAGGATGTCATCGACGCTCAGGGTGTTGGCCACCACCGCCCCGCCGACGCCGCTGTACACATTGCGTTCCAGATTCGGGCCTTTGATGACCTTGATCGAGCCAATCAGGTTGGGGTCGATGTAGTTGCGGTTGTTGGCGCCCATGTAGCCGCGGTACACGGTCAGCGCCTGCTCGGTGCCATCGATGGTCAGCGGTACCCGCCCCGGCCCCTGGATGCCCCGCACATTGGGGTCGAGGGCTCCGCTGTTGCGGGCATCGCCGCTATAGACGTTGAGCATGCCCTTGAACACGTCGGCAGGTGCGGCGCCCTTGTAGCGCTCGATCTGCTCCTTGCCGGCATAGACGGTGGAGATGTCCTGGTCGTAGATGTCGCTGTAGCCTTTCTCGTCCCGCGAGCGGCCATCGCGCTGGCTGTAGACGTAGGTCGGGTGCAGGTCGTCGGGGTTCTGGGCGCTGGCGCCAGCCGCTGGCTGCAACTGGATCACCGGGCGGTCGGCCTGGCCGCCGAGGCTGAAGCTCACCGGCAGGCCTTCGAGCAGGCGTTGCAGGGCCATGTCCAGGGTCATGCGGCCCTGCACGGGGTTGGCATACAAGCCAGAAAAGGCATTGCCGGTCAGGTACAGCTCGGCATCGGCCTGATTGGCCAGACGCACCAGGGCATCCTCGAGCGCCCCGCCCTGCACGTCGAATTCATGGTACTGGCTGGCCTGGCGGCTGAGCGCCGCGGCTGGCTCGGCGACTGCCGCCTGCAGCGACGATGCGCTGGCGCAGCAGGTGAACAAGGCCAGCTGAATTCCCAGGCTCAGCTTGCCACGTTGAGGGGCGAAGAACCCCGAAGCTCCCTTTGACATCGATTGCAAACACCCTAGCTAAAGACAAATAAGATTTATTTGCACTTAGTAACGGGTGAAGGCTTGAAACGCAGTAGAGCGATATATTCTAAATGATGGCGTTTTTATATCAATAAATCAGCAGCACGCCCGGCAGCTGCATGACTTTGGCGTGCGCCTGGGCCGCCAACTGGCGCAGCGCGTCGTCGACGTTGTCGGTGCGCACCACGGCATTGACCGGCAGCCGGCCCAACGCCTCGCCGCGCACCAGGGTCAGGCCGGGGCGATAGCGGCCCAGCTGCCGTGCTGCCTGGGCCAGGGTCGACTGGCGCAGCACCACCCTGCCCTGCTGCCAGCTGGCCAGTTCCTGCGGCGACTGTTCCAGTGGCTTGAGCCCGGCCTGGGGGCTGAAATACAGGCTATCGCCCTGTTGCAGCACGGCAGACGCCGAGGCTTCGTCGAGATCATGGGGCACCAGGTCGATCTCGACACTGTGCTGCAGCACCGCGACCCAGCCCGAGCGTTCGTCCTCATCGACCGCCACCAGGTAGCGGGTACCGCGGGCAGTGACCGTAGCACCTGGCGTGCGGACCGTGAACGGCCGCGATTCCGCCTCGCCCACGGGCGACGGCGCGAACACCGCCTCACCCCGCTTGAGGCGCACCGTGCGGCGCTCGCCGTCGTAGGCAATGCTGAGGATGCTGCGGCTGCCCAGGTCGATCTGGCTGCCGTCATCGAGCGTCACGTGGCGGACTTCGCCATAGCCGGTCTGGTAGTCGGCCCCCAGGCCCTGCACCCAGAACGGCGGGGCCAACCACAACCAGCAGGCCACGGCCAAGCCCGTCAATGCCCCCGCACAGGCCTTGGGCCGCTGCAAGGCCTCTTGCAACCAGGCCAGCGGGCCATGCCCACGTGCCGGTCGGGGTGGGCGCACATAGCCTTGGCGCAACGCCCCGGTGGCTTGCCAGGCGCGATCAAGCCGCTGGGCTGCTGCGGCATGCCGCGGATCGGCGGCCAGCCAACGCCCATAGGCCGCTTTCTCGGCGGGGCCGAGGCGACCTTGGCGATGCTTCGTGACCCATTCGGCGGCGCAGCGCTCGATCGGGTCAATGCTGTCTGAGGGGTTCACGGTGTGTTGCTGCTGCCTCTTGGGTATGCGTCTGGACTACAGGTCGGCCTCCAGCTCCCTGCCGATCCTGACGAGTGCGCTGGCCAGGTGTTTTTGTACCGAACTGGTGGAAATCCGTAAATAACGTGCGGCCTCTTTATGGGTCATCCCCTCGACCCGACACAGCAGGAAAACATCGCGTGTGCGCTCGGGCAACAATTCCAGCAACGCATGCAGGCGCTCCAGTTCATGCGCGCCGATCGCCTGATCCTCGGGCGAACAGCCTTCGTCGACCAAGGTATCGAACACCAGGGATGGCTCGGTCTCGTAGCGCCTGCTGCCATAGCGCCGGTGATGGTCGATCATCAAGTTGTGGGCAATACGGAACAGGTAGCCGGGGCTGGCCAGCAGCCTCTCCACGCCTTCCATCTGGGCCAGGCGCAGGAAGGTTTCCTGGACCAGGTCCGACGCCAGGCTCGGCGTGCAGTTCTTGCGCAGCAGGTAACGGTGCAAGGCGGGGGCATGTTGGGTGAAGAGTTGTTCCAGCACGTCAGCACTTTCCTATGCTCAGGCAAACTGGGGAGCCCGATTATAATGAGAATACTTCTCACCAAGCCAGGGATTTGCACCGCCTGTTTGTAACCGTTACAAAACAAAAAACCCGCGCTGTCACCAGCACGGGTTTTTTGCACACCAGAACGATCAACGCTCCAGCAGGATCCGCAGCATGCGCCGCAGCGGCTCGGCAGCGCCCCACAGCAGCTGGTCGCCGACGGTGAACGCACCCAGGTACTGGGAGCCCATGTTCAGCTTGCGCAAACGGCCCACCGGGATGTTCAGGGTACCGGTGACCTTGGTCGGGCTCAGCTCCTGCATGCTGATCTCGCGCTGGTTCGGCACCAGCTTGACCCACGGGTTGTGCTGGCTGATCAGGCCTTCGATGTCGGCCAGCGGCACGTCCTTGTTCAGCTTGATGGTCAGCGCCTGGCTGTGGCAACGCATGGCGCCGATGCGCACGCAGATACCATCGACCGGGATCGGGCTCTTGAAGCGGCCGAGGATCTTGTTGGTCTCGGCCTGGGCCTTCCATTCCTCGCGGCTCTGGCCGTTCGGCAGTTCCTTGTCGATCCACGGGATCAGGCTGCCAGCCAGCGGTACGCCGAAGTTCTCGGTCGGGAACGCTTCGCCGCGCATGGCCTCGGCGACCTTGCGGTCGATGTCGAGAATGGCGCTGGCCGGGTTGGCCAGGTCATCGGCGACAGCCGCGTGAATGCCGCCCATCTGCTTGATCAGCTCGCGCATGTTCTGCGCGCCGGCACCGGAGGCCGCCTGGTAGGTCATGGCGCTCATCCACTCGACCAGGCCGGCTTCGAACAGGCCGCCCAGGCCCATCAGCATCAGGCTGACGGTGCAGTTGCCGCCGATGTAGTTCTTGGTACCGGCATCGAGCTGCTGGTCGATCACCTTGCGGTTGACCGGGTCGAGCACGATGACCGCGTCGTCCTGCATGCGCAGCGACGAAGCGGCGTCGATCCAGTAACCCTGCCAGCCGGCTTCACGCAGCTTGGGGAACACCTCGTTGGTGTAGTCGCCGCCCTGGCAGGTCAGGATCACGTCGAGGGTCTTGAGTTCTTCGATCGAATACGCGTCCTTGAGCGGAGCAATATCCTTGCCCACGCTCGGACCTTGGCCACCGACGTTCGAGGTGGTGAAGAACACCGGCTCGATAAGGTCGAAGTCCTGCTCTTCCAGCATCCGCTGCATGAGCACGGAACCGACCATGCCGCGCCAACCGATCAGACCTACACGTTTCATCGCAACTACACCTTTGCTAAAAGTGGGCCGCCACCGGGAGTTTTGGGTGGCGGGCCAGAGAGATTACAGATTCCGCAGGGCTGCGACTACTGCGTCGCCCATTTCTTGCGTACCGACCTTGCGGCAACCTTCCGAGAAGATGTCGCCGGTGCGCAGGCCCTGGTCCAGCACCAGGCTCACCGCCTGCTCGATGGCCTCGGCTGCGGCCTGCTGGTTGAAGCTGTAGCGCAGCATCATCGACACCGACAGGATGGTCGCCAGCGGGTTGGCGACGCCCAGGCCGGCGATGTCCGGCGCCGAGCCATGGCAAGGCTCGTACATGCCCTTGTTGTTGGCATCCAGCGAGGCCGAAGGCAGCATGCCGATGGAACCGGTGAGCATGGAAGCCTCATCCGACAGAATGTCACCGAACATGTTGTCGGTCACCATCACGTCGAACTGCTTGGGTGCGCGCACCAGCTGCATGGCGGCGTTGTCGACGTACATGTGGCTCAGTTCGACATCCGGGTAATCCTTGGCCACATCCTCGACCACTTCACGCCACAGCTGGCTGGATGCCAGGACGTTGGCCTTGTCCACCGAGCACAGCTTCTTGCCGCGCACGCGGGCCATGTCGAAGCCGACACGGGCGATGCGGCGCACTTCGCTTTCGCTGTAGGGCAGGGTGTCGTAGGCCTGGCGCTCGCCACCTTCGAGTTCGCGCTGGCCACGCGGGGCGCCGAAGTAGATGCCACCGGTCAGCTCACGGACGATGAGGATGTCCAGGCCCGAGACGATTTCCGGCTTCAGCGACGAGGCATCGGCCAGTTGCGGATAGAGGATGGCCGGACGCAGGTTGGCGAACAGCCCCAGTTGCGAACGGATCTTCAGCAGGCCGCGCTCAGGGCGGATGTCACGCTCGATCTTGTCCCACTTCGGGCCCCCCACGGCGCCCAGCAGCACCGCATCGGCCTGACGCGCACGCTCCAGGGTCTCGTCGGCCAGCGGCACGCCGTGCTTGTCGATGGCGGCGCCACCGATCACGTCGTGGGCCAGGCTCAGGCCGAGCTGGAACTTGTCGTTGGCCAGCTCCAGCACCTTGACCGCCTCGGCCATGATTTCCGGGCCGATGCCATCACCTGGGAGAATCAGAATCTGCTTGCTCATGCTTTCCTCTATCCATTCAAGCGGCGCGGCCCAACTGGCCACGCCGAACTGTATTTTTCTACGAGCCTAGCGCTCGGCCCACAACACCAGCACATCGGTGCTGAACGAGCCATCGGCTTCGATCTGGTAATACTGCCGCACTTCCTCGCCCATGGCCTGCTGCAATTGGCGAATGGCCACGCGCAGCGGCTCGGGGGTGCGCATGCGCTCGACCCAGGAGGTGAACTCCAGGCGCAGCCCCTGGCGGCTATGGCTGCGCACGTGCAGGCCGGCTTCGCTGACCTGGCGCAACCACTCGGCGGCGGAATAATCGCGCACATGGCTGGTGTCGCGCAGCACTTCGACGGTCTGCAGGTAGGTGTCGAGCAATGGGCTGCCCGGCGACATCACGTCGACGAAGGCGGCCACGCCACCCGGCTTGAGCACCCGGCGCACTTCGCGCAGGGCCACGCCGAGGTCGCTCCAGTGGTGCGCCGAGTAGCGGCTGAAGACGAAATCGAACGAGGCATCGGCGAACGGCAAGCGTTCGGCGGCGCCGCATTCGGTGGTGATATTGCCCAGGCCGCGATCGGCGGCTGCGGCGGCGACCACGTCGAGCATCGATGGCGAGAGGTCGTAGGCGACCACCTCGGCTACCAGTGGCGCGACATGGAAGCTGACATGACCGGCACCGCAGCCCAGGTCCAGCACGCGTGCGCTGCCCTGCCCCGCTAGTTCGGCCTGCAGCAGGGCGAACTCACTGCCCTGGGCGTGCACGGCGCTGCTGAGGTAGGCGCTGGCCTGTTCGCCGAACTGGCGTTGGACCACATCGGTGTGGGAGGTGCTGGTCATCAGGGTATTCCTTTAGTCATGTGTTGCCATCGCCGGCCCTTTCGCGGGTAAACCCGCTCCTACAGCTACAACGAGATCCTTGTAGGAGCGGGTTTACCCGCGAAGAGGCCGACACAGGCACTGCAAACACCGGCTACATCACTCAGGCATCACGGAACAGCCAAGGCTGCCCGGCGCGGTGCTTGCCTTCGAAGGCCTTGATCGCCTCGCTGTCCTGCAGGGTCAGGCCGATGTCATCGAGGCCGTTGAGCAGGCAGTGCTTGCGGAAGGCATCGATCTCGAAGTGCAGTACCTTGCCATCCGGACGGGTCACGGCCTGGGCCTGCAAGTCGATGGTCAGTTGGTAGCCAGGGTTGGCTTCGACCTGCTTGAACAGCTCGTCGACCTCCTCGTCGCTGAGGATGATCGGCAGCAGGCCGTTCTTGAAGCTGTTGTTGAAGAAGATGTCGGCGAAGCTCGGCGCGATCACGCTGCGGAAGCCGTATTCGTCCAGCGCCCACGGGGCGTGCTCGCGGCTCGAACCGCAACCGAAGTTCTCACGCGCCAGCAACACGCTGGCACCCTGGTAGCGTTCGTGGTTGAGCACGAACTCCTTGTTCAGCGGGCGCTTGCTGTTGTCCTGGTAAGGCTGGCCGACATCCAGGTAACGCCACTCGTCGAACAGGTTGGGGCCGAAGCCGGTGCGCTTGATCGACTTGAGGAACTGCTTGGGAATGATCTGGTCGGTGTCGACGTTGGCACGGTCCAACGGCGCGACGAGACCGGTGTGCTGGGTAAAGGCTTTCATGCTGCGCTCCCTTGGATCAACTCGCGGACATCGATGAAGTGACCAGTCACCGCGGCAGCGGCGGCCATGGCCGGGCTGACCAGGTGGGTACGACCACCGGCGCCCTGACGGCCTTCGAAGTTGCGGTTGGAAGTGGATGCACAGTGCTCGCCGCTTTCCAGGCGGTCCGGGTTCATCGCCAGGCACATCGAGCAGCCAGGCTCACGCCACTCGAAGCCAGCTTCGAGGAAGATCTTGTCCAGGCCTTCGCGTTCGGCCTGGGCCTTGACCAGCCCGGAACCCGGAACCACGATGGCCTGCTTGATGGTGGCGGCGACCTTGCGGCCCTTGGCGATTTCCGCCGCAGCGCGCAGGTCTTCGATCCGCGAGTTGGTGCACGAACCGATGAACACGCGGTCGAGCTGGATGTCGGTGATCGCCTGGTTGGCGCTCAGCCCCATGTACTTGAGGGCGCGCTCGATCGAGCCACGCTTGACCAGGTCGGCTTCGGCGGCCGGGTCCGGCACGCGCTGGTCGACGGCCAGGACCATCTCCGGCGAAGTGCCCCAACTGACCTGTGGCTTGATCTGCGTGGCGTCCAACTCGACCACGGTGTCGAACACGGCGTCATCGTCGGAAACCAGGTCTTTCCAGGCTTCGACGGCACGCGTCCATTGCTCGCCCTTCGGCGCGTAAGGGCGGCCTTCGACATAGGCGACGGTGGTGGCATCGGTGGCCACCAAGCCGACCCGGGCACCAGCCTCGATGGACATGTTGCAGATGGTCATGCGGCCTTCCATCGACAATTCGCGAATGGCGCTGCCGGCGAATTCCATGGCGTGGCCGTTGCCACCGGCGGTGCCGATCTTGCCGATGACGGCGAGCACGATGTCCTTGGCGGTGACGCCGGCAGGCAACTGGCCCTCGACGCGCACCAGCATGTTCTTCATCTTCTTGGCCACCAGGCACTGGGTAGCGAGCACGTGCTCGACCTCGGAGGTGCCGATGCCGTGGGCCAGGGCACCGAAGGCGCCGTGGGTCGAGGTGTGCGAATCGCCGCAGACCACGGTCATGCCTGGCAAGGTGGCGCCTTGCTCGGGGCTGATGACGTGGACGATGCCCTGGCGTTCGTCGTTCATCTTGAATTCGACGATGCCGTACTCGTCACAGTTTTCATCGAGGGTCTGCACCTGCAGGCGCGACACCTGGTCGACGATGGCCTCGATGCCACCCTTGCGCTCCGGCGTGGTCGGCACGTTGTGGTCGGGCGTGGCGATGTTGGCATCGATGCGCCATGGCTTGCGGTTGGCCAGGCGCAGGCCTTCGAAGGCCTGGGGCGACGTCACTTCGTGAATGATATGGCGGTCGATGTAGATCAAGGACGAGCCGTCATCACGGCGCTTGACCTCATGGGCTTCCCAGAGTTTGTCGTAGAGCGTTTTGCCAGCCATCAGACTGTTCCTCATCAGCGTCTTTCTATGCCAAAGACCCCTTGGCTTGTATGGGCGATGCTATGGCGTTAGATTGAATAACTCAAATTCATAATTTTTATGCTTTGGATAACCAACAGGAATTCACCCTCATGGACCTGGCCAACCTGAGCGCCTTCATCGCCATCGCCGAAACCGGCAGCTTCTCCGGCGCAGCGCAGCGCCTGTTTCTGACCCAGCCGGCGGTCAGCAAGCGCATCGCCGGGCTGGAGCAACAACTGGACGTGCGTCTGTTCGACCGCCTGGGCCGCGAAGTGACCCTGACCGAGGCCGGCCGTGCCCTGCTGCCACGCGCCTACCAGATCCTCAACGTCCTCGATGATACGCGCAGAGCGCTGACCAATTTGACGGGGGAAGTGAGCGGTCGGCTCACTCTGGCCACTAGCCATCACATCGGCTTGCACCGCCTGCCCCCGCTGCTACGGGCTTTCACCCGCGAGTACCCGGCCGTGGCGCTGGACATCCAGTTCATGGATTCAGAAGCGGCCTACGATGAAATCCTTCATGGCCGCGCCGAAATTGCCGTGATTACCCTGGCTCCCGAGCCCCATCACCTGGTCAAGGCGGTGCCGGTGTGGGACGACGCCCTAGATTTCGTCGCCGCCCCCGAGCACCCGCTGGCCCGCAACGGCCAGGTCGGCCTGGCCGATGTCGCTCGCCATCCGGCGGTGTTTCCTGGCGGCAACACCTTCACCCACCACATCGTCCAGCGCCTGTTCGAAAGCCAGGGCCTGACGCCGAACATCGCCATGAGCACCAATTACATGGAAACCATCAAGATGATGGTGTCGATCGGCCTGGCCTGGAGCGTGCTGCCGCGCACCATGCTCGACGACCAGGTCGCACCCATCGCCTTGCCCGGCATACAACTGTCGCGCCAGCTAGGCTACATTTTGCACACGGAGCGAACGCTATCGAATGCGGCGAGGGCCTTCATGGCCTTGCTCGACAGCCACGCAGGGTCCGCCTGACCGGTCGTCAGCTCGGCATTTCCAACTCAAGGACGCGTTTCAAGCCAAAGGTCTGGTATCGATGCCCAAATCAGCAAATCGCTTTCCGCGCCTGCCGCGCATTCCGGCTGCCGACCCACAGGAATCTGAACAGGCCTGGCAGAATGCCCCGCAGTTGCTCGCCGCCCTCAACGGCGCCCGCCTGGGGGCCTGGCTGTGGGATATCGAAACCGGCCGGGTGAGCTGGTCGCGCGGGACCCAGGCTCTGTTCGGCTTCGACCCGCAACGGCCACTGCCCAACGACATCGATTACCTCGACCTGCTCCCCGAGGAAGACCGCGCCCGCACCCGCCAGGCCTTCCAGGCGGTGGTCAACGGCGAGCCGGTGGTCCAGGCCATGCGCCACCGCATCCGCTGGCCGGACGGCACCCTGCATTGGCTGGAGATCAATGGCAGTCTCACCCATGATCGTCACGGTCGGCGCCAGATGATCGGCGTGATCCGCGAGATCACCCGCCAACGCGAACGGGAAGCTGCGCTGATCAACTCGGAGAAGCGCTTCGCCACATTGTTCCACCTGAGCCCCAATGCGGTGCTGCTGACACGCCGCCACGACGGCATGATCTTCGACGTCAACCAGCACTTCGAGGACATGCTCGGCTGGCCCGGCAGCCAGGTGATCGGCAAGACCAGCCTGGAACTGGGCCTGTGGGCCAACCTCGAGCAGCGCCAGCAGGTGATGGAGGCCACCCGCGCCGGCAGCGGGCCGGTCAGCCTCGAAGTGCAGTTCCGCGCCAGTTCCGGCAAGGTTCACGATGGCATCCTGTGCACCCAGGGCGTCGAATTCGAAGGGGTGACCTTCCTGCTCAGCACGTTCGTCGACACCACCGAGCGCCGGCGTGCCGAGCAGGCCCTCAAGGACAGCCAGGAGCGCCTCGACCTGGCCCTGGATTCGGCGCAGCTGGGCACCTGGGACTGGCACATCCCCAGCGGCATGCTCTACGGCTCGGCACGCGCCGCACAATTGCACGGGCTGGACCCGGTACCGTTTCACGAGTCGTTCGACGCCTTCTTCGAGGGCGTGCCCGAACAGGAGCGCAACGTCATGCGCCAGGCCTATCGCAGCCTGCGCGAAGGCCCGGCCGGCAACTACCAGATCACCTACCGGGTACAACTGGAGAACGGCGCCTCGCGCTACATCGAAAGCCGCGCGCGGCTGTACCGGGACGACCAGGGCAAGCCACTGCGCATGGCCGGCACCCTGCTCGACATCACCGACCAGGTCGAGCGCGAGCAACGCCTGACTGCCTCGGAAGAAAAATTCGCCAGCCTGTTCCAGGTCAGCCCCGACCCGATCTGCGTCACCCGCCAGGACAACGGCCAGTTCATCGAGATCAACCCGGCGTTCACCCAGGCCTTCGGTTGGAGCGCCGAACAGGTGATCGGCCGCACCACGGAACAACTCGGCCTGTGGGCAGAACCGGCCGCGCGGGTGAAGCGTATCGAGCGGGTGATTCGCGAACAGGCCCTGAGCAACGTTGCCGTGAGCCTCAATCACCGTGACGGCTCGCTACTGACCTGCGTGATCTCCAGTTGCCTGATCAGCGTCGACAATCAGCCCTGCAGTGTCACCACGCTGCGTGACATCACCCAGCAGCAACGGGCCGAGGCGGCGCTGAAATCCAGCGAGGAGAAGTTCGCCAAGGCCTTCCACTCCAGCCCCGACGCCATCACCATCACCGAGCGCGGGAGCGGCCGTTACCTCGAGATCAACGACGGCTTCACCCGCCTGACCGGCTACAGTGCTGCCGAGGTGATCGGCCACACGGTCTATGAAATAGGCATCTGGGCCGACGAGAAACAGCGCGCCGCCCTGCTCAACGAGCTGCACGAGCATGGCCGCCTGCACCACCGCGAGATGCTCGGGCGCAACAAACGCGGCGATATCCTCACCGTGGAGGTGTCGGTAGAGCCGATCAGCCTCAACGAGGTCGATTGCCTGCTGTTGACCGCTCGCGACGTCAGTCAGCTGAAGAACGCCCAGGCGCAGATTCGCCACCTGGCCTACCACGACCCACTGACCAACCTGCCCAATCGCGCCCTGCTGATGGACCGCCTGAGCCAACAGATCGCCCTGCTCAAGCGCCACAACCAGCGCGGCGCCCTGCTGTTCCTGGACCTCGACCATTTCAAGCACATCAACGACTCGCTCGGCCATCCGGTGGGCGACACGGTGCTGAAGATCATCACCGCGCGCCTGGAGGCCAGCGTGCGCCTGGAAGACACCGTGGCGCGCCTGGGCGGGGATGAGTTCGTGGTGCTGATCGGGGGCCTCGAGGGTGGACGCGACGCGGTCGAAGACAAGGTCCGCGAGCTGGCCGACACCCTGCGCGAACTGCTGGCCGAGCCGATGTCGCTGGACGGCCAGCGCCTGCAAGTCACCCCGAGCATCGGCGTGGCGCTGATTCCCGACCACGGCGCGACCCCCGCCGACCTGCTCAAGCGCGCCGATATCGCCCTGTATCGGGCCAAGGACTCCGGACGCAACACCACGCAGTTGTTCCACAACACCATGCAAAAGGCCGCCAGCGAACGGCTGCGCATGGAAAGCGACCTGCGCCTGGCCCTGGCCCGCGGCGAACTGGCCCTGCACTTCCAACCCCAGGTCGACGCGCGCGACAACCGCATCGTCGGGGCCGAGGTGCTGTTGCGCTGGCACCATCCGCAACTGGGCCAGCAACCACCTGCGCAGTTCATCCAGGTACTCGAGGAGAGCGGCTTGATCCTCGAAGTGGGCAGTTGGATCCTCGATGAAGCCTGCGATGCCTGCGCGCGCATGCTGCAGGACGGCCTGATCGATGCCGACGCCTTCAGCCTGTGCGTCAACATCAGCCCGCGGCAGTTCCGCCAGAACGACTTCGTCGAGCGGGTATTGCGCAGCCTGGACGACTATGGCCTGCCCCGGCGCATGCTGAAGCTGGAGATCACCGAGGGCATCGTCATCCAGAACCTAGAGGACACCATCGGCAAGATGCGCGAACTCAAGCGCTATGGCGTGAGCTTCGCCATGGACGATTTCGGCACCGGCTATTCGTCGCTGACCTACCTCAAGCGCTTGCCGGTCGATGCCTTGAAAATCGACCAGACCTTCGTGCGCGACGCCCCGCTCGACCCGAACGACGCCGAGATCGTCCGCGCCATCGTCGCCATGGCCCGCAGCCTGGGGCTGGCGGTGATCGCCGAAGGCGTCGAGCTGACCGAGCAGTTGGAATTTCTCGAGCGCCAGGGCTGCTACCTGTACCAAGGCTACCTGCACAGCCGGCCCTTGCCATTGATGGCCTTCCGGCAATTGCTGCTGGAGGCCCCGGCGGATTATTAGGCACAAAAAAGGGCACCCGAAGATGCCCTTTCATTGATCACGCTGTCAGTTCAGCGCAGGCTTTTCGCCGTTGATCGGGATGCGCTTGGCCTTGGCTTCTTCCGGCACGATGCGCAGCAGGTCGATGCTGAGCAGGCCGTTGGCCAGGCCGGCGGATTTCACCTCGATATGGTCGGCGAGGCGGAACGACAGCTTGAAGGCACGCTGGGCGATGCCCTGGTGCAGGTAGGTCACTTCAGCGTTGCCGTTTTCGCGCTTGCCGCCGATCACGGTCAGGACGCCTTTCTCGACCTGCAGGTCGAGGTCCTGCTCTTGGAAACCGGCTGCGGCAACCACGATGCGATAGTGGTCATCGCCATGTTTTTCAACGTTGTAGGGAGGGTAGCTGCTACCCGCCTCGTTGCGTGCCGCGGATTCGAACAGGTCGTTGAAACGGTCGAAGCCCACGGAATGGCGGAACAGTGGAGCGAGAGAGAAAGCGCTGGTCATGGTCATAAACTCCTGAGAATCAGCAAGTGAGTCATTACGCGACCCGACTTCGGCATCGCGTACTCAAGAGATATGGCCGGGGGGATGGGTTTCAAGGGTGGTGGTGAAAAATTTTGCTGCTAGGTTGCCTGGGCCGGCCTCTTCGCGGGTGAACCCGCTCCTACAGGGAATGCGCACGTCCTGGTACAAACGATGTATCTGGCCGTACAACCTGTAGGAGCGGGTTCACCCGCGAAGAGGCCAGATCAGGCAACGCAAGCCTCGAAGGATGTCGCCTCGACCCCAAGCAACCGGCTGATCTGCGCACAATCATCCTCACGCCGCAACTCGGCAAACAGCACCACCGCCTCGGGATAGCCGCGGGTCAGCATCGCCAGCCACTGCTTCATCCGCCCCGGTGCATAGCGGGGCGACAACTTGGCCTGAGCCTGGCGCCAGAACTCGCGCAGCAACGGCAACAGTTCATCCCAGCTCAGCGATTGGTACTCGCGCCCGTCACGCGCGGCGGCGATCTGCAGGGCCAGGTCAGGGCGCGACACCAGGCCGCGGCCCAGCATGATGTGCTCGGCCCCACTGACCTCGCGGCAACGCCGCCAGTCGTCCACGGTCCAGATCTCGCCATTGGCGAACACTGGCACCGCGACCACATCCTGGACTCGCGCCACCCATTCCCAATGCGCTGGCGGCTTGTAGCCCTCGACCTTGGTCCGCGCATGTACCACCAGGTGCGCCGAACCACCCTCGGCCAGCGCCGTGGCGCAGTCCAGGGCACCGTCCGGGCTGTCGAAGCCCAGGCGCATCTTCGAAGTGACCGGGATATGCGCCGGCACCGCACGACGCACTTCGCGGACAATGGCATGCAGCAGCTCGGGCTCCTTTAGCAACACCGCGCCACCCCGGGATTTGTTGACCGTCTTGGCCGGGCAACCAAAGTTGAGGTCGATCACCGGTGCACCCAGCTCGCAGGCCAGGGCGGCGTTTTCCGCCAGGCAGACCGGGTCGGAGCCCAACAGCTGCACACGCATCGGCACCCCGGCGGCGGTGCGTGCGCCCTGGCGCAGCTCCGGGGCCAGCTTGTCGAAGGATGATGCCGGCAACAGGCGGTCGCAGACGCGAATGAACTCGGTGACGCACCAATCGATGCCGCCCACCCGGGTCAGGACGTCGCGCAGGATGTTGTCGACCAGCCCCTCCATCGGGGCCAGGGCAATTTGCATGTTGGGGACTCAGCGAAAAAAGCGGCAGTCTAGCAAAAAAAGCCGGGGTTTCAGGCACCGATCAGCGCCGGGCCGTAACCGTCGAGGAACTCCGCCGGCATGCGCCGCGGCTTGCCAGTGGATAGCTCGATGCAGGCGAAGGTGGTCTGCGCCCGCAGCAGGGTCACACCGTCGCGTGGGCGCATGAGCTGGAAACGCCGGGTCATGCGCAGGCGCTGGTCCCAATCGATGATCCAGGTCGCCAATTGCAGCTCGTCGTCCTCGTAGGCGGCGGCCAGGTAGTCGATTTCATGGCGCACCACCGCCATGGCACGATCCAGGCGCCGGTATTCGGCCAGGTCCAGGCCCAGGCGCTGGGAGTGACGCCAGGCGCAGCGCTCCAGCCAGGTGACGTAGACCGCGTTGTTGGCGTGGCCGAGGCCATCGATGTCCTCGTTGCCGACCCGCAGGTCGATGATGAATGGCGTTGCCAGGTCCCAGCTCATGCATGCTCCTGTGCAAATGGCATATTGGTCTGAATGTCTGGGGGCGCTTTGCGCCCCAAGGTCCGTCGAGTGTAACGGATGCTCAGGCGCTTTGCCGTGCCGGCGCGGTCGCCCCAGCCAGCAATTCGAGCACGGCTTCACTCAGTTGCGGGTCGGCGAGCACCCGCTGGTGGCCACCCTCCTGCAACATGAGCAAGCGGCTGTCAAACCAGGCCTGGTGGATCAACTGGGCCTCTTCGGCCGGCACCAGGGCATCATCGGCGGCATGCACCACCAGGCCCGGCAGGTCCAGTTGGTAGCCGTTGACATCCAGGCGCCCGACCTGGATGCCGACATCCGCCTCGATCTGACGGATGAACGCCGCCCGCGCCCGGGCCGGCATACCCAGGCGCTGGGCGAAGCCACGCAACACACCGAGCAGCCGCGCCGGCGCAGCGATACTCACCGCCGCCTCGGTGCGCAGACCCATCTGCAAGGCCAGCAAGACGCTGGCCCCACCCATGGAGTGGCCGATCACCGCACGCAACGGCGGCAACTCGGCAGCGGCCTCCAACAAGGCACGCGCGAACAGCACCACATGCGCCTGACGCCCAGGCGAACGCCCATGGGCCGGTCCCTCCAGCGACACCACGGTGTGCCCGGCCTGCACCAGCGCCTCGATCAACGCAGCGAACTGGGTCGGCCGCCCTTCCCAGCCATGCATCAGCAGCACGGTAGGGCCCTGGCCCCAGCGCAACGCCGACAAGCCAAAACGCAGGGTGATGCGCTCAGCGGAGGCCAGCAATGGCAGTTCCCACTGCTTGGGTGGCAGGTTGCGCGGGGTCATGAAAGCGCGGCGCATGCGCCCGGCGATATGCTCTGGCGCCAGGTGGCCAAGGGTGCCATTGACACCACGAATCCAGTTCAAGGTACTCATTGCCGTATTCCCCACTGACAAAAAGCTCAGATCACCGCCGACTTGGCGGCACGCAGGATGCGGTCGGACAGCTCGCCAGTGCCCAGGGCACGCGCCAGCGCCAAGCCGCCAATCATCAGGGCCAGGTCGGCCAACGCGGCGTCGGCCTCTTCGGGGCTATCGACCATTTGCGCGGTCATCAGCTCGATGTGCTCGGCCAGCACCTCGCGAAAGGCCGCCGGCAGGCGTTGCATCTCGCCCAGGGCATTAGGCAGCGGGCAGGCATGCACCTCGGCATCGCGATGCTTGCGCGACAGGTAGAACGCCGAGACCAGTGCGCGTCGCCCTACCCCGTCGAGGCTGGGATCCACCTCGGCGAGCAGCGCGCGACGCTCATCGAGCAACTGGCGGAACGCCTCGAGCATGAGCTCATCCTTGCTGTCGAAATGGGCGTAGAAGCCCCCCACGGTCAGCCCCGCCGCGCCCATCACCTGGCTGACACTGGGGTCGGCCGGACCGTGCTGGATCAGTGCGGCCTGGGCCGCCTGGATAATGCGCTCGCGGGTCTTGCTCTTCTTGTCGCTCACGGGCGGGGCCCTCGATCAAAATATGATGATCGAAATATTATTCTCATAATATTTTTTGGCAAGCGCTGTTTCGCGACGACGACCGGCGGCGAGCACATCAGAGGAAAAAATACGGAAGGCAGAAAAAACAAAAGGCCCATTCAATAATCGAATGAGCCTTTGAAGTCCCGCAAAACGCGGGTAAAAACTGGCGTCCCCTAGGGGACTCGAACCCCTGTTACCGCCGTGAAAGGGCGGTG
>NZ_JACVVE010000050.1 GCF_016648105.1 Pseudomonas sp. S31 | reverse complement strand
ATTCATTTCGCAAAACCCCTATCTGCGCGAGCAGGTAGGGGTTTTGTCTTTGTGCTGTCTGTACAATCCCTGATAGGTGCCGCATTGGCGATAGGGCTCTCAGCCATCTCCCACATTTCGAGCCAGATCACTAGAATAGAGCCCACGTATCTATTCAGAACCTCGAGATGCCCGAACCCCTAGAAACCGAAACCCTGGATCAGCTGCCGCTCGACCAGTTGGTCGCCTGCCACGAATGCGACCTGCTGCTGCGCAAGCCGGTACTCAAGCACGGTGAAAAGGCCCTGTGTCCGCGGTGCGGCTACGAGCTGTACGCTCACCGGCACAATGTGGTCAATCGCAGCCTGGCCCTGGTCCTTACTGCTTTGCTGCTGTTCATACCCGCCAACTTTCTGCCCATCATGCAGCTGCACCTGCTTGGCCAGAATTCCGACGACACTGTCTGGAGCGGTGTGCTGGGCTTGTACAACTCTGAAATGCGTGGCGTGGCTGTGGTGGTGTTCCTGTGCAGCATGGCCATCCCCTTGCTCAAGCTGCTCTGCCAGTTGCTGGTGCTGCTCAGTATCCGGCTCAACGCAGGGCGCAGCTATGGGCTGCTGTGCTACCGCATTTACCATCACCTGCGCGACTGGGGCATGCTCGAGGTCTACTTCATGGGGGTGCTGGTCGCCATCGTCAAGTTGGTCGACCTGGCCGAGCTGACCGTGGGCCTGGGCCTGTTCTGTTTCATCAGCCTGTTGCTGGTCCAGGTCTGGCTCGAAGTGGTGATGTCGCCGCATCAGATCTGGGATGCACTGTCGGGGGAAGATCTACATGCGGGCGATTGATGCAGGCATCCTGGTCTGCAACGAATGCCACGAGCTCAACCGGCAGGTTGACGATGGCAAAGGACAAACCTGTACGCGCTGTGGAGCGGTGGTCCATGGGCGGCGCCCGAACAGCATCGTGCGCACCTGGGCGCTGCTGATCACTGCGTCGATCCTGTACATCCCGGCCAATATACTGCCGATCATGACGGTCAGTACCCTCGGCCAGGGTAGCCCGGACACCATCATGTCCGGCGTGATCACCCTGCTCAAGCACGGGATGATCCCCATTGCCGCGGTGGTATTCATCGCCAGTATCCTGGTGCCGACCTTCAAGCTGGTGGGTATCGGCCTGCTGCTGTATTCGGTGCAACGCCGCCAGCCACTGTCGGCGCGCCAGCGAATATGGATGTACCGCTTCATCGAGTTCATCGGGCGTTGGTCGATGCTCGACATCTTCGTCATCGCCATTCTGGTGGCGGTGGTGAATTTTGGTCGTATCGCCAGCGTCGAAGCCAATTTGGGCGCTGTCGCCTTTGCCAGTGTGGTGATTCTTACAATGCTTGCCGCTTTAACTTTCGATCCCCGTCTGATCTGGGATAACACGGAGTCGGATGACGACCATGAGTGACGTGCCTACGGCTAAAACCCGCCCTGCTTCGAACTGGTCGGCCATCTGGATCCTGCCGCTGATCGCCTTGATGATCGGCGGTTGGCTGGCCTGGCAGGCTTATCGCGATGCCGGCGTCGAGATCGAGGTACGCTTCGAAACCGGCGAGGGCATCGTCGCCAACAAGACCGAGGTCATCTATAAAGGCATGCCCGTCGGTAAGGTGAAGGCGCTGGTGCTCGATGCCAAGGGGAGCAACCAGGGGGTGATCGCCACCATCGAGCTGAACAAGGCCGCCGAACCCCACCTGAACACCGGTACGCGCTTCTGGCTGGTCAAGCCCAGCGTGACCCTGGCCGGTATCTCGGGCCTCGAGACGCTGGTCTCGGGTAACTACATCGCCGTCAGCCCTGGCGAGGGCGAGAAGACCAAGCGCTTTACCGCGCTGTCCGAGGCACCGCCGCTGTCCGACAGCGAACCTGGCCTGCACCTGACCCTCAAGGCCGATCGGCTCGGGTCGCTCAACCGCGACAGCCCGGTGTTCTACAAGCAGATCCAGGTCGGTGTGGTGAAGAGCTACCGGCTGACCGACGACCACGACACCGTCGAGGTCAAGATCTTCATCCAGCCGGAGTACGCCAGCCTGGTGCGCAAGCACACGCGTTTCTGGAACGCCAGCGGCATCAGCATCGATGCCAACCTGTCCGGCGTGAAGGTGCGCAGCGAGTCGCTGTCGAGCATTGTCGCCGGCGGTATCGCCTTCGCCACTCCGGAGTACCGCAAGGACAGCCCGCCTACCGACCCGAGCCTGCCGTTCCGCTTGTATGAAGATTTCGACGCGGCCCAGGCCGGGATCCGCGTCAAGGTCAAGCTCAGCGACTACGAGGGCCTGCAGGCCGGCCGCACGCCGGTCATGTACAAAGGCATCCAGGTCGGCTCGCTGAAGACCCTGAAGATGGAAGACAACCTCGCCAGCGCCATGGCCGAGCTGACCCTCGACCCGTTGACCGAGGACTACCTGGTCGAGGGCACGCAGTTCTGGGTGGTCAAGCCTTCGATTTCCCTGGCAGGCATCACCGGTCTCGAGGCCTTGGTGAAGGGTAACTACATCGCCATCCGCCCAGGCGAGAAGGGTGCCAAGCCGCTACGTGAGTTCGAGGCGCGGGCGAAGGCGCCGCCGCTGGACCTCAAGGCGCCAGGCCTGCACCTAGTATTGTTCGCCGACACCCTGGGCTCGCTGGAGATCGGCAGCCCGGTCATGTACCGGCAGGTGAAGGTCGGTAGCGTGCAAAGCTACCAGTTCGCCCGCGACAGCAAGCGCATCCTGATCGGCGTGCACATCGAGAAGGAATACGAGAACCTGGTCAACGGCTCGTCGCGCTTCTGGAATGTCAGTGGCATCACCCTTACCGGTGGCCTATCGGGCATCAAGATCAAGAGCGAATCGCTGCAGACCCTCATGGCTGGCGGCATCGCTTTCGACACGCCCAGCCCGAACGTTGCGCTCAAGCGGCGTATCCCGCGCTTCCGCCTGATGGAGAGCCTGGAGGAGGTGAACCGCAGCGGTACCCTGGTGACCATTCGTGTCGATCGCGCTGATGGCCTCAAGCCGGGTACGCCGATTCGCTTCAGGGGCCTGGACGTGGGCAGCGTCGAAAGCGTCGACCTGACCAACGACCTGCAGGCCGTGCTGCTGCGCGCGCGCATTACCGAGGCGGCAGACCGTATCGCTCGTGTCGGCACGCAGTTCTGGGTGGTCAAGCCGGCCCTTGGCCTGGTGCGCACCGAAAACCTCGACACGTTGATCGGCGGCCAGTACCTGGAGGTGCAGCCGGCAGCCAGGGACAAGGGCCCGCAGCGAGACTTCATCGCCCTGGGCGAGGCGCCAGAGGTGGTGGGCCCCGAAGTCGGCCTGCCATTGACCCTGAGCGCCCCGCGGCGTGGCTCGATCAAGCCGGGCGTGCCGGTGACCTACCGTGAGGTGGCGGTGGGCAAGGTGACCGGTTTCGAGTTGGGCCAGACCGCCGACAGGGTGCTTATCCACATCCTCATCGAACCACGCTACGCGGCGCTGGTACGCGGGGGCAGCCGCTTCTGGAACAGCAGTGGCTTCGGCTTCGACTGGGGCTTGTTCAAGGGCGCCACGGTGCGTACGGAGTCGCTGGAGACGCTGATCGATGGTGGCATCGCCTTCGCCACCCCGGAGGGTGAGCAGATGGGCAATCCGGCGCGGCCGCAGCAGACCTTCGCCTTGTTCGAGAAGCCCGAGGATGCCTGGCTGCAGTGGGCACCGAAGATTCCCCTCGGCAAATGAATCGAGTCCCCCTGTAGGAGCGGCCTTGCCGGGGCTCCTACACGGGGGCAGCGTGAGGCATAAATCGCAGGCAATAAAAAACCGACCCTAGGGTCGGTTTTTCGACTAGAACGTCGCTTAGGCAGCTGCAGCTTCTTTCAGTGCCTTGATGTGGCCATTCAGACGGCCTTTGTGGCGAGCAGCTTTGTTCTTGTGGATGATGCCCTTGTCGGCCATACGGTCGATTACAGGCACAGCCAGAACGTAAGCGGCTTGCGCTTTTTCGGCGTCTTTTGCGTCGATGGCTTTAACTACATTCTTGATGTAGGTGCGGACCATGGAACGCAGGCTGGCGTTGTGGCTGCGACGCTTCTCAGCCTGTTTTGCACGTTTCTTGGCGGAAGGTGTGTTGGCCACCGTCGAGCTCCTCGAAAGACTTTAGGTAAATAGCAAACAAAATAGGCCGCGAATCATGCCGATGAGTCGAGCGGATGTCAAGGCCACCTGCAGGGTTCCGCCGAGTGGTGGGTCTGCGAGCTGGAAAGATTCCTTTCTGGCGCGTGACCTGTAAACTCGGGAATTTTGGGTTCCCCTGCGAAGGCGCGGGAGTATCGCACATTCGGGCGCGCTCTGGCAGCGTCCTCTGCCATTGGCGTGAAACTTTTCGATGAACCTGCTCAAATCCCTGGCTGCGGTCAGCTCCATCACCATGATTTCGCGGGTGCTGGGCTTCGTGCGCGACACCATCCTGGCGCGGATCTTCGGTGCCGGCATCGCCACCGACGCCTTCTTCATCGCCTTCAAATTGCCCAACCTGCTGCGGCGTATCTTTGCCGAAGGCGCGTTTTCCCAGGCCTTCGTGCCGATCCTGGCCGAATACAAGACCCAGCAGGGCGAGGAGGCCACGCGCACCTTCATCGCCTACGTCAGCGGGCTGTTGACCCTGGTCCTGGCCCTGGTTACCGCCGTCGGCATCCTGGCCGCGCCCTGGGTGGTCTGGGTCACTGCCCCGGGCTTCGTCGACAGCGCCGAGAAATACGACCTGACCACCGCCCTGCTGCGGGTGACCTTTCCTTATATATTGCTGATCTCCCTGTCATCGCTGGTGGGCGCGATCCTCAATACCTGGAACCGCTTTTCGGTGCCGGCCTTCACCCCGACCCTGCTCAACGTGGCGATGATCGGCTTCGCCCTGTTCGTCACCCCTTATTGCGACCCGCCGATCATGGCCCTGGCCTGGGGCGTGCTGGCCGGCGGCCTGGCGCAACTGTTGTACCAGCTGCCAGCGCTGAAGAAGATCGGCATGCTCGTGCTGCCGCGGGTCAACCTGCGCGACACCGGCGTGTGGCGCGTGCTCAAGCAGATGCTGCCAGCCATTCTCGGTGTCTCGGTGAGCCAGATCTCGCTGATCATCAACACCATCTTCGCCTCGTTCCTGGTGGCCGGTTCGGTATCCTGGATGTACTACGCCGACCGCCTCATGGAGCTGCCCTCCGGGGTGCTCGGCGTGGCCCTGGGCACCATCCTGCTGCCGACCCTGGCCAAGACCTACGCCAACAAGGACCGCGAGGAGTACTCGCGGATCCTCGACTGGGGCCTGCGCTTGTGCTTCCTGCTGGTGCTGCCCTGCACCTTGGCCCTGGCGATCCTTGCCGAGCCTCTGACCGTCAGCCTGTTCCAGTACGGCAAGTTCAGCGCCACCGACGCGCTGATGACCCAGCGCGCGTTGATCGCCTATTCCGTTGGCCTGATGGCGATCATTCTGGTCAAGGTACTGGCACCGGGCTTCTATGCGCAGCAGAATATCCGCACGCCCGTGCGCATCGCGATTTTCACCCTGGTCTGCACCCAGCTGTTCAACCTGGCGCTGATCGGCCCGTTCAAGCACGCGGGCCTGGCGTTGGCGATCAGCCTCGGGGCCTGCCTGAACGCCGGCCTGCTGTACTGGAAGCTGCGTAGCCAGGGGCTGTTCCAGCCGCAGCCGGGGTGGACGATGTTCCTGGCCAAGCTGGTGCTGGCGGTGGCGCTGATGTCGGGCGTATTGCTGCTGGGCATGCACTACATGCCGGCCTGGGCGCAGGGGCACATGCTCGAGCGCTTCCTGCGCCTGGGCGCGTTGATCCTGGCAGGCGTGGTGACGTACTTCGGCTGCTTGTACCTGTGCGGATTCCGCCCGCGGCATTTCGCTCGCCGGGCCCTGCACTGACGGCGCAGGCCGGCCAGGCGTCGGTTTTTCGCATTCCATGCCACACCTGGGCGCTGGCGCCTGTCGCCGGCGCCCGGGTGTGGTTATAATCGGCCACTTTATGAGCAAGAAGCGCGTTATGCAGCTGGTTCGAGGTCTTCACAACCTGCGCCCCGAGCACCGGGGCTGTGTCGCCACCATTGGCAACTTCGACGGGGTACATCGTGGCCACCAGGCAATCCTGGCGCGCCTGCGCGAGCGCGGCCAGGCCTTGGGCCTGCCGACCTGCGTGGTGATCTTCGAGCCACAGCCTCGCGAGTACTTCGCCCCCGATACCGCCCCGGCACGCCTGGCGCGTCTGCGCGACAAGGTCGAGCTGCTGGCCGCAGAAGGCATCGACCGGGTCCTGTGCCTGGCCTTCAACCAGCGCCTGAGCAAGCTCAGCGCCGACGCCTTCGTCAAGGCTATCCTGGTCGACGGCCTCGGCGTGCGCCACCTCGAAGTGGGCGACGATTTCCGCTTCGGCTGCGACCGCGCCGGCGACTTCGCCTTCCTGATCGAGGCCGGCAAGCAGTACGGCTTCACCGTCGAGGCGGCCAACACGGTGATCCAGGACGGTCTGCGGGTGAGCAGCACCGAGGTGCGCAAGGCCCTGGCCGATGCCGACTTCGAGCTCGCCGAGCACCTGCTGGGCCGCCCCTACAGCATCACCGGGCGGGTCCTGCACGGCCAGAAGCTGGCGCGCCAGCTCGGTACGCCCACCGCCAACATCCAGCTCAAGCGCCGCCGCGTGCCGCTGTCCGGGGTCTACCTGGCCAGCATCGAGATCGACGGCAAGGCCTGGCCGGGCGTGGGCAACATCGGTGTACGCCCGACCGTGAACGGTGACGGGCGCCCGCACCTCGAGATTCATCTACTGGATTATGCCGGCGATCTCTATGGCCGGCGCCTGACGGTGGAATTCCACCACAAGCTGCGTGAAGAGCAGCGTTTCGCCTCCCTGGAGGCGCTGAAGTCGGCGATCGACGCGGACATCGCCGCCGCACGTGCACATTGGCACGCTCAACCGCTAACGAAGAGCCTGAAATGACCGACTACAAAGCCACGCTAAACCTTCCGGACACCGCCTTCCCCATGAAGGCCGGCCTGCCTCAGCGCGAACCGCAGATCCTGCAGCGCTGGGACAGCATTGGCCTGTACCAGAAGCTGCGCGAAATTGGCAAGGATCGTCCGAAGTTCGTCCTGCACGACGGCCCGCCCTATGCCAACGGCAAGATCCACATCGGTCATGCGCTGAACAAGATCCTCAAGGACATGATCGTCCGCTCCAAGACCCTGTCCGGCTTCGACGCCCCGTACGTGCCAGGCTGGGACTGCCATGGCCTGCCGATCGAGCACAAGGTCGAGGTCACCCATGGCAAGCACCTGACCGCCGACCGCACCCGCGAGCTGTGCCGCGAGTACGCCGCCGAGCAGATCGAAGGGCAGAAGACCGAGTTCATCCGCCTGGGCGTGCTGGGTGACTGGGACAACCCCTACAAGACCATGAACTTCGCCAACGAGGCCGGTGAAATCCGCGCCTTGGCCGAGATGGTCAAGCAAGGTTTCGTGTTCAAGGGCCTCAAGCCTGTGAACTGGTGCTTCGATTGTGGTTCGGCGCTGGCCGAGGCCGAGGTCGAGTACGCCGACAAGAAATCCCAGACCATCGACGTGGCCTTCCCGGTCGCCGACGAGGCCAAGCTGGCCGCCGCCTTCGGCCTGGCGGCGCTGGCCAAGCCCGCCGCCATCGTGATCTGGACCACCACCCCATGGACCATCCCGGCCAACCAGGCGCTGAACATCCACCCGGAGTTCCAGTACGCCCTGGTCGACACCGGCGAGCGCCTGCTGGTACTGGCCGAGGAACTGGTCGAGTCGTGCCTCAAGCGCTACAACCTGGAAGGCGCGGTGATCGCCACCGCCCCGGGTTCGGCCCTGGAGCTGGTCGACTTCCGCCACCCGTTCTACGACCGCCTGTCGCCGGTGTACCTGGCCGACTACGTCGAACTGGGCGCCGGTACCGGCGTGGTCCACTCGGCGCCTGCCTACGGTGAAGACGACTTCGTCACCTGCAAGCGCTACGGCATGGTCAACGACGACATCCTCACCCCGGTGCAGAGCAACGGCGTGTACGTCGAGTCGCTGCCGTTCTTCGGCGGCCAGTTCATCTGGAAGGCCAACCCGGCCATCGTCGACAAGCTCAGCGAAGTCGGCGCGCTGATGCACACCGAAACCATCAGCCACAGCTACATGCACTGCTGGCGCCACAAGACCCCGCTGATCTACCGCGCCACCGCGCAGTGGTTCGTCGGCATGGACAAGCAGCCGAGCACCGGCGAGCCGCTGCGCGAACGCGCCCTCAAGGCCATCGAGGACACCAAGTTCGTCCCGGCCTGGGGCCAGGCGCGCCTGCACTCGATGATCGCCAACCGTCCGGACTGGTGCATCTCGCGTCAGCGCAACTGGGGCGTACCGATCCCGTTCTTCCTGCACAAGCAGACCGGCGAGCTGCACCCACGCACCGTCGAGCTGATGGAAGAAGTGGCCAAGCGCGTCGAGCAGCAAGGCATCGAGGCCTGGTTCAAGCTGGACGCCGCCGAATTGCTCGGTGACGAAGCCGGCCAGTACGACAAGATCGCCGACACCCTGGACGTGTGGTTCGACTCCGGTACCACCCACTGGCACGTGCTGCGTGGCTCGCACGATATCGGCCACGCCACCGGCCCGCGCGCCGACCTCTACCTGGAAGGCTCCGACCAGCACCGCGGCTGGTTCCACTCGTCCTTGCTCACCGGCTGCGCCATCGACGGCCACGCGCCGTATCGCGAGCTGCTGACCCACGGCTTCACCGTGGACGAGAACGGCCGCAAGATGTCCAAGTCGCTGGGCAACACCATCGAGCCAGAAAAGGTCAACAACACCCTGGGTGCCGACATCCTGCGCCTGTGGGTCGCCGCCACCGACTACTCCGGTGAAATGGCCGTTTCCGAGCAGATCCTGCAGCGCAGCGCCGACGCCTACCGCCGTATCCGCAACACCGCGCGCTTCCTGCTCTCCAACCTGTCCGGCTTCGATCCCGCCCGCGACCTGCTGCAGCCGGAAGAGATGATCGCCCTCGACCGCTGGGCGGTGGACCGTACCCTGCTGCTGCAACGCGAGCTCGAAGAGCACTACAGCGAGTACCGTTTCTGGAACGTCTATTCGAAGATCCACAACTTCTGCGTGCAGGAGCTGGGCGGCTTCTACCTCGACATCATCAAGGACCGCCAGTACACCACCGGCGCCAACAGCGTCGCCCGTCGCTCCTGCCAGACCGCGCTGTACCACATCAGCGAGGCGCTGGTGCGCTGGATCGCGCCGATCCTGGCCTTCACCGCCGATGAAATCTGGCAGTACCTGCCGGGCGAGCGCAACGAGTCGGTGATGCTCAACGGCTGGTACCAGGGCCTGACCGAACTGCCGGAAGGCACCGAGCTGGACCGCGCCTACTGGGACCGCGTGATGGCCGTGAAGGCCGCAGTCAACAAGGAGCTGGAGAACCAGCGCAGCGCCAAGGTCATCGGTGGCAACCTGCAAGCCGAAGTCACCCTGTTCGCCGAGCAAGGCCTGAGCGCCGACCTGGACAAACTGGGCGACGAGCTGCGCTTCGTGCTGATCACCTCGGCCGCCAGCGTGGTGCCGTTCGCCCAGGCCCCGGCCGAAGCCGTGGCCACCGAAGTCGAAGGCCTCAAGCTGCAGGTGGTGAAGTCGGGCTACACCAAGTGCGGCCGTTGCTGGCACTTCCGCGCCGACGTCGGCAGCCACCCGGAGCACCCGGAAATCTGCAGCCGCTGCGTCGACAACCTGAGCGGCTCCGGTGAGGTGCGCCACTATGCCTAACCCTGCGGCGGGGCGCTTCGGGCGCCTCGGCTGGTTGCTCCTGAGCCTGGTGGTGGTGATCCTCGACCAGTTGACCAAGGTCTATTTCGACAGCGCGCTGGCCGATGGCCGGCAGATCGTCGTCATCCCCGACCTGCTCAACTGGGCGCTGGCCTACAACACCGGTGCGGCGTTCAGCTTCCTGTCGGAAAGCGCAGGCTGGCAGCGCTGGCTGTTCGCCCTGATCGCCGTGGTGGTCAGTGGTGTGCTGGTGGTCTGGCTCAAGCGCCTGGGGCGCGGCGAGACCTGGCTGGCGATCGCCCTGGCCCTGGTGCTCGGTGGCGCGCTGGGCAACCTGTACGATCGCATGGCCCACGGCCATGTGATCGATTTCATCTTCGTCCACTGGAAAGATATCTGGCGGTTCCCGGTGTTCAACCTGGCGGACTGCGCCATCACCGTCGGAGCGGTGATGCTGGCGCTGGATATGTTCAAGAGCAAGAAGTCGGAGGATCCTGTCCATGACTGATACCCGTATCGCCCAGAACACCGAAGTCACCCTGCACTTCGCCCTGCACCTGGAAAACGGCGACACCGTCGACAGCACCTTCGACAAGGCCCCGGCTACTTTCAAGGTCGGCGATGGCAACCTGCTGCCCGGCTTCGAGAACGCCCTGTTCGGCTTCAAGGCCGGCGACAAGCGTACCGTGAAGGTAGAGCCGGAGAACGCCTTCGGCCAGCCCAACCCGCAGAACGTGCAGGTCATTGCGCGCTCGCAATTCGAGGGCATGGAGTTGTCCGAAGGGCTGCTGATCATCTTCAACGATGCCGCCAATACCGAGCTGCCGGGTGTGGTCAAGGCATTCGATGAAGACCAGGTGACCATCGACTTCAATCACCCACTGGCTGGCAAGACCCTGACCTTCGAGGTGGAGATCCTCGAGGTGAAGGCCCTGTAAGCCTGGAGCCGAGCATGCAAATCAAACTCGCCAACCCACGCGGCTTCTGCGCGGGGGTCGACCGGGCGATCGAGATCGTCAACCGCGCGCTGGAGGTCTTCGGCCCGCCGATCTACGTGCGTCACGAAGTGGTGCACAACAAGTTCGTGGTCGAAGACCTGCGCAACCGCGGCGCCATCTTCGTCGAAGAGCTGGACCAGGTGCCGGACGACGTCATCGTCATCTTCAGTGCCCATGGTGTTTCCCAGGCCGTGCGCCAGGAAGCCGCTGGCCGTGGCCTGAAGGTGTTCGACGCCACTTGCCCGCTGGTGACCAAGGTGCACATCGAGGTCGCCAAGTACAGCCGCGACGGCCGTGAGTGCATCCTCATCGGCCACGAAGGGCACCCGGAAGTCGAAGGCACCATGGGCCAGTACGACGCCAGCAACGGCGGCGCCATCTACCTCGTCGAAGACGAGGAAGACGTCGGCCAGTTGCAGGTGCGCGACCCGGACCATCTGGCCTTCGTCACCCAGACCACCCTGTCGATGGACGACACCAGCCGGGTGATCGATGCCCTGCGCGCGCGCTTCCCGAACATCGGTGGCCCACGCAAGGACGACATCTGCTACGCCACTCAGAACCGCCAGGACGCGGTCAAGCAGTTGGCCGACGAGTGCGACGTGGTGCTGGTGGTGGGCAGCCCCAACAGCTCCAACTCCAACCGCCTGCGTGAGCTGGCCGAACGGATGAGCACCCCGGCCTACCTGATCGACGGGGCCGAGGACCTGCAACGCAGCTGGTTCGACGACGCGGCGAAGATCGGTATCACCGCTGGCGCCTCGGCGCCCGAGGTGCTGGTACGTGGCGTGATCGAGCAGCTCAAGGCCTGGGGTGCCACTGGCGCCGAAGAGCTCGATGGGCGCCCGGAGAACATCACGTTCTCCATGCCCAAGGAATTGCGCGTCCGCTCGTTGATCTGATCAGGCGCCTGCGCACCGGGGTTGGTCCGCCGCCCCGGTGCGCAGGCTGACCCTGCCGCTGGTCGCAATGACCACGCGATACTGGCTGGTGGGCGTATCGCGCTCGCACACTGCCAACGTTCCGTTGTTCCCTCCCTGCGTCACACCTGTTTCGGTGAATGTCACCTGATCGCCGCGGTTCGCCACGATGTGCAACTGGCGGCTCAGCCTGTGCTCGCGCAGCACCTGCCGATTGTGTCGAAGCATGACGCGCCAGCCCTTGCCCCAATCGTTATCCACAGCCTCCACCAACACTGCCTGGCCTTGCAGCAGGGCATGGCTGCGGGCGCTGCGCAGCGCCTGGACGAGATCGCGGGCGGCAGCGGCGCGGTGTAGGTCATCGCTCAAGCGGGCGTAGGCAGGCATGCCGAGTTGCGTGAGCAACACGGCCATGGCCAACGCCAGCATCATCTGTATCAGTGTTACGCCCTGTTGCTTCACCGTGCATTCCTCCCTGGAAGTGCTTGGCTTTAGCTTCCTGCTGATTGGACACGAGGTCCAGTCGGGCAGGTTCAAAGCATTTGCGGGAAATGTCGTGGAGGGCACAGGGATGCGCACGCAGCAACGCGGGATGACGCTGTTGGAGGTCTTGCTGGCCATGGGCGTGCTGGCCGTCGGCCTGTTCGCCTCGGCGTCGATGCAGATGCGGGCCTTGCAGGCCACCGAGGCGGCGTTCACCGATACCCGTGCGGCCCTGGCCGCGCATAGCTTGCAGGAGCGGGCCAGGACGGCCGGCGGTGGGCAGCCATGAAGCCTGGGCAGCGCGGTTTTGGCCTGCTGGAAATGCTCCTGGCGCTGGCCATCGGCCTGGCGTTGCTGACTGCCGCCAGCCGGGTGTTCGTTTCGGCCCATGAGGCCTGGCGCCTGCAAGGCATGGCCACGCGCCTGCAGGACGATGCCCGCCTGGCGTTGCTGCGCATGGCCCAGGACATCCGCATGGCCGGCATGTTCGGTTGCCTGCGTCTGGAGCCGGAGGACTTCGAGACACCGGCTGCGATGGCCGCCTTCGCTCAGCCGCTGGTGGTCGGCCCAGGGCGCCTGAGCCTGGTGGTGGCGCAGCTGCCCGGCATGCCCGGCGAGCCGGATTGGACCCTGTTGACCGACTGCATCAGCTACGCCCAGGTGCGCGACGGCGGTAGGCAAGGCCAAGACCTGGCCGTAGCGATCAGCCGGCACCGTTACCAACTGGTCGGCACCACGCTGCAGTTCAGGCGGGGCACGAGCACCCAGCCGCTGATCGATCACGTGCGCGAACTGCAGGTGGCCGTGGTCGGGGAGGGCGGCGAGCAGCGGGTGGATATCCAGCTGACCCTGTTCGAGCCGACGCTGGGCATCGAGCAGCGACACGTACTGAGCGTGGCGGTACGCAATTGGCTGGTCGACGCATGAGACGCCAAGCTGGGGTAGTACTGTTGCTGGCGCTGATCATGAGCCTGTTGCTGGGCTTGCTGGCCGCCTCGGCGCTGACCGCTGCGCTGCATGAAGCTCGCATGGCGCGGCTCTTGAGCGAGGGGCTGCAGGGCTTGGAGCAGGCCGAAGCCACGCTGGCCGCTGCCGTGGCTGAAATGCACAGAGCGCTGCCAGGCGAGTGCGCCGCTTGCAGGCCGCCGCCGCGGCCTCATCAACTGCAGGGCCAGTGGCACGCCACGCCAAGCGGTTACTTCCAACTGCAGAACCTGGGTATCAGCAGCCGTGCCACGCATCTTGCCGAGGCGCCGGCCAGATTGGTCCGGGCCACGGCGGTCAGCCGGCAAGTGGAGGGGCGCCAGGTGCTGGAAGCGGTGTATGCAATGCCGGACGCTCAAGCACAGGCCCCCCAGCGCCTGCTGTGGCGGCAGAGAATGGGCGAGGACTGACATGCAGCAAGGGATGAGCCTGATCGAGTTATTGATTGTCTTGGCCGTGACCGGCATGCTGGCAGCCATTGCCTACCCCAGTTACAGCGACCAGCTCAGGCGAGCCGCACGCAGCGAAGTGGTCGGCCTGCTGCATGACGCCGCGCTGACGCTCGAACGCCACCGTACCCGTACCGGCAGCTACGCCGAAGGCGACCCCGCGCTGCCCGGCGGCAATCGCCATTACCGCCTGGACGTCGAACGTCACGCCGACAGCTTCATGCTGCGTGCCCGGCGCCAGCCCCAAGGTTTGATGGCTGCCGACCGCTGCGCGGACTACACGCTCGACCAGGCCGGTCGACAGGCCAACCCAGGCGCGCCCAGCGGCGCGATGGGATGCTGGGGGAGCTGAAGGTTGAATGGTGCCCCGTGCACCCTGGTTTTACTTCAGGTGTTTGGATCGACGGATGAGCAAGCGAGTAGTAATTGTCGGCGGCGGCGTGATCGGCCTGCTGACTGCATACAACCTGGCGGCGAAGGTTGGCGAGGTGGTGGTCTGTGACCAGGGTGAGGTCGGCCGTGAATCGTCGTGGGCGGGTGGCGGTATCGTCTCGCCGCTCTACCCGTGGCGCTACAGCCCGGCGGTGACGGCCCTGGCGCACTGGTCGCAGGATTTTTATCCACAGCTGGGCGAGCGCCTGTTCGCCAGCACCGGCCTCGACCCGGAGGTGCACACTACCGGCCTGTATTGGCTCGACCTCGACGATGAAGCCGAGGCCCTGGCCTGGGCTGGCCGTCAGGGCCGGCCGCTCAGCGCCGTGGATATCTCGGCGGTGTACGACGCGGTGCCGGTGCTCGGGCCGGGTTACCAGCGGGCGATCTACATGGCGGGCGTGGCCAACGTGCGCAACCCGCGCTTGGTGAAGTCACTGAAAGCAGCGCTGCAGGCACTGCCCAACGTGACCTTGCGCGAGCATTGCCAGGTCACCGGTTTCCAGCAGCAAGCGGGGCGGGTGACGGGTGTGCAGACCGATGATGGCGTGCTGGCTGCCGACGAGGTGGTGCTCAGTGCTGGAGCCTGGAGCGGCGACCTGTTGGGCACGCTGGGCCTGGCGCTGCCGGTGGAGCCGGTGAAGGGGCAGATGATCCTGTTCAAGTGCGCGGCGGACTTCCTGCCGAGCATGGTCCTGGCCAAGGGCCGCTATGCCATTCCGCGTCGTGATGGGCATATCCTGGTGGGCAGTACGCTGGAGCATGCGCGCTACGACAAGACGCCTACCGAGGAGGCGCTGGCCAGCCTCAAGGCCTCGGCGGTGGAGCTGCTGCCGCAGTTGGCCGAGGCCACGGTGGTGGCCCATTGGGCAGGGCTGCGGCCAGGGTCGCCGGAGGGGGTTCCCTATATCGGGCCGGTGCCGGGGCATGATGGGTTGTGGTTGAACTGCGGGCATTACCGTAATGGTTTGGTGCTGGCGCCGGCATCGTGCCAGTTGTTCACCGATTTGCTGACCGGCGCCGAGCCGATCATCGACCCGACGCCGTATGCGCCGGCGGGGCGGTTGTGATCTAGCGCTGGCTGCACCGGCCCCTTCGCGGGTAAACCCGCTCCTACACGGACCCCATCGTCATCGAAATGGAGGTTGTGTAGGAGCGGGTTTACCCGCGAAAGGGCCCGCAACTCCACCCCATCTCACCCACCAATCGGCGCTTGCAGATGCCGGCTCGGATAATGCTGCTCATACACTTTGCACACCCGTAGCACCTGTTCATCGGCAAACCGCCCAGCCACCACCTGCAACCCCACCGGCAACCCTTCTCGGGTAAACCCGCACGGCACCGAGGCCGCCGGCTGCTGAGTCAGGTTGAACGGGTAGCTGAACGGTGTCCATTCCATCCACTGATCCATCCCCGACCCCGGCGGCACGTTGTGCCCTGCCTCGAACGCCACCAGTGGCAGCATCGGTGACACCAGTACGTCATAGCGCTGGTGGAAGGCATTCATCTTCGCGATCAGATCCGCCCGTGCCTCCAGCGCCTCGGTGTACTCGCTCAAGCCGATCCGCGCGCCCTGTTCGGCGATCCAGTTCAGGCCGGGGTCGATCATCGCCCGCTGTTCGTCGCTGAAGCTGCTGGCCAGGCGCGCGGCTCCGGCGAACCACAAGGTATTGAACGTCTGCAGTGGGTCCGCGAAGCCCGGATCGACCGCCTCCACCTGGGCCCCCAGTCGCGCCAGGCGCTCCACCGCCTGCGCCACCAGCCCCGCGATCTGTGGGTCGACCTTCACATAGCCGAAATCCGCACTGTAGGCGATGCGCAGGCCGCTCAGGTCCTGCCGGTCAGCCAGCCACGGCGCCTGCCTCGGTGCCCCGGCCAGGCCATCGCGGGCATCCGGGTGCGCCACGCAATCGAGCATCAGCACTGCATCGTCCACGGTGCGGGTCATCGGACCCAGGTGCGACAGCACGGTCATGGCGCTGGCCGGCCACTGCGGCACATAGCCGAAGGTCGGCTTGATGCCGAAGGTGCCGGTGAAGGCACAGGGAATACGGATCGAGCCGCCGGCATCGCTGCCCTGGTGCAGCACGCCCAGGTTCAGTGCCGCCGCCGCCGCCGCGCCCCCCGACGAGCCGCCGGCGGTCAGGCGGGTATCCCAGGGGTTGCGGGTGATGCCGTACAGCGGGTTGTCGGTGACCCCCTTCCAGCCGAATTCCGGCGTGGTGGTCTTGCCCACCAGCACCGCGCCGGCCTCGCGCATGAATGCGCTGAAGGGCGCATCGACTTCCCACGGCCCGGTGCCGGAGGTGGTGCGCGACCCCTTGCGGGTCGGCATGCCGCGGGTCAGGGTCAGGTCCTTGATCGAGGCCGGCACGCCGTCCAGCCGGCCACAGGGTTCGCCCCGCTGCCAGCGCCGTTCGCTGGCGCGGGCAGCGACCCGGGCGCCTTCGCCGTCGACGTGGCAGTAGGCATTCACCGCCGGATTGTGCAGGTCGATGCGGGCCAGCACATCGTCAATCACCTCCACCGGCGACAAGGCACGGCGCTGGTACAGGTCGAGCAGCTCGACAGCGGTGAAGTCACCGATTTCGGTCTTGTCGGTCATCTCAATGGGCTCCCTGGTTGGCGGCCTGGACCATGGCGCGCAGCAGCACGTCGCAGCCGTCGGCCAGGTCCTGCGGCGCGGCATTCTCGATTTCGTTGTGGCTGATGCCGCCTTCGCACGGCACGAAGATCATCCCTGCCGGGCCCAGCTCGGCGAGGAAGATCGCGTCGTGGCCGGCGCCGCTGACGATGTCCATGTGGCTCAGGCCCAAGGCGCGGGCGCCCTGGCGCACGGCATCGACGCATTGTTCGGCAAAGTACAGCGGTGGGAAGTCAGCGGTCGGCGTCAGCTGGTAGCTCAGCCCATGCTTGGCCGTGGTGGCCTCGATGGCTTCGCGTACCTCGGCGACCATGGCCGCCAGGTGGTCGGGGTCGAGGTGGCGCAGGTCGATGGTCATCTGCACCTGGCCGGGGATGACATTGCGCGAGCCAGGGTGCAGGTTCAGGCAACCGACCGTGCCGCAGGCATGCGGCTGATGGGCATGGGCCACGCGGTTGACCGCTGCCACGACGTCGGCGGCACCGACCAGGGCGTCCTTGCGCAGGTGCATCGGTGTCGGCCCGGCGTGGGCCTCGACCCCGGTCAGCACCAGGTCGAACCACTTCTGCCCGAGGCAGCCCTGTACCACGCCGATGGTGGTGCGTTGGTCTTCGAGCACCGGGCCTTGTTCGATGTGCGCCTCGAAGTAGGCGCCCACGGCATGCCCGGTGGGCACGCGCGGCCCAGCGTAGCCGATGCGGGCCAGCTCGGCGCCCACCGACAGGCCCTGGTCGTCGACCTTGTCCAGGGTTTCCTGCAGGCCGAACTTACCGGCGAATACGCCCGAGCCCATCATGCACGGCGGGAAGCGCGAACCTTCTTCGTTGGTCCACACCACCACCTCCAGTGGCGCCTCGGTGGCCAACTGCAGGTCATTGAGGGTGCGCATCACCTCCAGCCCGGCCATCACCCCATAGCAGCCATCGAACTTGCCGCCGGTGGGTTGGGTGTCGATGTGGCTGCCGGTCATCACCGGGAGCAGGGCAGGGTTGCGGCCCGGGCGGCGGGCGAAGATGTTGCCGATGGCGTCGACGCTGACCGTGCAGCCGGCGTCCTCGCACCAGCGCACGAACAGGTCGCGGGCCTGGCGGTCGAGGTCGGTGAGGGCCAGGCGGCAGACTCCGCCCTTGGCCGTGGCGCCGAGCCGGGCCAGGTCCATCAGCGATTGCCAGAGGCGCTCGCGGCTGACCAGTGGGCCCTGGCCGAGCAGGTGTTGCGAGGGATCGATGCGGGTGTTCATGGGGCGTCTCTCCTGTTGCAATTGTGGTGTCTGGGCCGGCCTCTTCGCGGGTGAACCCGCTCCTACAGAGCACCGTGTAGGAGCGGGTTCACCCGCGAAGAGGGCGGGACAGAAAAACAGGTTCGGATCAGGCGCTCAGGGCCAGGTACCGGTTCTTGATACTCGGGTCTTCACGAAATTGCGCCGCGCTGCCCTGATAGGCCACGCGCCCCTGCTCCAGCACGTAATGCCGGTCGGCCAGGGCGTCACAGACCATCAGGTTCTGTTCCACCAGCAGGATCGACAGCCCCTGCTCCTTGATCCTCCGCAGGATCTTCACCAGCTCGTCGACGATCACCGGCGCCAGGCCTTCGGTGGGCTCGTCGAGGATCAGCAGCTTGGGGTCGTTGAGCAGCGCACGGGCGATCGCCAGCATCTGCTGCTCGCCGCCCGACAACGCAAAGCCGCCATTGCGCCGCCGCTCCTTGAGCCGCGGGAACATGCCGTACACGTCCTCCAGCTGCCAGCGGCTGTCCTTGCGCACGGCGATCTTGAGGTTCTCCTCCACGCTCAGTTGGCGGAAGATCCCGCGATGCTCCGGCACCAGGGCGATGCCGCGCCGGGCGATATCGAAGATCTCGCGGCCGACCAGGGCCTCGCCGTTGAAGGTGATCTGCCCCTGGCGCGGGCGGACGATGCCGAGGATGCTGCGCAGAGTGGTGGTCTTGCCGGCGCCGTTGCGCCCGAGCAGGGTCACCAGCTCGCCCGCCTCGACCTTGAGCGAAACGCCTTCGAGCACATGGCTCTTGTCGTAGTAGGAGTGGATCGAATCGACGTTGAGCATCAGGCGGCCTCTCCAAGGTAGGCGGTGCGCACGCGCTCGTCGTTGCGCACCTGTTCCGGGGTGCCCTCGACCAGGATCTGGCCGTGGCTCATGACGGTGATGCGCTGGCTGATCGACATGACGATGCTCATGTTGTGCTCGATCAGCAGCACGGTGTGGTCGCGGCCCAGGTCGCTGATCAGCTCGGTCATCACCGGGATGTCGTCGATGCCCATGCCCGAGGTGGGCTCGTCGAGCATCAGCAAGGTCGGCTTGGCGCAGATCGACATGCCCACCTCCAGCACCCGCTGCTGGCCGTGCGACAGCTCGCCGGCCAGAGTGTCGGCGCGCCCGTCTAGCTTGAGGCGTTCGAGCACCTGGTCGGCGGTGTCCCAGTGGCTGCGCTTGTGCTCCACGCTGCGCCAGAAGTTCAGCGCGCCCAGGCCATCGCGACCCTGGGCGGCCAGGCGCAGGTTCTCGCGCACGCTGAGGTTCTGGAACAGGCTGGTGAGCTGGAACGAGCGCGCCATGCCCAGCGCCACCCGTCCGTGGGACGGCTTGCGAATGATGTCCTGGCCGTTGAACAGGATCTTGCCGCCGGTGGCCTGGCGCTCGCCGGTCAGGCAGTGGAACAGGCTGGTCTTGCCGGCGCCGTTGGGGCCGATGACCGTGTGGATGGTGCCGGCGCGGACCTTGAGGTCGACGCCATCGACCGCGCGGAACGGCCCGTAGGCCAGCTCCAGGTTGTGGGTCTGCAGCAGGTAGTCGCTCATCACAGGGTCTCCTTGGTCTTGGTGGCGGCCTTGGCCTCGGCCGAACGCGATGGCAACAGGCGCTTGCCGAGGTCGGCCAGGCCGCCCCACAAGCCACCGCGCATGAACACCACCACCAGGATCAGGATCGCCCCCAGCAGCATCAGCCAGCGCGGCCACAGTTCCGACAGCACATCGCCGAGCACCACGATGGCGCCGGCCCCGAGCAACGAGCCGAACAGCGAGCCGGTGCCACCGACGATGGTCATGATCAGGATGTTCTCGCTCATCATCAGGTCGATGTTCGACAGCGGCGCGAAGTGCAGCAGCATGGCGTACAGCGCCCCGGCGATGCCGGTGATGGCGCCGGACAACATGAACACCAGGATCTTGAAGTGGCGCACGTCATAGCCGATGGCGGCGGCGCGGGTCTCGTTCTCGCGAATGGCCAGCAGGGTGCTGCCGAACGGCGAGCGGATCACCCGCAGGGCAGCGGCGAAGATCAGCAGGAACAGCAGCGCCACGAACACATAGAAGTGCCGTGGATCGGCCAGGTCGACCAGCACATGGCCGGCGATCTCGATGTTCGGCCGTGGCACGTCGAGCAGGCCGTTGTCGCCGCCGGTCCAGCCGCTCAGGGTGTAGGCCAGGAAGTACGCCATCTGGCTGAAGGCCAGGGTCAGCATGACGAAGTAGATACCCTTGCGGCGGATGGCCAGGGCGCCCACCAGCAGCGCCAGGAAGGCGCCGAATACGGCCGCCCCCAGGAGCGCGGCGAACATGCCCCACTGCAGGTGGATCATCAGCAGCGCCGCGCCATAGGCGCCCACGCCGAAGAAGATGCCCTGGCCGAACGACAGCAGGCCGGTGTAGCCGAGCAGCAGGTTGCAGGCCAGCGCCGCCAGGGCGAAGATCAGGATCTCGGTGGCCAGGGTGGCCGACGGCAGGATCAGCGGCAGCGCCACCAGGCTGGCGAGCACCAGCAACAGCAGGGCGGGGGCGCGGCCCTTGGATACCGGTAGAGGATTCTTCTCGCTCATCGTCATGCTCTCCCGAACAGGCCATAAGGACGGACCAGGATCACCGCCGCCATGGCGCCGTAGATCATCAGGCTGGCGCCTTGCGGCCAGAGGCTGGTCATCATGCTTTGCACCACGCCCACCAGCAGGCCACCGACCAGGGCGCCACCGAACGAGCCCATGCCGCCGATCACCACCACCACGAAGGCGATGCCGAGGATTTCCGGGCCGACGAATGGCTGGGCGCCGCGCAGCGGGGCGAACAGCACGCCGGCGACCCCGGCCAGGCCCACGCCCAGGGCGAAGGTCAGCGAGAACAGGCGGAAGATGTTGGTGCCCAGCAGCGACACTGTCTCGGTGCTTTCACTGCCAGCGCGCACCAGTGCGCCGAAGCGGGTGCGCTCGAGCAGCAGCCACAGGCCCAGGCCGATCAGCGCGGCGAAGCCGATCAGGAATAGCCGGTAATAGGGGTAGATGAAGTCGCCGACGATCAGCACGCCGCGCAGCTCAGGCGGCACCGCGATGTTCTTGCCCACCGGGCCCCAGATCAGCACCGAGGCTTCCTGGATGATCAGCGCGATCCCCAGGGTGACGAGGATCTGGAAGGTGTGCGGCAAATGGTAGATACGCTTGATCAACAGCCGCTCCACCGCCCAGGCCAGGGCTGCGACCACCAGCGGCGCGATCAGCAGCGCCAGCCAGAAGTTGCCGGTCAGGGCCACGGCGGTGTAGCACAGGTAGGCGCCCAGCAGGAAGAAGGCGCCGTGGGCGAAGTTGACGAAGTTGAGCAGGCCGAAAATGATCGTCAGGCCCACGGCGATGAGGAAGTAGATCATCCCCAGGCCCAGGCCGTTGAGCAGTTGGAACAGGTACAAATCGAGCATGAGCGTGCCCTCGACAGCGCGCGGCGCGGCTGCCTGTACGAGTGGGTGTGACTGGCGCCGCGGCCTCAGGCCAAGGCGCATCCGGTGTGGTCGACCTCGACGAACGAACGGCCGGAACTGATCACTTCGGCCAGGTCGTCCTCGTCGCGCATCTGCCCCTGGGCCTTGCCTAGCAGCAGGTAGTAGTCCTTGAGCACCTGGTGGTCGCCCGGGCGGATCAGCTCGTCGCCGGTCGGGCCCTGGAAACGCATGCCCTGCAAGGCGGCCGCCACTGCGGCGCCGTCCAGGCTGCCGGCCTTGACGATGGCTTCGAGTATCACCTTGGTGCCTATGTAGTCGGCGGCCAACGGGTAGTTGGGGTTGATGCCGTAGGCCTTTTGCGTGGCCGCGACCAGCTGTTTGTTCAGCGGCGTATCGACCTGGTGCCAGTACTGCGCGCCCAGGTACACGCCCTCGAGCATGTCGCTGCCCAGTTCCTGGAACTGGTCGAGCCCGGCCGACCACACCATCAGCACTTTCATACGGTCCTTGATGCCGAAGTTCACCGCCTGACGCAGGGCGTTGGAGGCCTGGCTGCCGAAGTTGAGCAGTACCAGCACGTCGGGCTTGGCGGCGATGGCGTTGGTCAGGTAGCCGGAGAACTCCTGTTCCTGCAGCGAGTGGTAACTGTTGCCGATGTGTTCGACGCCGAACTCGGCGAACACCTTGCGGGCGTTGTCCAGCAGGGCATCGCCGAACACGTATTGCGGGGTGATGGTGTACCAGCGCTTGGCCTGGGGCAGTTGGCGGATCATCGGCACCAGGGTCTCGCGGATGGCGCCGTAGGTGGGCACCGACCAGCGGAAGGTCGAGCTGTTGCAATCCTTGCCGGTGATCTCGTCGGCGCCGACTGGGGTCATGAACACGCCACCGGCCTTGTGGATCTCCTTCGACACCGCCAGGGCCGAGGACGACAGGGTGCAGCCTTGGAAAAACCGAGCGCCATCCTGGCCGATGGCCTCCTGCACCTTGCGCACGGCCTTGCCGGCATTGCCTTCGGTGTCGATGACCTTGTACTTGAGCGGGTGCCCGAGCAGTTGCGGGTGCTCGGCGATGGCCAGGCGCGAGCCCATGTCGGCGTACTTGCCGTAGCTGGCGAAGGCGCCAGACATCGACTTGAGCCCGTAGAAGGTCAGCGGTTCGTCGGCGAATGCCCGGTGCGCTCCCAGCGGGAAGCTACCTAGGGCACCCAGGGCAAGGCCTGCCTTGAGCAGGGTACGTCTTTGCATGGGTTGACTCCTTGTTTGTGGTTATTAGGCAGGAGCAGCAATGGCAAAGCGGGTACTGCCGGGCCTGTGTGCAGGCCTCTGTGCAGGCGGTTCAGTGGTGGTGGGCGAACTCCAGGAGGAAATGGCGGGCAACCTCGCCTTCGAGCGCGGTCATGTGGTGTTCGGCGTCGCACATGTGCTCGTGCATCAGCCGGCGAACGGCGGCCTCGTCGCTGGCGCGCAAGGCCAGCAACAGCTGCTTGTGGTAGTCGATGTTGGCTGCGGCGAACTGCTGGCGCTTGGGCAGGTAGGCTTTTTTCAGCACCACCAGGTCGCGCAGCAGGTCGTTGAGGAAGGTGGCCATGAAGCGCAGCAGTGGATTGGGGCAGCGATCGGCCAGCAGGTTGTGGAACTCCAGTTCGGCCAGGCGCTGTTCACGTTGGCCCTGTTCGCTGTCTTCCGGGGCACTGCAGAAGTCGATGTTGGCTTGCAGCGCGGCGTAGTCTTCGGCGCTGAGCTTGCCCATCACCGACACCGCCAGCTCCACCTCGATGACCTTGCGCAGCTGGTAGACCTGCTCGCCATCCAGGTGCTGGAAGTGCAGGTAGTTGCGCAGGGCCCGGCTGGCCGGCTCGGTGCCAACCTCGTTGAGGTAGGCGCCGCCGCTGGGGCCGGTGCGGGTGCTGACCAGGCCCTCGACCTCCAGCGCCTTGAGCGCCTCGCGGGCGGTGCCCTTCGAGCACGCGAAGTGCTCCATCAGCTCGCGCTCGGTGGGCAGGCGGTCGCCGGGGTGCAGCGCTTCGGTGACGATCGAGCGCTTGACCGATTCGACGATCACGTCGGACAGCTTCTGGCGCTTGGGTTTGGGCTTGAGCATTTCGCTATTTTTCATATTTATGCGGATAAATAGGATTTAGCGAAAGTTACCCGGCGGGGTCAATGCGAGGGGTCGCAAATGGTGCGAAAGGGTCGGGGAGGGATATGTGCTGCGGGTGTGGGGACACTGATAGTTGTGTAGGAGCGGGTTTACCCGCGAACACGGGCAGCGCCCGTGCCATCCACCGCAGTGGCCTCTTCGCGGGTAAACCCGCTCCTACAGGGGGGAGGGGCTCAGCCCTTGCGCCCAGGCCCCTGCTCCAGGTGCGCCTGGCTGCAATACCAGTCACTGCCCAGTTGCAGCGCCCGGTCATTGGGCAGGTGCACGCCGCAATGGGCGCAGCGCACCATGCGCAACGGCGCGTCGAGCTTGGGCTCGGGGTGCGATTGCTGATTGATCTTGAACTTGCGCCACAGCCATACCGCGGCAGCGATCACGGCAATCCAGAAAAGTAGGCGAACCATGGTGTCCAGCTTGTTGGAAAGGGAAGCCGACAGTCTAGGGCGCGGCCAATAAAAAAGGGAGACCCAGAGGCCTCCCTTTCACGTTGCGGCGTGGATCAGTCGAACAGACCGAAGGTCATGTAGCTGAACCACGAGCGCTCTTTCTCGGCTTCTTTCGGACCTTCCGGCAGGATCGGGTTGCCGTCCTCGTCCTTGGGCAGCAGCTCGGTCGGGATCTCGTCGCGGGCGTCCTGGAACTGCTTGACCACGTCCTGGTTGGCGCGGGTTTCACCCGGCGGCAGCGGCGTGCTGGTCTCGATCAGGCCCAGGGTGGCCTTGGACAGCCAGCCACGGCCATCGGACTCGGTCTGCTTCGGCTGGAACTCGCCGCCGGCCAGGCTCGGGTGGTCCGGGTAGTTCAGCTTGAGGGTTTCCAGGCTGGTGGCGGCCAGTTCGTCCAAGTGCATCTTCTGGTACGACTCGACCATGATCGCCAGGCCATCGCCGACCGACGGGGTTTCCTGGAAGTTTTCCACCACGTAGCGGCCACGGTTGGCGGCGGCGACGTAGGCCTGGCGGCTCAGGTAGTAGTCGGCCACGTGGATCTCGTAGGAGGCCAGCAGGTTGCGCAGGTAGATCATGCGCTGCTTGGCGTCCGGCGCGTAGCGGCTGTTGGGGAAGCGGCTGGTCAGCTGGGCGAACTCGTTGTACGAGTCGCGGGCGGCACCCGGGTCACGCTTGGTCATGTCCAGCGGCAGGAAGCGCGCCAGCAGGCCACGGTCCTGGTCGAACGAGGTCAGGCCCTTGAGGTAGTAGGCGTAGTCGACGTTCGGGTGCTGCGGGTGCAGGCGGATGAAGCGCTCGGCGGCCGATTTGGCGGCTTCAGGCTCGGAGTTCTTGTAGTTGGCGTAGATCAGCTCGAGCTGCGCCTGGTCGGCGTAGCGACCGAACGGGTAACGCGACTCCAGGGCCTTGAGCTTGTTCACGGCGCTGGTGTAGCTGGAGTTGTCCAGGTCAGCCTGGGCCTGCTGGTACAGCTCGGCCTCGCTGAGGTTCTCGTCGATGACTTCCTTGTTGGAGGAACAGGCCGCGGTGAGCCCGAGGATGGCGATCAGCAGCAGGTGTTTCACTTGCATAGCGGCTTGCGTCCCTTTGACGGCCGCTGTCTTGGGCGGTGCCGTCCTGTTATGATGACCACCCCGGCCGAGCCCGGGGCAAAAGAAGCCGTATTTAACCACAAGCGCGCAGCCGAAACCAAAGGCTGTGCGCCCGCCGAATCGAGCATGTCCGAGATCATTCAACTTAGCGCAGAGGTACCGTCCGAACTGGGCGGGCAACGCCTCGACCAGGTCGCCGCCCAATTGTTCGCCGAGTATTCGCGTTCGCGGCTTACTTCGTGGATCAAAGAGGGCCGCCTGACGGTCGACGGCGCGGTCGTGCGTCCGCGCGACACCGTCCATGGTGGCTCGCTGCTGGCACTGAACGCCGAGCAGGAAGCCCAGGGCGAATGGGAGGCCGAGGACATCGAGCTGGACATTGTCTATGAGGACGACCAGATCTTGGTGATCAACAAGCCGGCCGGCCTGGTGGTGCACCCGGCCGCCGGGCATGCCAGCGGCACTTTGCTCAACGCGTTGCTGCACCACGTGCCGGACATCATCAATGTCCCGCGTGCCGGCATCGTCCACCGCCTGGACAAGGACACCACCGGCCTGATGGTGGTGGCCAAGACCCTGCAGGCGCAGACCATCCTGGTCGACCAGCTGCAAAAGCGCTCGGTCAGCCGCATCTATGAATGCATCGTGGTCGGCGTGGTCACTGCCGGTGGCAAGATCGACGCGCCGATCGGCCGTCATGGCGGCATGCGCCAGCGCATGGCGGTGACCGACGGCGGCAAGCCGGCTGTCAGCCACTACCGCGTGCTCAAGCGCTTCCGCTCGCACACCCACGTGCGGGTCAAGCTGGAAACCGGCCGTACCCACCAGATCCGCGTGCACATGGCCCATGTCGGCTTCCCGCTGGTCGGCGACCAGACCTACGGTGGCCGCTTCCGTATTCCACCGGCGGCCAGCCAGACCATGGTCCAGGCGGTCAAGACCTTCCCGCGTCAGGCCCTGCATGCTCGGTTCCTGGCGTTGGTGCACCCGACCACCGGTGAGCGGATGGAATGGGAATCGCCGCTGCCCGACGACTTCGTCTGGCTGCTGTCGCTGCTCAACCAGGACCGCGAGAGTTTCATCGGATGAGCGAGCTGACCCAGGCCCTGCTGTTTCCCGACTGGCCGGCCCCGGCCTCGGTGCGGGCCTGTGTCACCACGCGTGAGGGCGGCATCAGCCTGCCGCCTTATGAAACCTTCAACCTCGGTGACCACGTCGGCGACGACCCGGCCGCGGTCGCTGAGAACCGCCGACGCCTGAGCGAACGGTTCGCCATTCAGCCCGCCTGGCTCAAGCAGGTGCATGGCCTGGTGGTGGCCGATGCCGACCCTTCCCAGGTGGCCGAGGCCGATGCCAGCTGGACCGACCAGCCGGGCATCGCCTGTACCGTGATGACTGCCGATTGCCTGCCCGTGTTGTTCTGCGACCGTGCCGGGACTCGCGTGGCCGCGGCCCATGCCGGCTGGCGCGGCCTGGCCGGCGGTGTGCTGGAGGCCACGCTCGACCGTTTGGCGCTGGCACCCGAAGAGGTGCTGGTGTGGCTGGGCCCGGCCATTGGGCCGCAGGCGTTCGAAGTCGGCCTGGAAGTGCGCGATGCCTTTACCGCCATGCACCCGGAGGCTGCCAGGGCCTTCGTCGACGGTGAGCGGCCGGGCAAGTTGATGGCCGACATCTATGAGCTGGCGCGGATCCGCCTGGCGACGCGTGGGGTAACGGCGGTTTATGGCGGTGGTTACTGCACGGTCAGCGATGCGCGGTTCTTCTCCTATCGTCGCACCCCGCACGGTGGACGGTTCGCTTCCCTGGTGTGGCTGGAGCCGCGCTGAGTCAGGTCCGGCGCTTTCGTGGGGCAAGTCCTACATCAATCTTCCGGTTGACCCTGATCAAACCCACTACGCTTGAATCTTCCAGAATCAGCCTCATCTATTAGGCATCTCAGGCAGGTTTCTCTACAAACAGGCGCTGTCCATCGCTCCGACCTGCCCTTTAAAGGAAGGTAAACCATGCGAATAGACCGTTTGACCAGCAAGCTGCAACTGGCGTTATCCGATTCCCAATCCCTGGCCGTGGGCATGGACCATCCGGCCATCGAGCCGTTGCACCTGCTCCAGGCCCTGATCGAGCAGCAAGGTGGCTCGATCAAGCCACTGCTGATGCAGGTCGGCTTCGACATCAACAGCCTGCGCCAGGCGTTGACCAAGGAATTGGACCAACTGCCGAAAATCCAGAACCCCACCGGCGACGTGAACATGTCGCAGGACCTGGCGCGCCTGCTCAACCAGGCCGATCGCCTGGCCCAGCAGAAAGGCGACCAGTTCATCTCCAGCGAACTGGTGCTGCTCGCCGCCATGGACGAGAACAGCAAGGTCGGCAAGCTGCTGCTCAGCCAGGGCGTGAGCAAGAAGGCCCTGGAAAACGCCATCAACAACCTGCGCGGCGGCGCGGCGGTCAACGACCCCAACGCCGAGGAATCGCGCCAGGCCCTGGACAAGTACACCGTCGACCTGACCAAGCGCGCCGAGGAAGGCAAGCTCGACCCGGTGATCGGCCGTGACGACGAGATCCGCCGCACCGTGCAGGTGCTGCAACGCCGGACCAAGAACAACCCGGTGCTGATCGGCGAGCCTGGCGTGGGCAAGACCGCCATCGCCGAAGGCCTGGCCCAGCGCATCATCAATGGCGAAGTGCCCGACGGCCTCAAGGGCAAGCGCCTGCTGGCGCTGGACATGGGCGCGCTGATCGCTGGCGCCAAGTACCGCGGCGAGTTCGAAGAGCGCCTCAAGTCGCTGCTCAACGAGCTGTCCAAGCAGGAAGGCCAGATCATCCTGTTCATCGACGAGCTGCACACCATGGTCGGCGCCGGCAAGGGCGAGGGCGCCATGGACGCCGGCAACATGCTCAAGCCGGCCCTGGCCCGTGGCGAGCTGCACTGCGTGGGCGCTACCACCCTCAACGAGTACCGCCAGTTCATCGAGAAGGACGCGGCCCTCGAGCGGCGCTTCCAGAAGGTGCTGGTCGAGGAGCCGAGCGAGGAAGACACCATCGCTATCCTGCGCGGCCTGAAAGAGCGGTACGAAGTGCACCACAAGGTGGCCATCACCGACGGCGCGATCATCGCTGCGGCCAAGCTCAGCCACCGCTACATCACCGACCGCCAGCTGCCGGACAAGGCCATCGACCTGATCGACGAAGCGGCCAGCCGCATCCGCATGGAAATCGACTCCAAGCCGGAAGTGCTCGACCGCCTCGACCGTCGCCTGATCCAGCTGAAGGTGGAGTCGCAGGCGCTGAAGAAAGAAGAAGACGAGGCGGCGAAGAAGCGTCTGGAAAAACTCACCGAGGAAATCGAGCGGCTGGAGCGCGAATATTCCGACCTCGAGGAAATCTGGGCATCTGAAAAAGCCGAGGTACAAGGTTCGGCGCAGATCCAGCAAAAGATCGAGCAGGCCCGCCAGGAGCTGGAATCGGCCCGTCGCAAGGGCGACCTCAGCCGCATGGCCGAGCTGCAGTACGGGGTGATCCCGGACCTGGAGCGCAGCCTGCAGATGGTCGACCAGCACGGCAAGGCCGAGAACCAGCTGCTGCGCAACAAGGTGACCGAGGAAGAAATCGCCGAAGTGGTGTCGAAGTGGACCGGTATTCCGGTCGCCAAGATGCTCGAAGGCGAGCGCGAGAAGCTGCTGAAGATGGAAGAGCTGCTGCACCAGCGCGTGATCGGCCAGGGCGAGGCGGTGACGGCCGTGGCCAACGCCGTGCGCCGTTCGCGTGCCGGCTTGTCCGACCCGAACCGGCCGAGTGGCTCGTTCCTGTTCCTCGGCCCGACCGGCGTGGGCAAGACCGAGCTGTGCAAGGCCCTGGCCGAGTTCCTGTTCGACACCGAAGAGGCCATGGTGCGTATCGACATGTCCGAGTTCATGGAGAAACATTCCGTGGCTCGCCTGATCGGTGCCCCGCCAGGCTACGTGGGCTACGAGGAGGGCGGCTACCTGACCGAAGCCGTGCGCCGCAAGCCGTATTCGGTGGTGCTGCTGGACGAGGTGGAAAAAGCCCACCCGGACGTGTTCAACGTACTGCTGCAGGTGCTTGAAGACGGCCGCCTGACCGACAGTCATGGGCGCACCGTGGACTTCCGCAACACGGTGATCGTGATGACTTCCAACCTGGGCTCGGCGCAGATCCAGGAACTGGTCGGCGATCGCGAGGCCCAGCGTGCTGCAGTGATGGATGCAGTGGGTGCGCACTTCCGTCCGGAGTTCATCAACCGGATCGACGAAGTGGTGGTGTTCGAGCCACTGGGCCGCGAACAGATCGCCGGCATCACCGAGATCCAGCTCGGCCGCCTGCGCAGCCGCCTGGCCGAACGGGAGCTGGCGCTGAGCCTGAGCCCGGAGGCGTTGGACAAGCTGATCGCCGTGGGTTACGACCCGGTGTATGGTGCACGGCCGCTGAAGCGGGCGATTCAGCGTTGGATCGAGAACCCGCTGGCGCAGCTGATCCTGGCCGGCAAGTTCTACCCCGGTACGGCGATCACGGCGAAGGTGGAAGGGGACGAGATCGTCTTCGAGTAATCGCTGCTACACCCGAAGCCCCGCATCTGCGGGGCTTTTTTATACGTATCGAAGGCCCCGAACAGCCTGTGGGAGCGGGCTTGCCCCGCGAAGAGGCCCGCCCAGACCCCGCAAAACCTGGCCTTTCCAACATATTTTGATAACCCGCTGAAAATTTTGAAATTTTTGCTTGCATCAAAATTCGAGTGCCCCTAATATACGCCGCGTTGTCAGGCACTAAGCGAATCACCAGCAACATCGGGGATCGCAAAACAACTTACAAATCAGTAAGTTGAATGAAAAAAAGTGGTTGACAAGCAAAACGAAGAATGTAGAATAGCCGGCCTCAGCAGCGACAAAGCGAAAGCAGAGAAGCTAAAGAGTCCGAAGCGAACACAGCCTTCGGAGTTGTAAAGAAGTAAGTTGTACCGAAGTTCAGTTCCGCGATAGCTCAGTCGGTAGAGCAAATGACTGTTAATCATTGGGTCCCTGGTTCGAGTCCAGGTCGCGGAGCCAATCTCGGGGTGTAGCGCAGTCCGGTAGCGCGCCTGCTTTGGGAGCAGGATGTCAGGAGTTCGAATCCCCTCACCCCGACCATTTTCCGGGTCGTTAGCTCAGTTGGTAGAGCAGTTGGCTTTTAACCAATTGGTCGTAGGTTCGAATCCTACACGACCCACCATGTAAAAAGGGCATCTCGAATGAGATGCCCTTTTTCTTTTGCCTCGAAAAAACCAACGCTACATACCCCTGTAGGAGCGGGTTTACCCGCGAATGCGGCGGTACAGTCAGCATCGCATTCGCGGGTAAATCGCAGCGGCGGTTCGCCGCTCCTACAGGAGGCGGCGTCGATCAGTGCAACTTCAGACGCGGCTCGGTACCCCGGCCAATCTTGCTGCCCAGCATCATCATCGCCGTGCGGAAGAACCCATACAGCGCCATCTGGTGCATCCGGTACAGCGACACATAGAACATCCGCGCCAGCCAGCCCTCGAGCTTCACGCTGCCCATCAGGTTGCCCATCAGGTTACCCACCGCCGAGAACCGCGACAGCGACACCAGCGAGCCGTAGTCCTTGTACTCGTAGGTCGGCAGCGGCTTGTTCTCCAGGCGCGCCTTCAGACTCTTGGCCAGCATCGAAGCCTGCTGGTGCGCGGCCTGCGCTCGTGGCGGCACGTTGCGGTCGCTGCCCGGCTGCGGGCAGGCGGCGCAGTCGCCGAAGGCGAAGATGTCGTCGTCGCGGGTGGTCTGCAGGGTAGGGCGCACCACCAGCTGATTGATGCGGTTGGTTTCCAGGCCGTCGATTTCCTTCAGGAAGCCTGGCGCACGAATACCCGCCGCCCACACCTTGAGGCTGGCCTGGATGACATCGCCACCGGCGGTTTTCAGGCCATCGGCAGTCACTTCGCTCACGGCCGCGTTGGTCATCACCGTCACGCCGAGTTTTTCCAGGGTCTTGTGCACCGGCACGCTGATGCGCTCCGGCAGCGCTGGCAACACCCGTGGGCCTGCCTCGATGAGGGTGATGTGCATGTCCTTCGGCTGGATACGATCCAGGCCATAGGCCGCCAGCTCATGGGCGGCGTGGTGCAGCTCGGCCGCCAGTTCCACGCCGGTGGCCCCGGCACCGACGATGGCCACGCTGATCTGCTCGCTGGCCACGTCACCGGCGTGGGCACGCAGGTAGTGGTTGAGCAGCTGCTGGTGGAAGCGCTCGGCCTGCTTGCGGGTATCCAGGAACAGGCAGTGCTGCGCCGCGCCCAGGGTGCCGAAGTCGTTGGTGTTGCTGCCCACGGCGATCACCAGGGTGTCGTAGGCCAGGGTGCGTGCCGGCAGCAGCTCGCGGCCGTCTTCATCGAGGGTGGCGGCCAGTTGGATCTGCTTGCCCTCGCGGTCCAGGCCGCTCATGCGCCCGAGCTGGAAGTTGAAGTGGTTCCACTTGGCCTGGGCCACGTAGTTCAGTTCGTCTTCCGAGGAGTTGAGCGAGCCCGCGGCCACTTCGTGCAGCAGTGGCTTCCAGATGTGCGTGAGGTTGGCGTCGACCAGGGTGATTTCGGCCTGCTTGCGCTTGCCCAAGGTCTTACCCAGGCGGGTCGCCAGTTCCAGGCCGCCGGCGCCGCCGCCGACAATCACGATGCGATGAGTCATGGGGATATCTCATAAGGTTTACGGAATTCGGGGCCGTTTTGGCCGGCCGCAAACTGCACGAGTGGAGGGCGAGCGCAAGGCAGCTCATGGCACCAGTCCACCCAGCAGGCGGCTAACGAGGCCCAAGCCGATCGTCACGACCACCACCAGCACAAGGAGCAGCAGCGGCCGGAAGGGCCGGCGCTCGACTTGGTGCTGTGGGGCGCGCAGATACTCATCGACACGACGCTGATCTTCCGGATTCAGTCGGCTGGTCATGCTGGGCCTCGTCAGATAGACGTATGTGACTGCGCAAACGCTACAGCGTTCGCGCAAGTGCTTGAGACAAATGATAATGCTTTCTATCCCTGGCGCCGAGTGTACGCCATCGCAAACGCACTCGGCAGTGGATCAAAGACTGATACCCACGTCGAAGACGATGCTGCGCCCCAGGTTGCCGCGCAGGAAATCCGGCGCATCGGGGTGGGCGAACAGCACCCGGGCGAAGGTCGGCCCCACCAGCGACAGCGAACGCCAGCCCTGGCGCAGGTATTCGGTGGGCGGCGGGAAGTGGGTGTTGAGGTCGAGCACTTCGCGCTTGAGGCTGGAGAAGGCGATGATGTCCAGCTCGCTCACGTCCAGCCCGCGTTCCCGGTAGTTGTGCGCCTTCTTGCGCAGGGTCGGCGCCAGGCGCCCCAGCAGTTCCGCCGCACTGATCCGCCGAGGCCGTGCCTCGCGGCGCACCAGCTGAGCCAGGGAAAACGCGCTGCGCCGGCGTTGCAGCTCTTCGCGCCATTCGTCGTTCAGCCGCCGCCCCTCGTCGAGCACGAAGAACACCTCGAATGCCGCATCGCGAAACAGCACGTCGGGCGGCTCCTGGCCGGCCGGCATGAATTCTTCGCTGCGATAAGGGATGTTCAGCCCTTGCAGCAGCCGCTGGCACACCCACCGCTCACGCTCCCACTTACGGGCATTGGAGAGGAAGGCATTGGCTTGTTCGGCCTGGATGGTAAGCAGGCGCAGGTAGTCTGAGTCATCCATGGGAACAAGCTTAGCCGGCAATTGTGAACGGTAAGGGCTTGTTTGGCCGTGGGAATCGGCACAGGGTATAGACTCGAACGATCGGCAGCAGGAGCGAGGGAGCGGTGATCAGCGCGCAGGTCTTGTCCGGCACCAGCCTGACCGTGGGGTGGCTGGCCTATCTACCGCTGCTGGGCTGGGCGGTCAGCCGTGTCCGTTGGCTGGAGCTGTTCACCGACCGGCGGCGGCAACACCTGCTGTTCGGCACGGTGTTCTGCCTGTTCGCCTTGTGGTTGGTGCGGCGCGACTTCGAGACCGGGGTGTCGTACCACTTCATCGGTATGACCGCAGTGACCCTGCTGCTGGATTGGCCGCTGGCCGTGCTCGGGGGCTTCATGGCCCAGTTGGGCTTGCTGGCGCTGGGGCGTTACGACCTGGCGGCACTGGGGGTGAACGGCCTGTTGCTGGTCGGCCTGCCAGTGCTGGTGACCGAGGTGTGCGCGATCCTGGTCGAGCGGGCGCAGCCGCGTAATCTGTTCGTGTACATTTTCTGCGCGGGGTTTTTCCCGGCGGCGCTGACCGTGGTGCTGTGCCTGCTGGCCGCACTGGGTTTGCTGTGGTGGGATGGCTTGTTCGCCATGCCGGAATGGCTCAGCGACTTCGTCGGCTACCTGTGGCTGATGATGTTCCCGGAGGCGTTCATCAACGGCACGGTGATCAGCGCCCTGGTGGTGTTCTGCCCCGAATGGCTCGAGACCTTCAACCGCACCCGCTATCTGCAGGCGCCCTGGAAAGACGGCGAGCGCTGATGACCGGGTTGGATGGCACAGGCTGCGCCTGTGTTCGTGGGTAAACCCGCTCCTACAGGTTCATGTGATTTCTGTAGGAGATCACCCAGCCCTCTTGGGGCTGCGCTGTCGCGCAGCAAACATGATGGCGCATGACGTCATATCTGCGTTGGCGCTGACATTTTGTAAAAGAAAAGGCGTGGGGGGCCGGTGTGGGCCACGGCCGGTTTTTTTTGTTTGTTGGAGGCGCCG
>NZ_JACVVE010000004.1 GCF_016648105.1 Pseudomonas sp. S31 | reverse complement strand
CCCCCTTGGTCCTCCCCCAACAATGCGCGACAATGGCGAATATTTCGCGGAGCCCTCCATGACCGATTTCATCCCCGACGCCACCCTCGACGCTACCGGCCTGAACTGCCCGGAACCGGTGATGATGCTGCATCAGCATGTGCGTGACCTGGCCGCCGGCGGCTTGCTGAAAGTGATCGCCACCGACCCCTCGACCCGCCGTGATATCCCAAAGTTCTGCAACTTCCTCGGCCACGAACTGCTCGGCCAGCAGGAAGAGGCCGGCACCTACCTGTACTGGATTCGCAAGAAAGCCGACTGAACCGCGCTGGAACCCCCTGCCCGTAGCGCCTACACTGCGTTCCCCTGACAGGAGAGCGCCATGCTGATAGTTGCCGACGAGAATATCCCGCTGCTCGATGCCTTCTTCCAAGGTTTCGGCGAAATCCGCCGCTACCCTGGCCGAAGCATCGACGCTGCCTGCGTCAAGGATGCCGATGTGCTGCTGGTACGCTCGGTGACCAAGGTCGACCGGCAACTGCTCGAAGGCAGCCAGGTGCGCTTCGTCGGCACCTGCACCATCGGCACCGATCACCTGGACCTCGGCTATTTCGCCGAAGCTGGCATCCACTGGAGCAGCGCGCCGGGCTGCAATGCCCGCGGCGTGGTCGACTATGTGCTCGGCAGCTTGCTGACCCTGGCCGACCTCGACGGCGTGGCGCTGGCTGAGCGCGTGTACGGCGTGGTAGGGGCGGGGGAGGTCGGCGGGCGCCTGGTGCGCGTGTTGCATGGCCTGGGTTGGAAGGTGCTGGTGTGCGACCCGTTGCGCCAAGCCGCCGAAGGCGGTGATTTTGTCGATTTGCCGACCATCCTCGGTCAATGCGACGTGATCAGCGTGCACACGCCGTTGCAGCGAGATGGTGAGCACCCGACCTGGCATCTGCTCGGTGAGCGGCAGCTCGCGGCCCTGCGCCCCGGCGCCTGGTTGATCAATGCCAGCCGTGGGCCGGTGGTCGACAATCAGGCCCTGCGGGAGCTGTTGCTCGACCGCGAAGACGTGCATGCCGTGCTCGACGTGTGGGAGGGCGAGCCGCAGGTGGACCTTCAACTGGCCGACCTGTGTACCTTGGCCACCCCGCACATCGCCGGCTACAGCCTGGATGGCCGGCAGCGCGGTACGGCGCAGATCTACCAGGCCCTGTGCCGTTTCATCGGCCAGGCCGAGCAGGTGCGCCTGGCCGACCTGCTGCCCAAGGCGCCGCTGGCGCAACTGGAGTTCGATGCCAGCGCCGACCCGGCCTGGGTCCTGGCCACGCTGTGCCGTGCGGTGTACGACCCGCGGCGTGACGATGCCGATTTCCGCCGTAGCCTGAGCGAAGACGTGGCGCAGCAGAAGGCGGCCTTCGACCTGCTGCGCAAGCAGTATCCGCAACGCCGCGAGATCGATGGCTTGAAGGTGCGCGTGCAGGGCGAGGCGCCGCAGTTGGCGCAGGTGGTCAGTGCGTTGGGTGCCGAGCAGGTCTGAAAGACGAACCCTGCTCATCCCGCAGGCAAATAAAAACCCGGCGCAAGCGCCGGGTTGCAAGGAATTCTCGACTCAGGCCTTTTTGACTTTCTCGACCCGGCTGTCTTCCAGGGTCTTGCAGGCCTGCTGGATCATCTGCTCGGTGATCGGTACCTCGCGGCCTTCGGCGTCGATGATCGAGCCGCATACGCGAGGCTGCGGTGGGGTCTGGGTCTTGGTGGTATCGCTGCTATGCTGCAAGCTCATTTCCTGTCTCCTCATCAGGTTCAAGCTCAGGGTAACCCTGCGCCGTGACCAGCCTGTGACAACTCCGTCGGCCGTCACGGCAAACACAGTCCAACAGAAAGCGCGACAAAGCTCCATAGCCCCATTAGAACGAAAGGCTATAGACACTGCCGCAGCTCTCCCTCCGACTGCGCGCCGGTCATAGCTGCGACGCCTGCATGCCCGCCAGAGTTCCGTGATGCTTGATGAGTGGTAGGCTGAAGCCTTTCCCGTGCGCAACGAGCAGTCCATGGTCGAACCCGTTTCCCCGCGTCAACGCCGCGCCTTGCAGCTGGCCTGGCGATTCATCCGCCCGTACCGCCGGCAAGCGCTGCTGGCCTTGCTGGCTCTGGTGGTCACCGCCGCCATCACCTTGTCCATGGGCCAGGGCATCCGCCTGCTGGTCGATCAGGGTTTCATGACCCGCTCGGCCCACCAGCTCAACCAGACCATCGGCCTGTTCCTGCTGCTGGTAGTGGCCCTGGCTATCGGCACCTTCAGCCGCTTCTACCTGGTGTCCTGGATTGGCGAGCGCTGCGTGGCCGATATTCGCCGGGCGGTGTTCGATCACCTGATCGGCCTGCACCCTGGTTTTTTCGAAGACAATCGCAGTTCCGAGATCCAGTCGCGGCTGACCGCAGACACGACCTTGCTGCAGTCGGTGATCGGCTCGTCGCTGTCGATGTTCCTGCGCAACGCGCTGATGGTGGTCGGGGGCGTGGTGCTGCTGTTCGTCACCAATCCGAAACTCACCAGTATCGTCGTGGTGGCGCTGCCACTGGTGCTGGCGCCGATCCTGCTGTTCGGGCGGCGGGTGCGCACTCTGTCGCGGCAGAGCCAGGACCGGGTGGCGGACGTGGGCAGCTATGTGGCCGAGACCCTGGGCCAGATCAAGACCGTGCAGGCCTACAACCACCAGGCGCACGACCGGGCGCTGTTCGCCGGCACGGTAGAAGCGGCCTTCGATGTGGCGCGCCGGCGTATTGCCCAGCGGGCCTGGTTGATCACCCTGGTGATCGTGCTGGTACTCGGCGCGGTAGGGGCGATGCTGTGGGTCGGTGGCATGGATGTCATCGCTGGGCGCATCAGCGGCGGTGAGCTGGCGGCGTTCGTGTTCTACAGCCTGATCGTCGGCAGTGCCTTCGGTACCCTCAGCGAGGTGATTGGCGAGTTGCAGCGTGCCGCCGGCGCCGCCGAGCGTATCGGCGAGCTGCTGGCGGCGCGTAGCGCCATCCTGCCGCCGGCTCTGGACAGTACGCCAGCCAGCGGGCGAGCGAGGGGCCATATCGTCTTGCAGGACGTGTGCTTCGCCTACCCGTCGCGGCCCACGGTGGCCGCCATCGACCATTTCGACCTGGTCATCGAGCCCGGCCAGACCTTGGCCCTGGTGGGCCCTTCGGGGGCCGGCAAGTCGACCCTGTTCGACCTGCTGCTGCGCTTCTATGACCCCCAGCAGGGGCGCATCCTGCTCGACGGCCAGCCCATCGCCGACTTGCAGCCCAGCGACCTGCGCGGCCAGTTCGCCCTGGTGGCGCAAAACCCGGCGCTGTTTCGCGGCAGTGTCGAGGCCAACATTCGCTACGGCCGGCCCGAGGCCAGCCAGGCCGAGGTCGAGGCCGCAGCGCGCAGCGCCTACGCCGACGAGTTCATCCAACAGATGCCCCAGGGCTACCAGACCTTGGTGGGCGAGGGTGGCATCGGCCTTTCGGGCGGCCAGCGCCAACGCTTGGCGATTGCCCGGGCGTTGCTGGTGGATGCGCCGATCCTGCTGCTCGACGAGGCCACCAGCGCCCTCGATGCGCAGAGCGAGCACCTGATCCAGCAGGCGTTACCTGGGTTGATGGCCGGACGCACCACACTGGTGATCGCCCACCGGCTGGCCACCGTGCAGCATGCCGACCGGATCGCGGTGATCGACAAGGGACGGGTGGTGGCCGTAGGCAATCACCAGCAGTTGCTCGAACGCAGCCCGCTGTACGCGCGCCTGGCCTCCCTGCAGTTCGCCAGCGGCGCCCCTGTCGCACGGTTGTAACAATTTTGTAGCAATAGCCTGGGAGTATCTGGCTCAGCTGTTGTATGCGTGCTCGACCTGGCTGCTATCGAACGATGGCAGCTTTTTTTTGGCCGGCGAACCAGAGCATGGATGCCTGTCGCGTTGCCTCGACGGCACCGTTTCCACTTCCTGCTTTCCGAGATCCTATGTTGCGTAAATCCCTCAGAGTCCAAATCCTCAGCTTGCTTGGCGGCAGCCTGGTGGCGATGCTGCTGATCGCCCTGGTGTGCTTCCAGTTCCTGTCGTCCAGCGTGCGCGGCTATGCCGAGCTGGTCGATGGGCCGCTGCGCGCCTCGCAACTGATCGACGAAGCCAACCTGCAATTCAAGATCCAGGTACAGGAGTGGAAGAACGTGTTGCTGCGCGGACGCAACCCGGCGGACCTCGACAAGTACTGGCAGCAGTTCGAGGCCCGTGAACAGCAGGTACAGCAATTGCTCGAGCAACTGATCGCCAGCACCGCCAACGGCAAGCTGGCGGCGCCGCTGCGGGAACTGCGCGACAGTCATCGCCAGCTCGGCCAGGCTTATGAAAAAGGCCGTCAAGCGTTCCTGGCGGCCGGTGGCGACCCGGTGGCCGGTGACCTGGCGGTGAAGGGCGTGGACCGTGCCGCCAGCGAGCAGATGAGCGCGCTGGTCGAGCAGTTGCGTGCCGATGCCGGCGAGCGCGCGTCCAGCATCAGTGCCAGCGCCGAGCGCACGGTGTGGCTGGGCCTGCTGGTGATGCTGGGTTCGGCGGTGCTGGTCGGGTTGTTCAGCCTGTGGCTGGTCAACCGCAGCCTGATCGAGCCGATCCGCCAGTTGATCGACTACGTCGCGCAACTGAGCCAGGGCCGCTTTGCCACCCGCGTCGACAGCCGTCGCGAAGATGAACTGGGGCGCCTGGCGCGTGCGGCCAATACCCTGCGCGACTTCCTTGCCGATACGGTCGGCCGGCTCAAGGACAACGCCCAGGAGCTCGAAGGCGCCAGCGGCCAACTGAGCAGCATCGCCAGCGACATGGCACGGGGTACCCAGGACCAGTTCCAGCGGACCGACCAGGTCGCCACCGCCATGCACGAGATGTCGGCCACCGCCCAGGAAGTGGCGCGCCACGCGGCCGAGGCAGCGCGTGCTGCCGACGATGCCGATCAGAGTGCCCAGGCCGGTGAGCAAGTGATGCAACAGACCATCGACATCATCGGTGCGGTCAACCGGGAAATCGCCGGTACCGCGGCGGTGATCCGCGACCTGGAGACCGACAGCACGCGCATCGGCAAGGTACTCGAGGTGATCCGAGGCATTGCCGAACAGACCAACCTGCTGGCGCTCAACGCAGCCATCGAGGCGGCGCGTGCCGATGAGGCCGGGCGCGGTTTCGCAGTGGTCGCCGACGAGGTACGCAGCCTGGCGCAGCGGACCGCAGCGTCGATCGCCGAGATCCACCAGATCATCGATGCGGTGCAGTCTGGCGCGGTGGAGGCGGTGAAGGCTATCGAAAGTGGGCAGCAGCGCAGCGAACAGGGCGCCGAGCAGGTGCAGCATGCCGGTCAGATGCTGCAGCGCATCACCCTGGCGGTGGAGGCGATTCGCGACATGAACCGACAGATCGCTACGGCCGCCGAGGAGCAGACCAGCGTCGCCGAAGACATCTCGCGCAACCTGATCGAAATCACTCGCATCGCCACCGCCAACCAGGAGGCTGTGCAGCACACCGAGCAGGCCGGGCAGCGTTTGCATGGCCTGTCGGGTCAGCTTGGCGAGGTAACGTCGCGCTTGACTGCCTGACGATCCCTGTAGGGGCGGCACAAGGCCGCCCCTACACACCGCCCTGGCGGTTTTCAGGCACGAAAAAGCCCGCGCAAGGCGGGCTTTTTTCAGGATTTTGGTCGGAGAGACAGGATTCGAACCTGCGGCCTTCTCGTCCCGAACGAGACGCGCTACCTGGCTGCGCTACACTCCGATGAACAAAATCCTACTGCATCCCATTTTTGCGCGCAAGCCCTTGTTGTTAAAAGGGCGTTTGCCAAAAAGGGGGGCGCTATCACAGCTCTTTGACGGTACGGATCTGGTCTTTGTTCAGGCGCGTGCGCTTGCCGTCCAGTTGCTCGAATTCATAGAAACCCGAGTCCTCGTCGAAGGAGGGCGTATCCACCGCCTGGATCTCACGACCGTCGTTCAGAGTGATGACGGTCGGCGAGGCGCAGCCGGCGAGGGCGCCGAGGCCCAGGGCGAGCAGGAAGGCGGGAAGGGTCCGTTGAATCATTGTGTTTCTCCAGTACGATGATGCAGATGACAGTAAGACGCAGCGCGTCCACGCAAGTTCCATGCACAGTTGAGCATAGCGCCAATCCGCCAGCATTGACCGGAAACAACGGCGCGGTTGGCCACGGCCCGCTGTGATATAACAGGCGCATCTTCTCCACCTTGCGACGGAACCCATGAAAGCCAAGGCAGATACCCCCTTCGTGGCGCTGAACATTGCCGTGCTCACGGTCAGTGATACCCGCACATTCGAGACCGACACCTCCGGCCAGCTGTTCGTCGACCGCCTGACCGAAGCCGGGCACCAGTTGGCCGCGCGGGTGCTGCTCAAGGATGACTTGTACAAGATCCGCGCACAGGTCGCCACCTGGATCGCCGACGACAGCGTGCAAGTGGTGCTGATCACCGGGGGTACCGGGTTCACCGGTCGCGACAGTACCCCAGAGGCCGTCACCTGCCTGCTGGACAAGCAGGTCGAGGGCTTTGGCGAGCTGTTCCGACAGATCTCCGTGGCCGACATCGGCACCTCCACCGTGCAGTCGCGTGCATTGGCCGGGCTGGCCAATGGCACTCTGGTCTGCTGCCTGCCGGGTTCGACCAACGCCGTGCGCACCGGCTGGGACGGTATCCTCGCCGAGCAGCTCGATGCCCGTCATCGGCCGTGCAACTTCGTCCCCCACCTGAAGCAGGCAGCGGCCTGCGACAGCCGTGGTTGAGGCCATGCAGCCGCGCCCGCTGATGCCCGTCGAAGAGGCCCTGGAGCGCCTGTTGGCGCTGGCCGAATCGGCGCCGATCGACGACACGGAGGTGGTCGACCTGGCCGAGGCCGAAGGCCGCGTGCTGGCCGAGGACCTGATCGCCACGCTCGACCTGCCGCCCTGGCCCAACAGCGCCATGGACGGTTACGCCCTGCGCCTGGCGGACCTTGCCGGTGCGCCGTTGCCGGTGAGCCAGCGTATCTTCGCCGGCCATGCGCCGCAGCCGTTGCAGCCTGGCACCTGCGCTCGGATCTTCACCGGCGCGCCGTTGCCCGAAGGTGCCGACTGCGTCGAGATGCAGGAAAACACCGAGTGCCTGGACGACGGCCGCGTGCGTTTCCTCCAGCCGCTCAAGCGCGACCAGAACGTACGCCCGCAAGGCCAGGAAACCCGCAAGGGCGAGCAGGTGATGGTGGCCGGCACGCGTCTCGGGCCGATCGAACTGGGCCTCGCCGCGACTCTCGGCCACGGCCGGTTGAGCGTCGTGCGGCGGGTGCGCGTGGCGGTGCTGTCCACCGGGGACGAACTGGTCGAGCCTGGCCTGCCGCTGGGGCCTGGGCAGATCTACAACAGCAACCGGCGCCTGCTGGTGAGCTGGCTGCAACGGCTGGGCTGCGACGTGGTCGATGCCGGCATCCTGCCGGACGATCTCGAACTCACCCGCCAGTGCCTTGGCGGCTTGGGCGATGTCGACCTGATCCTGTCCACCGGTGGTGTCTCGGTGGGCGAGGCCGACTATCTCGGCGCAGCCTTGCGTGAAGCGGGTGAGCTGGCATTGTGGAAACTGGCGATCAAGCCCGGCAAGCCGCTGACATTCGGGCACTACCAAGGGGTGCCGGTGATCGGCCTGCCAGGTAATCCGGCGTCGACCCTGGTCACCTTCGGCCTGCTTACGCGACCTTACCTGCTGCGCCGCCAGGGCGTGGCCGAAGTCACGCCACTGCGCTTCGACATGCCGGCGGGCTTCGACTGGCCCAAGGCAGGTACCCGTCGCGAGTACCTGCGTGCACGTATCGACAACGGCCAGGTGCGCATCTACAAGAACCAGAGTTCCGGCGTGCTGCGCAGCGCGGCCTGGGCCGAGGGCTTGGTCGAGGTGCTCGAGGGCAGCACGCCCAAGCCGGGGGATAGCGTGCCGTTCATCCCCTTCAGCGAGCTACTTGGCTGAACGCCCCAGCCAGGCGCCACGTGATTGCGTGGCGCCGGCCGGGGTCGCCTGGGTCAGGCGCATGTGCACGGTTTCCAGTTGCTGGGCGACCACGCTCCAGTCGTGGCGCTGGCGGGCGAAGGCCCGGCCAGCCTCGCTCAGCTGGCTCATGCGCCAAGGTTGATTGAGCAGTTGGGTGATCAACAGCGCCAGTTGCCCACCGTCGTCACTGCCCAGGTAGTGCTCGCCATTGTTCAACGCAAGCCCGGATACGCCCTTGGCGCTGCTGATCACCGGTAGTCCGGCGGCCAAGGCTTCGAGGATCTTGACCTTGGAGCCCCCGGCGTAGCGCAGTGGGGCGAAGAAAATCGCCGCACGCCGTTGCAGTTCGCGCAGGTCGGGGCGGTAGCCCACCCATTCGATGCGGGGGTCGTTCCAGTGGCGCTTCCAGCTGGTGGGCAGGGCATGCCCTGCAATGGCCAGGCGCACCGCCGGGTTGCTCATCCACACCTGCGGCATTACCTCTTCCAGGGCCCATTCGATGGCCTCGAGGTTGGCCGCGCACTCGAAGTCGCCGACGAACAGCAGGCGCTGGCTGTGCATTGCCGGGCGCACGGCCTGGTAGTAGTCGCAATCCACGCCGTTGACCACGACGTTGACCGGGCGTTGGACGATCTGGCTGATCAGTTCGGCATCATGTGCGCTGACTGCCACCACCTCGGTGGGTTGGCGCAATACCCGTTGCTCCCAGCGCCGGTAGCGCCAGCGGTCGAAGGCATTGAGCGGACGCAGCCAAAGCGGCAGGCGGTCGTGGCAGGCCCCGCCCATCACCGATTCCAGGGTGTGCTCGCTCAGCAGGTAGGGCAGGCCGCGGGCCTGCAAGGCTTTTTCGAAGGGTTGGAAGCTGTAGCTGTGCTCGATCTGGATGATGTCCCAGGGTTCGTCCAGCAACTGCTCGAACCGGTGCCGCAGGCACGGCGCCAGGCCATTGATGATGACCCGCATGGGGTAGTCGATGATCGGTGAGGCCAACAGGTTGAGCGGGCTCTGCACCGCCCGCCGGGGCAAGACCACCAGGCGCTCGAGCAACGGCTCCAGGGCTTCGCGGGCGGCATCGCCGAGCGGGACCTTGGCCTGCACCAGCAAGGTGATGCGATGGCCGTGTCGCGCCAGCTCGCGCAGCAGGTGGTATTGCCGGGTCTTGCTGCCGCTGGTGGTCGGCCAGGGCAGATAGGGCAGGGTCCAGAGTATGCGCATGACCCAGAATCCTCGCTGACGGCCACGGATGAAAAAAACGCGCCACGGGGTAGCCAGCCATTGGCCGCTGCCGGGGCGCGTCCTTAGCTAACAGTAAAGCCCACGATGCAGCATTCGCCCAGCGCTCGACACATCATCTGTCGATAGGGTCATGCAGCATTGTGCCTCTGCCCGTGGTCGGAATACGGGTTGAACCCATTTACCGAAGCTTTCAGGGGGTAGCGCGATGCAAGGGCCCAAGACGATGTTGATCCTGCATGGCAAGCAGGCCGCCAACGAGGAAGTGCGCGAGGCGGTCGGCGCCCTGCGCGAGAGTGGCGTGGCCATCGACGTTCGGGTGACCTGGGAGGCTGGAGATGCCCAGCGCCTGGTCGACGAGGCGCTGGCGGCCGGTTATGAGCGAATCGTCGCGGGCGGCGGTGATGGCACCCTGCGCGATGTGGCCGAAGCCATGGGCCTGGCCCGGACCCAGGCCAGCCTGGCCTTGCTGCCGTTGGGCACCGCCAACGATTTTGCCCGTGCCGCGGGCGTGCCGTTGGAGCCTGCCGCGGCCCTGGCGCTGCTGGCCCAGCCGGCACGGGCGGTGGACCTGGGGCAGGTTGGCGAGCAGTTGTTCCTGAACATGGCCACGGGCGGCTTTGGCAGCCAGGTCACGGCCAATACCTCGGAAGACCTGAAAAAGGTGCTGGGCGGCGCCGCCTACCTGTTCACCGGCCTGACCCGCTTCAGCGAGCTGCAGCCAGCGGCGGTGGAGCTTCAAGGTGAGGGCTTCCACTGGCAGGGCCAGTTGCTCGCCCTGGGCATCGGCAATGGCCGCCAGGCCGGCGGTGGGCAGGTGTTGTGCCCGGATGCAGTGGCCGACGACGGCCTGCTGGATATCGCCATCCTGCCCGCGCCCCAGGAGGTGGTGGGCGCCTTGCGCGACCTGCTGGCCGGTGATGGCTTGTTCGTGCGTGCGCGCCTGCCGTGGGTGGAGATCAAGAGTTCGCAGGGCTTGGACATCAATCTCGATGGCGAACCGCTGCAGGCCAACAGCCTGCGCTTCGCGGCGCTGCCCGGAGCGCTGCGGCTGCACCTGCCGGCCGATTCGGCGTTGCTCAGTCGTCCAGGCTGATGATTTTCTCGCGCACGGCGAACAGCACCAGGCCCGCCACGTCGTAGATCTGCAGGCGTTTCATGATCTGCGAGCGGTGGGTCTCCACGGTCTTGATCGACAGCCCCAGGCCGTTGGCGATCTCGCGGGTCGATTTGCCGCGCACGATCAAGCGCAGGATCTCCAGCTGCCGTGCGGTGAGGTTATGTCGGTCGGCGTTGGGCTGCTTGCCCGTCTTGGCACGCATCAGTGCCTGGTTGATCACGGTGTGGGCGATCGCCGGGCTCAAGTAGCGTTCGCCGGCGCGCAGGGCAGTCAGGGCCTGCTCCAGTTCGGTGGCGGTGGTGTCCTTGAGCAGGTAGCCGTGGGCGCCGCTTTCCAGGGCCCGCATGATCAGGTCCGGGTCGGTGTGCATGGACAGGATCAGCACCTTGCAGGCGTTGCCCTCGGCGCGCAGTTGGGTCAGGGCATCCAGGCCGCTGGTCGAGCGCATCGAGATGTCCAGCAGGACGATGTCTGGCGTCAGGCTGTGGACCTGCTCCAGAAGCTGGTCGCCGTCGTCGGCTTCCCCGACCACGGCATAGCCTGGGATGTCGGAGACCAGGGCGCGTACCCCGGCACGTATCAGCGAGTGGTCATCCACCAGCAGCAATCTACAGGTCATCGGAGACAGGGGTCCTGGCGCGTTCGTGGGTGCGGGGTGGCCATGGGAACAGGACATCGATCCGTGTGCCGAGGCCGAGCTGACTGGTGATCTGCAGTTGGCCTTGCAAGGCGGTGGCACGTTCCTGCATGCCGGCCATGCCGCGCTGGCCGGCGGTGGCGGGGTCGGCGGCCGGAATGAAGCCGCGGCCATCGTCCTGGATCAGCAGGGCAAGGCCCGCCGGGCTGCGCTGCAGGCGTATGCTCAGGTTACGTGCCTGGGCATGGCGCAGCACATTGGTCACGGCTTCCTGGGTGATGCGGTAGGCGGCCATCGCCACCTCTTCGGAAATTCCGCCCAGGCGCTGCTGGCACTCCAGGCTCCAGCTCAGGTCGCTGCGGTCCAAGGTGCGCAGCAGGTGCGCGCGCAAGCTCGCTTCCAGCCCCAGGCTCGCCAGCTGGCGAGGATTGAGCAGGGCGGTGACGTCGCGGACGTTGCTCAGGGTGGTTTCCAGGGTACTGCGCAGGGTGTCGCACTGGCCTTGCAGTTCGCTCGGCAGGCGACGTTGCAGCCACTGCAGCTGCAACTTGGCGGCGGTGAGCGATTGGCCGATGTCGTCGTGCAGCTCGCGACTCAGACGCTGGCGCTCGTTTTCCTGAACCTTGAGCATGCGGTCGGCGAGTTCGGCGGGGCGCAGGCTGATCGAGCGCGCCCAGTGGCGCAGGTGCCAGCCTACGCCGAGCATGGCGACCAGTTGCAGTACCACCAGGCTGGCCGGCAGGCGGGAGCCGGCACTGAAGACGGCGAGGTTGGCGGCCAGCGATGCCACGCACAGCACTGTGGTCGTCCAGCGCATCAGCACGGTGCTGGAGCAACGACACGGAGGAATCTTCAAGCGTGGAAACATAGGTTGGGAAGCCACTGAAGTCTTGCTGATGGAGGCCTTGCGCATGTCTAACCAGAGGCTTTGGCGTGGTGCTTTCGAGCAAATCGCGAGTACGCACTAAAGTTGTCTTTACATGCGAGTCAAACGGCTTGGCCGGTGCATATGGTAACACTTCGAGTCGATTTGGTCGCGGCTGGGTGGGAGCTCGAAACGTCTGTATTTACGGGGCGAAAATGCCGTTTGCTGGACGCTATGGGTGGCTAAGTGCTACTACTTGCTCGTCGATCAAGTTCAACTTTTCCGTTTCGGCATATCGCCTGGCGATACAGCTTGTTCAACTTGATCAGCACCCAGGCCATAGGTGCGCATGATTGCGCTTAGTTGCTCTTGGGGTCGCTAATGAGGATGATTGCTTGCGCCGGAGAGCACGCTGGCTGGCAGATGCGGGTGCGAGCAAAGGCTGCCGAGGGTTTTGCACTCCGCGCACACCTGGGGCAGGGGTTGGCCCAGCGCGTTGGCCAGGTCGGACAGCAGAGCGGTCTGTTCGCTCGCATCGAGGTTCAATCGGCCGGTGCGGATGTCTACCAGTTCGAGTTGCCAGGCCAGCAGGGTCAGGCAGGCTTCCACGGCAGGTAGGGCCTCGGAAAGCAGGCGCTGCTGGTGGCATGCAGGGGCAAGCAGCAGTTGCAGGCCGTAAGCGTAGTGGGCGACTTCGACCAGGCCCAGGTCGCTGGCGCGGCGGGCGAGGGTGTCGAGGGCGTTATGCAGGCAATGGCAAGCGTCAGGGTCGTTGTCGATCAGTTCCAGGTGGTGCAGGCATTCCTGGGACTGGGTCAACAGTACCTGTGCGTCCAACAGGAAGTCCTGCAAGGCGCTGCTGTTCGAGGGGTGGCTATCCATCATGAGGCTCCGGCACGGGGGGCAGGAGCGAAGGGTTGCCACGCGAAGACGATTGCTAGCAAAAGCCTGACTCCATTCATGCAATGAGAATGGCGTCACATTAATGGCTAAAGGATATCGCGAACATCAGGTTGCACCCGATTGCGAGTAGGGGTTTCCCTGATGGGCGTCTAGGGTGCGACAAATTGCGACAGCGCCTTGTGAGGGCCTCAAGCCACTGGAATGCTTGAAGTAAAGCATGATGGTAAAGTGATATCAATTAGCTTCGCAGCAATTCTTTCAGGGGGTCAAGCTGGGCGCGAAGCCGCCGATACAGGGCAGATGATTTCACCTTTTTCGACTCAAGCCTGGGGGCTTTCCAATGGCTGGCATTCTCGACACAGTAGACCAACGCACGCAACTGGTAGGTGAGAACCGCCTGGAAATCCTGATGTTCCGCCTGGCGGGTCGCCAGCTGTTCGCGATCAACGTATTCAAGGTCCAGGAAGTACTGCAACTGCCCAAGCTGACCCTGATGCCGCAGCGCCATGCCTATGTCTGTGGCGTGGTCAACCTGCGCGGTCAGACCCTGCCGGTGATCGACCTGTCCCAGGCCATCGGCATGCGCCCGCTGCAACCGGGGCCCGGCAGCACCATCATCGTCGCCGAGTACAATCGCTCGGTGCAAGCCTTCCTGGTCGGTGGCGTCGATCGCATCGTCAACATGAACTGGGATGCCATCATGCCGCCACCGAGCAGTGCCGGGCGCCAGCACTACCTGACCGCCATCACCAAGGTCGACGATCAGTTGGTGGAGGTGATCGACGTGGAGAAGGTCCTGGCCGAGATCGTGCCGTACAACGCACGGGTGTCCAACGACAAGCTGGCCGACCCGGTTCTGGCCCGTGCCCGTGGCCGCGAGGTGCTGCTGGTCGACGATTCCAGCGTGGCGCTGGCGCAATTGCGTGACACGCTCTCGCAGTTGGGGATGAAATTGCACGTGGCCAGCGACGGCCTCAAGGCACTGCGCATGCTCAAGGCCTGGGCCGACGCTGGCGAAGACGTGTGCGAAAAGCTGCTGATGGTGTTCACCGATGCCGAGATGCCGGAGATGGACGGCTACCGTCTGACCACCGAGATCCGCAACGATGCGCGCTTGCGCCGTCTCTATGTAGTGCTGCATACCTCGTTGTCGGGCAGCTTCAACGAGTCGATGGTGAAGAAGGTCGGCTGCGACAACTTCCTCTCCAAGTTCCAGCCCGATCGCCTGGTCGAGGTGGTCAAGCAACGCCTGCAACTGGACGTCGCTGCGGGGTGATCGCCGCGCCTGCCAGGTATAAGCTGGGCACTTTGCGATGGCGCGAGGCAGGTAGGGATGTATCTCAGTGAGTTGTATCGTTATCCGGTGAAGTCGGGGCAGGGGCAAAGCCTGCAGGCGTCGGCGGTGGATTACCTGGGATTGCAGGGTGATCGGCGCTGGATGGTGGTGGAAGCGGAAAACGGCCGTTTCCTCACCCAGCGCGCCTGGCCGCAATTGGGGCGTCTCCAGGCGAGCCATGGCGAGGCTGGGAAGCTATTGCTGCAGGCGCCGGGCCAGGCACTCCTGGAAGTGCCGATACCGGCCGCCGACGACGACCTGCGTGGTGTGACCATCTGGCGTGATACCTTGCGGGTTCCCGATGCTGGCGACGAAGCAGCGGCCTGGCTGAGTGAGCTGCTGGGCAAGCCGGTGCGCCTGGTCCATTGCCCCGAGCCGCGGGCCCGCTACCTGCCCAATGGCTATGGCCTGAATAGCGACCGGGCGGCGTTTCCCGATGGCTTTCCGTTGTTGTTGATCGGCCAGGGCTCGCTGGATGAATTGAACCGGCGCATTGGCCGGCCCATGGAGATGTTGCGCTTCAGGCCGAACCTGGTGGTGCAGGGCGCTGAACCGTTCGCCGAGGATGGCTGGAAACGGATTCGTATCGGCGAGCTCGAGTTTCGCCTGCTCAAGCCCAGTGTGCGCTGCATCCTGACCACGCTGGACCCGGCCACCGGCGAGCGTAGCCCGGACCGTGAGCCGTTGACCACGCTCAAGACCTTCCGCGAGAAGGAGGGCGATGTGCTGTTCGGCCAGAACCTGGCAGTGGATGGCCGGGGCGTGCTCGAGCTGGGAATGAGCGTGGAAGTGCTGGAATAGGGCGGTGTTGGCGCATCGGTGAATCCACTGCCACCTGTGTAGGAGCGGCCTTGTGCCGCGATGGGCTGCGAAGCGGCCCCTTGGATCTATGCCGTAAGCCTAAATCGTCGGGGCCGCTGCGCAGCCCATCGCGGCACGAGGCCGCTCCTACAGTGATCGCGTTTCGCCAGTGAGCGCGACAGTGGACCTGCGTGGGTTCACATATCGTCGAAATACCGTTCGTGCCAATCCACCAGCGGCTGCGGTGAATTGAGCTTCTGGCCGTAGATGACCGAGTAGGACAGCACGTTCTGCACATACTGGCGTGTCTCGTCGAATGGAATCGACTCGACCCACACGTCGAAGCTCAGGTGCTTGGCTCCCTTGAGCCATTGGCGCACGCGCCCGGGGCCGGCGTTGTAGGCCGCCGAGGCCAGGACCCGGTTGCCGTTGAACTGGCTGTGCACCTGGCTCAGGTAGGCCGCGCCGAGCTGGATGTTCTTGTCCGGGTTGAGCACCTGCGCAGGCGAGGCCAGCGGAATGCTGAACTTGCGTGCGGTCTCCTTGGCGGTGGCCGGCATCAGCTGCATCAGGCCGCTGGCGCCGACGGGGGAGCGGGCGTCCTCCATGAAGGCGCTCTCCTGTCGGGTGATGGCGAACACCCAGCTCGAGTGCAGCCCGCGGACCTTGGCTTCGCGCACCAGGGTGTCGCGGTGGGCCATCGGGAAACGGATATCCAGGTCGTCCCAGTACTTGGCCTGGCTGATGGTGCGGATGGCCGGGAAGTACCAGCGCAGGTCGTAGGCCATGCGGGCCTGGGCGACCATCTCGTCACGCGTGAAGTGCCGGCTGACGTGGTACCACTCGCGGCGGCCCTCGACGATCTGGCCGCGGGCGTGGAATTCCAGGGCGCGCTGGATGCCCGGGGTGTTGCGCACCTTGTTGACCAGTTGCGGGCTCAGCACCAGAGGACGGTTGTTCAACTGGTAGGGCGTCTGCGCCCGATCGGCGGCGAGGAAACCGTAGAAGTCGCGCTCACGGGCAACGGTCTTGTACAGCAGCGGGATCTGCGGGTTGTTCGGCTGGGCCAGCTCCAGGCTGCGTGCCTGCCAGTATTGCCAGCGGCTGCTGCTGGCCAGTTCCTGTGGCAGGCGCTTGGTCAGCTCGTAGGCCTCTTCCCAGCGGCCCAGGCGCAGCAGCAGGCGCAGGCGCCACTCGCTGACGGTGTTGTCGCGCAGCTCCGGGTCGTAGCGGGTCATCAGGTCGAGTGCGCGCGGATCGTAGCGGCGGGCCAGGGTCAGGCCGATTTCGCGGGCGATGGCGACTTTCTCGTCACGCGAGAAGTGCATGCGCTGGGCGTAGTCGTCGAGCAGCCCCATGGCCCCGTCCGGGTCCTGGCGGGCCAGGCGGCGCAAGCCGAGGCTGACCACGTCGGACATCGCCTCGTTGGCCGGGGCGAACCGCGACGGCTGGTTGAGCAGCTCGGGTTTCTGCGCCACATCGACCAGCAGCTTGCCTTGCGCACCGAGGGTGGGCAGCGTCTTGACCAGGCTGTTGGCCAGGCTGTAGTTGCGCGCCTGGGCCGCCAGCTTGGCGCGTTGCCAGCGCTTGGCTTCGGTGAGCTGGCCCTCCGCGGCCCACATGCCGAACAAGGTGTCGCAGGTGGCCGGTTGCGACTTGCCGACGTTCCAGGCCTTTTCCGCGGTGGCGAAGCCTTCGGCGCGCAGGCCGTGGCTCAGCTGGTATTGGCCGTTCAGGCAGTCGAGTTCGGTGAAATTGAGCTTGGGGTCGTAGTAGCGGCTGAAGGTGTCCCACTCGCCACGCTCGGCCAGCCAGCGCAACCAGCGCAGTTTCATCCAGTTGGCCTGGGGCAGGTCGCCATGCTTGGCGAGGAAGCCTTCGATCTCTTCGTTGCTGGCGCTTTTCAGGCGCGCGGTCAATTCGTCGTAGGCCAGGTACGGAGTGAGCGGGTAGTCGCGCAGTGCCTGGGCATAACGCAGGTAGGGACCTTTGTCGCCCTTGGCCAGGGCGCGCTTGGCCTCGTCGTAGAATTGGCGTTGCTGGGCAAGGTCGGTGGCCTGCGCCGCGCTCGCGGTGGCGGCGGTGAGCAGCAGGCATGAAGCAATCTGTAACAGGCGGCTGCGCATGATACGTCCGGGCAGTTGAACCATGGGGAAGTGACGGCGGAGCCAGCACTGTTCGAAGCTATTGGGCTTAGCTTAGCCGTTTGCCGGTAGTGGGTGAAAGCACTGTGCTTGTATCAAGGCATTTACCGCGACCGGGCGTCGTAAAGCCTTGTATCACCAGACCGGCTGATGCCGTGCAGGCCCAAGTCAGGTAGAATGCGCGCCCGCTTTCTGGAGACGAACATGACCCTGCTCAAATTCAGCGATGTGTCCCTCGCATTCGGCGCCATGCCGCTGCTGGACAAAGTGTCCTGGCAGATCGCCCGTGGCGAGCGGGTGTGCATCATCGGCCGCAACGGTACTGGCAAGTCGAGCATGCTGCGCCTGGTCAAGGGCGAGCAAAAGGGCGACGACGGCGAGATCTGGCGCGCACCTGGCCTGAAGATCGGCGAGCTGCCGCAGGAACTGCCGGTGGCCGACGAGCGGACTGTGTTCGACGTGGTGGCCGCCGGCCTCGATGGTGTTGGCGAGTTGCTGGCGCAGTTCCACCACCTCAGCCAGAACATCCAGGGCGATGACGACCTGGAACAGCTGATGCACGTCCAGCATGAGCTCGAAGCGCGTGACGGCTGGCGCCTGCAGCAAGTGGTCGAAAGCACCCTGAGCCGCCTGCAACTGCCGGCCGACAAGACCCTGGCGGAGCTCTCCGGCGGTTGGCGCCGTCGCGTGCTGCTGGCCCAGGCACTGGTGTCGGAGCCCGATCTGCTGCTGCTCGACGAGCCTACCAACCACCTGGACATCGGTGCCATCGCCTGGCTCGAAGAGGCCCTGCGTGGCTTCGGCGGCGCGGTGCTGTTCATCACCCACGACCGTTCGTTCCTGCAGAACCTGGCCACCCGCATCCTCGAACTCGACCGCGGCGGTCTGATCGACTGGAACGGCGACTACGCCAGCTTCCTGGTGCACAAGGAAGCCGCGCTGGCCGCCGAGGAAACCGCCAACGCGCTGTTCGACAAGCGCCTGGCCCAGGAGGAGGTGTGGATTCGCCAAGGCATCAAGGCCCGTCGTACCCGCAACGAAGGCCGCGTGCGTGCGCTCAAGGCGCTGCGGGTCGAGCGCAGCGAGCGGCGTGAACGCCAGGGCAAGGCCAACATCCAGATCGAAGCCGCGGAGAAATCCGGCAAGCAGGTCATGGTGCTGGAGAACGTCAGCTTCGCCCACGCCGATGGCCCGATGCTGGTGAAGGATTTCTCCATGGTCCTGCAGCGCCAGGATCGTATCGGCCTGCTGGGCGCCAACGGTACCGGCAAGACCACGCTGCTCAAGCTGATGCTGGGCGACCTGGAACCTACGTCGGGCAAGGTCGAGCGCGGCACCAAGCTGGAAGTTGCCTACTTCGACCAGATGCGCCACCAGCTGGACCTGGAAAAGACCGTGATAGACAACCTGGCCGAAGGCCGGGACTTCATCGAGATCGATGGCCAGAACCGCCATGTGCTGAGCTACCTGGGCGACTTCCTGTTCAGCCCGCAGCGTGCCCGTACGCCGGTCAAGGCCCTGTCCGGTGGCGAGCGTGCGCGTCTGCTGCTGGCCAAGCTGTTCAGCAAACCGGCCAACCTGCTGGTGCTCGACGAACCGACCAACGACCTGGACGTCGAGACCCTCGAGCTGCTCGAGGAAGTGCTGTCCAACTACAAGGGCACGGTGCTGATGGTCAGCCACGACCGGGCCTTCCTCGACAACGTGGTCACCAGTACCCTGGTCTTCGAAGGGCAGGGCAAGGTGCGCGAGTACGTCGGGGGCTACGAGGACTGGATCCGCCAGGGCGGCTCGCCGAAGCTGCTGGGCGTGACCGAGAGCAAGGGTGGCAAGTCCGAGCTCAACAGCGCGGTGGTGGAGAAGCCGGCGGTCGAGGTGGCGCCCGCGCCGGTTGTTGCGGCGGCCGATGCTTCGAAGAAGAAATTGAGCTACAAGCTGCAGCGTGAGCTGGAGATGTTGCCGGGGCAGATCGACGAACTGGAGCAGCGCATGGCCGAGGCGCAGGAAGAGGTCAACGCCGCAGGTTTCTATCAGCGCCCGATCGCCGAGACCTCGGCAGTGCTGGCGAAGATCGAGAAGCTGCAGGGCGAGCTGGATGTGCTGGTGGAGCGTTGGGCTGAGCTGGAAGGCTGAGTCCCATGTGCTGGCCTCTTCGCGCCGAACCGCCGCGAAGAGGACTGCACAGGTTGCATCACTCCTTCTTCAGCAACCGCACCGCCAACACATCGCACGGCGCGCCGTGCAGTACATCGTTGGCCGTGGACCCCAGCAGCAGGGCCAGGCCATGTCGGCCATGGCTGCCGACCACGATCAGGTCGCAGTTCTGGTCCTTGGCCAGTTGGTGGATTTCCTGGCGCGGCTGTCCATAGGTCAGGTGCGAGTCACCACGCTTGATGTCAGGGTATTTGTTGAACAGGCGGTCCATGCGCTCCTTGGCCTGGTCGAACTGCTGCTGCTGCAGTTGCGACAGGTCCATCGGCACGTCCCCACCGAAAGCCATGGCCATCGGTTCGACGATATGCACCAGCGAGACCTTGGCACCCGTGGGTTCGGCCAGCTTCATGGCGCGCTTGATCACCGGGTCGCATTCTTCGGTGAGGTCGACGGCGACCAGCAAATGTTCGTAGGACATGAGCATCACTCCTGACAATCGCGATAGTAGAAGTATGGTCGCTTTATGGCAGGTCTTCCGTGAAAGATGAGTAACCCGCTCATTTGCAACGCTTTATGGAATCTACAGATATGACGGTATGGCTGGTTGTGTCAATCCTTGCGCTGATTCTCAGCCCGCTTTCGTGGTTGCGCTTGTCGCGCAAGCAGGGTGAGCAGATGAGCTTGCGCCTGGAGGCACGGCGCATGGGCCTGGCCATGCAGTTGGCGCCCCAGCAGTGGCCGCACTGGCTTGAGCGCGAGCCACCGAGCCCTTGCCCGCAGTACCATCGGGCGCGGCGTCGGGGCCATGAGGACAGCTGGTGTTACTGGCAGGTGAGCCCAGGGGTGTGGTGGAACCAGTGGCGGGAAGTGTGCGAGGACGCGCGCCTGGCCGAGGTGTTCGCGCGCCTGCCCGAGACCGTCTACAAGGTCGAGGCCGACAAGCGCATGATTGCCCTGTACTGGAGCGAGCGCGGCGAGAAATCTGTGTTGCAGGATATTGCCCACGCCTTCGAAACCCTCGCATAAAAAATGCGAAGGTGGGCGAACCACCTCCGCATCTACCTCGATAAGGCCAGGCAGGCCGGACAAGCTCCCTCACTATAGCCGGTAATTTCCTATCGGCACCATCGATTGTTGTCACCGCTCCCAACCAAATTCAGCGCAATCGCCCGCATGAATGTCCAGCGATCACCGTCATCATGCGTACTACCTTTATTCGGCATCATGACCGGAAAGTCGCGTTTTCAACCCGCTTGCGAGCATTTGACAACGCTGATTTTTTCGGAGAATGTGTGCACACCCAAATCAAACGGGCGTATGAATTGAGCGTTTGTATGTCACACCGCTCGTACAGAATCCCGACTATCGCGCCGATGGGTGAGCCTGGGGCGAGGGCCGCAAGAGCGGCTTGGCCAGCAGCGATCGGCGTGTACAGTTCAGCTTCCATATCGTGGAGATCAGTTGATGATTTACGAAGGTAAAGCCATCACGGTTAAGGCTCTTGAAAGCGGCATCGTCGAACTGAAGTTCGACCTCAAGGGTGAGTCCGTCAACAAGTTCAATCGCCTGACCCTGGCCGAGCTGCGCCAGGCCGTGGACGCCATCAAGGCCGACGCCTCGGTCAAGGGTGTGATCGTCAGCAGTGGCAAGGACGTGTTCATCGTCGGCGCCGACATCACCGAGTTCGTCGACAACTTCAAGCTGCCCGAGGCCGAGCTGGTTGCCGGCAACCTGGAAGCCAATCGTATCTTCAACGCCTTCGAAGACCTCGAGGTGCCGACCGTGGCCGCCATCAATGGCATCGCCCTGGGCGGTGGCCTGGAAATGTGCCTGGCGGCCGATTACCGGGTCATGTCCAGCAGCGCCAAGATCGGCCTGCCGGAAGTCAAGCTGGGCATCTACCCAGGCTTCGGCGGCACCGTGCGCCTGCCGCGCCTGATCGGCTCGGACAACGCCATCGAGTGGATCGCCGCCGGCAAGGAAAACCGTGCCGAGGACGCCCTCAAGGTCGGCGCCGTCGACGCCGTGGTGGCCCCTGAGCTGCTCTCGGCCGCTGCCCTGGATCTGATCAAGCGCGCCATCTCCGGCGAGCTGGATTACAAGGCCAAGCGCCAACCGAAGCTGGAAAAACTCAAGCTCAACGCCATCGAGCAGATGATGGCCTTCGAAACCGCCAAAGGTTTCGTCGCCGGCCAGGCCGGGCCGAACTACCCGGCACCGGTCGAGGCCATCAAGTCGATCCAGAAGGCCGCCAACTTCGGCCGTGACAAGGCCCTGGAAGTCGAAGCCGCAGGCTTTGCCAAGCTGGCCAAGACCTCGGTCGCCGAAAGCCTGATCGGCTTGTTCCTCAACGACCAGGAACTCAAGCGCAAGGCCAAGGCCCACGACCAGATCGCCCACGACGTGAAGCAGGCTGCCGTGCTCGGCGCCGGCATCATGGGTGGCGGTATCGCCTACCAGTCGGCGGTCAAGGGCACCCCCATCCTGATGAAGGATATCCGCGAGGAAGCCATCCAGCTGGGCCTGAACGAGGCCTCCAAGCTGCTCGGCAAGCGCGTGGAGAAGGGCCGCCTGAGCCCGGCGAAGATGGCCGAGGCGCTCAATGCTATCCGCCCGACCCTGTCCTACGGCGACTTCTCCCACGTCGACATCGTCGTCGAGGCCGTGGTCGAGAACCCCAAGGTCAAGCAAGCGGTGCTGGCGGAGGTGGAAGGCCAGGTCAAGGAAGATGCGATCATCGCCTCCAACACCTCGACCATCTCCATCAGCCTGCTGGCCAAGGCGCTCAAGCGCCCGGAAAACTTCGTCGGCATGCACTTCTTCAACCCGGTGCACATGATGCCGCTGGTGGAAGTCATCCGTGGCGAGAAGTCCAGTGACGTGGCTGTCGCCACCACCGTGGCCTACGCCAAGAAGATGGGCAAGAACCCGATCGTGGTCAACGACTGCCCAGGCTTTTTGGTCAACCGCGTGCTGTTCCCGTACTTCGGCGGCTTCGCCAAGCTGGTGAGTGCAGGTGTCGACTTCGTGCGCATCGACAAGGTCATGGAGAAATTCGGCTGGCCGATGGGTCCGGCCTACCTGATGGACGTGGTCGGCATCGACACCGGCCACCATGGCCGCGACGTCATGGCCGAAGGCTTCCCCGACCGCATGAAGGACGAGCAGCGCTCGGCCATCGACGCCCTGTACGAGGCCAACCGCCTCGGCCAGAAGAACGGCAAGGGCTTCTATGCCTACGAGACCGACAAGCGCGGCAAGCCGAAGAAAGTCTTCGATGCCACCGTGCTCGACGTGCTCAAGCCGATCCTGGGCGAGCAGCGTGAGGTCAGCGACGAGGACATCATCAACTGGATGATGATCCCGCTGTGTCTGGAGACCGTGCGCTGCCTGGAAGACGGCATCGTCGAGACCGCCGCCGAGGCGGACATGGGCCTGGTCTACGGCATCGGTTTCCCTCCGTTCCGGGGGGGCGCGCTGCGCTACATCGACTCGATCGGGGTGGCCGAATTCGTTGCCCTGGCCGACCAGTACGCCGACCTGGGCCCGCTGTACCACCCGACCGCGAAGTTGCGTGAAATGGCCAAGAACGGCCAGCGCTTCTTCAACTGAGTGGTCAACGAGCTAGAGCGAGATTATTGATATGAGCCTGAATCCAAGAGACGTGGTGATTGTCGACTTCGGTCGCACGCCGATGGGCCGCTCCAAGGGTGGCATGCACCGCAACACTCGCGCCGAAGACATGTCGGCGCACCTGATCACCCAGTTGCTGGCACGCAACGACAAGGTCGATCCCAAGGAAGTCGAGGACGTGATCTGGGGCTGCGTCAACCAGACCCTGGAGCAGGGTTGGAACATCGCCCGCATGGCCTCGCTGATGACGCCGATCCCACACACCTCGGCGGCACAGACCGTCAGCCGCCTGTGCGGCTCGTCGATGAGCGCGCTGCACACCGCTGCCCAGGCGATCATGACCGGCAACGGCGATGTGTTCGTCATCGGCGGGGTCGAGCACATGGGCCACGTCAGCATGATGCATGGCGTCGACCCCAACCCGCACCTGTCCTTGCACGCCGCCAAGGCTTCCGGGATGATGGGCCTTACTGCCGAGATGCTCGGCAAGATGCACGGCATCACCCGCGAACAGCAAGACCTGTTCGGCCTGCGCTCGCACCAGCTGGCGCACAAGGCCACGGTCGAAGGCAAGTTCAAGGATGAGATCATCCCGATGCAGGGCTACGACGAGAACGGCTTCCTCAAGGTCTTCGACTTCGACGAGACCATTCGCCCGGAAACCACCCTCGAAGGGCTGGCCTCGCTCAAGCCGGCGTTCAATCCCAAGGGCGGTACCGTCACCGCCGGTACCTCGTCGCAGATCACTGATGGCGCCTCGTGCATGATCGTCATGTCCGGTCAGCGTGCCATGGACCTCGGTATCCAGCCGTTGGCGGTCATCCGCTCCATGGCGGTGGCTGGCGTCGACCCGGCGATCATGGGCTACGGCCCAGTGCCGTCGACCCAGAAAGCCCTCAAGCGTGCTGGCCTGACCATGGCCGATATCGACTTCATCGAGCTCAACGAAGCCTTCGCCGCACAGGCCCTGCCGGTGCTCAAGGATCTGAAAGTGCTCGACAAGATGGATGAGAAGGTTAACCTGCACGGCGGCGCCATCGCCTTGGGCCACCCGTTCGGTTGCTCCGGGGCACGGATTTCCGGCACCCTGCTCAACGTCATGAAGCAGAATGGCGGCACCCTGGGTATCGCCACCATGTGCGTAGGCCTGGGCCAGGGCATCACCACTGTCTTCGAACGCGTCTGATCGCGTCGCAAGGCAGCAGCCGGGGCCCTGTGCCCCGGTTTTTGTTTTTTACAGGTTTTGTTTCAAGAGGACAGGCGACATGCAGATACAACCAGGCGTATACCGTCACTACAAGGGGCCTGAGTACCGTGTCTTCAGCGTCGCGCGGCATTCCGAAAGCGAAGAGTGGATGGTTTTCTACCAATGCCTGTATGGTGATTACGGGTTCTGGGTAAGGCCACTTTCGATGTTCCAGGAGTCCGTCGAGGTTGACGGCGAGCAGGTGCCACGCTTTGCTTTGGTCAAGGCCGAAGAGGGGTTGCCTGCGCTGTCGGTGAAAGTCGGCGAATAGTCGACCGAACTTGACCTCTCTGTTTCGCCACTATATATAGCGGTGCCGCGTCCGGCACCTGACGCGTTTTTCATCTTCAGATTCAGGAATACTCCGATCCATGGGCAAATCGCTGGTCATTGTGGAATCCCCGGCCAAGGCCAAGACCATCAACAAGTACCTGGGCAACCAGTACGTGGTGAAGTCGAGTATCGGCCATATCCGAGACCTCCCCACCAGCGGTTCGGCCAGCGCGAGCAAAGAGCCGGCCGCCAAGCGTGGCAAGGCCGCTGCGGGTGAGGCACCGGCGCTGTCGCCGAAGGAAAAGGCCCGTCGCCAACTGGTGGCGCGCATGGGCGTCGATCCGGACCACGGCTGGAAGGCCAAGTACGAGATCCTTCCCGGCAAGGAGAAGGTGATCGAAGAGCTGCGCCGCCTGGCCAAGGATGCCGACACCATCTATCTCGCAACCGACTTGGACCGCGAAGGGGAAGCCATTGCCTGGCACCTGCGCGAGGCCATCGGGGGTGACGACACCCGCTACAAGCGCGTGGTGTTCAACGAAATCACCAAGAAAGCGATCCAGGAAGCGTTCTCGCAGCCTGGCGAACTGGATATCGACCGGGTCAACGCCCAGCAGGCGCGGCGCTTCCTCGACCGCGTGGTGGGCTACATGGTCTCGCCGCTGCTGTGGGCCAAGATCGCCCGTGGCCTCTCTGCCGGCCGCGTGCAGTCGGTGGCAGTGAAGCTGGTGGTCGAGCGTGAGCGCGAGATCCGTGCCTTCGTCCCAGAAGAGTACTGGGAAGTGCACGCCGACCTCGGCACCGCCAAGAACGCCAAGGTGCGCTTCGACGTGGCGCGCGAGAAGGGCGAGGCCTTCAAGCCGCTGAACGAAGCCCAGGCCATGGCCGCGCTGGAGAAGCTCAAGGCGTCCAGCTACAGCGTGATCAAGCGTGAAGACCGCCCGACCAGCAGCAAGCCGTCGGCCCCGTTCATCACCTCCACCCTGCAGCAGGCAGCGAGCAACCGCCTGGGCTTCGGGGTGAAGAAGACCATGATGATGGCCCAGCGTCTGTACGAAGCGGGTTACATCACCTACATGCGTACCGACTCGACCAACCTGTCGGCCGATGCCCTGGACATGGCCCGCAGCTACATCGAGCGCGAGTTCGGCAAGCAGTACCTGCCGGAAGCCCCGCTGGTGTACGGCAGCAAGGAGGGCGCCCAGGAAGCGCACGAAGCGATTCGTCCTTCCGACGTCAACACCCATCCGACCAAGCTCAGTGGCATGGAGCGCGACGCGGAGCGCCTGTACGAGCTGATCTGGCGCCAGTTCCTGGCCTGCCAGATGCCTCCGGCGCAATACCTGTCCACCAGTGTCACCGTGGCAGCTGGCGATTTCGAGCTGCGAGCCAAGGGCCGCATCCTCAAGTTCGACGGCTACACCCGTGTGCTGTCCCAGCAGAGCAAGCCGGGAGAAGACGATGTGCTGCCGGAAATGGCCCAGGGCGAAGCGCTCAAGTTGATTCAGCTCGACCCGAGCCAGCACTTCACCAAGCCGCCGGCGCGCTTCACCGAAGCCAGCCTGGTCAAGGAAATGGAAAAACGCGGCATTGGCCGCCCGTCGACCTACGCGGCGATCATTTCCACCATCCAGGACCGCGGTTACGTCACCCTGCACAATCGTCGCTTCTACTCCGAGAAGATGGGCGACATCGTTACCGAGCGCTTGTCCGAGAGCTTCTCCAACCTCATGGACTACGGCTTCACTGCCGGCATGGAAGAGAACCTCGACGACGTGGCCCAGGGCGAACGCGACTGGAAGAACGTGCTCGACGAGTTCTACGGCGACTTCAGCAACAAACTGCTGACCGCCGAGTCCGCCGAAAGCGGCATGCGCGCCAACCAGCCGACCATGACCAACATTCCGTGCAAGGAATGTGGCCGGCCGATGATGATCCGCACAGCTTCCACCGGTGTGTTCCTCGGTTGCTCGGGTTACAGCCTGCCACCGAAAGAGCGCTGCAAGGCCACCGTCAACCTGGTGCCGGGCGACGAGATCGCTGCCGACGACGAGGGTGAATCGGAGTCGCGCGTGCTGCTGGGCAAGCACCGTTGCCCGATTTGCGCCACGGCGATGGATGCCTACCTGCTGGACGAGAAGCACAAGCTGCACATCTGCGGTAACAACCCGGACTGTGCTGGCTACGAGATCGAAGAGGGCAGCTACCGCATCAAGGGCTACGAAGGGCCGAGCCTGGAGTGCGACAAGTGTGGCAGCGAGATGCAGCTCAAGACCGGCCGTTTCGGCAAGTTCTTCGGTTGCACCAACCCTGCATGCAAGAACACCCGCAAGCTGCTCAAGAGCGGCGAGGCGGCGCCACCGAAGATGGACAAGGTGGACATGCCCGAGCTCAAGTGCGAGAAGGTCGACGACACCTACGTGCTGCGTGACGGTGCATCGGGGCTGTTCCTGGCTGCCAGCCAGTTCCCGAAAAACCGGGAGACCCGCGCGCCGCTGGTGCTGGAGATCCTGCCGCACAAGCATGAGATCGATCCGAAGTACCACTTCCTCTGCGATGCTCCGCAGAAGGACCCTGATGGCCGTCCTGCGGTGATCCGCTACAGCCGCAAGACCAAGGAGCAGTATGTGCAGTCCGAGGTTGACGGCAAGCCGACCGGGTGGAAGGCGTTCTACGACGGTGGTGCGTGGAAGGTTGAAGACAAGCGCTGATTCCTGGGTATTGTGATTGGGGCCGCTTTGCAGCCCCAATCATTTATGATGGTGCTATTCGCCTTGCAGCCTCAGGGAGGTCATCCGAAATGGCCCAGGAACTCTACACCCGCACCAACCAGAAACTGTTCTTCGCCGGGCTCGCCCTCGACTCAATGGCCAAGGCCGAGCAGAGCCAGGCCATGAATGCCCGGGGCTTGGTCCAGGCGGAGCGCGAGTCGGCGTTGTTCCATCTGTATGGTGCGCTGCTCGGACTGTGCCATGAGATTGGTGGTTTCTACCGGTTGCCGGTGGTGGCCTCGGTGGAGCAGGCGCTGGCAGACGATGCTTTGAACAGTATCGCCATCCCGGAAGTCGCCGAGATGCTCGAACTGGTTCGACAGCGCGAAACCTGGCTGGCGCAACTGGTCGATGCTTATGCCGATTTGTTCCGACCACCGGTCGCGAAAAAAACGCCAAAAACCGATGTCACCCAGCCCCTGATCCAGGCGGTCAATCTCGGTGAGCCCGAGCCACCTGCGCTGTCGCGGCATGAACTGGAAAGCTGGCGCAACAACCTCAAGGGCTTGGTGAGACGTTTCCGTGACGCGTTGAGTGAGTGCTGATCTCTGCTGCGGCTGGTACACTAGCCGCCTTACGTGGAGAACTGCCCTATATGTCAACGTCGTTTCTGGAAATTGTCGAGTTGCCGGATGGCCGAATCGAACTGCGTCGTGCCGAGGACGAAGGCTCGCTGGTAACGTTGGAATTTTCGGAGGACGCCAAGGTGTTCCTGCAAGGCCAGTACGTGGAAGTGGCCAAGGCCATGTTGAGCGTCGGCGTGCAGATGGCGGGGCGGCTAATGGACGGTGAGCTGGAGCGCGACGAAGGGCCACGCGTACTGCACTGAAGCTTCAACGCCAGCGAGTCGATACTGGCGTCATAGGCAAAGCCTGAACATCAGCCGAGGCGGATGTTCAGGCTTTGTGCGTTTCCGGTACCGGCAGCGCGGGTCAGTTGTTGGCGGCTGCTGGCATTGAGGTTGCCCAGCCAGGTGACCACGGTGTGGCTGCGCCCCAGGCGCAGGGCTTCACGGGCCAGTTGCAGGGCGCTCTGGGCGCCGCGTGGATGCAGCAGCAGGATGCGTTCGCGGTTGAGCCCGGCATCGCGCAACCAGGCCTGGGTCAGGCTCGCCGGTGGTGCGATCAGGGTCAGCCAGCGTGCATCTTCCTCTTCGCTCAGCTCGCGCAGAACGGGGGCCAGCAGGCTCTGGCAGTGTTCGGGGGCGCCGCGCAGCGTCAGTTCGCTGAACAGCTCCGGCTCGCTGCTCCTCGGCGCTGCCTGCTTGGGCTTGATGCCAGGCAGCACGGGTTGCGCGAGGAAGGCTTCGAACAGTGGAAGCTGGACCTGTTGGGGTGCTTGGATGAACTGCTGCATGACGCCTCCTGATTCAGCGGCGAATGACGCCGACGCTCAAGCCCTCGATCACCAGTTCCTGTTCTTTCAGGTCGACTTCGATAGGGGCGAATTCCGGGTTTTCTGCCAGCAGCCATACTCTGCTGCCCTCGCGCTTGAAGCGCTTGACGGTGACTTCGTCACCGATGCGGGCGACCACGATCTGGCCGTTGCGTGCCTCGCGGCAGGTATGTACGGCCAGCAGGTCGCCGTCGAGGATGCCGACGTCTTTCATGCTCATGCCGTGCACACGCAACAGGTAGTCGGCTTGCGGATGGAAGAAGGCCGGGTTGATGTTGCAGGATTGCTCGATGTGCTGCTCGGCGAGAATCGGTGCGCCCGCCGCGACCCGGCCGATGATCGGCAGGCCGGCTTCTTCGGCCTTGGCCTCGAGGCCAGGGATGCGGATACCCCGGGATGCGCCTGGGGTCATTTCGATAGCGCCCTTGCGGGCCAGGGCCTTGAGGTGTTCCTCGGCGGCGTTGGGCGACTTGAAGCCCAGCTCCTGAGCGATTTCCGCGCGCGTTGGCGGGAAGCCGTTGTCTTCGAGGCAACGTTTGATGAAGGCCAGGATTTCGGCTTGGCGTGGCGTCAGTTTCAACATGGCGAGTCGCTCTGTCTTTTTATACAGTGACTGGGATTATATACAGTAGGTGGCGCACTGCAAGCGTCACGCTGCGACAAAGCCTTTCCGGCGGCGGAGGGGCAGCCCTCGACCCAGCGCCAGCGTTGGGTTGCAGCGAGAATCGGCGGGCTGTGATTTAATGTCGACCCGGCAGTCAGCGAGCCTTGACAGGACATAAGCTGAAACGTATGTTTCAAACACTTGTTTGTCTGGCGGAGTAGTCATGGCCCAATCGGAAACCGTTGAACGCATTCTCGATGCTGCCGAGCAGCTGTTCGCGGAAAGGGGGTTCGCGGAAACCTCGTTGCGCCTGATCACCAGCAAGGCCGGGGTCAACCTGGCGGCGGTGAACTACCATTTCGGTTCCAAGAAGGCGCTGATCCAGGCGGTGTTCTCGCGTTTCCTCGGGCCGTTCTGCGCCAGCCTCGAGCGCGAGCTGGAGCGTCGCCAGGCCAAGCCGGAGCAAAAGCCCAGCCTAGAGGAACTGCTCGAGATGCTGGTCGAGCAAGCGCTGATCGTGCAGCCGCGCAGCAACAACGACCTGTCCATCTTCATGCGCCTGCTGGGCCTGGCCTTCAGCCAGAGCCAGGGCCACTTGCGGCGTTACCTGGAAGACATGTACGGCAAGGTGTTCCGTCGCTACATGCTGCTGGTCAACGAAGCCGCGCCCCGCATTCCGCCGCTCGAGCTGTTCTGGCGGGTGCACTTCATGCTCGGCGCCGCAGCGTTCAGCATGTCTGGCATCAAGGCCTTGCGCGCCATCGCTGAGACCGATTTCGGCATCAATACCTCCATTGAGCAGGTCATGCGCCTGATGGTACCGTTCCTCGCCGCGGGCATGCGTGCCGACAGCGGCGTCACTGACCAGGCCATGGCGTCTGCCCAGTTGCGCCCGCGCAGCAAGACCGCCGTCGGCACCGCCAAGGCCTGAACCCAGTTCCCAATGAAGGATTCCCTATGACCGTCAGCCTGCAGGGCTCCCTGATGGTGGATATCGCCGGCCACTGGTTGACCGCCGAAGATCGCCAGCTGCTGCGCCAACCCGAAGTCGCCGGCCTGATCATCTTCGCCCGCAATATCGCCAGCCCGCGCCAGGTCCGCGAATTGTGCGCGTCCATTCGCGCCATTCGCCCCGACCTGATTCTCGCCGTGGACCAGGAGGGAGGGCGCGTCCAACGCTTGCGCCAGGGTTTCGTGCGTCTGCCGGCCATGCGCGCGATCGCCGACAACGCCAATGCCCAATACCTGGCCGAGCAGTGCGGTTGGTTGATGGCCACCGAAGTGCTGGCGGTCGGCCTCGACCTGAGCTTCGCCCCGGTGCTCGACCTCGACCACCAGCGCAGCGCGGTGGTCGGTAGCCGTGCTTTCGAGGGTGATCCCGAACGCGCCACGCAACTGGCGGCGGCGTTCATCCGCGGCATGAATGCCGCTGGCATGGCCGCCTGTGGCAAGCACTTCCCCGGCCACGGCTGGGCGGAAGCCGACTCCCATGTGGCCATTCCCACCGACGAGCGCAGCCTGGAGCAGCTGCGTCAGGCCGATCTGGTGCCGTTCACCCGGCTCAGTGGCCAGCTGGCGGCGGTGATGCCGGCGCACGTTATCTATCCGCAGGTGGACAACCAGCCAGCCGGCTTCTCGCGGCGTTGGTTGCAGGACATCCTGCGCGGTGAGCTGGGCTTCGATGGGGTGATCTTCAGCGATGATTTGTCGATGGCGGGGGCGCATGTGGTAGGTGATGCCGCCAATCGTATCGAGGCGGCCTTGAGTGCCGGTTGTGACATGGGCCTTGTGTGCAATGACCGGGCGGCCGCCGAGCTGGCCTTGAGCGCGGCGCAGCGCTTGAAGGTCAAGCCGTCGCCGCGGATTGCGCGGATGCGCGGGCAAGGGTTCGCGCGGACTGATTATCGTCAGCAGCCGCGGTGGCTGGAGGCGCTTGGGGCGTTGAAGGAAGCACAGCTGGTGGATTGATCTCGCGGGCCTCTTCGCGGGTGAACCCGCTCCTACAGGGATCGGTAATACCTGTGCGGGCTTGCCCCGCGAAGAGGCCGGTACAGGCTAGCGGGCTCGCTTGCCAGGCAGGGGCGCGAACAGCGCCTCGATCTCGTCATCCCCGAGCCGCCACTGGCCCGCCTGCCCGCCGTCGAGCAGGCTCGCCGCCAGCGCCGCTTTCTCCTGCTGCAGCGCTTGGATCTTCTCTTCCACCGTCCCCCGCGTGATCAACTTGAACACGAACACCGGCTTGTCCTGGCCGATCCGGTAGGCGCGGTCGGTGGCCTGGTTCTCGCTGGCCGGGTTCCACCACGGGTCGAAGTGGATCACCGTGTCGGCTGCCGTCAGGTTCAGCCCGGTACCACCAGCCTTGAGGCTGATCAGGAACACCTCGCTGTCACCGTTCTGGAACTGCCGCACCGGCGCACGCCGATCGCGGGTGTCGCCGGTCAGCAGGCTGTAGCGCACCCCGCGTTTTTCCAGCTCTGGCTCGATCAGCGCGAGCATCGAGGTGAACTGCGAGAACAGCAGCACGCGCCGGCCTTCGCTGAGCAGCTCGTCGAGCATCTCCAGCAGGGCGCCGAGCTTGCCCTTGTCGGCCTGGTTGCCCTTGACCTCCAGGCCACGCACCAGGCGTAGGTCACAGCAGACCTGGCGTAGCTTGAGCAACGCATCGAGGATCACGATCTGGCTGCGCGCCGCGCCATTGCGGGCGACCTCGTCGCGCACTTTCTTGTCCATCGCCACCCGCACCGCCTCGTAGGTGTCGCGCTGGGCGTCGCTGAGCTCGACCCAGTGCACCATTTCGGTCTTGGCCGGCAGCTCGGTGGCCACCTGTTCCTTGGTCCGACGTAGCAGGAACGGGCGGATGCGGGCGGCCAGGTGGCCCATGCGCTCGGCGTCGCCATGGCGCTCGATGGGCGTGCGGTAGTCCTGGTTGAAGCGCTTGACGTCGCCCAGCCAACCCGGCATCAGGAAGTGGAAGATCGACCACAGTTCGCCCAGGTTGTTTTCCATCGGCGTGCCGGTCAGGCACAGCCGCTGGCCGGCTTGCAGCTCGCATACCGCCTGGGTGGCCTTGCTGGTGCTGGTCTTGATGTTCTGTGCTTCGTCGAGCACCAGCACATGCCAGGGTTGCTGGCGCAGATGGTCGAGGTCGCGAGGCACCAGGGCGTAGGTGGTCAGCACCAGGTCGTATTCGTGCAACTTGGCGAAATGCTTGCTGCGCCCCGCGCCCTGCAAGGCCAGCACGCGCAGCCCGGGGGCGAAGCGCTGGGCTTCGTCGAGCCAGTTGGGCACCAGGCTGGTGGGCATCACCGCCAGGGCGGGCGTCTGCAGGCGCCCGGCCTGTTTTTCCAGCAGCAGGTGGGCCAGGGTCTGCAGGGTCTTGCCCAGGCCCATGTCGTCGCCGAGGATGCCGCCAGTGTCCATCTCGCGCAGCGCCTGCAGCCAGTTCAGGCCCTGCTGCTGATAGGGGCGCAAGGTGGCGGCGAGCCCGGCGGGGGGCTCGACCTGCAGCTCGCGGGCGTCGCGCAGGCGCCGCCCAAGGTCGCGCACATGGGCGCCGCCTTCCCAGTGCAGCGGCAGGCCTTCGATGTCGTTCAGGCGCGCGGCATCGGCGCGCTCCATGCGCAGGCTGGGGCCAGCGGCGTCCTCGTGCAGGTAGAGGTCGCCGAGGGTGCCCATCACCGCCTTGATCCGCCCGTAGGGCAGGGCGACGCGCAGCGCCGGGCTGTCCAGGCGGCCGCGGTTGAGGTCGATCAGCAGGTGTTCGTCGTCGCTGCGCCGCGCCAGTTCGCTGGGGCGCAGCAGTTCGGGGTTGCTGCGCAGCAGTTGCAGCACGATCGGCAGCAGGCTGTGGCGTTGGCCGTCGACGACGATACCCAGCTCCAGGTCGAACCATTCGTGGCCCGGGCCTTCATCGATGTGCGCGTACCAGTCGTCCACCTCGTGCAGGTTGAAGGCGAAGTCGCGATGGGTGTCGATTTCCCAGCCAGCCTCGCGCAAGCGCGGCAGGCCATCGCGGGCGAACTGCAGCCAGGCTTCGTCGTCGGGCAGTTGCAGCATCTCGCCGGCGCTGTCGGGCAGGGCCTTGCTCTGGCGGGTGGCGGGCTTGAAGCCGAGGTCGTGGAGCTTCTTGCGCAACGCCTGCTCGGCCTGGGGCTGGCGGCGGATGCGCTGGCTGGTGCTGCCCACCAGGCGGGTCAAGGGTTTGTCTTCGTTGCCGCTGGTGCGCAGGCCGTCGTAATCGAACGCCAGCGCGGCGCGGTGCTGCATCTGGCGCTGCATACGGCCGGTCTTGGGCGTGTAGGCGCTGAACTCGAGGCTGCCGAGGGTCAGTCGCGGTCTGGGTTGTACATCTTCGATCACTTGCTCTTGCACCTGGGTCGGCGTAGGGACGCTATGGCTGAGGGCATTGAGCTTGTGGCTAAGGGGTATGACTAAGTGCTCCGGCACGTCCGGTGCCAGCGTCAATTGCGCAGCGACATGCGGTTCCAGTGCATGTTCGACCTTGCCAACTTCATTGGTGGATAGGTCGAAGTAGTACAGCGGCAATAACGGTATGACGCAACTCAGCGCTTTCCCATCGCTGTACCAGGAGCCACGGTAGTGCCCGCTGTCCAGGCGCACCCAGCGAAATTCGGCCCGACGGGGCGGGCCTTTGTGCATGAACGGGAGGTCTTCGATGAGAAACAGCCGCCCGGTGTCCAGGACGCGCTGGAACAGTTCGCCGCCTTCCAGACCTTTGAGCTTGTAGCCAGAATCCTGGCCGCCACCCTGGTTCAAGGCCGACAACAGCCGCAGGATGCGAATGTCTTCTTCGGTCACGAATTTTGGCGGTTCGTAGAGGAACTCATGCAGCGATTGCACGCGACTGAAGCGCACGCCATCTTGCGTAGGTGTGCCCTTGCGCACCCGCAAAGCGCAGCCGGCGTCATCCGTCAGCAGGAGCTGGTAGCACACCATGCGCCCGCGTTTGTCATGGGTTGGGGCGGCTTTGTGCGGGGCCTGCTCCAGGCCGGTCAGCCAGTTCTGCAATTCGAGCGGGAGAGTCGTTGGGCTCGCTTTCGCATTCGAGGCCATAGAATCGGGAGGGGTCAGGCAAAAGAGGGCGGCAGCGCAATGCTTGCAGTTGTGTCCCACTGGGCAGTCGCATTCGCCGTCCACCTCGCAGCGCCCGCGTGTCACCGTTACATGGATGGTTTGTCGATAGCGGCTGTTTCCGCTGCCTCGGCAAGTGGCCTCGACGACCGATCCATAGATGCTCTCAAGCTCAACCCTGCCCTCATCGGCATAACGTTCGCCGCGTTGCAGGGTGATCTTGGTGAACGACTGGGTCCAGTTCGGGTATTCGTTCACCAGTTCAAAGGCATCGTGCTTCATCGGCTTACTGCTCCATCAACTCCGGATCCATCGCCGGCATCTTCGGCGCGTTCGGTGGCGTGACCTTGAGCAGCAGTGCCAGGTGCCCGCCGTCGATGAAGGTCAGTTGGCCGCCTTTCATGTTGCTGTTGATCTGCTTGAACTGCTCGCTGCGCAGCACGTTGCCGTTGCCGTCCAGGTCGTTGACCCAGAAGTTGGCCTGCACGCTGATGAAGCGGCCTTCGGTGAGGCTCAGGTTGCCTTCGATGGGAAAGTGGCCGAAGCGTTCTTCGCCAGCGCCCAGGGCGATGCGGCTCGGCTCGCTGCCAACCTGTTGCTGCCAGGCCTTGTGCAGCAGCACGGTGTAGTCGGCGGTGGCCTCCAGGCGGGTGGCTTCGTCTTCCAGGGCCAGGCGCCGTTCGGCGCTGCTGTCCAGGCGTGGCGCACCGGCGCTCCAGTCTTCTGGGGCGAACGGGCTGGTCACCGCAGGCACGGCGTTCTGCCGCACCAGGATCATTTCTACCTGATAGAGGCCTTCGGCGAAGGCGGCTGGCGCGAACAGCGCCAGCAGCAAGGTCAGGCAACGAATGGCACGCATGGATCTTCCTTAGGCAGACTGTGGGGTCAGGCGCTCGAACAGCGCCTCCAGGGTATTGAAACGTTCGTCGGGGCGTTCCATCGGCACCAGGAAGCGGAACTGGGTCGCACCTTCGAACTTGTAGCGCTTGGGCTGGCCCTGGATCAGCTTGATCAGGGTCAGCGGATCGACCGGGGTCTCGGCCTCGAACTCGAGCTTGCCGCCATTGGGCCCGGCGTCGACCTTCTTGATGCCGAGCTTTTCCGCCTGCAGCTTGAGCGAGGTCAGGCGCATCAGGTTCTTGGTCGGCTCGGGCAGCAGGCCGAAGCGATCGATCATTTCCACCTGCAGGTCCTTGAGGCCCTCTTCGTCGGCCGCCGAGGCGATGCGTTTGTAGAGGATCAGGCGTGCGTGGACGTCTGGCAGGTAGTCCTCGGGGATCAGCGCCGGCAGACGCAGGTTGATCTCCGGGCCGCCGCCCAGGGGCTGTTCGAGGTTCGGCTGGGTGCCCTTGCGGATGGCCTTGACCGCGCGTTCGAGCATTTCCATGTACAGGGTGAAGCCTACGGCCTGGATCTGCCCGCTCTGGCCTTCGCCAAGCAACTCGCCGGCGCCGCGGATCTCCAGGTCGTTGGTGGCCAGGACGAAGCCCGCGCCCAGGTCCTGGGTGTTGGCGATGGCCTCCAGGCGCTTCTCGGCATCGCTGCTGACCTTCTGCCGGGTCGGCGTCAGCAGGTAGGCGTAGGCCTGGTGGTGGCTGCGCCCGACCCGCCCACGCAGCTGGTGCAACTGGGCCAGGCCGAACTTGTCGGCGCGCTCGATGACGATGGTGTTGGCGCTCGGCACGTCGATGCCGGTCTCGATGATGGTCGAGGCTACCAGCACGTTGAAGCGCTTGTGGTAGAAGTCGCTCATCACCTGTTCCAGTTCGCGTTCGCGCATCTGCCCATGGCCGATGCCGATACGCGCTTCCGGTACCAGCTCGGCCAGGTCGGCGGCGCATTTCTCGATGGTTTTCACATCGTTGTGCAGGTAGTACACCTGGCCGCCGCGCAGCAGTTCACGCAGCAGCGCTTCCTTGACCGTGCTGTTGTTCTGCTCCATGACGAAGGTGCGCACCGACAGACGGCGGGCCGGCGGCGTGGCGATGATCGACAGGTCGCGCATGCCGGCCACGGCCATGTTCAGCGTGCGTGGAATCGGCGTGGCGGTCAGGGTCAGGATGTCGACTTCGCTGCGCAGGGCCTTGAGCTGCTCCTTCTGGCGCACGCCGAAGCGGTGCTCCTCGTCGATGATGGCCAGGCCCAGGTCCTTGAAGCGCACGTCGTCCTGCAGCAGCTTGTGCGTGCCGATGAGGATGTCGATCTTGCCTTCGGCGAGGTCGGCGGCGGCGGCCGCCACTTCCTTGGCCGACTTGAAGCGGCTCATCACCTCGACCTTCACCGGCCATTCGGCGAAACGGTCGCGGAAGCTGTTGTAGTGCTGCTGGGCGAGCAGGGTGGTGGGCACCAGTACCGCCACCTGGCGGCCGCTGTGCACGGCGATGAACGCCGCGCGCATGGCCACCTCGGTCTTGCCGAAGCCGACGTCGCCGCAGACCAGGCGGTCCATCGGCTTGGGGGCCAGCATGTCGACCCGCACGGCCTCGATGGCGGCCTGCTGGTCGGGGGTCTCCTCGAACGGGAAGCCGGCGCTGAAGGTGGCGTAGTCAGCCGCCGGGTCGGCGAACGCATAGCCCTTGCGCGCAGCGCGCCGGGCATAGATGTCGAGCAGTTCGGCGGCAACGTCGCGGACCTGCTCGGCGGCCTTGCGTTTGGCCTTCTGCCAGGCCTCGGAGCCGAGTCGGTGCAGCGGTGCCAGGGCATCGTCGCTGCCGGTGTAACGGGCGATCAGGTGCAGGTTGGCCACCGGCACGTAGAGCTTGGCGCCCTCGGCGTATTCCAAGGTGAGGAATTCGGCGGCCTGGCCGTCGATTTCCAGGGTGGCCAGGCCCAGGTAGCGGCCCACGCCATGGTCGATGTGCACCACCGGCGCGCCTTCGCGCAGTTCGGTGAGGTTCTTGATCACCGCGTCGTTGGCTGCCTCGCCGCGTTTTTCGCGGCGCCGGCGCTGCATCACGCGCTGGCCGAACAGCGGACTCTCGGCGATCAGGGCGATGGCGGGGTCGTCCAGCAGCAAGCCCTCGTCGAGCGGCGCGATGGTGATCGCCAAGCGCTCGCTGCCGCTGAGGAAATCGGCCCAGCCGTCCACCGTCTGCGGGCGCAGCTTGAGGCGTTCGAGCAACTCCAGCAGGACTTCGCGGCGCCCGGCCGATTCGGCGGTGAACAGCACGCGGCCGGCGAATTGGTCGAGGAAGCCGGCCAGCTCGGCCAGTGGCTGGTTGGCCTTGGCCTCGATCGCCAGGTTGGGCAGGGCGCGTGCCGGGAAGCTTTCGCGGCCCGCCCCAGATTCGACCGGCTCGGCGCTGACCACCACGCGCGGCCATTGCTTGAGCTGGGCGAAGCAATCCTCGACCGGCAGGAACAGCTCGGCCGGCGGCAGCAGCGGCCGGGTCAGGTCGCCGCGGCGCTCTTCATAGCGCCCGCGCACGTCGTTCCAGAAGTGTTCGGCCGCCTGTTCCACGCCTGGCAGCGAGAACACCTGGGTGTCGGTCGGCAGGTAGTCGAACAGGGTCGAGGTTTGTTCGAAGAACAGCGGCAGGTAGTACTCGATGCCGGCCGGGATGATACCGCTGGCCAGGTCCTGGAAGATCGCGCTGCGGCGGAAGTCGACGTCGAAACGCTCGCGGAAACGTGCCTTGAAGCGCGTGACCTCTTCCTTCTGCATGGGGAACTCGCGCGCCGGCAGCAGGCGCACCGAGTCGACCTTGTCGATCGAGCGCTGGGTCTCCGGGTCGAAGGTGCGCAGGGTCTCGATCTCGTCGTCGAACAGGTCGATGCGGTAGGGCAGCTTGCTGCCCATCGGGAACAGGTCGATCAGTGCGCCGCGCACGGCGAACTCACCATGCTCGTAGACCGTGTCGACGCAGCGATAGCCGCTGGCTTCCAGGCGCGTGCGCATGAGCTCGACGTCGATCCGCTGGCCTACGTCCAGCACCAGGCTGCTGCCCAGCAGGAAGCGCGTCGGCGCCAGGCGGTGCAGGGCAGTGGTGATGGGCACGACGAGAATGCCGTGGCTCAGCTCCGGCAGCTGGTAGAGGCTGGCGATGCGCTGCGAGATGATGTCCTGGTGCGGCGAGAACAGGTCGTAGGGCAGGGTTTCCCAGTCGGGAAATGGCAGCACCGGCAACTGCGGGGCGAAGAAGCGCAGTTCCTGTTCCAGGCGGTCGGCAGCCTGGCTGTCGGCGGTCAGCAACAGGGTGAAGCGGCCGGCGCTGCTGGCGGCTTCGGCGATGGCAAGGCTGAGGGCTGCACCAGGCAGGTTGCCCCAGGTTTGTTTGCCGGCCGTAGCCGACATTTTCGGTAGGCGCAGAACTGACACGGGAGATTGGACTCCAAGCGTTGCGGCAAAGAGATCGATTGTACCGGTGCCGGGGGCTGCTGTCAGGTTGCAAAGGCTTTGGCAGTAGGGCGCGGCGCTGGCGACAGGCGCTCATTGCCGGTTACGCGCCGGGGCGTCATAATGTAGCCCCTTTTTTCTGTCCCTACATGTGGAAGGTTCCCGTGACTCAGAAGCCCGACCAGTGTCTTGGTGAGTGGATCGACCGTGAAGCGCTTGCTGAAGCGATGATCCCGCTTATCGGTCAGCTCTACCGCAACAACAACGTGGTGAGCTCGATTTATGGCCGCAGCCTGATCAACCGTTCGGTTATCTCTATCCTCAAGGCTCATCGTTTTGCGCGTCATCGCCAGACCGACGAGACCGAACTGTCCGTTCACGAAACATTCCCCCTGCTCAAGGCCATGAGCGAGCTGAAGCTCGGCGCTGCCTCGGTCGACCTGGGCAAGCTCGCCAACAAATTCAAGCTCGAAGGCAACGGCCGCAGCGCCGAGCAGTTCGTGCGTGACGAACTGGCCGACGTGGTTGGCCAGCAAAACGCCTCGGCCCGCAAGGGCACCGACGTCGTACTGTACGGCTTCGGCCGCATCGGCCGCCTGCTGGCGCGCATCCTGATCGAGAAGACCGGTGGCGGCGACGGCCTGCGCCTGCGTGCCATCGTCGTGCGCAAGGGCGCCGAGAACGACCTGGTCAAGCGTGCCAGCCTGCTGCGCCGTGATTCGGTGCACGGTCCGTTCGACGGCACCATCACCGTCGACGAAGCCAACAACACCATCACCGCCAACGGCAACCTGATCCAGGTGATCTACGCCAAGAGCCCAAGCGAAGTCGACTACACCCAGTACGGTATCGACAACGCGCTGATCGTCGACAACACCGGTGTATGGCGTGACGCCGACGGCCTCGGCCAGCACCTGGCCTGCCCGGGCGCTGCCCGCGTGATCCTCACCGCACCTGGCAAGGGCGCGCTGAAGAACATCGTGCACGGCATCAACCACGGCGACATCACTGCCGATGACAAGATCATCTCGGCGGCTTCCTGCACCACCAACGCCATCGTGCCGGTACTGAAGGCTGTCAACGACCAGTTCGGCATCGTCAACGGCCACGTCGAAACCGTTCACTCGTTCACCAACGACCAGAACCTGATCGACAACTTCCACAAGGGCAGCCGTCGTGGCCGTGCCGCGCCGCTGAACATGGTCATCACCGAGACCGGTGCCGCCACCGCCGCCGCCAAGGCGCTGCCGGTGCTCAAGGGCAAGCTGACCGGCAACGCCATTCGCGTGCCGACGCCGAACGTCTCGATGGCCATCCTCAACCTGAACCTGGAAAAGGCCACCAACCGCGACGAGATCAACGAGTACCTGCGCCAGGCGGCCATGCACTCGGAGCTGCACAAGCAGATCGACTACGTCAGCTCGCAGGAAGTGGTTTCCACCGACTTCGTCGGCTCGCGCCACGCCGGTGTGGTCGACGCCGAAGCGACCATCTGCAACGACAACCGCGTTGTTCTGTACGTCTGGTACGACAACGAGTTCGGCTACAGCTGCCAGGTGGTCCGCGTGATGGAAGAGATGGCCGGTGTGAACCCGCCAGCGTTTCCACGCTGATTCGCTGGTAAGGCCATGAAAAAACGGGAACCTTCGGGTTCCCGTTTTTTTATCCAGATTTTGTGTTGCCTGTGCCGGCCTCTTCGCGGGGCAACCGAGAGCCCAGTGACTATCGGCACTATTTCGAGGAGAATGGCCGGCGCTCGAGCTACGCCCGCGTTCGAGCGGGTGGTGCAAGGCGAGTGAAAGGACAGTGACGCAGGATCGCCGCCCAGGACGTGGCAATGACATGTAGTGCAGGCAAAATTGGCCTACGACGCGACCAAGGGTTAATGTGCGCGGCGTTCACGCTTGATTAGACTGCACGTGAATTTTCTCATGGCGCTACGGCGGCATGATCGAGCCCCGCGAGCGACCGTGGCCCGCGGGCCAGTTCTGAAGGAGTACGCATGGCTGTCTACAACTACGACGTAGTGGTGCTGGGTTCTGGCCCGGCCGGAGAAGGCGCGGCAATGAATGCCGCGAAAGCGGGGCGCAAGGTGGCGATGGTCGACAGCCGTCGTCAGGTCGGCGGCAACTGCACCCACCTGGGCACCATTCCGTCCAAGGCACTGCGTCACTCGGTGCGGCAGATCATGCAGTTCAACACCAACCCGATGTTCCGCGCCATCGGCGAGCCGCGCTGGTTCTCCTTCCCGGACGTGCTCAAGAGCGCCGAGAAGGTGATCTCCAAGCAGGTGGCCTCGCGCACCGGCTACTACGCCCGCAACCGCGTGGACGTGTTCGTCGGCACCGGCAGCTTCGCCGACGAGCAGACCATCGAGGTGGTCTGCGCCAATGGCGTGGTCGAGCGCCTGAACGCCAAGCACATCATCATCGCCACCGGCTCGCGCCCTTACCGCCCGGCCGATATCGACTTCAATCACCCGCGTGTCTACGACAGCGACACCATCCTCAGCCTCAGCCACACCCCGCGCAAGTTGATCGTCTACGGCGCCGGCGTGATCGGTTGCGAATACGCCTCGATCTTCAGCGGCCTGGGCGTGCTGGTAGAGCTGGTCGACAACCGCGGCCAGCTGCTGAGCTTCCTCGACTCGGAAATTTCCCAGGCGCTGAGCTACCACTTCAGCAACAACAACATCACCGTGCGCCACAACGAAGAGTACGAGCGCGTCGAAGGCCTGGACAACGGTGTGATCCTGCACCTGAAGTCGGGCAAGAAGATCAAGGCCGACGCCTTGCTGTGGTGCAACGGCCGTACCGGCAACACCGACAAGCTGGGCCTGGAGAACATCGGCATCAAGGTCAACAGCCGTGGCCAGATCGACGTCGACAACAGCTACCGCTCCAGCGTGCCGAACATCTACGGCGCCGGTGACGTGATCGGCTGGCCGAGCCTGGCCAGTGCCGCTCACGACCAGGGCCGCTCGGCCGCTGGCAGCATCGTCGACAACGGCAGCTGGCGCTTCGTCGACGACGTGCCGACCGGTATCTACACCATTCCGGAGATCAGCTCGATCGGCAAGAACGAGCAGGAACTGACCCAGGCCAAGGTGCCGTACGAAGTGGGCAAGGCCTTCTTCAAGAGCATGGCCCGCGCGCAGATCGCCGGCGAGCCGCAAGGCATGCTGAAGATCCTGTTCCATCGCGAAACCCTGGAAATCCTCGGCGTGCACTGCTTCGGCTACCAGGCTTCGGAGATCGTCCACATCGGCCAGGCGATCATGAACCAGCCGGGCGAGCAGAACAACCTGAAGTATTTCGTCAACACCACCTTCAACTACCCGACCATGGCCGAAGCCTATCGGGTAGCTGCCTACGACGGCCTGAACCGGCTTTTTTGAGCGGCTCCGGCCGGTGGCCTGAGCCGGTCGGGGAGACCGATTTCAGCCCTACCCGAGGGTGGTCTTGGCCAAACCGGGAAAGTCTGTAATCAGGCTGTCCACGCCAAAATCGGCGAGTCGGCGCATCAGCGCCGGCTCGTTGACCGTCCACACCGATACGTGCAAACCCTGGCCCTGGGCTTTCAGTAGGCGCTCGGGAGTGCACAGCGTCCAGTTCAACGCCAGCATCTGGCAGCCATAGTTCTGCGCGACCTTCAGTGGGTCGAGCCAGGCGTATTCGGCAACCAGCCCGCGTTGTACGTCCGGTACCAGTTCCTGCGCCGCGCCCAGCACTTCCCGAGAGCTGGAGGTGATGGTGATCTTGTCCAGCAGGCCGTATTGCTGGGCCAGCTCGCGGATCGCCAGCACGGTGGTGGCGGCGCGGGTACGCGAAGCGCTCTTGACCTCCAGTTGCCAGTGCTCGAACGGGCATTTCTCGAACAGTTCTTCCAGTCTCGGAATGGGGCAGGGCTGCACATGCCCGGGGCCGCCCTTGCGCGCATCGATCTTGACCAGGTCCGCCGCCGGGTGCTCAACCACCTTGCCGCGCCGGCCGGTGGTGCGCTTGAGGGTCGGGTCGTGGATCACCATTAGCTCGTTGTCGGCCGACAGGTGCAGGTCCAGTTCGCAGCGGTCGACGCCGTGGGACAGGCACTGACGGAAGCTGTTCAGGGTGTTTTCGGGGGCTTCGCCCTTGGCGCCGCGGTGGCCGTAGATCAGGGTCACGTTCGTTCCTTCAAATCAGTGGGAGAGGGGCTCAGGACGCGGTATCGTCGTTATCCAGCTGCTGGCGCCGTTGCTGCTGCTGGCGCTGCAGGATGTGACGGGCCAGCAGTTGCCGCTGGGCGTCGGTCATGTCGGTGAATTCGATGCCGATCTCGACGCCGCCTTCGGGGCGCACGCCGCAGTGGATCACCCGGCCACGCAACAACAGACCATGGGCGCGTGGCATCAGCACCATTTTCACTTTCACCCGGGTACCGGGGTCGAGCGGCTGCGCCTGGTCGAATTCGATGCCGCCTTCGGAAATGATCACTGGCTGCGGTTCGCCGACCGTGCCGATGAGGGTCTGTGCCACTACCGCGCTGAGCAGGTCGAGGCGTTTGTTCTGGGCGCGCAGGAAGGCGGCCAGGGTGCGGTCCTTGTCGCTCAGCTGGCGCAGCAGGTGCTGGGATTCGAAGTCGGAAAGATGAAGTTCGCTGAGCAGGTTGAACAGCGGCGAATCATCCTGCAACAGTTCTGGCTCCAGGGCTTCGGCCGCGCTCAAGGGGCTGATTTCCAGTGCGATCCTATCCTCGATGCGGTAGTATTCGCGGCGATCTTCTTCGTCTAATGTCGTCATGGCGAACCCATGGTAGCGGCGGTGGTCCGAGTGTAAAGCCGCCGTAGGCGCCTCGCCACAAGGACGTTCCCTTTCATCCGAACAAGCCCCGACATGTTCAGACCTCTTTTCGCATTCATCGGTACGCGTTACACCCGTGCCAAGCGCCGTAACCATTTCGTCTCGTTCATTTCCCTGACCTCGATGATCGGCCTCGCCCTGGGCGTGGTAGTGATGATCGTGGTGCTCTCGGTCATGAACGGCTTCGACCACGAGATGCGTACCCGCGTGCTTGGCATGATCCCTCACGCCACGCTCGAAAGCGGCCAGCCGCTCAACGACTGGCCGGCCCTTGCCCAACAAGTAAAGCAGAATCCGCACGTGCTGGCGGTGGCGCCCTACACCCAGATGCAGGGCCTGCTGACCCACGACGGCAAGGTGCAGAAGGTGCTGCTCAACGGCATCGACCCGGCCCGCGAGCGCGACGTCTCGATCATCGACAACTTCACCCTGCAAGGCAGCCTGGACAAACTGGCGCCGGGCGAGTGGGGCATCATGATCGGCGACAAGGCCGCGGCCAAGCTGGGCGTGGCCATCGGCGACAAGCTGACCTTCGTCGCCCCCGAGGTCAGCGTCACCCCGGCCGGCATGTTCCCGCGTATGAAGCGCTTCACCGTGGTCGGCACTTTCCACGTCGGCGCGGGTGAAATCGACGGCTACCTGGGCCTGACCAACATCGCCGACCTGTCGCGCCTGCACCGCTGGAAGGCCGATCAGGTACAAGGCCTGCGCCTGAAGTTCGATGACCTGTTCCAGGCGCCGCGCGTGGCCTGGGACATCGCCCAGCACCTGGGCGACCAGGAGTTCTACAGCCGCGACTGGACCCGCACCCACGGCAACCTGTACCAGGCGATCCGCATGGAAAAGGCCATGATCGGCCTGCTATTGCTGCTGATCGTGGCGGTGGCGGCGTTCAACATCATTTCCACCCTGGTGATGGTGGTCAACGACAAGCGTGGTGACATCGCCATCCTCCGCACGCTGGGTGCCACGCCGACCCAGATCATGCTGATCTTCATGGTCCAGGGTACCGTGATCGGGGTCATCGGCACGCTGATCGGCGCTGTGGTCGGCATTCTCGCCGCGCTCAACGTCAGTGCCGCCATCGCCGGCATCGAGAAGCTGATCGGGCACAAGTTCCTCAACGCCGACGTGTATTTCATCGATTACCTGCCGTCGCAGATCCAGGCCCAGGACGTGTACATGGTCTGTGCTGCGGCACTGGTCCTGAGTTTCCTCGCCACCCTGTACCCGGCCTGGCGTGCTGCCCGCACCCAGCCAGCAGAGGCGCTACGTTATGAGTGATTCGCGCATGAGTGATAAAGCCGTCCTGAGTTGCCGCAACCTGGGCAAGTCCTACGACACCGGCCCGGAGTCGGTGCAGGTGCTGTCGGGTCTCAACCTCGAACTGCACCCAGGCGAGCGGGTGGCCATCGTCGGTACCTCGGGCTCGGGCAAGAGTACCTTGCTCAACCTGCTCGGCGGCCTCGACCGGCCGACCCAGGGCAGCGTCTGGCTGGCCGGCGAGGAGCTGTCGGCGCTTGGCGAGCGCGCCCGGGGCCTGTTGCGCAACCGTGAGCTGGGCTTTGTCTACCAGTTCCACCACTTGCTGCCGGAGTTCACCGCCATGGAGAACGTGTGCATGCCACTGCTGATCGGCAGCACGCCGATCCCCGAGGCGCGCGAGCGTGCCGAGGCGCTGCTCAAGCGCGTGGGCCTGGGCCATCGCCTGCACCACAAGCCGGCCGAGCTGTCCGGTGGCGAGCGCCAGCGCGTGGCCATCGCTCGCGCCCTGGTCAACCGCCCAGGCCTGGTCATGCTCGACGAACCCACCGGCAACCTCGACCACCACACCGGCCAGGGTATCCAGGAGTTGATGCAGGAGTTGTCCAGTGCCTCGCGCACGGCGTTCCTGGTGGTGACCCACGACCTCAACCTGGCGCGTCAGATGGACCGCGTGTTGAAACTCGACGACGGCCACCTGGTGGCGATCTGACCGATTGCACGGGGCGCCTTGCGCTGCCCCGTTCCTTTTTTACAGTGGGTGTTTCGTACATGTTCAGACCCTTGCCCATTTTCATCGGCGCACGCTACACCCGTGCCAAGCGCCGCAACCACTTCATCTCGTTCATCTCCATGACCTCGATGATCGGCCTGTCGCTGGGCGTGCTGGCGATGATCGTGGTGCTGTCGGTGATGAACGGCTTCCAGCGTGAGATGAGCTCGCGGATCCTTGGCCTGGTGCCCCATGCCAGTATCCTCGGCGAGCAGCCGCTGGCCGACTGGCGCCAGGTGGCCGATGCCGCGCTGAAGAACCCGGCGGTGATGGCCGCGGCGCCGATCACCGAGATGGAAGGCATGCTCTCGTACAAGGGCGCGATGCAGCCGATCCAGGTCAGTGGCATCGACCCGGCCGAGGAAGATCAGGTGTCCATCGTCGGCCAGCACATCGTCCAGGGGCGCCTGCAGGCGCTGGTGCCGGGTGAGTACGGGGTGGTGATCGGTGAACTCACCGCGCGGCGTTTCCGCCTCAATACCGGCGACAAGCTGACCCTGATCGTGCCGGAAATCAGCAAGGCTCCAGGCGGTATCACCCCGCGCATGCAGCGCCTGACGGTGGTCGGCATCTTCAAGGTCGGCGCCGAGCTCGACGGCTCCCAGGCCTATATCCACGTGGCCGATGCGGGCGAGATGCAGCGCTGGGCGCCGGGCCAGGTGCAGGGCGTGCGCCTGAAACTGCACGACCTGTATGCCGCACCGCAGGTATCCAAGGCGATCGCCGCCAGCCTGGGCGATGGCTACCGCGCCGATGACTGGTCGCACACCCAGGGTAGCCTGTTCAGCGCCATGAAGATGGAAAAGACCATGATCGGCCTGTTGTTGCTGATGATCATCGCGGTGGCGGCGTTCAACATCATCGCCACCCTGGTGATGGTGGTGAACGACAAGGGGCCGGACATCGCCATCTTGCGCACGTTGGGGGCGACGCCGGCGCAGATCATGGGCACGTTCATGGTCCAGGGCAGCCTGATCGGCATCGTCGGCACCTTGATCGGCGGCGTGCTCGGCGTGATCGCCGCGCTCAACGTCAGCCAGATCGTCGGCTGGCTGGAGCGGGTGAGTGGCCAGCACATCTTTACGTCGGACGTGTATTTCATCAGCAGCTTGCCTTCCGAGTTGCAGGGTGGGGATGTGCTGATGATCTGCGCGGCGGGGCTGGTGATGAGCTTCCTGGCGACCATCTACCCGGCCTACCGGGCCTCGCAGGTGCAGCCAGCGATTGGCCTGGCGGTCTGAGGAGCCTGCCAGGGCCCCTTCGCGGGCAAGCCCACGAAGGGCTGCGAAGCAGCCCCAATCTCACCGGATACCGGGCAACTCGATCACGAACCGCGTCCATCCCCCCTCGCACTCGGCCCGAATGCTCCCGCCATGGGCCTGCACGATCGACCGGGTAATCGCCAGCCCCAATCCCGCATGTTCGCTACCACCCGCCCGGCGTGCCGGGTCTGCCCGATAGAAACGGTCGAACAGGCGCGGTAGCGCGGCCGCCTCGATCGCGGCGCCGGTGTTGGCCACGCCAACCTGCCCCCCAGGCCCCAGAGTTACGCGAATCTGCCCGCCCGGCGGGGTATGGCGCAGCGCGTTGTCCAGCAGATTGGACAGCGCCCGACGCAGCATGTGCCGGTCGCCTTGCAGCATCGCTTCGCCCTCGCGCAGCAACTGGACATCGCCATCCTCGGCCAAGGGCATGTAGTACTCCAGCAGCGCATCCACTTCCTCGTGCAGGGCCAGCGCCGACTGCCCCGGCACCAGCAAGCCATGGTCGGCCTTGGCCAGGAACAGCATGTCGTTGACCATCTGCGCCATCCATTGCAGTTCCTCGAGATTGCCGTGCAGCGCTTCGCGATACTCCTCGAGGCTGCGCGGACGGGTGAGGGTGACCTGGGTGTGGGTCAGCAGGTTGGATAGCGGCGTGCGCAGTTCGTGGGCGATGTCGGCGGAAAACGCCGAGAGCCGCTGGAAGGCGTCGTCCAGGCGCTGCAGCATGGCATTGACGGTACTGGCCAGCTCTGCGAGTTCTTCCGGCATCTGGGCATGCGGCAGGCGGGTGGTCAGCGAGCGTGCCGAGACACTGGCGGCGATTCGCCCCATCTGCCGCAGCGGCCGCAAGCCACGGCGTGCAGCCCAGGCGCCGAGCAGCGCGGTGGCCACGGCCGACAGGCCGACGGTCAGCCAGATCAGGCGCTGCATGCCCTCGAGGAAGTGCTGGTGGTGGGTGATGTCGAGAAACAGGGTCAGGCGCGGCGATTGCGGGTCGCTGGCCTCCAGCGGCTCGGCCAGGCTGCGGTAGTCGATGCCGTCTGCGTGCAAGGTGGCCAGGCCCGTGGGGGAGGGCGACTCGGGCAGTGCGGGGTGGCTGTCGAACCAGGTCGTGCCATCGCGGGCGCTGATGCGCAGGCCGAGATCGGCCTGGTGGGCCAGCTCGTTGCGCAGGGCCGGCAGGCGCGCTGGCAGGTCGGCTGGTTGGTGCAGCCCAGCCAGCTGGCTGCGCAGCAATGACAGGCGCGAGGCCAGCAGCTGTTGATCCAGTTCGATGAAGTGCTGGGCGCTGGCGTGGCTGAACAGCAGCCCTGCGGCCAGTGACACGGTGGCGGCGCAGGCGGCGAACAGCAACGCCAGGCGGCCGCCGAGGGAGAGCTTGCGCATCAGTCGTGGCGCTCCTCGAGCACGTAGCCCATGCCGCGCACGGTGTGGATCAGCTTGTTCGGGTGCGGGTCGTCGATCTTCAGGCGCAGGCGGCGCACGGCGACTTCGATCACATTGGTGTCGCTGTCGAAGTTCATGTCCCACACCTGCGAGGCGATCAGCGACTTGGGCAGTACCTCGCCCTGGCGGCGCAGCAGCAGTTCGAGCAAGGCGAATTCCTTGGCGGTCAGGTCGATGCGCTGTCCGGCGCGTTCGGCGCGGCGGCGGATCAGGTCCAGGCGCAGGTCGGCCAGGGCCAGGAGGGTGTCCTGGCTGGCACCCGTGCCGCGGCGCAGCAGGGTGCGCACCCGGGCTAGCAGCTCGGAGAAGGCGAAAGGTTTGATCAGGTAGTCGTCGGCGCCCAGTTCCAGGCCGTGCACGCGGTCTTCCACGGCGTCGCGGGCAGTGAGGAACAGTACTGGGGTGTCGAGGCCTGCGTGGCGCACGGCCTGGAGGATCTGCCAGCCATCGCGCCCAGGCAGCATCACGTCGAGGATCAGCAGGTCGTGGTCGCCAGTGAGCGCCAGGTGCTGGCCGGTGTTTCCATCAGCGGCGAGCTCGGTGGCGAAACCGGCCTCGCTGAGGCCTTGGCACAGGTATTGGCCGGTGCGGGCCTGGTCTTCGACGATCAGCAGTTTCATGGGTGATGATTTTCCAGGTAGCGACGTTCTCTGTGGGAGCGGGCTTGCCCGCGAACACCGGCTATGCCGGTGCCATGCCCCGCGGTGGCTGCTTCGCGGGCAAGCCCCCTTCCACAGTGATCGCGCGGCTCTGGGTTGAAATGATACGTGACGATATGCCCGCTCGCCCAAGCTGACAAAGTTGTAATCTCGCTGTCAGGCAGCCGCCAGCCATACCGCAATAGAGTGGTCTTATCCCGCTGTCATGTTCGGAGCAACCATGAAACACCTGTTCGCCGCCGCCGCCCTGGCGTTCGCCAGCCTGCCCACCTGGGCCGGCGAAGCGGCATCGTTCGCCTTCGGCGAGCCCGCCCCGGCCAGCAAGGCCACCCGCACGATCGAAGTACACATGAAGGACATCGCCTTCGAACCACGCAGCCTCGACGTCAAGGCCGGTGAAACCGTGCGCTTCGTGCTCATCAACGAAGGCAATCTGCCCCATGAGTTCAACCTGGGCGACAAGGCCATGCATGCCGAGCACCAGAAAGAGATGATCGCCATGCAGGGCAAGCTGTTCAGTGGCCAGATGAACCACGAGGGCATGGACCATGGCCAGATGGACCACGGCGCCCATGGCCATGACAGCGGCAATACCGTGCTGGTGCAGCCCGGCCAGCGCGCCGAGCTGACCTGGACCTTCCGCCAGTCGGCGCCCATCGAATTCGCCTGCAACGTGCCGGGGCACTACCAGGCCGGCATGGTCGGGCCGCTGACCATCGAGTGAACGGCGCTCCAAGGCGAAGTGCAAAACCGGTAGACTAGGGGCAATTTCGAACCTTCAGGTCAGTTTCCATGCATCCCGCTGCCGAACACTCCCCGCTGGGCAAGTCCAGCGAATACATCGCCACCTACACGCCTGCGCTGCTCTTCCCGATCCCGCGCACGGCCAAATGGGCCGAGCTGGGCGTCACCGCCCAGACTCTGCCGTGGCAGGGCGTCGACTACTGGAACTGCTTCGAGCTGTCGTGGTTGCTGCCGTCGGGCAAACCGGTGGTGGCCATCGGCGAGTTCGCCATCCCGGCCGATTCGCCGAACATCATCGAGTCGAAGTCGTTCAAGCTGTACCTCAACTCTCTGAACCAGACGGTGTTCGCCTCCATCGACGCGTTGCAGGCGTGCCTGCAGAAGGACCTGTCGGCCGCTGCCGGCAAGCCGGTCGGTGTGCGCGTGCGTACCCTGGCAGAGGTCGAGGCGCAGGGCGTGGTGGCGTTGCCAGGGCTGTGCATCGATGCGCTGGACGTGGCCATCAGCAACTACGAGCAACCACAGCCCGAGTTGCTGCGCTGCAACCCCGAGCGGGTGGTGGAAGAAACCCTGCACAGCCACCTGCTCAAATCCAACTGCCCGGTCACCGGCCAGCCGGACTGGGGTAGCGTGGTGGTGGAATACAAGGGCAGTGCGCTGGACCCTGCCAGCCTGCTGACCTACCTGATCAGCTTCCGTCAGCATGCCGACTTCCACGAGCAGTGTGTGGAGCGGATCTACCTGGACTTGAAGAACTTGCTGCAGCCCGAGCACCTGACGGTGTATGCGCGCTATGTGCGCCGGGGTGGGCTGGACATCAATCCGTACCGCAGCACCGGGGCGATCAGTCCGGCGAACCTGCGATTGGTACGTCAGTAGGTTCTCTGTAATTGGGGCCGCAAAGCGGCCCCACGTTCTAGATACCCATGCTGTGCAGCGAGTTGGCGATGCTGCGCAGGGTGGCGGTCAGGTCCGGGTGGTCGGCCTCGAAGCGCTCGATGGCCATGTTGACCCCATCCACCAGGTTGTTGTCCGGCGTGGCCTCCTCGAGCTTGAGTTGTGCCTCGATCTGCCTGGCTTCCTCGTGCAGGGCAGCCAGTTCCTCATCCGAAAGCGGCACGTTCCGATCCAGTTGCTCGCGCAGGCTATTCAAACGCTCTTGCAATTCGCGGGCAGGCATTGGTTGTTCTCCATCAATGACTTGGCAAGCCATGGACCTCAGCGAAGCCGCAAAGGTTCTGGCGTGCTTTCAGCGTAATCCACTCGCCGCCGCTTTGCATGATCCTCGTCAACGGGGCTGTGTCAGGGTTTTTCACCCTTGCGCCGACGTTGGGCGATGTCCGCCAGGCAAGTGTCCAGCGCCTCCAGGTGATCGATCACCGAATGCACCCCCAGGCGGAACAGCTCCAGGGTCGCCTTGCCGCGTGCCAGTTCCTGGTCTTGCGGGGTCATCGCCTGCCAGGCGTTGGAGGAGAGGTCGCAGGAAGGGCTGCAGGCCGCCAGGCCGACTGTCCACAGCCCGGCATTGAGGCCCGACTGCAGCAGGCGCGGTTCGCCACTCACCAGCACGCAGCCGTCCAGGCGCTGGCTGTCGAGGCTCATCAGGGCTTGCCAGCAAGCGTTCGGCGCTGGCCAGCGCACACCGTTGACGCTGTGCCCGGGCAGCCATTGTGGCAGCACACTGGCCAGGCGCTGGCTCTGCGCGCTGGCCAGGTCGTCCAGCCAGATACACGGCACTTGCCGTCGACGCAGCCCGGTCAATGTCTCCAATGCCCCCGGTGCGGGCAGGGGGCTGCCGTTGGCGGCCTGGACCAGGCAGCCGCGCAGGCCGAACAGCACAGCGGTGAAGGCGGGCGCGTCGTGCATGGTAACTTCCCTGAAATAGTCCGCAGACTATTGCACGATTGTTACGAGGCGATGACGATGAAACGTATTCACGGAAAATTGATCAATCCTGTGCAAAGCTGCGTATCAGCCCACAAGCCTTTATACTTGCCGCCTTACAGCGGCGTGCCAGAGCCCGTCGCGGCCGAGAATTTCGATGGAGAGACATCTATGCGTAGGATCGGTGCCGGTGTGATCGAGCGAGTCACCCAGGCCTGTGTTTGTGCCAGCCTGCTGCTGGCACCCGTGGCAGCTACCCAGGCGGCCACCGAGGAGGATCCCTGGGAGGCGGTCAACCGGCCGATCTTCAAGTTCAACGACGTCCTCGACACCTATGCCCTGAAGCCGTTGGCCAAGGGCTACCAGGCCGTCACGCCGCAGTTTCTCGAAGACGGTATCCACAACATCTTCCGCAACCTCGGCGATGTCACCAACCTCGCCAACGACGTGTTGCAGCTCAAACCCCATGCGGCGGGCGTGGACACTGCGCGGCTGATCGTCAACACCACCTTCGGCCTGGGCGGCTTCTTCGACGTGGGCACCAAGATGGGCCTGCAGCGCAACGACGAGGACTTCGGCCAGACCCTGGGCTACTGGGGCGTGCCGAGCGGCCCGTATGTGGTCATACCGCTGCTGGGGCCGAGCACCGTGCGTGATGGCGTGGCCAAGTATCCGGACACCTACACCAAGCCGTACCGCTACATCGACCACGTGCCGACGCGCAACTCGATCTTCGCCCTGGACGTGATCGACACCCGTGCCAGCCTGCTGCCAGCCGAGAAGCTCATCCAGGGTGACAAGTACATCTTCCTGCGCAACGCCTACCTGCAGAACCGCGAGTTCAAGGTCAGGGACGGCGAAGTCGAAGACGACTTCTGAGTAGTCCGGGGCTGCAGTGCAGCCTCATTCGCGGGCTTGCCCGCGAATGCCGGATAAACGATTAGTTACAGTTCAATGCATCGCCAGGATACGCAGGCCGAATTTTTGCTGCCCGCCCGGCTGGTCGGCGATCCACACCACCTCGGTGCTGGCATGCAGGCCCTTCAGCGCCGGGTGGTCGGAGTCGATACGTACCTCCAGGTGATCGCTCACCTGGAAGCGCTGCGGCGCGCGCACCTGCATGCCGCCGCTGGAGAGGTCCAGGCACACCGCCGCAATCACCTGGCCGGCGTGCAGCAGGCTGACCTCGGTGTCGATGCGCATGCGGATGAAGTCGCGTTTCTCGCTGTGGTTGGAGGGCGTCTGGGGCATGTTGCGTCCTTCCCATCGGGTTGCGCTGGTCGGCTTTCTTATAACTGCCGGTGATTTGCCCTGTAAAGTGCACCGAACTCGACCCTCGTATGCTTGAAACGCCTGGCGGATGGGAGTACCGTCTGCGCCTTACAAGGTACCTCTGCCGGTTGCCTGGCCCGTATTCTTGGCCTACAACTCAAGTAGAGTGTTACTACAGAGTATCCCAGCAGCCGGATGTCAGCCTTGCAGACGCCCCTGCACCAACCCAAATCGGCGCCGTTCGCCCACATGCAGAAAATCAGTGCAACGCTGCTGATCATCGATGATGACGACGTGGTCCGTGCAAGCCTCGCCGCCTATCTGGAAGACAGTGGCTTCAGCGTCCTCCAGGCCGGTAACGGCCAGCAGGGGCTCCAGGTCTTCGAAGAACACCAGCCCGACCTCGTGATCTGCGATCTGCGCATGCCGCAGATGGGCGGGCTCGAACTGATCCGCCAGATCAGCGAGCGCGCGCCGCAGTTGCCGGTGATCGTGGTGTCTGGTGCCGGTGTGATGAGTGACGCCGTCGAGGCCTTGCGCCTGGGTGCAGCCGACTACCTGATCAAGCCGCTGGAAGACCTGGCCGTGCTCGAGCATTCGGTGCGTCGAGCCCTGGACCGTTCGCGCCTGGTGCTGGAAAACCAGCGCTACCGCGACAAGCTCGAGGCCGCCAACCGCGAGCTGGAGGCCAGCCTGCACCTGTTGCAGGAAGACCAGACCGCCGGGCGCCAGGTGCAGATGAACATGCTGCCGGAAAGCCCCTGGGCTGTGGGCGGGTTCGCCTTCGAGCATCAGATCATCCCGTCGCTGTACCTGTCGGGCGATTTCACCGATTACTTCCGCGTGGACGAGCGGCGTATCGCGTTCTATCTCGCGGACGTGTCCGGGCATGGTGCGTCGTCGGCGTTCGTCACCGTGTTGCTGAAGTTCATGACCACCCGCCTGCTGTTCGAATTCAAGCGCAGCGGCAAGATGCGCGAATTCAAGCCCTCGGAGGTGCTCAGCCACATCAACCGTGGGCTGATCAACTGCAAGCTGGGCAAGCATGTGACCATGGTCGGTGGTGTGATCGACGAAGAAACCGGGTTGCTGACCTACGCCGTGGGTGGCCATTTGCCGCTGCCGGTGCTGTATACCCCTGGCCAGGCCCGCTACCTCGAGGGCCGTGGCCTGCCGGTCGGTCTGTTCGACGAAGCCACGTACCAGGACCAGGTCATCGAATTGCCCGAGCAGTTCAGCCTGAGCCTGATGTCCGATGGCATTCTGGACCTTTTGCCAGGGGATACGCTCAAAGATAAAGAGGCAGCCTTGCCGGATATCGTCAAGGCCGCGGGTGGTAGCCTGGATGGGCTGCGACAACGTTTTGGATTGGCTACGCTTGGGGAGATGCCGGATGATATCGCCCTATTGGTGTTGAGCAGGAACCTTCAATGAGTACCGGTAGAATCCAGTTCGCCGAGCAGAGCGGTACCTTCGTCCTGAAATTCGTCGGCGAAGTGCGCCTGACCTTGTGTTCTGCGCTGGATGCCACGATCGAGAAGATCTTCACCGCGTTGAATTTCTCGGCGATCGTCATCGACCTGACCGAAACCGAAAGCATCGACAGCACGACGCTGGGCCTGCTGGCCAAGCTGTCGATCCTGTCGCGGCAGAAGGTCGGCCTGCTGCCCACCGTGGTCACCACCAACCCGGATATCTCCCGCCTGCTGCAGTCCATGGGCTTCGACCAGGTGTTCAACATCGTCGATCGCCCGGTGCCGTGCACGGAGTGCCTGACCGACCTGCCTTCGCAGGACCAGAACGAGGATGTGGTGCGCTCCAAGGTGCTGGAGGCGCACAAGATTCTCATGGGGCTGAACGACTCCAATCGTGAGGCGTTCCATGATTTGGTCAGTGCGCTGGAGCGGACCTGATCTGTAGCCTGGGCGGGCCTCTTCGCGGGTAAACCCGCTCCTACAAGGGGTTAGCGAACCTGTAGGAGCGGGTTTACCCGCGAAAGGGCCGGTAAAAACTTCACATCTCTTGCGAAGTCACTCCGGCCCCAAGAACCCCGTAGCCTCCCGCCCATCGGCATTGAGCTGATACACCCGCGCCGGCCGCCCCTGTTCATCGAAAAACACCTGCCCCAACCCCGCGCTGTTCCATAACCGCTCTCCCGCCTGGCTATGGCTGGGTGTGCGTGGCACCACCTGCATCTGTCGGCGCTTGGTGAACCAGTTCAGCGGCGAACGCGGCGAGTACAACCAGCGGTTCAAGCGATCCAGCACATCCAGCAGGCGCCGGGGAAACTCGTTCTTGATGCCGCTGCTGGTCACCTGCCACAAGTGCGGGCTGCGCTGACGGTGGCGGATCAGCACCTCGTAGACGAACGAGTAATGCACATCCCCGGACAGGATCACGTAATGCCCGGGCGTGCGTGAATGGCGGAAGATGTTCAGGATCACCTGGGCCGCCCCGCGATGGGCCATCCAGTTCTCGGCATCCACCAGCAGCGGGTACCCCAGCCAACTGAACACTCGCTGCACCGTTTCGATCAGCTTGACCCCGAAGAGCGGCGCCGGCGACACGATCACCGCCGAGGGGTGGTCCAGTAGCGCCTGTTGCAGCTCTGTCAGTGCCTCCCAGTCCAGCAGCCCGGAGGGCTTGGCCGGATCGCTTTCGCTGCGCCAGCGGCGGGTGCGGGTGTCGAGCACCAGCAGCGGCGGATTGCTGGGCAGCGAAAATTGCCAGCCCTGGAAGGCAAGCAGGGCATCGATCAGCTCATCCTGCGCTGTGTAGGGTATCGGTTCGCTCGCCAGCGTCCGGTAGCGCTCTACCAGTGCCTGGCAGCTATCAGGGTCGTTACCCCAGCCCTGGCACAGCAGGTAGCCCAACAACGCGTTGCCGATGATCCGCCGTGAGAACGGATGACCGTAGGCGGTTTCTTCCCATTGCGCGGACAGGTTCCAGTCATCGGTGATGTCGTGGTCGTCGAAGATCATCAGGCAGGGCAGGTGGGCCATCACCCGGGCGACCTGGCCCAGATCGGCGGCGAAGGCCTCGATCAGCGGCAGTTCCTGGCGATAGCGCGCCTGCTGTTCGTGGCTCAGACCCTCCGGCATGTCCAGGCGTACCAGGCGCCAAGGCGTAGGCGACCAGACCAGCAGGTACATGGCCATGACTTCGGCGAAGGTCACCAGGTGGTTGTCGGCGTTACTGGACGAGAAGATCGGCTTGCGTTTGCCGCCGAAGAAGCGCTCGCGCAGGCTTTCGTTGCGCGCCTGGGCCGGCAGCAGGTCGGCGCGGTGGTAGTAGCAGGCCGGGTGTTGGTACAGCGCGGCGCTGTCGGCCACCCGAGCACCGTGCAGTTGCTCGTCGAACAGCCCAAGGCGCGCGATCAACTGGTGGATGGCGCGCAGCATGGGGCCCGCCACGTCATCGGCATAGACTTGGTCGCCGCTCATCATCAGCAACGCGGGGCGCTGCTCGGGCTGCTGGCAGTCCTGCAGCAAGCGGTCGGCGCAGAGCAGGCCGTCGCGAGCTGGGTGGTGCGGCTTGCGGCAAGAGCCGTGGAGCAGTTGGTCGAGGCGCCCGCGCAGCACGAAGCTGGGGTGTGCCTGGCCGGGGTAGAGCAGGTGTGGTGCCCAGTCGGCGATGCCCTGATCTGCGACGCGTATGTCGTAGTTGATGGCGACGTCACAAGGCAGGGGCTGGCTGAAGCGGACGTCGAGCAGGTGGACGAAGGCGTGCGTGCCGATCGGCAAGGATTGGCACTGCATATCTGGGAATACGCCAGGGGTGTCCACACTGAAGGTCGGTGGCTCTGGCTGCGTGGTGACCAGCCAGACGGCCAGGCGTTGGGGCTCCAGACGGCGCAGTACCGGGCCGGCGAGAACGAGGGGCAAGGGAGTGGAGGAGGTCATCGACAGCTCTGGTGGCATTTGGGCCTATTCGCGGGCAAGCCCGCTCTCACAGGTACCCCACCGTTCTCCGGTTCAGTGGTGCTTCTGTGGGAGCGGGCTTGCCCGCGAATAGGCCCGTGAATCCAAACCGCTTCTACGGCAAGGCAAAACAAAACGGGCGGAAAATGCTGAACATTTCCCGCCCGCCAGGCAAACCCGATGTGTTTCAGCCTTTGTCAGCCATCAGCTTCTCGAGCTTCTCCTGGTCGCGCGCGAACTGGCGAATGCCCTCGGCCAGCTTGTCGGTAGCCATGGCGTCTTCGTTCATGGCCCAGCGGAACTGGCTTTCGTTCAGCACCTGCTTGGCCTCGCCGGCATTGCCCGGCTTGAGCACGCGTGGCAACTCGCCCTGGTCGTCGCTCAGCTGTTGCAGCAACTCGGGGCTGATGGTCAGGCGGTCGCAGCCGGCCAGTTGCTCGATCTGGCCGATGTTGCGGAAGCTGGCGCCCATGACCACGGTGTTGTAGCCGTTGGTCTTGTAGTAGTCGTAGATGCGCGTGACCGACTGCACGCCAGGGTCTTCGGCGCCTACGTACTCCTGGCCGGTGCTCTTCTTGTACCAGTCGTAGATGCGGCCCACGAACGGCGAGATCAGGAACACCCCAGCGTCGGCACAGGCTTGGGCCTGGGCGAAGGAGAACAGCAGGGTCAGGTTGGTCTGGATGCCTTCTTTTTCCAGCTTTTCGGCGGCGCGGATGCCTTCCCAGGTGGAGGCCAGCTTGATCAGCACGCGGTCGCGGCCAATGCCGGCTTTTTCGTACTCGGCGATCAGGTGGCGGGCCTTGTTCAGCAGGGCAGGCTCGTCGAAGGACAGGCGCGCATCCACCTCGGTGGAGATGCGACCTGGGATCACCTTGAGAATGCCCGCGCCCACGGCCACGGCGAATTTGTCACAGGCCAGGTCGACATTGCCCTTGGCGTCGCTTTTCACCTGCTTGAGCAGTTCGGCGTAGCCGGGGATGGCGGCGGCCTTGAGCAGCAGCGACGGGTTGGTGGTGGCATCGACCGGCTTCAGGCGGGTGATGGCGTCCAGGTCCCCGGTGTCGGCGACCACGGTGGTGAACTGCTTGAGTTGTTCCAGCTTGGAGGTCATGGCGTGCTCTGTCCTGTGCGTTGATTCGACCTTACCCGAGCCCCGGCGGCCACTCAAGGGCCATCATCGGGTGCGGGGCAGGGCGTGAGGGTTCGAGTCGAAAGCGCGCCTGGGGTTCCTTCCGTCAGCGCCCCTGCAGCAACTCGGCTGCCTGGTCGAACACCACCAGCGGTTCCGGCGCCTTGTGGATGTCTGCCGACAGCAACTGGCGGAACCGCCGCGCCCCCGGGAAGCCCTGGCCCAGCCCGAGGATATGGCGCGTGATGTGGTGCATGGCGCCACCGTTCTGCAGGTGGGCGACGATGTACGGCCGCAGCTGTTCCAGCGCCTCGCTGCGGCTGACCACGGCGACCTCACTGGCGAACAGCTGCTGGTCCACTTCGGCCAGCAGATAGGGATTATGGTACGCCTCGCGGCCCAACATCACCCCATCGAAGGTATCAAGATGTGCCTGGCACTCGGCCAAGGTCTTGATGCCGCCGTTGAGGACGATTTCCAGGTCGGGGAAATCCGCTTTTAGTTGTGCGGCAACGTCGTAGCGCAGCGGCGGGATTTCGCGGTTTTCCTTCGGCGACAGGCCTTCGAGGATGGCGATACGCGCATGGACGGTGAAGCTGCGGCAGCCTGCTTCACGCACCTGGCCGACGAAGTCGCACAGCTCGGCATAGCTGTCGCGGCCATTGATACCGATGCGGTGCTTGACCGTGATCGGCGTGGACACCGCGTCGCGCATGGCCTTCACGCAGTCGGCCACCAGCGCCGGGTGGGCCATGAGGCAAGCGCCGATCATGTTGTTTTGCACCCGGTCGCTGGGGCAGCCGACGTTCAGGTTGACCTCGTCGTAGCCGGCTGCTTCGGCAAGCTTGGCGCAGGCGGCCAGGTCGGCCGGGACACTGCCGCCCAGTTGCAGGGCCAGTGGGTGCTCGGAGGTATCGTGTCGCAAAAAACGTTGGGCGTCGTTGTGGAGCAGGGCGCCGGTGGTGACCATTTCGGTGTAGAGCAGGGTGTGTTTGGAGAGTAGGCGCAGGAAGAAGCGACAATGTCTATCCGTCCAGTCCATCATCGGTGCAACAGAAAACCTCCGGACCACTGTATCGGCGACGTTGCTGGGGTTTTCTGCTTGTTTCGGGTGCATTTCGGTTCTCTCGTGTACTGCCGTGGCCTGCGCTGATTGCTGAAATCAAGCAACGCGGCGGGCTACGGCGTTCGCCGCGCAGGTGGAAAATGGGGTGCGGCAGTTTATCAGGAAAGCGCGTTCCGGGCCTGCGCTGCAGCTGGGTGGGGACATTGGCTCTGCGCCTATCGCCGTAATGTGAGTTCGCGGGACCAGTTGGGGCCGCTGCGCGCCCCATCGCGGGTAAACCCGCTCCTACAGGAGAACAGCTGATAGAAAGGGCTCAGGCCCGCGCAGCGTTGCTGGTTTTGCTTTGGAACATGGCGATATCGGCCTTGAACATCAGGTCGTCGAGCAGTTCGCCATCTTCCGGATACCAGGCCACACCAAGGCTGGCGCTGACCTTGATCTGGTGGTCTTTCCAAGGCATGGGTTGCTCGACAGCCTTGCAGATTTCCTGGGTGATGCGCTGGACATCGCGTTTGTGAAGCGCGCCGTCGAGCAGTAAGACAAATTCATCGCCGCCCATGCGCGCGGCGATTTCAAACTCGCGAATATGGGATTTGATGGCCGAGGCTACATGAATCAGGACGGCATCGCCCGCTTGGTGGCCAAAACAATCATTGATCTGCTTGAAGTTATTCAAGTCGATATAGCACAGCGCCAAATGCTCACCACGACGCTTGGCGTCTAGCAGTTTCTGGCTGACGAAGGGAACGAAACTATTGCGATTGGGCAAGCCAGTCAGGCTGTCATGGAAGGCCAGCTTGCGGACTTCCTCTTCAGCGAGCTTGCGTAGCTTGATCTCGTTGCGCAGATGGCGTTGGGTGTTCAACAGCACCAGCGTAAACATCAGGACAAGCACTCCGCCAATACTGATCAGGACGATCGTCTTGCGCAGCCGCTCGACAAGATGTGGCGGGTTGGCGTCGTAGATGAAGTTTTCCAGGCCGTCGATGCTTTTGACCATGCCCAGTTCGAGGAACGTTTCAGCCATGCGTTGCCAGCGCCCCGGATTCATATGACCGATCTCGATCAAGTCCGATTGCACCAGTGGGCGCATGGCTTGGGCTTCGAACTCCAGGTGCGCGCGGCTTTTCTCTACCGAATACTCATTGAGCAGCAGATCAATGATTTGCTGGGGGTTATCCATCGCGTAGCGCCAACCACGCAGCGTGGCGCGGCGGAAAGCCTCGACCCGTTGTGGATGCTCATCAATTTCGGCTTGCGTGGTGAACAGGATGTCGCTGTAGAAGTCGATCCCGTAGGTGACGGGCGAGATAACGTTGTACTCCACACCGCGTTGTTGCAAGTAGAAGGGCTCGTTGGTCAAGTACGAATTGAAGGCCGTCACTTTGCCGTTGGCCAAGTCCTCGACCTGATAACTGCTGGGCAGCAGTTGCAGTTTTTCGAGGGGTATACCCTCGCTGTGAAACATCGCTAGAAAATCGGCATCGGTCTGTGCGTCCATCAGCATAACCGGCTTGTCGATCAGGTCGTGGGCGGTGCGAACCCCTTGGTCAGTGCGAGCCAGAAGCACAGAGGGGGAATGCTGAAAAATCACCGCAAGCGCGACCAAGGGCTTTCCATGCAGGCGTGCGTAAAGCAGTTCGCTGTTGGCTTCGGCATATTGGGCGCGCCCGGAAAGCACTTCTTCGACGGGAGTGATATTGGGACCACCTTCGTGTAAGCGCACCTCCAAACCTTCTTCGCGATAATATCCCTGTGCGATAGCAGCGTAATAGCCCGCGAACTGGAATTGATGTTTCCAACGTAGCTGTACATCAATTACCTGTACGCCGCCATTCTGTTGGGTGCTCGGGCTCGCCCACGCAGCCTGAGCCGAGAACAGCACGAAACACAGCAGTCGACGCAGACGCCCCGACAGACGTCTCTGCGGCTGACCTGGCGTGTTAGAGCAGCGACGGAGGCTGGGCATGGTAGAGGGTCCGTGGGTCGCGCCTGTCGTTCAGCGTGTAAGGCTTGGGGCAGCATTGTGGCATCACTGATGGGCTGCCAGCAATCGCGTGCGGACGACACTTCAAGCCTGAATTTTAACTAGAGGCGAACGTCGGGATGGATCGATAGCGGTCATTCGCCGTTATCAGACCCGAGATGATTCAACTGTCCTGGCCACTCGAAATGCTGGTATCAGGATGCAGCACTCTGAAAACCAGAAGCCCCGCTATGGCGGGGCTCCACAACCAGAGGCACGAGGTTAGAACGACTCAACTGGCTTCTTGGCTTGCTGAACAAGCTTGTTTTCATCCAGTTTCGGGAAAGAAAAACTAATGATGATCCTGGATTCGTCCCCGTCGTCAGAGATGATCAAATCAGCGCCCCTGGTGTTGGCAGGCGCTGAAGTCATCATATTATGGACGCTAGTAGCCCCCTTGACCTTGGCAAGGGTGAGCCCTTCAACAAAGGAGTAGGTCAAACCGTCGCCACCCAATGCAGCATTCTCGTAGTTCGAGAGTTTCGCCGTGTATTCATCCTTGTTTTTTGCTTTACTCGCGAGCTCAACGAGATCCAGCACGGATTTCCCGTCAGTGAGCGATACCAGAGTAAATGTTTTTGCAAGAGCGCCAATGGCGCGACCGTACAGGTCACGGTCAAAGGGTGCAATCAGCGAAACCGACATCAGCTTGTCACCACTGAAAACCAGGGCCGCTGTGAACTTCTGATCCAGGAAATCCACGTCGTCCAGGCACCGTGCAGTGGCCCCTACCTCAGTTGAACAGTCGTAGTAGCCTGCTGCCTGGTTATATTTGGCAATCGGCGTGTCATAAGCATATTTTTTGAACAGGTTGTCTTCACCCACGGCATTCTGCATGCCGGTCAACATCCCCATGACAACCAGCACTGCAGCAATAGCCTTCTTTGACATGGATTCCCTTCCTAAATGAGCATTGAAGTTGATAGCTATATGCTATCAGTCGGGTATGCACTGCTCAATCCCGTCATGTTACTTGCCATGGGACAGGGGGCAGATCCGGCAATACATTCGTCCGGGCACATGATTACGAGTACCTTGAACACTAACCCATTGCGTCGGTAGTCCACGTCCCAGAGAAGGCTGCAGGCCAGGTCAGAACAGCTGGCCTGATCGAGGAAGGTCAACCGGCTCTATCAGCCCAGGCCCCTCGTTGCGCACGTTCCCGACTCGCTTGCCGACGGGACGCCACTTGAAGTCAGCGGCTGGCCGGCAACTGTCACGCACGATCTCTTCGGCCCGAGCCGCTGTCGTTTCTGGGTCCAACCATTCCTTGGCAACGGCAGGTGTCAATACCAGTGGCTTGCGGTCGTGTATGTCGAGCAGGCCCTCATCGGCGGCCGCCGTGATGATCACGAAGCCGTCCCGTTCATGGGGCTCGAACCCCGCGTGAACCTCGGCTAGGGCAGCAAAGTACAGCGGTTCATCACTGGCCGCCGTGATGTAGTAGGGCTGCTTGCGCTTCGGGTCGGTGGGGTCAGGTATCCACTCGAACCAACCGTTCGCCGGCGCCAGGGTCCGACCGCCCGGCCACAGGTCCTTGAAGAATTTCCCCGTCATCACCGTTTCGGCCCGAGCGTTGATCGGATCGGGGCGCTTGCCCTTCGCCCAGAAGGGCGCCCATCCCCACTTCACTCGATCCACGCTCAAGCCTCCGCCTACCGGCCGGATGATCTCCACTCGCGTCGATGGCGCCACGTTGTAGCGGTTGATGCGCTCATGGTCGTAGCCATTGATCACCTCCAAGTCGAGCGATAGCTGCTTCAGGTAGTGGTCCATCGCTTCGTAGATCGAGTACCTCCCACACATATCTCATCCTCGTCCGTCGTCTGGCTATTGACCGAATTCGTGATGGTCAGTTAACTGTATGCATATACAGTTGCCATTGAGCTTGACCTATCATGACCATCACCTTCCTAGGGACCTTGAATGCCCATGGCGAGTTGCTTCCGCTGTACTCGTTCCATGTGCCCGCCGGGTTCCCGTCGCCTGCCGACGATCACATCGAGCGTCACATCAGTCTGGATGAGCTTCTGGAACTGCGCGCGCCGCACACCTACCTGGTTCAGGTTGAAGGTGACAGCATGATTGGCGCGGGGATATTCCCTGGTGATCTGCTGGCCGTGGACCGGAGCAAGGAAGCGCGCCATGGGGAGGTGATCATCGCCGCGCTGAACGGTGAGCCCATCTGCAAGCGGCTGCACCGACGTGACGGCATCACCATGCTGCTCTCCGACAACAAGGCCTACCCGCCGCGCTACATCATGGAAGGCGATGAGCTGGTGGAGTGGGGTGTGGTGCGCAAGAGTGTGCGTGACCATGACATCTGACCAGGTGTTCGCGCTAATCGATTGCAACTCGTTCTACGCGAGCTGCGAACGTGTGTTTCGGCCAGACCTGGCCAGGACGCCCATCGTGGTACTGAGCAACAACGACGGCTGCGTGATCGCCAGGTCGTACGACGCCAAGCCCTACGTGAAGATGGGCGAGCCCTATTTCCAGTGCAAGGAAAGGCTGCGTCGCCACGGCGTGGTGGCGTTTTCCTCGAACTACGCGCTGTACGGCGACATGAGCGAGCGGGTCATGTCGTTGATCGAGTCGATGGTTCCGGCTGCGGAGGTGTATTCCATCGATGAATGCTTCGTCGAGCTGTCTGGCGTCCAGGGGGACCTGACCCAATTGGGGCGCGACATTCGCGCCAAGGTATTGAAATGCACCGGCATCCCGGTAGGGGTCGGGATCGCCCATACCAAGACCCTGGCGAAGCTGGCCAACCATATGGCCAAGCGTTTGCTCGCGCACACCGGCGGGGTGGTGAACATCTGTACGGCATTCGAACGCGATTGGGTGTTGCGCAACACCGAGGTGAACGAAGTGTGGGGGATCGGCCGGCGCATGACGGCACACCTCCAGGCCATGGGCATTTACAAGGCGATGGACCTGGCCAGGGCGAATCCGCAGATGCTCAGGGACAAGTTCAGCGTGGTGGTGGAGAAAACCGCCAGGGAGCTGGACGGCACCGCGTGCCTGGAACTGGAGGACGCGGCGCCGCCCAAGCAGGAGATATGCTGCAGCCGGATGTTTGGCTCACGGTTGTCGGAGCTGGCGCCGATCAAGGAGGCGGTGGCGACCTACGTTGCGCGTGCGGCTGAGAAGCTGCGAGCTCAGGCGTCGGTTTGCAAGCGGTTGCGGGTGAGTATTCGCACTGGGATGTTCAATCCTGACGAGGCCAAGTACGCCCAAGGCGTGATGGTGGAGTTGCCGTACCCCACCAACGACACGCTAATGCTCACCCGCGCAGGTACGGCGGCGGTGGAACGGGTGTATCGACCGGGTTACCGATACAGCAAGGCCGAGGTGTTGCTGATGGATCTGCGGCAGCCGGGGGAGGTCACGGGCGATCTCTTTGCCGCGACACAGCCGGTGGCTTGTGATCGCTTGATGTCGGTGCTGGACGATATCAATGGGAAGTATGGGCGCGGGACTGTGCGCACTGCCATGGCGCCGCGAGTTCCCGACTGGGGGATGCGGCGGGAGTTGATGAGCCGGTCGTATACGACGCGGATTGATCAGCTTTGGCGGGTGCGCTGAGCGAGCTCATTACCCGGACGCGCGCGGCTGTGAGGCTTAGAAAGTTTTTTGTAAGTCAAATGCATACACGTGTAGACGATGCATACACGCGGTGCTACAGTTCGCTGGTGAGAAATCCTCCGTATCCCAAAAGGGAGTGCTAGCTGCTCAGCAGGACCGATTGCCCCCTTGTCGCCGGGGCTTCCAAGCGTCTTAAGGAGTGCTAAATGTCCGTATTCACGTTTTCCAAACAGCTTCATTTTCTCAGGCGAATGCCGCTTGGCGCTGGCCCATAATGAGGTGAGGGACCAATCACTCAAATCTTGTCGAGGTGTAAATGATGTCAGCTCAAATCATAGAGCGAGAAAAGCCCGTCCCAATTAACATGCGGGTCGACACGAAGAAACGAAGCCTGATCGATGCGGCAGTGGAACTGCTTGGGACCGATAGAACTAGCTTCATCCTGGACGCTGCCTGCAAGAGGGCTGAAGAGGTGATCATGGATCGTCAGTTGTTCCTGCTAAGCGATGAAGCGTTTGACCGTTTTGAGAAGGCACTTGATGAAAACCCATTGAGGGATAACAAGTGTCTACAGAAATTGATGTCCAAGCCCTCCCCTTGGAGCTGAGCAAACCCGAAAAGCTGAATTCGTTTCACGATTTCAGTGATTTTGATTGTGGAGAGTCCTCGATTAATGAGTATCTTCACAAGCACGCAAGGAAGGCGCAGGAAAATAAGCAGGCTGTGGTGTTCGTTGCTTGCTTCAAAGGTACCAACCGGGTCGCGGCGTTCTACACTTTGTCAAGTGGCTCAATAGCCCGTGAGTTCGTGGTGCCTAAGAAGCTACAGCGGAATACGCCTAATGTTCATCCTGCGACAATTCTGGGCCGCATGGGTGTGACGTTGAGAGCGCAAGGTTCCGGCTTTGCCGAAGGGCTCCTTCAGGATGCCATCCGCCGGGTGCTCATCTCTGCTGAGGAAATAGGTACTGCGGCGCTTCTGGTTCACCCTTTGAACCCGTCGCTGGCGGAGTTCTATGAGAAAAAGGCAGGCTTTGTTCGCTGCCCGTATATTTCCCCGCTCACCATGATGCTGTCCTTGCGGTAGCAGCCCATCCCGCCAACGATCACCGTTGCAGTGGCAGAAGCCGGCGTGTCGGCGGTAGGGCCCGCGTGGGCAGCTACGCTCAACGCGCCATGCCCAACTCCGCATCATCCATAAGTGCCTTGGCCAATGCCCCCAGGTAATGCGAAGCCCAGATCAAATGGGCCTTGTCTTCCATCAACCCGCTGATGGTCAGTTCCTGCGCATACCCAAACAACTCCAAAGCCTGTTCCCGAGCAAACTGGCACGGGATGCCTGGCTCGATGCAGAACAGTGGGTCTGGTTTTCACCTTGGTAGAACTTGGTCTTGCCGACCGTGGTTTTCTCATCATCCCTGTTCATCTTCCATCTCCCTGATGGCATTAGGTGCCTGGGCTGGGTGCCGGCGCCCCGGTCTGTCATTGCAAGCCTGCGGTCACACGTACCGCTCCCCGGTTCTATAGCTACGCCGTACTGAGGTGATGCGGGCTTGTAAACGCCGACACCCGCCCAGGCGAAACATGGCATTGGTTGAATGCGCTGGGTTATTGGTTGCCTGTGCTGGCCTCTTCGCGGGTAAACCCGCTCCTACAGGATCACCGCTGTAGTCAAGTTCAGCGCCGACCCTGTAGGAGCGGGTTTACCCGCGAAGAGGCCAGCGGGCGCAAGATACATATCGACCGCTCGCGGGATCTTGAAGCTCATCGGATGCGAAGCCGAAATCGCTTGCAGGGAACAGAAAATGAAAGGTGGATCGGGAACAAGTTTCAGCATGGTCAACTCCTCAATTTGTGAATGAGAGCCGCCGCCATTTGCTGTCAAACGAAGGGTGGCAACTGTGTACGGGTTGACAGACCGGTCAAATTGAGGAAACCCGGCGCACCCGAGGATGCCCCATACACAGCCGCCATAACTACAAAGCCATGGTTTTCAATTTGAGTCAGCCTGTCAAAGCCGGTCGCCGCTTTCGCTACGACAACCCGAGACTAGGACCCAAACCTGCCCACCGCAATGGCTCAAAAGCGCCAAAAGTATCTTTCGGAACCGGCCTACAAAAAAGAGCCTAATTCCCAAGTTAATCCCGTCCCAGTCCCACAATTTCGCCTGTTTTTGCCACCCGCATCCAGATAAGCGCCGAGCAATGCCAGGGCTCATTCAACCAACCGCTCCGCCAACGGCAACCCGCCCACCTCTGGCCGAGCAAACAAATACCCCTGCATCAACTCGATCCCCAACCCCGCTAACGCCTGGCATTCGGCATCGGTCTCGATCCCCTCGGCGATCAGCGTGATGCCCAGCCGCTCGGCCACCAGCACGATGCCCGCGACGATCGCCTGGCGCACCGGATCCTGGCTGATCCTGCGGGTGAGGGCCATGTCCAGCTTCAGCACATCCGGTTGAAATTCAGCCAGCAGGTTCAGCCCTGAATAGCCCGAACCAAAATCGTCTATGGCTGTGGTGAACCCCTGCCGGTCGTACTCCTTGAAAATCGCCTTGAGGTGCTCGGTATCCTCGATCCGCTCGCCCTCGGTCACCTCGAACATCAGCCGGCTGGCCGGAAAGTCGAACGTGCGGGTGGCCTCCAGCGTGGCGCGGATGCAGGTGCTGGCGCGGTACACGGCGTTGGGCAAAAAGTTGATGCTCAACTTGCAATCGCCCAGGCGCCCCAGGCCCAGCGCTGCTGCCTGTTCGATGGCCTTGACCCGGCACGCCTGGTCGAAACGGTATAGGTTGTCGGTCGAGACCTTGGCCAGGATCTGCGCCGCACCTTCGCCATCGAGGCCGCGCACCAGGGCCTCGTAGGCGAACGGCCTGCCCGAAGGCACGTGGACGATGGGCTGGAAGGCCATGGTGATGTCGAAACCCAAGTTCGATAGGTCGCGACATTGGGAGCAGCCGATCGCTTCAAAAGGCTGGGGGAAAACAGGCTGGCTCATGGAATACCGTCGATGGGCAGAGTTACGGCCGACCAGCATGCGCGATCGCGGGTCATAAGCCAATCGCCACCAGCGCCTTGCCCCCATTGGCTTCACGCAGATACGCCAGCAACGCCTCTGATTGCGCCAGGTGGGCCGTGTCCTGCGCCACCGCGCCGCTGTACACGACCATCTGCTGAAGCTCATCAGGAATCAGCCCAACGATCCGAATACCCTCAACGCCCTGCAGCTTGCTGATCTGCTCCAATCCCAATTGCGACTTGCCCGAGGCAATGGCCTCGCCGACGCTATCGACTGCCTGCACCCTGGCGCCCGGCTTGAAGGCATCCCCCAACTTGAGCCGGGGCAGCAGCCAGTGGGAGATGTACACGCCACTTCCGCTATTGGCAGTGGCCACCGAACTCGCCTGCATCAGCGTCTCGCGCAGCGTCGCCACCGAGTCGATGGCGGGCGATGGAGCCTCGCTGGGCACCGCCACGGCGATCAGTGACTTGCCCAGGTCGACCCGGCTGTCACGCATCACCCTGTGTTCGGCCACCAGGGTATCGATCGTCGAGCGCCTGGCGATCACCAGGTCAATATCGGCGTCCGCACCGGGCCGTTGGCGCAGGCGTGACTCCACTCCGTCCTCATCCACGCCATGCACCACCACCTTTACGTTGGCTTGCTGTTGAAAATCCGTAGCCAAGGCTTCGACCACCTTGGCCAGGCCCTTGGGACTGACGACTTGCAGCGTCGATGCCGCCTTTTCGATTGCCAGCGCCGGCCCTGTGGCCAGGGCCAGCGCTACGCAGAGTAGCAAGCGGCGAGTGAATGGCATGGGCACAGCCACATGTCTCCTATGCAAAACAACGCACGCTAAAGCAGGCCGTTGCGGCCACCTGCCTTAACCAGCGTTAAGAAAGTTTAATTTGCCGGGCTGCGCCCCAGGCGCGCCGCGTCATGTCGTTACACTATAGGCCCGTCAGCCTGGAGGCCCCAATGAACCATGCTTTAGTCATCGAGGACGATGCGGTCACGGCGCAAGCGATCGTCACCGAGCTGGAAGCCCACGGCTTTCGTGCCCAATGGGCCGACAAAGGCCGCGAGGGCCTGGCCCTGGCCATCAATGGCGACCACGATGTGATCACCCTCGACCGCATGCTTCCCGACTTCGATGGGCTGACCATCGTCAGCACCTTGCGCCAACTCGGCATCCAGACCCCGGTGCTGATGATCAGTGCTTTGTCCGACGTCGACGAGCGGGTCCGTGGCCTGCGCTCCGGCGGCGACGACTACCTGACCAAGCCCTTTTCCATGGTCGAGATGATCGCGCGCCTGGAGGTGCTGCTGCGCGAACCGGCTGCCGACGAGACCGAGCACTGCCTGCAGTTCGCTGGCCTGCAGGTCAACCTCATCGTGCAGACGGTGATGCTCGATGGGCGGTCGATCACGCTGCTGCCCACCGAATTCAAGATCCTCACCTACCTGATGCGCAATGCTGGCCAACGGGTGACGCGCACCATGCTGTTCCAGGAAGTCTGGGGTTATCACTTCGACCCCGGCACCAACATCATCGACGTGCACCTGACCCGGCTGCGCAAGAAAATCACCGGGCCAGGCGCTCCGACCATTCAGACGATTCGCGGTTCAGGCTATGTTCTGGTCAAGAACGACTGACCGCTGGCGCTCCAGCAGCAGCCGGCTGATCGGCTTGTACGCGGTGTTCTTCGTGGCCTGGGGCGCGGTGTTCACGGGGGTGCTGTACTGGGAGATCGCAGGTTACCTGGGCACCGTGGCGCAACGCTCGTTGCTGCAGCGGGCGCATTACTACCAGAAGGTCGACGACGAGGCACTGGCCGCCGACCTGGCCGAAAGCGAGTGGTACTCGACCCCAGGCATCGACGCCTACGGCTTGTTCGACGCCCAGGGCCGGCACCTCGCGGGCACGCTGTTGAAGCTGCCCGGCAACTTGCCCGACGATGGCCAGGTGCACTACCTGGAACGGGCCTTGAGCATCGCTCTACCCAGGGAAGTCACACGCAGCAGCCACGCCCTGCGCATCGACCGCCCGGACGGCAGGGTGCTGGTGCTCACTCGTGACGGCGGTTCGATCTCGGCGGTGGGCGGCATCATTGGCCAGGCGTTGTTCTGGGGGCTGTCACTGACCCTGGTGCCAGGCCTGATCGGCTGGCGGCTGTTGCGCAGGCGGCCGTTGCGGCGCGTGGAGCGCTTGCAGCACACCACCGAGCGCATCGTCTCCGGCAATCTGCGCGAGCGTCTGCCGCTCTCGGCACGGCGAGACGAACTGGACATGCTGTCCAATGCCGTCAACACCATGCTCGAGCACATCGAGCAACTGATGCTGGAGGTGAAGGGCGTGTGCGATGCCATCGCTCACGACCTGCGCACGCCACTCACGCGCCTGCATGCGCGCCTGTACCAACTGCAGAAGTTGCCATTGCACCCTGAGCACCTGCGCAGCCTGAACCTGGCCCTGGAGGAGAGCGAGGCCATCATGTCCCGGTTCCAGGGGCTGCTGCGGATCTCCGAACTCGAAGATACCCGGCGGCGCTCGGCCTTCGAGACGTTCCAGCCAGAGCGGCTGCTGGCGCAGGCGCATGAGTTCTACGAGCCCTTGGCCCAGGACAAGCACCAGCAGCTCATCCTCCAGGCCTGCGACGACTGTCCGCCTTTGCAGGGCGACCCCGCGCTGTTGTTCGAGGCGCTGGTCAACCTGATGGACAACGCCATCAAGTTCACCCAGCCGGGCGGCGTCATCTATTTGCGTTGTCTGCTGCGTGGGCTGACGCTGGTCATCGAGGTGGTCGACAACGGCCCGGGCATCGCGCCGAGCGAGCGCAACAGCGTGACGCGGCGGCTCTACCGGGGGGACGAGACGCGCCAGCAGCCCGGTAATGGCCTGGGCCTGTCGCTGGTGGCGGCCATCGCCAGGCTGCACGGTTTCGCCCTGGCCATCGAAGCGGGGCCGGGTGATATCGGTACGCGGGTGAGCCTCACCTGCCCGCTGGCGCAAGCTTCGGGCAGCGATTCCTAAACTTTTCTTAACGGTGGTTAAGTTGAGGGGTAGGGGGCCCTGACCTAGGTTTGGGGCCCCTCGTCAGACCAAGGCTCTTTTTTCGTGAAACACCCGATATCGCGGCTCGCCCTGATCGCTGTCTGCCTGGGCGCTGCTGCCGTTCAGGCGGCGCCAACGCCTGCCGGCCCCATCCCATCGCCACCCCAGCTGTCGGCAAAATCCTGGGTGCTCATGGACGCGGCCAGCGGTGAAGTGATCACCAGCCATGATCCTGACGAACGCCTGCCGCCAGCCAGTCTCACCAAATTGATGACCGTGTACATCGCTACCAACGAGATCCAGAGCGGCCGGGTGCACCCGACCGACCTGGTCACGGTGAGCGAGAACGCCTGGCGCACCCAGGGTTCACGGATGTTTCTCGACCCCGGCAGCGAGGTGACCATCCACGACCTGTTGAAAGGCGTGGTGATCGATTCCGGCAATGATGCCAGCGTGGCCCTGGCCGAACACATCGCCGGCAGCGAAGAATCGTTCGCCGGGCTGATGAACCTCACCGCCAAACGCCTGGACTTGCGCAACACCCATTTCGAAAACCCCACCGGCCTGCCGTCGTCGCAGCATTATTCATCGGCACTGGACATGGCCAAGCTGGCCCGCACGATCATCACCGACGAGTCGGCGTACTACTCGCTCTACAAGCACAAGTACTTTACCTGGAACGGCATCCGCCAACCCAACCGCAACCTGCTGCTGTGGCGCGACCCCACCGTGGATGGCCTGAAGACGGGTCATACCGAAGCCGCCGGCTTCTGCATGGTGACCTCGGCCAAGCGCGACGGGCGCCGCCTGATCACTGCCGTGTTCGGCTCCAACTCCATGCAGAACCGCGCCAACGATGCGCAGAAGCTGCTGACCTACGGTTTTCGCTTCACCAGCACCGAGACCTACGCCAAGGCCATGGACGTGCTGGCCAACCCGGTGCTCTGGAAGGGCGAGGAGAGCACCGTACCAGTTGGGTTGCTGGACGACGTGACCTTGACCTTGCCGAAGAACAGCAGACGCAAGGTCACGACTCAAGTGAAGATCGATGGGCCGCTGGTGGCGCCCTTGGCCAAGGGCGATGTGGTCGGCACCCTGACGTTGCTCGATGGCGACCATGAACTTGCCACCCGGCCACTCATTGCGTTGCAGGATGAAGCGCCTGGCGGAGTGTTCACGCGGGCTTGGGATACGGTGAAGTTGTTTTTCCAGGGGCTGCTCAAAGGGATGTTCAGCCATTCGGGTAGCTGATCGGGCGACGGCGATCCCTCTGGTGGATACCTCTCGTTACCTTAGTTCACATCTCGCCATTCCCGGGCCAAGCGGGCGAGGTAGCCCATTGAGCGGTTGTCGCGGGCCTTGCCATGGGCATCGGGCCAGAGGAAAGCCAAAACCAGGTGCCGGTCTTCGTAAAGCTCACCGGGGACATACACCAGAGCCGCATCATCCCTTGGGCACCCTCGCTTGCACACCCGATCATGCTGAGGCGTGTTCTGGGGAAAGGTCGCAGGTGGGATTTTGATGTGGATGTGCATCAGGCACGCTTGAAGTGCGTGAGACGGCTGGGTGTAAGGGACGTCTCGTCCGAAAATCGATGGGATGATTTGCCGCCGCGACTCGATGTAGCGGTGGAATTCGCGTTTCAGAAGGTCTGATAGGCCGGGGTGTTTGACATCCACAGGTGCGAAGAATGCGTCAAAGGTATCCGGGTGGAAGGCGACTTCGATTGCCATCCACACATTCAGGCCAGGTGGCCAAGCCTTCGCGTAGTGTGGTCTGCCAGATCGCGTAAGCCGTCAGCGCTCAGCTGACTCGGGAATTGTTCAGGTTTCATCAGAAATTGCTGATACACCCCGTCGATGGTGATCAGCCTTCCTCGCACCTTTGCGACTGCCCGGCGCAGGTTGATGTGGTCATCGCTCAGAGCCGAGGGAACCTCAGCGCGTTTCAGGTCGCTTTCCAGCTGCCGCACAGCCTTGAGCAACTCGATATTCCGAAGGTACTTGGCTTCATCGAAGCGATTCGAGTTCACAATCGCAGCAACAGTCTTTGCGTAGCCCAAGTCCAATTTGAGCCAGCCATGGGTGACGTCTGCAAGCACCCCGCGCAGGTGACTGAGGGTTGGCGAGGTGGAGCACGACCCATGGAGGGTGGCAGAGGGGGATTTCAACTTGGCAGTCGAGTAGTCGACGACCAGAGCAAGTGCGGCGACGATGAGCGCCGGGGCTGCGGCTTTGATTGGCATGCGTACCCCCTGTACAGGAACTTGCAGGATCTGTTGAATCGGGTCGTGATTATCCGTTCGGGATCGGGATTGCACAATCGCGATCAGGTGATGAAATTGTAACCTCGGTAGACGCTGCGACAAGCCTGCGCAGAACGCAGGGGCTTGGATTACCGTGGATACTGCCCATCATCCACCCGAATGCAGACCCCGGTCACGAATTCCGAAGCAGGCGACACCAGGTAAAGCAGGGTGCTATCCAACTGCTCCGGCATCCCAGCCCGCTTGCGTGGCATGCGCTCGACCATGCGCTCGCGGTATCGCGCCAGGTGCGCCTCGGTCATCTCGGTCTCGAACAATCCTGGCGCGATGGCATTGACGTTGATGCCTTGTTTGGCCCACTCCAGTGCCAGGGCCTCGCTCATGCGGATCACCGCGGCCTTGAGCGAGCAGTAGAACGCCGCGCGCATGCCACTGCTGTAATGCACGGCCCCCACCGACGCCAGGTTGACCACCCGTCCCGGGCGCCCACTGGCCATCAGCCCGCGGGCCACTTCGCTGGCAATGATGAACGGGGCGCGCAGGTTGGTGGCGAACAGTTCATCCATGGCCTCGACTTCCATGCCCACGGCCTCGCTGGTGTCGCCGATGCCGGCATTGTTGACCAGGATGTCGATGGCGCCGTAGGCGCTGATCATGCCGGCAATACGCTCGGCCAGGCTTGCGGCGTCACGCAGGTCCAGCGGCTCGACGTAGGCCTGGCCGCCGTCGGCACGGATGTGCTCGGCAACGGCCTGCAAACGTTCGATGCGACGGCCACACAGGATCACCTTCGCCCCGGCTGCCGCCAATACCGTTGCGAAGCGCTGGCCCAAGCCGCTGCCAGCTCCGGTGACCAGCGCCAGCTGGCCGGTGAGATCGACGCGAAGCGCTGCCCTCGCGTGAAGCGACGTGTCATTCATGCGTTGATTCCTAGGATGAGAAACGGCCGCACGCCACAGGAATGCGGCCGTCAGGTCAGGCAGACTTGGGAATGAAGATCGACTTGGGCTGGGTGAACTCCATCAGCCCGGCAACGCCGTTTTCCACGCCGATGCCGGACTGCTTGTGGCCGCCCAGCGGCACGGTGGGCGAGGACTCGAGGTTCTGGTTGATCCACACGGTCCCGGTCTCCAGGCGTTTGGCGATTTCCACCGCTTTGGCCACATCCTGGCTCCACACGGCTCCAGCGAGGCCGTATTCGCTGGCGTTGGCGCGGGCGATGACCTCGTCGATATCGCTGAAACGCAGCAGCGGCAGGATCGGGCCGAAGGCTTCTTCGGCGACCACCCGCGAATCTTCCGGCGGGTTGTCCACCAGCGTCAGCGGCATGAAATAACCGCGCTCCGGCACGGGAGCACCTTCCAGCAGCACCAGGCCAGCCTCGCGGGCTTCGTCTCGCAGTTGCAGCACGCGCTGGTATTGCGGGCGGTTCTGGATCGGGCCGAACAGCACGCCAGGCTGCATGCCGTCGCCGATCGGCAAGGTCTGCGCCAACTGATGCAGCTTGTCGCGCAGGCGCTCGTAGATGGCCTCGTGGATGTACAGGCGCTTGCACGCCACGCAGACCTGGCCGCTGTTGAAGAACGCGCCCATGAACAGCTTCTGTGCTACGGCATCGACGTCGACATCCGGCAAGACGATGGCGGCATCGTTGCCACCCAGTTCCAGGGTGATGCGCTTCAGGTCCTTGGCCGCCGATTCCATGATGCGCTTGCCGGTGGCGGTGGAGCCGGTGAAGGAAATCTTGGCGAAGCCCTTGTGGCTGGTCATCAGCGGGCCCAGGTGGTCGCCACCGCTGATGATGTTGAGCACCCCGGCGGGGAAGATGTCGCGGGTCAGCTCGCCGAGGCGCAGAGTGGTCAGCGGGGTGAAGGGCGAGGGCTTGAGCACCAGGGTATTGCCGGTGGCCAGGGCGTGGGAGATCTTCCATGCGGCAAGCAGGATCGGGAAGTTCCACGGCACCAGGGCGCAGACCACGCCCAGTGGCTCATGGTGCACCTCGACGCGGCGGGTGTCGGTTTCCTCGACCACTTCCACCGGCAGTTCCAACTGGGCGATGCCGCGAATCCAGTACGAGGCGCCGAGGATCTCCTCCTTGGCCAGGGCCAGCGGGCGGCCGTGTTCCAGGGTGAACAGCTCGGCCAGTTCGTCGACGTGTTCGACCATGCGCTGGGCGAACTGCTTGAGCAGCTGGCGGCGTTGGTCGTGGGCGGTGGCCTTCCAGGCCGGGAAGGCCTTGCGGGCGCAGGCCACGGCCTGGTCGAGTTCGGCCTGCCCGGCATCCGGGGCATGGCCGATGACTTCGGCGGTGGCCGGGTTGATGACGTCCAGCTGGCGTTCGGTACCTACCGTTTCTGCGCCGATGATCATCTGCGCGGCGATGGCGAGAGGCATGGGGACTCCTTGGGCTCTTGTTGTTGTGTGGCCGCCGTGGTCGTCGGACCCGGCAGGCAGGGGAATCACGTCGAATAACCTACGGTAGTTAGATAAAAAAACTTCGTCAATCGTCGTTTTCGCCTATTTGAATTAGCTGATGAGCGGGTGCGTGCAAGGGGCTTTTCAAGTTAAATCTATTGTTGTTAGATTAATCCCATTCCGTTGACGTGCCCTTGCCGGCGCGCCCGGCACAGAACAACAACAAGGGCCCCAGCCCGTAGCCTTGAGGAAGTGCAGATGCTCAATCCTGCTACCACCCCGGTGATCATCGGTGTCGGTGAACATGTCGACCGCCCGTCAGCGCTGGAACATGCCCTGGAGCCCTTGGCGCTGATGGAAAGGGCGGCACGTGCTGCCGAGCGCGACAGTGGCGTCGAGCTGCTGGCCCAGGTCGATGCCCTGGAGGTGGTGGGCTTCGTCAGTTGGCGCTATCAGGACCCGGCAGCAAGCCTCTGCGAGCGCCTGGCGCTGACCCCGGCCCGACGCTCGAATGCCTCGATGGGCGGCGAGACCCCGGTGCGCCTGCTGCACGAAGCGGCGCTGCGCATCGCTTCGGGCCAGGCACAGACCACCCTGATCGTCGGCGGCGAAGCCATGAGTTCGCTGGGCAAGGCACGCAAGCAGGGCCTGCGCCTGGACTGGACGCCCATGGCCGACAAGGCCAGCGCCTGCCGTTTCGCCAACGATGCCATCGCCACCCGTCCGCTGGCACGCGCCTTGGGCATTCGCGAACCGGCGCAGATGTACCCGCTGTACGAAATGGCCTGGCAGGCGCGCGAAGGCGTCAGCCCGGCGCAAGGGCGTGAGGACTCGGCACGGTTGTGGGCCCGTTACGCACAGGTGGCGGCGAGCAATCCCAACGCCTGGTTGCGCGATGCGCCCGATGCTACGGCGATCGCCACACCAAGCGCGGACAACCGCCCGATCTGCTGGCCCTATACCAAGTGGATGGTGGCCAACCCCAACGTCAACCAGGCCAGCGCCATCCTCGTCACCAGCCTGGAGCGCGCCCTTGAGCTTGGCGTGGCGCCGGAGCATCTGATCTACATCTGGGGCGGCGCCAATGCCAGCGAGCCAGATGACTTTCTCGACCGCGCCGACCATGCCGGCAGCCTCGCCCAACAAGCCGTGCTCGATGCCGCGGTCGGCTTGGTCGGCGGCGCCGAGGCGTTCGACCATATCGAACTGTACAGCTGCTTTCCGGTAGTACCGAAAATGGCCCTGGCCAACCTTGGCCTGGCACCCGACGGCCCGCTGCAGCCCACGGTGTGTGGCGGGCTCAGCTTCTTCGGCGGGCCACTGAACAACTACATGGGGCACGCGGCCTGCAGCATGGTGCGGGCGCTGCGCGAACTGCCCGAGGGGCGTGGCCTGCTGTATGGCCAGGGCGGTTTCGTGACCAAGCACCAGAGCCTGGTGCTGGGGCGCCAGGCACCGGCGCAGGCGCTTTCGCCCAGCGCGTCCCTGCAAGCCCAGGTCGACGCCCGGCAAGCGCCGGTGCCGCCGGTGCTCGATACCTACCAAGGACCGGCACGGATCGAGACCTACACCGTGCTGCACGGTCGTGACGGCCAGCCCAGCCAGGGCGTGCTGGTGTTGCGCACGCCCGAGGGTGCACGCACCCTGGCACGGGTACTGCCGGAAGACCAGCAGGCCATGGCCCTGTTGTTGTCGCTGGAGCGCAATGCGATCGGGCAAGAAGGCTTCGTGCACATCGATGTCTTCGGCAAGCCTTGCTGGCGCCTGAGCGAACAGCCGCAACCGGCCCAATACCGCTTCGCCCGTGTCGAGCGTCACGGTCATGTCACCCTGGTCACCATCGACCGCCCCGAGCAGATGAATGCCCTGCACCGTGACGCCAACGCCGAGCTGGCGCAGATCTTCGACGACTTCGCCCGCGATCCGCAGCAGTGGGTGGCGATCATTACCGGGGCAGGGGAGCGCGCCTTCTCTGCTGGCAACGACCTGAAGTACACCGCCGGCGTCATGGCCCGTGGCGAACAGGTCGAGGTGCCGGTCACCGGTTTCGCCGGGCTGACCGCACGCTTCGACCTGAACAAGCCAGTGATCGCCGCAGTCAACGGCGTGGCCCTGGGCGGTGGTTTCGAGATCGCCCTGGCCTGCGACCTGATCGTCGCCTCCAGCACCGCCACCTTTGCCTTGCCCGAACCCAAGGTCGGCCTCGCTGCCCTGGCCGGCGGGCTGCTGCGCCTGCCGCAGCAAGTCGGCCTGAAGCAGGCCATGGGCATGATCCTCACCGGCCGTACCGTGAAGGCCGACGAGGCGCTGGAGCTTGGCCTGGTCAATCAGGTGGTGGAGCCCGCGGCGCTGCTGCCGGCCGCCTTCGCCTGGGCCGAGCAGATCGTCGCCTGCAGCCCGATGTCCATTCGCGCCTCGAAGGAGGCCGTGCGCCTGGGCCAGGGCGCCGCCTCGCTGGAACAGGCCTACCAGGCCATGGGCCGTAACCCGGCGACCCGCGCCCTGTTCCGCTCGCCGGACGTACTGGAAGGGCCGCGCGCCTTTGCCGAAAAGCGCGCGCCGCGCTGGACATCGAACTGAGAGGGGCTGGCGATGAACATTCAATGGAGCGAGCAGGAAAACGCCTTTCGCGAGGAGGTGAAGGCCTTCTTCGCCCACGCGCTGAGCGACGAGCTGCGCGAGGCGGGGCAGTGGCTGACCAGTGTCTACGGCGAGCACCAACGCTGCCTGCGCTGGCAGCGCAAGCTGCTCGAGCAGGGCTGGCTGGCACCTTCATGGCCGGTGGCGCATGGCGGTTGCGACTGGAGCGTGGCGCAGCACTACATCTTCGCCCAGGAGAAAGCCTACGCTGGCGCGCCGCCGGTGTCGCCGATGGGCATCCAGATGTGCGCGCCGGCGCTGATCGCCTTTGGTACCGAGCAACAGAAGGCTTTCTTCCTGCCGCGCATGCTCAGTGGCGAGCACTTCTGGTGCCAGGGCTACTCCGAGGCCGAGGCCGGCTCGGACCTGGCGGCCTTGAGCATGTCGGCGGTGGAGCAGGGCGACATGCTGCTGTGCAACGGCACCAAGCTCTGGAGTACCCATGCCCATGTCGCCAACTGGGTGTTCTGTCTGGTGCGCAGTGCCCGTGAAGACAAACCGCAGAAGGGCATCACCTTCCTCCTGATCGACATGCACAGCCCAGGCGTGCAAGTGCGCCCGATCGTGTCGCTGACTGGCGAGCACATCCAGAACGAAATCCATTTCAGCGATGTACGGGTGCCCAAGGGCAACGTGATCGGGCGCATCGGCGAAGGTTGGACGGTCGCCAAGTACCTGCTGGAATTCGAGCGCGGTGGCGCGGCCTACGCGCCGCAGATGCAGGTGCGCCTGGCCGAGCTGCGGGCCTTCGCAGGCACTGCGCCGGCCGACCGTGGCGGCTGCCTGGCCGACGACCCACTGTTCGCCGCGCGCCTGGCCGAGGTCGAGTGCCAGGTCAACGCCCTGGAGCTGTACGAGCTGGAAACCTTGTCGACCTTGTCACGCGGCGGTTCGCCCGGCGCGGCCGCCTCGGTGATGAAGATCCTCGGCACCGAACTGCAGCAGGCCGTGACCGAGCTGGGCCTGGAGGCCGCCGGGCATTACGGCGCGGCTTTCCAGCCCCAGGCCGGCTGCCCCGGCGGCCCGGTGCTGCGCGAGCACGGGGAGACCGGTTTCGCCGGTGAGCGGCTGGCCGCACTGGCGCCGCTGCGTTACTTCAACGAGCGCGCCGGCACCATCTACGCCGGTGCCAACGAGATCCAACGCAACATCCTGGCCAAGACCGTGTTGGGTCTTTGAGCCACTTCCGAAGAACAAGAAACGGCCAAGCGCCAGAACGGAAAACAGGAGTCTCACGATGAAAGGCATAGGCGCCGATGGCGAATACTGGGCCGCGCTGGCCCAGGGAAACTTGAAGATGCAGCGTTGCGATGGCTGCGGGCAGTGGAACTGGCCTGCGGTGTGGCGCTGTGGCGAATGCGGCGGCTGGGAGCACAGCTGGCACGCCGTGGCCCCACAGGGCCGGATCTACAGCTGGACCCGCTCCTGGCACGATTTCGGCGGCCCACGCGACCTGCCGGTGCCCTACATCAGCGTGGTGGTCGAACTCGACGGCGCCGGCGGCAAGCGTCTGCTCGGCACCCTGGAGGGTAACGCGGGTCAGCCAGCGATCGGCCTTCCGGTCAGTGCCCGGGTGCACGCCGACCAGTTCGAAGGTGAGCCGCTGCTGTCGCTGCGCTGGTGCGTCGATGGCAGCAGTGCCACCGTGCAGGAGGGCCGCTGACATGGGCAGTTTCGACCTCAAGGGCGCGGTCTCGGTGGCCGGTATCGGCCTGCGTCAATACAAGCGCGGCCAGGCGCCGCTGCCGGAGCAGGGCGTATTGGTGCATGCCATCGTCGACGCTTGCGCCGACGCCGGGTTCGATCCGGCGCTGATCGATGGCTTCGTCTCCTATGGCGACGACAAGAACGAGCCGGTGCGGCTGATGTCGGACCTCGGCACCCGCGAGCTGCGCCTCAATGCGCAGATGTGGGGCGGCGGCGGCGGTGGCATCGCCGGCGCCTTCGGCCTGGCCGCCTCGGCCATCGCCACCGGCCAGGCCAGCGCCGTGGTGGTGTTCCGCGCCCTGGTGCAGAACAACAGCGGGCGCATGTCGGCGGCGGTGATGCGCCACCACTTGAACGACCACCTGGTGGGCGCCGGCCTGGTTTCGCCAGCGCAGATCTGCGCCCTGCGCGCACAGCGTCTGTACGAACACCACCAGGTACCGAAGTCGGTGGCCGAGGAATTGGTGCGAGCCTCGTACTACCACGGCTCGCGCAACCCCGAGGCTACCGCCTACGGCCAGCCGCTGGACCTGCAAGCCTACCGCGAAGGGCGTTGGATCGCCGAGCCCTTCCGCCTGTTCGATTGCTCGCGGGAGAACGACGGCGCCGGTGCCTTGCTGCTGGTGTCCAGCGAGCGCGCGCGCGACCTGCGCAAGGCGCCGGTGCGCCTGCTTGGCGTTGCCAACGGCACGGCCAAGGGCTGGGGCGACCTGTGTGAAAACGACCTGGATTACGCCTCGGCGGGCATGCGCCCTATCGCCCAACGCCTGTGGCAGCAGACCGACGTCACCCCAGCCGACGTCGACGTGGTGCAGCTGTACGAAAACTTCAGCGCTCAGGGCGTCGCCTCGCTGATCGACCACGGCTTCTGCAGCTACGAGAACGTCGCCGAGGTCATCCGCTACGACAACCTGATCGCACCCAGCGGCCGGCTGCCGGTGAACACCGCCGGCGGCAATTTCGCCCACGGCTTCGTGCACGGCATCGGCATGGCCATCGAATCGGTGCGGGTGTTGCGCGGCGAGTCGGCCAACCCGGTGCCCGACGCGAAGATCTGCCTGATGGCCGGTGGCCCCGGGGCGCCGACCGTGAGTTCGGCGCTGTTCGGCCGCGATGACCTTTGACGTGCTGGCACCAGGAGGCTTGAACATGTCCAACCCATCCCATTGCGTCATCGTCGGCGGCAGCCACGCCGGGGCCCAGGCTGCCGCGAGCCTGCGCCAGGAAGGCTTTGCCGGAGCCATCACGCTGGTCTCGGCCGACAGCCTGTTGCCGTATCACCGGCCACCGTTGTCCAAGGCCTACCTCTGCGACGGCAAGGGCGATGACGAACTGCTGATCCGCCCGGCCGAGTTCTACGCCAAGCAGCACATCGACGTACGCTTGGGCACGCGCGTCAGCGCAGTGGACGCGCACAATCGCAGCTTGCTGTGCGATGACGGCACGCGCCTGGGCTACACGCAGCTGATCCTTGCCACCGGTGCCGATGTGCGCCGGCTGGCGCTGCCCGGCGCGGAACTCGACGGCGTCTGCTACCTGCGCGTTCGCGACGATGTGTTGAATCTGCGCCGGTTCATCAGGGCCGGTGGCCACGCGGTGGTGGTCGGCGCTGGGTACATCGGCCTGGAGACCGCTGCTTCGCTGCGCAAGCAAGGCATGCAGGTGACCGTGCTGGAGGCGCAGTCGCGGGTCTTGCAGCGGGTCACTGCCGAGCAGGTATCGGAATTCTACAGTCGAGTGCACCAGGAAGAAGGTGTCGAGATCGTGCTCGACGCTGCGCTCGAATGCATCGAAGGCGACGGTCAGGTCGAAGCCGTGCTGCTGGCCGACGGTCGTCGCCTGGTTGCCGACCTGGTGGTGGTCGGCATCGGCGTGCTGCCGAACGTGGCGTTGGCGCGGCAACTGGGCCTGGACTGCGAGCACGGTATCGTCGTCGACGAGCAGGCCCGCACCCAGTGCCCGGATGTATACGCGGTGGGTGATTGCACCCGCCATCACAACCCGATCTATGACGCCTGGATGCGCCTGGAGTCGGTGCAGAACGCCACCGACCAGGCCCGCGTCGCCGCCCAGTCGATCTGTGGCAAGCCGGCCAGCTACCGGGCCTTGCCGTGGTTCTGGTCGGACCAGTACGACCTCAAGCTGCAGATCGCCGGGCTCTCGGCGGGCTACGACCAGGTGGTGATCCGTGGCGATCACCGCCAGGGCCGCAGCTTCTCGGCCTTCTACTTCCGTGGCGAGCGGCTGCTGGCGGTGGATGCGGTGAACCGGCCGAAAGAGTTCACCTTCAGCAAGCGATTCCTGGCCGAAGGCCGCACGGCCGATCCGCGCCTGTTGGCCGATGAATCGGTCGATTTCCAAGCCTGTTTTCTTTGAGGGGCCCTGTATGCCGCTGATTACTTTCGTCGCCCACGACGGCGCCACCCATGAAGTGGAGGCCGCCACCGGCAGCAACCTGATGCAGGTGGCCCTGGCCAACGGCATCGATGGGATCCTTGGGGAGTGTGGTGGCTCGTGCAGCTGCGCGACCTGCCATTGCTACCTGAGCGACCAGGACTACGCACGGCTCGAGGCGCCGAGCCGTATCGAGCGCGAGATGCTCGATTGCGTCGCCGAACCGCAAGCCACCAGCCGCCTGGGGTGCCAGGTGGTGGTGAGCGCCGAGATGGACGGCATGGTGGTGCACATGCCGGCTTCGCAGTACTGAGCAGCCTTACAACGACAAGAACCAGGAGATGATCAGCATGATGCCGCGGGTGATTTTCGACGCCGAGCATGAACAGTTCCGGGACAGCGTGCGTCGCTACGTCCTGGGCGAAATCGCCCCGCGTGCCCAGGGCTGGCGCGAGGCCGGGCGGGTCGACCGCCAGGCCTGGCGCGATCTTGGCGCACAGGGCTACCTGTTGATGTGGGCGCCCGAAGAATACGGTGGCCTGGCCATTGATGACTTCCGTTACGACCAGATCCTCTACGAGGAAAACGTTCGCTACGGCGAAGTCGGCTTCTACATGCAACTGCATTCGCGGCTGGTGGCGCCCTACATCGGCCACTTCGGCAGCGCCGAGCAGAAGGCGCGTTTTCTGCCAGGTTGCATCAGCGGCGAAACCATCCTCGCGGTGGCGATGACCGAACCGGGTGCGGGTTCGGACCTGGGCGGCATGAAGATGCGTGCTGAGGACAAGGGTGACCACTGGCTACTCAACGGTTCGAAGACCTACATCTCCAATGGCCTGATCGCCGACGTGGTGTTGGTGGCTGCGCGCACGGTACCAGATGCTCGCTACGGCATTGGCCTGTTCCTGGTCGAAGAGGGCATGCCGGGCTTCAGCCGCGGGCAAAAGTTGCACAAGATGGGCCTGGATGCCCAGGACACCGCCGAGTTGTTCTTCCAGGATGTGAAGGTGCCCAAGGCCAACGTACTGGGCGACCCGACCAAGGGCTTCAGCTACATGATGCAGGGCTTGGCCGAAGAGCGCCTGACCGGCTCCGTGCTGTCGCTGGCCAGCGCACAGACCGCGTTCGACCTGACCCTGGAGTACATCCAGGAACGCACGGCTTTCGGTAGCAGCGTCGGCAGTTTCCAGAACTCGCGCTTCAAGATGGCCGAGCTGCGTTCGCAGCTCGATGCCGTGCAGACCTTCCTCGACCAGTGCGTGCTGCTGCACAACAAGCGCGAGCTGAGCGGGGAGGTGGCGGCGCAGATCAAGCTGCTGACTTCGGAGCTGGAAGGCAAGGTGATCGACGAGTGCCTGCAGCTGTTCGGTGGGGCGGGTTACATGGAGGAATATCGGATCTGCCGGATGTACCGCGATGCGCGGATCACGCGGATCTTTGCCGGTACCAGCGAGATCATGAAGGAAATCATCGGTCGCAAGCTGGGGCTCGACGACCGCAAGCGTTGAGGCCCGTTGCCAGAGGGTAGAACCTGGGGCGCTGCCGAGTACAGCGCCCCTTTTTTGCGTTCTGCCTCAAATCAAATGCATGTGCCGCGCCAACGAAACCGCCTCGGTCCTGCTGCGTGCCCCCAGCTTGGCGTTGATACTGCGCAGGTGGGTGCGTACCGTGGTCTCCGAAACGAACAGCTTCTCGGCCATCTCGGTGTTGCGCATGCCGGTTTCCAGCAGCCGCAACACTTCGATCTCGCGCGGCGACAGCAGGATGTTGTCCTGGGGCTGGCGCGCATCCTCGGCCAGGGCCTGGCCAAGGGCGAGCATGAAGTGCTCGAGCAAGGGGTCCTGGCCGCTGTCGTTGCGCAGCAGGGCGCGGTTGGTCTCGCACCAGCGCAGGGCCAGGCGGCAGATGTCCGGCCCTTCGTCGAGGAACAGGCGGGTATAGCCCTGGTTGATGGCGTGGCGCAGGGGCGCGGCCAGCAGCTCCAGGGCCTGGTCGTCCTTGTGCCCCAGGTTCAGGTGCGCCCGGGCCAGCAGGATGTGCAGCTCCAGCGAGCGCCGCACACGCCCCTCCTGGCGGGCCGTGGCGATGGCTTTCTTCAGCTCGTCGAGGGTGGCGGTGGTGACCTTGCCTTCCACCGCCAGGCGCAGTTGCATCATGGCCGGCCAGTCCGACTCGTGTTGGTAGACCACCAGCAGGCCCGCGCCGGGCTGGCCCATCTGCGCGGTCGCCCGTCGATAGGCGTAGTTGGCGCCGGCCAGGTCGCCATGCTTCCAGGCCATCCAGGCACGCCCCAGCCAGGCACTGCTGCTCAGTCGCGGGATGTCGTGGACGCAGCTCAGCGCATCGAGTTCGTCCAGATACTCGTTGGCCAGGTTGGGTTCCTGGCGCAGTGCATGGATACGCGCCATCAGCAGGTGCGCGTAGACCAGTTGGTCGGGCGTGCCGTTCTCGGCAACCAGTGGCAGCAGCTCGCTCAACAGCTGCTGGCAGCGGTCCAGTTCGTTGCGTTCGTACAGGGCGATGGCCAGGGTCACGTCGTTGAGGCTGCGGCTGCCGTGGCGGTACAGCAGGTGCGCCGATGCGCCAGCGGCCGGGGCGCTGGCCAGTTGGCCGAGTGCCGTGCTCAGCCGCCCCTGGATCAGGTCGATGGCGGCGCTGAAGCTGTTGGCCATGACCCGCGTGAAAGACTCGCGGCGGTCCTGGCCGCTGTCCAAGGAGCGCGCCAGCGCCTGGTGGGCGGCGGCGAAGTCGTTGCGGGCGATCAGGCCGTAGATGACGATGTGCAGCATGACCTGTTGATGCAACGGGTACGCCTCTTCCCGCAGGTCGGGCTCCTGCTGCAGCAGCGCCAGGCTTTCGTGGGTACGGTCGATCATCGCCAGGCTCACGGCGCGAATCGCCTGGCACTCGCGTTGCTGGCCGGGAAGCAGGCTGGCCTCCTCGGCCAGGGCACCCAGCTGCTGTTGCATCTCGGCATGGCGTCGGCTCAGGCCCAGGGCCCAGCTCAAGGTCAAGGTCAGTGCCTGGTGGTTGCGCACGCGCTCGGCCGGCAACTGGTCGAACCAGCGCAGCAGCAGGCGCGAGCGGCCCTGGGCGAGCAGGTCCTGGGAGATCTGCTCGATCACGCGTATGGCCTGGTCGACGCAATCGGCCTGCAGCAGATGGTTCACCGCTGCCACCGGCTGGCCGCGCAGCACGTACCACTGGCCGGCGCGGCGGTGGATCTCACGCCGTCGCTCGGTGCTGATGCCGCGCTGCAGGATGTCGGCGAACAGGCTGTGGTAGCGGTAGCGCTCGCGCAGCGGGTCGACCCGGCTGATGAACAGCTGCTGGCGTTCCAGGCCGGCGATGCGTTCGCGGCTGTCGTGGCGACCGAGGGCATGGTCGCAGAGGTCGACCTCGAATTCGCCGAGGATGCTCGAGTCGCCGATGAACTGCCGGGTGTCGGTCGCCAGACCCTCCAGCACGTGGCGCGAAATCAAATTGCCCATGGAGGCGCCCCCGGCACCCATTCGCAGGTGCAGCGCTTCATCGCTCAAGGGGCCGTCGAAACTGCTGCCGAACAGCCCGATGAACGCCGCCCAGCCACCACTGCGCCGATGCAGCAATGCCAGTTGCTGGTCGCTCAGGGTATGCCCGGCGCGGGTTTGCAGCAGGCGGCGGATCTCGTCCGGGGTGAAGCTCAGTTGGTGGGCGGTGATTTCCAGCACCGCGCCCTTGGCGCGCAGGCGTGGCACGCCGATCGCCGGGATGCTGCGCGAGCCGAGAATGATCTCGCTGCCGCTGCCCAGGCGCTTGAGCAGTTCGCGCATGAAGCTGAGTACGCCTTCGTTGACGATGCACTCGAACTCGTCCAGGAACAGGCAGAACGGCGTGCCCAGCAGTACGCTCTCCAGGCGCTCGAAGGCACTGTGGCGGGCGTCCTGCGGGGTACTGCGGGCGAACACCTGCTCCAGGCGCCCGGCGAAGTGATCGATATCGTTGTCATGTTCCGACAGCGTCAGCCAGTGGCATGCGCGGCGTGCCTGGCGTGCCGCCAGGAACTGTCGCAGCAGGGTGGTCTTGCCATAGCCCATCGGCGCATGCACCAGGGTCAGCGCACGGCTGGCCTGGTTGAAGCGCTCCAGCAGTTGCTCGCGGGGCAGCAGGTGGGGCTGCTCGTTCGCCTGGCGCGCGCGAAAGCCCGCCAGGCTGGTTACATCCGACCGCAGGGAGCGGCTGGCAGAGGTCTTGTTGTTGGTCATTGTCCCTCCTTGCCCGGTACTGGGGGGCGGCGCACGGTACGCCGCGCCTGGCCGTCAGTTCATGTGTTTTTCCAAGGTCTCGTACTGCATCAGGATGCACTGCTCGAGGCCCGAGTAGACCACTTCGATGTCATCCAGTACCCCCGTGCCGAGCCCCTTGTAGCAATACTCGGCGGCGACGAAGTCCTCGTTGCCGAAGACGCCGAGCACGGTCTCGTAGGAGGTCTTGTACAGCGCTTCGGATTTGGGGTTGTCTGGCCGGTTCAGGGTCAGCATGTGGTACATCACCCGGGTCTTTCCGGCCGACGTGGGGATCACGATCATCACGCTCATGTAGTACGGGCTGGTGATGATCACGGTGTTGGGGAACAGCAGGTAGGCGTGGGTGATGGTCTTGTGGATGTTCTTCTCGTTCTCCAGGCCATCGGGGGCGAACTCGACCTTGCCCGACACCTGGCGGATGTGATCGCCCAGGCGGCTGACCACGGTGGGCACGTCGGCGAACAGCGGGCCCACGGAGTTGGCATGCAGGCGTTGTACGTGATAGCCCTCGAGGAAAGGTTCGATGACCTGCTTCCAGTTGGCGTCGAGGTCGAACTGCTTGTGGCCATAGAGGTACTGCTGGCCCAACTGCAGGGCGTCGAGGTCGGCCACGATGGCGTCGTCGAGCAGGCTGAAATCCGCTTGCGCGTGGCGATCGAGAATGGCCCAGACGATGCCGCCAGCTTCCTTGCTGGGCAGTTCCACCAGGTTGCGTTTGTGCTTGTCCAGGCAGTCGAAGGTCTCGCCGCGTGCTACGCCCGCCAGGCTGCCGTCCAGGCGCCACGACCAGGCATGGTAGGGGCAGGTGATCCGCGCGCCTTTCTGCACCTCGCAGCCTGGCACCAGGGTCGAGCCCTTGTGCATGCAGGCGTTGATGAACACATGCACCTTGCCGTGCTGGTCGCGGGACACGATCAGTGGCACGCCGTAGGCGTCGTGGGGCAGCAGGCTGCCGGTGTCAGGCACCATGGCCGAAGGCGTGATGGCCACCGGCAGGCGACGGAACACACGCGCCTGCTCGCGTTGGAAAACCGCCTCGTCGAGGAACATGGCCACCGGGCGCGTGGCGCGGATGGCTTCGCAGTCGGCTTCGTCGTGGGCGGGAATGGCGCGGATGGCCTCGATCTGGCTGGCGGTCAAGTCGCTCAGGCGCTGGTAGCGAATCGGGGTTTCGGTACTCATCGCGGGTTCCTTGTGATTGTTGTTCTGGTCGGTCGCGTTTTTAACTAACGTCGTTAGATTATGGCCCGGCAGATCCATTTGCAAGCTACCGCTCGGCGCATGAGCGGTTGCGTCGAGGCAAGCACCCACAATCGTCGGAAGCGACGAAGGCGGGGCGGGCAGGCGACGCTAGCATGCGAGCCGTCCGCCTCTCTTGCGAGGCTCACTTACCTACTGGATTGGAGTCGCCGGTGACAGACGCATACCTCTACGACCACGTCCGCACGCCCCGTGGCAAGGGGCGGATGGATGGATCCCTGGCCCAGATCACCCCCGTGCAGCTCGCCGCGCAAACGCTGATGGCGCTGCGCGAGCGCAACCACCTGGATACCGCCCGGGTCAATGACGTCATCCTCGGCTGCGTCGCGCCGATCGGCGAGCAAGGGGCCAACCTCGGCCGCCTGGCCGCCATCGTCGCCGACTATGCCGAAGCGGTACCGGGCCAGCAGATCAATCGCTTCTGCGCCTCCGCCCTGGAGGCGGTCAACCTGGGCGCGGCGTTGGTTGCCAGCGGCCAGGCCGAGGCGATCGTCGCCGGCGGCGTGGAGTCCATGTCGCGCACGCCGATGGGCGGTGACGGCGGCCCCTGGTACGCCGACCCGCAGACCAACTGGAAGGCCTACTACACCCCGCAAGGTATCGGTGCGGACCTGATCGCGACGCTCGACGGCTACAGCCGCGAGCAGATCGATGCCTTCGCGGTGGAAAGCCAGCGCCGCGCCGCGCATGCCTGGAACCAGGGCTACTTCGCCAGATCCGTGGTGCCGGTTCGCGATGTCATCGGCGAAGTGCTGCTGGCCCATGACGAGTACATGCGCCCCGCGACCCGCCCGGAAGACCTGGCCCGGCTCAAGCCGGCCTTCGCCGCCATGGGTGAATCGGGCTACGACGCCCTGGCCCAGCAGCGCTACCCGCAGGTGGAGCGCATCGAGCACGTGCACACCGGTGGCAACTCGTCGGGCATCGTCGATGGCGCCAGCGCGGTGCTGATCGGCAGCCGCGCGTTCGGCCTGCGCAATGGCCTGCAGCCGCGCGGCCGGGTGCTGGGCTACCAGTCCATCGGCAGCGAGCCGACCATCATGCTCACCGGCCCTGCGCCGTGCAGCGCCAAGCTGCTGCAACGCCTGGGCCTGGGCTTCGACGACATCGACCTGTTCGAGGTGAACGAGGCCTTCGCCTCGGTAGTGCTGCGCTTCATGCGCGAAACCGGCGTCGATCACGAGCGGATCAACGTCAATGGCGGTTCGATCGCCATGGGGCATCCGCTGGGCGCGACCGGCGCCATGCTGGTGGGCACGGCCCTCGACGAACTGGAGCGCCGTGGCGGCAAGCGCGCGCTCATCACCCTGTGTGCGGCCGCTGGCATGGCCACGGCAACCGTCATCGAGCGCATTTGAGGCAGTGGACATGCAAACCATCAAGTACAACATCGAAGACGGCGTGGCCCTGATCGGCATCGACGTACCTGGGCGCAGCCTGAACATCCTCACCCCGCAGTTGCAACAGGAGCTGGACCAACTGTTCACACGCCTGGGCGGCGATGATGCGGTCAAGGGCGCAGTGCTCTACTCGGCCAAGGCCCGTGGCTTCATCGCCGGCGCCGACCTCATGGCCCTGGTCGAAGCCTTTGACCGCGGTACCAGCAAGGTCGAGGCGCGCGAACAGAGCGCCTACCTGCAGAACCTCACCCGGCGCATCGAGACCTTGGGCAAGCCGGTGGCCACCGCCATCGGCGGCCTGGCCCTGGGCGGTGGCCTGGAGCTGGCGCTGGGCACCCACTACCGTGTGCTCAGCGAAAACCCCGACGCCCAGCTCGGCCTGCCGGAGGTCAGCGTCGGCCTGCTGCCCGGCGGTGGCGGCACCCAGCGCCTGCCGCGCCTGATCGGCGTGGCCCAGGCCCTGCCGCTGCTGCTCGAAGGCAAGCCGGTCGGGCCACAGCGTGCGCTGGAGCTCGGGCTGGTCGACGAGCTGGCGGCTCCCGACCAGTTGCTGGCGCGTGCCAAGGCCTGGGTACTGGGCAACCCGGACGCCTGCCAGCCCTGGGACCGCAAGGGCTGGAAACCGCGAGACCTGGGCAACCTGGCGTTCCCCCACGGCCCGCTGACTGCGCGTCTGCTCCAGGCCCACGTGGCCTCGCGGGGCAATTACCCGGCACCGCTGGCGATCCTCTCCTGTGTCGGCGAGGGCATGGTGGTGGACATCGACACCGGCCTGCGCATCGAGCGCAACTACTTCGCCCAATTGCTCACCGGCCCGGTGGCGCGCAACCTGATCCGTACCCAGTTCATCAACAAGGCCGCCGCCGACAAGCTCGTGCGCCGGCCGCAAGGCTTCGCCAGCCGTGCCTTCAGCCGCATCGGCGTGCTCGGCGCCGGGCAGATGGGCGCCGGCATCGCCCGGGTGGCCGCCCAGGCCGGCATCGACGTGACGTTGCTCGACGCCTCGCTGGAGCAGGCCCAGGCCGCCCATGCGCGGTTGGCCGCCGACCTCGAGCGTGCCGTAGGCCGGGGCCAGTTGCCGGCGACCCAGGCCGAGGCCGTGCTCGGACGTATATGCCCGACCGCCGACTATGCCGACCTGGGCGCGGTCGAGCTGGTCATCGAGGCGGTGTTCGAGGACCTGGCGGTCAAGGCCGAAGTCACTGCCCGCGCGGTGGCGGCGATGCCGGCCCAGGCGCTGTTCGCCAGCAATACCTCGACCTTGCCGATTTCCCTGCTGGCCGAATCGTTCCCACGCCCGGCGGACTTCATCGGCCTGCATTTCTTCTCGCCGGTCGAGCGCATGCCGCTGGTGGAGATCATCCGTGGTCGCAGCACCAGCGACGCGACCCTGGCCGCCGCCATGGACTTCGTCGGGCAGTTGCGCAAGACGCCGATCCTGGTCAATGACAGCCCTGGGTTCTTCACCAGCCGGGTATTCGGCAGCTTCGTCGACGAAGGCTTCCTGATGCTCGAGGACGGCATCGCCCCGGCGCTGATCGAGCAGGGCGCGCGCCAGGCCGGCATGCCCGTGGGGCCGCTGGCGGTGGCCGACGAGGTGTCGCTGGAGCTGCAACTGAAGGTCAACCGCCAGGCCATCGAACTGGGCTTGGCCCCGCGCTTCCAGCGTGGCGCCGCCATTGGCCTGGTGAAGACCATGGTCAACCAGCTCAAGCGCCCTGGCCGGCGCGCCGGTGGCGGTTTCTACGAGTACCCCGAGGCGGGCGTCAAGCGGCTCTGGGCGGGCCTTGCGCAGCACTGGCCGCAAGCGTCGCAACAGCCAGCGCTCGAGGACGTGCGCCTGCGCCTGCTGACCATCCAGGCCCTGGAGTCCGCGCGCTGCGTGGAGGAGGGGGTGATCACCGACGCGGCCGATGCCGACCTGGGCTCGACCCTGGGCATCGGTTTCCCGACCTGGACCGGCGGTGTGCTGTCGTACATCGACACCCTAGGCCTGGCAGCCTTCGTCGAGCAGTGTGACGGCCTGGCCGAGCGTTGGGGCGAACGCTTCCGCCCCTCTGACTGGCTGCGTCGCAAAGCCGAGGCGGGCGAGCGCTTCCACCCCGCGCTGGCTTCGGCCGTACGCTGAGGGCCGGCCGTGGCGAGCTTCCCTCTCGATCCGGGTGATGACGATGCTTTCGCCGCGTGCGAAGACCTGCTGCTGCGAACCTGCGTGGTCGGTGCTGGGGTGATGGGCACCGGCATCGCCTACACCTGCGCCAGCCATGGCTTGCCGGTACGCCTGAAGGACGTCCGCGGCCAGGCGCTGATGCAGGCGCAGCACGACATGCAACGCTGGCTCGCGCGCCATGGCGCTGGCCTGGGGGCCGCCGAGCTGGGTGGGGTGCTGCGTACCCAGCTGGACTACCAGGGCTTCGAATGCGCCAGCGTGGTGATCGAGGCGGTGGTGGACAACCTCGGCATCAAGAACAAGGTGCTGGGCGAGGTGGAAGGCCTGGTGGCTGCCGATGCGGTGTTGTTGTCCAACACCTCTTCGCTGCGCATCGACGACCTGGCTGCGGGCCTGCAGCGCCCGCACAACTTTGCCGGCATGCATTTCTTCAACCCTGCGCCACTGATGCCGCTGGTGGAGGTCATCCGCGGGCGCCAGACCAGCGACTACGCGGTTCAGACGGCCGTCAAGCAGGCCCAGGCGATGGGCAAGATCCCCATCGTCGTGCGCGACGGGCCGGGGTTCCTGGTCAACCGCATTCTCATGGCCTACATGCATGCCTTCTTGCGCCTGCTCGCCGATGGCGTGGACTTCGAACGTATCGATCGCGCTGCCGAAGCGTTCGGCTGGCCGATGGGGCCGGCCTATCTGGAGGATGTGGTGGGCCTGGACATCGGCACGCTGTCCTGCGACCTGATCTTCGCCGGTTATCCCGAGCGCATGCCACACCTGCCGCGCAATGCCTTTCGTGTGCTGCTGGACGCAGGCCTGCTCGGGCAAAAGGGCGGCGCGGGCTTCTACCGCTACCGAAGCGGGGAGGATGGGCGCCTGGAGCGTTCGGTCAACCTGCAGGCCAGGCAGTTGCTGCGCGAGCAGGTGGCCAGCGAAGCGCTGCACCTGGAAGACGGGCAGATCCTGGATCGCCTGATGCTGCCGATGATCATCGAAGCGGTGCATGCCCTGCAGGAGTCGGTCGTCGGCAGCGCCATGGAACTGGACCGCGCCTTGTCGCTGGGCATCGGTTTCCCCCCGCTGCGCGGGGGTGCCTTGCGCTACGCCGACGAGCTGGGCGCCGCGCAGGTCGTGGCGCGTTGCGCCCGCTATCGCCACCTGGGCGAAGCCTACGAGGCGCCACCGCTGCTGCGCGACCTGGCCAGCCGCCAGGGACGCTTTCACGAAAACGACGGCGCCCGCTAGCCGTCGTCCCGACTACCCATCGAAGGACACTGCAGATGACACAGAGCTACCGCTACATCAGCTACCGGGCCGAGGGCGCGTTGGCCATCCTCACCCTCGACCTGCCGGAGAAGCTCAATGGCCTCAGCGGCCCCATGCAGGCGGAGGTGCGCGACGTGCTGGCGCGGTTGCAGGCGCAGCAGCAGGTCCGCGCGCTGATCATCACCGGCGCCGGCAGGGCATTTTCCGCCGGGGCCGACCTGGCCGACATCCTTGCCCAGGGCGACGGCCAGGCCCAGGCCGAGCACACTTACCGCGCCATGCTCGAACAATCCAACCCGATGATCCGCGAGCTGCGTGCGTCGCCTGTGCCCATCATCGCTGCGGTCAATGGCATCGCTGCCGGTGCCGGGGCCAGCCTGGCGCTGGCCGCCGACATCGTGGTGGCAAGTGAATCGGCCGGGTTCCTGATGCCGTTCATCCCACGCCTGGGTATCGTGCCGGATCTCGGCATGACCTGGATGTTGCCGCGCCTGTGTGGCGACGCGCGTGCGCGCGGCATGCTGTTGCTGGGCGACCGTATCGCGGCGCGCCAGGCTGCCGAGTGGGGGCTGATCTGGGCCTGCGTGGCCGATGCCGAGCTGATGGACGTTGCGCGCAGCCTGGCCGCGCGTCTGGCAGCCATGCCGCGCCACGCCACTGCCGAACTCAAGGCGTCGCTCGACAGCGCCACGCGCTCTTCGTTGGACGAGCAGTTGCAGTACGAGGCAGATCGCCAACGCGAACTGTTGGCCCACTCAGCCTTCCAGGAGGGCCTGGCCGCCTTCTTGGGCAAGCGTGCGCCGGTGTTTCCCTGAGACCGATTGAAGGGTGATTGATTAACTACTACCGTTAGGTTTAGCTTAAGGCCAGACAATAACAACAAGGCGCCGGCCGAACCCCCTCGGCTGGCGCTCATCGAGTGCCAATGTGATGCCTACGGTTCCCTCTAGCGCAGGTCGTACAGGCTGGGCGCTGCAAGAAATGTGTCAGGTTCTGGCGCAGTGCGCGGTCGAGCTACGACCGTTGCCGCGTCCTCGACTGATCATTCCGACCCTGGAAAATATCGAACGCCAGAAGATAACGCTGATCCAGGGGCCGGCCGGCAGTGGCAAGTCGGTGCTGCTCGGCCAGTTGCTCCAGGCTTTGGGGCCGGGCATGCAGTCGGCCATGCTTTCGCTGGAGACCGGCCTGGCACCGGGCTCTTCCCTGCGCGCTACCTTGCTGTCGTTGTTCGCGCGTTTCTCGGCCATGGGCCGCGGGCGTTCGCGTTTCGTGATCTTTCTCGACGATGCCGACGACCTGCTGGCCAGGGAGCCCAAGGCGCTCGAGCAATGCCTGGGCAGCCTGCCGCCGCAGGGGCGGCTGGTGATCGCCAGCCGGCGGCCGCTGCAGGTGTTTCACCGTGGCGTGGTGTCTGGCCGAGAACAGGCGCTGCGCCTCGAAGACCTGTTGTTCACCCTTGACGAACTCGGCGCTGCCCTGACCCAGGCGGCCCGGCCGCTGAATGCGGCGGCGCTGATGAGTATCTGGCGCTACAGCGAGGGGTGGCCGGCCGTGGTCGCCTTGCTGTGTGCCAGCGACCCGGGGGACAGCGCACTCGATGCCCAGCACCTGTTGCAGGCATGGTTCCAGGAAGAGGTCCTGGAAAGCCTCGAACCGGCGCTGCTGGATTTCGCCCTGGACGCCAGCACCGTCGACCCGATGCCCCCCGACCTGCTCGACCGCATGCGCGGCCAGCCGGGCAGCCACAAGCTGTTGCGGCGCCTGGCCGAGCACCATGACGTGCTGATCCACGCCCGCTCGCGGTTTCCCCGGCCGCTGATGTTCAGCCTGCGCAGCCAGCACTGGCGCACCTCGGCCCAACGCGTGCGCGAGCTGCATCGGGCCGCCCTGGAAACACTGCTCGACGCCGGCCAGCCCGAGGCGGCCCTGGAGCATGCCTACCAGATGGGGGACCGGCCTTTGTTGCTGCGCCTGCTGCTGCAGTTCGAACAGGCGCTGCTCGGCGCCGGGCGCATGCGCTCGCTGGCGCGCTGGCTGCAGGCACTGGACGAGGAGGGGCTGCTGGCGCAAGCCCCTGGGCTGCAGCTGACGTTGGCCTGGGCGCTGTTGTTCTGCAACGACCAGGACGCTGCGCTGGCCATCGTCCACCGCCTCTGGCGAATGGTGCTGAGCGCCGAGCAGGAGCGTGGCTTGCAAGCGTTGGAGCTGACCTGGTTGAGCATGCGCGACCGCGTCGAGGCACTACGCGAGCGAGCGCGGCCGTGGGCGGGCAGCGCGGCCATGGATTCGTTCGCAAGCGGTATTCATCACTGTACCTTGGCGCTGCTGCAACTGGTCGACGGCAACCTCGACGGTGCGCCGCAACGCCTGGTGCAGGCGGGTGGTTTCGTCGGCGACTATGCCGCCTCGATCAGTGCCATGGCCTGGCTGTTCAAGGCGCAGCCGCAGCGTGCGCTCGACACACTGCGCAGCGTGCGCGGGCAGGCCAGTAGCAGTGGGCGCGGCAACTCCCTGGTCGCCACGCTCGAGGCCCTGGCGTTGTACGAGATGGGCCGCTGCGACGAAGTGCTCGGCCTGCTCGAGCTGCACATGCCGATGCTGCGCCAGACCGGCTTGCTGGACCAGATCATCCTGGCCCACAAGCTGCAGGCACGGATCCTCATCGGGCGCGGTGACAGCACCTTGGCCCAGGCCACCCTGGCAGCGCTGGAGTGTCTGGGGCGTGCGGGCAAGTTGCCACGGATGGTGTTCAGCGCGCGTCTGGAAGGCGTGCGCTGTGCGCTGGTGCGCGGCGATGCCACGTTGGCCCGCGAGCTTCTAGAGCCGCTACGCGACGACCCCTGCGCGGCGCTGGTCGAGGATTTGCACCTGTTGCCGGGTGATGCTGATACCTGGCAACTGATGGACGCCCGCGTGAGCTTGCATGAGGGCGGCGACAGTCAATTGCCCGAGCGTCTGGCCGAGGCACTGGAGAAGGCCCTGGCCGCCGCTCGCCAGCGCCGGGCGCTGAGCCTGCGCATCCTGCTGGCCATGGCCCTGGAGCGGCGTGGCAACGAGCACGCCGCCGTGCGCGCCATGGAGGCCGCCCTTGAGTTCGCCGAGCCGAAGCAGTTGCTGCAGCCGTTTCGGGACGAGGGGCGGGCGGCCTTGGCGCTGGCCTTGAAGACCGGCCAGTTCGTGCCTGGCCTACGTGGTTTCGCCGTGCAGTTGGCCGACGGCTCGGGCCTGAAGCTGGCGGAAGGCGCGGCGGGCAGTGCCGGCAACCTGACCGCCAAGGAGCTGCAGGTGCTGGCCCTGGTGGCCAGCGGGCAGAGCAACGACGCCCTGGCGGAAAAACTGTTCGTGTCGGAAAGCACGGTGCGGACCCATCTGCGCAGCATCAACGCCAAGCTCAACGCCCGCAGTCGGCTCGAGGCGCTGGCCATCGCCCGGCGCGAGGGGTTGATTGCGGTTTGATCGGGTAGGCGAGCCCCTCGCAGTCACCACACTGATTCGTCGGTTACGACGATGCCCCTCGCCAGGGCCTCCCCGATACTCGTCCCAACCCCCGTGGCTACTGGCCTGCAAGGCTCCCTGCCGAGCATCGGCAGCCCCCCTCAACCCAAGCATCGAGGCGCGAAATGCAGTCATCCAACCCGCAAACCCTGGTCGCCGACTACGTCATCGTCGGTGGCGGTAGCGCAGGCTGTGTACTGGCGAACCGGCTGAGCAGCGGAGGACGCTTCCAGGTCATCCTGCTCGAAGCGGGCGGCGAGGCCGACTCCTTCCTGGTGCGAATGCCGGCCGGCATGTCGCGGCTGATCGGCAATCCACGCTTCGACTGGCAATACCCCAGCGCGGCGGATGCCTCGATCGGCGGGCGGCGTTTCGACTGGTCCGGGGGCCGCCTGCTCGGTGGCAGCAGCTCGATCAACGGCCAGGTCTACATCCGTGGCAGTCGCAGCGACTACGACCACTGGGCCGCCTCTGGCTGCAGCGGCTGGAGCTTCGACGAATGCCTGCCGTACTTTCGTCGCGCCGAGGATTTCGCCGGCCCACTGCACCCAGCCCATGGCCAGGGCGGCCCGCTGAGCGTCGCGCCGCAGCGCGACCCGCACCCGCTGTCGCCAGTGTTCGTCCAGGCGTGCGCGGCCGAAGGGCTCGCCACCTTGGACGACTACTGTGGCGGTGATCAGCACGGCGCGTTCCTGGCCCTGGCTACCCAGCGCGAGGGTCAGCGCTGCGGCACCGCCCAGGGCTACCTGGCGCAAGCGCGCAAGCGGCCCAACCTGCGCGTGCTCACTCAATGCATTGCCCGTCGCGTGCTGTTCAACGGTCAGCGCGCAGTAGGTGTCGAAGCCCTATCGGCAGGCCGGTTGCTGCGCATCGAGGCGCGCTCCGAGGTGATCGTCAGCGCCGGCACCGTCGGTTCGCCGACGCTGCTCATGCGCTCCGGCGTCGGCCCCGCCGCGCACCTGCTGGAACAGGGCATCGCAGTGGTGGCGGACCTGCCCGGCGTGGGCGCCAACCTCCAGGAACACGCGGGTGTCGGGATCAACAAGCGGGTCAACGTGCCCACCTACAACAGCCAGATGGGGGCGCTCGACGTGGTCCGCCACCTGGGCAACTACCTGTTGCGCAAGCGTGGGCCGATGGTCACGCCGGCGGTGCAGGCAATGGCCTGCGCCAAGTCCCGCGACGGCCTGGCCGAGCCCGACCTGCAGTTGCATTTCCTGCCGCTGAGCTACGACATGGCGCCGGACGTTCGCTGCTCGGCCCTCGCGCAGATGACCCGGGAGCCGACGGTGATGATCCAGGCCAACGTCTGTCATCCCTTCAGCCGCGGCCAGGTGCGCTTGCGCAGCGCCGACCCCGACGTGTTGCCGTTGCTCTCCCACCAGTTGCTGGGCGATCCGCGTGACCTGGGCACCCTGGTCGCGGCGTGCAGGCTGATGGAACGATTGTTCGCCGCCGACCCGCTGCGTCGGTTCGTCCATGGCGACCGTACGCCGTCGCCGCGCCCTGCGGACGATGCGGCGTGGGAGCGCTTCGTCCGGGCCAATGCGGTGGTCTGCTACCACCCGGTGGGCACCTGCCGGATGGGCAGCGATGCCCAGGCCGTGCTCGACCCGCGCCTGAACGTGCGTGGCGTGCAGGGCCTGCGGGTGGTCGATGCCTCGGTCATGCCGCGGCTGCTGAGCGCCAACACCAACGCGGCGGCGATCATGATCGGCGAACGCGGCAGCGATTTCGTACTGGCGGCCGCCCATGCGCTGGCGGCCTGAGAGGGAGATGAACATGAACGACTTCTTCGCCCTGTACGCCGAGCATGACCAGGCCGCCCTGCGGGCCAGGCTCGAACAGATGCGCGCGGGGTTCCTCAGCGAATTGCCGGTCACTTTCGAGGTGCGTCGCGACCGCATTCGTCGTGCCATCGCCATGACCCTCAAGCACGCCGATGCCCTGCTGGCCGCCTCGCTGCAAGACTTTCCGGGGCGCCGGGCCGAGCTGGCGCGGTTGACCGACTTGTTCATGCCCCTGGAGGCGATGCGCCACGCCGAGCGCAAGCTGGCAGCCTGGATGAAGCCGCAAAAGCGTGGCGCGCCGCAACCGTTCTCGCTGTTCGGCGCGCGGGCGCAGGTGCAGTACCAGCCGCTCGGCGTGGTCGGTGTGGTCGCGCCCTGGAATGCACCGTTGACGCTGTTGCTGCTGCCCCTGGCGACCATCCTGGCGGCCGGCAATCGTGCCTTCCTGCGCCCCAGCGACCAGACCCCGGCCTGTGCCGCCGCCCTCGATGCGGCTGTGCGCGAATACTTCGCCGCGGACGAGGTCAGCGTCGCACTGGGCGGCTTGCAGACCTCCCAGGCGTTTACCGCATTGCCGCTGGATCACCTGCTGTTCACCGGCAGCACCGGAGTAGGGCGCGCGGTGGCGGCGTCGGCGGCGGAGAACCTCACGCCGTTGACCCTGGAGCTCGGCGGCAAGTGCCCGGTGTTCGTCCTGGCCGATGCCGATGTGGACGAGGCGGGGCGGCGCTTGGCCTTGGGCAAGTTGATGAACGGCGGCCAAGGCTGCCTGTGCCCCGATACCGCCTACGTGCCGGCGGCGTTGCAACCATCGCTGCTCGCGGCGATGGACGCCGAGGTAAGGCGCCAGACGCAGGGCGACGACCTCTGCGGGCTGTTCAGTGCGCAGCATTATCAACGCCTGCAGGCGATCGTCGAGGAAGCCCGGCAGGCCGGCGCCCAGGTACTGACCCTGGGCACGCAGGCGTGCGACGAGGCACGTCTGCGCATGGCACCGACGGTGATCGTCGACCCGGCACCGACATTGCGCGCCAGCCGCGAGGAACTGTTCGGCCCGGTGCTGGTGCTGCGTAGCTGCGATGCGCTACTGCCCGCCATGCAGGCCCTGCGCCAAGGTGAGAAACCGCTTGGGCTGTACGTGTTCTCGCGCAGCCGACACGCCGCGCAGCAAGTGCTGGATGCCAGCTTTTCCGGCGGCGCCACGGTCAACGACACGCTGATGCACCTGTCGGTCAAGGACCTGCCGTTCGGCGGCGTCGGCCATAGCGGCATGGGCGCCTATGGCTTCGGCATCGAAGGCTTTCGCTGTTTCAGCCACGCCCGCGCGGTGTACTGGCAGGGTGGCCCGTTCGGCTTGCTGCGGGCCATGCATCCACCCTACGGCACGCTCTACCGGTTCGCCATCGAAGGCACATTGCGCCGCTGGCAACGGCGCTACGCGGATGTACCGCCGCGCGGCAGCCGCAGCTGAAGCCATCACCCCAGACCTATTACAGCCGTTCAACGGCGATACCGGAGAACCCCATGCAGCCCGAGAAGAAACTCGATATCGCAGTGAACGAGGCCGTCTCGCAACGCCTCGTCACCCACTTGCGCGAAGACACCACCGACCTGGCCGAGCATGACCTGTTCGTGCCCGCCAGCGACTTCGTCAGCCACGACCGCGCGGCGTCCGAGGTGGCGGTGATGAAGTCGCTGCCGATGGTGGTCGCGCATGCTTCGGAAATCCGCGACAACGGTGATTTCCTCACCCGCGAGATCCTCGACATGCCGTTGCTGATCGCCCGTCAGAGCGATGGCAAGGCGCAGGTCTACCTGAACATGTGCCGCCACCGTGGCGGCCGGGTCGAACAGGCTGCCCAGGGCAACAAGCGGGTGTTCATGTGCCAGTACCACGGCTGGTCCTACGACCGCGACGGCGGGCGCCTGCGCACGGTGCCGTTCGAGTCGTCGTTCGAAAAGATCGACCGCGGCTGCAACAGCCTCATCGCCTTTCCCACCGAAGAACGCCACGGCCTGGTGTTCGCGGTGCTGTCCGAGCAGGGTGCAACGGCCCTGGCCGAGTATCTCGGGGCAGAGGTCGACGCGCAGATGGCGCCTTGGCAGCTCGAGGCCTCCAGTGTGGTGATCGACAAGACCTTCACCCTCGACATCAACTGGAAGCTGGTGATGGATGGTGCCATCGACATCATCCACCCGCGCTTCCTGCACCCGGGCGGCGTCGGTGACCTGATCGAGTCCAACGTCGGGGTGTTCAAGGACTATGGCCGGCACTGCCAGCATTTCGGCGCGCGCACCAAGCTCAAGGCCCTGGCCAAGGCCGAGGCCGGCTTCAGCGGCGGCTCGAAGTACATCGGCTCGAACCTGGTCATCTACCCCAATTCGATGATGATCGCCGCACCCGAGCACGTCGAGTTCTGGACCGTCTGGCCCTGCGTCGGGCAGCCGGGGCGTTCGATCACCCACCTGCGCTTTCTGGTGCGCGACGCGATCCTCGACGACGCCCTGCGCGCCCGCGTCGACAAGAGCTGGGAAATCCTCCAGCACGCGGCTACCCAGGAAGACTGGCCGATGGAGCGCTTCATCCAGCAGAACGCCGAAGCCTGGCCGCAAGGCCAATACCGCTACGGGCGCAGCGAGCTGGCGTGCGCGCACCTGCACCGCCAGCTGCAACGGGATATCGATGCGGCCGCTGGCCAGGCCTGAAACGGCGCGCCTGGGGTGCGCCGGACAACAACAATAACGAGGAAACACCCGATGTCCGGTTATGACTTTCTCAATGGCTTGCGCGTGCTCGAAGTGGCGCAGCTCGGCCCGTCCAGCCTGGGCGGTTACCTTGCCGACATGGGCGCGCAGGTGATCAAGGTGGAAGGCGCCGACGGCGACCCGGTGCGGCGCAGCGGCCAGCATGCGGTGGGCGCGCCCGATGGCCTGAGCTTCCTGCACCTGCGCTGGAACCGTGGCAAGCGCAGCCTGGGCCTGAACCTCAAGCACCCGGAAGGGGCGGCGATCTTCTTGCAGCTGGCGGCCCAGAGCGATGTTGTCATCGAAGGCATGCGCGCCGGTGTGCTGGAGCGCCTGGGGTTGGGTTACGAGACATTGCGTGAACAGAACCCCAAGCTGGTGTTCTGCTCGCTGTCGGGCCTGGGTAGCACCGGCCCCTATCACACCCAAGGCTCCCATGGCCCGTCGTTCGATGCCTTTGGCGCGCTGTCCTCGCTCAACCCCTACGCCTTGCCGCCCGAGCTGCAGGCGGCCGGTGGCGTGGTGCCGGTGGGCATGCATGCCATGGGGCTCAACGCTGCGCTGGGTACGCTATCGGCGCTGCTGCGCGCGCAGCGCACCGGGCAGGGGGCCTACATCGAAGTCAGTGGCGCGGAATCGGCCGCGCACTGGCTGCCCGACGCGGTGAACGCCAGTGCCAACGCCGCGCTGCTGCACGAACGCCCGGGTTTTCTCAACAGCCACAAGCGCATGGCCGGCTGGCCGAGGCTGAGTGCCTACCGTACCCGGGACGAGCGCGGCATTTTCTTCCAGGGGCTGTTCCCCCGGTTCTGGAACCGCTTCTGCGAAGTGCTCGATCGCCCGGACCTGGCGCAGATCTACCAGCGCATCGACGACTCCGGCGCTGCCGACGAGGCGGTCCACGTGGCGCTGAGCGAGCTGTTCGCCAGCCGCGACTACGAGCAGTGGATGGCCCTATTCGTCGCGCACGACATTCCCGCCGGGCCGGCCAACAGCACCGACACCCTGGTGCACGACCCGCACTTCCTGGCCCGCGACAACCTGTACGAGGTCGAGCAACCCGGTGCCGGCCATCTGCGCCTTTCGTCCTCGCCGGTGAAGACCAGCGGCCAGCGCTTCGCGCCCGGCGCCGCCCCTGAGCAATGGCAGGACTCCAGCGCACTGCTGCGCGAACACCTGGGCCTGGACGACGAGGCGCTGGCGCGCCTGCAGGCCAGCGAAGCCATCTACCTGGCGCAAGCCGACTGAGCGAGCGGAACCCTCTCTATGCAAAACCTCAACGAAACCTTGCGTTACTGGGCGCGCCGCTGGCCGGAGCGCCTGGCTTTGCGCAGCCATGATGGCGACCTCAGCTGGGGCGAGCTGGACCGCGGCAGCGACGGCATCGCCGCCGGCCTCCACGCCCACGGTCTACGCCGGGGCGATCGCATGGGCATCCTCATGCACAACCGCAATGCCTTCATCGAGACCCTGCTCGGGGCCTGGAAGCTCGGCGTGGCGGTGACCCTGCTCAACGTGCGTTTCACCCCGCGCGAGATGCTCTACCCGGTGACCGATGCCGGGCTAACGTTGATCGTCACCGAGGCCGCGCTCGCGGGGATTCTCGACGAGGCCCGCGAGGCCGCAGCGGGGCTGCGGGTGTTCTCGGTGGACCCAGCGCCCGGCGTCCAACCCCTGGATGCACTGCGCCTGCCGCCGGAACAATTGCCCGAGGTGCGGGTCCCCCCCGAGGACATCGCGCTGATCTGCTACACCTCCGGTACCACCGGGGTGCCCAAGGGCGCGATGATCAGCCACGCCAACCTGCTGGCGTCGAGCCTGGCCCGGGTCATCCCCTGCGGCATCAGCCATGTCGACAAGCTGCTGGTCTCGCTGCCGCTGGCCTACACCGGCGGCATGTGCAACTACATCCGCGACGGCCTGTTCCCGGGCTCGACCACCGTACTGGCGGCGAGCTTCGACACCGAGGAGCTGATGCAACTGATCACCCGCGAACGAATCAACACCTGGACCGTGGTGCCGGTGCTGCTCGAGCGCATGCGCCAGCACCCGGCGTTCGCCGAGATGGACTTCTCCAGCCTGCGCAACCTGGTCGCCGGGGGCGCGCCGGTAAGCCCGTTCCTGTTGCAGTCGTGGCAGCAGGCGGGGGTCTCGATCACCCAGGGCTACGGCCTCACCGAGGTGTCTGGCGGTTTCGCCACCTTGCTGTTCCATGACGAGGCCCAGCGCAAGTTCGGCTCCGCCGGGCGCGCGGTGATGCAAGCCGAGGTCTGTGTGCTGAATGCCGCGGGCGAGCCGGCGGCGCCAGGGGAGGTGGGTGAGATCTGCGTGGCCGGGCCGATCGTGATGCAGGGCTACCTGAACAAGCCCGAGGACACCGACGCGATTCGCCAGGGCCGCTGGCTGCTCACCGGCGACACCGGGCGCATGGACGAGGAGGGTTTCCTGACCATCGTCGACCGCAGCAAGGACATGCTGATTTCCGGTGGCCTGAACGTCTACCCGGCAGAGCTCGAACACACCCTGGCCGATGTGCTGGGCGGCGCCGAGTTCGCCATCATCGGCGTGCCTGACCAGGGTTGGGGCGAGGTGCCGATGATCGTTGCCTACGGCGCCGAGGTGGACATCGAGCGCTTGAAGGCGCGGTGCCTGGAGCAACTGGCCGACTACAAGCGGCCGCGTTTTCTGGTGCTGCTGGACGCGCCGTTGCCGCGCACCTATTCCGGCAAGGTGCTCAAGCGCGAGCTGCGCCAACGCTTCGCCAGCGTACCGCAGCACGCGGTATGCCTGAAACAGGCGCGCTAGCGCCCTAGAATGGAGACGATTGCATGCACTGTGAAGCATCCACCCACACCCTGCGCGGCGCGGCCCTGGCCGGTAGCCGTGGGGTGAACCTGGCCGCCGACATCGGCGGTGGCGCCGGCCAGGCCAGCGTCATCCTGTTGCACGGCGGTGGCCAGACCCGGCACTCCTGGGGCAAGGCCGCCAGCGACCTGGCTGGCGCCGGCTATCACGTCATCTCGCTGGACCTGCGCGGCCATGGCGACAGCGACTGGGCACCTGACGCCGACTACACCCTGGAGGCGTTCGTCGGCGACCTGCGCGCGGTCATCGACACCCTCGACCAACCACCGGTGATCATCGGTGCCTCGCTGGGCGGCGCCACGGCGCTGGTGGCGGTGGGCGAAGCCGAGGCCTCGCTGGCACGGGCGCTGGTGCTGGTCGACGTGGTGCCGCGCATGTCCAGCGGCGGCGTCGAGCAGATTCGCGCCTTCATGCAGGGCAACCTGGGCGGTTTCGCCACGGTGCAGGAAGCCGCCGACGCGGTGGCGCGCTACCTGCCGAACCGGCCGCGCCCCAGTTCCAGCGACGGGCTGCTGAAGAACCTGCGCGAAGGCCCGGACGGCCGTCTCTACTGGCATTGGGACCCGGCGTTCCAGGTCGGTGATCGGCGCATCGACGCCAGCCTCATGACCGCGCGGATGGAAGCCGCAGCGCGCCGCGTGCGGGTACCGACCTTGCTGGTGCGCGGCAAGCAGAGCGACGTGGTCAGCCACGAGGGCGCCAGCCAGTTGCTGGCGCTGATGCCCCATGCCGCCAGCGTCGATGTCGAGGGAGCCGGGCACATGGTGGCCGGTGATCGCAACGACATCTTCAACAGCGCCATCCTGGCCTTCCTGGCCGACCTGGAGTAGCCGCTGCGACGCCCAATGGGGTGCAGTTCCTGTGTGAGCAACTGTCTTGCTCAAAACTTGAAAAGCCTGCTCCACCCTGTGGGAGCGGCGGTGCGGCGATCCGACTTGCCCGCGAACACGGGCGAAGCCCGTGCCATCCACTGCGTCGCCTGTTTCGCGGGTAAACCCGCTCCTACAGGGTCGCGCAGCTCATCAAACTGCTGCGGAAAAATCGTCGGAACCGATGACGACCCCACCCAGGCCCTCGCCCGATACTCGGGGCCAACCGCGCCAGAACAAGAGGCACAAAGATGGACAACCCCGCTCTGCAGGCCACCCTCCCGTTGTCTGGGGTGCGCGTGCTCGAACTCACCTTCGGCCATCTGGAAGGCTGTGGCCGATTTCTCGCCGACCTGGGCGCCGAGGTCTTGCTGGTCGAGCCCAAAGGCGGCCTGCCATCGCGCAATCGGCCACCCTTGAAGGCCGGCGCCAGCCTGCACTTCGCCAGCCACAACGCCAACAAACGCAGCCTCGAACTCGACCTGGACGACCCTGCGTCGATCCAGCGGCTGGGCCAGTTGCTCGACGGTGCCGACATCTTCCTCGAGTCCACGGCCAAGGGTTGGCTGGCCGAGACCGGGCTTGCCGCACACCTGCGCGCCGACCTGGTCAGCCTGAGCCTGACCGACTTCGGGCGCAGTGGCCCCTACGCCGATTTCAGCGCCAGCAACGCCGTGCTGCTGGCCATGGGTGGGGTGCTGGCGCGCTCGGGCATCAAGGGCTCCATGCCGCTGCTTCCACCGGGTGAGCTGGCCTACCAGACCGCCGCGCTGCAGGCCGCCTGGGTGGCCTTGAGCGCGTTGTTGAACGTGCGCCGGGGCGGGGAAGGGGGCTACTTCGACTTTTCCGTGCACGAGTCGACCCTGCAGGTGCTCGACCCCGGCATGGGCGTGACCGGTAGCGCCGCCGGTGGTCGCAGTGCCCTGGAGCTGGCGCCGCGGGGTCGGCCGCCGTTCGGCAATGGCTACCCGATTTTCGCCTGCCGCGATGGCGCGGTGCGCATCTGCCTGCTCAACCCCCGGCAATGGCAGGGCATGTCGGCCTGGCTGGGTGACGACCATCCGTTCACCGACCCGGCGTTCGCCAGCCTGTCGCGCCGGTTCAAGGTGATCCGCGAAATCAACGCCGTGATCGCCGAGCACTTTCGCGATCAGCCGGTGGCTGAACTGGTGGCCGAAGGGCAGCGTCGCGGCGTGCCGATCGCCGCGGTGTCGCAGCCGCAACAGGTGCTGGAAGACCCGCACTTTCGCGCCCGCGAAAGCTTTGTCGAATTGCCCCTGGCGCCAGGGCTCAGTGGGCGCCTGCCGTTCGGTTTCGTCGAGATCGATGGACAGCCAGCGGGCGTGCGCCATCCGGCGCCAGCGCTGGGCGCCGACAACCGCCTTCATTGGCCACCGGCCCCGGCACCCGGGACGTTGCAGGCACAGCGCCGCCCGTTTGCCGGCATCCGCGTGCTCGACCTGGGGGTGATCGTCGCGGGTGCCGAACTCGGGAGGCTGCTGGCCGACCAGGGCGCCGAGGTGATCAAGGTGGAAAGCGGCGCCTATCCCGATGGCCTGCGCCAGTCGCTGGACAATCGGCCGATGAGCATTTCCTTCGCCCAAGGCTCGCGGGGCAAGCGCTCGTTCGGCTTGAACCTGCGCGATCCGCGGGGTGTCGAGCTGTTCAAGCAGTTGGTGGCCCAGGCCGACGTGGTGCTGTCCAACTTCAAGCCGGGCACGCTCGAGTCGCTGGGCATCGACCATGCGGTACTGCGCGAGGTCAAGCCCGACATCATCATGGCTGACAGCAGCGCCCTGGGTAATCATGGCCCGCTCAGCCGCAGCATGGGCTACGGGCCGCTGGTGCGTGCCAGCACCGGCCTGACCTGGTTGTGGCGCTACCCCGAGACCGACGCCGGCTACAGCGACAGCACGACGATCTTCCCCGATCACTTCGCCGCGCGGGTGTCTGCCGCAGCCATCGCCGCAGCCCTGATCCGCCGTGAGCGCACCGGCCAGGGCGGGCGCGTCAGCGTCTGCCAGGCAGAAGCCATCCTGGCCACCCTGGCCAGCGAATACCTGGAGGAGTCGGTTGCCGCAGGATCCTTCGTGGCGCGCGGCAACCGTGACCGTTTCGACGCGCCGGGCAATGTGTTCCCCTGCGCCGGCGATGACGAGTGGTGCGTGGTCAACGTCAAGGGCGATGCCCAGTGGCAGGCGCTGTGCGCGGTGTTGCAGCGTGAGGACTGGTTGCACGACCCACGCCTGGCCGATGCCCGGGGGCGCCTGGCGCATGCCGAGGAACTCGAAGCCGGACTGGCGCACTGGACCGCCCAGCGCACGCCTGCGCAGGTGCGCGAGCAACTCCAGGCCCAGGGAGTGCCGGCAGGCGACATGCTGCGCCTCGACCAGCTCGCCGCCGATCCGCAGCTGCAAGCCCGTGGCTTCTTCCGCACCTTGCACCAGCCGGGCCTGGACGCGCCGCTGCTGACGGAAAACACCCCGGCGCTCGGCCCGCTGCCAGCGCCGCAGATCCGCCCTGCGCCGTTCATGGGCCAGCACACCCACGAGATTGCCGAAACCCTGCTTGGCCTGGACGCCGCTGCGCGTGCGCAGCTGGTGCGCGAGGGCGTGCTGGAGCCGGCGACGGCGGATGTCCTCGAACTGCTTTCGGCGTTTTCCTCTCAGCCACTGGAGACCCCTTCATGAGTTGCCCGACCTACGACAACCTGCTGTTGACCCTGGACGACGACGGTATCGCCGTGCTCCAGCTCAACCGCCCGGACAAGCTCAACGCCTTCACCTCGGCGATGGTCCAAGCGTTTCTCCAGGCGCTCGACTTCACCGACAGCGATGATCGCGTCCGCGCCGTGGTGGTCACTGGGGCCGGGCGCGCCTTCTGCGCCGGTGCCGACCTGTCGTCTGGTGCGGGCAGTTTCGACTACGCCGGCGACGAGGTGATGCGCGACGAAGGCGGCCTGCTCACCTTGCGCATCTTTCGCAGCCTGAAACCGATCATCGCCGCGGTGAACGGTGCGGCGGTCGGAGTGGGGGCCACGATGCAACTGGCCATGGACGTGCGCCTGGCCTCGACCGAGGCGCGCTTCGGCTTCGTCTTCGCCCGGCGCGGCATCGTGCCGGAGGCGGCGTCGTCGTGGTTCCTGTCTCGGGCGGTGGGGGTCTCGACGGCGCTGCAGTGGTGCTATTCGGGGCGCCTGGTCAAGGCCGACGAGGCCCTGGCCCGAGGCCTGCTGCATTCAACCCACGATCCGGAAAAACTGCTGGCGGCGGCCAAGGACATGGCGCGCAGTTTCGTCGAGCACAGCGCGCCGGTTTCTCTCGCCGTGACCCGGCAGATGATCTGGCGCATGAGCGCCGCCGACCACCCGATGCAGGCCCATGAACTGGACAGCCGGGCGGTGCAGGCACGGGGCCGTTCGGCCGATGCCCACGAGGGTGTCGCGGCGTTTCTGGAGAAGCGCCCGGCGCAGTTTCCGGGCAAGGTTTCGCGCGACCTGCCGGCGTGTTTCGACTGGCAGGGCGAACCGCTGTTTCGCTGAGGCGGCGACCCGGGCCAAGCCGTCGAGAAAATCGTCGCAACCGACGATGGGGCATCGACAGACGATGCCTTAGCGTTGATTGCGACTCCGGGCTGGTGTCCGGAAGAGGATGGTCATCGAGATCCAAGAATAACTACAAGAGGAGAACCGCTGATGAAGGTCAGTCGGAGAGCGTCTGGCAACAAGGCGATGCAGTTGGCACTTCTGCCGGCGATGGTGATGGCGGCGGCCTGCAGCGGCAACGCGCAGGCGTTCACGTTCCAGACCGAGGACTGGGATGGCTACTGGGACAACACCCTCACCTACAACCTCGGTTTCCGTGCCCGCGATGTCAGCAACAAGATCGGCAACGACCCGGCCTACGACGAGTCGGAGTACAAGTTCCGCAGCCGCGGCGACGTGGTGACCAACCGCTTCAACCTGCTCACCGAGCTGGGCGGCACCTACAAGGACAAGCTGGCGCTGCGGGTATCGGCCCAGGGCTGGCACGACTTCGCCTACAACGATGACGTCAAGAGCAACCCAGGCGAGTACGCCCCAGGCGTCAGCTACGAATCGCTCTCGGCCTACTCCAAGGGGCACTACAACGACGGCGTGAAAGACAAGTACATCACCGGCGGGCGTCTGCTCGATGCCTTCGTGCAGTACTCCGACATCTTTGCCGATCGCTCCTACACCGTGCGCCTGGGGCGCAATACCCAGTACTGGGGTAACGGCCTGTTCTTCCCGTTCCAGAGTATTTCCTACTCCCAGGGCGCCATCGATGGCATCGCCGGGGCTGCCGCACCCGGTACGCCGGCCAAGGCGCTGTTCATCCCGCGCAACCAGGTGAACCTGAGCACCCAGCTGACCTCCGAATTCGCCGTTGGCTTCCAGTACTTCCTGCAGCGTGCCGAGAACGTCCTGCCCCAGGGCGGTACCTACCTGGCACCTGCGGACTTCCTGTTCAACGGCCAGGACAACATGCTCGGCGTGCCGCGCGGGTCCAACGAGCGAGCCCCCGACCTGCACAACAACTTCGGTGTGAATGCTTCCTGGCAGGCGACGCCGGACACCACCATCGGCGTCTACTACCGCAAGCTCGACGAGGTGCAGCCGTGGGCGCCGCTGTTGCGGCTGCAGGGTGGGGCACCCAACTACTTCCTGTCCTACAACCAGGACGTCGATCTGTTCGGCATCAGCGTCGACACGCCATTGGGTAACAACAGCCTGGGCCTGGAGCTGTCCTACCGCGATGGCACCGCGCTCAATACCGCACCGGGCTTCGTCGCCGACGACCCTGATCGGGGGGCGACCGGCAACGTGGTCAACCTGATCGCCAACGTGCTGGTGCCATTGGGCAGTACACCGCTGTACGAGTCCGGCACGTTCATCGCCGAACTGGCGCATACCCGGGTGCTGTCGGTCGATTCGAGCAACAAGTCGCTGTACAACGGCGAAGGCTACGATGGCTGTGCCGGCAACAAGTGGGATGGTTGCTCGACCCGCAGTGCCACGGCCTTGGCGCTGTCGTTCACGCCGGAATGGAACCAGGTGTTCCCTGGCGTCAACATGAGCATGCCGAGCAGCCTGACCGTGGGGCTGAAGGGCAACCCTGGCGTGCTTGGTGGCACGGCGCAGGGGTCGTACAAGTTCTCGGTGGGGGTGGCGGCCACCTACATGAACAGGCACACGCTGAAGGTCGAGTACATCGGCAGCCGCGCGCGTGCCGGCGGGACCACCCTGACACCGTCCGGGCTGGAGGTGTATGACGGTGGTAACGGGCCATACATGCTCAACGATCGCGATTGGGTTTCGATTACGGCGCAGACGACGTTTTGAATGTGTGCGGCGCTTCGTGGGGTTTGGCTGAAGAGATGCAGCGCCGCTGAAATCGAGCGCCGCCCGCGCGGCGCTCGATCGGCGCCCCCCCACATCACTCACGCCATCCTTGCCAGCCTCCCCACCGCTTCCAAATCGTCGTATCCGACGATGGCAACACGGCCCAGCCTCTTAAAATCGAAGCCAGCCCCGGCCTGTCGGGGATCGCACCGAGAAAACCAATAACAACAAGGACTCCCGTATGTGGCGCCTGAAGTGCACCGAAAAACTCCTCCGTGCAGGGCTCTGTCTCACGCTCGCCCTCGGTGCGGCAGACCTGGCCATGGCGCAGGGCTTCGCCGATCCGCTGGACACCCCGGCGCAGCAATACCCCGGCACCCTGGCCAACCTGCCCATGCAGGCGCTGGCGCGAGCGGGCGATGCGCTGCTGGCCGTGGGCCTGCGTGGGGTGATCCTGCGCAGCGAGGATGACGGCCAGCACTGGCAGCAGGTGGCCTCACCGGTCAGCTCCGACCTGCTCGACGTGTCGTTCGTCTCCCCCGCACTGGGCTGGGCGGTCGGCCAGGACGGCGTGATCCTGGCCAGCCGTGACGGCGGCCGCAGCTGGCACAAGCAGTTCGACGGGCGTCAGCTGCTGGCGCAATTCAGCCATGACTACGAAACCGACGACACCCTCGATCCGGATGCGCGCGACACCTACCTGCAGCAGTTGCAGGCCAACTTCAAGGCAGGGCCGGTACTGCCGTTCTTCGCGGTGCACTTCGTCGATCCGCGCAACGGCCTGGCCATCGGCCCGTTCGGTACCTTGGTAGCCAGCGAGGATGGCGGCGAACACTGGCGCCCGGCGCTGCAGCAGATCGACAACCCTGACTTCCTGCACCTCAACGCCATCGCCCAGGTGGGCGACCAGTTGTTCATCACCTCCGAGCAAGGCGTGGTGTTCAAGGCCGACGCCCGCACACGGCAGTTCCGCCGTATCGAAACGCCGCATCAGGGCTCGTTCTTCAGTATCGCCGGGCACGACCAGGTACTGCTCGCGGGCGGGTTGGCCGGCACGTTGTACGCCAGCTTCGATGCCGGCGAGCACTGGTCGGCGCTGCGTACCGGGCTGACTCAGCTGGTCACGCGTATCGCCTACGACCCAGGGCAACGCACCTTCACGGCGATCACCGCCGGTGGCGAGGTGCTGGCCCTGGCGGCCGACCTTGGGCATTTCCAGGCGGTTGGCGCGCGTGCGCCGATGCTCTACACCGATGTCGCCGTTAGCCCCGGCAGAACGCTGTTCGCCGGCGTCCAGGGCCTGCGCCAGGAACCCGCGGCGAACCTGCAAGTAAAACGAGGTGACCAGCAATGAACAGTGGCGTTTCCCGCCTCAACGACATGCCCGTGGTGGCGAGCCTGGCGCAGTTCGACCGGCGCAGCGGCGACCGCATCGAGCGCCTGATCTTCAACACCCGTGGCCTGGTCATCCTGTTGTCGTTGCTGGCCACCGTGCTGCTCGGCTGGCAGGCGACCAAGCTGACCGTGGGCGCCAACTTCAACCAGATGATCCCGCAGTCGCACCCCTTCATTCGCAACTATTTCGACAATGCGCAGTTCCTTGGCGGGTTGGGCAATGCGGTGCGGGTGGTGGTGGAGAACAAGCAGGGCGATATCTATGACGAGGAATACCTCGACACCCTCAAGCGCATCAACGACACCATCTACCTGCTGCCGGGCGTCGACCGTGCATTCATGAAGTCGCTGTGGATGCCGGCGGTGCGCTGGACCGAAGTGACCGACCAGGGCTTCGTCGGCGGCCCGGTGATGCCGGACGACTACAACGGCTCGCAGGCGTCGCTGGCGCTGCTCAAGCGCAACGTCGCCCGGGCCAGCCTCGGGGGCACCTTGGTGGCCAACAACGGCCAGTCCAGCTTGCTGTTCGTGCCGCTACTCGAGCGCTACGCCGACACCGGCAAGACCGTGGACTCGGCCGAGTTCGCCGAGCGCCTGGCGACCCTTCGCAGCTTCGAGAGCGACAAGATCGGCATCCATGTCGTCGGCTTCCCGCAGCTGGTGGGCGACCTGGTGGCTGGCCTGGGCAAAGTGATGGTGTTCTTCGTCTTCGCCGCCTTCATCGCCATGGCGATCATCTTCGTCTATACCCGCTGCGTGCGCAGTACGCTGTTGGTGACCCTGTGCTCGGTGGCAGCGGTGGCCTGGCAGTTGGGGATCTTCCACCTGATGGGCTTCGAGATCGACCCGTATTCGATCCTGGTGCCGTTCCTGGTGTTCGCCATCGGTATCTCCCATGGCGCGCAGAAGATGAACGGCGTGATGCAGGACATCGGCCGTGGCACCCACCCCTATGTCGCGGCGCGCTATACCTTCCGCCGGCTGTTCCTGGCCGGGCTCACGGCGCTGCTGGCAGACGTGGTGGGCTTTGCCGTGCTGGTGATGATCGACATCCCGATGATCCAGGGGCTGGCGATCGCCGCCAGCATCGGTGTCGGCGTGCTGATCTTCACCAACCTGATCCTGCTGCCGGTGTTGCTGTCGTTCACCGGCGTGTCGGCCCGCGCCGCCGAACGCAGCCTGCGCGCCGACAACGCGCCGAGCCGGCTGGAGTTCCTGGTGCGTTTCACCCAGCCGGGGCCGGCCAGGATCATGCTGGGGGTGGCAGCCGTGCTGCTGGTCGCAGGCTACCTGGCCAGCCGCGAGATGCGCATCGGCGACCTCGACCCAGGGGCGCCGGAACTGCGCGCGGACTCGCGCTATAACCAGGACAACGCGTTCATCACCGGCAATTTCGGCCTTTCCAGCGATCAGTTCGCAGTCATCGTCAGCACTGCACCGGGCAAGATCAACAGCTTCGAGACGCTGCTGGAAATGGACCGTCTGGAGGAGGGGCTGCGGCGCCTGCCGGGGGTGCAGACCACGGTGTCGGTGGGCAGCCTGGCGCGCGCCTTCACTTCGGGCAACTCGGAGAACAACCCGAAGTGGCTGAGCATCCCGCGTGACCCGCTGATGACCACCAATGCCCTGTCGCAGATCGCCGTGACCTACCCGGACCTGGTCAACGACAACTACTCGGTGGCGCCGCTGATCGCCTACCTGGCCGACCACAAGGCCGAAACCCTGGAGCGGGTGGTCGACTACGTCCAGGCGTTCGCCGCCAGCCACGACACCCCCGATCGCCAGTTCCTGCTGGCGGCCGGCAGCGCCGGCATCGAGGCGGCGACCAACGACATGGTGCGCCAGGCGCACTACCAACTGATCCTCTGGGTGTACCTGGCGGTGATCTTGCTGTGTTTCATCACCTTCCGCTCCTGGCGCGCGGTGCTGGTGGCGATCATTCCCCTGGTCATCACCACCGTGTTGTGCGAGGCGCTGATGGTGTGGCTGGGCATCGGCCTGAAGGTCGCGACCTTGCCGGTGATGGCGCTGGGCGTGGGCATCGGCGTGGACTACGCGCTGTACCTGCTGAGCGTGCAACTGGCCCACCTGCGCGCCGGCGTGCCATTGGCCCAGGCCTATCGCAACGCGCTCAACTTCACCGGCAAGGTGGTGGCGCTGATCGGCGTGACCCTGTCGGTGGCGGTGGTGACCTGGATCTTCTCGCCGATCAAGTTCCAGGCCGACATGGGCTGGCTGCTCACCTTCATGTTCATCTGGAACATGATCGGCGCCCTGGCGCTGATCCCGGCGTTGTCCTGTTTCCTGCTACAGCGCCAGTTCGCCCGCACCGATGCCTGCCCGGCCGGCGTCGATGAGGCGAGCGGCGACCCGCGCCAGCCACACGCCAAGTCCGAGCCGCAGCGCTCGGCGTCGATAGCCGACGTCCATTGAAAGCCGATAGCAGTGAAAGCGAAAGTTCAACAAAAAAAAACGCAGAGCGGAGAACAACGATGACGATGCGCAACTGGAAACTGGGCCTGACCTCGCTGGGCCTTGCCGCGATGGTCGGCATGGCCACGGCTTCGGCCTGGGCCGAGGACCTGACCGTGTTCGGCGCAATCAAGGGGGCCAATGCCGATGGCAGCATACCCGCCTATTCCGGCGGCCTGACCACGCCGCCAGCCGGTTACAAGGGCAACGGCGACTACATCGACCCGTATGCCGCCGACAAGCCGCTGTACAGCATCACCAAGCAGAACCTGGCCCAGTACAAGGACCAGCTGACGCCGGGCACCCAGGCGCTGTTCGACCGCTTCGACGGCTACCGCATCGATGTCTACCCGACCCATCGCAGCATGCACTGGCCAGAGGAGGTGTTGAAGAACACTGCCGAGAAAGCCGGCCAGGCCAAGCTGGCCGGGGAGAGCGAAGGCGACCGCATCGAGAACGCCTTCGCCGGGGTACCGTTCCCTGCGCCCAAGAGCGGGGTCGAGGCCATGTGGAACCGCTACTTCACCTACATTCCGTACCTCGAGCTGACCGCCGGCTCGTACATGATCGACTCCAACGGCAGCATCTCCAACCTGTCGCAAGGGACCATGCACAAGGCCAACGTCATGTACGAGCCGCAACTGCAGACGGCCGACAACGCCGGTCTGACCGACATGGCCAACATCGTCACCAGCGCGCCGGTCAACGTCGCCGGCTACGCCCAGTTGCGCAAGGAACGCCTGGACTACGGCTCCGGTGGCACCCTGGCCTGGTTCTACGACCCCAGCCAGCGGCGTGTGCGGGTAGCCCCCAACTACACCTACGACATCCCGTCGTCGGCATTCGGTGGCACGCAGTTCTACGATGAAGTATTCCTCTTCTCTGGCCGCATGGACCGCTTCAACTACAAGCTGGTAGGGCGCCAGGAGATGATCCTGCCGTACAACAGCTACAAGACCTTGCAGGCCGACTACAAGCAAGTGCTCGGCAAGAAGTTCCTCAACCCGGACTTCATCCGCTGGGAAAAACACCGAGTCTGGGTCGTCGAAGCCGAGCTCAAACCGGGCGCGCGCCATGCCTACGAGAAACGTCGCTACTTCCTCGACGAGGACTCCTGGCTGGTACTGGCGACCGAAGGCTATGACCATGGCGGAGCGCTGTACCGCGTCGGCTACACCTACCCGATCTTCGAGTACACCGGTCTGGGCGGCGTTTCCAATGGCAGCTACAGCTTCTATGACTTCAACCGCGGCAACTACGCCTTCACCTGGTTGGGCAAGGACTCGGGCAAGCCTGCCGAAGTCAAGTTCTACAAAACCGTGCGACTTCCCGCTATGTTCACGCCTCGCGGTATCGCCGGTACTGCCACACGCTGACCTGAGGATAAAAACAAGATGTCCGGTACGCTTATCGAGACTTTCAACTGGTGGGCCATCGAGCGCGCGGACGTGCCCGCGCTGGTGGTGGGCGACGACCAGGTCAGCTACGCGCAACTGCGTGGCTGGGCCGAGTCGGCGGCAGAGTGGCTGGTGGCCCAGGGCATCGAGCGCGGTGACCGCATCGGGGTCATGGCCGGCAACTCGCTGACCTGGGTGGTACTGAGCCAGGCCGCGATGCTGGCCGGTGCGATCCTGGCACCGGTCAATCCGCGCTTTACCTTCAGCGAGGCTTCCTACCTCCTGGTGGACCGCTATCGCACCAAGGCGATCTTCCATGACGACGAGCGCGCGGAACTGGTGGCCAAGATCGGCGACCAGATTCCCGGTGCACGGGTGTTCGCCCTCGACGAACTGGCGCGCTTGCGCGACACGCCGCCCTCTGGCAGCTTGGGCAGCAGCGAGATTCCGTTGGACACCGACCTGGTGATCATCCCCACCAGCGGCTCCACCGGTCGGCCCAAGGGCGTGGTGCTGTCCCATCGCACCATGTCGGGCTATATCACCGACTCGTGCCTGGCTCGCCCTGGCGCCTTCGGTGCGGCGCGCATCCTGTTGTTCGCGCCCTTGAGCACCTCGGCCGGGTATGTGGTGCTCATGCAGTACCTGGCGTATGGCGGCACGGTGTTCCTCGAGCAGGCCTTCGATGCCGACCGGGCGCTGGACTGCATCGTCACCCAGCGCATCTCCACCATGATGGGCACGCCGATCTTCTTCGAGCGCATGGCGGCCTGCGAAGGTTTCCGTGACGCCAACCTGAGCAGTTTGTACTACTGCCTGGTGGGCGGTGCGCGGGTATCGCGGCAGTTGCTCGAAGCCTGGCTGGAGAAGGGCGTGCTGCTGCGCCAGCTGTACGGGCAGACCGAAGTGGGCGGGCAGGCCACGTTCAACACCGACCAGGCCTCGATCACCCACCCGGAAAAATGCGGGCGTGGCTCGATCTACACCCGCGTGGCGGTGATCGACGAGCAGGGCAACTTCTGCCCACCCAACACACCGGGGCAGATCGTCATCAAGGGCCCGGGCACCATGGTCCGCTATTGGGACGACCCCGAAGCCACCGCGGCGACGGTCGTCGATGGCTGGGTGCGCACCGGCGACCTGGGCGTGGTCGACGAGCAGGGGCTGTTGACCATGCTCGACCGGATCAAGGACATCATCATCTCCGGCGGCCTGAACATCTCGGCGGCGGAAGTGGAGCGGGTGATTTCCGAGTACCCCGGGGTCCACGAGGTGGCGGTGATCGCCGCCCATGACGACAACTTCGGTGAAACACCGCTGGCCATCGTGCATGGCTTGCAAGGCGGTGACATCCCCGAGCTGTTGCAGCATTGCAGCACCCACCTGAGCAGCTACAAGGTGCCGCGCTACATGGTCTGCAGCGCCGAGCCCCTGCCGCGCCTGGCCACCGGCAAGATCGCCAAGCCACTGCTGCGCGAGCAGTACGCGCAGGCGCATCTGAGCTTGCCGCGTATTCGCTGAAATACCCTTTGCAGCCAGCCACCCCACTGTGGGCGGCTGGCCTTTTTTTGCCTGGAGGAAGTGCCATGATCACCCTGTATCACAGCAAGGACACCCGTTCGTTGCGTTGCCTGTGGCTGCTCGAAGAGCTGGAGTTGGCCCACGAACTGGAGCTGGTGGCCTTTCCCCCGCGGCTCAAGCAGCCGCAGTTTCTCGAGGTGAACCCCAGCGGCACGCTGCCGTTCCTGGTCGATGGTGCGGTGCGCCTGCACGAGTCCTGCGCGATCCTGCTATACCTCGCCAGCAAGCATGGCGACGGTCATTGCCTGGTGCCGCTCGACTCGCCGGCCTACGGCCCGATGCTCGACTGGACCTTCCACGGCGAGACGGCGCTCGCCGCGCCCCTGGCCACGGTCCTGCGCTATTCGATGTTCCTGCCGCGCGAGCAACGCGTGCCGGCGGTGGCCGAGGATTACCGGGGGCAGATGCTGCAGCGTCTGCCGGCCTTGGAGCAGGCTCTGGCGGGCAACGCCTACCTGTGCGGCGAGCAACTGACCGTGGCGGATATCTCGGTGGGCTACGGACTGCTGCTGGGCGAAATGTTCGGCCTGGGCGAGCAGTACCCGGCGGCTGTGCGGGCCTACCTCGAACGCCTGAAGGCGCGCCCGGCATTCCAGCGGGCACGCGCGGTCGGCGCCTGAGCTTCACCCTGGCGGCCATGGCCGCCAGGGTGAAGCCTCAGCCCCATTGCAGATGCAGGTCCAGCAGCGCCAGGGCATAGCCCATGCGGTAGCGCGGTGGCTGCTCGGGTTTGAGGCTGAAGGCAGGGATGCGCTTGAGCCACTCCTCGGTGAGGATGCGCATTTCCGCCCGGGCGAGGAAGTGGCCCAGGCACAGGTGAGCGCCGGTCGAGAAGGTCAGTGATTCACGCTTGCTGCGATCGATGTCGAACTGGTGCGGGCGCTCGTTGCGGCGTTCGTCCCGACCTGAGATCGGCAGCAGGCTCAACACCATGTCGCCCTGCTTGAACTGCACACCGAAGCGCTCGCAATCCTTGGCGACCATGCGCGGCGTGCTGATGATGCCGAAGCAGCGCAGGCCCTCGTCGACGAACGCCGGGATCAGTGTCGGGTCGGCCGCCAAGCGAGCCTGCAGCTGCGGGTCCCGGGCCAGTTGGCGGAAGGTGAATGCGGTAGCGTTGGCCACGGTGTCCATGCCGCCGAGAAACAGCAGGAAGCACATGTTCTGGATCTCGTCGAGGCGAATGGGCCGGCCCTCGATCTCCACGCCCAGCAGATAGCTGATCAAGTCATCGCCAGGCGTCACGCGCTTGGCTTCGATCAACTCGGTCATGATGCCGATGATCTGCCCGCCGAGGGCATGCAGCTCGTCCTGGACATTGGTCGAGAAGAAGAGGTCGGAGAGCTCGCGGAATTCACGCAGGCGCGCCAGTGGCATGCCCATCAGTTCCATGAAGATCGACACCGGAAACGCCGAGGATACCGCTTGGGTGAACTCACAGGCACCGTCCTCCAGTACCTCGTCGATCAGTTTGTTGGCCCAGAAGCGGATCTTCTCCTCCAACGCCTTGACGTTCTTCGGCGAGAAGTGCGGCATCAGTGCCTGGCGGTAGGGCAGGTTGGCCGGCGGGTCGAGGCTCAGCGGTATGAACACCGGCGGTTGCTCGATCCGCGGAATCTGCTGTTCGGAGGCAGAAAAATGCTCGGGGTCGCGCACCACCTGGGAAATCTCGTCAAAGCGGGTGATGACCCAGTGTCCGCTGTTGCGCAGGGTATAGAACACGTCCGGAGCCTGGTCATGCAGGCGGCGAGCATAGGCTTCGTGAAGATCGTCGACCGGCTCGTCGGAGCCGGTGACGTTGAACATGTCGAAGTCGAAGAGGCGATCCTCGGCGACGTGATCGGGGCGTTGGGGGGTGAGCATTGACGGTTCCTTACCAGGTTGCTGGTCGTGTTGTCGTTATAGGGCAATGGTCATCAAAACTAATATAATTAGATTTCAGGGCGTTTTTCAGCCTCGGCACGGTGACGTGGCAGGCGGTACGGGTCGGGAGGATCAGCGCTGCGTCAGCGGAACATGCAGCTCCAGCCCGTCATGGGCCGCTTCGAGGGTGATCTGGCAGCACAGGCGGGTGTTCGGCTGCGGGTCGGGCACGCATTCGAGCATGTCCCGCTCCATCTCGCTTTGCGCCGGCAGCACGGCCTGGAAGCGCGCTGGAACGACGACGTGGCAGGTGCCGCAGACCAGGTTGCCGCCGCAGTCGGCGAGGATGCCGTCGATGCCATTGGCCACGGCAACCTCCATGAGGTTGGCGCCAAGCGGGGCGTTGACGAGGGTTCGGCGGTCGTCCGGCTGGACGAAGGTGACTGTGATCATGGGTGCAGGTACTCATCGGAGGCGTGTTGTTGTTGTGTGTGTTGACCGCGCATGAATATCTACATAGATTAGATAAATCTCTCGGGCCGCTGTCAACTGTCCATGCGCATCGTCTGAAGCGCGCGGACGCACGGCAACCGGGTCACACAACAATAAGAATGGAAGTGCGCCATGGCTGAATTCGACTACATCATCGTCGGCGCGGGGGCGGCAGGTTGCGTGCTGGCCTACCGGCTGTCCGCCAACCCCGACGTGCGCGTCGCCCTGTTGGAAGCCGGGGGCAAGGACGACAGTTACTTCGTGAAGATGCCCAAGGGCCTGGCCAAGGTCATGCAGGACCCACAATGCACCTGGCTGTACCCGGCTCAACCCGAAGAGGGCAACGCCCACGCCGAGGAACTCTGGGCGCGGGGTCGCCTGATGGGCGGTTCGAGCAGCATCAACGGCATGATGTACGTGCGTGGCCAGCCTGCCGACTTCGACGAGATCGCCGCCCAGAGCAGCCCTGACTGGGCCTGGGAACATATCGCCGGTGCCTACCGGGCGCTGGAGAATCACGAGCTGGGCGCCGCGCCGACCCGGGGTGGCGCCGGGCCCTTGCGCCTGAGCCTGCCGGACCGGCGCAGCGAACTGACCGAGGCGGTGATCGACGCTGGGGTAAGCATGGGGCTGCCGCGCAAGGAAGACGTCAACCAGCCCGACGATGCGCCAGCCGTGGGCTATGCCTCGCGGACCATCTGGAAAGGGCAGCGCCAGAGCGCGTCCAGGGCCTTCGTCGACCCAGTGCGCGGCCGCGGCAACCTCACGGTCATCAGCAACGCCACCGTCGACCGCGTGCTGTTCGACGGCACGCGGGCGGTCGGTGTCGCGCTGGCCAGTGGCGACGGGCAGAGTGGCGAGCTGCAGGCCCGGCGCGAGGTGATCCTGGCCTGCGGCACCCTGGCCTCCCCTGGCATTCTGCAGCGCTCCGGAGTCGGCCCGCGGGCCTTGCTCGAAAGCCTGGGCATCGCGGTGGTGCAGGACAGCCCGCAGGTTGGGCAGAACCTCATCGAACACCGCGGGATCCTGCCGCAATGGCGGCTGGGCCGGGAGCTTTCCGACAACCGCGAGTACACCGGCCTGCGCTTGCTGAAGAACACCTTGCAGTATGTCCTGCGTCGCAGCGGGCCGATGTCCTCGGCGGCCTATGAGATCGGCGTGTGGCTAAAGTCTTCGCCACAGGCCCCGCGCCCCGACGTGCAGTTCCTGGTCGCGCCCTTCACCTTCGACTACGCCACCCACCGCCAGGGGCTGGAGAAGCACGCTGGCATGGGCATGGTGGCCTACCCGCTGCGCCCGGACTCGCGGGGCTCGGTGCACATCCGCAGCCGCGACCCGCACCAGCTGCCGGAGCTCAAGGCCAACTACCGGGCCAGCGAGCACGACCGCAAACTGATGGTGCGCACGCTGCAGCTGGCCCGCGAGTTCGTCGCCCAGTCGCCGTTGGCGCCGTACATCGCCGAAGAGACCTTCCCAGGGGCCGACTGCGTCAGTGAGGAGCAGATTCTCGCGGCCTACGACAGCCACGGCAGTTGCGGCTATCACGCGGTCGGTAGCTGCCGCATGGGCAGCGACGCCGAGTCGGTGGTCGATCCGGCGCTGCGCGTGCGTGGTGTCAGTGGCTTGCGGGTGGTGGATGCGTCGATCTTCCCGCAGATCCCGGCGGGCAACACCAATGGGCCGACCATGGCCATGGCCTGGCGCGCCGCCGACCTGATCCTTGCCGACTGACCCCGGTGATTTCGGGCGGCGGCTGCCGCCCCCAACGACGAGGCCGTTATGGACTTCACCCTGAGTACCGAGCAGCAGCTGCTGCAAGACAACCTCGCGCGCTTCTTGCGCGAGCGCCCCAGCGCAAGCGTGACCGGCGAAAGCCTCTGGCGCCGGCTGATGAGCGAGATGGGCCTGGGCGAACTGGTGCCCGACGCGCACCAGGCGCCGCTGCATGTGGAGCACGCGCTGGTGATGGAGGCGTTGGGCAGGGCATTGGTGCACACGCCATTCCTGGAGTTGGTGATGGTCGCCGGCCACCTGCTGCAGGGCGCCGCAGGTGCCGACGCCCGGCAGTTGCGCGCTGCGCTTGCGCAAGGGCAGGCTACCCCGGTGCTGGCCTGGGCCGAGCCGGGTATGCGCTATGATTTTCGCGGCATCGAGCTGGCCGCGCAGTGGCGTGACGGCCAGTGGCAGCTGGACGGTGTCAAGTGCATGGTCAGGTCCGGGCCGCTGGCCAGCCATTTCCTGGTGGCGGCGCGCACTGCCGGGGTACCCGGGGATGCCCAGGGCCTTTCGCTGTTCCTGGTGCCGCGTGACACGCCGGGGCTGCGGGTCAGCGACTGCCCGACCGTCGATGGTGGTTGCGCCGCCGACCTGGAGTTGCGCCAGCTGCGCCTGCCGGCGGCGGCCTTGCTGGGTGAGGCGGACACGGCCCTGGCAGGGTTGGAGGGCGCTCGCGACATCGCCGTCGCCGGGCTCTGCGCCGAAGCGCGGGGGGCGCTGGCGCAGATGCTCGAACTGACCCGTGCCTACCTCGGCGAGCGTCGCCAGTTCGGCCAGCGCCTGGCCTCGTTCCAGGTCTTGCAGCACCGCCTGGTGGACATGTACCTGCACCTGGTCAAGGCCGGCTCCGCCTCCCGCCTGGCCACGCTCAACCTGCACGTGCCCGAGCGGCGCAGCCAGGCGGCTTCGTCGGCGCAGGTGGTGATGGCGGCGGCCTGCCGCTTCATCGGCCAGGCGGCGGTGCAACTGCACGGTGGCATGGGCATGTGCGACGAGGTTGCGATCAGCCGCTATTTCCGTCGGGTGACACTGCTCGAACGGGAATTTGGCGGCCGCGACTTCTACCTTGCCAGATACGACGCCCTGCGCCGCGCCGCGGCCTGATAGAATGCCGCATCGAGGGTGGCCGCCGGCCGCCCGTACGGCTGTCAACCGACTCCGCCGCGCCTGCGGTCGGAGCAGTCAAAGGAAGCATGTCACTTGGGAAGACCGTCCAAACCGATCATCTCGAAGGAACTGGCCGTGCGCGCCGCGCTGGAAGTGGTGGACGACGAGGGCATCGAGGGCCTGACCGTGCAGCTGGTGGCGCGCAAGCTCGGGGTCAAGGCGCCGTCACTGTACTACCACTTCAAGGGTAAGGCGGAAATGCTCGAGGAGATCGCCCGGATGATCCAGGTCGAGGCGATCATCCCGCGTACCCACAACACCGACGACTGGCGCGAGCAGCTCATCCAGCTGGCGGTGGCGGTGCGGGCCTCGATCCTGCGCCACCCGCGGGCGGCTCCGCTGTTGCTGCAGTTCTTCCCGCGGCACCTGATGCTCAAGTACTACGACTTCTGGGTCAACCGCTACGACGTACCCGCCGAGCGGCGCATGCTGGTGATCGAAGGCGTCGAGAAGCTCACCTACGGCTCCGCGCTGATCGGTGCGATGAGCCGCGCCAACGGCACCGCGCCGATGCCGGAGTTCGACGAGCAGGAGTTCCCGCACCTGGCCGAAGCGATCAAGGCCCACCCCATGACCGATGAACAGGCTTTCATCGAGACCCTGAAGATCTTCCTTTCCGCCTTCTGACCGCCAGGCGCCTGGCCAAGATTCGTCGTAAGCGACGATGCCGCGCCGGGCGGCGATGCGGGACCATGCCTCACGACCATTGAAGCAAGAGATGGCTGAAGGCATGAAGACACGAATCACTGAAATGCTGGGCATCCGCTACCCGATCATCCAGGGCGGCATGATGTGGGTGGGCAGGGCCGAGCTGGCCGCGGCCGTCTCCAACGCGGGCGGCCTGGGCATCATCACCGCATTGACCCAACCGACGCCCGAGGCGTTGAGCGCCGAGATCGATCGCTGCCGCGCCCTCACCGACAAACCGTTCGGGGTCAACCTGACGCTGCTGCCGTCGATCAACCCGCCGCCCTACGAGGCCTATCTCGATGCGGTGATCGCTGCTGGCGTGCCGGTGCTGGAAACCGCCGGCAACAACCCCCGCGAGTTCATCGCCAAGGCCAGGGCCGCTGGCATCAAGGTCATCCACAAGTGCGTGGCCGTGCGCCATGCCCTGTCGGCCGAGCGCAATGGTGTCGATGCGGTGTCGATCGATGGTTTCGAATGCGCGGGCCATCCGGGCGAGGAGGACGTGCCTGGGCTGGTGCTGATTCCGGCGGCGGTGCGCCGGTTGTCGATCCCGGTCATCGCCTCGGGCGGCATCGCCGATGGGCGCGGCCTGGCGGCGGCGCTGGCGCTGGGCGCCGAGGGCGTGAACATGGGCACGCGTTTCTGCGCCACCCTGGAAGCGCCGATCCACCCGGCGATCAAGCAGGCGCTGGTGAGCGCCGACGAGCGCGACACGCGGCTGATCTTCCGCACTCTGCGCAATACCGCGCGGGTGCTGCGCAACGCCATTTCCGAGGAAGTGGTCAGCCTCGAACGCCGCGAAGGTGGCGCAGCCTTCGAAGAGCTGCGGCCGCTGGTGGCCGGTGTGCGTGGCCGCGCTGCGCTCGAGTCCGGCGCGGTGGACGACGGCATCATCACCGCCGGCCAATGCGTCGGGCTGATCGATGACGTTCCCAGTTGCGCCGAGCTGCTCGAGCGCATGGTCGCCGAGGCCAAGGATCACCTGCAGGCATCGCTGGCGCGTTTCACCGGCTGATCCACAACAACAAGAACGGAGCACACAGTGAGCGAGATTCTCTTTCGCGGCCAGTCCCTGCGCCTGGCGCGCATCGCCGGCGATTTCGCCGAACTGACCCTTGAACGCACCGATGCGGCGATCAACAAGCTCGACCGGCGCACCCTCGATGAGCTCGCCAGCGCCGCCGAACTGCTGGAAAACAGCCAAGGCCTGCGCGGCTTGCTGGTCAGCAGTGGCCTGGACGTCTTCGTGGTCGGCGCCGACATCACCGAGTTCGGCGAGTTGTTCGAACGCAGTCGCGAGCACATCGTGGCCCACACCTGGCAGGCCAACCAGCTGTTCGAGCGCCTGGCAGCACTGCCGCTGCCGAGTGTGGTGGCGATCAATGGTTTCGCCCTGGGCGGCGGCCTGGAGTTGGCCCTGGCCTTCGACTACCGGGTGATGGCCGAGGCGGCGCGGGTCGGTCTGCCGGAAGTCGGCCTGGGGTTGATCCCAGGCTACGGCGGCACGGTGCGCTTGCCGCGGGTCAGCCGCGTGGACGTGGCGCTGGACTGGATCGTCAGTGGCAAGCCGCAGTCGGCGGACGCGGCGCTCGCCGTCGGCGTGATCGAGCGCAAGGCCACCGCCGGTGAACTGCGTGAAGTCGCCCTGGCGCAACTGGCGCTTGCCGTCGATGGCAGCCTGGACTGGCGTGCGCGCCGCGCCGCGCGTCTGGGCGGTGTGGCCGTGCCGCCGGCCGCAGGCACCTTCGAACAAGCCCGCCAGCAGTTGCGTGCGGCGCCGCACCAGCCGGCCCGCGGCCTGGTGATCGACCTGCTGGAACAGGCCTGGAGCCAGAGCCACCGGCAAGCGCTGCGCCTGGAAGGCGAGGCCTTCGGCGAGGTCGCCAAGACCCAGGCAGCCGCCTCGCTGGTGCGCATCTTCCTCAACGACCAATCGGTGAAGAAAATCGGCAAGCGTCAGCGCGGCGGCCAGGCACCGATTCGCCAGGCACTGGTGCTCGGGGCCGGCATCATGGGCGGTGGTATCGCCTACACCAGTGCCCTGCACGGCACCCCGGTGCGCATGAAGGACATTCGCCAGCAAGCCCTCGACCTGGGCATGGCCGAGGCCGACAAGCTGCTGGCCCGCCAGGTCGCGACCGGCCGCCTGAGCGAGGCGCGGGCGGGGCAGGTGCGCGGCGCTATCGTGGCGCAACTCGACTACGCCGGGTTCGCCCAGGCCGATGTGCTGGTCGAGGCCGTGGTCGAGGATCTGGGCGTCAAGCACCGCGTGCTGTGCGAGGTGGAGCACGAAGTGGGGCCGGACACCGTGTTGTTGTCGAACACTTCGTCCTTGCGCATCGATGACCTGGCCAAGCCTCTGGCACGGCCGCAGAACTTCGCCGGCATGCATTTCTTCAACCCGGTGCCGGTGATGCCGCTGGTGGAGATCATCCGCGGCCAGCGCACCGGCGATGCCGCCATCGCCACGGCGGTCGGCCTGGCCCTGGCCATGGGCAAGACGCCGATCGTGGTGCAGGACGGCCCAGGCTTCCTGGTCAATCGCATCCTTGCGGCCTACATCCGTGCCTTCCTGCAACTGCTCGACGACGGCGCCGACTTCGAGGCCGTGGACCGCGCCGCCGAGGCGTTCGGCTGGCCGATGGGCCCGGCCTACCTGGAGGATGTGGTCGGCCTGGACACCGGCAGCCACGTCTGCGACCTGATCTTCGCCGGTTTCCCCGCGCGCATGCCGGCGGTGCCCGGCAACGCGCTCAAGGCGCTGCTCGGCGCCGGTCGCCTGGGTCAGAAGAACGGCGCCGGCTTCTATCGCTACCAGGCCGGCGACGGCGGGCGGCCGCGCAAGTCCCCAGACCTGCAAGCCCATGCCATCGTCGAAGCGGCGCGTTCGGCCCCGGCGCGCCACTTCGACGACGTCCAGATCGTCGAGCGGCTGATGCTGGCGCTGCTCGTCGAGTCGATCCATGCCTTGCAGGAGGGCGTGGTGGCCTCGGCCGCCGAGCTCGATACCGCGTTGCTGCTGGGCCTGGGTTTCCCGGCTTACCTTGGCGGCGCATTGGCCTACGCCGACTGGCTGGGTGCCGAGCACCTGCTGGCGCGCTGCGCCCACTACGCCGACTTGGGCGCGGCGTACCACGCGCCCGAGCTGCTGCGCGAGCTGGCCGCCCGAGGCAAGCGCTTCTACGACGCCTGACCCCCATTGGCCAATGACAAGAGGACAACAACAATGGCTGAAGCTTATATCGTCGCCGCCGCCCGCACCGCAGGTGGCCGGCGCAATGGCCGGCTGTCCGGCTGGCACCCTGCCGATCTCTCGGCGCAGGTGCTCAAGGCGCTGGTGCAACGTTGCGATGCCGATCCGGCGCTGATCGACGACGTCATCTGGGGCTGCGTCGGCCAGCTCGGCGAGCAGTCGACCAACATCGCCCGCAACGCGGTACTGGCCGCAGGTTTCCCGCAAAGCGTGCCGGGCACCACGGTCGACCGCCAGTGCGGGTCATCCCAGCAGGCCCTGCATTTTGCCGTGCAGGCGGTGCTCTCCGGCACCCAGGACGTGGTCATCGCCGGGGGCGTGGAAAGCATGAGCCGGGTACCGATGGGCATGGCCCAGTGGCTGCCGGAGAAGGCCGGCTATGGTCAGTACATCAGCCCGGCCATCCAGCAACGCTACCCAGGCGTGGTGTTCAGCCAGTTCGACGGCGCCGAGGCCATCGCCCGCAAGTACGGGCTGGGCAAGGCGCAACTGGATGCCTTCGCTCTGGACAGCCATCGCAAGGCGGCCACCGCCACCCTGGAGGAGCGTTTCGCCGCGGAGATCGTGCCGGTGCAGATCACCTTGGAGGATGGTTCCCAGGCCTGGCATACCCAGGATGAAGGCATCCGCTTCGATGCCTCGCTGCAAGGCATCGCCGAGGTCAAGCTGCTGGTCGAGGGCGGCTGCATCAGCGCCGCCAACGCCAGCCAGATCTGCGATGGCGCCTCCGGGGTGATGGTGGTCAACGAGCGCGGCCTGAAGGCCCTGGGCGTGCAGCCACTGGCCCGCGTCCATCACATCAGCGTGCTCGGCGATGACCCGGTGATCATGCTCGAGGCGCCGATCCCGGCGACTCGACGCGCCCTCGAACGCAGTGGCCTGCGCCTGGCCGACATCGACCTCTACGAAGTCAACGAAGCCTTCGCCCCGGTGCCGATGGCCTGGCTCCAGGCCACCGGCGCGGACCCTGCGCGCCTCAACATCAACGGTGGCGCCATCGCCCTGGGCCACCCGCTCGGGGGCACCGGTACCAAGCTGATCACCACGCTGCTGCATTCGCTGCGTCGCGAAGGCAAGCGCTATGGCCTGCAGACCGTCTGCGAAGGCGGCGGGCTGGCCAACGTCACGATCATCGAGCGCCTCTGAGCGCCAGGAGAAACCCACATGAAACTGGATAACACGATTGTCGCGGTGGTCACCGGCGGTGCTTCCGGCCTGGGCGCGGCAGCGGCTCGCGCACTCGCCGCACATGGGGTGAAAGTGGCCCTGTTCGACCTCAACGATGAACAGGGCAGGGCGCTGGCCGCCGAGATCGGCGGGGCCTTCTTCAAGGTCGACGTCACCTGCGACGCCAGTGTCGACGAAGGCTTCGCCGCCAGCCGCGCGACCCTGGGCCAGGAGCGGGTGCTGGTCAACTGTGCCGGAACCGGCAATGCCATCAAGACCGCCTCGCGGGACAAGACCAGCGGTGAGATTCGCCATTTCCCGCTCGATGCCTTCGAGCGCATCGTGCAGATCAACCTTCTGGGTACCTTCCGCACCCTGGCCAAGTCGGCGGCCGGCCAACTGAGCCTGGCGCCCCTGGAAGGTGGCGAGCGTGGGGTGATCATCAACACTGCCTCGGTGGCGGCCGAGGATGGCCAGATCGGCCAGGCGGCTTATTCGGCGTCCAAAGGGGGCGTGGTCGCCATGACCTTGCCGGTGGCCCGCGACCTGGCCAACGAGGGCATTCGCGTCAACACCATCCTGCCCGGCATATTCGATACCCCGCTGCTCAAGGGCTCGCCCCAGCCGGTGCTGGATGCCCTTGGCGCCTCGGTCCCTTTCCCGAAACGCCTGGGGCAGGTCGAGGAGTTTGCGGCGCTGGCCGTGTCGATGATCGAGAACGGCTATGTCAACGGTGCCAGCTGGCGCCTGGACGGTGCCATTCGCATGAGCCCGCGCTGAATCAGGAGTCGTCATGGATTTCACACTCGATCCAACCCTGCAGGCGCTGCAGGAACGCACCCGGCACTTCGTCGCCGAGGTGGTCACCGCTTACGAAAACGATGCCCGCCAGGACGGCCACGGTCCACACGAAGCGCTGCGCGACGAGCTGGTCGCGCATGCCCGGCAATGGGGCCTGCTGAGCCCGCATGCCGGTGTCGAGTTCGGTGGCCTGGGCCTGTCCCATGTGGCCAAGGCCATCGTCTTCGAGGAAGCGGGCTACTCGCCGCTCGGGCCGGTGGCGTTGAACATCCACGCTCCCGACGAAGGCAATATCCACCTGCTCGAGCAGGTCGCCAGCCCCGCGCAGAAGCAGCGCTGGCTCAGGCCACTGGTCGAGGGCCGGGTGCGCTCGTGCTTCTGCATGACCGAACCGGCGCCGGGGGCCGGGTCCGATCCGTCGATGCTGCAGACCACGGCCCGGCGCGACGGCGACGACTACGTGATCGATGGCCTCAAGTGGTTCATCACCGGGGCCCGGGGGGCCGGTTTCGCGATCATCATGGCGCGCCTGGAAGATGGCGAGGCCACGATGTTCCTGGCCGACATGGACCAGCCTGGCGTGCGGGTCGAGCGTCTGATGGATTCGCTGGACTCCTGTTTCACCGGCGGCCACGGCGTGGTGCGCTTCGAAGGCTTGCGCGTGCCTGCCGCGGACGTGCTCGGCGAGCCCGGCCAGGGCCTGCGCTACGCTCAGGTCCGCCTGGCACCGGCACGCCTGACCCACTGCATGCGCTGGCTCGGCCAGGCCCGCCGGGCGCATGACGAAGCGGTGGCCTACGCCACCCAGCGCCAGGCCTTCGGCAAGCGCCTGATCGACCACGAAGGCGTCGGCTTCCAGTTGGCCGACAACGAAATGGACCTGCACAGCGCGCGCCTGGCGATCTGGCATTGCGCCTGGCTCCTCGATCAGGGAAACAAGGGGCGGCATGAGTCCAGCGTGGCCAAGGTGCTGTGTTCCGAGGCGCTGTGGCGGGTGGTCGACCGCAGCGTGCAGGTGCTGGGCGGCAGCGGGGTAACGGGTGAGCGCATCGTCTCGCGGATCTTCCGTGACTTGCGGGCGTTCCGCATCTATGACGGCCCGTCGGAAACCCATCGCTGGAGCATTGCCCGGCATATCGACCGCCAGGCCTGCAAGGCCGGGGAGGGCGCATGAACGGGTTGTTCGACCTGACGGGCAAGCGGGCCCTGGTGACCGGCGCTTCCAGTGGCCTGGGCGAGCATTTCGCCCAGACCCTGGCCGCCGCGGGGGCGCAGGTAGTGGTGGCGGCGCGGCGGGTCGAGCGGCTCGAGGCGCTGGTGGCGTGTATCGCCGAGCGTGGCGGCAGGGCCCAGGCCCTGGCGCTGGACGTGTGCGACGCCGAGTCGGTGCGTCAGGGGTTGCAAGCGGCCCAGGCCGACGGCGGGCTGGACATCATCGTCAACAATGCCGGGGTCTCTTTGGGCAAGCCGGCACTGGAGCAGAGCGAAGCCGATTGGGACCACGTCATCGACACCAACCTGAAGGGCTGCTGGCTGGTGGCTACCGAAGGCGCGCGGCATATGCGCCAGGCCCGGCGTGGCGGCAGCATCGTCAATATCGCGTCGATTCTGGGCGAGCGGGTGGCCGGTGCGGTGGCACCCTACGCGGTGTCCAAGGCCGGCGTGTTGCAACTGACCCGGGCCTTGGCGCTGGAGCTCGCTCGGCATGACATCCGCGTCAATGCCCTGGCCCCTGGCTACGTGAGTACCGAACTCAATGCCGGGTTCCTCGCCAGCGAGGCCGGGCAAAGGCTGATGGCGCGCATCCCGCAGCGGCGCTTCGCCGAACCGCGCGACCTCGACGGCGCCTTGCTGTTGCTGGCCTCGGAGGCGGGCAGGGCGATCACCGGGGCCACCCTGGCGGTGGACGGCGGCCATTTGGTCAGTTCGCTTTGAGGAGCTTGCCATGTCCAGTCTCTATCTGTTGCGCCACGGCCAGGCCTCGTTCGGTGCCGACGACTATGACCGCCTGTCGCCGCTGGGATTACGCCAGGCGCTGAGCACCGGGGTCGCCCTGGCTGAGCGCGACCTATGCTTCGACCAGGTAATGGTCGGCCCGCGACGGCGCCACCTGGACACCGCCACCGCCGTGTCGGCAGCCATGCCGGGAATGGCTGCGGGTGTGACCATGGAGGCGCTCGACGAGTTTGCCGAGGGCAATGCGCTGCTGCGCTCGGCGCGCTTGCGGGTGGGCAAGGTTGCCTGGTCGCAGGCGCCTGCTGCGCGTGCGCGGCTGTATGGCGAAGAGATCCGTCGCTGGGCTGCCGGCGCCGAGGATATCGCCGATTGCATGCCGGTCGAGCCTTTCGCCAAGCGGGCGATGGCCTGGCTGCAGGAGCTCATCGAGCAGCCGGGCAAGGGCCGTCGGGTATTGGCGGTGACCTCGGCGGGCACCATCGCAACCCTGGTGGCAGAGGTACTCGGACTACCGCATAGCCGCCTCGCCGAGCTGCTGCTGGTAATCGATAACGTGGCCTTGAGTGAACTGGTGTTCCAGCCGGGCCGGGTGTCGCTGCGCAGTTTCAACACTACCCATCACCTGCCCGCCGAGTTGGCGAGCCGTATCTGACTGCAAGGATCGAGATGAGTCGCCAATCCGCTTCACCCATCCATTTGGACGCCCCGGCGCTGCGCCAGGCACTGGCCGCCGAGCTGGCGCCGCAGTTGGGCGCCCGGCACATCCAGATTCATTCGGCGCAGCGCCTCTCGGGCGGCGCCATCCAGGAAAACTGGGCGCTGGAGGTCGATGTCGAAGGTGGCCTGCAGGCAGGACGGCAGCGTTGGGTGCTGCGTACCGACTCGCCCTCGTCGGTGAACGTCAGCCTTGGCCGGCGCCAGGAGTTCGCCGTGCTCAGCCGGGTGGTCGATGCCGGGGTGCGCGCACCCCGGCCATTGCTGCTGGTGGCGCACAGCCCGACCTTGCAGCGCCCCTACTTTCTCATGCAGCACCTGCCTGGCAGCGCCGCAGGCCACCGCCTGACCCGCGAGCCGCAGACGCGGCTGCTGCTGGACGACCTGGCACAGAGCCTGGCCAACCTGCACCGGCTGACGCCAGAAATGGCGGGCCTGGCTTTCTTGCAGGTACCGGAAAAACCATCTGCCGTGGTGGCTATCGAAACGTACCGGGAGTACCTCGACAGCCTGGAAGAGCCACAGCCGGTACTGGAATGGGGCTTGCGCTGGTGCGAGCTGAACCTGCCCGAGGCGTTGCCGGTGCGGATGATCCATCGGGACTTTCGCACGGGTAACTACCTGGTCGACCAGGGCCGCCTCAGCGGTATCCTCGACTGGGAGTTCGCCAGTTGCGGCGACCCACGCGAAGACCTTGGCTGGTTCAGCGCACGTTGTTGGCGCTTTGCCGCACCGCAGCGCGATGCGGGCGGGATCGGCGATCTGCACGACTTCCTGGCAGCCTACCGTAACGCAGGTGGCGTGGCGGTGAGTCGCGCCGACCTGGTGTTCTGGCAGGTACTGGCGCATCTACGCTGGGGCGTGATCGCTCTGCAGCAGGCGCAACGGCACCTGAGCGGGCAGGAGCGCTCGCTGGAGCTGGCCTTGACTGGCAGGTTGCTGCCGGAGCTTGAGATCGAAATCCTCAACCTGACTGCCGGGAGCGCCCGATGAGCCGACTACCTGATGCCAGCGACCTGATGCTGACGGCGCGTGCCAGCTTGCTGGACAAGCTGCTGCCGGCGTTGCCGGAGCACCTGCATTACGAGGCCCGCATGATCGCCAACGCGTTGGCGATCGCCGCGCGGGAAACTGCCACGCCTGCCGTGGAGACTGTCCTGAATGAGCGCCGGCTGGCGTTGGCGATACGTACGGGCGAGCATGATCAGGGCACTGCGTGGAGCAGCCTGCTTGCGCTCACGCAGGCCAAGCTGGCGATCAGCAACCCACGGCTTCTGCAACGCTACGCTGCGCTTGGATGAGGGGCGATCATCCGCTGGGCGGGCCCTTTCGCGGAGGCCGCGCCCCGATGAACCCGCGTCTACCGGCTCACCTCTGCCTTCGCCAATCACACGCTATCTGCGCTCCGGCGCCGAAGCTTTGCGTGGCCCACCCGCTGCGCCTGGTAAATCCCCGCATGCCCGGAAAACAGATACGCCGTCACGCAAGCGATCGCCGCCCAAGGCCCGATATCGGCACCAAACAGCTCCATCGCCATCAACGTGGTAGCGACAGGCGTGTTGGCCGCTCCTGCAAAAACTGCCACGAAGCCAATCCCGGCCATGAATGCAAACGGCATGTGCAACACCGGCGCCAAGGCGTTGCCCAGCGTTGCGCCGATGTAGAACAGCGGTGTGACCTCGCCACCCTTGAAGCCCGTGCCCAACGACGCCACGGTGAACACCAGCTTGCCGAAGAAATCCCAAGGCTGCATCGGCTCCTGGAACGAACGCACGATATCGCCAATGCCCAGCCCGATGTACTGATGGGCATCCAGCGCGAACACGGCGCTGGCGATCACCACCCCACCCAGCAACGGACGCAACGGGGCATAGGTGATGGAGCGTTTCACCAGGGCCCCGAGCTTGTGCGTGGCGGTGGCGAAGAGCATGCCCACCAGGCCGAACAGTATGCCGGCGATCACCACTGCGGCTACGCTCCACACACCGAACGGCACGATTTCACCGACGGTGTATTGGCTGTGCTGAACGCCCCAGGCCAGGCACACCTGGTCGGCCACGATGGCGGCGACGATGCAGGGGAACAACGCGTCGTAGCGCATACGCCCGATCGCCAGCACTTCGAGGCCGAAGACCGCGCCAGCCAGCGGGGTGCCAAACACGGACGAAAAGCCTGCGGCCATACCGGCCATGAGCAGCACGCGGCGGTCGCTGCGGTCCAGGCGCAGCAGGTAGGTGAGCTGGTCGGCCAGGGCGCCGCCCATCTGCACGGCAGTGCCTTCACGGCCAACCGAGGCACCGAACAGGTGCGACACCAGCGTGCCGCCGAGCACCAGCGGTACCATGCGCAGGGGCACCACCTGCTTTGGGTCGTGGATTTCGTCGATGAGCAGGTTGTTGCCGGCGTCCACCGGTTTGCCGACCAGGTGATAGACCAGGCCGACCAGCAAGCCTGCGACCGGTAGCAGCCAGATCACCCATGGATGGGTTTCTCGCCAGTTCGTGGCCTGGTCGAGGGCGATCAGGAAAAACGCCGAGGCGCTGCCCGCCAGTGCGGCGACTGCGCTGGCGATGAGCAGCCACTTGCCGAGGTAGGGCAGCAGGGCGAGTTGTTCGAAACGATGTGGTTTTTGCATTGGCCATGAGCTCGAAGAGGATCGGGCTGACCAACGAAGGGGGTAGTTGCGCGCATGCGCCTACAGCCCCGACGGAGGTCAGGTATCTGTAGGCGTCATCAGCCGCAGGGGATTGCGGCGATTCAAGGAGGATCACCATCTCCTGGGCAGGGATGCTAACCGATGCAGACGAGTCGGGCGAGTGTTTCCTGATATTTCACCATCGCCGGCAAGCCGGCTCCTACGAGGGGAGCTGGCTTGTCGGGGTTGCTAGACATCCACGAACATCAACGGTCCTGATCTTTCTGCTGAGTTCCGCCTGGGGCTTTCTGCCCACCCTGGCTTCCCGTGTCCCTGGATTTTTCCCAGTCCTTGTTCATCTTGTCCTCGGGCTTGTGGCCGGACTGCTGTCCACCTCTTTGCTGGTCCTGCATGCCACCGCCCGATCCCTGGCCTCCTTTCTGGCCGGTCTTGTCCATATCGTTCTGGGCATTGCCGCCTTGGGCGCTGCCCTTGTCTTGATTGTTAGCCATGATCGCTTACCTCAAGTCAACACAGGAAGGTCTGTGTTCACGTGTGACTCCCGTTGCGCAGGGCAAAGTGCATTTTTCAGCGGGGGTTTCAGACGGAACGCGTCAACGACCTTCGACCCGGCATTTGGGGCTCCAAATGCCGCCGCAGGGTTGCCATCGATGGCCGTTTCGCGGGTGCTCAGAACGACGCCGTGAGGCTGGTGTAGATCGCCCTGCCATGCTGGTTGTACGACGCCGCACCGGCTGCGCTGGCGTTGCCCTTGCGGAACAGGCGCTTGTCGAACAGGTTGCTGACCCCGGCGCCGAGCCGGATGTGTTCGGTCAGGCTGTAGCCCAGATTGACCCCTACCAGGCTGTAGCTGCCGAGCGACTGCGTATTGACGCCGCCAGTGGCCTCGGAGCGGGTGGTGGCGTTGGTCGGTGGTTTCTGGCGACCGTAGCTGGTCAGGCTGAGTTGCGAGGACAGCTTGGGCGTCACCTGCCAGTCGAGCATGGAGTTGAGGGTGTACTTGGGAATCAGCGACAGCGGGTTGCCGTTGTCCTTGTTCTTCGACTCGATCATCCAAGTGGCGTTGTTGGACCAGGTCAGGTTGTCGGCCAGGGGGATTTGCAGCGTACCTTCGACGCCCTGGGTCACCGCCTTCTTGGCATTGGCCCATTGGTACACCTCGTAGCTGCCGGCGCTGGCCACCGAGTCGGTCAGGTCGACGGTGATCTTGTTGCGGTAGTCGTTGCGAAAATACGTCAGGCCTGCCACCCAGCCGTCGCGCTTGAATTCAATGCCAAGCTCCTTGTTGACGCTGATTTCAGGGTCCAGGTGCGCGTTACCGAGAATGTAGCAACCGCTCGTGCCGCCCATGGAGCAGCCGTTGCCGTTGCTGACCAGCATGTAGTTGGGATTGAGCTGGTACAGGTTGGGCGCCTTGAAGGCGCGGGCGATGCCGGCCTTGAAGGTGAAGTCGTCCCAGAAGCGCTGCGACAGGTTCAGGCTCGGCGACCAGTTGGGGCCGAAGTCCTGGTGATCGTCCATGCGCACGCCCGGGGTGAGCATGGTGCCCTCGGCCAGTTCGATGTTGTCCTCGGCGAACAGCGAGCCGATGGTCGCGCCGACTTCGCTGTTGCGCGTCACACCGGCGTAGCCGGCCAGCGGGTTGGTCGTGGAGGTGGTCGCGCTCAGCGACGCGGGGTCGTTCAGCTCCTGGCGCGTCCATTCTCCGCCGAGGGTCATGGTCTGCGGTATGGCCGTGGCCAACGGCAAGTTGAACTCGCCGTGGGCGAGCCAGTTCTTCAATTCGCTGGTGGTGAAGGTATCGGAGTTGATCAAGCCTTCGGCGCCGCCACCCAGGCCTTCGTTGAGGCGGCGGTTGCGGGTGTTTTCGTACTGCAGGAAGAACTTGCTGGTGCCGAAGTCCCAGTCGCCGTTGTGGGTGATGGCGTAGGTCTGCCGGTACATCTTGTTGGTTTCGCGGCCCAGGTAGTTGCCCGCCAGCTTGTTCGAGGTGTCGACGTTGCCTTGGCTCTCGCCGGCATAGAGGTTGCCCTGGCGGCTGAAGGAGGTCTCGAATTCCAGCGACTGACGATCGTCGAGTCGCCAGGTCAGCAAGGCATTGAGGTCCTTGTTGCGTACCCCTTCGGCCCCTGCGGGCAACTTGGTGCTGCCGGCCGGCTGATGATTCTTGTTGATGTCGAAGTCATCGTTGTCGGTGGTGCTGACATTGCCGTAGAGCCGATAGTGCAGGGTGTCGGTCAAGGGGCCGCTGAGGCTGAAGTTGGCACGTTTGGTGGCGCCCTCGTCGTGGTGCGTAGGCATGTTGGTGTACAGCGACAGGGTGCCGTGGGTCTGGTCGTCGGGCCGCTTGGTGACGATGTTGATCACCCCACCTGACGCGCCATTGCCGTAGCGGGCCGCCGCCGGGCCACGGATCACCTCGATGCGCTCGACCTGCTCGGCCGGCACCCAGTTGGTGTCGCCGCGGGTGTCGCGGTCGCCGGTCACGCTGTAGCGGATCGCGTTGCGTGAGGTGACGGGTTTGCCGTCGATCAGGATCAGGGTGTTCTCCGGGCCCATGCCGCGAATGTCGATCTGGCGATTGTTGCCGTGCACGCCCGTGGCGCTGTTACCTGTCAGGTTCACGCCCGGCATCTTGCGGATGATGTCCGAAAGGTCGTTGACCGGCGGCGACTTCTGGATGTCCTGGGCAGTGATGATCGACACGCCGGGCATCTGCTTGGATTCTTCCTCGGCGGTGGCGACCACCGGGCTGGCGTCCAGGGTGAGGGCGTGTTCCTCGGTTGGCGCGGGCAGCACGATCAGGCGGTCGCCCTGGACCTGCGCGACCAGCCCGGTGCCGGACAACAGCCTGGCGAGGGCCTGCTCGGTGCTGGCACTGCCGTTGACCCCGGGGCTGGTGCGTTGGGCGATCAGGTCGCTGGTGACCATCAGGCGCAGCCCGGCCTGCTCGGCGAAACGGTTGAGCGCCTGGCCGAGAGGGCCTGGGGCGACGCTGAACGAACGCACGGCGGGTTGGGTCACCTGGGCGGCCCACAGCGGGCCACTGACGCTGGCCGCGAGGCTGCCACTGATAGCCAGGTACAACCCGCCGCGACGAAACAACTGCTGCATGTGAATCCCCTCTGCTCTCGACGATGAGCCGTCGATTGCGGCTCTCAAAGGGGATACACGATGGTGGCGGGAAAGCTGACAGCGGGAGTGACAAATTTTTTGATTATTCACGGATTTTCGGGGGAGGTTCGCCGGTCGTTATGGGGCGCCTATCAGATCGCGCGGGCGGCGCGCGATCTACGCAACACCACAACTCTCAAGCCAAACGTTGTTCAACGACGGCCCTGGCCCAATGGTCCGATCCGCGTCAGCCATGGCCACTGCTGGACACGAACCGGCAACACCTGCTCCAGCCAGCGCAACTGCGCATCGGCATCCTGGGTCGGCAATGAGCCGGTCACCGGCAGCGCACGCAAGCGTGGATCGCTGACCCAGATCAGCCCGCGATGGTAGCGCCCGAGGGTATCGAGCACCTCACCAAGCGGCTCGCCATCGAACACCAGGCGGTCCCGTCGCCAGGCGGTGACGGCCTCGACGTCGACTACGCGTGGCGTGCCCATGCGGCCGTTGGCGTAGTCCAGCGCCTGGCCTTGGTCCACGCGTAGCGTCTGATCGCCCACGCTCATGCCGACGCGGTGCTCGGCTACCACCAGACGCACCCGTCCGCCATCGTTGCGCGCATCGAAGGCGGTCCCCAGCGCCCGCATGCGCACGCCGGCCGACTCGACGTCGAATGGGTGGGCGGGATCGGCGGCGACTTCCACGTAGAGTTCCCCGCTGTACAGGCGCACCCGCCGTCGCTCGCCATCCAGGCGAATATCCACCCGGGTATTGGGCGCCAGCATGAGGGTCGAGCCATCGGCCAGGTGCAGCTCGCGGCGCTCGCCCGGGCCGGTATGCTGGTCGGCCAGCCAGCCTTGTTCCTGAGCCTGGTGCAGGCTGCCGACACCCAGCATGGCGGCCATGCCCAGCACCAACAGGGGCAGGGTACGCCGACGTGGACGGTGCGGGCGGGTGCCGAGGTTTTCCCACAGTGATTCGGCGTCCAGCGCGGCATGGCGGTGCGCCGGGGATTGCTCGCTCCAGGCCAGGTAACGGTCCCAACGGCCGGCATCGGGCTTGCCGTCGTGCAAGTCCACCAGCCACTGCAAGGCTTGCTCTTGAAGTTCCGGCAGCGGTTGGTCGAGCGTGGCTTCATCGACGGGCATGGCGCTTTCCTGTCATGCGAGGCAGCGGACGCAATGGCGCAGGCCGCGCATGATGTATTTGTTGACCATGCTCGGCGAGACGCCCAGGCGTTCGGCGATGGCGGCGTGACCGAGCCCGTCCAGGCGGTTGAGCAGCAGGGCCTGGCGGCAATTGCTCGGCAGTTCCTCCAGTGCCTGCTGGAGCTGGGCCAACTGCCGACGCAACTCCAGCAGCTGTTCGGGGTTCGGCCTCGGGTCGAGCAGCTCGCTTTCGACATCCTGCAGGGCGCTGTGCTCGCCGATCCGCTTGCGCCGGCGAACCACGTCGATCACCAGGTTGCGCAGCAGGCGCATGAGGAAGAACTTCGGTTGGGCGATGCTGGCATCGCCCATGCCCGCGTAACGTACGAAGGTATCCTGGGCCAGGTCCGCCGCCAGCTCGCGATCGCCCAGGCGGCGATAGGCGATGTGCTGCAGATCGCGATGGTACAGGCGAAACAGCTGGTCCAGGTCGGCGGGCAAGGTGGCGCTCCAGAGCGAATGATCCCGAAGGCGCGCAGAATAGATTTATTGAGAATTATTCGCAATATGTCTTTGTCGATGGGTTTGGCTTGAGAGTCGAAGCGCCGCACGATCTCACAGGCGCCCCATGACCACCGGCGAACCCCACCGACAATTCGTGAAGCACCTAATTTCCCCCCCGCCTCACCCGTCACTGTTCCTATGAAAACGACCTCTTCCCTGCGGAGCGGCCGTTCCCCAAGCATGGAACTGAGGACCGACACAGCGATGGCCACTATCTTCGAGCGCCCGACTTCCCTGGCTCACGCACTGATGCGGCATGCCGCCCGGCAGCCAGAGGCGCCCGCCCTGCGTTTTCTCGATGGGCGTAGCGACGACGGGCTCCTGCTCAGCTACGGGCAACTGGACGCCCGTGCTCGCGCGATCGCAGCGGCGATCGCCGAACGTGCCGGGCGCGGCGAGCGGGCGCTGCTGTTGCTGCCCAGCGGCCCGGAGTACGTGGCCGGGTTCTTCGCCTGCCTCTATGCCGGGGTCATCGCGGTGCCGGCCTATCCGCCAGAATCCATGCGCCCGCAGCACCTGGAACGGCTGGTGTCGATCATCGGCGACGCCGAGCCCAGCGTCATCCTCACCACCGCCGAGTTGTTGCCGACGTTGCGCGACAGCGCCCAGGCCAATGGCCTGGCCATGCCGGGGCTGCTGGCGGTGGACGAGATCCAGGACGCACCGGCCTGGGTCGCCGAGTTGCCACAGCCAGAAGACATCGCCTTCCTGCAGTACACCTCCGGCTCCACTTCCACGCCCAAGGGCGTGCAGGTCAGCCACGCCAACCTGGAAGCCAATGCCTGGCTGATTCGCCAGGGCTACGGCATCGACGATGGCGAGGTCATCGTCAGCTGGCTGCCGCTGTACCATGACATGGGCCTGATCGGCGGCCTGTTGCAAGGCATCTACAGCGGCGTGATGGTGGTGCTGATGGCGCCGCAGTATTTCCTCGAACGCCCCCTGCGCTGGCTGGATGCGATCAGCCGCTTCGGCGGCACCATCAGCGGTGGTCCGGACTTCGCCTACCGGCTCTGCCACGAGCGCATCGCCGAGAGCAAGCTGGCGGGCCTGGACCTGAGCCGCTGGCGCGTGGCGTTCTCCGGCGCCGAGCTGATCCGCCAGGACAGCCTCGACGATTTCGCCGCGCGCTTCGTCAACTGCGGCTTCGACCCCAAGGCGTTCCTGGCCAGCTACGGTCTGGCCGAGGCCACCCTGTTCGTTTCCGGCAGCATTCCAGGGCAGGGCATCGATGCCCTGGCGCTGGATGCCGAAGCGCTCGCCGCCAACCGCGCGGTGCCGGGCGTCGGCGCGCAGTTGATGAGCTGTGGCTGGCCGCAACCTGGGCATGAGGTGCAGATCCTCGACCCGCTGAGCCAGAACGTGCTGGCCGAAGGTGAGGTCGGCGAGATCTGCAGCACCGGCCCCAGTATCGCGAGAGGCTACTGGCGCAACCCCGAGGCCAGCGCCCGTGCCTTCGTGGAACGTGATGGCCGCACCTGGCTGCGTACCGGTGATTTGGGCTTCATGCACCAAGGCCAGTTGTATGTCAGCGGCCGCCTCAAGGACATGTTGATCATCCGCGGCCAGAACCTCTACCCCCAGGATATCGAGCGCACCGTCGAGACCCGCGTCGAAGCCGTGCGCAAGGGCAGGGTGGCGGTGTTCGCCTTGCAGCACGACGGTCAGGAGTCGTTCGGCATCGCCGCCGAGATCGGCCGTCGGGCGCAGAAGCAACAGCCACTGGAGCAACTGATCGAGCAGGTGCGTGCTCAGGTGGCCGACGTGCACCGTGAGACCCCGGCCGTGGTCCTGTTGCTCGAGCCTGGCAGCCTGCCCAAGACCTCCAGCGGCAAGTTGCAACGCTCGGCCTGTGCGGCGCAATGGCGTGATGGCAGCCTGGCCTGTGTGGCCCAGTGGCAATCTGGCCAGGCCAGCACTGCCAGCGCGGCGCCAGCCGAGGACCTGCCGGGGCAGGTGCTGCGCCTGTGGCGCGAAACGCTCAAGGTCGACGTGCTGGAGTCTGGCGCCAGTTTCTTCAGCCAGGGCGGCAACTCCATCCAGGCCATCCAGATGATCGCCGAGCTGCGCGACGAACTGGGTATCGAGCTGTCGCTGCGTACCCTCTATGAGGCGCCGACGCTGGCAGATTTCACCACTCAGGTGCAGGCCCTGGCGCGTGGCGAGCAGGCCGAAGCGCCGATGCCCCGCGTATCTGGCCAGCCGCTGCCGCTGAGTGCCGCGCAGCGCCGCCTGTGGTTGCTCTGGCAGCTGCAGCCCAACAGCGCCGCCTACAACGTGCCGGGTGGCCTGCGCCTGCGCGGCGAGTTGGATCACGCCGCCCTGGACCGTGCCTTCAAGATCCTGGTGCAACGTCACGAAGCCCTGCGCAGCTACTTTTTCGAGCAAGAAGGGGTAGCGCTGCAAAAGGTCGAGGAGGGCGTCGACTTCTCGGTGCAGCACGAGGACCTGCGCGACGTGGCCGTCGAGCAGCGCGAGGAACTGGCCCAGGCCATCGTCGCCCAGGAAACCGCCACCCCGTTCGATCTGGAGGAGGGCGCGCTGCTGCGCGTGCGCCTGGTGCAGGTCGATGAGCAGGACCACCTGCTGCTGGTGACCGTACACCACATCGTCGCCGATGGCTGGTCGTTCGCCATTCTGCTCGATGAGTTCGCCCGGTTGTATGCCGACGCAGGCGCGAGCTTGCCGGCGCTGCCGATCAATCATGGCGACTACCTCGCCTGGCTGAACGCCCGCGACATCGACGCGGCACCGTCGCTGGCCTATTGGCAGGCCCAGCTCGGTGGCGAGCGCGAGGCGCTGGCGCTGCCCCTCGACCATGCCCGCGGTCAGGCGCCTTCAGCGGCGCGGCGCCTGAGCCTGAACCTGCCGGCCACGCTCTGCGCGCAGGTGGCGGCCACGGCCAAGGCCCAGGGCGTCAGTACCTTCATGCTGATGCTGGCGGCCTGGCAGGTGCTGTTGCACCGCTATACCGGCCAGGCTGACATCCGTGTCGGCGTGCCCAGTGCCACCCGCGAACATCGCCACAGCCAAGGCCTGGTGGGCTTTTTCATCAACACCCAGGTCATGCGCAGTACCGTCGATGGCCGTGCTGGTTTCGATGCGCTGCTGGCCAGCGTGCGCGGCACGGTGCTGGACGCCCACGCCCATCAGGCGGTGGACTACGAGCAGGTCAGCGCAGCCCTGGGCGATGCTGCCGGGTTCGAGGTGATGTTCAACCACCTGCAACGCGACAGCAGTGCCTTGCGCCGCCTGCCAGGCCTGTTTGCCGAGGAGCTGCCGTGGCACAGCCGCGAAGCCAAGTTCGACCTGCAACTGCACAGCGAGCAGGACGCCCAAGGCCGCCTGCGGGTGTCCTTCGACTACGCCGAAGCGCTGTTCGAAGCCAGCACTATCCAGCGCCTTGGCGGGCATTTCGTGACGCTGTTGGGGCAACTGTGCGCCAACCCGGCTCAGCCAGTGGCGGATATCACCTTGCTCGACGAGCGTCAATTGGCCCAGCAACAGGCGTGGGGCAGCAACCCGCACGCTGAGGCGGGCTGGTCGTTGCCGGCGCGCCTGGCCGAACAGGCAGCCAAGACCCCTGACGGCATTGCCGTGGTCTGCGGCGAGCAGCGCATGACCTACGCTGCTCTAGACCGGGCCGCCAACGCCCTGGCCCTGCGCCTGCGCCGGCAGAGCGTGGGCCCGGAAGTGCGCGTGGGCGTGCTGGGTGAGCGTTCCCTGGAACTGATGGTCGCCCTCGTGGCCATCGCCAAGGCCGGTGGCGTCTACGTGCCGCTGGACCCCGACTATCCGCAGCAGCGCCTGCTGTTCATGCTCCAGGACTGCGCCCCAGCGTTGCTGTTGGGGCAACCCGCAGTACTGCAGCGTTTTGCCGGGCACACGGCGGTCGCGACCCTGTCACTGCACGGCGTGGCCGACGGCCCGGGCAGCCTCGAAGCGCCCGCGCCCGGGCTGCACCCGGAAAACCTCGCCTACGTGATCTACACCTCCGGTTCCACCGGCCAGCCCAAGGCCGTGGGCGTCAGCCATGCGGCCCTCGCCGAGCGCCTGGACTGGATGCAGCGCCAGTACGGCATCGATGAGCAGGACGTGCTGCTGCAAAAGGCGTCCCTCAGCTTCGATGTCTCGCTGTGGGAGTGCTTCCTGCCGCTGATCGCCGGCAGCCGCCTGGTGCTGGCCGGCGATGGCGATCATCGCGACCCGCAGCGCCTGGTGGCGCTGGTACGCGAGCAAGGCGTGAGCGTGCTGCACTTCGTGCCGCCGCTGCTGCAACTGTTCATCGAAGAGCCCGAGGTACAACGGTGCGTCAGCCTGCGCCAACTGTTCAGCGGCGGTGAGGCGCTGCCGGCCGACCTCTGCCGACGCGTGCGCGAGCGCCTGCCGAACGTCGCCTTGCACAACCGCTATGGCCCGACCGAGGCGGCCATCAACATCACCCACTGGCCTTGTGCAGAGGAGGCCGGGGCGCGCGTGCCCATCGGCCGCCCCCTGAGCAACGCCGTGGTAGAAGTCCGCGACGCTGGCTGGCAGGTCGCTGCCGCCGGTGTGGCAGGCGAGCTGCTGTTGGGCGGCAACGCCCTGGCTCGTGGCTACCTGGGGCAGCCGGGCCTGACCGCCGCGCGCTTCCTGCCCGCCGAGGGCGGTGGCCGGTTGTACCGCAGCGGTGACCTGGCGCGCTGGCGCCACGACGGTGCCCTGGAATACCTGGGGCGCCTGGACGAGCAGGTGAAGCTGCGTGGCGTGCGCATCGAGATCGAGGAAATCCGCAACGCTTTGCTGGCGCAGCCTGGCGTGCAGCAGGCCGCCGTGGTCCTGGGCGAGGGCGCCGGGGGCGGCCAGTTGCTGGCCTACCTGGTGCTCGAAGGCGAGGAGCCGCCAGCAGCCCTGGCCGCGCGCATCCGCGAGGCCCTGCAACAACGCTTGCCCGACGCGATGATCCCCACCCACATCCTGCGCCTGGCGGCCTTGCCCCTGGGCCCCACCGGCAAGCTCGACCGCCGCGCCTTGCCGCAGCCGGACGCCAGCCTGCGCGAATACCGCGCCCCGCGCGATGCTTGCGAACGGGAGCTGGCGGCCATCTGGGCCGAAGTGCTAGAGGTGGAGCGCGTCGGACTGGACGATGACTTCTTCGAACTGGGCGGCCACTCGCTGCTGGCCACGCGCATCGTCTCCCGCGCCCGCCAGGCCCTGGCTGTGGAGCTGCCGCTGCGCAGCCTGTTCGAGTCGCGTCGCCTGCAAGCCTTCGCTGCCTGGGTGGCCCGCGCCAAGGCCGAAGGCCAGGTCGACCAGCAGGGCGCCATCGCCCTGGTCGATCGCCAGCAGCGCGTGGCGCTGTCCTATTCGCAGCAACGCATGTGGTTCCTCTGGCAGATGGACCCGCAAAGCCCGGCCTACAATGTCGGCGGCATGGCGCGCCTGCGCGGAGCGCTGCACGTGGACAGTTTCGAGCGTGCCCTGCAGGCGTTGATCCACCGCCATGAGAGCCTGCGCACCACCTTCCCGTCCGAGGATGGCAAGCCCTGGCAGCAGGTCTCGAACCACTCCGATGTGGCCATGCAATGGCTGGACATCAGCCACCAGGGCCCGGACGAGCGCGCAGCGAGCATCGCCCGCCTGGCCGACGAGCAGGCCCATGCGCCGTTCGACCTGGAACGCGGGCCGCTGCTGCGGGTCTGCCTGGTCAAGAGCGGCGAGGCCGAACACCACCTGCTGCTGACCCTGCACCACATCGTCACCGAAGGCTGGGCGATGGATATCTTCGCCCGCGAACTAGGGGCCCTCTACGAAGCCTTCGTCGACGAGCGCGAGTCGCCCCTGGCGCCGCTGCCGGTGCAATACCTGGACTACAGCGCCTGGCACCGTGGCTGGCTGGAAGGTGGCGAGATGCAGCGCCAACTCGACTACTGGCGCGGCCAACTGGGGGGCGAGCAACCGCTGCTGGCACTGCCCAGCGACCGCCCACGCCCTGCCGTGCAGAGCCATCACGGCGAGCTGCACCGCTTCGACCTGGATGCGCAACTGGCCGAGCAGGTGGCCCGCTTCAACAGTGAACGCGGCCTCACCCTGTTCATGACCATGACCGCCGCGCTGTCGGTGCTGCTTTACCGCTACAGTGGCCAGGACGACCTGCGCATCGGCGTGCCGCTGGCCAACCGTATCCGGCCGGAAAGCGAAGGGCTGATCGGCGCGTTCCTCAACACCCAGGTCCTGCGCATCCGTCCCCATGGGCAGATGAGCGTCGAGCAGCTGCTGGCGCAGGTCCGGCAAGTGGCCATCGATGGTCAATCGCACCAGGACGTACCGTTCGACCACCTGGTCGAAGCCTTGCAGCCCGAGCGCAGCGCTGGCTGGAACCCGCTGTTCCAGGTGATGTGCAACGTGCAGCGCTGGGAGTTCCAGCAGCAGCGCGAGCTGGCCGGCGGCGTCAAGGTGGACTACCTGGTCAACGACGCCCGTGCCACCAAGTTCGACCTCAACCTGGAGGTCACCGACTTCGACGAGCAGCTGCGCTGCTGCCTGACCTACAGCACCGACCTGTTCGACGAGGCGCGCATCGCCGTCATGGCCGAGCATTGGCAGCAATTGCTGCGGGCCATGCTCGCCGATCCGCAGCAGGCCTTGAGCGAACTGCCGTTGCTGGCCGAGCACGAGCGCCAGGCACTGCTGGCCGCAGGGCGTGGCGATGCGCCGGTGGCCCAGCCAGATAGTGTCCATGCACTGTTCCAGCGCCAGGCGCAGGCGACCCCCGACGGCCTGGCCGTCAGCTGTGGCGATCGCTCCCTGAGCTACGCCGAGCTCAATGCCCAGGCCAACCGCCTGGCCCATCGCCTGATCGAACTGGGCGTGGGTCCCGAAGTTCGCGTCGGCCTGGCCCTGCGCCGCTCGGTGGACCTGGTGGTCGGCCTGCTGGCCGTGCTCAAGGCCGGCGGAGCCTACGTGCCGCTGGACCCCGAGTACCCCAGCGAGCGCCTGCACTACATGATCGAGGACAGCGGGATCGCCGTGCTGCTGGGGCATGACGAGCTGCTGCGACAGGGGGCGTTGCCTGCCGATGTCCAGGTCTGGAGCCTGGAGCAGGACCATGCCGCGCTGGCCGCCTATCCCGACAGCAATCCTCGCGAGCGTTCCGCGCCCGGGCACCTGGCCTACATGATCTACACCTCCGGCTCCACCGGCCTGCCCAAGGGCGTGGCCGTGGACCAGGGCCCGTTGGCCATGCACTGCCTGGCGGTGGGCAAGCTGTTCGGCACCACGCCGGCCGACTGTGAGCTGCACTTCTATTCCATCAACTTCGACGCCGCCAGCGAGCGCCTGTTGGTGCCGCTGTTGTTCGGCGCCCACGTGGTACTGCGCGAGCAAGGTCAGTGGGAAGCAGAGGCCATTTGCGGGTTGATCCGCGCCAAAGGCATCAATGTGCTGGGCTTCACGCCCAGCTACGGCGGCCAGCTGGCCCAGTGGCTGCGCAGCCGCGGCGAGCGCCTGCCGGTGCGCCTGTGCATCACCGGCGGTGAAGCGCTGACCCCGGAACACGTGCATACCCTGCGCGAGACCTTCGCCCCGCAGACCCTGTTCAACGGCTATGGCCCCACCGAGGCCGTGGTCATGCCCACCGCCTGCCGGGTGGCCGAGACCCTGGCCGATGACGCGGTCAATGTGCCGATTGGCCGTGTGGTCGGTTCCCGCCAACTGCACGTGCTGGACGCCGACCTGGCCCAGGTGCCGGCCGGTGCCACCGGTGAGCTGTACGTGGGTGGCCAGGGGCTTGCCCGTGGCTACCACGGCCGCCCGGGCCTGAGCGCCGAGCGCTTCGTCGCCGACCCGTTCGACGCCACCGGCGCTGGCCGCCTGTACCGCACCGGCGACCTGGTGCGCCAGCGCGAAGATGGCCAGTTGGAGTACCTGGGACGTATCGACCATCAGGTCAAGGTTCGTGGCTTCCGTATCGAACTGGGCGAAATCGAAGCACGCCTGCTGGCCCACGATCAGGTGCGCGAAGCGGTGGTGCTGGCCATCGACGGCCCGTCCGGCAAACAGCTGGTCGGCTACCTGCTGGCTGCAGCCGAGCTTGACCTGGACCAAGTGCGTGCGCACCTGCATGCCGGCCTGCCCGAGCACATGGTCCCTGCGCACCTGATGGTGCTCGAACGCTTCCCCCTGACCGCCAACGGCAAGCTCGACCGACGTGCCTTGCCAGCGCCGGACGTCAGCGCCAGCCAGCACAGCTACGCGGCGCCGACCACTGCGGTCGAACGCGGCCTGGCCGAGGTCTGGCAGGGCGTGCTGGGCGTGGCCCGGGTCGGTATCGACGACAACTTCTTCGCCTTGGGCGGCGATTCGATCCTGTCCATCCAGGTGGTCAGCCGCGCCCGCCAGGCGGGTATCCACTTCACCGCCAAGGACCTGTTCCAGCACCAGACCGTGCGCACCCTGGCCACTGCCGCCGGGCAAAGCCAGCAGCTCAGCATCGACCAGGGCCCGGTCAGCGGCGCCAGCGCACTGACGCCGATCCAGCACTGGTTCTTCGACCAGGACCTGGCCGCCGCGCATCATTGGAACCAGTCGTTGCTGCTGGGCGCCGAGCAACCGTTGCAGGCCGACCTGCTGGAGCAGGCCCTGCAAGCGCTGGTCAGCCATCATGACGCCCTGCGCCTGCGGTTCGCCGCCGATGGTGCTGGCCAATGGCAGGCCCACTACTCGGCCATCGACACCGAGCAGACGCTGCTGTGGCAGGGCCAAGACGACAGCACCGAACAACGCCTGGCGCTGTTCGAGCGTGCCCAGCGCAGCCTCGACCTGCACCAGGGGCCGCTGCTGCGTGCGGTTCTGGTGCCGGGCGAGCAGCCACGGCTGTTGCTGGCCATTCATCACCTGGTGGTGGATGGCGTGTCCTGGCGGGTGCTGCTGGAAGACCTGCAAACCGCCTATCGCCAACTGCAGCAAGGCCAGGCCATCGACCTGCCGGCCAAGACCAGCGCCGTGCGCGACTGGGCTCAGCGCCTGGCCGCCTATGCCGGCAGCGAGTCGCTGCGCGAAGAGCTGGGCTGGTGGCAGGGCCAGTTGCGCGATGCGCCGACCGACCTGCCGCGGGACTTCACCGGCAATCCCAACCTGGAACGTGACGCGCGCAGTGTCAGCCTGACCCTGAGCGCCGAAACCACCCGACAGTTGCTGCAGCAGGCGCCCCTGGCCTACCGCGCGCGGGTCGAGGACCTGCTGCTGACCGCCCTGGCCCAGACCCTGTGCGCCTGGACCGGCCAAGCGTCGGCGCTGGTGCAGTTGGAAGGCCACGGGCGTGAAGCGCTGTTCGACGAACTGGACCTGAGCCGCAGCGTGGGCTGGTTCACCAGTGCCTACCCACTGCAACTGACTCCGGCCGCCAGCGCTGGCGACAGCCTCAAGGCCATCAAGGAGCAATTGCGCGGCGTGCCGCACAAGGGCCTGGGCCACGGCGTGCTGCGCTACCTGGCCGACCCTGCCAGCCGGGCGGCCATGGCGGCCTTGCCCGAGGCCCGCATCACCTTCAACTACCTGGGGCAGTTCGACCAAGGCTTCGCCGAGGCTGCCTGGCTGCGACCGCTGGCCGAGGCCGGCGGCGCGCAGCACAGCGGCGACGCAGCGCTCGCCAACTGGCTGAGCGTGGACGGCCAGGTCTATGGCGGCGAACTGACCTTGCGCTGGACCTACAGCGAGCAGCTGTTCCGTGGCCAGACCATCGAACAGCTGGCCCAGGCCTACCAGCGCAACCTGCAGGCCTTGATCGAGCACTGCCTGCAACCCGAGGCCGGCGGCATCACCCCGTCGGACTTCCCCCTGGCCCGGCTCAGCCAAGCCCAGCTCGATGCCTTGCCGTTGGCATCTGCCGACATCGAGGACGTGTTCCCGCTGACACCGATGCAGGAAGGCCTGCTGTTGCACACCCTGCTCGAGCCTGGCACCGGCATCTACTTCATGCAGGACCGCTACAGCATCGACAGCGCCCTGGACGTCGAGCGTTTCGACCAGGCCTGGCGCGCCGTGGTGGCCCGCCATGAAGCCCTGCGCGCGTCGTTCTGCTGGAGCTCCGGCGAGCAGATGCTGCAGATCATCCACCGCGGCGACGGCGATGGTGTGGAGTTCCTGGACTGGAGCGCATTGCCCGCCGATCAGCATGAAGCGCGCCTGCAGGCGCTGCTCGAGCGCGAGCGCCTGGCTGGCTTCGAACTGCTGGAGCGCCCGCCGCTGCACCTGCGGCTGATTCGCCTGGCCCCCGAGCGGCACTGGTTCATCATGAGCAACCACCACATCCTCATCGATGCCTGGTGCCGGTCGATCATGATGGGCGACTTCCTGGCGATCTACAAAGCCCTGGAGCAGGGCAGCGAAGCGCGCCTGGCGACCCCGCCGCGCTACCGCGAATTCATTGCCTGGCTGCACCATCAAGGGCTGGAAACCTCGCAGCAATACTGGCGCCAGACCCTGGCCGGCTTTGCCCGCCCGACCTACATCCCCAGCGACCGGCCGATCCTCCACGATAACGGCGGCATGCAGGTCGGCGACCTGCACAGCCGCTTGCTGCCGGAGCAGGGCGCACGCTTGCGCGAACTGGCCCAGGCCCACCAGCTGACCGTCAACACCTTCGCCCAGGCCGCCTGGGCCCTGGTCCTGCGCCGTTACAGCGGTGAGCGCGACGTGCTGTTCGGCGTGACCGTGGCCGGGCGCCCGGCCAGCCTGCCGCAGATGCAGCAGTGCGTGGGCCTGTTCATCAACAGTATCCCGCTGCGCGTGGCCATGCCGGCGCCAGAACAGAAACTCAGCGTGCGCCAATGGCTGCAGCAACTGTTCGAGCGCAACCTGTCGTCGCGCGAGCATGAGCACCTGCCGCTGGTGAGCATCCAGGAATGCAGCGAGCTGCCCAAGGGCCAGGCGCTGTTCGACAGCCTGTTCGTGTTCGAGAACGCCCCGGTGGATGCCACCGTACTGGAGGGTGCCGAGGGTCTGAATGCCAAGTCCGGGTCAGGCCGTACCCACACCAACTACCCGCTCACCGTGGTCTGCTACCCTGGCGACGACCTGGGCCTGCACCTGTCCTACGACCGCCGCTTCTTCGAACCCGCCACCATCGAGCGCCTGCTGGGGGACTTCCAGCGCCTGCTGCTGGCGCTGGCCGATGGTTTCGAACAGGACCTCGATGCCTTGCCGCTGCTGGCCGACGACGAACGTGAATTCGTTCTGCAGGACTGCAACCAGAGCACCCGCGAGTACCCTCTGGAGCAGGGCTACGTGCCGCTGTTCGAAGCCCGCGTGGCAGCGCACCCCGAGCGCATTGCCGCCGCCTGCCTGGGCGAGCAGTGGCGCTACGCCGAGCTGGATCGCTACGCCAACCGCCTGGGCCACGCCTTGCTGGCCGCCGGCCTGCAACCGGACGTTCCGGTGGCCCTGCTGGCCGAGCGTGGTTTGCCGCTGCTGGGCATGATCGTCGGCAGCCTCAAGGCGGGTGCCGGTTATCTGCCGCTGGACCCGGCGCACCCACGGCAACGCCTGGCCGGCATCGTCGAACGCAGTCGGGCGCCGGTGCTGGTATGCAGCGCGGCGTGCGAGGGCTTGGCCCAGTCGCTGCTGGATGAGCTGGATGACGCGGTCGAGCGTCCGCGCCTGCTGGTCTGGGACCAGGTGCAAGGCGGCGAGGGCAGCGATCATGCTCCAGGCATTCGCGTCAGTGGCCAGCACCTGGCCTATGTGATCTACACCTCCGGCTCTACCGGCGTGCCCAAGGGCGTGGCGGTGCAGCAGGCCGGCATGCTCAACAACCAGCTGAGCAAGGTGCCGTACCTGGCGCTGGACGAACACGACGTGATCGCCCAGACCGCCTCGCAGAGCTTCGACATTTCCGTGTGGCAGTTCCTCACGGCTGCGCTGTGCGGTGCACGGGTGCAGATCGTCCCAGACGCCATCGCCCACGACCCGGCAGCGTTGCTCGGCCATGTGCGCGACACCGGTATCACCGTGCTGGAAAGCGTGCCGTCGCTGATCCAGGGCCTGTTGGCCGAGCCGGCCGGCGCCCTCGACAGCCTGCGCTGGCTGCTGCCGACCGGCGAGGCCATGCCGCCGGCCCTGGCCCGCCAATGGCTGCAAAGCTACCCGCAGGTGCCGCTGGTGAACGCCTACGGGCCGGCCGAGTGCAGCGACGACGTGGCACTGTTCAAGGTGGACGAGGCCTCTGCGGCCGGCAGCTACCTGCCCATTGGCACGCCCACCGACAACAATCGCTTGTACCTGCTGGGTGACGACCTGTCGCCAGTGCCGACGCTGGCCGACGCCGAGCTGTTCATCGCCGGCACCGGTGTCGGCCGCGGCTACCTGGCCGATCCGGCACGCACCGCCGCCAGCTTCCTGCCCAACCCCTTCGGTGCGCCGGGCGAGCGCCTGTATCGCACCGGCGACCTGGCCCGCCGCCGCGTCGACGGCGTGCTGGAATACGTCGGCCGGGTCGACCACCAGGTGAAGATTCGTGGCTACCGCATCGAACTCGGTGAGATCGAAGCGCGCCTGCGCGAACTGCCCCAGGTGCGCGATGCCGCCGTGGCGGCCCAGCAGGCCGCCAGCGGGCACTACCTGGTGGGCTACGTGGTCGGCAGCGAGGATTGGCCAGCGATCAAGCAGCACCTGGCGCAGAGCCTGCCCGAGTACATGGTGCCGCGTCATTGGCAGTCCTTGGCGCAGTTGCCACTGAACGCCAATGGCAAGCTCGACCGCAAGGCCCTGCCAGCCCTGGAGTTCGGCATCGCTCTGCAGTACCAGGCACCGTCCAGCGAACTGGAGCGCACCCTGGCCGAGATCTGGGCCGAGGTGCTGGGTGTCGAGCGCGTGGGCGTCACCGACAATTTCTTCGACCTCGGCGGGCATTCGTTGCTGGCCACGCAGATTGCCTCGCGGGTGCAGCAGGCGCTGCAACGTAGCGTGCCGCTGCGAGCGATGTTCGAGTGCAGCACGGTGCAGGAACTGGCAGCGCATATCGAGGCCTTGGGCGGCAACGCCCTGGACGAGCAGCAGGTCAGCCGCATCGATGACCTGATGGCACGCCTGGAGGCGCTGTGACAGCGGTTCACGTTTTCAATCGACCGGGCGCCGCCGCGCCCGGGCACTTTCTCGGCTTTTTATCTTTCCTTTCAGGAGCACAGCAATGAGCACAGTGTTGGCCGAAAAACCAGGTATCGGTGACGTCGTGGAAAAGAACTACCAGTTCGAGGACAACCCGATCCTGGCGCGACAGAAACTGCAGGAGTCGAATGCCCGCAGCTACCCGCGGCGCATTCCACTGGCGCTCAAGCGTGGCCGTGGCATCCACGTCGAAGACGTCGAGGGCCGCACCTTCATCGACTGCCTGGCCGGTGCCGGCACCCTGGCGCTGGGCCACAACCACCCGGTGGTGATCGACGCGATCCGCCAGGTGCTGGACGACGAGTTGCCGCTGCACACGCTGGACCTCAGCACCCCGGTCAAGGACCGTTTCGTCCAGGACCTGTTCGCGGTGCTGCCACCGGCGTTCGCCAAGAATGCCAAGATCCAGTTCACCGGCCCGACCGGCACCGACGCCGTGGAAGCGGCCCTCAAACTGGTGCGTATCGCCACGGGCCGCAGCACGGTCATCGCCTTCCAGGGCGGTTATCACGGCATGAGCCAGGGCGCCTTGAGCCTGATGGGCAACCTCAAGGCCAAGACGCCGCTGGGCGCGCTGCTCAGCCAGGGCGTGCAGTTCATGCCATTCCCGTACGACTACCGCTGCCCGTTCGGCCTCGGTGGCCAGCAGGGCGTGGAGGTGAACCTGCGCTACCTGGACAACCTGCTCAACGACCCGGAGAGCGGCGTGCAGTTGCCGGCGGCGGTGATCGTCGAGGTGGTGCAGGGCGAGGGCGGCGTGGTGCCAGCGGCGGATGCGTGGCTGCGGGGCCTGCGCGACATCACCGCCCGCGCCGGCGTGGCGCTGATCGTCGATGAAATCCAGACCGGCTTCGGTCGTACCGGCAAGTTGTTCGCCTTCGAGCACGCCAACATCGTGCCCGACGTGGTGGTGCTGTCCAAGGCCATCGGCGGCAGCCTGCCGCTGTCGGTGATGGTCTACCGCGACTGGCTCGACACCTGGCAGCCCGGTGCCCACGCCGGTACCTTCCGCGGCAACCAGATGGCCATGGCGGCAGGCTCGGCGGTGATCCGTCATATCGAATCGGAAAACCTGGTAGAGCACGCCGCTGCCATGGGCCAGCGCCTGTACGAGCATCTGCTGGGGCTGCAGCGTAATAGCCCGCAACTGGGCGATGTGCGTGGCCGTGGTCTGATGCTCGGGGTCGAGGTGGTCGACCCGGCCGGCACGCCCGATGCCCTCGGCCATCCGCCGGCGGACCCGGCGCTGGCCAGCCGCATCCAGCGTGAGTGCCTCAAGCGCGGGATGATCATCGAGCTGGGCGGGCGACATGGCAGCGTGGTGCGGTTCCTGCCGCCGTTGATCATCAGTGCGGAGCAGGTCGATGAGGTGGCGGGGATTTTTGCGCGGGCTGTGGGGGCTTCGGTTGGGGGGTGATTGGGGGTGTGCGCTTGAGTTTTGTAGCGCCTGTGAGATCGAGCGCCGCCCGCGCGGCGCTTTGCGGGGCAAGTCGGATCGCCGCACCGCCGCTCCCACATCTGTTTCGGGCCAATCAATCCTGATGCATTGGCGCGCGCCCCTGGTGTGTACGACGCGATATCGAATGGAACGAACAAGGGCCCGCGCGCCGATGGTTGCAGGAGATACTGGCCCGAAACAAATGTAGGAGCGGGCTTGTCCCGCGATGCGCCGCGCGGGCGGCGCTCGATCTCCGCGGCACTGCATCTCTTGAGCCGCACACCGCGAACCCCCCATAAATCACCCCCTGCCTTTTTCGTCTCTGAGGTAACGACCGGGCCCTAGTCCCGCTTCCGATCCTTGAGGACGCATCGCATGAATGCCGAAAACTCGTTGAAACTCGCTCGCCGCTTCATCGAACTGCCGCTGGAAAAGCGTCAGTTGTTCCTGGCCGGCCTGCAAGCAGAAGGTGTCGATTTTTCCCTGTTCCCTATCCCCGCCAACGTCACCGGCGCGGATCGCGACGGGCTGTCCTACGCCCAGCGGCGCATGGCGTTTCTCTGGCAGCTGGCGCCCGAGGGCGCGGGCTACAACCTGCCCATGGCGGTGCGCCTCAAGGGCCCGTTGAACCTGCAGGCGCTGCACAGTGCCTTCGACCAGTTGCAGGTGCGCCACGAAAGCCTGCGCACGCGCTTGCAAGCCGAGGGCGACCACTTGCGCCAGCAGGTGCTCGCGCCCTCGGCCGTCGAAATCGTTCGGCATGACCTCGGCGCGCAGCCCGAGGCCGAGCGCGAAGCGCAGGTGACCGCGCTCGCCGAGGCCGAGGCGCAGGCACCGTTCGACCTGCTGCAGGGCCCGCTGTGGCGGGTCCGGTTGCTGCACCTGGCCGCCGAGGAGCATGTGCTGCTGCTCACCCTGCACCACATCGTCGCCGACGGCTGGTCGCTCAACGTGCTGATCGACGAGTTCGTGCGCCTGTACGATGCCGCTTGCCAGGGCTCGGTCGCGGCCTTGCCGGCGCTGCCAATCCAGTACCGCGACTACGCGCTGTGGCAGCGCAGCTGGCTGGAGGCGGGCGAGCAGGCGCGGCAGCTGGAGTACTGGCAGGCCAAGCTGGGCGACGATCACAGCCCGCTCGAACTGCCCTTCGATCATCCCCGCCCGGCACTGCCGAGCCATCGGGGGGCGCGCCTGGAACTGCAGGTGCCCCTGGCGCTGAGTGCGCAGATCGGTGTCTTGGCCAGGGCCCAGGGCGCCACGCTGTTCATGGTCCTGCTGGCCTCCTTCAAACTGCTGCTGCAGCGCTACAGCGGCCAGCGGGCCATCCGCGTCGGCGTGCCGGTGGCCAACCGGCATCGGGCGGAAGTGGAAGGCCTGATCGGTTGCTTCATCAACACCCAGGTGCTGCACACCGAAATCGATCCGCTGATCGACGCTGGCGAGCTGCTGCGTCGGGTCAAGGACACGGCACTCGGCGCCCAGGCGCACCAGGACCTGCCGTTCGAGCGCCTGGTGGAAGCCCTCGACCTGGACCGCAGCGGTGGCCACAGCCCGTTGTTCCAGGTGCTGTTCAACCACCAGGCAGCCATCGCCGATGCCGGGCAGATCCGCCTGGACAGCGGCCTGGCCCTGGAAAAAGTCCCGCTGCAAAAGCACAGCGCCCGGTTCGACCTGGCGTTGGACACCTACGAGAGCGCCGGGCACCTGCACGCGGTGTTCACCTACGCCACGGACCTGTTCAGCGCCCACAGCGTGGCCGCCATGAGCCAGCACTGGCTGGCTCTGCTCGAAGGCCTGGTCGCTACGCCCGATGCCCGTATCGGTGAGCTGGCGCTGCCCGTGAACGCATCGGCGCCGCCGCTGCCGGCAGTGGCCGGGCCCGATGACAAGCTGTGCATCCATGACCTGATCGCCACCGCTGCCAGCGCCCAGCCGCAACGCATCGCGGCTTTCAGCGGCGATGAGGCGATCACCTACGCGGCGCTGGTCGCCCGCGCCGACGCTTTGGCGCAGACGTTGCTGCAGCTGGGCGTGGAAGTGGAAGAGCGGGTCGGGGTGCTGGCCGACCGCTCGCTCGACATGCTGGTGGGCATGCTGGCAGTGTTCAAGGCCGGCGCTGCCTACCTGCCGCTCGAGCCCGACCAGCCCCCGGCCCGGCTGGCGTTCATGCTCGCCGACAGTGGCGTGAAATGGGTGCTGGGGCGTATCGACCCGGCCAGCCTGCCGCATGGCGTCGCCTGGGTTGACCCAGCCCGGGAACATCGCGCCACACCTATGCGTCAGGTGGCGCTGCACGCCGGCAACCTGGCCTACGTCATCTACACCTCGGGCACCACTGGCACCCCCAAGGGCGTGGCCGTCAGCCATGGCGCGTTGGTGAACTACGTGCAAGGCCTCGAGCAGCGGCTGCCGATGGCGCAGCTCGAGCAACTGGCGATGGTCAGCACCCCGGCCGCCGACCTGGGCCACACCGTGCTGTTCGGCGCCCTGTGCAATGGCAAGACCCTGCACCTGCTGGCCAAGCACCAGGTGCTGGACGCCGATGCCTTCGCCGCGTACATGACCCAGCACGAAATCGACGCCGTGAAGATCGTGCCGTCGCACCTGCAAGCCCTGCTGGCCGCGGGTGCCGGTGCCTTGCCGGGGCGCTGCCTGATCCTCGGCGGCGAAGCCTGCGCCCCAGCCTTGTTGCAGCGCATCGCCAAGCTGGCGCCTGGGTTGGCCGTGATCAACCACTACGGCCCCACCGAAACCACCGTCGGCGTGCTCACCCAGGCACTCGACAGCCAGCCGCTGCTGGGGCGCCCACTGGCCAACAGCCGCGCCTACGCGCTGGACGCTTGCCTGCAACCGGTGCCGGGTGCTGCGCGAGGCGAGCTGTACATCGCTGGCGCCGGCCTGGCGCGCGGTTACCTGGGGCGTGCGGGTCTCACCGCCGAACGCTTCGTGCCGGACCCGAGCGGCGCGCCCGGTGCGCGCATGTACCGCAGTGGTGACTGGGTTCGGCATACCGCTGAAGGCGCATTGCAATTCGCCGGGCGTATCGATGGCCAGGTCAAGCTGCGCGGCTACCGCGTAGAGCTTGCCGAGATCGACGCCTGCCTGCGCCAGCAAGCGGGGATCGACAACGTGGTGGTGCGCCTGGTGGGCGAGGAGGGTGATGCCCAGTTGGCCGCCTACCTGGTGCCCCAGGCCTGGCCGGCCGATGACGATGCCCGCCGGGCTTTCCTCGACAGCTTGCGGGCAAGCCTGCGCCAGGCCCTGCCGGAGCATCTGGTGCCCCAGTACCTGCTGTTGCTCGAACGCCTGCCGGTGACCGCCAACGGCAAGGTCGACGCCAAGGCCCTGCCGGCGCCCGCCGCCACGGTCGCCGAGTACCGTGCACCCGGCACGCCGACCCAGGTCGAGGTCGCGGCGATCTGGGCCGATGTGCTGCAGGTGGGGCAGGTGGGGCTGGACGACAATTTCTTCGCCCTGGGCGGCCACTCGCTGCTGGCGACCCAGGTGGTTTCGCGCATCCGCCAGCAGTTGAAGGTCGATGTGGCGCTGCGCGCCCTGTTCGACACCGCCGACCTGCAAGGCTTCGCCCAGGTGGTGGAAGGCCTGGGGCAGGACCTTGGCGGCGATATCCAGCCGGTGGACCGCACGCAGCCGCTGCCGGTGTCCCATGCCCAATACCGGCAATGGATGTTCTGGAAACTCAACCCCCTCAGCACTGCCTACAACACGCCATTGGCGGTGCGTCTGGAAGGGCGCCTTGACCGTGCGGCATTGAGGGCGGCATTCGACGAACTGGTGGCGCGCCATGAAACGCTGCGCACCGTGTTCGAGGAACGCCAAGGGGTGCCGTACCAGCGCGTGCTGCCGGCGACGGCCCTGGCCATCGTCGAACACGACCTGGCTGGCGCGTCCGCCGCAGCGCTGGTCGACTACCTGCAGGCACGCGGGGCCGAACCCTTCGACCTGGCCAGCGGGCCGCTGATTCGCGTGCAGCTCCTTCGCATCGGCGCAGAAGAACATGTGCTGTCGGTGGTGCTGCACCACATCGTCTCCGATGGCTGGTCGATGGGGGTGATGGTGCGCGAACTGGTGGAAGTCTATAACGCCTTCGCTGCCCGCCGACCGATTCAGCGCCCTCCGCTGGCGGTGCAGTACGCCGACTATGCCAGTTGGCAGCGCGAGCGCCTGGCCAGCGGCGAGTTGCAAGCTCAGTTGGCCTACTGGCAAGCGGCGCTGGAGGGCGACTTCAGTGTGCTGGAGTTGCCTGCCGACCGACCGCGGCCGCAGGTCCAGAGCTACCGAGGCGGGCGTGTCGAGGTGCGCCTGCCCGCCGAGCTCACGGCCAACCTGCGCCGCCTGGCGGTGGAGGGCAATGCCTCGCTGTTCCATGTGTTCCTGGCATCGTTTGCCCTGTTGCTGGCGCGCTACAGTGGGCGTGACACGCTCAACATCGGTGTGCCGGTCACCAACCGCAATCGCCTGGAGCTGGAAGGCTTGATCGGGTTCTTCGTCAATACCCTGGTCGCCCGCGTTGCGGTGGACCCGCTGCAGTCGTTCAGCCAACTGCTGGCCAGCGTCAAGGAAACCGCCTTGCAAGCCCAGGCGCACAAGGACATTCCGTTCGATGTGCTGGTCGAGGAACTGAAACCCGAACGAGCGCTGGGCTACAACCCGCTGTTCCAGGTCATGTACAACCACCTCAGTGCCGTAGGCGAGCGGGTGTCGAGCGACAGCATGTCGGGCATGCGCGCCACGGAAGTGGACCTTGCCGAGCAGACTTCGCAGTTCGACCTCAGCCTCAATACCCTGGAGCGTAGCGATGGGGTCATGGCGGTGATCAACTACGCCTGCGACCTGTTCGATGCGCCGCGCATCCAGCGCCTGGGCGAGCATTGGCTCAACCTGCTGCAGGCCATCGTCAGTCACACCGGCCAGCCGCTCGCAGAATTGCCGATGATCGGCGGCGTAGAGCGTCAGCGCATGCTGGTCGAGTGGAACCGCAATGCGCAGCCGTACCCCGCCGAGCAATGCGTCCACCAGTTGATCGAAGACCAGGCGGCGCGAAGCCCCGACGCCGTCGCCCTGGTGCATGGCACGCAGGAGCTGACCTACGCGCAACTCAATCGCCGCGCCAACCAGTTGGCCCGTTACCTGCGCGAGCAGGGCGTGGGCCCGGAAGTGCTGGTGGGCGTGGCCCTGGAGCGTGGGCTGGACCTGGTGGTGAGCTTGCTGGCGATCTTCAAGGCCGGTGGCGCCTATGTACCGCTGGACCCAGCCTACCCGCAGGAACGCCTGGCCTACATGCTGCGCGACAGCCAGGCGCGGGTGCTGCTGTCCCAGGGCTCGTTGCTCGAACGCCTGCCGGGGGCGACTGCCGCCAAGGTGGTGCTGCTCGATTCGCTGGCGTTGCAGCACTACCCCGAGGAAAACCTCGACACCCTGAGCACGCCCGCCAACCTGGCGTTGACCATCTACACCTCTGGCTCCACCGGCCGGCCTAAGGGAGTACTGCTCGAGCAGCGCAACATCACTGCGCTGATTGGCTGGGCGCTTGGCCACTACCGCCAGGACGATCTCAAGGGCGTGCTGGCCGCTACCTCGGTGTGCTTCGACCTGTCGCTGTGGGAGTTTTTCGTCACCTTGTCGGCAGGCGGCTACGCGGTGATCGCGCAAAATGCTCTGGCGCTGCCGCTGCTGCCGGCGCGCGAGCGAGTGCGCCTGATCAATACCGTGCCATCGGCGATCAAGGCCCTTTACGACGCCGGGCACATACCGGCCAGCGTGCGCATCATCAACACGGCGGGCGAGACGTTGAAGCAGACGCTGGTGGACCAGCTCTATGCGCTGGGCCATGTGCAGCACGTGTACGACCTGTACGGGCCGTCGGAGGACACCACCTATTCCACCTGCACCCGTCGCGAGATGAACGGCCCGGCCAACATCGGCAGACCGCTGCCCAACAGTGCCGGCTACGTGCTCGACGACACCGGCAACCCACGGCCGATCGGTGCGGCCGGGGAAATGTGCCTGGCCGGTGCTGGCCTGGCGCGGGGCTACCTGGGCCGCCCGGCGCTGACTGCCGAGAAGTTCTTGCCTGACCCGTTCGACACCAGCGCGCAGGGCGGTGGCCGCTTGTACCGCAGCGGTGACCTGACCCGCTACCGCGACGACGGCGTGATCGAGTTCGTCGGGCGGATCGACCACCAGGTGAAGATCCGCGGTTTTCGCGTCGAGCTGGGCGAGATCGAGCAGACGCTGCTCGCCCATGCCTCGGTGCGCGAGGCGGTGGTGATCGATATCGAGGGGCCGGGTGGCCGGCAGTTGGTGGCTTACCTGGTGGCGCAAGGGGAGGTCCCGGACCTGCGTGAGCATCTGCGTATCACGCTGCCGGACTATATGGTCCCGGCGCACCTGGTGCGGCTCGATGCGCTGCCACTGACGCCCAACGGCAAGCTCGACCGCAAGGCGCTGCCAGCGCCGGATGTCGGTGTCCAGCAGCACGCCTACGTGGCGCCGCACACCGAGCTGCAGCGGCAGGTCGCGGCGATCTGGGCTGAGGCGCTGGAGATCGACAGGGTCGGGCTTGGCGATAACTTCTTCGAGCTGGGTGGGCACTCGTTGCTCGCCACCCAGGTCACGGCGCGGTTGCAGGGGCAGTTGCCGTTCGAGCTGCCGCTGCTGGCGCTGTTCCAGGCGCGGGATCTTGAGCACTATGTGCAGAGCATTGACCGCGATGATAGCGGCAGCAGTGATGACCTGGATGATCTGGAGCGTTTGCTTGGGGAGTTGGAGGCGCCTGAAGGGCAGGTGTCGTAGGGTTGGGTTTGGTTGGGCGGGTGGGTTGCCCGCCCTGGCCCTTTCGCGGGTAAACCCGCTCCTACAGACGGTGGTGCCCTTTCGCGGAAACCCGCTCCTACAGAATGGTGGTTCCCTGTAGGAGCGGGTTTACCCGCGAAGGGGCCAGCACAGGCAACCCATCAGCAAGAACCCAACGCATAAAAAAACGCCCCGTCTGCCAAAGCAGCCGGGGCGTTTTCCTGTCTCGCAATCAATCAGAACGTGTACTTCACCGACAGCATCAGGTTGCGCGGATCACCGTAGACGCTGCTGGGCACCGTGACGTTGTTGCTCAGCGAGTTGTAGTACTTCTTGTCGAAGGCATTGTTCAGGTTCAGGCGCGCGTCGATATTCTCGGTCGGCTTGAAGCCCACCATGAAGTCGACCAGGGTGTAGCCATCCTGCTCGATCATGTAGGTGGCGCCTTTGTTGTAGATGCGGTTCTGGTGGTACAGCGATGTCCCTACACGCCATTGGTTGAACTGCCCTGGCAGGGTGTAGGTGGTGCTCATCTTGAACAGGTGGCGGGGGATGTCAGTGTCGAACAGGCGGCCTTCGTTGGCCTTGGTGGCATCCTTGACATACTTGGCCTCGGCGAAGGTATAGCCGGCAGCCAGTTCCCAGTTCGGCGTCAGTTGGCCTTGCAGTTCGAGCTCGATGCCCTTGCTGCGCACCTTGCCCGATGCCTCATAACACGTGGTGGTCAGACCGGTATTGCAGCTGAAGGATTTGGCGCGGTTCTCCTGGTCGATCTGGAAGATGGCGGCGGATGCGTTCAACGCGCCATCGAAATACTCGCCCTTGATACCCAGCTCATAGTTTTTGCCAGTGATAGGGGCAATGATACTGCCGGATTCATCCAGGTAGTTCTGCGGTTTGAAGATATCGGTATAGCTGACGTAGACACTGTGATTCTCGTTCAGGTCGTAGATCAGGCCGGCGTACTTGGTGACGTGACGGGTGACTTTCAGCTCGCTCTCGGTGTTTTTGTAAGGCGCGCTGGTATCGTTTTCATACCAGTCCAGGCGGCTGCCCAGAATCAGCTTCAACGGGTCGGCCAGGCTCAGGCGGGTGGTGGCGTAGACACTGTTGAGCTTGGCGTTGGTGTTCTGCCAGCCGTACTTGTCCTGGCTCTCCGGTTTCGGCGTGGCACCCGAATCCCAGTTCTCCGGGTCGATATCGCCGTTCAGGAGGATGTTGTAGGGCACGTCGCCGTTGAACACCACACGCCGGTGGCTGGCACCGACCACCAGTTCATGGTCGCGATCCATCAGGCGAAACGGGCCACTGGCATAGGCGTCGAAGCTGTTCTGGGTTTCCCGGTAGTGGCCGGCACCGACGTACTGGTTATATTCCTGCGTGGCCGCGGGAAAGACGATGTAGGTGCCGAGCATGTCCAAGTCGGCCCAGGTCTTGGTGGCCGAGACGTTGAGCTTCCAGCCGTTGTCCAGATTGTGCTCCAGCGCGGCATAGGCCGAGGTGCTGACCTTGTCCCAGTACTCCCAGTCGTTGCTCAGCGAAGTCGAGCGCGACAGGTGCAGGTCTTTGCCGCCGACGCCCACCGGCAGGCCGGTCCAACCGTTGCCGTTGGTGTTGTCCTGCTGGCGAGAGGCACTCAGCGTCAGGGTGGTGCTGTCGTTGAGGTCGGCCTCCATGATGCCGTAGAACAGGTTGCGTTCGGTGTCCAAGTTATCGCGGAAGCTGTTGCCCGTCTGGTAGGCCGCCACCATCCGGCCACGCACGCTGCCGTTGTCGTTCAGCGGGCCGCCGACATCGACCTCGGTGCGGTAGCGGTCCCAGGTCCCCGCGCTGCCTTGGATGCTGGCCTTGAACTCACGGGTCGGGCGCTTGCGGATCAGGTTGATGGCCGCCGCGGGGTTACCCGCGCCCTGCATCAGGCCAGTGGCGCCGCGCACCACTTCGACCCGGTCATACATGGCCATGTCGGCCGACAGCAGGTCCTGGGACACCTGAGAGCTGTCGAGGCTGGTGGGCAGGCCGTCGTACATGATGTTGTCGAGCGAGAAGCCGCGGGCATAGTACGACGAGCGTTCCGGCCCGGTGCGGCGCAGGGTCAGGCCCGGGGTGTTCTGCACCACCTCGTTGAGGTTGGCCAGGCCCTGGTCCTCGATGCGTTGACGGGTGATGACCGTCACCGATTGCGGCGTCTCGCGCAGGGACAGCGGCAGCTTGGTCGCGGTCTGTGCGGAACCGGTGGTGTAGGAACCGGTGCCTTCGGTGGTGGCGCCCAGCCCTTGCCCGTGCACGTTGGTCGCGCCCAGTTCCACGGCTGACGTGCTGCGCGCCGTGAGGGTCAGGGTGTTGTCGTTGAACGAGTACACCAGGGGACTGCCGCGCAGCAGCTCGACGATGGCCTGGTCTACCGTGTACTTGCCATTGACGCCGCGGCTATTGACCCCAGCCACGTCGTCCGGGCTGTAGAGCACCTGAATGTTGGTCTGCTTGGCGAACGTCTGCAGGGCCGAATGCATCGATTGCGCGGGAATGCTGAAGGTCTGCTCCTGGGCCTGGGCGGCGAAGCAGGGGTAGCTCGCGGCAAGACCAAGGGAGACTGCAGCAGCGGGCGTTTTCAACGACCAGTTGAGTACCAGTGTCGGCGTCAATGAAGACAAGCGGTGAAGGGTTGGCATGTTGGCTCTCTGATGGAGTTTGGTAACGGATGAATGAAAGCTGTTGAACATCGACTCATTCATTGAGAGCAAGACGAACGAGCGTGCGAGGAATTTAGTGCGCCAGATAACAGGGTAAATTCGGGCGCCAATCACTCGTTCTGTCAGGCATTGGGCATCCCTCCCCACGAGGCTGCCTGCCTACCTGACAAGCGGGGCTGTAACGCATGGATTTCGATAAGAACGTGGACCTGGTCAAACGCTTCGTCCGGCTGCCGTTGCAGCAGCGTGAAGTGTTCTATCAACGGCTGCTGGAAAAGGGCATGAGCTTTGCCGGGTTGCCGATCCCCGCGTTGCGCGAAGGCGATGCGCCCATGCCTGCCTCCTACGCGCAGGAGCGCCAGTGGTTCCTCTGGCAGCTCCAGCCGGACAGCGCTGCGTATCACATCTGCAGTGTGCTACGCCTGCACGGCCCGTTGCAGACCGAGGCGTTGCAGGCCAGTCTCGATGCCCTGGTGGCGCGTCACGAAAGCCTGCGTACGCGGTTTTCCCAAGGTGAGCAGGGTATCCTGCAACACCGGGTCGAGCAGCGCATCGTGATCGACCCGGTGGCGCTGGAGCCCGGCCTTACCGGCGCTGCACTGGGGCGCTGGGTCGAGCAATGGTCGGGCGAGCCTTTCGACCTGGCCAACGGCCCTCTGCTGCGCGTGGTGCTGGGGCGGGTCAGCGATGACGAGCATGTGCTGCTGTTGGTCCAGCATCACATCATCTCCGACGGTTTCTCGATGCAGGTCATGGTCAACGAGTGGATGACCCTGTACCAGGGTTGCTGCTCCGGGCAGATGCCTACCCTGGCGCCGCTGCCCGTTCAATATGCCGACTATGCGCTGTGGCAGCGACGCTGGATGGAGGCAGGAGAGCGCAGCCGCCAGTTGGCCTACTGGGTAGAGAAGCTGGGTTCGGATCATCCGCTGCTGGAGTTGCCGCTGGACCATGCGCGCGGCCGATTCCCCAGCCACCAGGGCGCTCGGGTCCGGGTCTCGCTGCCTGCCGAGCTGGTCGAGTCGTTGCGCTCGGTGGCCAAGGCGCAGGGCGTGACCCTGTTCATGTTGCTGCTGGCCACCTACCAGGTATTGCTGCACCGCTACAGCGGGCAGGAGCAGATCCGCGTGGGCGTGCCCATGGCCAACCGCAACCGAGCGGAGACCCAGGGCCTGCTGGGGCTGTTCGTCAACACCCAGGTACTGTGCGGGCAACTCGGCCCGCAGTTGCGCTTCGACCAGTTCCTCGGGCAGGTCCGCAGCGCGGCGCAGGAGGCCCAGGCGCATCAGGACCTGCCGTTCGAGCAGTTGGTCGAGGCGCTGCAGCCGGAGCGTAGCCTGGGCAGCACGCCGTTGTTCCAGGCCATGTTCAACCATCAGATGGCTCGCAAAGCCCCGTCGTCGTCGGCCTCGGGACTGACCCTCGAGCATCTGGACCCGCACACCCCGAGCGCCAAGGTCGACCTGACCCTCGAAACCCTCGAAAGCGAAGCAGGCTTGCAGGCCGCCTTCCTCTACCGCAGCGAGCTGTTCGAGCCAGCCAGCATCGAGCGCCTGGCTGCGCACTGGCAACATGTGCTGCAGGCCGTGAGTCGGGCACCTGAGCAGCCAATTGGTGAAATTCCGCTGCTGGACGATACCGAACGGGGCGAGTTGGTGCGCCCGTGGCAAGCGTCGTTGCCACTGGCCGGTGACCAGGCTCCTGTGCATCGGTTGTTCGAGCAGCAGGCCGCTCGGGTGCCGGAGGCTCTGGCTGTGGTCGCCGAGAATGGGCAACTGACCTATCGCGAGCTGGACAACAACGCCAATGGGCTTGCCGGTCGGTTGCAGGCCCAGGGCGTGGCGGCAGGCGACGTGGTCGGCGTGATGGCCGAGCGCAGCGTCGAATTCGTGGCGACGGTGCTGGCACTGATGAAGCTGGGCGCCGCCTACCTGCCACTCGAACCCGGCCTGCCTGCGGCGCGCCAAGCCTACCTGCTGGAGGACGCCGGGGTGCGCTGCCTGGTCGGACAGTCGCCTGAGCTCGCCGCGCTCGCCCCACAGGTCGCCTTCATCGCGTTCGCCGTCGATCCGGCGCTGGTGACGATCGCGGCACCTGCGGTAGCGGTCGACGCGCGGCAGTTGGCCTATGTGATGTACACCTCCGGCACCACTGGGCAGCCGAAGGGCGTCGGCGTGTCGCACGCGGCACTGAACCATTACGCGCAGGCAATCAGCGAGCGCTTGCCGATGCCTGCGATCACCCGCCTGGCGATGGTCTCGACGCCGGCGTCCGACCTCGGCCACACCATGTTCTATGGCGCCTTGTGCGCGGGCAAGACCCTGCACCTGCTGGGCAGCGAACGCTGCGTGGATGCCCAGGCTTTCGCCAGTTACCTGAGCGAGCATGGCATCGATGCGCTGAAGATCGTACCGTCGCACCTCGAGGCGCTGATGGCCGCTTCCAGCCCGCAGGCGGTATTGCCGCGTGTGTGCCTGGTGGTTGGCGGCGAGTCGATCAGTGAGCACTTGCTGGCACGCATTCATGAAGCGGCGCCGGGCTTGTCGGTGATCAACCACTACGGCCCTACCGAAACCACCGTCGGGGTGCTCACGGCCCAGCTTGAGCCTGGCCAGCCGGTAACCCTGGGCGCGCCCTTGAGCCGCTGCCGCGTCGCGGTGCTCGACCCGCAGTTGCAGTGGGCGCCGGGCAGCGCTGCTGGCGAGCTGTACATCGGCGGTGCTGGTCTGGCCGATGGCTACCAGGGCAAGCCAGGGCTGACCGCCGAACGCTTCGTGCCGGACCCCTACGACCCGGTCGGCGGGGCGCGGCTCTATCGCACCGGCGATCGGGTGAACCGCCTGGCGGACGGGCGAATCCGCTACCTGGGGCGGGTGGACCAGCAGATCAAGATTCGCGGGTTCCGCGTGGAACCTGGCGAAATCGTCAGCGCGCTGCAAGCGCAGCCGGAGGTGGCAGAAGCCGCGGTCGTCGCGCTGTCCGCGACGCACGGCTCGACGTTGGTCGCCTACCTGGTGGCGGCGGGCGAGGCGAGTGATACCGCCGGGTTGGGCGAAACCCTGCGTGGCCGGCTCGCAGGCCTGCTGCCCGACTACATGGTGCCCGAGCGCTTCATGGTCCTGCCGGCCCTGCCATTGACCCCTAACGGCAAGCTGGACCGCAAGGCGCTGCCGGTACCGGACAAGGCCCAGGCGCGCTACCAGGCGCCGGTCGGAGCCACCGAGCAGGCCGTCGCCGAGGTGTGGGCGCAGGTATTGGAAGTCGATCGGGTGGGGCGTACCGACAACTTCTTCCGCCTGGGCGGGCATTCGCTGCTGGCCATCCAGATGATTGCCCGCTTGCGTCAGCAGGCGCGGATCGAGCTGCCGCTCAGGGGGTTGTTCGAAACCAGCGACCTTGCAGGCTTCGCTGCCCTGGCCAGTGGCGCTGCACCGCAGCAGTCGATCATGCCGCGCGCACCAGGCCAGGCTCCCCGCCTGTCGTTCGCGCAACAGCGGCAATGGGTGCTGTGGCAATTGGACCCTCAGGGAGCGGCCTACAACATTCCGACGGCGCTGCGCCTGGTGGGGCCTTTGGACGTTGGTGCCCTGCAGCGCAGCTTCGCTGCCCTGATCGCCCGGCACGAGACCTTGCGCACGCGCTTCGAGCAGGTCGATGGCCAGCCGGTGCAGGTGATCGAGGCGCCGAGTGACTTCAGCCTTGTGCCCGAGCCTGTCGAACCGGCGCAGGTGCAGGCCTGGATCGACGCCGAGGCGGCGCGGCCATTCGACCTGGAAACCGGCCCGCTGCTGCGCGCTCGCCTGTTGCGCCTGGGCGCCGACGAGCATGTGCTGACCCTGACCCTTCACCACATCGTCTCCGACGGCTGGTCGACGCCGATCCTGGTGCGTGAGCTGGTGGCGTTGTACGAGGGCGCCTGCCAGGGGCGCGAGGTGTCGCTGGCACCGCTGCCGATCCAGTACGCCGACTACGCCCAGTGGCAACGCCAGTGGATGGAGGCCGGTGAGCAGGCCCGCCAGCTGGCCTACTGGACCGAGCAACTGGGCGACGAGCAGCCGGTGCTCGAATTACCCCTGGACCGCTTGCGCCCAGCGCGTTCGAGCTTCCGAGGTGCGCGCTTGCAGGTGCCGCTGAGCCCAGCCCTGAGCCAGGCCTTGCAGGGCCTGGCCCGCGAGCGCGGGGTGACGCTGTTCATGCTGTTGCTGGCCTCGTTCCAGACCTTGCTGCACCGCTACAGTGGCCAGCGCGATATCCGCGTGGGCGTGCCGATCGCCAACCGCAACCGGGTCGAGACTGAAGGGCTGATCGGCTTCTTCGTCAACACCCAGGTGCTGCGCGCGCAGTTCGACGTCGGCCTGGGCTTCGACCAGCTGTTGACCCAGGTGCGCCAGGCGGCGCTGGGCGCCCAGGCGCACCAGGACCTGCCGTTCGAGCAACTGGTCGAGGCGCTGCAGCCTGAGCGCAGCGTCAGCCACAACCCGCTGTTCCAGGTGATGTACAACCACCAGAGCGCGAGCAAGACGGCGGTTGGCAGCGTCTCGGGGCTGGCCATCGAGCGCCTGGAAGGGCAAGGGCACGTGGCCAAGTTCGACCTGAGCTTGGACAGCTATGAGCGCGATGGCGAGTTGAGCGCGGCGTTCTTGTACTCGACCGACCTGTTCGACGCCGCGACCATCGAGCGTTTGGCCGGGCATTGGTTGAACCTGCTCGAGGCGGTGTGCCTCGACTCCGGCCAGGACATCGCGTCTTTGCCGCTGCTGGGCGCCGGCGAGCGCCGGGCCTTGTTGCAGGCTTGGGACCACACCGGGCCGGAGATCGTATTGCCGCCGGTGCATCAGCTGTTCGAAGCCCAGGTGCTGCGTAGCCCAGAAGCCGTAGCGGTGATCGGTGCCGAGCGCCAGCTCACCTACCAGCAGCTCAACACCCAGGCCAACCGCCTGGCGCACTGGTTGATCGAGCAGGGCGTCGGCCCGGAAAGCCGCGTGGCGATCGCCATGAGCCGCAGCGAGCAGAGCCTGATGGCCTTCCTCGCGGTGCTCAAGGCGGGCGGTGCCTATGTACCGCTGGATGTGGCCTATCCCGCCGAGCGACTGCTGCACATGATGCGCGATAGCCGTGCAGCGCTGGTGCTGAGCGAAACGCAGTGGCTCGACCAACTGCCGTTTCCCGAGGGCACGCCGGGGGTGGCCCTGGACCAACTCGACCTCACCCAATACAGCGCTGCCAATCCGAGCGTGACTGTCGCACCCGGCAACCTGGCCTACGTCATCTACACCTCCGGCTCCACCGGCCTGCCCAAGGGCGTGGCGGTCGAGCACGGGCCGCTGGCGATGCATACCCAGGCCACCGGCGAGCGCTACGAGACCAGCCCGGCCGACTGCGAACTGCACTTCATGTCGTTCGCCTTCGACGGTGCGCACGAGGGCTGGATGCACCCGTTGATCAACGGCGCCCGCGTGCTGGTGCGCGACGACCGCCTGTGGCTGCCGGACGAAACCTGCGCGCAGATGCACCGCCATGGCGTGACCATCGGCGTGTTCCCGCCGATCTACCTGCAACAGTTGGCCGAACACGTGGAGCGCGAAGGCAATCCACCGGCCGTGCGGGTCTATTGCTTCGGCGGCGAGGCGGTGTCCCAGGCCAGTTATGCGCTGGCCCGGCGCGTGCTGAAACCGACCTGGATCTTCAACGGCTACGGCCCGACCGAAACGGTGGTCACGCCACTGATCTGGAAGGCCGGCGTGAACGACTCGTGTGGTGCGGCCTACGCGCCGATCGGCGAGTTGGTCGGCCACCGCAGCGGCTATGTGCTGGACGATGGCCTGGGCCTGCAACCACAAGGCCTGGCCGGCGAGCTGTACCTGGGCGGGCAGGGCGTGGCCCGGGGCTACCTGGACCGCCCGGGGCTTACCGCCGAGCGTTTCGTGCCCGACCCGTATGGCGCGCCGGGTGCGCGGCTGTACCGCAGTGGCGACCAGACCCGTTGCCGTGGCGATGGTCTGATGGAGTACCTGAGCCGCGTCGACCACCAGGTCAAGGTGCGCGGTTTCCGTATCGAACTGGGCGAGGTTGAAGCGCGTCTGCTGGCCCACCCGCAGGTGCGTGAAGCGGTGGTGCTGGCCCAGGACGGGCCGGCGGGCAAGCAGTTGGTGGGTTACGTGGTGGTTTCGCAAGACGTGCAAGGCAACGAGATACGCCAGCACCTGAAGACCCTGCTGCCCGACTACATGGTGCCGAGTCATGTGCTGGTGATCCCGGCGCTGCCGCTGACGCCTAACGGCAAGCTGGACCGCAAGGCCCTGCCGCTGCCGGACGTGAGCGCGCTGCAGCAGGGCTACGTGGCCCCGCGCAACGACACCGAGGCGCAGTTGGCGGCGGTCTGGGCCGATGTGTTGAAGCTCGAGCGAGTGGGCCTGGAAGACAACTTCTTCGAACTGGGCGGCGACTCGATCATGTCGATCCAGGTGGTCAGCCGCGCGCGTCAGCAAGGGCTGCAGTTCACGCCCAAGGAACTGTTCGAGCACCAGACGGTGGGCGAACTGGCGCAGGTGGTGCGGCGCGGCGGCATGGTGGCGATCGACCAAGGGCTGGTCACTGGCCAGGCGCCGCTGACGCCGATCCAGAGCAGCTTCGTGCAGACAGCCATCCCTCATCGCGACCACTGGAACCAGGCAGTGATGCTGGCCCCGCGCGAGCCGCTGCAAGCGTCGGTTCTGGAAGCGGCACTGCAGGCGCTGCTCAGCCACCACGACGCGCTGCGCGCGCGGCTGGTCGACAATGGCCTGAACTACGACGGCCCGGTGCCGTCGGTGCTGTGGCAACGCGAAGCCCTGGACGATGCAGCGCTGGCCGAAGTGGCCGAGCAGGCGCAGCGTAGTCTGAACCTGGCAGACGGCCAGCTGCTGCGCGCAGTGCTGATCGAGCGCGGCGCACAGGGCCAGCGCCTGCTGCTGGTGGTGCACCACCTGGTGATCGATGGGGTGTCGTGGCGCATCGTGCTGGAGGACCTGCAACAGGCCTATACCGCACTGGCGGCGGGACGCACGCCGGGCCTGCCGGCCAAGAGCGACGCGTTCAAGACCTGGGCCACTCGCTTGGCTGGCCATGCGCTCGACCCTGCGACCCAGGCTGAATCGGCCTACTGGCAAGCGGCGCTGTCGCACTGCCAGGAGGCGCTGCCCTGTGACTTCCCCGAAGGGGCCGCTCGCCAGGCCGACGCGGCCTTCGTCAGCAGCCAGCTGGATGCCACACGCACCCGCCAGTTGCTACAACAGACCGCCCAAACCTACCGCACGCAGATCAACGACCTGCTGCTAACGGCCCTGAGCCGGGTGGTCTGCCGTTGGACCGGTGAGCCATCGGCGCTGATCCGCCTGGAAGGGCACGGGCGGGAAGACCTCTTCGACGACCTGGATATCACCCGTACCGTGGGCTGGTTCACCAGTGTCTACCCGGTCTGCCTGACCCCGCAGGCGGAACTTGGCGAATCGATCAAGGCGGTCAAGGAACAACTGCGTGCGGTGCCGAACAAGGGCATCGGCTACGGCATGCTGCGCTACCTGGGCGATGAGCCGACCCGCCAGGCCCTGGCGGAGTTGCCGCGAGGGCAGATCGTGTTCAACTACCTGGGGCAGTTCGACCAGGCATTCGACGAAAGCACCGCGATCCTCGCCCCGAGTGGCGAATACAGCGGTGCCAAGCAGGATGCTGCGGCCCCGTTGCCAGCCTTGATCAGCATCAACGGCCAGGTGCATGAAGGCGTCTTGCAACTGAACTGGACCTACAGCACCCAGGTTTTCCATCGCGAAACCCTGCAGGGCCTGGCGAACGACCTGACCCAGGAGCTCGAAGGCCTGATCGATCATTGCCTCAACCCAGCGATGGCGGGGCTGACCCCCTCCGACGTGCCGCTGGCCGGTCTCGACCAGGCCCAACTGGACCAGTTGCCGGTGCCTGCGGGCGACATCGCCGACCTTTACCCGTTGTCGCCGATGCAGCAGGGCATGCTGTTCCACAGCCTGGGGCAGGCGCAGGGCGGTGCCTACGTCAACCAGCTGCGGGTCGATGTCCAGGGCCTGGACATCGAGCGCTTCCGCGCCGCCTGGCAAGCCACCGTGGACAGCCACGAGGTGCTGCGCGCCAGCTTCCTCAGCGGCCAGGCTCAGGCCTTGCAGCTGATCCGCAAGCAGGTCACGCTGCCTCTGCAAGCGTTGGACTGGCAAGGCCGCGACGACCTGGCGGCGGACCTCTCGGCCTTCGCCGAGCGTGACCGCCAGCGCGGCTTTGACCTGGAGCACGACGCCCTGCTGCGCCTGACAGCCATCCAGACCGCGCCAGGCCAGCACCACCTGATCTACACCAACCACCACATCCTGATGGACGGCTGGAGCAACTCGCGCCTGCTCGGCGAGGTGTTGCAGCGCTACGCCGGTGTGCAAGTCCCCATGCCGAAAGGCCGTTTCCGCGACTACATCCAATGGCTGGGCGCCCAGGACGCAGCCGCCAACCAGGCCTTCTGGGCCGAACAGCTGCAGGCATTCGACGAGCCGACCCGCCTGGCCCAGGCCATCCGCCAGCCGGAGGGCGCCTTGGCGCCAGGCCAGGGCGAATGGCACCAGGCGCTCGACGAAGCCACCACCCAGCGCCTGGTCGCGTTCAGCCGCCAGCAGCACCTGACGGTCAACACCTTGGTGCAGGCCGCTTGGCTGCTGTTGCTGCACCGCTACACCGGGCAGGCCGGGGTCAGCTTCGGCGCGACCGTGGCCGGCCGGCCAGCGGCGCTGGTGGGCATCGAAGAGCAACTGGGCCTGTTCATCAACACCTTGCCAGTGTTCGCCCAGGTGCGCGCGGAGCAACCGGTGGCGCAGTGGCTGGCGCAGCTGCAGGCGCAGAACCTGAGCCTGCGCGAGCACGAGCACACGCCGTTGTACGAGGTGCAGCGCTGGGCCGGGCGTGCCGGTGAAAGCCTGTTCGACACGCTGCTGGTGTTCGAGAACTACCCGGTGGCCGAGGCCTTGCAGCAAGGGGCCCCTGCGGGGTTGGCGTTCGGTCAGGTACACAGCCGTGAACAGACCAACTACCCGATGACCCTGGCCGTGACCCTCGGTCAGCAATTGAAGGTGCACTACAGCTTCGACCGCGGGCTGTTCACCGACGCCGCAGTGCACAGGCTGGGCGAGCACTTCATTACCTTGCTGGTGCAACTGGCCGAACGGGCGACGGCCCCAGTAGGTGAGTTGCGCATGCTGAGCCCCGAGGAGCATCGGCAGCTGCAGGGCTATAACGACACGGCGGCCGTGTACCCGCTGGATCGCCCGGTACATCGCCTGATCGAAGACCAGGTCGACCGCACGCCAGACGCCATCGCCCTGGTGTTCGGCGAGCGCCAACTCAGTTATCGACAGCTCAACGAACAGGCCAACCGGCTGGCGCGCAGGTTGCGTGAACTGGGGGTGGGGCCGGACGTGCCAGTGGGTGTGGCCGCACATCGCAGCCTGGAGATGGTGATTGGCCTGCTGGCCGTGCTCAAGGCCGGCGGCGCCTATGTGCCCATGGACCCGGAATACCCCATCGACCGCCTGAGCTACATGCTGCAGGACAGTGGCGTGCGCCTGCTGCTGACCCAGGCCGCGCTCGCCCAGGCATTGCCATTGACCGATGAGGTGCAGGTGCTTTGCCTGGATGCCAGCGACAGCGCCGACGTTGCTGCAGGCGAGGAAAATCTTGCAGGCAGCCCGAGTGCCGATGACCTGGCATACATCATCTACACCTCCGGTTCCACTGGCCGGCCCAAGGGCGCGGGCAACAGCCACCGGGCGCTGGTCAACCGGCTGTGCTGGATGCAGAAGGCCTACACGCTCGATGCAACGGACGCGGTGTTGCAGAAGACCCCCTTCAGCTTCGATGTCTCGGTGTGGGAGTTCTTCTGGCCGCTGATCACCGGTGCGCGCTTGGTGGTAGCCCAGCCGGGCGACCACCGTGATCCGCAGCGATTGCTCGAAACCATCGTCGCCAACGGCATCACCACGTTGCATTTCGTGCCGTCGATGCTCCAGGCGTTCCTGGCCGCGGCGCCAGTCGAACGCTGCAGCAGCATCACACGCCTGGTCTGCAGCGGCGAGGCGTTGCCCCCGGAGCTGGCGCAAGAGGCGATCACGCGGCTGGGCACGGCGCGCTTGTACAACCTCTATGGGCCCACGGAAGCTGCCATCGACGTCACCCATTGGCACTGCACCCCTGAGGACGGCGGCAGCGTGCCGATCGGCGTACCGATCGACAACCTGCGCACCCATGTCGTCGACCTTGCCATGCACAGCGTGCCGGTTGGCGTGAACGGTGAATTGCTGCTCGGCGGCATGGGCCTTGCCCGTGGTTACCATCGACGTCCTGCCCTGACCGCCGAACGCTTCATCCCCGATCCGTTCGCCGCAGAGCCCGGCGGGCGCCTGTACCGCACCGGCGACCTGGTGCGCTTGCGCGATGACGGCGTCATCGACTACCTGGGGCGCCTCGACCATCAGGTGAAGATCCGCGGCCTGCGCATCGAGCTTGGCGAGATCGTCTCGCGCATGCTCGAACTGGATGCCGTGCGCGAAGCGGTGGTGGTCGATGTCGACCTGGGCGCGGGTACCCAACTGGCGGCGTACGTGGTGCCGATGCCGGGCCATGAAGAGCAGGGTGACGCCAGCGCCGGCCTGGTCGAATCGATTACCCAGCATCTGAAGGCCTGCTTGCCAGGGCACATGGTGCCGAGCTACCTGACGCTGCTGGCAGCCATGCCCATGAGCCCCAACGGCAAGCTGGACCGCAAGGCATTGCCAGCGCCGGCGCGTCGGGCAAGTGCCCAGGGGGCGAGTGAACCACTGGGGGCGATGGCTCGCCAGGTTGCCGAGATCTGGGCGCAGGTGCTGGGGCTCGACAGCGTGGGTGGCGAGGATGATTTCTTCGCCCTGGGCGGGCATTCCTTGCTGGCGGTGCAGGTGCTGGTCAGGTTGCGCGAGCAGTTGGGCCAGCAGGTTGCCCTGACGACCTTGTTCGAACACCCGGTACTGGCCGATTTCTGTGCGCAGCTCACGCCCGAGAGCAATGCCCAGGATGCCTTGCAGGAGCAATTGGCTAAATCGCTGGAGGCTCTCAAACGTCTATCAACGGAGGAAATGAACGAGCTGATTTCTTAGGAGAGATTTTTCATGCAAGCGCTGCTCGACTCCGTAAAGTCACTGTCTGCGGACGAACGCAAGGCCCTCGCGGCCTTGCTCAAGAAGCAGGGGGTGAATCTGTATGGCGTCACCCCCATCTGCAAACGGGATCCCGGCCAGCGGCCAGGGCTTTCCTATGCCCAGCAGCGCCAGTGGATTCTCTGGCAACTGGACCCGGCCAGTGCCGGCTACAACCTCCCCGTGGCCCTGCGCCTGGTCGGCGCGCTGGACGTGCAGGCCCTGCAGCGCAGCTTCGCTGCCCTGATCGCTCGGCACGAGACATTGCGTACCCGCTTCGAGCAGGTCGATGACCAGCCGGTGCAGGTTATCGAGGCGCCGAGTGACTTCAGCCTTGTCCCCGAGCCCGTCGAGCCAGCGCAGGTGCAGGCCTGGATCGACACCGAGGCGGCGCGGCCATTCGACCTGGAAACCGGCCCGCTGCTGCGCGCCCGCCTGTTGCGCCTGGGCGCTGACGAGCATGTGCTGACCCTGACCTTGCACCACATCGTCTCCGACGGCTGGTCGACGCCGATCCTGGTGCGCGAACTGGTGGCGCTGTACGAGGGCGCTTGTCAGGGTCGTGAAGCCTCGCTGCCAGCCTTGCCGATCCAGTACGCCGACTACGCCCAGTGGCAACGCCAGTGGATGGAGGCCGGTGAGCAGGCCCGCCAACTGGCCTACTGGACCGAGCAACTGGGCGACGAGCAGCCGGTCCTTGAGCTGCCTCTGGACCGCTTGCGTCCAGCGCGTTCGAGCTTCCGAGGTGCGCGCTTGCAGGTGCCGCTGAGCCCAGCCCTGAGCCAGGCCTTGCAGGGCTTGGCCCGCGAGCGCGGGGTGACGCTGTTCATGCTGTTGCTGGCCTCGTTCCAGACCTTGTTGCACCGCTACAGTGGCCAGCGCGATATCCGCGTCGGGGTGCCGATCGCCAACCGCAACCGGGTCGAGACCGAAGGGCTGATCGGCTTCTTCGTCAACACCCAGGTGCTGCGCGCGCAGTTCGACGTCGGCCTGGGCTTCGACCAGCTGTTGACCCAGGTGCGCCAGGCGGCGCTGGGCGCCCAGGCGCACCAGGACCTGCCGTTCGAGCAGTTGGTCGAGGCGCTGCAGCCTGAGCGCAGCGTCAGCCACAACCCGCTGTTCCAGGTGATGTATAACCACCAGAGCGCGAGCAAGACGGCGGTTGGCAGCGTCTCGGGGCTGGCCATCGAGCGCCTGGAAGGGCAAGGGCACGTGGCCAAGTTCGACTTGAGCCTGGACAGCTACGAGCGCGATGGCGAGTTGAGCGCGGCGTTCTTGTACTCGACCGACCTGTTCGATGCCGCGACCATCGAGCGTTTGGCCGGCCATTGGTTGAACCTGCTCGAAGCGGTGTGCCAAGACCCGGCCCAGGAAATTGCGGCGCTTCCATTGCTGGGCGCCAGCGAGCGCCAGGCCTTGTTGCGGGCCTGGGACCATACTGGCCCCGAAGTGGTCCTGCCGCCCGTGCATGCGTTGTTCGAGGCGCAGGTAGTGCGCACCCCGGAGGCGGTGGCCGTCATCGGTCAGGTGCCAGGTGCTGAGCGCCAGCTTACCTATGAGGAGCTCAATACCCAGGCCAACCGCCTGGCGCATTGGCTGATCGAGCAGGGCGTGGGCCCGGAAAGTCGCGTGGCGATCGCCATGAGCCGCAGCGAGCAGAGCCTGATGGCCTTCCTGGCGGTGCTCAAGGCTGGCGGTGCCTACGTGCCGCTGGACGTGGCCTATCCGGCCGAGCGGCTGCTGCACATGATGCGCGATAGCCGTGCAACGCTGGTGTTGAGCGAAACCCAGTGGCTCGACCAACTGCCGTTTCCCGAGGGCACGCCCGGGGTTGCGCTCGACCAATTGCAGTTGGAGGGCTACAGCGCGGCCAATCCCAATGTGGCGCTGGCACCCGGCAACTTGGCCTACGTCATCTACACCTCCGGCTCCACCGGCCTACCCAAGGGTGTTGCGGTCGAGCACGGGCCGCTGGCGATGCATATCCAGGCTACCGGCGAGCGCTACGAGACCAGCCCGGCCGACTGCGAACTGCACTTCATGTCGTTCGCCTTCGACGGCGCCCACGAGGGCTGGATGCACCCCTTGATCAACGGCGCCCGCGTGCTGGTGCGCGACGACCGCCTGTGGCTGCCGGACGAAACCTGCGCGCAGATGCACCGCCATGGCGTGACCATCGGCGTGTTCCCGCCGATCTACCTGCAACAGTTGGCCGAACACGTGGAACGCGAAGGCAATCCACCCGCCGTGCGGGTCTATTGCTTCGGCGGCGAGGCGGTGTCCCAGGCCAGTTATGCGCTGGCCCGGCGCGTGCTGAAACCGACCTGGATCTTCAACGGCTACGGCCCGACCGAAACGGTGGTCACGCCACTGATCTGGAAGGCCGGCGTGAACGACTCGTGTGGCGCGGCCTATGCGCCGATCGGCGAGTTGGTCGGCCACCGCAGCGGCTATGTGCTGGACGATGGCCTGGGTCTGCAACCACAAGGCCTGGCCGGTGAGCTGTACCTGGGCGGGCAGGGCGTGGCCCGGGGCTACCTGGACCGTCCAGGCCTCACCGCCGAGCGTTTCGTGCCCGACCCGTATGGCGCGCCGGGTGCGCGGCTGTACCGCAGTGGCGACCAGACCCGTTGCCGTGGCGATGGGCTGATGGAGTACCTGAGCCGCGTCGACCACCAGGTCAAGGTGCGCGGTTTCCGTATCGAGCTGGGCGAGGTTGAAGCGCGTCTGCTGGCCCATCCGCAGGTGCGCGAAGCGGTGGTGCTGGCCCAGGACGGGCCGGCCGGCAAGCAGCTGGTGGCCTACGTGGTCTTGTTGGAAACCGAGCAGGGCGGCACCGTGCAAGGCAACGAGATACGCCAGCATCTGAAGACCTTGCTGCCCGACTACATGGTGCCGAGCCATGTGCTGGTGATCCCGGCACTGCCGTTGACGCCCAACGGCAAGCTGGACCGCAAGGCCCTGCCGCTGCCGGACGTGAGCGCGCTGCAGCAGGGCTACGTGGCTCCGCGCAACGAAACCGAGGCGCAGTTGGCGGCGGTCTGGGCCGACGTGTTGAAGCTTGAACGAGTGGGCCTGGAAGACAACTTCTTCGAACTGGGCGGCGACTCGATCATGTCGATCCAGGTGGTCAGCCGCGCCCGTCAGCAAGGGCTGCAGTTCACGCCCAAGGAGCTGTTCGAGCACCAGACGGTGGGCGAACTGGCGCAAGTGGTGCGGCGCGGCGCCACGGTAGCCATCGACCAAGGACTGGTCAGTGGTGAGGCGCCGCTGACACCGATCCAGAGCAGCTTCGTGCAGGCGGAGATTCCCAGCCGCGACCATTGGAACCAGGCGGTGATGCTGGCCCCGCGCGAGCCGCTGCAAGCGTCGGTCCTGGAAGCGGCGCTGCAGGCGCTGCTCAGTCACCATGACGCGCTGCGCGCGCGGCTGGTCGACAATGGCCTGAACTACGACGGCCCGGTGCCTTCGGTGCTATGGCAACGCGAAGCCCTCGACGATGCAGCGCTGGCCGAAGTGGCCGAGCAGGCGCAGCGCAGCCTGAGCCTGGCCGACGGCCAGCTGCTGCGCGCAGTGCTGATCGAGCGCGGCGCACAGGGCCAGCGCCTGCTGCTGGTGGTGCACCACCTGGTGATCGACGGGGTGTCGTGGCGTATCGTGCTGGAAGACCTGCAACAGGCCTACACCGCGCTGGCGGCAGGACGCGCGCCGGGCCTGCCGGCCAAGAGCGATGCCTTCAAGACCTGGGCACAACGCTTGAGCGCACGCGCCACCGAAGCAGACTTCGCCAGCACCCTGGCGTACTGGCAGGGGCAGCTGCTGGACGCATCCGACGCCTTGCCCTGTGACCGGCCTCAGGGGCGGCAGACCCAGGGCGATACCCGCAGCGCGCGCACCCGCCTGGATCGTGAGTGGACGCGGCGCTTGCTGCAGGAAATCCCCCACGTCTACCGCACGCAGATCAACGACCTGCTGCTAACAGCCCTGAGTCGGGTGGTCTGCCGCTGGACCGGCCAGCCGTCCGCGCTGATCCGTCTGGAAGGGCATGGGCGCGAAGACCTCTTCGACGACCTGGATATCACCCGTACCGTGGGCTGGTTCACCACGGTCTACCCGGTGTGCCTGAGCCCGCAGGCGGAGCTTGGCGAATCGATCAAGGCGATCAAGGAGCAGTTGCGCGCGGTGCCGGACAAGGGCATCGGCTACGGCATGCTGCGCTACCTGGGCGATGAATCGGCCCGCCAGGCCCTGGCGGCCTTGCCGCAAGGGCAGATCGTGTTCAACTACCTGGGGCAGTTCGACCAGAGCTTCGACGCGCAGCAAGGCCTGTTCACTCCGGCGCAGGAAAGCTGCGGCGCCGGCCAGAGCAGCGACACCCCGCTGCCGGCCAGGCTTTCGATCAATGGCCAGGTGTTCGCTGGGGAGCTGGAGCTCAACTGGACCTTCAGCCAACAGGTCTACGATGAGGCGACGGTGCAGGCGCTGGCCGATGCGTTCACTGCAGAGCTCAAGGCCCTGGTGAGCCACTGCGAGGCTGCGCAGGCGGGCGGGCTGACCCCATCGGACGTGCCGCTGGCCGGTCTCGACCAGGCACAGCTTGATCAGTTGCCGGTGCCTGCACGCGACATCGCCGACCTTTACCCGTTGTCGCCGATGCAGCAGGGCATGCTGTTCCACAGCCTGGGGCAGGAGGAGGGCGGCGCCTACGTCAACCAACTGCGGCTGGATGTCCAGGGCCTGGACATCGAGCGCTTCCGCGCCGCCTGGCAAGCTACCGTGGACAGCCACGAGGTGCTGCGCGCCAGCTTCCTCAGCGGCCATGCCCAGGCCTTGCAGCTGATCCGCAAGCAGGTCACGCTGCCTCTGCAAGCGTTGGACTGGCAAGGCCGCGACGACCTGTCGGCGAGCCTGGAAGCCTTTGCCCTGCGCGACCTGCAACGCGGCTTCGACCTGGAGCGAGACGCGCTGCTGCGCCTGACGGCCATCCAGACCGGGCCAGGCCAGCACCACCTGATCTATACCAACCACCACATCCTGATGGACGGCTGGAGCAATTCGCGCCTGCTCGGCGAGGTGTTGCAACGCTACGCCGGCGTCCAGGTCCCTGCGCCGAAAGGCCGTTTCCGCGACTACATCCAATGGCTGGGCGCTCAGGATGCAGCTGCCAACCAGGCCTTCTGGGCCGAGCAACTGCAGGTATTCGACGAGCCGACCCGCCTGGCCCAGGCTATCCGCCAACCGGACGGCGCCTTGGCGCACGGCCAGGGCGAATGGCACCAGGCGCTCGACGAAGCCACCACCCAGCGCCTGGTCGCGTTCAGCCGCCAGCAGCACCTGACGGTCAACACCTTGGTGCAGGCCGCTTGGCTACTGTTGCTGCACCGCTACACGGGGCAGGCCGGGGTCAGCTTCGGCGCGACCGTGGCCGGCCGGCCAGCGGCACTGGTGGGCATCGAGGAGCAACTGGGCCTGTTCATCAACACCTTGCCAGTGTTCGCCCAGGTGCGCGCCGAGCAACCGGTGGCGCAATGGCTCGCCCAGTTGCAGGCGCAGAACCTGAGCCTGCGCGAGCACGAGCACACGCCGCTGTATGAGGTGCAGCGCTGGGCTGGCCGCCCTGGCGAAAGCCTGTTCGACACGCTGCTGGTGTTCGAGAACTACCCGGTGGCCGAGGCGTTGCAGCAAGGTGCGCCGGGCGGGCTGGTATTCGGCCAGGTCCATAGCCGCGAACAGACCAACTACCCGATGACCCTGGGCGTGACCCTGGGTCAGCAGTTGAAGGTGCACTACAGCTTCGACCGCGCACGCTTTGCTGACGCAGCCGTCCAGCAACTGGGCGAGCATTTCCTCGAACTGCTGCTGGCGATGTGCGCGAACGCCCAGGCGCCGGTCGGCGAGCTGTCGATGCTGCCTGGCCGCCAACGCGACAGGGTCCTCCAGCAATGGAGCCGCGGCGGCCCGATCGACCAGGTGCCGGCCACGGTGTTGCAGGCCATCGAAGCGCAAGTCGCGGCGCAGCCGCACGCGGTGGCATTGATCTGTGCTGGCCAGCACCTAAGCTACCAGGCGCTCGATGAGCGCGCCGAGGCGTTGCTGCCCACGCTGTTGCAACACGGGGCGGGCCCTGACGTACCGATTGGTCTGGCAGTGGACCGTGGCCTGGACATGGTGGTCGGGCTGCTGGCCATCCTCAAGGCCGGCAGCGCCTACGTGCCGCTCGATCCGGCCTACCCGCCCGAGCGCCTCCACTACATGATGGAAGACAGCGGCATGCGCCTGTTGCTCACCCAGAGCCATTGGGCGCAGCAGCTGTCCCTGCCCCAGGGCGTGGACGCGCTGTGCCTGGACCGCGCGCAGCAGTGGCTGGGCGACGGCCAGGCCCGCCAGCGCCGCGCGGTGAGCCCGGACCACCTGGCGTACATCATGTACACCTCCGGTTCCACCGGGCGGCCCAAGGGCGTGGGCATCAGCCATGGCGCGCTGGCCGCCCATGCGCGCATGTCGCAAGGCTTCTTCAACCTTGGGCGCGATGACCGCGTGCTGCAGTTCGCCACGTTCAACTTCGACGGTTTCGTCGAGCAGTTGTACCCGGCGTTGATGTGCGGTGCCTCGGTGGTCATTCGGGGCAACGAGCTGTGGGACAGCGAGACGTTCTACCGCGAGCTGCTGGCCAACGACATCAGTGTGGTCGACCTGACCACCGCCTACTGGTTCATGCTGGCGAAGGACTTCGCCGAGCGCGGCCCCCGTGACTACGGGCGCTTGCACCAGGTGCACGCCGGTGGCGAGGCGATGCCACCGGAAGGATTGGCTGCATGGCGTGCCGCCGGGCTGCAGCACGTGAAACTGCTCAATACCTATGGGCCTACCGAAGCCACCGTCACGGTTTCGGCGCAGGATTGCCAGCCTTATGTCGAGCAGGCCCTGGCGTTGCCCGCCATCATGCCGATCGGCCGGCCATTGCCGGGTCGAGAGTTGTACCTGCTGGATGTGGACGGGCAACTGGCGGCTGCCGGCGTAGCGGGCGAACTGGCGATCGGTGGCGCCTTGCTGGCCCGCGGTTACCATGGCCGGCCTGGCCTGACCGCCGAGCGTTTCATTCCCGACCCGTTCGGCGCGCCGGGCGCGCGGCTGTACCGTTCGGGCGACCTCGCCCGGCATGGCGAAGACGGCGTCATCGACTACGCCGGGCGGATCGACCACCAGGTGAAGATTCGCGGTTTCCGCATCGAGCCAGGCGAAATCGAGGCGTGCCTGCAATCGCACCCCAGCGTGCGCGAGGCCCTGGTGATCGACCTGCCGGGCGCCGCCGGGCGGCAGTTGGTGGGGTATGTGGTGGCTGCATTGCCCGATCATTCGGCGCAGCAGGTGGGCGATGTTCTCAAGGCGCATCTGCGCCAGCGCCTGCCGGACTACATGGTGCCCAGCGTGTTGATGGTGTTGCCGAGCATGCCGTTGAGCCCCAATGGCAAGCTGGACCGCAGCAAGCTTCCTGCGCCGAGTGCCGAAGGGCAGGCCGACCGTCATGTCGAGCCGAGCACGCCGCTGGAGCGCCAGTTGGCCGCCATCTGGAAGCAGGTATTGAAGGTCGACCGGGTCGGCGTGGAGGACAACTTCTTCGAACTGGGCGGCGACTCCATTACTTGCATGCAAGTGGTCGCCCGGGTTCGGGACCTGAATGAGCCGGGCCTGCAGATCAAGGTGCGTGACCTGCTCGGCAAACCGACCATTCGCCAGTTGCTGGCGCCAGGTGTCAGCCAGGGCGCGCTGCTGCCGCTCAACCGAGCGGTGGCAGGTAGCGCGCCGCTGTTCTGCGTGCACGGAGGTTTTGGCACGGTGTTCGACTACCAGCCCATCGCCCGTGCCCTGGAAGGGCGCCGCAGTGTGGTGGGGATTCAGTCGCGGATGCTGGTCGATGAGCGTTGGGCCGATCACTCGCTGGAGGCGATCGCCCAGGACTATGTGCGCCTTGTGCGCGAGCAGCAGCCCCACGGGCCCTATCATCTGCTGGGCTGGTCGTTGGGCGGGACCCTGGTGTCGCTGATGACGGCAGAGCTGGAGCGCCAGGGCGAGGCGGTGGCGTTTCTCGGGCTGGTGGACAGTTTCGTCGAAACCCTGGCGTTGGCGCCGGCCGAGGACACCTGGCTGAGCGACCTGCAGGGGTTCTGGGCACTGATTGCCCCGGCACTCGAACTGGGCCCGTTGCCCGCAGCGGCGGGTGACGAGATGAGCCAGGCGCAGGTGGCTGAGCTGTTCGCAGCCCTCCTGGCGAAGCTTGGCCAGGGAGAGGCGCGGCGAGCCAATGGGTTCCTGGCATTGAGTGCCGATGAGCTGGCCGGGATCTTCCATGCGGCGCGCAAGTTGCGGCGCCTGGCGGAGCAGTTCCGTGGCTGCGGGCCTGTGGTTGCCGAGCCGTTGGCCTGGTGGACAGCAGGGCGCGAGCGCCAGGTTCGGCAGTTGGAGGAGCAGTTGGGGCAGGGCTTGTCCGGGGTTGCTGCGCTGGGCTGTACGCATGTGGAAATTACCCGGGATGAGGGGGTGTTGCGGGCGTTGGTGGAGCGGCTTGGGTAAGGTGCGGGTGTGACGGAAAAGCCCCGGCTTGTGAGAGCCGGGGCTTTTTTATGGGTGGGGCGCTGTGCCTGGCTTTAGAGTTGTGGCGGCGCTCGATTTATGCGACACCCTACATTCCAAGTCGAACCACCCCGTCAGGCCGGCTGCGCCACATCCTGCCGTTCCCTGGCCAACATCAACAACCCTTCGCTCAACGCTGGAAACAGGCTTCGATTGAAGTTGTTCCAACGCAACTCGAGAATGGTGTCTTCCGGGGCGATCTGTGTACCCAGCACATCATGGATCACTTCCCCCGAGTCGATCCCGGTATCCATGTAATGCAGCGAAGCGCCGGTCTTGTCGACCACGGGGACGTCGATCTCGGCCTTGGTCGTCCAGTCCACGACCTTGCGCCCGCGCGCCCCGCTGAGGGCGTCCAGGGTCGCGTAGGCGCCACGGCGCTCGTAGGGCGACTCCAGGCGGGTGATGCCCGGATGGATGTTGACCATGCGCCGGTAGTAGGGGCTGGTCGGCCGCACCAGTTCGTCGAGAATGACCAACAACCCGTCGACCACCACCAGGTCGATATCCAACGCCTGAAGATGTTCGAGCAGCCGTTGCTCGAAGTCGTGCTTGCCCGCCGGGCGCTCGCTGGAGCCCAGGGGCAGGCGGCGATACGACGAGGGAATCGGGGTCAGCAGGTCATTGACCAGGCGGCCCTGGACCTGCAGTTGCGCAGGGTAGAACCAGCGCTGCCGGGGATCGTAGCTGAACCCGTATTCGGCGAGCTGCTCGCGGTCGCGTGGGGATTGCGCGTCGTCATCGTAGATGACCGTTTGCAACTGGTAATGCTCGCCCAGCTCGGTGTGTTCAAGCTGTTCGACGAGGTACTCCAGCACCGACTTCATGTAACGCTGTTCGCCCTTGTACGGCACCTGCTGGCCGGCTTTGTCGGCGGCGGCATTGCGCAGCGACCACAGGTAGGCGATTTTCTTCTTGCTCATGGGAAGCATCCTTGAAAAAGGGGCGTCATGCCGGCTGCAGGGGGGCGGCGACGCGTTCGGTGGTGACGCGACCCTTGTCCATGCGGATCAACTGGTCGGCGACATGGAAATAGCGATCATCGTGGGAGATCACGATGACGGTTCGGCCCTGGCGCTTGAACTCCGGTAACAGCTCGGTATAGAACACCCGGCGGAAGGACGGGTCCTGGTCGGCGGCCCATTCGTCGAAGACCAGCACCGGGCGTTCGTCGAGCCAGGCATTGACCAGGGCCAGCCGCTTGCGTTGCCCGGTGGACAGCGCCGTGGTGCTGTAGCTGCCGCGGACCAGGCTCACCTTGTGGGCGATGTCCAGGCGTTCGAGGTAGCGGCTGACCAGCTCGGGCTTGTCCACGGCCTCGGGGCTGAGGTCGTCGAACAGGTGGTGGTCGGCGAAGATGGTGGTGAACAACTGCCGGTAGTCGTCGCGCTGGGCATCGCTGACGCAGCGCCCGTCCAGGCGTACCTCGCCGGACTGTGGCGGGTAGAGGCCCAGCAGCACCTTGATCAGCGAGGTCTTGCCGCAGCCGTTTTCACCGACGATGAACAGGATCTCGCCACGCTCGATGCGCAGGTCCACAGGGCCGAGGGTGAAGGGCTCGCTGCCTTCGATCACCGGGTAGTCGTAGCGCACCGCAGCCAATTCGATCTGCTGGAAGGGCAAGGGCGCCGACGGGCGCTCAGGTTGCCCCTGGATTTCCGGGGACGAGAAGCGCCAGGAGACGTCGGCGACGCGGGCCAGGGCGATGCGCGCGCGGCTGACCATCGGCAGGTTGAGCACCAGTTGCTCCAACGGGCCCTTCATGTACAGCATCACCAGCACGAAGCCGCCGAGCACGGTGCGTTCGGCTGCAGGCCAGAGCACCTGGAAGGCGATTGCCACGCCGATCACGGCGAAGAACAGCATCGAGCCGAAGGTTTCTGCGCTGATGAAGATGTTCGCCGCGCGGATGTTGGCCTGGGCGATGCGTTCGGTGACGCCATCGATGAGCTGGTCGCGCAGGTGCCAGCGACGGGGGCGCTGGATGCGCAGTTCCTTGGCGCCATCGGTCATCGCCTGGTAGTAGCCTTGCAGCTCGTCCTCGCCATCGCGGGCCTGGGCCAGGCGCACGTTGCCAAAGCGTTGCGCGATGTACTGGGCACCCACCCCGACCATCACCGTCAGCACCGTCAGCAGCAGGATCTGCCACGACAGCACCGCCAGGTAGCACAGGCAGGCCAGGGTCACGGTGAAGGCGATGACCATCGGCGCGACCGACAGCGCGAAGGTGCTGATGGTGGTCACGTCGTTGAGCAGGATGGGGATCAGCCGGTGGCCGCGAAAGCGCTCCAGCTGTTCGATGGGCGCCGCCAGCACTTTGCCGGCCAGCTCGCGCCTGAGGTTGCGCACCACCCGCTGGCCGATGTAGTTGGTCAACAGGCGCGAGCCGGTCGAGCAGGCCAGGGTCAGCACGCACAGCCCGGCGAACTGCAACGCCAGCCGGCCTGTGGGGCCGGCACCTTGGTTCATGGCGTGGTTGATGGTCGCCAGCAGCGACGTCACGCTCAAGCCGCTGACCACTCCCATCAGGATGGAGGCCAGAACGGCCAGCCAGTAGGGCTTGAGGATGCGCCAGGTTTCGCCGGCCAGGCTGTTCGATGCGGGGGTCATGTCGAGATCTCGCTGGGCTTCATCAATTCGGGGCTCCTTGACGGAAAGTCGGTTCAGGCGTGTTGCATGACGCGGAAGAAGGACTGCTCGAACGCGCGCATCTGTTGCTCGGTACCGACGCTGACGCGCATCCAGTTTGGCCAGGCGGCGAACACCCGCCCCACGCGCACCGCACGTTGCTCAAGTGCCTCGATGACCGGCGCGGCAGGGCGCCCGAGGGCGACCATGAAGCAGTTGGCCTGGGCTTCGGTACAGCGGTAGCCGGCAGCGCGCAGGCGCTTGAGGACGCCGTCGAGGACCTGGCGGTTGATGCGCTTGCGTTCGGCCACCAGGTCGGCCTGTTGCAGGCTGGCGATACCCCCCAGGGCGGCGGCCAGGCTGACGAAGTTGCGGCCATTGAAGCGTTGCAGCGCCTCCAGCACGTCAGGTTTGCCGATGGCCAGGCCCAAACGCGCGCCGGCCATGCCATACAGCTTGGAGAAGGTCCGCAGTACCAGCACGTCGTCATGCTGCACCGCCAGGTCCAGGCAGGGTGGGGCGTCGGAAAAATGGATATAGGCCTCGTCGATGATCGCCAGGCAGCCGGCGGGCTTGTGTGCGACCAGGTGCTCGATGTCGGCGCGGGGGGTGAGCGTGCCGGTCGGGTTGTTCGGGTTGCACAGGTAGAGCACGCCGGCCTGGGCGTCGGCGGCCAGCATGCCGCGCACATCGTGGGCGTGGCGGGCGTCCAGGGGCACCTCGTGCACGGCCGTATCGAGGGCCTTGGCCCCGGCGGCCACCGAATCATAGGTGGGCGCGCCGGTGACCACGCTGCGTTTGCCGGCGTAGCCTGCCAGGGCGCACTGCAAGGGGGCGCGCGAGCCGCTGAACACCCCGACGTGGTCCGCCGGGATCTGGTTCTGCTCGGCGAACAGCTCGATCAGCTGCACCTGTTGTTCATACTCATAGCGCCCACTGTGGCGGGCGCCGCGTTCCATGGCCTCGATCGCCGCCGGGCTCGGCCCATAAGGGCTTTCGTTGTAGTCCAGGCGTACGCTGTCATCGCCCGCGAGCGGCGCCACGGTCGCCGGCGCGGCGCCTTGCGCAGCCCAGGCGGGTAGGGCGGGAGCGAGGCTGGCCAGGGTGGCGCTGGCGACGAAGTGGCGTCGGCTTAGGGCAGTCATGGTACGTCTCCTCTGGGGTCAATCCTCTTTGGCACCGTCGAGATCGCGCGCTACGCGAAAGCCCAACCAGTCACCGCGTACTTCGGGTTTGCGTTCGTTGCGGTTGCCCGAGCGCGAAAAGATCGCCGGCTCGCTGTAGTCGTTGCCGCGGATCTGCCGATGCTCGCAGGTGCCGCCGGTGGTCCAGGCGCTACCATCGGTGGGCGCGCCGACGTAGTCGGTGTGCCAGCAGTCTTCCACCCACTCGTAGACGTTGCCGTGCATGTCGTACATGCCGAAGGCGTTGGGCGCGAAGCTGCCCACCGGCGAGGTGAACGAGAACCCGTCGGCAGGGCCATAGACGTTGGCGTGCTTGCTGATCGAGTATTCGCCCTCTTTGTCGAACGGGAAGGGGAACGAGCCTTTGGAGCCGCCGCGGGCCGCATACTCGCGCTCCGCCTCGCTGAGCATGCGGTAGGGCTTGCCGGTGGTCTTGGCCAGCCAGGCGATGTAGTCGCGCGCCTCGAACCAGGTCATGCACACCGCCGGTTGGCGTGGGCCCTGGTCGTAGTGCGGCTTGCCGTTCTGGCACAGGCGCCCGGGGCGCAGGTCGCCGTCGGGCAATACCGTACCGGTGGCCTTGGCGTAGGCCTGCCATTGCTCGGCGGTGATGGTGAAGCGGCTGACCGCGAACGGGCGGGTGAAGGTGACGGTGTGCAGCGGGCCTTCGTCGTCCTGCTTGCCGACCTCGTCATCCGGGGTGCCCATGACGAAACTGCCGGCAGGCAACACCACCATTTCCGGGCAATCTTTCTTGCAGTCGGTGAAGACCTTGCCCGGTTCCACCGGGTCGGCAGCCATGGCAGGGGCCGACAGCGACAAACAACCTAGAGCACACAACAGGTTCAGGCGATTCATGGATGTCCTTGCAGGTGAGCGACAGGAGTGGCGGCCGGCTTGGCGGCCTTCTGGGCGGCTTCCCAGGCACGCAGGAAGTTGCCGCCCCAGAGCTTGGCGATGTCCTCGTCGGAGTAACCGCGCTGCATGAGTTCGGCAGTCACGTTGCGGCTCTCGCCGACGTTCTGGTAGCCGATCACGCCACCACCGTCGTTGAAGTCCGAACTGATGCCGACGTGGTCGATACCGACCTTCTTCACCGCGTAGTCGATGGAGTCGACATAGTCCGCCAGGGTCGCCTCGGGCTCCTGGCGCAGGATGTCGTAGAAGGGCGTGAGGAATTCGCCGAACTTCTTTTCCGACCAGATCGAGAACACCGGGTCGGTGGTGGTGCCCATCTGCGTCTGGTTCTGCACGTCGGGCAGGCCATAGCGGGCACGCAGCTCGTTCATCCTGGCGATGGTCTCGCGGGAGAACGGCTTGAGGTATTTGGAATAGGCGACGATGTTGACCACGCCATCGGTGGCCTTGATGGCGGCAAGGTCGGCGTCGCTGAGGTTGCGGCGGATATCCATCATGCCCTGCACGCCGGTGTGCGAGGCGATCACCGGCGCGCGGCTGAGTTTGGCGACCTGGGCCAGGGCCTGGCTGGACATCTGCGACACGTCGATGACGATGCCCAAGTCGTTGAGCTTGGCCACGGCGCGGCGGCCGATGTCGGAAAGGCCGCCCAGCGGGTCGACCGAGTCACCGAGGAAGGGCAGTGGGCGGGCGGAGTCGACCCAGCTGTTGTTGCCCACGTAGCCGGGGCCGAATACCCGCACGCCGCGCGCGGCCCACAGGTCGAGCTTGTCGATGTCGTCGCCTAGGGGCGCGGCGTTGAGCATGCTGAGGATGATGGCGAATTTGCCTTCGCCGGCCAGGCGGCGGAAGTCCGCAGGGCTGTAGGCGATGCCGGCCTGGTTGGGGAAGTCCCGGGCGATGCCGGTGACGATCTTGTAACGCACCTCCAGCTCGTTGGCCATGGCGGCCTGGAAGCCTTCGGTAGGGCGGTGCGGCCAGTTCGGCCCGCTCCAGAACTCCGGCCATGACCAGAGGGCGATGCTGGCCCCGCGCAGGCGGGCTTTGCCGGCCTTGACCAGGTCGAACTGGGTCGGGCCATCGCGGTCGGCTTCACGGCCTTCGCTGCCATAGTTCAGGGGCACGTCCAGATGGGCATCAAGCGCCAGGATGCGCTCTTGCAAGGCGTTGGCCCGGTGCTCGATAGCGAGGTTGGAACGCGAGGTGGGAAGGTACACCCAGTACCACCAGGCACCGGCGCCTGCGGCTGTCAGCAGAACGACCAAGGCCACCAGCCATGGCCACTTGCGCGATAAAATCCGGTGTTTCGTCATTGCCATTTCGACCCGCTTGCAGGACGGCCCCATGCCGTTCGAACTTGTTGGGTGAAACGAGCTGACTGCGACAGAATTTACAAATCCCTAAATCGCCCCGGCAACCATTCGTTTTCGCTGCAGTAGTCACGTCATGAGTACAGTGGATGAAGGTGTCACGTCGAGGATTGCTGGCAGGTCTTGGGGCCGCCGGCGTACTGCTGCCCGCAGGGTATTACGCCCGGCAGAAATGGGTCGCCGCCCAGGAAGCCGAACTCGCTTCCGACGAGCCGTCGGTGCAGGTCGCCGACCTGCCCAATGCGCTGCTGGGCGAGCGCCTGGCCGGGATCTGGGACTGGCACATGGTAGGGGGCGAGCAGGCGCTTGGCGAACTGGCGCGGCCACTGCAACTGCTGCTGGACGTGGGCCAGGGGGCACGGGCGGTGCGGGGTTTGCTGGGCGTGCCGCCGTATGGCGAGGGCTTGCAGGTATATGGCCGGCTGGCCGCCGAGCGCCTGCCGCACCTGCGCTTCAAGCTGGTCGGCAGCGCTGGCCAGGGGTATGACTGCGAGGCGGTGCTCGATGAGATCTGGACGGTGTGGAGCCAGGGGGGCGGTGAGGCGACGATCAGTGGCCAGGTCCGGCTGGCAGGGGGCCAAGCCGGGTACTCCGGGCCTCAGGCGCGGTTCGTCGCCAAGCGTCGACCCTTCGTGCAGGCGCGTGAGCGGCTGGCCTACGTGCCTGCGCTGCATGAGCGCCTGGTCTCGCCAGGGTGGCGCTACTTCCATCAGCTGTGGCATGCCGCGCGCGACCGCTGGCACCGTATCGACGAGTCACGCCGCCAGGCCGTGCGCGCCCTCGGTTGGCAGGCCGGGCCACTGGGCAAGGAACGCAATGCCCGTGGCCATGACCGCCACCGCAATGGTTCGGGCGAAGACTTCCTGTTCATGCACCGGCATATGCTGCACGGCGTACGTGAGGTCCAGGACCTGCGCTCGTGGCCGAGCCTGCCAACGCCGCGGCCCTATGTAAGCGAGAACGCCCAGGCGTTCGCCGACTACGTGAGCAACCGCAGCGGCTACAGCGTGCCGCCGACCTGGCAGGCCAATGGCGATGGGCACTTCGATCAGTGGCTCTATCACATCAAGAGCCGCGAGGGCTTGTATGCCAACTTCCAGCTGTGGGAATCGCAGCTGCATGACCCGGAATACCTGAGCACCCTGTGCCTGGGCGAGTTGGGCTCGCGCATCGAGCTGGGCATCCACGACTGGTTGCACATGCGCTGGGCAGCCATGGGCCGCGACCCGCAGACCGGCTGGCCGATGCCCTACGCACGGCGCAATTATGACTTCGCCGAGCGCTGGTTCGATGCCGAGAACGATTTTCTCGGCGATCCGTTCTCGTCCCATGTCAATCCGGTGTTCTGGGCGTTTCATGGCTGGATCGACGACCGTATCAACGACTGGTTCCTGGCCCATGAACAGGCCCACCCGGGCGAAGTGCGGCAGATGACGGTCAAGGGCATTCCCTGGTTCGCGCCGGGGCGCTGGGTCTGCGTGGCCGATCCGTGGCTGGGGCCTTCGAGCCAGGGCTGTGGCGCCTGGGGCAAGCCCAACGGGGGCGGCAGCGAGTTGGACATCGAAACCATGAAGCTGGCATTGCAGGTGATCTTCAGCCCCGAGCAAGAGGCCGACCGGCTGATGCAGCGCGTGCCCCAGAGCCGCCCCTGGTTCGCCCGCTACCTGGCCCCCGGCCCGCGCCGCGACGGGCTCTGATCCTGGCCCCGGTGGTCACCCCGTGGGGACCACCGCGCCTTGCGCTCAGTCGCTAAGGGTCAAGGTGCCCTTCATCATGGTGGCGTGGAATGGGTAGGAGCAGAAGAACACGTAGTCATCACCCTTGCTCAGCTTTGCGGTGTCCAGGGTCACCGTCGCTTTCTCGCCACCGCCAATCAGCTTGGTATGCGCCAGCACCCGGGCGTCGCCCGGCTTGATGTAGTCGTTGCTTTCGCCCGCCTTGGCGCCATCGTCGACCACGCCTTTGAGGTCGTCATTGCGGGTCAGCACCCAGTTATGGCCCATGACGTTCTTCGGCAGGCTGCCAGGGTGCTCCAGGGTCACCTGGAACTGCTTGCAGCTGGCGGGCACGGCGATGGTCTTGAGGTCGTAGGTCATCTGGTCGGTGCCATGGATGGTCACCGAGCACGAGGTGTCGGCGAAGGCGAAACCGGAAAGCGTCAGTGCAGCCAGGGCTGCGGCAGTGCGAAGCATGGTCTATCTCCAGAAATGAACGGACGGCGCTTGGCGAGCACCGGCCTAGAGATGACGAAGCCCGGCGCCGAGGCTTTAGCCAGGGCGCGGTAATTGCCCACGCGTCATGGCGCCGCGGCAGGGCCGCTATCCTGCCCCCTGCCATGCAAAGCGCAGGAATACGTCTACATTCATCTGGGTAACGGAACCTCATCGCCGCACCTGTTTTAGCAGGAATCCGTGCGGCGCCTGGACGGACCTTGCCATCTGGAGGTGGCCCGCTTTGTTTGCATCGACCCTGGCCGTGCCCGGGCTGCCCGAGAGACAAGCGGGTATGCGCGTCGGTGGCCTCTACTGGCTGACCTGCGAAACCCAGGAGACCGCCGACCGCCTGAGTCGCCAGGTGCTGGCCGGGCAGCCGGGTTCGGTGCGTGCGGTGCTGGTCAATGCCGCCGGTTCAGCCCGTGAGCTGGTCGCGACCATCGATCCGGCACAAGGGCCTGGGCGTCTCGGGTTGTTCGACCTCAAGCCGCAGGCGCCGGTGCAGATGATCCTGGCCCTGCTCAAGGATGCGCCACGGGTGCGCGGCGGCGATCGCGCGCTGTGGGTGATTCGTGTCTCGCTCAAGGGCTGGGACGAAATGGTCGCCGAGTGCTTCGACACCGATGCCGACGGCCTGCACCGCGAGGCCTTTGGCAGTTGCTCGTTCCGTGGCCGCACGGCATCCGGCGAGGTGCCCGCAGGCTGCCCTGGTGGTTCGGAAAGCGCCGATGGCACCACCTTGGCCGTGGGCTGGCAGACCGACCGCTTCAGCGCCGACATCGGCACTTCGCCGCTGGGTTTCGAGGAGCAGAACATCCTCGGTGGCCTCAACTACAGCGGCAAGACCCTCGGCACCGGCTGGACCGCGACCTGGGCGGCTATACCCTCGGCCAGGGTGGTTACTACAGCCCGCAGCGCTATGTGTCGCTGGGTCTGCCGGTCAGCTATGCCTGGCGCAATGCCGACTGGTCGGTGTACCTGGAAGGGTCGCTGGGCTATTCGTGGGCGCGCAGTGACGCCGAACGGGCGTTCCCGCTGGACTCGGTGAACGACGATATCCTCGCCCAGTACCCGCTGCTGGTGTCGAGCAATATCGGCGGGATGCGGGGTGGGGATAACAATAGCGGCGTGGGCTACATGGCCCAGGCGTTCGTCGAGCGGCGGCTGGATGACCATTGGGTGTTGGGCGGCGGCTTCACGGCCCAGCGCAGCGAGGACTATGCGCCTAACCGCGTGTTGATGTACCTGCGGTATAGCTTCGATGTGTGGCAGGGGAATCTGCCGTTGCCGGTGAATCCGCTCAAGCCGTATGCGGATTTTCGTTGAGGCTGGGTGGGTTGGCTTGGGATTTGTGGGGCGGCGGATATCGAGCGCCGCCCGCGCGGCGCTTCGCGGGTAAACCCGCTCCTACAGATTGTTTCGGGCCAATAATGCCTGTGAGATTTCCCGGGCCCGCCGCGATACCTCGGCGGGCGCAAAGGCGGGCAACCATGGCTTTACAGGTTCGGCACGTTGCAACCAATGTAGGAGCGGGTTTACCCGCGAAGCGCCGCGCGGGCGGCGCTCGATATCCGCCACCCCACAAATCCTAAGCCAGCCCCCTGTCAGCCTCACCACTGTTGCCAGCCAAACACCCAGCCAACACCCTGTTGCCCGTCGGGCATGTACCACGGCCTGGGTTTTTCTCATCTCGTTGATTCATGAGCTTTTCATCAGCTGGCACGGTTGCTGCTCTGGCTCCAATACCCATTCTGGAACTGCCAAGGAGCCACCCCATGAGCCAAACCCCTCTCAAATTCGCCTACTGGGTCCCCAATGTCAGCGGTGGCCTGGTGGTCAGCAACATCGAGCAGCGCACCAGCTGGGACATCGACTACAACCGCAAGCTGGCGCAGATCGCCGAACAGGCCGGTTTCGACTACGCCCTGTCGCAAATCCGCTTCACTGCAGGCTACGGCGCCGACAACCAGCACGAATCGGTGACCATCAGCCACGCGCTGCTGGCGGCCACCGAGAAGCTCAAGGTCATCGCCGCGATCCTGCCGGGCCCCTGGAACCCGGCGCTGGCGGCCAAGCAGCTGGCGAGCATCGACCAGTTCACCAACGGCCGCATCGCCATCAATGTGGTGTCGGGCTGGTTCAAGGGCGAGTTCCACGCCATCGGCGAACCCTGGCTGGACCACGACGAGCGCTATCGCCGCTCCGAGGAATTCATTCGTGTCCTCAAAGGCGTCTGGACCGAGGACAACTTCACCTTCAATGGCGACTTCTATCGCTTGCGTGACTACACCCTGCGGCCCAAGCCACTGCAGCAGCCGCACCCGGAGATCTTCCAGGGCGGCAGCTCGCGCGCGGCGCGCGACATGGCGGCACGGGTGTCGGACTGGTACTTCACCAATGGCAACACCGTCGAGGGGATCAAGGCCCAGGTCGATGACATCCGCGCCAAGGCAGCGGCCAACGGGCATTCGGTCAAGATCGGCGTCAATGCCTTCATCATCGCTCGCGACACCGAGCAAGAGGCGCGTGCGGTGTTGCAAGAGATCATCGACAAGGCCAACCCCGAGGCGGTCAAGGCGTTTGGTCATGAGGTCAAGCATGCCGGCTCTGCAAGCCCCGAGGGCGAGGGCAACTGGGCCAAGTCGAGCTTCGAGGACCTGGTGCAGTACAACGACGGCTTCAAGACCAACCTGATCGGCACGCCGCAGCAGATCGCCGAGCGCATCGTCGCGCTGAAGGCCGTCGGGGTGGACCTCATCCTGTCCGGGTTCCTGCATTTCCAGGAAGAAGTAGCGTATTTCGGCGAGCATGTGCTGCCGCTGGTGCGGGCGCTGGAGGCGGGGGAGCAGCCCGTGCCAGCGGTCGCATAAGCGACAGTGGCGTATGACCGCCCAACGCGACATCTAGAGGACATTTGTTCTAACAGACACTGCATTGGCTGGACCAGGGAAACCGGTTATCGTGACGCCCCCTGCAAGGAAGCTGCGATCAACCGGAGTGTTCGATGTCGCCCATACACCTGGCCAGCCCGCCCTTCGGCCTGCTCAGTGGTTCCACCTTTACCCCCGCCGCCTCGCTCGGGCCATTGCTCTCTGGCTTTTCCGAGCTTCAGGTTCCAGGCCCGGAAACCATCGCCGCTGTAGGCGAAATCGACCTTGGCCAGTCGGTGCGCCTGCTGCGCTTCTACATGGACAACGAAGACTACTGGCTGCAAGTACTGATGCATGGCCGCGAAGCGGGCGACATCGTCTTGTTCGGCTACCACAGCGCGCAGCCGCTGCAGGGCGACGCGCAGGTGCAAGAACTGGTCGGCGGGCAGGCCCCGGCTGGCCTGCCGATCTACAGCCATGAAGGCTACCTGTACTCGCGCCAATGGGGCCGCGAAGAGGGGCGTACGCCCTGGGTCGAACTGCACGAGCAAGTCACCGGCCCGGCGGGGCGCCATGGCATCCGGCACTTGTCGATGCTGTATGCCCGCGATACCGGTCTGGCCGAACGTCGCGAATTCCTGCTGCTGTCGCTCGAGGAGGATGAACAGGGTGCGCTGCTGTTCACCACCTCGCTCGGCACCACTTTGTTTCCCACGGATTTTCACATCACCTGACAAGGACATCCCATGCTCGACGCCCTGCGCCAGTCGCTTAACGCTTCGGCCGTGACCGGCTTCATCCTGTACATCAGCGTGGCACTGCTGGTGTTCTGGTTGTTCCAGTTCATCTACACGCGCCTCACCCCGCACCGCGAGTTCGCCCTGATCCGCGAGAACAACCCGGCGGCGGCCATTGCCCTGGGTGGCTCACTGGTCGGCTTTTCTCTGCCGGCCAGCAACATCATCGCCTACAGCGTCAGCATCGTTGATTTCGTCGCCTGGGTGGTGATCGCTGGCGTGGTGCAGTTGCTTGCCTTCGGCCTCACCAGCCTGGTGCTGCGCGGCTTGTCCCGGCGCATCGCCGAGGGTGAGCTGGCGGCCGCCATCTACGCCGCCAGCGTTGCGATCAGCGTCGGCTTTCTCAACTCGGCCTGCATGACGCCGGCCTGATGCGCGAGGAAACCCGATGAAACGCAGTTCCGTCAAACTGGTGCTGGCCAGTTCGCTGCCCCTGGCGCTCACTGCCTGTGGGCCGGGAGAAGAAACCTACACGGTCAGCCAGCAGGTCAACTACGAGAGCCTGGAGGCTTGCGTGGCCGACCAGGTGCCGCACAAGGTCTGCAACGATGCGCAGCGCGATGCCTTGATCGCGTACTCGGCCATGACCCCCAAATTCCCTACTCTCGAGCAGTGCGAGGCGCAGTTCACCACGGGGGGGTGTGGCCTTGCGGTAGGCGGAGGCTACCAACCGAACATGAGCGGCTTCGAACTGCAAAGCAGCGCCGAAGTGACCCAGTCGCAACTCGATGCCGGCTATGCCCAGGGCGGCGGCTATGGCCATATCGCTACCGCGGCGGTGGTCGCCGGGTTACTGGCGCAGGGGAGCGGTATAGGGGGGCGCCGCTATGCGGGCCAGCCGTTGTATGCCTATCGCGATGGTAGCGGCCAGCGCTTTGGCCGGATTGGCCAGCGTTTCGGCACGGCGGGTGGTATCCAGCGAATGCGCAAGGACGAGGAGCAGGGTAGCGGTGGGGCGTCAGGCGGCGGAGGCGGCTACTACGGCTCCGGCAGCGCCGGTAGCTCACGATCAAGCGAAGCCCGCTCGGCTTCCTCGGCTTCGGTTACCCGTGGTGGCTTCGGCAGCCAGGCCGCCGCGCGCAGCGGTTGGGGCGGCAGGTCCAGCAGTTTCTTCGGGGGCTGAGCATGCGCAAGGTCGAGTGTGACGAACGTCCGGACTGGCGTGCCACCGCTGCTCGCGAAGGCTTTGCCTTCCATACCATCGACGGCGATCGCTATTGGGACGAGCGGGGCTATTATCAGTTCAGCGAAACCCAGGTCGAGCGTGACTTGCTGGCGCCCACCGAGGAGCTGCACGCCCTGTGCCTGGATGCGGTCGAGCGCATCGTCGACAGCGAGGCGCTGCTGGCGCGGCTGGCGATCCCGCCGGCGTTCTTCGATCTCGTGCGTGATTCGTGGAAGGCAGGGCAGGCGCACCTCTATGGTCGCTTCGACTTCAGCTACGACGGCCACGCTCCGGCGAAACTGATCGAGGCCAACTACGACACGCCCACCTCGTTGTACGAGGCGGCGGCGTTCCAGTTGATCTGGCTGGAGGAGCAGATCCAGCGTGGTGTGCTGCCGGCCGAGGCCAGCCAGTTCAACACCCTCGCGGACGACCTGGTGCAGGCGTTCGCCGCCATGCCCAGCGCAGGCGACTTCTACTTCTCGACCGTGTCAGGATCGGTGGAAGACCGCGGCACTACCGATTTTCTGCGCAAGATGGCCGAACATGCAGGCATTCGTACCCGGCATATCGACCTCGAGGACATCGGTCTGGCCGAGGATGGCCGTTTCGTCGACCTGCACGGGCGGTGCATTCCGCGTCTGTTCAAGCTGCATGCCTGGGAACATATCTTCCATGAGCCGTTCGGCGCGGCGATTGCCGGATGCGGTACGCAGTTCGTCGAGCCGCCGTGGAAGGCGCTGATTTCCAACAAGGGCATCCTGGCGCTGCTGTGGCAATGGCACGAAGGTCACCCGAACCTGCTACCAGCGTTCGTCGATGCCGAGCCCCAGAAGGCGGTGCCCAGGGGATGGGTGCGCAAGCCTTATTTTTCCCGGGAGGGAGCCAATGTCGACATCCGGACAAGCGAAGGGCTGCGGGTATTCGAAGATGGGCCTTACACCGATGCGCCATACATCCTGCAAGGTTTGGCGCCGCTGCCCAAGTTTGGCGACAGCTACTCGCTGATCGGTGCCTGGGTCGTGGGTGGCAAAGCCAGCGGAATGGGGATTCGTGAAGACGACTCGTTGATCACCAAGGACAGTTCGCGGTTCCTGCCCCATGTCGTGCTGGGTTGATGAGTCTGCTCAAGTCTACCGACGAACGAACCTCTGGTCGGTTTCAGAATGCGCCTGGTCGTTCGCGCACATCCTCATGGCTGCGCACGTGCCATGCTTGTTGGATGCCCTTGAGCCCAATGCGCGCAGACGCATGGCCATCGGCTGGGAGGCCGCCGAGCCCACGCCCCCGTGACGTGGCTGGCGCGCCGCAGCAGAGCACGCCGGGCGCCTGACCAACATGACAACAGGCAGGGCCCGTGACGACGAGGTCCGCTGTATGCCTGATGAACTGCTTCATTTGCCTGTCATCCAAAGCATTCTGGCCCGCGACAAGGGCAGGCCGGGTGCGCTACTGCCCATCCTCCACGCTATCCAGGATGCCGTGGGTTTCATCCCCGATGCCGCGGTCGACGACATCGCCCATGCCCTGAACCTGAGCCTCGCCGAGGTGCGTGGGGTGATCAGCTTCTACCACGACTTCCGTACCCAGCCCCCGCCTCGTCATACCCTACGCCTGTGCCGCGCCGAATCGTGTCAGAGCCGCGGCAGCGAGGCATTGGCCGCGCAACTGCGCGAACAGTTGGCCTTGGACGATCACGGCACCAGCGCCGACGGCGCCATCAGCCTGCGCCCGGTGTATTGCCTGGGCGCCTGCGCCTGTTCGCCGGCACTGGAGCTGGATGGCCAGGTGCACGCACGCCTGACCCCCGAGCGCCTGCGCGCGCTGGTCAACGGTTGCCTGGAGGGTGAAGCATGCTGAAGGTCTATATTGCCACCGACTCGGTGGCTCGCGCCGTAGGTGCCGAACATGTGGCCAGTGCCTTGCAGGCCGAGGCCGAACGGCGCCAGCTGGCCCTCGACATCCAGCGCACCAGCTCGCGCGGACTGTACTGGCTGGAGCCGCTGGTGGAATGTGACAGTGCGCAAGGGCGCATGGGCTATGGCCCGGTCACCCCGGAAGACGTCCCCACATTGCTCGATGCCCTGACTGGCCAACCGGGTGGCCACTCGCTGGCGCTGGGACCGGTCGAGCAGATCCCCTACCTCAAGAGCCAGCAGCGCCTGCTGTTCGCCCGCGCCGGCATCACCCGGCCGCTGTCGCTGGACGACTACCGCGCCCACGGCGGCTTCGCCGGCCTGGCCAACGCCGTTGCGCTGGACGCTGCCGAGGTGGTCGCCGCAGTGCTCGACTCCGGCCTGCGTGGCCGGGGTGGCGCGGCGTTTCCGGCCGGTATCAAGTGGCGCACCGTGCGTGATGCCACCCCTGGGCAGAAGTACGTGGTGTGCAATGCCGACGAGGGCGACTCCGGCACCTTCGCCGACCGCATGCTGATGGAGGGCGACCCCTTCCTGCTGATCGAAGGCATGATCATCGCCGGCCTCGCGGTCGGCGCCGACAAAGGCTATATCTACGTGCGCTCGGAATACCCCGATGCGATCCGCGTGCTCGACCAGGCCCTGGTCATCGCCCGCGCCGCTGGCTACCTCGGCACCGACGTGGCAGGCAGTGGCCAGGCCTTCGAGCTGGAAGTACGAGTGGGGGCGGGGGCCTACATCTGCGGCGAGGAAACCGCGCTGCTCGAATCCATCGAGGGCAAGCGCGGCATCGTTCGCGCCAAGCCACCGCTGCCGGCGCTGCAGGGCCTGTTCGGTCGGCCGACGCTGGTGCACAACGTGCTCACCCTGGCCTCGGTGCCGATCATCCTGGCCAAAGGTGCGGCCTTCTACCGCGACTTCGGCATGGGCCGTTCGCTGGGCACCATGCCCTTCCAGCTGGCCGGCAACATTCGCCACGGCGGCCTGGTGGAGCGCGCCTTCGGCCTGACCCTGCGCGAGCTGGTCGAAGGCTACGGCGGTGGTACCGCCAGCGGCCGGCCCCTCAAGGCCGCGCAGGTCGGCGGCCCGCTGGGTGCCTGGGTGCCGCCGAGCCACTTCGACACCCCGTTGGACTACGAGACCTTCGCCGCCATGGGCGCGATGCTCGGCCACGGCGGCGTGGTGGTGGCGGACGATACCCTGAACATGGCCAGCATGGCGCGGTTCGCCCTGCAGTTCTGCGCCGAGGAGTCATGTGGCAAATGCACCCCCTGCCGCATCGGCTCGACGCGCGGCATGGAGGTGGTCGACCGGCTGATCGCCAGCAGCGATTTCACCGAGCGCCATGACCAGGCCCTGCTGCTGCGCGAGCTGTGCGACACCCTGCAATACGGCTCGCTGTGCGCCATGGGCGGCATGACCGCCTACCCGGTGGCCAGCGCCCTCAAGTACTTCCCCGCCGATTTCGGGCTGACCACCACGGAGGCCGCGCAGTGATCAATTACTTCGACCCCTCTTTTGATAAAAGCAGCGACCTCGGTACGCCTGCCCGTGACAGCGACGTGCAGGTCAGCCTGAACATCGATGGGCGCAATATCAGCGTGCCTGCTGGCACCTCGGTGATGCGTGCTGCTGCGCTGCTCGGCACCAGCATTCCGAAACTCTGCGCCACCGACAGCCTGGAAGCGTTCGGCTCGTGCCGCATGTGCCTGGTCGAGATCGACGGCATGCGCGGCTACCCAGCCTCGTGCACCACGCCCGTGACCGAGGGCATGGTGGTACGCACGCAAACGCCACGCCTGGCCGACCTGCGTCGCAACGTCATGGAGCTGTACATCTCCGACCACCCGCTGGACTGCCTGACCTGCTCGGCCAACGGCAACTGCGAACTGCAGACCGTGGCGGGCCAGGTCGGCCTGCGCGAGGTGCGCTATGGCTACGACGGTGCCAACCACCTGGCCGAGAAGAAGGACGTGTCCAACCCGTACTTCGACTACGAGCCGAGCAAGTGCATCGTCTGCAGCCGCTGCGTGCGTGCCTGCGAGGATATCCAGGGCACCTTCGCCCTGACCATCACCGGGCGCGGCTTCGACTCGCGGGTGGCGGCGGCCGGCGGCGACAACTTCCTCGCTTCCGAATGCGTGTCGTGCGGCGCCTGCGTGCAGGCCTGCCCGACCGCGACCCTGAGCGAGAAAAGCCTGATTCAGCTGGGCCAGCCGGAACGTGCGGTGATCACTACCTGCGCCTATTGCGGCGTCGGCTGTTCGTTCCGCGCCGAGATGAAAGGCGACCAGCTGGTGCGCATGGTCCCGGACAAGAACGGCGGCGCCAACCATGGCCATGCCTGCGTCAAGGGCCGCTTCGCCTGGGGCTATGCCACCCACCCCGACCGCATCACCAAGCCGATGATCCGCAAGCGCCTGGAAGACCCGTGGCAGGAGGTCAGCTGGGATGAGGCGGTGACCTATGCGGCCAGCGAGTTCCGGCGTATCCAGCTCAAGTACGGGCGTGACGCCATCGGTGGCATCACCTCCAGTCGCTGCACCAACGAAGAGGCCTACCTGGTGCAGAAGCTGGTGCGCACGGCGTTCGGCAACAACAACGTCGACACCTGCGCGCGAGTCTGCCATTCGCCGACCGGCTATGGCCTGAAGCAGACCCTTGGCGAGTCGGCCGGTACCCAGAGTTTCGACTCGGTGATGCAGGCCGACGTGATCCTGGTGATCGGCGCCAACCCCACCGATGCCCACCCGGTGTTCGGCTCGCAGCTCAAGCGCCGGCTGCGCGAGGGCGCGCGGCTGATCGTCATCGACCCGCGGCGCATCGACCTGGTCGACGCGCCCCATGCCCGCGCCGACCTGCACCTGCAACTGCGCCCCGGCACCAACGTGGCCATGCTCAATGCCCTGGCCCATGTGATCGTCAGCGAAGGCCTGCTGGCCCAGCATTTCATCGATGCCCGCTGCGAAACCGAGGATTTCGCCCGCTGGCGCGATTTCGTCAGCCAGGCGGAAAACGCGCCCGAGGTGCTCGGGCCGGTTTGCGGCGTGCCAGCGCAGCAGATCCGCACCGCCGCGCGGCTGTACGCTACCGGCGGTAACGCGGCCATCTACTATGGCCTGGGCGTGACCGAGCACAGCCAGGGCAGCACGGCGGTGATGGGCATCGCCAACCTGGCCATGGCCACCGGCAACGTCGGCCGCGAAGGGGTAGGGGTGAACCCGCTGCGCGGGCAGAACAACGTGCAGGGTTCGTGCGACATGGGTTCGTTCCCCCACGAGCTGCCCGGTTACCGGCACATCTCCAACGCAGGCGTGCGTGCCGAGTTCGAACAGGCCTGGGGCGTGACCTTGCAGCCCGACCCGGGCCTGCGCATCCCCAACATGTTCGAGGCGGCGCTCGACGGCAGTTTCAAGGCGCTGTACTGCCAGGGCGAGGACATCGCCCAGAGCGACCCCAACACTCAGCACGTCACTGCCGCGCTGCGTGCCATGGAGTGCGTGGTGGTGCAGGACATCTTCCTCAATGAAACCGCCAAGTTCGCCCATGTGTTCCTGCCAGGCAGCTCGTTCCTCGAGAAGGACGGCACCTTCACCAATGCCGAACGGCGCATCTCGCGGGTGCGCAAGGTCATGCAGCCGCTGGCCGGCAAGGCCGACTGGGAGGCCACGGTGGCCCTGGCCAATGCCCTGGGCTATCCGATGAACTACCAGCATCCGTCCGAGATCATGGACGAGATCGCCCGCCTGACCCCGAGCTTCCAGCGCGTCAGCTATGCCGAACTCGACCGCCGTGGCAGCCTGCAGTGGCCGTGCAACGACGCCGCGCCAGAAGGCACGCCGACCATGCACATCGAGCAGTTCGTACGCGGCAAGGGGCGCTTCATGCTGACGGGCTACGTGCCCACCGACGAGAAGGTCAACAGCCGCTACCCCCTGTTGCTGACCACCGGGCGCATCCTCAGCCAGTACAACGTCGGCGCGCAGACCCGGCGCACCGGCAACGTTGCCTGGCATGATGCCGACCGCCTGGAGATCCACCCCAGCGACGCTGAAAGCCGTGGCATCGGCGACGGCGACTGGGTGGGTATCGGCAGCCGCGCCGGGCAGACCGTGCTGCGCGCCAAGGTCAGCGCGCGGGTGGCGCCGGGGGTGGTCTACACCACCTTCCACTTCCCCGAGTCGGGGGCCAACGTGATCACCACCGACAACTCCGACTGGGCCACCAACTGCCCGGAATACAAGGTCACTGCGGTCGAGGTGGTCAAGGTGTTCCAGCCGTCGCAGTGGCAGAAGCGCTACCAGGACTTCAGTGACGAACAGCGGCGCCTGCTCAAGGAACGCCGCACCGCCGAAGAAAAAGCCGAGGTGCGCCGATGAGCAGCGACAACCTGGTCAAGATGGCCAACCAGATCGCCCACTACTTCGACAGCGAGCCCGATCGGGGGCTGGCGGTGCAGGGGGTGCGGCAGCATCTGCAGAGCTTCTGGACACCGGCGATGCGCCGGCAGTTGGGGGAGTGGATCGAGGCGCATGGGGGAGAGGGGGTGGATTCGAAGGTGTTGGAGGCGTTGGGCTAGCGGTTGACTGCACCGGCCCTTTCGCGGGTAAATCGCAGCGGCGAAAGGGCCGGTGCAGGCTAAATGAAATGTCCGTCATGTTTGCCGGCAGAGGCCCACCCCGATGCTACGCTCGCGCAATCACCCGCTGCGGACACCTCTCCATGGACATGAACTGGCACCAGGCCCTGCAACAGAGCCTGAGCTGGATGGCAATCGCCACACTGGTCACCTTCGTCGGCTTCCTCGCCGCTGCCACCCTGGCCGTGCGTTTCACGCGCTGGGGCGGGCAGTTCTGGCAGCTCGCCGGCCCGTACTTCAACCTGCGCCGCAGTTGGCGGCCCTTGCTGGCGTTCGCCCTGCTTCTGGTGCTGACGCTGTTCTCGGTACGCCTGAACGTGCTGTTCTCGTTCTGGTACAACGGCTTCTACAGCGCCCTGCAGGCCCTCGACCAGGCTGCCTTCTGGTACCTGCTCGGGGTGTTCGGGATACTGGCGACCATCCATGTCGCGCGCACGCTGTTCACCTCGTACATGACCCAGGCCTTCAGCATCCGCTGGCGTACGTGGCTCACCGAGCGCCTGACCGGCGACTGGATGCACGGCGATGCCTATTACCGTGGGCGCTTCGTCGCCGATCCGGTGGACAACCCCGACCAACGTATCGAGCTCGACGTCAACGCCTTCGTCACCGGTTCCGTTACCCTGGCCCTGGGGGCGGTCAGTGCGCTGGTGTCGCTGGTGGCCTTCACGGGCATTCTCTGGGGGCTGTCGGCGCCACTGGCGGTGGCCGGGGTGGAGATCCCCCGGGCCATGGTGTTCGCCGTGTACCTGTATGTGCTGGTGGCCACCTGGGTCGCCTTCCGCCTCGGGCGGCCGTTGATCCGCCTGAACTTCCTCAACGAAAAGCTCACCGCCAACTTCCGTTATGCCCTGATGCGCTTGCGTGAAAACGCCGAGAACATTGCCTTCTACCAAGGCGCGCAGGTCGAGCGGGGCACCTTGCTCGGCCGCTTCGCCGCGCTGATCGCCAACGCCTGGGCGCTGGTGTTCCGGGGCCTGAAGTTCGACGGCTTCAACCTCGGCATCAGCCAGGTGGCGGTGGTGTTCCCGTTCATCCTGCAGGCGCCGCGCTTTTTCAGCGGCGCGATCAAGCTGGGCGATGTGATGCAGACCGCCGAGGCCTTTGGCCAGGTCCAGGATTCGCTGTCGTTCTTCCGCGAGTCGTACGATGCATTCGCCCAGTATCGCGCCACGCTCGACCGTCTGACCGGTTTCGTCGAGGCCAACCACGAGGCGGGCGAGTTGCCCCGGGTCGCTACCCACGACCAGCCCCACGCCTTGCATATCCATCAGTTGCAGGTCTCGCGCCCCGATGGGCATCGCCTGATAGAGGGGCTGGACCTGCGTTTGCAGCCGGGCCAGGCGTTATTGATCAAAGGGCCCTCGGGCAGTGGCAAGACCACCTTGCTGCGTGCTCTGGCGGGCCTGTGGCCGTATGCCCAAGGTGAAGTACAGCGGCCCACGGGACACCAGGCGTTATTCCTGTCGCAGCGCCCCTACCTGCCGCTGGGCGACCTGCGCACCACCATCGCCTACCCGGCCGTGGCGCAACCGCAGGACGACGCACGCATGCAGCAGGCTCTTCGCCTGGTCAACCTGGGCCATCTCGCCGAGCAACTGGGCGCGAACCACGACTGGTCGCAGGTGCTGTCGATCGGCGAGCAGCAGCGCCTGGCGTTCGCCCGGGTGTTGTTCAACCGCCCCCAGGTGGTGTTTCTCGACGAGTCCACCTCGGCCATGGACGAAGGGCTCGAGCACACCCTGTATTCACTGCTACGCCATGAACTGCCCGATACCTTACTGGTGAGCATCGGCCATCGCAGCACCTTGGCCAGTTTCCACACCCACCGCCTGGAGGTCGATGGCGAGGGGGGGTGGTCGTTCCAGCGGCAAACTCCCAGCGAGGTGCTGGTCTAGCGGGTGGCCCGGAGAACACCTCCACGTCCGTGATCAGTCAGGGTTCAGGGGGCCTGGAGCACCTCGCGAAACACATCCGGGCGCGAAGCTGCAATGTGCAAGAGTGACCGAGCGGCGCCGGACGGCTTACGACGGCCTTGCTCCCACTCCTGGAGGGTACGGACCGAAACGCCCAGCAGCTCTGCGAACTTGGCCTGCGATAGGCCGGTTTTGCTACGGGCCTCGGCGGCCTGGGTGACTTCCACCTGGTGCACCGCACCATAGTGTCCCGCTTTTACATCGCGGATCGATTCGAGCAGTTCTTCGCCAATGTTGCGGGTGGCATCGCGCATCATCAGCTGTTTTTCAGTGAGGGGCATGGTTGAGCTCCTTGGCGATCTTGCGCAGCACATCAGCGGGTATGTTCTCGGTAGCGCTTTTGCCATAGATCAGCATTACGTCTTTGACGTAGATATTTTGCTTGCTGGCTGCCCCATCAAGAAGCGCGCTAGTGTGTCGAAGCTTTGCGGATCAATGCGTCGGGATACTGCTCCGGTGTGTGCGTTGGAAGCCTCTGAGTTCCCTGTCAGATATGTAAATTTCGTAAATAAGATTTAAACTCATTTGAGAATCACTATATTCACCATCCCTAGTGGCACCCCAAGCGTTGCTTGAGAGGCCGGAGGGCATTGGCGTTCCGGCTTCGCAGACGGATTTTGCCTTTTGCTCACCCTTCTAGGAGATGTACCGATGCAACCCAGAACCTCACCCAATCGCCTGGCCCTGGCCCTGTTCGCGCTGGCTTCGCCTGCCGTGCTGGCGGCCGAGAGCTCGCAAGCCGTGCCCGGCGAGGTGCTGGAAGTGCCGGTAGCCGAGGACGCGCTGGTGATCCAGGACACCCTGGTCACCGCCGAGCGCGAGGCGCGCCAGGCCCTGGGTTCGTCGATCATCACCGCCGAGGACATCAAGCGCCATCCGCCGGCCAACGACCTGTCCGACATCATCCGTCGTGAGCCGGGGGTCAACCTCACTGGCAACAGCGCCAGCGGCGCACGCGGCAACAACCGTCAAATCGACTTGCGCGGCATGGGCCCGGAGAACACCCTGATCCTCATCGACGGCAAGCCGTCCAGCGCGCGCAATGCCGTGCGCTACGGCTGGAACGGCGACCGCGACACCCGGGGCGAAACCAACTGGGTACCGGCCGAGGCGGTCGAGCGCATCGAGATCCTGCGTGGCCCGGCGGCGGCGCGCTATGGCTCGGGGGCCATGGGCGGGGTGGTCAACATCATCACCAAGCGCCCCACCGAAGAACTCAAGGGTAACGTCACCTTCTATACCCAACTGCCAGAAGACAGTGCCGAGGGCGCCAGCCGCCGGGCCAACTTCAACCTCGGCGGCGGGCTCACCGACAACCTCGGTTTCCGCCTGTATGGTGGCCTGGCCAAGACCGACGCCGACGACCTCGACATCAACGCCAGCCACGCCAACAGTGCCCTGGCCGCCGGTCGCGAAGGCGTGCGCAACAAGGACATCAACGGCCTGCTGAGCTGGAAGCTCAACGACGAGCACCGCCTCGAGGCCAGCGCCGGCTACAGCCGCCAGGGCAACATCTACGCCGGCGACACCATGAACAGCAACGGTGGCAGCAACATCGACCTGATCTCCAGCCTGTACGGCAAGGAGACCAACGTGATGCAGCGCAGCACCTATGACCTGACCCACCTGGGCGACTTTACCTGGGGCACCAGCAAGACCACCCTGGCCTACGAATACGTGCGCAACTGGCGCCTCAACGAAGGCCTGGCCGGTGGCCCGGAGGGGGCGATCAACGACAGCGGTGCGGCCATGTCGCGGTTGCGCAACACGCGGTTGTCCAGCGAGGTCAACCTGCCGTTCGCCATGGGCAGCACCGAGCACGTGCTGACCCTGGGCGGCGAGTACCTCTACGAATCGCTCAACGACCAGGGCTCGTTCCGCCCGCAGAGCTTCGACCCCAGCGGCAACGGCGGTGACCAGATCGGCGGCTTCGACCGCAGCGACTCGAAGATGACCGCGCGCAGCTACGCGTTCTTCGCCGAGGACAACATCGTACTCGGCGCCACCACCATTACCCCGGGCCTGCGTTTCGATCACCACGAGACCTTCGGCGACAACTTCAGCCCGAGCCTGAACCTGTCGCACAAGATCACCGATACCCTGACCGTCAAGGGCGGCATCGCCCGGGCCTACAAGGTGCCGAACCTGTACCAGTCCAACCCCAACTATCTGCTGTACAGCCGTGGCAACGGTTGCAGCGTGCAGCAGACCAATTCCGGTGGCTGCTACCTGCAGGGCAACGCCGACCTCAAGCCCGAGATCAGCGTGAACAAGGAAATCGGCCTGCTGTATGACCGTGGCACCTGGCGCACCAGCGCCACCTACTTCCGCAACGACTACCAGAACAAGATCATCGGCGGCACCGACGTGCTCTACGCGATCAACAGCGGCCGCCGCGTGACCCAGTGGGAAAACGCCGGCAAGGCGCGGGTCGAGGGCATCGAGGGCAACTTCTTCATGGAGCTGACGCCGACCCTGGACTGGAACACCAACCTGACCTGGATGCTCGATAACGACAACCGCGAAACCGGCGAACCGCTGTCGGTGATCCCTGAATACACGGTCAACACCACCTTGGATTGGCGCGCCACCGACAAACTGTCGTTCCAGGTAGCTGGCACCTACTTCGGCAAGCAGAAGTCGCCGACCTACAACTACCGGACTCAGGAAGACTACGACGCAGCGGCGCAGCAGGACGTCGAGGCCTATGGGCTGGTGGATCTGAGTGCCGGGTACAAGTTCAACGCCAACTACGATGTGCGGGTCGGGGTGAACAACGTGTTCGACAAGCAGATCCTGCGCGGCGGCAACGCCAGCAGTTCGGGTGCCAATACCTATAACCAGCCAGGGCGGGCGGTGTTTGCCGCGTTGAATATTTCTTTCTGATGCAGGGGGCCGCTTGGCGGCCCATCGCGGCGCAAGGCCGCTCCTACAGGGGTACGCGTCCTCTGTAGGAGCGGCCTTGCGCCGCGAATGGGCTGCGTAGCAGCCCCAGGAGCACCGATGAACAGACTTCCCACCTGGCTGCACATCTTCTCCCGCACGAGCGCTGCGCTCCTGGGCGGCTATGCCTTGGCCTACGCCGCCAGCGCCTGCCTGGCCAGGCTGCTGCCTCTGGCACCCGCCGACGCGGTCATCGTTGCCACGCTGCCAGCCTTCGTCTTCTACACCGCCGCCATTCTCTGGGCCTTCGCCAGCCGTGATGCCCTGCGCGCATGGACGCCGCTTGCGCTCGCGGCACCCCTGGCATTGGTCGGCTTCTGGCCCCAGGCCATGAGGTGGCTGGCATGAAGAACACCTTCACTCAATCGATGGCCTGGCTGCACACCTGGGCTGGGTTGATCTTCGGCTGGCTGCTGTTCGCCATCTTCGTCACCGGCACCCTGGCGGTGTTCGACAAAGAGCTGAACCACTGGATGCAGCCGGAAATTCCGACCAGCGAGGTGTCCCAGGCCGATGCTGCTCGGCGTGCCATCGCCTACCTGCAAACCCATGAGCCGAAGGCGGGCAACTGGGGCGTCAGCCTGCCCGGCGAGCGCTCGCCGGGGTTGCGCGTATCCACCGGTGACCGGCGCCATGGCCACAGCGTGCAGCTCGACCCGGTCAGTGGCGAAGCGATCGAGGTGCGACCGAGCGTCGGCGGCAACTTCTTCTTCCGTTTCCACTTCACCCTCGACCTGCCGCGCAACTGGGGCATCTTCGTGGTCGGGGCGCTGGCCCTGGTGATGCTGGCGGCGCTGGTCACCGGCATCGTCATCCACAAGAAGATCTTCAAGGAGTTCTTCACCTTCAGGCCCGGCAAGGGCCAGCGTTCGTGGCTGGATTTCCATAACGCCAGCGCCGTGCTGTTGCTGCCGTTCCATCTGATGATCACCTACACCGGCCTGGTGATCTTCATGCTGATCTACATCCCGGCCGGTGTCGATGCGCTGTTCGAGGGCGACAACCGTGCCTATTTCCAGACCCAGGGCAATGCTCGCCTTGAGCAGTCTCGGGGCCTGGCCAAGCAGCCGGGCGAGCTGGTCGACGTGGTGCCGTTGCTGGCCCAGGCCGAGGCGCGGCTGGGTCCACTCAGCGGTTTCAGCGTGAGTCACCCGAACACTGCGGGGGCGCGCATCGAGATCCGTCCGGAGCTGGGCAACCGCATCGCCTTGTCCAAGGGCCAGGCCATGGTCTTCGACGGTACGACCGGCGAGCTGCTCAGCGACGTGGCCGATTGGCGCCCGGCGCCACTCACCCAGCGGGTGATGGTCGGCCTGCACTTCGCCCAATTTGGCGGTTACCCGATGCGCTGGCTGTATTTCGTCTGCGGGCTGGTCAGTTGCCTGATGATCGCCAGCGGCCTGGTGCTGTTCTGCGTCAAGCGTGGGCGTAAATACACCACGGCCACGGCGGATGCCTCGGCGCGCCGCTGGTACCGGCTGGCCGAGGTGTGCAACGTGGGGTTCATCAGCGGACTGCTGCTGGCCTGTGTCGCGCTGCTCTGGGCCAGCCGGCTGTTACCGGCCGAGCTTGCCCTGCGGCAAGACTGGGAGGTGCGGGCGTTCTTCGGGGTGTGGCTGTTGGCGTTGCTGCATGCCGGATTGCGCCCGGCGCGGCGCGCGTGGGTCGAGCAACTGGGCTTGACGGCGTTGTTGTGTTGCAGCCTGGGTCTGCTCGGCAGTTTGGCCGACAGCATGCGCCTGGCGGTGGTCATCACCGCCCTGGTGCTGGGTGCCGGGCTGGGCCTGACCGCCTGGCGCGTCCATCATCACGAGGCGACGCCGCGCGCTGCGCGGGCGTCTGCGCGCGGGGAGGCCACGGCATGATGCTGTCGATGATGGGGGCAGCGGTGCTGGCCTACGCGGGCATGCTTGCTCTGTGCCAGGGCCTCGAACGGCACTTCAAGCAGGTTTGGGGCCGCACCTGCCCGCAAGCCCTGCGCCGGTTGCTGCGTGGGCTCGGCTGGCTGGGGCTGTTGTCCAGCCTGTTGCTGTGTGCCCAGGCCTGGGGCTGGGCCATGGGTCCGGTGGCCTGGTTCGGGATGATGTCGCTGGCGGGATTGCTGGTCGTGTCGCTGTTGCCCTATTGGCCCAGGACGGCGGCGGGATTGGTGGCTCTGGTGCCCGCATGGGGGGTGGTACAGGTGTTTGCCTGATCCAGCACCCCACGCTGCGCCAGCCACCGCTCGAAGCACACGAACGTATCGATGGCCGCCTGCACCGTGGCGGCCTGCGCGGCTTGCGTGCACGCGGCATCGGCGAGCCTTTCGAGGAACGCGCGCCAATAGCTGCCGGACGCCGCACCATACACATCGAGAAAGCCCAAGCCGCGGTCAGGCGCTAGCCCCAGGCGTTCGGCCATGGCTCGCTTCAAGACCTGGCCACCCAGGGTCGAGCCCTCCAGCACATACATCACACCCAGCGCACGGGCTTCATCTTCGACAGCCGGCAGTGCCTGGCACAGCGGCAAGGCATCGATGTCCGCCGCGCTCAGTCCCAGGGCCAGGAGGTCACGCACCAGCGCGGGCGCCTTGGCCCGTTCGACGCCTTGATACCCAGCAAGGGTCAGCTCCAGCGGTGCATGGAAGCCGTAGTAGGCACTGAGCAGCCGACGGTAGCCGGCCACATCGAAACCCTCACGGAAAAACGGCAGGCGTTCCTCCAGGGCCGTGTGGCAAGCGCGGGTACCTGCACGCAGGGCGAGCAGCAAGGGGGAGGGGGTAGGGCGGGTCGACATCGATCGGGCTCTGCTGGCAATGTGCCTAGATTGGAGTGGCATCCTACCGCAGCGTTCCCGTGGGCCGCGACAAAAACGCCATGGCGTGATAAACGAGTGGGCTGGCCCCGAACGAACAGTCTTGCGATGAAAGCCGTGCACCTCACCTTGGTCTGCCATGCCCTGACCGATGCCCAGCGCACCGGCCATTTGCCGGGTCATGACGATCCGATCCTGCCGCTGAGCGAACTACCGTGGGGCCATGACCCCTTGGCCAAGGTGTTGAGCGCTCCGGAGCGCCGTGCCCAGGACACTGCCGCGCTACTCGGCGAGCCCGTTCGGCTGGAGCCGGCGCTGGCCGATTGCGACCTGGGTAGCTGGCAGGGGGTGGCGCTCAAGCAGTTGCAGGCCGAACGCCCCGAGGCCCTGGCGCAGTGGCTGAGCGACCCTCACGGCAAGCCACATGGGGGCGAGTCGTTCGCCGAACTGTGCCAGCGGGTGGCGGCCTGGTTGGGCGCATTCGAGGGGGCAGGGCATTGGCTGGCGGTGACCCATCCGCTGGTCATCCGCGCCGTGCTGGTAGACGTGTTGGGCGCGCCATTGGCGGCGCACTCGTGCATCGACGTATTGCCACTGTCCCGCGTGTGCCTGAGCTACACCGGGCAGTGGCGCTTGCGCCTGAGCTGAAGGGGGCTCAGAACGCCAGCTTGTAGCCGATCAGCAGCAGCATGCCAGCCAGGCACGGCCGCAGCACGCGGTCGGAGATGCGCCCGGTCAGGTGGCTGCCCAGGTAGATGCCCGGCAGCGAGCCGAGCAGCAGGTAGCCCAGCAGCGACCAGTCGAGGTTGCCCATGCCGGCATGGCCCAGGCCGGCGACCAGGGTCAACGGTACGGCGTGGGCGATTTCGGTGCCGACCAGGCGGCGGGTCTGCAGGAACGGGTACAGCAGGAACAGGGCCACGGTACCCAGTGCGCCGGCACCGATCGAGGTCAGCGTGACCATCACGCCCAGCACCACGCCGGTGAGCACGGTCAGGGTATTCAGGGTGCGGTCGCTGAGGTGGTAGTGGTCACCGGCGTGGCGGTTGGCGAACGCCTGCAGGCGCGACTTGAACAGGATCGCCAGCGCGGTGAGGATCAGCACTGCCGCCAGGCCCTGCTTGATGATCGCGTTGAGTGCCGAGGTGTCGGTGTGCAGGGTACTGAGGAACCACAGGGTCAGCGCCGCGGCGGGTACGCTGCCCAGGCTCAGGTAGCCGGTGATCTTCCAGTCGATGTTCTTGTTGCGGCCATGCACCCAGACGCCACTGGCCTTGGTGATGGCGGCGTAGAGCAGGTCGGTGCCCACGGCGGTGGCAGGGTTGATCCCGAACCAGAGCAGGATCGGCGTCATCAGCGAGCCGCCGCCCACGCCGGTCATGCCGACGATGAAACCCACCACCAGTCCGGCAATGGTGAAACCGAAAGAACCTACATCCATACGCTACTCGACTGCCCAGCTTTGCCCGTTATCGGATGGAAGCAGCATATAGATTTTTTTATAGCCAAATAGACTTGTTCGTTATTAGGTTATAACCGGCCTGCCAAGGCGGCCTGCCTCAGCGATCCGTCATCACGACCATCACGTGGGCGTCGCCGCCATCTTCGCTCTCCGACAGGTAGATGTGCCCTACCTGGCTGTCGAAATAGGCTGTTTCCTGTGGGCCGATGCTCACCGCCTCGCCGGTTTCGAACTCGATCCGCACCCGGCCGTTCAGTACCACCGCGAACTCCTGGCCTGGATGGCGGATAAAATCGTCGAACTGGCCGCGTTCGCGGGCGATGATGCGGGCATAGGCGGGGGTCATGCGCCGCCCTGGAAAGCCCCCCGCGATCGGATGGTAATCGTAGGTGCCGGTGGAGTAGCCGGCGGCGTCGGGCAGCGAATCGACCACCACCGTGGCAGGCCCCGGCGCGCTGACGGCACCACTGGGGCGGAACAACTGGGCGATGTCCACCTCCAGGGCGCGGGCGGCAGCGGCCAGTTTCTCGTAGCTCACCGACACCTGCGCCAACTCCATTTTCGACAGTGTCGACACCGGCACGCCGCTGAGTGCCGACAGCTGCTTGAGCGTCAGTTGCCGCGCCTTGCGTACCTGGCGCAAGCGGCCGCCGACCTCGCTGCGGTCGAGCAGCGGGAGCTCGCCGGGGTGGCCTGGGAGGGTGGGGCGTTGATCGGGCATCGGGCTCTCATTCACAGCAAGGGAAGTACGGCTTTGGTCGGCATCTTACCGTGGGCGCTTGCACATTGATAAATTCTCATATATTAGAATTCTCATAAATGATAATTTCCGACAGGAGCGTGCATGACGCAGATCTACGACACCCTGATCATCGGCGCCGGCATCGCTGGCGCATCCCTGGGCTATCGCCTGGCTGGCGAGCACCGGGTGCTGTTGCTCGAGCGCGAGTCGCAGCCCGGCTACCATGCCACCGGGCGCTCAGCGGCGATGTTCATGGAGGCCTACGGCACGCCGCAGATCCAGGCACTGACCCGGGCCAGCCGGGCGTTCTACGAGGCGCCACCGGCCGGTTTCTGCGAGCACCCGCTGCTGGAGCCGCGTGGCTGCCTGTACGTGGCCAGCGTCGAACAGCGCGAATTGCTGGCCGATACCTACGCGCAGAACCAGGCCAACGGCACCGAGGTGAGCCTGCTCGATCGCGACGCGGCGCTGGCCATGGTGCCGAGCCTGCGTGGCGATATTCTTGCTGGTGCGGTTCACGAACCTGGGGCCATGGATCTGGATGTGCATGCCCTGCACCAGGGTTTCCTGCGGGGTTTCAAGGCGGCCGGCGGCGAGCTGCGTTGCAATGCCGAGTTGTTGCAGGCCCGTTACCAGGATGAGCTGTGGCAGGTGCGCCTGGCCGATGGTAGCCAGCTCCAGGCCCGGCAATTGGTCAATGCTGCGGGGGCCTGGGCCGACCAGGTGGCGGAGCAGGCGGGGGTGGCGCGTATCGGCCTGCAACCCTGCCGGCGCAGCGCGTTCACCTTCCCTGGCCCGGCCGACCAGGATTTTGCCGCCTGGCCAGCGGTGATCGGTGTCGACGAAAGCTTCTATTTCAAGCCCGATGCCGGCCAGCTGCTGGGCTCCCCAGCCAACGCCGACCCGGTCGAGCCACAGGACGTGGTGCCCGAGGAGCTGGACATAGCCCTGGGCATCTACAACATCGAAGCCATGACCACCCTGGCGATCCGTCGGCCCAGCCATAGCTGGGCGGGGTTGCGCTCGTTCGTCGCCGATGGCGACCTGGTGATCGGCTTCGATGCGCACATGCCGGCGTTTTTCTGGCTGGCGGCACAGGGCGGCTATGGCATCCAGTCGGCCGCCGGGGCTTCGCGCCTGGCTGCCGACCTGCTGCTCGGGCGCCCGCTGTGCCCGAGCCTGACTGCCCAGGGGGTGAGCCCTGCGCGCTTGTCCCCGGCCCGTTTCCAATAAACCCAAGAGGCTATTTTCATGAGCAATGACATCCAGCGCGTTCCCAGCAGCCTGCCGTTCCCGTTCTCTCGTGCGGTGAAGGCCGGTGGCTTCCTGTTCCTCTCCGGCCAGGTGCCGATGACGCCGAGCGGTGAAGTCGTGCGCGGCGATATCCAGGCCCAGACCCGCGCCGCCTGCGAGCGCATCGCCGAGAGCCTGGCGGCGTGCGAGGCGCGTTTCGACCAGGTGGTCAAGGTCACGGTGTGGCTGTCGGACATGAGCCATTTCGCCGGTTTCAACGAGGTCTACAAGGAATTCTTCGGCGCTGCGCTGCCGGTGCGCTCCACGGTGGCGTCGGCCCTGGCGCTGGGCGTGGACGTGGAGATCGAAGTCCAGGCGTACGTCGGCTGAACCAGGTTCGGTCGCCGGGCACAACAACAATAAATCCAGAGGTCCACATGCAGGAACAGCTGAAAATCGCCGGCGCGTTCGTCGGCGTCATCGTGGGGGCGGGCTTTGCGTCCGGGCGGGAACTGTTGCTGTTCTTCGTCGATTTCGGGGTCTGGGGGCTGCTGGGCGCGCTGGTCAGCGCCGCGCTCTTCACCTTCCTCGGCATGGCCCTGGCAGGGTTGGGCAATCGCCAGCGGGCGACCTCGCACAAGGATGTGATCCAGGCGATCTGCGGGCGCCACCTGGGGCTGTTCGTCGACTGGCTGATCACCTTCTTCATGTTCGCCGTCACCGTGGTGATGCTGGCGGGCGGTGGCGCCTTGCTGGAGCAGCAGTTCGGCATCCCGGCGCTGGCCGGCAGCGTGCTGGTGACCCTGCTGGTGGTGGGCATCGTGTGCCTGGACGTGCGCAATGTCATCCTCGCCATCGGCGCGATCACGCCGCTGCTGATCCTGGTGGCGTCGGCCATCGCCCTGTACGGGGTATTCACCCGCGAGCAGAGCTTCGCGGCCCTGGATGTGCTGGCCAGCCAGCAGCAGGCCGGGACCCGGCACTGGTTGCTGGGGGCGTTGCTGTATGTGTCGTACAACATCGTCGCCGGGGCGCCGATCCTGGCGATTCTCGGGGGCTCGGCCAAGGGCGAGAAGACCGCTATCTGGGGTGGATTGCTCGGTGGCCTGGCGTTGGGCGGGTTGATGCTGGTGATGAGCGCGGGGTTGTTGTCGCGCCTGGACAGCGTCGCCGACCTACCGATGCCGATGCTGTCGATCGCCAGCGAAGTTTCGCCGGTGCTGGGGGTGGTGATGTGCCTGATCATCTTCGGCATGATCGTCAACACGGCGGTGGGGACGCTGTTCTCGTTCCTCTCGCGGCTGTTGCCGGTGGGCACCGCGCGGTTCCGCTGGGGCTCGGTGGTGACCGGGGTGGCGGCATTCGTCTGCAGCCTGGTGGGGTTCATCAGCCTGGTGGGTGAGGTGTATCCGTTCTTCGGCTACCTGGGCTTCGTGCTGATGGCGGCGGTGGTGCTGGCCTGGGTGCGGCGGGGCAAGGTCGGGCGGGCGGTGGCGGCCTGAGATCGGCGCCGCATGGCACGGGCGATGCCCGTGTTCGCGGCTGAAGCCGCTCCTACACGGCCGTGCGGCGGGGTCATGGGGGTAGGCGGATCAGCAGCGGCTCCTGCGGCTGCGATCGAGGGGCGCTGGCCAGCAGGCTGTCCTCCACCTGGCCGGACAGGTAGTACACCCCGGCCATGGCGCCGCTCTGGCGATTCTCCATCAGCTCCTGCCATTCCTGGTTCAGCGCCACGTTGAGAATCACCCGCAGTTGCTCGACCATCTGCGGTTGTTCACGATCATGGGTGATCATGCCGTAGCCGGCCGTCGCCACCGAGATCATCGCCCCGGCCACCTTGCCCACCGCCGAGGCGACGGCGCTGGCGATGCCCCGTGGCGCCAGGGTGGCGCTCAGCTTCTCGCTGGCCTGGGTGGCCACCGACGACAGCCCCACGTCAGTCCGTCCCGGCCCTTTGCTGGCCTGCACATGCAGGTGCTGGCGCAAGGCTTGCCAAGCCGGTTGCTGGTCCAGCGGCTTGGCCCGCAGCAGCTGGTACAGGCTGGCGTTGCGCGCATCCGGCGGGCCCAGGGCGATGGCGGGGATGCGGTTGAGGCGCTGGCTGACCTGTTCGGGAGGCGCGTTGTAGCGGGCGATCAGTGCCGGCAATTGCTGGGCGAACAGTTGCAGGTACAGCTCGCAGGCGCGGTCGCGGATGCCTTCGGGGTTGATCTGCTCGGCCACTGGCTCGATCACCCGTTCCTGGTATTGCTCCTGCAGGTACAGGGCCAGGCGCTTTTCGGCAGGTTCACGGCCTTCGCCGCTGTCGATCTTGTACCAGGCCACCTTCAGCGTCAGCCACTGCTGGGTCCAGTAGCCGGTGAACCAGGGGATGAAATCCTGCTCGGTGCGTTGCTGCACCTGCTCCTTCCATACCCGCATCGAGCGTCGCGCATAGTCGTTGGCGGAGCCGGCGGCGCCGACCGAAGCGTCGATCAGCTCGCGGTCCAGGCGTTGCCACATCGCCGGCGTCAATGCCACCGGGGGCGGTGGTGGGGGCGGGCGTTTGCTCGCGCAGCCGGCAAGGGCCAGCAGCAGGCAAAGCAGGATTGGACAGCGCAGGCTCACTTGGCTGCCTCCTTGGGGGAGAGGCGGGGGTTCCCCGAGTATAGGGGGGTGTTCGCGCAACTGCCTGGCAGCCCATCGCCGGTTCAGCCCAGGTCGAGCTTGGCTTCCAGGCGGTCCAGGTGCTCGTGCATCAAGGCCAGCGCGGCCGGGCCATCGGTGCGTTCGACCGCGTCGATGATCGCCGCATGCTCCTCCCAGGCGCAGTGCTCGCAGCAGGGCGATTCGTAGCGGGCGATGATCAGCGAGGTCATCGGCACCAGGCCGTTGAGAAAGCGCGCCAAGGGGGCGTTGGCGGCTACCTGCGCAAGCTTGAGGTGAAACTCCCCACCCAGGCGGATGGCGGCGCAGCGCTCGCCGCGCTCATGGTGCTGGCGTTCGCGTTCCACCAGTTGGCGCAGTTGGCGGATCTGTGTGGGCCGTGCGCGTTGGGTGGCCAGGCCGATCAGCGTGGTTTCGGCCAGGCGCCGGGCGCTCAGTACCTGGCGCGCCTGCTGCGGGTCGGGGGCAGCCAGGTGGGCGGTGTGGCTGGGGCGCTGCACTACCACCTGCTGGTCCGACAAGCGCCCGAGCACGCGGCGGATCACCGTGCGGCTGACGCCGAAGGCATCGCCCAGGGCTTGCTCGGGCAGCAGGCTGCCCGGTGGCAGGCGTTGTTCGAGGATCGCGTCGAACAGGCGAGGGTAGATCTGCTCGGCCGACAGGCGGGTTTCGCCGTTGGCGAGTAAGGCGGGCAGGTAGGCAGTCATGGCGCGCTCCAACGGCTAGGGGCCTGGTTGTTCTTCGGGGATGTTCAGCTCGATACCCATGCGCTGGCCTTCGGCGAGAATATGCTGGCGCATCTGGGAACTGGCCTGGGCGCTGTTGCGCTCGCGGATGGCACGTACCACCGCTTCGTTCTCGCGCAGGCGCGCTTGCAGGTGTTCGGGTGAGTTGCGCAGCATCTCGGCGCTCTGCTTGAGGGCGTTGCCGGTCTGTTGCACCACACTCTGGAAGATCGGGTTGCTGGTCAGGGCGAACAGCGCCTCGTGGAAGGCGATGTAGGCTGTCACGCCGGCTTCGCTGTCCTCGGCTTCGAGGGCTTCGCGCATGTCCATCAGGGTCAGGCGCAACTGGCCGATGTCCTGGCTGTTGGCCGACTGTGCGACCAGGCCGACGATGAAAGGCTCGAGGGTGTAGCGCAGCTCCAGCACGTCGGCCAGGCTGGCGGCGGCGCTGGCCTCGCTGCCGGGCGACTCGGCGTTGTCTGGCTCGGCATCGAGCACCAGCACGCCCTTGCCCGGCAGCGAACGCACCAGGCCCAAGGTTTCCAGCACGATCACCGCTTCGCGCAGGCTGGGGCGGCTGATGCCCAGCTGTTCGGCCAGTTCGCGTTGGCCGGGCAGCATGTCGCCGCTGCGCCATTGCCCGCGGGCGAGGGCCTTGCGCAGTTTTTCCACCACTGAGTTGACGACGGTCGATGAGCTGATCACGGTGTGCTCCTGGAGTGGCCGGCGCGATGCCGGCCGGCTTTGGTCAGAATTCCTGTTGCTGGGCATTGCCCGGCTTGCGCGGAGCATGGGCAAAGCCTGGCTTGCCGTCGAGCACGTTGTGCGCGCGTTCCAGGTCGATGTCCTTCTCCCAGCGCGCGATGGCCACGGTGGCGACGCAGTTGCCGATCAGGTTGGTCAGCGCCCGGCCGATGCCCATGAACCAGTCCACCGCCAGCACCAGTACCAGGCCCACCACGGGGATGGCCGGCACGGCGGTCAGGGTAGCGGCGAGAATCACCAGCGCTGAGCCTGGGATGCCATGGGCGCCCTTGGACGTCACCAGCGACACCAGCAGGATGGTCAGCAGGTCGGTCATCTCCAGTGGCGTGCCGGTGGCGTTGGCGATGAACACGATGGCCAGGGTCAGGTAGATCGAGAAACCGTCGAGGTTGAACGAATAACCGGTGGGGATCACCAGGCCAACGGTGGAGCTGCCGATGCCCAGGTGTTCCAGCTTGCGCATGATCTGCGGCAGCACGGCGTCGGACGAGGCGGTGCCGAGGACGATGGTCAGTTCCTCGCGCAGGTACTTGATGAACGGCAGCAGCTTCAGCCCGGACAGGCGCATCACCGTGCCGAGGACGATCAGCACGAAGCCGGCGCAGGTCAGGTAGAACAGCGCCACCAGACCGCCCAGGTGCTGCAGCGACTCCAGGCCGTACTTGCTGGTGGTGAAGGCGATGGCGCCGAACACGCCGATCGGCGCCAGGCGCACGATCATGCCCATGATGCGGAACACCACGTGGCTGAGTTCGTTGATCAGCCGCGAGATGCCGGCGGCCGAGTCGCCCACCAGGTTCAGCGCGCTGCCGAACAGCACCGAGAACAGCAGCACCTGGAGGATATTGTTGTCGGCGAAGGCACCTACCACCGAGGTGGGGATCAGGTCCATGAAGAAAGCAGTGGCGCCATGAATATGCTGGCCGCGCTCTGCCAGGCTGCTGGCGTCGGCGCTGGACAACTGGTCGAGGTGGATGTTGGCGCCGCTACCGATGCCGCTGCTGAAGGCGAACACCAGGCCGATGACCAGGGCCAGGGTGGTGAGGACTTCGAAGTAGATCACCGACTTCAGGCCGATGCGCCCGACCTTCTTCAGATCGCCAGCGCCGGAGATACCGCTGACCACCACGCAGAACACGATCAGCCCGATGAGCATCTTGATCAGCTTGATGAAGCCGTCGCCCAGGGGTTTGAGCTGCAAGGAAAGGTCGGGGAAGCTGAGGCCGCAGGCGATGCCGAGGGCAAGGCCGAGCACGACTTGCAGGAAGATCGAACGCGAGCACCATTTGAGCATGGGAGTGATCTCTGGTCGGTGTCCTTGCTTCGGTGCCGCAGGGGGCGAAAGAGCGCAGGACTTAATTATTGTGGTCTTACCGGTATGTTCAGCGCGTGGCCATGAAAGCGCGAAAAATCGCATTGCGCAAGGGTTTATGGCCTTACCGGTCTGACCAGTTGTGGGGCATTGGCACTCCGGGCGCTCTATCGCGGTGCATCCGATTGCTCGTGAAACAACGCGATCAGGCCCAGCCATGCGCCTGGCTCTCTGCTGTGCAAGCAGCTTGCCAGGCAGCATGTGGGGGCCTGCGTCAGTTGGCGGTGGGGAGGAATGCCTGAGGGTTTGCCTGGCTGAGCAGGGTGGTGAGGCGTACCAGCAACTGCTCATGGGCCTGCTGGCGGCCTTGCAGCAGCAGTGCCGAGGCCTGAGCGTAGAGGCCGCTGTCAGCGCTCAGGTCGACCCGCTGCAGAACGCCGGCTCGGCGCCAGGCAACCTGGTCCATCGCGGCTTCCAGGCTGTCGACGTAGGCCTGTGGCACTGTCGGCCCGATATAGGGGCCGCCGATCGTCACGGGCTCGTTGAGCGTGTCGAAATACTCCGAGGCCGCTTCCCATTCCACTTGCAGGGCCTCGAAAGGGGCGGGACGCAGGCGTTGCAACCAGCGTGGCCAGAACGGCTGGTCGACGACCCATTGCTGCAGCCGCAACGCCGATGCCTCGTTCCACACTGCTTGGGCCAGGCTTTGCAGGGTGCTGTCTTGCACGCGGGCGAGGTATTCGAAACGCATGCCCTCGGGTTGCGCTGGCAGGCGCAGCCGGTCCTGCAGGCGCATGCGGGCGTAGAGTGCCATTTCCAGTTCGTCCAGGGGCAGTTGTGGGTCGCTGAGCTGCTGGTCGCTGAGCGCGTCATGCCTCGCCAGTGCCGGCGCCCTTTGACGGGCGGCGTCATCGTTGGCCTCGGCGAGGGCCGTGCGGCGTGCTCGGCGGGCATTGAACAGCTCGCCGATACGTTGGTCGAGCAGTTGCTGGCGCAGCAGGCTGGCGGCGCTGTCCACGGCCACCTGTTCGTGGTCGGCCCCAGGTGCGGCGTGCGCCGCCGTACGCCACAGCGATACTTCGGTCTCGACCTGCTGGAACAGCAGGCTGGCTTGGTCCACGCACTCTTGACCGGCATCCACGAGTCGATCGTTGATGCGCTGTTGCAACTCGCTGAAACCCCAGCCGGATGGATCCTGGGATCCGTCGACCAGGGTTTGCAGGGTATGGCGCATCCGTTCATTCATGGCCAGAGGGCTGAGTTCGTAGGCTTCGGTACTGGGCAGGCGTTGGTAGAGGTCGTGCAGGGGTTGCCAGTCGGGGGTTTGCCAGAATTCGGCGAGGTGCACGCGCAAGGCAGGCGGCCAGCCTTCCGACCAGTCGTGTTCTGCCAGGTCGTTGCCCACCGGCAGGCCCGCCTCGTCGAGGCTACGCAGGGCCGCTTCGCTGAACGAATTGTCCTCGAAGGCGTAGTGCAGGTCTATGTCGCCCTCGCGGATTCGCCGTGCGAAGGTACTGGCGCGAAGGTCGGGCGCATCGCTCAGGGTATTCAGGCTCAGGTCGATGGCGACCAGGTTGAGGGGCTCCTGGTGCATCAGCTCGGCGAGCCCTATGGGCCAATGGGAAAGCCCGCTGTTCTCTAGGTCCAGCTGCTCCAGTCGCGCCCAACCGCGCAGGTCGGGCGCCAGTTGCAGCGGGTTGTGGCGCAGCGACAGCAGCTGCAGGCGGTTCAGGGCCGCCAGTGCGCTGCGGCTTTGCTCGTTGAGGGTGATCGCGTTGCGCCCCAGTTCCAGGTGCGTCAGGCCAGGCCAGCGTTGCAGTGCCTGGAAGTGCTGGGCGCCCAGGGCCAGGCCATTGTCCGCGAGCTGCAAGAACTGCAGCGAGGGCAACGCCGACAGTTGCTCCAGCGCTGCGACCGGCAGGTCGTCGAGGCTGTGGCTGAGATTGAGCTGCTGCAGGTTACGCAGGCCTAGCAGAGGTTGCACAGCGGCACCCTGGGAGAAATCGAGATTGTTGTGCTCCAGGTCGAGGATCTGCAGTTCGCCAAGCTCGGCTAGGGCCGGGGGCAGCGAGCGCAGCGCATTGTCTTCCAGGTCCAGTTGGCGTAGGCGGGGAAACGCCCGCAGGAAACCATCGAGCCGGGTATCGGCATGGTCGATCAGGCCGGACACGCGCAATTGGCGTACATGCTCCAGTTGGCCCCGGAGCACGGGCAGGTCGGGCAGTTGCAGCGCGTCGATGTCGAGGACGATGTAGTCGATGTCGTCGATCGTTCCCTCGGGGTTCTGCCGGCGCCAGGCCTGACGGATGCTCTGGGCCTGATTGTCGCGCAGGGTGCGTTGCTCGCCTGCGCCTTGCTCGACCCAGGCTTGCAGGTCGTGATCGAGCTGCTGGTAATCGTCGCGCAGCCCTTCGAGCAGGCGGTTGAGCGCCCCAGGCTGCGGTCCGGCCTGGTGTCGTAGGCGCTGGCGCAACACCTGCCGCTCAGCGCCGGGAGCTGCCGGATACAACTGATCGAACAGCTCGCTCTCGGCCTGCCAGCCGTGCCCACGGCCACTGAGCGCGTAACCCAGACGGTGGCTGCCTGGCAAACGGCTTGGCAGGCGATACAGCGGTCGCACGGCGGCCATGCCCAAGTGTCGCGCGGTGCCTTCGCGGTCGTTGGCGGCCAGCGCATAGAGGGCTTCGCGCAGCCCGTCGCTGTCGCCGACGTGCAGGCCCAGCGCCTGCCGTTCACTGTCGGGCAGGGCGCGGAGGATGGCATGGAACAGGTCGCCGCGGTTGGCCAGCACCTGGCCCCCGGCATCGCTGGGTTCGTATTGCGAGCCAAGGCGAGTCACCCGCTTGAGCGTCGCCCCTGGACGGCCAACGGCCAGCGAGGTCCGACCCCCTTCGGACAGTTCCAGGCGGATGTCGCCCGTCCAGCCTGGCAGCCGCGCCAGGTTGGCGAACACCAGGGTATCGCGGTCGGGATCGGCGCCCGGCGTTCGGCACAGGTGCGCCAAGGCGCGGTTGATACGGGTCTGGCGCAGGTACAGGCGGGCGCTTTCGGCCATCGCCAAGGGCAGGCGGCCGCTGCGCTGCAGCTCGGCGCGCTGGTGGGGGGTAGCCTGCGCCAGGATCTCGTTGCGCACGCGCGGGCTGAGCCCGGGGAAATCCCGGGCCAGCACCTGGCTATCACCGGCCTGGGCGAGGGCGGTGGGCGTGGCGTCGAACGCTTCGAGGCTGTCCTGCAGCAGCGCGGGCAGCGGCCGATGGTCGACCAACACCTCGCGCAGGGTGGCCTCATCGTAGCCGGAGCAATGCAGGGCCTTGGCCAGGGTGGCATCGTCCAGGCCAGTGCCCGCCGGGCGGAGCCTGCGCATCAGGCTTTGGCTGCTCCAGGCCAGCGGGCGTTCGTGGTCCAACACCCAGGCGCCCTCGCCGTTGCCCAGGGCGTGGGGTTGGTGACGCTGGCCTCGGGCCGCCGCCAGGCGCCAGCGGCCTTTCCCGGCGGCCTCGACGGGCAGGGCCTGGCCGTCGAGCTCCAGCCATGATTGGCCTTGCCACTCGCGCACGCCGGTGGTTGGCAAGGGCATGCCCTCCGGCCAGGGGCGGGGTTGGGCGAACGGCGTGAGGTTGCCGTGCCACAAGCGCTCCTGCTCACCCGTGCCGATACGTTGCCAGCCATGCAGCGTGCCCTGCGGCTCGATGAAATGCCCAGCCGCGCCCAGTGCGGCGAATTGCGCCAGGCCCTCGAACACTGCGAACAAGTGGCCGATGGCGGCGTCGGCGTCGGCCTGGTTGGCGGCATGCACGCCCTCGAGAAACTCATCGACCAATTGCGCACCGCCCACCGCCAACATGACCTCGGCCAGCCCAGGGACGAAGAAGCTGGCCACGTTCAGGACGTTCAGCCCGGCTTGTAGCCAGCCTTCGATGCGCGCCAGTTGCGCTGCGGCGTCGCGCTGCGCGACGGGCACCACGATGCTGGCGGCATCTTGCCAATGGCGCTCGCGTTGGCTGCGTGCGCGCTCGGCGAAGCAATCCCTGGCCCATGGGGTATGGTCCAGGGGCAAGCGTGCGTTCTGGTCGAGGGTGTCCTGCCATATCGCCCTTGGGCTGGGAAACACGCGGCTGATCCAACTGAACCGTTGGCCTTTTTCGAGCACCGGGGTGTCGGCCAGCAAGCGCTCGTACGGATAGGACGGGTAGAGGGTTTCCCGTAGCTTCAGGGCGAAGCGTGTTTGTTCGGCATGGGCCACGTAGCGCAGAAAGAACCGCCGCTCGCCGTCCTGCCAGAGCATCTGCGTGAGCGACTGGCCAAGCGCATTGAGGGACGGGTATTGACGCATGGCGTGGGTGGGGTGCCCAGGCAGGTAGAGCAGGCAGGCTTCGACGGCGTCGCCTGGGCGCCGACGAACCAGCAGCGGCCCAGCCAGGGGCAGGCCGAAAAGCGACAGGTAGCTGCATTGCAGGGGCGGATGGTTGCCATCGCCAGCTGGCGACGCGGCAAGGGCCGCATCGCCGAGCGCCATGCCCTTGTCGTCGAGGTGGCCTTGCAAGCGGGCAAGGTACAGCTCGGCGGCGAACGCGGCGCGATCATGCAGGCGCAATTGCTCGAGGAAGCTGTCGTTGCCCAGATGGTCACCCAGGTGGGCCTGATAGAGGCCGCCGAGGTCGAGATTACGCACCGCCTTGACGAAGTGTTCGCTGTCGAGGGTCATACGGGTCGCATCGCGCTTATGCATATAGAGCTTCACCGGGTCACCGGCATCGAAGTTCTGCATGGCCGCTTCCAGCCACGACATGCCGCCTGCCTGGCCTTCGCGGCGCAACCAGCCATCGTCGACAGTGGGTAGCTCGCGCTGGGGGAACGCATGCGCCAGTGATTGCTCGAGCCGTGTCCGGCAGAACTGCTCGGGTGCCTGCACCCCGGCCAGGGCGGCCTGCAAGCGCCGCATGGCTGAATGGCTGTCGCGTATGCGCCGTTCGAGCAGGCGCCTTTGTGCGGGCGAGGCGGCTTTGAGCCAGGTGGGTAGACGGCGATCGACGAACGCCAGGTGAAAGGAAGGTGCTGTGGACATGCTGGGCCGCTCTGCATAGGAAAACCCCAAGCATGAGGATTTGCCGGTGCGGCCGGTGCTAGCCGGTTAGCACCCGTGCCGACGGTTCAGGCTGCTGGCAGGGTGCTCTTGACCGTCGCCAGCTCCGGGTGCGCGACCAGTTTGTCGATGTGCAGCGCGGCGTCGTTCATCCAGCGCTCGCTCAATACCCGATAGTGTTCCATGTCACGGCAGCGCAGGCGCACGCTGTAGTCGAAATGGCCGCTGATCAGCTGGCATTCGAAAACCTCGGGGCAGTCGCGCATCGTCGTCTCGAACGCCTTCTGCGCGGTACGCCCGCTGAGGTTGGATATGGCTACCAGCACCAGCAGGGAAAGCCCGGGGGCCACTTTCTGTGGGTCGATGATCGCCCCGTAGCCGCGGATCACGCCGTTGCGCTCCAGCTTGCGGACCCGCTCCAGGCAAGGCCGGGGAGTGAGGTGGACCAGGCTGGAGAGCTTTTCGAAGGTGATGCGGCCATCGTGGCGCAACACCTCGAGGATGGCCTGGTCGATGCGGTCCAGCGGGTAGGCGGCGTTTGCCTTGTTGTCCATGCTCGGGCCTCGTGGCGGGGAGGGGCATGGAACAGGGTAGGCGCTTCTACGCCGCCCGTCTGCAACCCGACGCAGGCCTGGGGCGCGTTCAGGCCATGGCTTCGCGCGCATGGAGCAGCGCGCAGCTGGTGAAGGTGCGCGGTTGCAGCAGGTGGTACAGGTCCTTGGGGTTGGCCAGGGCTGGCACCAGTTCGATGTCCTCGCCAATGCCCAGTGCCTGTGCCGCGTCCATGACATAACGCAGGGCAGAGTAGTCCTCCAGGGCGAACCCAACCGAATCGAACAGGGTTACCTGCGCCCGATCTTCGCGGCCTGGGGCTTGGCCGGCGAGCACTTGCCAGAACTCGGTGACGGGCGAATCGGCCGGCATCTGTTGGATTTCCCCTTCGACACGGCTTTGCGGCTCGTACTCGACGATCACCCGTGCCCGTTCGACGATATCGCGGTGCAGCTCGGTCTTGCCGGGGCAGTCGCCACCCACGGCGTTCAGGTGCATGCCCGGTTCGATCATCTCGGGGGTGAGGATGGTTGCGTAGGCCTTGTCGGCGGTGACCGTGGTGACGATGTCGGCGCCTTTGACCGCCTCGGCGACACTGCTGGCGATGATCAGCTTGAGGCCTGGACGCCCTGCCAGGTTGGCCACCAGCTTGGCCGAGGCGCTGGGGTCGATGTCGTACAGGCGCACCTCGTCGATGCCCAGCAAGGTGTTGAATGCGATGACCTGGAATTCGCTCTGCGAGCCGTTGCCGATCAGCGCCATGCTGCGGCTGTCCTCGCGGGCCAGGTAGCGTGCGGCCAGGGCGGAGGTGGCGGCGGTGCGGATCGCCGTGGTCAGGGTCATTTCACTGAGTAGCAGCGGGGTGCCCGTGGCGACGTCGGCGAGTACGCCGAAGGCCATGACCGTCGGTAGGCCGTTGCGCGTGTTGATCGGGTGGCCGTTGACGTACTTGAAGGTGTAGCGGCTGGTATCGGAAATCGGCATCAGCTCGATCACCCCGTCCGGCGAATGGTTGGCCAGGCGTGCACACTTTTCGAATTCGTGCCAGCGCAGGTAGTCCTGGCGGATGTAGTCCGCCATCTCCTTGACGCAGGTGGCCAAGCCTTTGCGGTTGACCAGGCGGGCGAGGTCTTGCACATCGATAAAGCGGGTCATGGGGCTCCTCCTGGCGGCGCCACATCTGAAGTGGGCTGCCCCATGATTATCCCCCCGGGAGGCTGGCGATCCTGGCTGAAGGCAGGGCGGCTGTCAGCAGAGGCGGCTGTTTAGCCAGGAGCAACAGCCGAATCGGCTGCGACGCTATCGGGCAAACGCCAGGCAAAGAAAACGGCACCTGCCAGAGGTGCCGTTGTTCACACTGCGCCGTATTACTTATGCAGCTCTTCAGCCGCGTACAGCGTGTTTTCCAGCAGGCAGGCGCGGGTCATCGGGCCGACGCCGCCCGGTACCGGGGTGATCCAGCCGGCGCGGGGCAGGGCGGTCTCGTAGACCACATCGCCGACCAGCTTGCCATCGTCCTGGCGGTTGATGCCGACGTCGATCACGATCGCGCCTTCCTTGACCCATTCACCCTTGACCAGGCCCGGCTTGCCGGCGGCCACCACCACCAGGTCGGCACGCCCGACGTGGCCGGCGAGGTCCTGGGTGAAGCGGTGGCAAACGGTCACGGTGCAGCCTGCCAGAAGCAGTTCCATCGCCATCGGCCGGCCAACGATGTTGGAGGCGCCGACGATTACCGCGTTCATGCCGTACAGGTCCTGGCCGGTGCTGTGCAGCAGGGTCATGATGCCTTTCGGCGTGCAGGGGCGCAGCAGCGGGATACGCTGGGCCAGACGGCCGATGTTGTAGGGGTGGAAACCGTCCACGTCCTTGTCCGGGCGGATGCGTTCGAGCAGCAGCGAGGCGTCCAGGTGCGCTGGCAGCGGCAATTGCAGGAGGATGCCATCCACCGCCGGGTCATCGTTGAGGCGGTCGATGAGCTCGGTCAGGGCCTGCTGCGTGGTTTCGCTGGGCAGGTCGAATGCCTGCGAAATGAAGCCGACCTCTTCGCAGTCCTTGCGCTTGTGCGAGACATAGACTTGGGAGGCGGGGTCGGTGCCGACCAGGATCACAGCCAGGCCCGGCGTGCGCAGGCCTTGCTGGCGACGCTCCGCGACACGTTGGGCGATCTGCTGGCGCAGGTTGGCGGCGATCGCCTTGCCATCGATTAGGTGTGCAGTCATAGACGCGTGATTAACCATCGAGAAAGGAACATTAAAGAGGGCGCATTCTCGCACGACCTGCGCCGAGGGCAAAGGCGGGTGGTCGGGCAAATCCCCTAAGCCCTTCAATAATTTAAATTTTTTTGAGAAAGGTGTTGACGACCCTGGACCTCGCCTATAAGATTCGCCGCACTTGTCGGGCACTGCCTAGCACCGGTCGGCCAAGTCGGGCAGAATGAGTGGTTTAGCAGCTATCTGTTAAGTGGCTTGTTCGGTTAGGCTGAATGCTTAAGCGCCCGTAGCTCAGCTGGATAGAGCATCCGCCTTCTAAGCGGATGGTCGCAGGTTCGAGTCCTGCCGGGTGCGCCATCAGGCCTCTGGGCAAGCAAGTGAAGGTTGTATCGCGATATGGTGGGCGTAGCTCAGTTGGTAGAGCGCTGGATTGTGATTCCAGTTGTCGTGGGTTCGATTCCCATCGTCCACCCCATATTCTTCAAAGGCGCCTCGATAGTTCATCTGGCGCCTTTGTTTTAAGCGTTACGCGGACGTGGTGAAATTGGTAGACACACTGGATTTAGGTTCCAGCGGCGCAAGCTGTAAGAGTTCGAGTCTCTTCGTCCGCACCATGCTTCTGTAAGGCTGTACCGCAACACTGCAATATGGTGGGCGTAGCTCAGTTGGTAGAGCGCTGGATTGTGATTCCAGTTG
>NZ_JACVVE010000049.1 GCF_016648105.1 Pseudomonas sp. S31 | reverse complement strand
GGCCGCGGGCCCACGGATCTGTGTCGCCAGTACCGGCCTCTTCGCGGGGCAAGCCCACACACGCAGGTGTAGGAGCGGGCTTGTCCCGCGAAGAGGCCGGTGCAGGTTGAATCAGCCTTGCTGATCGGCCAACTGGTCGGCCAGGCGCACGAAGGCCGCCAGGTCGAGCTGTTCCGGGCGCAGGCTGCCGTCCACGCCAGCGGCTTCGATGGCCTGGCTGTCGAGCAGGCCCTTGAGGGTGTTGCGCAGGGTCTTGCGGCGCTGGTTGAAGGCCTCGCGCACTACGCGCTCCAGCAGTGCCGGATCCTTGGCCGGATAGGGCAGCACTTCGTGCGGCACCAGGCGGACGATGGCCGAGTCGACCTTGGGCGGCGGGTTGAACGCGCCGGGGCCGACGTTGAACAGGTGTTCGACCCGGCAGTGGTATTGCACCATGATCGACAGGCGGCCCCAGTCGCCGCCGCCTGGGCCGGCGGCCATGCGCTCGACCACTTCCTTCTGCAGCATGAAGTGCATGTCGCGGATCAGGCCGGCATGGCTGAGCAGGTGGAAGATCAGCGGGGTCGAGATGTTGTAGGGCAGGTTCCCGACCACTTTCAGGCTGCGCGGTGGCACGCCCAGCTGGTTGAAGTCGAACTTCAGGGCGTCGCCCTGGTGCAGGCGGAAGTTGTCGCGCCCGGCGAACTTGTGCTGCAGGATCGGCACCAGGTCCTTGTCCAGCTCGACCACGTCCAGCTGCGCGCCGCTGCCCAGCAGGCCCTCGGTCAATGCGCCCTGGCCAGGGCCGATTTCCAGCAGGTGTTCGCCGGCCTTGGCATGGATCGCCCGCAGGATGCGGTCGATGATCCCTGCGTCGTGCAGGAAGTTCTGGCCGAAGCGCTTGCGCGCCCGGTGTTGGTAGTGCTCGTTCATGGTCGGTTCTCGGCCATCTGGTAGGCGGTTTGCAGGGCGACCCGCAGGCTGCCGGTGTCGACCTTGCCGGTGCCGGCCAGGTCCAGGGCGGTGCCATGATCGACCGAGGTGCGGATGATCGGCAGGCCCAGGGTCACGTTGACCGCCGCGCCGAAGCCTTTGTACTTGAGTACGGGCAGGCCCTGGTCGTGGTACATCGCCAGCACCGCGTCGCAGTGCTCCAGATATTTGGGGGTAAACAGGGTATCGGCCGGCAGCGGGCCACGCAGGTCCATGCCTTCGCTGCGCAAGCGGGCCAGTGTCGGTTCGATGATGTCGATTTCTTCGCGGCCAAGGTGGCCGCCTTCGCCGGCATGCGGGTTGAGCCCGCACACCAGGATGCGCGGGTTGGCGATGCCGAACTTGTCCTGCAGGTCGGCGTGCAGGATGCGCGTGACGCGCTCCACGCGCTCGACGCTGATGGCATCGGCGATGTCACGCAGTGGCAGGTGCGTGGTCACCAGCGCCACGCGCAGGCCGTGGGTGGCGAGCATCATCACCACCTGGGTGGTGTGGGTCAGGTCGGCGAGGAATTCGGTATGGCCGGAAAAGCCGATGCCGCTCTCGTTGATCACGCCTTTATGCACAGGCGCGGTGATCATCCCGGCGAACGCCCCGTCCAGGCAGCCGGTGCCGGCCCGGGTCAGGGTTTCCAGGACGAACGCGGCATTGGCCTTGTCCAGCTGCCCGGGCGTCACCGGGGCCGCCAGTGGCGTGTCCCACACGTAGAGGCTGCCGGCTGGTGCCGGGCGCTCTGGCCATTGGCCGGGCATGACCGGCACCAGGTCGACGGCCAGCCCCAACCGGGTGGCCCGCTCGGCGAGCAGGTCACGGCTGGTGATGGCGATCAGGGGGTGCGGCTGGGGCTCGGCGGCGAGCAGCAGGCAAAGGTCGGGGCCTATGCCGGCCGGCTCGCCGGGCGTGACGGCGAAGCGCAGGGGCTTCACTGGGCGGCCTGGTCGGCGCCAGGCAGCTTGATTTCAACGTAGGCTTCGTCGCGGATCTGGCGCAGCCAGGTCTGCAGCTCTTCGTCGTACTTGCGGTTGCGCAGCACGTTCAGTGCCTGTTGCTCGCGCGCCTGTTCGGTGCTGTCGGTGGCACGGCGGCCCAGCACTTCGAGGATGTGCCAGCCGTACTGGGTACGGAACGGCTTGGTTACCACGCCTTGCTGGGCGTTTGCCATCTGCTCGCGGAACTCCGGTACCAGGCTGTTCGGGTCGACCCAGTTGAGGTCGCCGCCGTTGAGCGCCGAACCCGGGTCTTCCGAGAAGCTCTTCGCCAGTTCAGCGAAGTCTTCGCCGTTCTGGATGCGGTCGTACAGGCGCTCGGCCAGTTGCTCGGTGGCCGCGTCGCTGCGGATCTCGCTTGGCTTGATCAGGATGTGGCGCACGTGGACTTCGTCGCGCAGCACGTTCTCGCTGCCACCGCGCTTCTCCTCGAGCTTGAGGATGATGAAGCCGTTGGGAATGCGGATCGGCTGGGTGATGTCACCGACGGCCATGCCGCTGAGCATCTTGGCGAAGTCAGGTGGCAGCTGGCCGGCTTTGCGCCAGCCCATCTCGCCGCCTTCAAGGGCGTTTTCGCTGGCCGAGTTGGCAATCGCCATCTGGCCGAAGTCGGCGCCCTGGCGCAGTTGCTGGTACACGTCGCCGACCTTGCGCGCAGCTTTCTGGATGTCGTCCGAGTTGGCGGCTTCCGGGGTCGGGATGAGGATGTTGGCCAGGCGGTAATCTTCCGACATCTGCATCTTGCCCAGGTCGGAGGCGAGGAAGTTCTTCACTTCCTGCTCCGACACCTGGATGCGCTCGGCCACGCGGCGCTGGCGCACGCGGCTGATGATCATCTCGCGCTTGACCTGGTCGCGGGCGTCGTCGAACGACAGGCCGTCGTGGGCCAGGGCGGCGCGGAACTGGTCCAGGGACATGCCGTTGCGCTGGGCAATGGTGCCGATGGCCTGGTTCAGTTCCTCGTCGGTGATGCGGATGCCGGAGCGCTCGCCGATCTGCAGCTGCAGGTTCTCGACGATCAGGCGTTCCAGGACCTGCTGCTCCAGCGCGCCGGACGGCGGCACGCCGCCGCCACGCTTGGCGATGGTCTGCTGGACCTCGCGCACGCGCTGGTCCAGCTGGCTTTGCATGACCACGTCGTTGTCGACGATGGCCACCACGCGGTCCAGGGGTTGCACCGCGGCATGCACCGCGCCACTCAGCAATGCAGCGCCCAACAGCAGTGGGCGCAGTCGATCAATAAGCTTGGTCTTCACGTGTACGGTAACCTTGAATGCCTTCGTCGAGGAAAGACTCGACCTTATTGCCTACGACACCGCCGAGGCCCTTGAGGACGATTTGCAGGAATACGCCGTGGTCGCCTTTTTCGTTCTGTGGCGCGGCTTGGCTGAAGTCGTCGTAGTCGAGCCAGTAACGGTTGATCAGGCGCAGTTTCCAGCAGCAGTTGTCGTACTCGAAACCGCCCATGGCTTCCAGGGTGCGGTTGCGGTTGTAGTCATGCTGCCAACGGGCGATCACGCTCCACTGCGGCACGATCGGCCAGATGACCGAGAAGTCGTGCTGCTGGATCTTGTAGTAGTCCTTGATGTAGTTCGCGGAACCTGGAGTGCCATAGTCGCCACCCTCGCCCCAGCGACCGGTCAGCGGGTCGTAACGAACGGTGTCGTTGCGATAGCGATAACCGACGTTGACGATCTTGTTCGGGTTCTCTTGCGGCTGGTAGTGGAACATCGCGCTACCCGAACGTGGTTTGCGAGCATCCGGGTCCCAGTTGTAGTCCGCGTTCAGGCGCCAGTCGCGGTTGAAGGCGAGCATGTACTCCAGCGCGTACGGCGATACGTCGGACTGCGAGCTGTCGCGGGTGCGCCAGTCGATGCCTGGCAGCTGGACCTTGCGATCCTTGAAGTACAGGGCCTGGCCGACGCTGATGCGCTGGCGCTCGAAGCCGTCGTCCTGGATCCAGCGGTTGGTCACGCCCAGCGACAGCTTGTTCTCGTCGCCGACGCGGTCGGAGCCGGAGAAGCGGTTTTCGCGGAACAGGGAACCGTAGTTGAAGTACGTCTCGCTGGTGTCGAAGACCGGGATGTCCTTCTGGTCCTCGTACGGCACGTAGAGGTAGAACAGGCGCGGTTCCAGGGTCTGGCGGTAGTTCTCGCCGAACCACTGGGTATTGCGGTCGAAGTACAGGCCGCTGTCGACGCTGAAGATCGGTACGCTACGGTCCTGGCTGCTGGAGAAGTCGCCTTGTAGGTCGCGAGTGGCGTCGCTGGCGCGAGCGAGGTCGTTCTTGCCCTTGCTGTCCAGGTCCAGGTCGTAGTGGGTGTACATGTAGGTCAGCTTCGGCTTGATGAAGCCATAGCTGGCTTCCATCGGCAGGCTGATGGCCGGGGCCACGTTCAGGCGGGTACCGTTGGCGCGTGCCAGGCCGAAGACATTCTGGTCCAGGCGGCGGCCGTCAGAGCCGGCGGTGGTATCCAGTTCGCCGTCTTCGTTGTAGACGGTGCCGCTCTTGAGGTCACGTTCGAAGCGTACGGCCTCGGTCTTGTAGCTGAAGTCGAAACCACCCGGGTGGTACGGCAGCATGCCATTGAGAGTGATCTGCGGCAGCTTGTCGTACGGGGTGATCTTCGAGATGGTGGTCATCTCGTAGGCATGCATGTTAAGGCGTGCGACGTAGTCATCGCCTCGGTAGGTCAACGCACCCTGCTGATTGATCGCATCACGGCTTTCGACGCCGATCTGGTCCGACTCCAGGTCCTGGAAGTAGAACGGATCGCTGATATCGGTGTAGTCAACCTCAGTCATCAGGCGCTCGTCCAAGCCACCTTTATGCTGCCAGTTGATCATCCAGCGCTGATCCTTGTAATCAGTCTGGTCCTTGCGATCGTCGTTCTTGTCGTTCAGGTACGCGCCGCCGAACTGGCCTTCGCTGGACTTGGTCAGGTAGCGGAACTCACCTTCCATCAGCAGGCCACGCTTGGTCATGTAGCGCGGGTACAGCGTGGCGTCGTAGTTCGGCGCCAGGTTGAAGTAGTACGGCGTGACCAGCATGAAGCCAGTGTCGCTGCTGGTACTGAACGACGGCGGCAGGAAGCCGGATTGGCGACGGTCATCGATCGGGAAGTAGATGTACGGTGTGTAGAACACCGGGAAATCCTTGACCCGCAGGGTGACGTTGGTCGCAGTACCGAAGCCGGTGGCCGGGTTCAGGGTGATGTTGTTGCCCTTCAGCTGCCAGGCGTTGCTGCCCGGTTCGCAGGTGGTGTACGTACCGTCCTTGAGGCGGATGATGGCGTTCTCGCCACGCTTGGCGTACAGGGCGTTGCCGCGGATGTGCGACTTGTGCATCACGTATTCGGCGTTGTCGACCTGGGCTTCGCCGGTGTCGAGCTGGATCTGTGCCTGGTCGCCGACGACCAGCGAGCCGTTGTCGCGGATCTTGACGTTGCCCTTGAGCTCGCCACGGTTCTCGGCCTGGTACAGGTTGGCCTCGTCGGCCTCGGCCTGCATGCTGCCCTGGCGCATCACCACGTCACCGGCGAGGGTGGCGATCTGCTGCTCCTGCTGGTACTTGGAGACCTTGGCGTTGATGTAGGTCGGCGACTCGTCCTTCGGCGTGGTGTCGGCCATGCCGGGGCGTGACGGCTCGATGTAGGCGCCGCCGCAATACGGGCCGGTCTCGGCCAGCTGAGCTGCGGTGAGCTTCTCACGCGGTACCCAGTCCAGGTGGCTGTAGTCCTCGCTGCGCGACTTCAGGCCACGGCCCTTGGCCTCGGTGACCAGCATCGGCTTGTTGGCGGGCTCGGCTTCGCTGGCCTCGGCCTCGGTGCCGGAGCTCAGCGCGGCGCCATCGTGCACAGGGCGCGGTGGCAGGTTGCTGGTAGGGGTCTTGGGCTTGCAGTCCCAACCACCGGAGGCGGACACTTGGCAGTCGAACTGCTCGGCAGCCACTACATACGAGGTGGCCAGAGGTTGCAGGGCCAGCAGACCGCCGGTGACCAGCAACGGAAACTTTCTACGAAACGCGGGGGATTTCAATGCCATCTTATTAGTCCGGGCTTCCTGCGTGCCATCTGCCCGCGTGTGGGGGCCGCACGCCTCTCGATGGTCTGAAAAAGATGCTGGATAATAAAGCATGACCCGCTTGACGGCTAGGGCCGTCGGAGACCCTTGTAATGCCTGAACACGATGTACGCCTGCAACAACTGACTGTCTGGCTCGCCGAACAGCTCGACAACCTGTACCGCGACAACGCCTGGGGCGAAGTGCCCGAAGGCCGCCTGACCGCCGCCAGCAGTGACGCGAGCTTCCGTCGCTACTTCCGCTGGCAGGGGGGCGAGCACAGCTTCGTGATCATGGATGCACCACCGCCCCAGGAAAACTGCCGACCTTTCGTCGATATCGATCACCTTCTGGCCAGCGCCGGTGTGCACGTGCCGGTCATCCATGCCCAGGACCTGGAACGCGGCTTCCTGCTGCTCGGCGACCTGGGCCACCAGACCTACCTGGACATCATCGATGCCGACAATGCCGACAGCCTGTTCGCCGATGCCATCGAAGCGCTGTTGAAATTTCAGCGCCTGCCGATGGACGCGCCGCTGCCGAGCTATGACGATGCGCTGTTGCGCCGCGAAGTCGAGCTGTTCCCGCAGTGGTATGTGGCCCGGGAACTGGGCCGCGAACTCACCCCGGCCCAGCAGGCGCGCTGGCAACGCGTCAGCCAGCTGCTGATCGACAGCGCCCTGGCCCAGCCCAAAGTGCTGGTGCACCGCGACTATATGCCGCGCAACCTGATGCAGAGCGCGCCAAATCCTGGCGTGCTGGATTTCCAGGACGCCGTCTACGGTCCGGTGACCTACGACATCACCTGCCTGTTCAAGGATGCCTTCCTGAGTTGGCCCCAGGCGCGTGTCGAGGGCTGGCTGCATGGCTACTGGGAGCAGGCCCGCGCTGCAGGCATTCCTGTTCAGGACGAATTCGAGGCGTTCCACCGCGCCAGCGACCTGATGGGTGTGCAGCGCCACCTCAAGGTAATCGGTATCTTCGCGCGCATTTGCCACCGCGATGGCAAGCCGCGCTACCTGGCGGACGTGCCGCGGTTCTTCGCCTATATAGATGAAGTGATCAGCCGTCGTACGGAGTTGGCCGAACTGGGCGAGTTGATTGCCGAACTGAAGGCTGAGGCGCGTCCATGAAGGCGATGATCCTGGCGGCAGGCAAAGGCGAACGGATGCGCCCGCTGACCCTGCATACGCCAAAACCGCTGCTGCCGGTCGCCGGCCAGCCATTGATCGAATACCACCTGCGGGCCCTGGCGGCGGCGGGCTTTACCGAAGTGGTGATCAACCACGCCTGGCTCGGCCAGCAGATCGAAGACCACCTGGGCGATGGCAGCCGCTTCGGCCTGAGCATCCGCTACTCGCCCGAAGGCGAGCCGCTGGAGACCGGCGGTGGAATCTTCAGGGCCCTGCCGTTGCTGGGCGAGGCGCCGTTCCTGTTGATCAACGGCGACGTCTGGACCGACTACGACCTTGCACGGCTGCGTACGCCGTTGCAGGGCCTGGCTCATCTGGTGCTGGTCGACAACCCTGGCCATCACGGGCGTGGCGACTTCCGCTTGCAAGGCAGTCAGGTGGTGGATGGCGACGACGCGCCAGGGACCCTGACCTTCAGTGGCCTGTCGGTGCTGCACCCGGCCTTGTTCGAGGGTTGCCGGCCCGGCGCCTTCAAGTTGGCGCCGCTGCTGCGCCAGGCCATGGCCGCGGGCCAGGTGAGTGGCGAGCACTACCAGGGCCGCTGGGTCGATGTCGGCACCCAGGAGCGTCTGGCCGAGGCCGAGCGCTTGATCGGCGAGCGCGCCTGACATGTGGTGGCCAGGCACGTTGATCGGGCTGGGTGCCGGGTTCGCCGTCGCCAGCATTCCCGGGGCGCTGCTGGGCGGCTTGCTCGGCCAGGCGATGGACCGACGCATCCGCGTGCAGGGCTGGGATGACATGCGCGAGCGGCTCGGCGGTCGCCCGGCCCTGCGTGACGAAGAACTGCTGTTCGTGCTGCTCGGGCGCCTGGCCAAGAGCGACGGGCGGGTGGCCGAGCAGCATATCCAGCAAGCCCGGCAGGAGATGCAGCGCCTGGACATGGCCGACGCGGCGCGCTTGCGGGCGATTGCCGCATTCAACCGGGGTAAGGCGGGCAAGGATCGCTTGGCCGGCCACCTACGGCGTATTCGACTACAGCCTCATGCCGCCGAAGGTACCTTGCGCGCCTGCTGGCGGATGGCCTGGGCCGATGGCAAGGCCGGCCAGCACGAGCGCGACCTGCTGCTGGACTGGGGGCATAAACTGGGTCTCAGCCGCCGCCAGGTGCAGGCGATGTCGCTGGAGTACGAGCCGCGCAAGGCGCCATCCAGCAGCGGCGTGATGACCTATGCAACGGCGCTGCGTCTGCTCGGGGTGGAGGCCGACACCGAAGGTGCTCGGGTCAAGCAGGCGTATCGACGGCTGGTGAGCCGGCATCACCCGGACAAGCTGGCCGGTACCGGCGCCAGCGAGGGGCAGGTGCGCGAAGCGACGGAGCGCACCCGTGAGCTCCACCAGGCCTACGCGCTGATCCGCAAGCGGCGGGGGCTGTAACGGCGCTTCCGCGGGCACCCTCCACATACGAACAGTTGTGCCAAACCTGTAGGAGCGGGTTTACCCGCGAAGCAGGCGCCGCAGTCACTCCTGCGGCAGCATCCATCCCCTGACCCGGCGGAACATCTGCTCCTGCTCGGCCGCCGGGTTGCCCGGCATGGCGATCAGCGACAGCTGCTTGTACTGGCTGTCCTTCTGCCGCTTGCTGGCCTGCAAGCGCAACTCGGCCGCCTTGCGGTCGGCACTGCGAGTCGCGAAGTAGAGATCGGCGGCCGGTACCTTGAGGGTCGGCGCCAGGGCCTCGAGGTCCTGTTCGACCCGGGCCGGGGTCTGCGCGGCCACCATCACCAGTTTCTGCACCTGGGGCGGGTGTTTCTCGCTCAGGTAGCGCGCGGCCCAGTAGGCGCCGCTGCCATGGCCGATCAACACGATGCTGCGCGAGTTGTGCTGCTGGGCATAGGCAACGGCGGCATCCAGGCGAGCGAAGATGCGCTCGGCATCGGCCTGGTCGTTGTGCTCGCTCGCCACCTCGGCATCGGTGCCTTCGGCGGTGTCGGCATCGGCGGCGGTCGCCTGGGCGACGTTGGCGTTGGCATCCTCAGGGGTGTCCTTGGCCGGGGCGCTTTCACCCTTGCCCGGTTCCGGCGTCGGCGCCGGCTTGGCCTCGACCCGGGCCTGCGGGCTGTCGGCCAGCAGGTCGGGCAGGCTGACGCTCAGGCTGTGCCAGCCGATGTCGGGGAACTTGCGCCGCAGCGGGCCGACGGCGTCGGGCCAGTCGGCGTTTTCGCCGGCACCGGGCACGATGATCACCGCACCCTGCGGGTCGGCGTCGTTGGCCGGTTTCCACAAGGCCAGGAAGCTCTCGGCTCCGGCCTGCAAGGTCTGCTGTTCGGCTTTCGGCACACGGGCTTCCAGGGCCAGGGCATCTTCCTGACTACGCTCCAGCAGGGGCGCGCGCGGTGCGGCGGCGGCGGGCGCCTTGGTCGCCGCCGGTGGTGGTTCGACATCGGCGGCCTGGGCCCCGAGCGGAAGGATCGAGGCCAGGCAGCACATTGCCAGCGTCGTGCGATAAAGTGTGGACATGAATCAACCCAAGGCCAGAATGATACCGGCAGCCTAATAGTATTTGCCCGCGACGGCCATGCTGCATGGCCGTCCTTGTCAGGACGAGCGTGTAGATGAAGCGAGTGCGTCGCCTGTTGGTTATCGGCTGTTTGTGGCTGCCCTTGATCGCCTGGGCAAAGCCCGAGGTGGCCCCTGCCGTGGTGCTCGGGCCTGCGCAGCAGCAATGGCTCGATGCTCATCGCAGCCTGCGCGTCGGCGTGGTGCTGCAGGCGCCGTATGCCCAGTTCGACCGGCGCCTGCAGCAGCTCTACGGGGCCAATGTGGAGCTGGTCAACGGGCTCGCCCAAACGCTGCGGCTGGACCTCACCTGGCGCAACTTCGCCGACCAGGCGAGCCTCGAGCATGCCCTCCTGGCCGGCGAGATCGACTTTGCCCCAGGCCTGACCCAGACGCCCGCCAGCCTGCGCCTGTGGTCGTTCAGCGACCCCTACATGCGTGTACCGCAGTTGCTGGTGGGGCTGCGTGGCAACAGCCAGACGGCCGTGGAGCTGGAAAAACTCGCTGCCCAGCAGCGGGTGGCGGTGCGCATGCCGGGCGCCTTGGCCGACTACCTGCGCGGTACCTACGCCAACCTCGACCTGCAGGGCGTGCCCGACGAGCGCGAGGCGTTGCAGCAGGTGGTCGCCGGCCAGGCCAGCTATGCGGTGCTCGACGAAGCCCAGTTCAGTCGCCTGTCCCGCGAGAGCGAATTCGGTGAGTTGGCCGTGGTCGGCGATGTCGGCTTGCCGCAGTTGCTGCGAGTGGGGTCGCGGCGCGACTGGCCGCTGCTGGCCGAAGTGCTGGAGAAGGGCTTGCAGGCCATGCCGGCCCGGGCCCTGGAGCAATTGCACGGGCGCTGGTTGCAGCCCCGCTACCCGCGCTTGAGCGAGTCGCCGGGGTTCTGGCAGAACCTGGCTTGTCTGTTCGGCATGTTGCTGTTGTGCGCTGTCGCCACGCTGGCCTGGCAGCGCCGCCAGCAGCTGCGCCTGGAGCGCGACCTGCTGGCGGCGCGCGAGCATCTGGCCGAGCGCCAGGTGCGCGAAGAGGCGTTGCGCCTGAGCCAGTTCGCCAGCGACCAGAGCACGGTGGGCATTCTTTGGGTCAACTGGGACAGCCACGTGCGCTACGCCAACCATGCCGTCCAGCACATGCTGGGGTATGCCGAGGACGCACTGCTGGAGCGCCCGCTGGTGGACATCGAGCCGCAGCTGAGCATGGACCGTTGGCTGGAGCTGTGGAATGGCGCGCGGGCTGGCGATGCTACCCTGGCCGAGTTCGACACCCACTGCCTGCGCGTCGATGGCACACTCATGCCGGTGGCCTTGTCGCTGAGCTTCCTGCGTTTTCGCGATGCCGAATACCTGGTGGTGTACCTCGCCGACGTCACCGAGCGGCAACGGGCACTGGCCGCATTACGCGAGAGCGAGGCGCGGCTCAAGGGCATCGCCGGCAACGTTCCTGGCCTGGTGTTCCGGCTGGAGCGCAACCCCGCCGAAGGCGACCTGGAGTTCCCCTACATCAGCGAGGGCAGCGAGGCACTGGTCGGCTACCTGCCCAGCGAGATCCAGGATCCGCAGATGGGCTTGCGCAACCTGGTCCACCCCGACGACCGTGCCGACTACCATCGGGTCCAGGACCTGGCGCTGGCCAGCGACCAGGACTGGTCCTGGCAGGGGCGCATCCTGACCCGCCAGGGCGAACAGCGCTGGGCTGACATCAAGGCCAGTACGCGGCGCCTGGCCAATGGCCGGGTGGTCTGGGATGGCATTGTCTGGGACATCACCCAGGGCAAGCGCGCGGAGCTGGAACTGGCGCGCTCACAGGAGCAATTGCGTGAACTGTCGGCGCACCTGGAAAGCGTGCGAGAGGAAGAAAAGGCGCGCATCGCCCGCGAAGTGCATGATGAACTGGGGCAGATGCTCACGGTGCTCAAGCTCGAGGTATCGATGTGCGAGCTGGCCTACGCCGAGCTGGACCCAGGCCTGGGCGAACGCATGGCGAGCATGAAGCGGCTGATTGCGCAGTTGTTCCAGCTGGCGCGCGACGTGGCCAGTGCGTTGCGCCCGCCGATCCTCGACGCCGGCATCGCCTCGGCCATCGAGTGGCAGGCGAGGCGCTTCGAGGGGCGTACGCAGATCCCCTGCCTGGTGCAGGTACCGGATAATCTGCCAGCATTGAGCGATGCCAAGGCCACCGGGCTGTTCCGCATCCTCCAGGAGGCGCTGACCAACGTCATGCGCCACGCCCAGGCCCACAGCGTCGAGATCGAGCTGGTGCGCGAACGCGGGCAACTGCGCATGACGGTCAGCGACGATGGCGTCGGCTTCTGCCGTGAGCAGGCCCGTCCTTCGTCATTCGGCCTGGTGGGGGTGCGCGAGCGGGTGCTGATGCTCGGTGGCAGCATGGCGTTGAGCAGCGAGCCGGGCGAGGGCACCAGCCTGAGCGTGACGATTCCGTTGGAAACAGGAGAGCGAGCGTGATTCGAGTGCTGGTGGCCGAAGACCACACCATTGTCCGTGAAGGCATCAAGCAATTGATCGGCCTGGCCAAGGACATGCAAGTGGCCGGCGAGGCGGGCAATGGCGAGCAACTGCTGGAAACCCTGCGGCACACGCCGTGCGAGGTGGTATTGCTGGATATCTCGATGCCGGGCGTCAGTGGCTTGGAGGCGATTCCGCGGATTCGCGCCCTGGCCGATGCACCGGCGATCCTGATGCTGTCGATGCACGACGAGGCGCAGATGGCCGCACGCGCGCTCAAGGCCGGTGCCGCCGGCTATGCCACCAAGGATAGCGACCCGGCGCTGCTGCTCACCGCCATTCGCCGAGTAGCCGGTGGCGGGCGCTACATCGACCCGGCGCTGGCCGACCGCATGGTCTTCGAGGTGGGCCTGACCGAGACGCGGCCGCTGCATACGCTGTTGTCGGAGCGCGAGTTCTCGGTGTTCGAGCGCCTGGCCCAGGGCGCCAACGTCAACGACATCGCCCAGCAGCTGGCGCTGTCGAGCAAGACCATCAGCACGCACAAGGCGCGGCTGATGCAGAAGCTGCGGGTCAACTCGCTGGCCGAGCTGGTGAAGTACGCCATGGAGCACAAGCTGGTCTGATTGTTCTGATTGCGACAGCTGCGGTATCCGATATGGCGGTGAACCCTGTGGGAGCGGGCTTTGTGTCTGTCCTGAATACGTCGGTCTTGTAGGGCGATCCCTACACCCAATCTTCCATCCGGATGATGACATTCTCTCAGTCACCCCGATTTCCGGGCGCTTTGGCCTCTTCTACGCTGTAACCCACGCAGTCTTCCAATAAAAAGGTGCAGGCATGAGCGAGGCGAATTCGAACGCGGCCAGCGGCGAGACCCTGGTCAGCTTCCGGGGTGTGCAGAAGAGCTACGATGGCGAGTCGCTGATCGTCAAGGATCTCAACCTGGACATCCGCAAGGGTGAATTCCTGACCTTGCTCGGACCTTCCGGCTCGGGCAAGACCACTAGCCTGATGATGCTCGCCGGCTTCGAGACGCCTACCGCCGGTGAAATCCAGCTGGCCGGCCGCTCGATCAACAACGTGCCGCCGCACAAGCGGGATATCGGCATGGTGTTCCAGAACTACGCCTTGTTCCCACACATGACCGTGGCCGAGAACCTGGCCTTTCCCTTGAGCGTGCGCAACCTGAGCAAGACCGACATCAGTGAGCGGGTCAAGCGCGTGCTCGGCATGGTCCAGCTCGATGCCTTCGCCAAGCGCTATCCCGGCCAGCTCTCCGGCGGCCAGCAGCAGCGCGTGGCCCTGGCCCGGGCGCTGGTCTTCGAGCCACAGCTGGTGCTGATGGACGAGCCACTCGGCGCTCTCGACAAGCAGCTGCGCGAACACATGCAGATGGAGATCAAGCACATCCACCAGCGCCTGGGCGTGACCGTGGTCTATGTGACCCACGACCAGGGCGAGGCCCTGACCATGTCTGACCGGGTGGCGGTGTTCCACCAGGGCCAGATCCAGCAGATCGCCGACCCGCGCACGCTCTACGAGCAACCCTGCAATACCTTCGTCGCCAACTTCATCGGTGAGAACAACCGCATCAACGGCATCCTCCTGGGCAGCGACGGCGGACGCTGTCAGGTCCAGCTGGCGCGTGGGGAGCGCGTCGAGGCGCTGGCGGTGAATGTCGGTCAGGCGGGCGAGCCGGTGACGCTGTCGATTCGCCCCGAGCGCGTGCGCCTCAACGGCCACAGCGAGCGTTGCGTCAATCGCTTCTCTGGCCGGGTCGCCGAGTTCATCTACCTGGGCGACCACGTGCGGGTGCGCCTGGAGGTATGCGGCAAGGCCGACTTCTTCGTCAAGCAGCCGATCGCCGAGCTCGACCCGGCTCTGGCCGTGGGCGATGTAGTGCCGCTGGGCTGGGAGGTCGAGCACGCCCGCGCGCTCGACCCGCTTACCGAAGGCCACTGATGGATCGCTTCACCAACCCTGTACTGTGGAGAGAACAATAATGCACAAGCAGTTGAAGATGACCGCCCTGGCCCTGGGGCTGTGTATCGCCGGTCAAGCCCTGGCGGCGGACCTCACCGTGGTGTCCTTCGGCGGTGCCAACAAGGCGGCCCAGGTCAAGGCGTTCTACGAACCGTGGGAGAAGGCCGGCAAGGGCAAGATCATCGCCGGGGAGTACAACGGTGAAATGGCCAAGGTCAAGGCGATGGTCGACACCAACAGCGTGTCCTGGAACCTGGTGGAGGTCGAGTCGCCGGAGTTGGCCCGGGGCTGTGACGAAGGCATGTTCGAGGAACTCGACCCAGCGCTGTTCGGCAACGAGGCCGACTACGTCAAGGGGGCGATCCAGCCCTGTGGCGTGGGCTTCTTCGTCTGGTCGACGGTGCTGGCGTACAACGCCGACAAGCTCAAGACCGCGCCTACCAGCTGGGCCGATTTCTGGGACACCAAGAAATTCCCGGGCAAGCGCGGCCTGCGCAAGGGCGCCAAGTACACCCTCGAATTCGCCCTGATGGCCGACGGGGTGGCGCCCAAGGACGTTTATCAGGTACTGGCCACCAAGGAAGGCGTGGACCGCGCCTTCAAGAAACTCGACGAACTCAAGCCGAGTATCCAGTGGTGGGAAGCCGGTGCCCAGCCACCGCAGTACCTGGCCTCGGGTGACGTGGTCATGAGCTCGGCCTACAACGGCCGCATTGCCGCGGTGCAGAAAGAAAGCAACCTCAAGGTGGTGTGGAACGGCGGCATCTACGACTTCGACGCCTGGGCCATTCCGAAAGGCGCCAAGGATGTTGAACAGGCCAAGCAGTTCATCGCCTTCAGCGTGCAGCCCGAGCAGCAGAAGACCTATTCCGAGAACATCGCCTACGGCCCGGCCAACGCCAAGGCAGTCGCCCTGCTCTCGGACGAAGTGAAGAAGGACATGCCGACCACGCCTGAGAACATCGCCAACCAGGTGCAGATCGACGTCGCCTTCTGGGCCGACAACAGCGAGCAGCTGGAGCAACGCTTCAACGCCTGGGCGGCGAAGAAGTAAGGCGTCTAGTCGGAGCGCCGGTCAGACGGCCGGCGCTCCCCGTCACCCTGTTTCCCGGAGTTCGCCATGGCCATTGCAGTGCCCCTCAACGAAGGCGCGGGTCCCAGCCTCAAGCAGCGCCTCAAGCACGCCGAGCGGGTCAACCGCTGGAAGGCGCAGGCATTGATCGCGCCGCTGGCGCTGTTTCTCCTGTTGGTGTTCCTGGTGCCGATCGCCGCGCTTTTGTACAAGAGTGTCGGCAACCCCGAGGTGGTCGCCGGCCTGCCGCGCACCGTCGAGGTGGTCGCGCAATGGGATGGCAAAGGCCTGCCCGATGAGGCCGCCTACCTGGCGCTGGGCCAGGACCTGGCCGAGTCGCGCAAGAAGCAGACCTTGGGCGATCTCTCCAAGCGCCTGAACATGGAGCTGGCCGGCTACCGCAGCCTGCTGGCCAAGACCGCGCGGGCGCTGCCGTTCAAGAGCGAGCCCGGCTCCTACAAGGATGCCTTGCAGGCCCTCGACGAGCGTTGGGGCGACCCAGCCTACTGGCAGGCGATCCGCCGCAATACCAGTAGCGTGACCTCGTTCTACCTGCTGGCTGCGCTCGATCACCGTATCGACGACCTGGGCGAACTGGCCAAAGCCACCCCCGACCAGGCCATCTACCTGGATATCTTCGCCCGCACCCTGTGGATGGGCGTGGTGATCACCGCCATCTGCCTCGTGCTGGCCTACCCCCTGGCCTACTTGCTGGCCAACTTGCCGACTCGACAGAGCAACCTGTTGATGATCCTCGTGCTGTTGCCGTTCTGGACGTCGATCCTGGTCCGCGTGGCGGCGTGGATCGTGCTGCTGCAGTCGGGGGGGCTGATCAATAGCGCGCTGATGGCGATGGGCATCATCGACCAACCGCTGGAACTGGTGTTCAACCGCACGGGGGTGTACATCTCGATGGTGCACATTCTGCTGCCGTTCATGATCCTGCCGTTGTACAGCGTGATGAAGGGCATTTCGCCCAGCTACATGCGCGCGGCGATCTCGCTGGGCTGCCATCCGTTCGCCAGCTTCTGGCGGGTGTACTTCCCGCAGACCTACGCTGGCGTCGGTGCCGGTTGCCTGCTGGTGTTCATCCTGGCCATCGGCTACTACATCACCCCTGCATTGTTGGGCAGCCCGAACGACCAGATGGTCAGCTACTTCGTCGCCTTCTATACCAACACCAGCATCAACTGGGGCATGGCCACCGCGCTGGGCGGCCTGTTGCTGCTGGCCACCGTGCTGCTGTACCTGATCTATAGCTGGCTGGTCGGCGCCAGCCGCCTGCGCCTGAGCTGAGGAGCGTCGTCATGCTGAGCCCCTACATGTCGCCCGTGGAACGGGTCTGGTTCTACAGCCTGCGTATCCTCTGCGGCCTGATCCTGCTGTTCCTGGTATTGCCGGTGCTGGTCATCGTACCGCTGTCGTTCAACAGCGGCAGCTTCCTGGTGTACCCGCTGCAGGGCTTTTCGCTGCAGTGGTACCACGACTTCTTCGCCTCGGCCGAGTGGATGCGGGCGTTGAAGAACAGCATCATCGTCGCCCCGGCGGCCACGGCGCTGGCCATGGTGTTCGGCACCCTGGCGGCCATCGGCCTGACCCGTGGCGACTTCCCCGGCAAGTCGCTGGTGATGGCGCTGGTGATTTCGCCGATGGTGGTGCCGGTGGTGATCATCGGCGTCGCCAGCTACCTGTTCTTCGCCCCGCTGGGCCTGGGCAACAGCTTCATCTCGCTGATCCTGGTGCATGCGGTGCTGGGCGTGCCGTTCGTCATCATCACCGTATCGGCGACCCTGCAGGGCTTCAACTACAACCTGGTGCGCGCGGCTGCCAGCCTGGGGGCCTCGCCGCTGCTGACCTTCCGCCGGGTGACCTTGCCGCTGATCGCGCCGGGGGTGATTTCCGGCGCGCTGTTCGCCTTCGCCACGTCGTTCGACGAGGTGGTGGTGACGCTGTTCCTGGCCGGGCCCGAGCAGGCGACCCTGCCGCGGCAGATGTTCAGCGGTATTCGCGAGAACCTGAGCCCGACGATTGCAGCGGCGGCGACCTTGCTGATCGCCTTCTCGGTGGTGTTGCTGCTGACCCTGGAGTGGCTGCGTGGGCGTAGCGAGAAGCTGCGGACCCAGCAGCCGGGGTGATCATTTATTGTTTGTGCCGGCGCCTTCGCGGGTAAACCCGCTCCTACAGGGACGGCGACGATCCTGTAGGAGCGGCTTTAGCCGCGAAGAGGCCGGCACGGGTTGAAACAACTGGTCGACACCCGTTGATGCCAATCAGCCCTGATGGGCTTGCCTGGGTTACAATGCGCGCCACCGTGATTCTGCCCAACAGGTGCGCCATGCAGCCCTACGCTATTGCTCCCTCCATTCTCTCCGCCGATTTCGCCCGTCTGGGCGAGGACGTCGACAAGGTGCTGGCCGCCGGCGCCGACATCGTGCACTTCGATGTGATGGACAACCACTACGTGCCCAACCTGACCATCGGCCCGATGGTCTGCACCGCGCTGCGCAAGTACGGCGTGAGAGCGCCGATCGACGTGCACCTGATGGTCAGCCCGGTCGACCGCATCATCGGCGACTTCATCGAAGCCGGCGCCACCTACATCACCTTCCACCCGGAAGCCTCGCAGCACATCGACCGTTCGCTGCAGCTGATTCGCGACGGCGGCTGCAAGGCCGGCCTGGTGTTCAACCCGGCCACCAGCCTGGACGCGCTGAAATACGTGATGGACAAGGTCGATATGGTCCTGCTGATGAGCGTCAACCCAGGCTTCGGCGGGCAGAAGTTCATCCCCGGCACCCTCGACAAGCTGCGTGAGGCCCGCGCCCTGATCGACGCCAGCGGCCGCGATATCCGTCTGGAGATCGACGGCGGCGTCAACGTCAACAACATCCGTGAGATCGCCGCCGCTGGCGCCGACACCTTCGTTGCCGGGTCCGCCATCTTCAATGCGCCCGACTACCAGGAAGTCATCGCCAAGATGCGCGCCGAACTGGCCCAGGCCCGCCCATGAGCGGCTTCGAGCAGCTGTTCCCGGGGACGCTGCCCAGGCTGGTGATGTTCGATCTGGACGGTACCCTGATCGACTCGGTACCGGACCTGGCCGCCGCCGTGGACCGCATGCTGCTCGAACTGGGGCGCCCGCCCGCTGGTCTTGCGGCTGTGCGCCACTGGGTCGGCAACGGCGCGCAGGTCCTGGTACGCCGGGCCCTGGCCGGTGGCATCGAACACGACAGCGTCGACGATGCCCTGGCCGAACGTGGCCTGGCGCTGTTCATGGAGGCCTACGCCGAGAGCCATGAGCTGACCGTGGTCTACCCCGGTGTCCAGGACACCCTGGCGTGGCTGCGCAAGCAGGGCGTGGAGATGGCCCTGATCACCAACAAGCCCGAGCGCTTCGTCGGCCCGCTGCTCGACCAGATGAAGCTTGGCCGCTATTTCCGTTGGATCATCGGTGGCGACACGCTGCCACAGAAAAAACCCGACCCGGCCGCGCTGCTGTTCGTCATGCAGATGGCCGGCGTCAGCCCGGGGCAATCGCTGTTCGTCGGCGATTCGCGCAGCGATGTACTGGCCGCCAAGGCTGCGGGGGTGCAGTGCGTGGGCCTGAGCTATGGCTACAACCATGGCCGGCCGATCGTCGATGAAGCGCCGAACCTGGTGGTCGATGACCTGCGGGCGTTGCTGCCTGGTTGCTTAGATGCGGCCACTGGGATAACGTTGGCGGATCTTCAAGCCTCACAAGACAGAGAGTCCACCGTGGCGGTAACTGGCAAGTTTTGGATGAAAGTCATCAAGGCCCTGGCCCGTTGGCGCTGGCGCGCCTGACTTTTGCCCGCCGGCGCCTGCCGGCCCGTCCGCTTGCCCGACTCTATTGCTGCTTGCCACGAGGCTACCCATGACCCGCGAAGAATTCCTGCGCCTGGCCGCTGCCGGCTACAACCGCATTCCCCTGGCCTGTGAAACCCTGGCCGACTTCGATACGCCGCTGTCGATCTACCTGAAACTGGCCGACCAGGCCAACTCCTACCTGCTCGAGTCCGTCCAGGGCGGCGAGAAGTGGGGGCGCTACTCGATGATCGGCCTGCCGTCGCGCACCGTGATGCGTGTGCACGGCTACCACGTCAGCATCCTCGAGGATGGCGTCGAGGTAGAAAGCCATGATGTCGAAGACCCGCTCGCCTTCGTCGAGGCCTTCAAGGACCGCTACAAGGTCGCCGACATCCCGGGCCTGCCACGTTTCAACGGCGGCCTGGTCGGCTACTTCGGCTACGACTGCGTTCGCTACGTGGAAAAACGCCTGGGTGCCAGCCCCAACCCGGACCCGTTGGGCGTGCCGGACATCCTGCTGATGGTCTCCGACGCCGTGGTGGTGTTCGACAACCTGGCCGGCAAGATGCACGCCATCGTCCTGGTCGACCCGGCCCAGGAGCAGGCCTTCGAGCAGGGCCAGGCGCGCCTGCAGGGCCTGCTGGAAAAACTCCGCCAGCCGATCACCCCGCGCCGTGGTCTGGACCTCAGCGGGCCGATGGCCGCCGAGCCGGAATTCCGCTCCAGCTACACCCGCGACGACTACGAGAACGCGGTGGGCCGGATCAAGGAATACATCCTCGCTGGCGACTGCATGCAGGTGGTGCCGTCGCAACGCATGTCGATCGACTTCAAGGCCGCGCCCATCGACCTGTACCGGGCGCTGCGCTGCTTCAACCCGACGCCTTACATGTACTTCTTCAACTTCGGCGATTTCCATGTGGTCGGCAGCTCGCCCGAGGTACTGGTGCGCGTCGAGGACAACCTGGTCACCGTGCGCCCGATCGCCGGCACCCGCCCACGCGGGGCCAACGAAGAGGCCGACCGTGCGCTGGAAGACGACCTGCTGTCGGACGAGAAGGAAATCGCCGAGCACCTGATGCTGATCGACCTGGGCCGCAACGACGTCGGCCGGGTCTCGTCCACCGGCAGCGTGCGCCTGACTGAAAAGATGGTCATCGAGCGTTATTCGAACGTGATGCACATCGTCTCGAACGTCACAGGCCACCTGCGCGAAGGCCTCACTGCCATGGACGCCCTGCGGGCGATCCTGCCGGCGGGCACCCTGTCGGGGGCTCCGAAGATCCGCGCCATGGAAATCATCGACGAACTCGAGCCGGTCAAGCGCGGCGTGTATGGCGGTGCGGTCGGTTATTTCGCCTGGAACGGCAACATGGACACGGCGATCGCCATTCGTACCGCGGTGATCAAGGACGGCGAACTGCACGTGCAGGCCGGTGGCGGCATCGTCGCCGACTCGGTACCTGCGCTGGAGTGGGAAGAGACCATCAACAAACGTCGGGCGATGTTCCGGGCAGTGGCCCTGGCTGAGCAGACCTCCAGGTAAGCCCTGCTTCATGGGGCCTGAAGCGGCCCCTGCATCTGATGAGTAGCGACGCATTGTCTGCGCCGCCCCGGACATATCTGCAATCAGTAGATTCAAGAGGTTTAGCCCGATGTTACTGATGATCGACAATTACGACTCCTTCACCTACAACGTCGTCCAGTACCTGGGCGAGCTGGGTGCCGAGGTCAAGGTCATTCGCAATGACGAAATGACCATCGCCGAAATCGAAGCCCTGAACCCCGAGCGCATCGTCGTCTCGCCGGGCCCGTGCACGCCGAGCGAGGCCGGCGTTTCCATCGAAGCCATCCTGCATTTCGCCGGCAAGCTGCCGATCCTGGGCGTGTGCCTGGGCCACCAGTCCATCGGCCAGGCCTTTGGCGGGGACGTGGTGCGTGCCCGCCAGGTGATGCATGGCAAGACCAGCCCGGTGCACCACCGCGACCTGGGCGTGTTCGCCGGCCTCAACAACCCGCTGACCGTCACCCGCTACCACTCGCTGGTGGTCAAGCGGGAGACTTTGCCGGATTGTCTGGAATTGACCGCCTGGACTGCCTTGGAAGACGGCTCGGTCGACGAGATCATGGGCCTGCGCCACAAGACTCTGAACATCGAAGGGGTGCAATTCCACCCTGAGTCCATCCTCACCGAGCAGGGCCACGAGCTGTTCGCCAACTTCCTCAAGCAGACCGGCGGCCGCCGCTAAGGATCGAACATGGATATCAAAACCGCGTTGAGCCGCATCGTCGGCCAGCTGGACCTGTCCACCGAGGAAATGCGCGACGTCATGCGCCAGATCATGACTGGCCAGTGCACCGAGGCGCAGATCGGCGCTTTCCTGATGGGCATGCGCATGAAGAGCGAAAGCATCGACGAGATCGTCGGTGCGGTATCGGTGATGCGCGAGCTGGCCGACAAGGTCGAGCTGAACAGCCTCGATGGCGTGGTCGACATCGTCGGCACCGGCGGTGATGGCGCCAACATCTTCAACGTCTCCACCGCCTCGTCGTTCGTGCTCGCCGCCGCAGGCTGCACCGTGGCCAAGCACGGCAACCGCGCGGTTTCCGGCAAGAGCGGCAGCGCCGACCTGCTGGAGGCTGCCGGCATCTACCTTAACCTGACGCCGGTCCAGGTCGCTCGTTGCATCGACAGCCTGGGCATCGGCTTCATGTTCGCCCAGAGCCACCACTCGGCCATGAAACACGCTGCCGGCCCCCGACGCGATCTGGGGCTGCGCACCCTGTTCAACATGCTCGGCCCGCTTACGAACCCGGCCGGTGTGAAGCACCAGGTGGTCGGCGTGTTCAACCAGGCCCTGTGCCGCCCGCTGGCTGAAGTGCTGCAGCGCCTGGGCAGCAAGCACGTACTGGTGGTGCATTCGAAGGATGGCCTGGACGAGTTCAGCCTGGCGGCGCCGACTTACGTGGCGGAGCTCAAGAACGACGAGATCCTCGAGTATTGGGTCGAGCCGGAAGACCTCGGCATCAAGAGCCAGAGCCTGCATGGCCTGGCGGTCGAAGGCCCGCAGGCGTCGCTGGAGCTGATCCGCGATGCACTGGGCCGACGCAAGACCGAGAACGGCCAGAAGGCCGCTGAAATGATCGTGCTCAATGCCGGCGCCGCGCTGTATGCCGCCGATCATGCGATGAGCCTCAAGGCGGGCGTCGAACTGGCGCACGACGTGTTGCACACGGGTCTTGCCTGGGAGAAGCTGCAGGAGCTGGGTGCGTTTACCGCGGTATTCAAGGTGGAGAACGAAGCATGAGCGTGCCGACGGTGCTGGAAAGGATCATCGCCCGCAAGTTCCAGGAAGTGGCCGAGCGCAGTGCGCGGGTCAGCCTGGCCGAGCTGGAGCGCCTGGCCAAGACGGCCGACGCGCCGCGTGGCTTTGCCAATGCTCTGATCGAGCAAGCCAAGCGCAAGCAGCCTGCGGTGATCGCCGAGATCAAGAAGGCTTCGCCGAGCAAGGGCATCATCCGCGAGCACTTCGTGCCGGCGGATATTGCCGTCAGCTACGAAAAGGGCGGCGCTACCTGCCTCTCGGTACTGACCGATGTGGACTACTTCCAGGGTGCCGACGCGTATCTGCAGCAGGCCCGCGCCGCTGTGGCACTGCCGGTGATCCGCAAGGACTTCATGGTCGACCCGTACCAGATCGTCGAGGCTCGGGCCCTGGGCGCCGATTGCGTGTTGTTGATCGTCTCCGCCCTGGATGACGTGAAGATGGCCGAACTGGCTGCCACGGCCAAGGACGTCGGCCTCGATGTGCTGGTCGAGGTGCATGATGGCGATGAGCTGGAGCGTGCCTTGAAAACCCTGGATACGCCGCTGGTCGGGGTCAACAACCGCAACCTGCACACCTTCGAAGTCAGCCTGGAAACCACCCTCGACCTGCTGCCGCGGATCCCGCGCGACCGCTTGGCCATCACCGAGAGCGGCATTCTCAACCGTGCCGATGTGGAGCTGATGGAAATCAACGAGGTCTATTCTTTCCTGGTTGGCGAAGCGTTCATGCGTGCCGAGCAACCGGGGGTGGAGTTGCAGCGGTTGTTCTTCCCCGAGCAGGTGAAGAAGACCGTTCAGGCCCTGGACTGATCGAACCGAAGCCGGCTGATGCCGGCTTTTTTGTATGCCTGTCCTGGCCCATTCGCGGGTAAACCCGCTCCTACAGGTTCGCGACAATTGCCGGAAATTGTGCTGAATCTGTAGGAGCGGGTTTACCCGCGAAGAGGCCGGTCGCCCCAACCTGATAGGTGAATCAATGACCGATCACCCCCTGTCCCTGACCGTCGAACAGGGCCTGCACGCCGAGCAGGAACTGCTCGCCGCCGTATGCCGTGGCGAACGCGACGCCGGCGTGCTGTTCTGGCGCCCGACCGACCACGCCCTGGTCATGCCCCGGCGCATGAGCCGGCTCGACAACTTCGAAGCCGCCTGCTCGGAGCTGGCCATCGCCGGCTGGCCCGTGCTACTGCGCGAAACCGGCGGCGAGCCGGTACCGCAATCGCACTCGACGGTGAACGTGGCGCTGGTCTACGTGGCCCCGCGCAGCGAAGGCGACCACGGCCGGATCGAGAACGCCTACGAGCGACTGTGCCTGCCGCTGTGCGACGTGTTGCGCGAATGGGGTGGGGTGGCCTCGGTGGGTGAGATCGACGGTGCCTTCTGCGACGGCCGCTACAACGTCAACCTCAATGGCCGCAAGCTGGTCGGCACGGCCCAGCGCTGGCGCCAAGGGCTGGGCGGCAAACGCCCGGTGGTGCTGGTGCATGGCGCGTTGTTGCTGGACAACGAGCGCGAATCCATGGTGGCTGCGGTCAACCGTTTCAATGAATGCTGCAACCTCGAGCAGCGTTGCCGCGCCGACAGCCATATTGCCCTGCACGAGGTGGCGCCCCAGGCGCCCTGGTTCGAGCGCCTGTCACAGGCCTATGCCGAGGTGCTGGCGGCGCTGCCCAAGGATTAACGGGTGCCGTAGACCACCATGGTCTTGCCCTTGACCTGTACCAGGCTGCGTTCTTCGAGATCCTTGAGGACGCGGCCCACCATCTCGCGAGAACAGCCAACGATACGACCGATTTCCTGGCGGGTGATCTTGATCTGCATGCCGTCCGGGTGGGTCATGGCGTCGGGCTGCTTGCACAGGTCGAGCAGGCAACGGGCGACCCGGCCGGTGACGTCGAAGAATGCCAGGTCGCCGACCTTGCGCGTGGTGTTGCGCAGGCGCTGGGCCATCTGGCTGCCGAGGGCGTAGAGGATCTCCGGGTCGTGGCGCGCCAGTTCGCGGAATTTGTCGTAACTGATTTCGGCCACTTCGCACTCGGTCTTGGCGCGGACCCAGGCACTGCGCTGCTGGTCGCTGCCGGCCGGTTCGAAAAGACCCAGCTCACCGAAGAAATCGCCACTGTTGAGGTAGGCGATGATCATTTCGTGGCCTTCGTCATCCTCGATCAGGATGGTCACCGAACCCTTGATGATGAACGACAGCGTATCGGCTCGGTCGCCGGCGCAGATGATGTTGCTCTTGGCGGCATAGCGGCGACGCTGGCAGTGCACCAGCAGTTTGTCGATGTTCTTGATCTTGGCGGGTAGGGCGGAGGCAACCATCACGAAATCCTGTTCGATGCGACGCGGAGGCTTTTTATAGAGGCTATCTGGCAGGAGCGCCAGTCGATTGGCGCCAGCTTATCAGACACCGTGGCCGTTTAAGCACAAAAGCGCAGCGTCTTGAGCTTTTCCGACAGCTGTACAAGCCTTAAGCTGACACCCTTTTACGAATTTCAGGAGTACGGAGATGAAGGCACGCATCCAGTGGGCCGGCGAAGCGATGTTCCTCGGCGAGGCGGGGAGCGGCCACGTGGTAGTGATGGATGGCCCGCCCGAAGCCGGTGGCCGTAACCTGGGCGTGCGCCCGATGGAAATGCTGCTGCTCGGCCTGGGCGGTTGCAGTAGTTTCGACGTCGTCAGCATCCTGAAGAAGTCGCGCCAGGCGGTGGAAAGCTGCGAGGCCTTTCTCGAGGCGGATCGCGCCAGCGAGGACCCGAAGGTGTTCACCAAGATCCACATGAATTTCGTGGTGAAAGGGCGCGGCCTGAAAGAAGCACAGGTCAAGCGCGCGGTCGAGCTGTCGGCCGAGAAATACTGCTCGGCGTCGATCATGCTGGAGCGGGCCGGCGTGGAGATCACTCACGGCTACGAGATCGTCGAATTGGGTTGAGTCGTGTTTCCCGGGGCCGCTTCGCGCCCCATCGCGGCACAAGGCCGCTCCTACAGAAGTCTGTGTAGGAGCGGCCTTGTGCCGCGATGGGGCGCGAAGCGGCCCCGGCGATCTCAGTTACGCAACGCCGGCAGCGCCGCCAGCAGCCACTGCGGCAGGCACTCCCGGGCTGAACGGCTCAAGTCCTCACGCCGCTTCTGGTACGCCAACCCCAGGCCGATCACCCCCAGGCCGATCAAGGTCAGCACCACGGGGAACAGCAACGAATCGGCGAACACCTCGTACGACAGGTACCCCAGGTACGCCGCCACCCCCAACGCCCCGAACACCATGAACACCGGCCGGCGCAACAGCACCGCGATGCCCATCAGCCCCAGGTTGATCAGGCAGTAGAAGGCCTTGGCCAGTTCGCTGTCGCTGTCCATCAGGGTCAAGCCGCACCAGAATGCCGCCAGCCCAGCCAGATACCCCCAGCCGGCATAGTCCTGGCGCGTGCGGCCATCCACCAGCAGCACCACCACCAGCAGGCAGAGGCCGAACCACAGTGACACGGTGAGGCGTTGATCCCAGGTGAAGGGCGATCCATAGAACCATTCGCTCAGGTCCATCGACATGAACCACAAGGCAACCGCGATCGGCATGGCGATGAACGGGTAGGGCACCAGCCGCAGCATCATCAGCCCGGCCACCACGGTGGCGGCCTCCATCAGCAGCCAGCTGCCTCGCACGTAGGCGTAGTAGTCGTGGTAATTCGCCTGGGCATTGTCCAGCGGCCACCAGCCGACCAGCCGCTCGATGGCGAACACCACCAAGGGCACGATGCTGACCGCGACCGCCGCCAGCACGCCGCCTGCCACGGCTTGGCCGCGCCGCTGCTGGTTGAGGGCGAGGCCGGTGAGCAGAATGACGTAGAGGCTGGCGATGGCCAGCAGGGCCCAGTCGCCGATGCGCATCCAGGCTTCGGTGAGCAGCCAGCCCATGGCGGCCATGATCAGCAGGGCGCCGAAGTAGAAGGCGCTGTGAGCCAGTTGCAGGCTGCCACGGGTGGCCGGTTGCTGGCGCAGGAATGCCAGCAGGGCCTGGTCCTGGCCCGGCTGGAGAATGCCGGCTTGCACGGCGCGCGCCAGGTCCTTGGCGTCGATTCGATCCGTCATGCTGGGTTCAGATCCGGTAGGTGCTCTTGGTCATGACCTTGGCCAGCAGGCTCATGCCAAAACGCACGGGGGCCGGGAAGCGGTAGCCGCCGGCCTCGAGGGCCGACTCGGCGTGCTGCTCTTCGTCGACGCGCATCTGTTCGAGGATGGCACGGGACTTTTCGTCCTCGTGCGGGAGCTGCTCAAGGTGCTCGTCGAGGTGCTTGCACACCTGGTGCTCGGTGGCGGCGACGAAGCCCAGGCTGACCTTGTCGCTGACCAACCCGGCGAGGGCGCCGATGCCGAACGACATGCCGTAGAACAGTGGGTTCAGCACGCTCGGGTGGCTGTTGAGCTGGCGGATGCGCTGTTCACACCAGGCCAGGTGGTCGACTTCTTCCTCGGCGGCGTGCTCCATGGCCTTGCGCACCTCGGGCAGCTTCGCGGTCAGGGCCTGGCCTTGGTACAGCGCCTGTGCGCAGACTTCGCCGGTATGGTTGATACGCATGAGCCCGGCAATGTGGCGAGCCTGGGCCTCGTCCAGCTCGGCATCCGGCTGGATGACGGCGGGCGATGGGCGGGAAGGTTGGCCGCTGAAGGGCAGCAAGGTGCGCATGGCGGTATCGGCCTGCAGCAACAAGCGGTCGAGCGGCGAGTAGTGACGTTCGGTAGCCATCGGGCACCTCCGCAAGAATGTGCCCGACAGTTTAACGCAATCGATGCGGGGTCGCCTGTCCTGGATCAGCCCGGCGGCCAGTGCATCTGCCGCTGGCCGAGCACGTGCATGTGGATGTGGTAGACGGTCTGCCCACCCTGCTGGTTGCAGTTCATGACCACACGGAAGCCGTCGTCGCAGCCGAGCTCCTTGGCCAGGCGCTGGGCGGTGAACAGGATGTGGCCGGCCAGGCCCTTGTCTGCTTCGGTCAGGTCGTTGAGGGTGCGAATGCGCTTTTTCGGAATGACCAGAAAATGCACCGGCGCCTGGGGGGCGATGTCGTGGAACGCCAGAACCTGGTCGTCCTCGTAGATGATCTTCGCCGGGATTTCCCGGTTGATGATCTTGATGAATAAATCGTCCACAGCACTTGCTCCATGGTGAGGGTCCGCGCCGAGTGTACTCAGCCCGGCGCCGCTCGCCCAGTGGCTATTCCATTCCGACCGGGCAGTAGCGGCGGTGAATGATGCCGGCCAGTTTGCGCACCAGCCAGGCCGGCAACAGACGCGGGGCGAACGCCAGCCAGCGGTTGCGCCGCCCGGGGATGATCACGGCGCGGTTGCGATCCAGGGCGCGCACCGCGTACAGGGCGACTTCCTCGGGGCTCAGGCAGCGGCCGTCGCGTTCCAGGCGAGGGATTGGTCGCCGCGCGGAGCGCACTGGGCCGGGGCACAGTACCGAGACCTTGATGCCGGCGCGTTTGAGTTCCTCGCGCAGGGCCTGGGAAAAACTCATCACATAGGCCTTGCTGGCCGCATAGGCGGTCATCCAGGGGCCCGGCGCCACCGCGGCGAGGCCGGCGACGTTGAGGATCTGCCCGCCACCCTGGACCGCCATGAGGTTGCCGACGGCATGACAGAGGCGACTCAAGGCGAGGATGTTGACCTCCAGCAGGTCCTGTTCATCGGCCCATTCGTGGGCCAGGAACGGCCCGTAGGTGCGCTGCCCGGCGCAATTGACCAGCAGGTCGATACGCCGCTCGCCTTCTTCCAGTTCCAGCACGAAGCCTGACAGGCGCAGCGGCTGGCTGAGGTCGCAAGCGCGCAGCAGCACCTCGACGCCAAAACGCTGGCTGAGCTCGATCGCCACCGGCTCCAGGGTTTCCCGATGGCGTGCCACCAGGATCAGGTTGCGCCCGCGCCGCGCCAGGGCTTCCGCCAGGGCCAGGCCCAGACCGCTGGAAGCTCCGGTGATCATGGCGTAACGGGTCATGCAAGGCTCCTGCGACGGGTGAGGGCAGCTAGTGTACAGCGCGTCGCCGGGCGAAGTGTTGCCTTTCGCGTCAGCCGTCAGGCCGCCTAGAACGGCTTGACCACCACCAGGATGACGATCGCCAGCAGGAACAACACCGGCACTTCGTTGAACCAGCGGTAGTACACATGGCCGCGGGTGTTGGTGCCGTTGGCGAAGCGTTTGCGCTGGGCGCTGCACATGTGGTGGTAGCCGGTCAGCAGGATCACCAGGGTGAGCTTGGCGTGCAGCCAGCCCTGGCTGAGCCAGCCGGGTGTCAGGTAGAGCATCCAGGCGCCGAACACGTAGGTGGCGATCATGGCTGGGTTCATGATGCCGCGCAGCAGCTTGCGCTCCATGACCATGAAGCGTTCCTGGCTGACCTTGTCCTCGCTCTGGGCGTGGTAGACGAACAGCCGCGGCAGGTAGAACAGGCCAGCGAACCAGCAGACGACGCTGACGATATGCAGCGCTTTGATCCATAGGTAGAGCATGGAGGGAGTTCCTTCAGGATTCACGGTCGTCAGATAGTAGAGGCCAAGCGCCCGAAGGGACACCTGAAGAGTTGTTACAGGCGCTCTAGCCCCCTATTATCGTGCGCTTTCCAGTGGGTTCGTTGATTAAGGGGCAAGCGTTATGATCAAGGTCGGTATCGTCGGCGGCACGGGATACACCGGTGTCGAACTGTTGCGTCTGCTGGCACAGCACCCGCAGGCTGAAGTCGCGGTCATCACGTCGCGTTCCGAAGCGGGCGTGGCCGTTGCCGACATGTACCCGAACCTGCGCGGCCACTACGATGGCCTGGCCTTCAGCGTGCCGGACAGCAAGGCCCTGGCAGCCTGCGACGTGGTGTTCTTCGCTACCCCCCACGGTGTCGCTCACGCTCTGGCCGGCGAATTGCTGGCAGCGGGCACCAAGGTCATCGACCTGTCGGCTGACTTCCGCCTGCAGGACGCCACCGAGTGGGCCAAGTGGTACGGCCAGCCACACGGCGCGCCCGAGCTGCTGAAGGATGCGGTCTACGGGCTGCCGGAAGTGAACCGCGAGAAAATCCGCCAGGCACGCCTGATTGCCGTGCCGGGTTGCTACCCGACCGCTACCCAGCTGGGCTTCCTGCCGCTGCTGGAGGCTGGCCTGGCCGACACCTCGCGCCTGATCGCCGACTGCAAGTCGGGCGTCAGTGGTGCGGGCCGGGGGGCGGCGGTGGGCTCGCTGTTCTGTGAAGCGGGCGAAAGCATGAAGGCTTACGCCGTGAAGGGCCACCGCCACCTCCCGGAAATCAGCCAGGGCTTGCGCCAGGCTGCGGGCAAGGACATCGGCCTGACCTTCGTGCCGCACCTGACCCCGATGATCCGGGGTATCCATTCCACCCTATACGCAACGGTCACAGACACCTCGGTCGATTTGCAGGCGCTGTTCGAGAAACGCTACGCTGATGAGCCGTTCGTCGACGTGATGCCGGCCGGCAGCCATCCGGAAACCCGCAGCGTGCGCGGGGCCAACGTTTGCCGTATCGCGGTTCACCGCCCACAGGGTGGTGACCTGGTGGTGGTGTTGTCGGTCATCGACAACCTGGTCAAGGGCGCATCGGGCCAGGCGGTGCAGAACCTCAACATCCTGTTCGGCCTGGACGAGCGCATGGGCCTGTCCCACGCGGGCCTGTTGCCTTAACGGGCTGTGTGTCGAAAAGGCCCGCCTCGTGCGGGCCTTTTTCTTGCACAGACTAAAGCCGCACAATTCTTGACCATTTTTCTCGGGGAAGCGGATAATGCGCGTCATCGAGTTTTATGGCGGCACCAACGCCGGGAGAATCAGCATGAGCGTCGAAACCTTTACCCCCACGGTTCTTGAATTTACCCATGGGGCTGCACAAAAGGTGAAGACCCTGGTCACCGAGGAAGGCAATGATCGTCTGAAGTTGCGTGTATTCGTGACGGGCGGCGGCTGCTCGGGCTTCCAGTATGGCTTCACCTTCGATGAGGACGTAGCCGAGGACGACACCATCGTCGAGCGCGAAGGCGTATCGCTGGTGGTCGACCCGATGAGCTTCCAATACCTGGCTGGCGCCGAGGTGGATTACCAGGAAGGCCTGGAAGGCTCGCGCTTCGTGATCAAGAACCCGAACGCCACCACCACCTGCGGCTGCGGCTCTTCGTTCTCGATCTGAGTACGGCAGGTACGAAAACGCCGCGCATTTGCGCGGCGTTTTGCATTGTGCCCAGGCCTAGGCGGGGTATATCGCGCCGAGAATGCGCAGCCCCTTGGCCGCCGTGACGCTGGGCCGGTTTGCGGGAATGCCTTGCAGGCAGCAATGCGCCAGCCAGGCGAAGGCCATGCCCTCGACCCAGTCCGGGTCCACGCCATGGGCCGCGGTGCTGGCGACCTGCGCTGCAGGCAGCAAGGCGCCCAGGCGAGCCATCAAGGCGCCGTTGCGCGCGCCGCCACCGCAGACCAGTAACGCCTCGGTATCCTGTTGGGCCGTGCGCAGCGACTCGATGATGCTGCGTGCGGTCAGCTCCAGCAGCGTAGCCTGGACGTCTTCGTCGCGATAACCGGGCAGACGGGCCAGGTGGGCCTCCAGCCAGGGCAGGTTGAACACCTCACGCCCAGTGCTCTTGGGGCCTGCGCCGGCGAAGAATGGGTCGGCCAGCATCGCTGCGAGCAGTTCGCTGATCACCATTCCGCTTGCCGCCCAGGCGCCATCCGCGTCATAGCGCTCGCCGCGCTGTTGTTCGATCCAGGCATCCATGAGCACGTTGCCAGGGCCGCAGTCGAAGCCGTGCACCGGCGTGTCCTGTGCGATCAGGCTGAGGTTGCTGAAGCCGCCGACATTGAGCACCGCCAGGCGTTGGCCCAGGTGGCCGAACAAGGTCTCGTGGAAGGCAGGCACCAATGGCGCGCCTTGCCCACCCGCGGCTACGTCGCGGCGGCGGAAGTCGGCCACCACACTGATGCCGGTGAGCTCGGCGAGCAGGGCTGGGTTGCCGATCTGCACGGTGAAGCCCTGGGCGGGTTCGTGGCGGATGGTCTGGCCATGGCTGCCGATGGCGCGAATGCTGGCGGGCTCAAGGCCCTGGCGCTGCAGCAGCGCGTGGATGCCTTCGGCCGCGAGCGTGGCCCACTGATTCTCGGCCAAGGCCGCGCGGGCGATCTCGTCGGGGCCGCTGGCGCACAGGCTCAACAGGCGCTGACGCAGCTCGGCCGGCATCGCCAGGTAGTGAGTGGCGAGCAGCCGGGGCTGCTCGTCTTGTTCGATCAGGGCGATATCCAGGCCATCGAGGCTGGTACCGGACATCACCCCCAGGTAGAGCGCCACGAAGCTAGCGCTTGTTCGCGGCGAGCAGGGTGGCCTTTTCCTGATCCATGCGGGCGATCAGTGGTTGGCTCTGCTGCAGGAAGCGCTGGCGCTCGCCCTTGGCGATCGGGTCGGCCATGGGCACCTTCTGGCTCAGCGGGTCGACGTGCACGCCGTTGACCTGGAACTCGTAGTGCAGGTGCGGCCCGGTGGACAGGCCGGTGGTACCGATGTAGCCGATGATCTGCCCCTGTTTCACGCTGCTGCCGGTCTTGATGCCCTTGGCGAAGCCCTGCATGTGGCCATAAAGGGTCTTGTAGCGGTTGCCGTGGGCGATGATCACGGTGTTGCCGTAGCCACCACGACGACCAGCCAGCTCGATGCGGCCATCGCCAGCGGCCTTGATCGGCGTGCCACGCGGCGCGGCGTAGTCGACACCTTTGTGGGCGCGGATCTTGTTGAGGATGGGGTGCTTGCGGCCGGCGGAAAAACGCGAGCTGATGCGGGCGAAGTCCACCGGGGTGCGGATGAATGCCTTGCGCAGGCTGTTGCCGTCGGCGGTGTAGTAGCTGGTGTTGCCCTGCTTGTTGGTGTAGCGCACGGCGGTGTAGGTCTTGCCGCGGTTGGTGAAGCGCGCGGAGAGGATGTTGCCGGTGCCTACCACCTTGCCATCCATGATCTTCTGCTCGTAGACCACGTCGAATTCGTCGCCCTGGCGGATGTCCTGGGCGAAGTCGATGTCGTAGCCCAGCACGCGGGCCATGTCCATGGTCAGGCTGTGGGAAAGGCCGGCACGCTGTGCCGAGGCCGACAGCGAGCTCTTGATCACGCCGTGGGCGTAGGCGCTACGCACTACGGGCTTGCTGATTTCGCGGTCGAAGCTGTAGCCCTTGTCGGTTTTGCTCAGGCGAATGGTCTCGAGGTTGCTGACCTTGCTGTGCAGGCTGGCCAGTTGGCCATCCTTGTCGAGCTCGAACTGCAGCACCTGCCCATGCTTGAGCTGGCTGAATTGCTTGGCCTGCTTGTTGCTGGCCAGCACGTCGTGGACGACGTTGGCCGGCAGGCCGACCTTGGCGAACAAGGTGGACAGGGTATCGCCGCTGGCAACGGTCACCTCGCGGTGGCCGGGTTGCTTGGCTTCGGCTTGTTCGGCCTGGGCCGGTTGTTCGCTGGCTGCCTGCTCGGTGGTCTGTTCGGCGCCTTCGATCTGCGCGAATGGCGATGACTGATCGCCTCCAGCCTGCTCCACAGGGGCGGCCTCGGATTGATCCTTGAGTTGATCGGCCGGGCTTTCCAGCTCCAGGCTGAGGGTGGTTTTCTTGGCTTCTACTTCGCTGGACGGAAATACCAGCAAGGCCAGGCTGAGCAGGGCGGCGATGCCGCTAGCGGCCAACAGATGGCTTTTCGGATAAAGCGGGGGCGCTTTAGGCGTTTCGTTGGTCATAGGTAAAAAGACTTTGAAAATGTGAAAAGGAAAAGATGAATGACATGATGAAGATGAAATAACTGTATAAAATATAACCAAATCCAGTTTCACGCAAGGGCGCATAGACGCCGCAAGGCGCCTGCCGGGTCACATTCCATTGCGAAACTTGTATTTGATGGCCGATCTTGTATGGTTGGCTCCCCTTGAATCTGAGCCTTGCGGGTCTGTCTATGAAGTCGGTTGAAGAGCAGCTGGCGCTTATCAAGCGCGGTGCGGAAGAAGTGTTGGTCGAGTCGGAACTGGTTGAGAAGCTCAAACGCGGCCAGCCTCTGCGTATCAAGGCAGGCTTCGACCCGACTGCGCCGGACCTGCACCTGGGCCACACGGTGTTGATCAACAAGCTGCGCCAGTTCCAGGAGCTGGGGCACCAGGTGATCTTCCTGATCGGTGATTTCACTGGGATGATCGGCGACCCGAGCGGCAAGAGCGCCACTCGCCCGCCGCTGACGCGCGAGCAGGTGCTGGATAACGCCGAGACTTATAAGCAGCAGGTGTTCAAGATCCTCGACCCGGCCAAGACCGAAGTCGCGTTCAACTCCACCTGGATGGACACGCTGACCCCGGCGGACTTCATTCGCCTGGCGTCGCAGTACACTGTCGCGCGCATGCTCGAGCGTGATGATTTCGACAAGCGCTACACCACCAATCAGCCGATCGCGATTCATGAGTTCCTGTACCCGCTAGTGCAGGGCTACGACTCGGTGGCGCTCAAGGCCGACGTAGAACTGGGTGGTACCGACCAGAAGTTCAACCTGCTGATGGGGCGTGAATTGCAGCGCGCCTACGGCCAGGAAGCACAGAACATCGTCACCATGCCACTGCTCGAAGGGCTGGATGGTGTGAAGAAGATGTCCAAGTCGCTGGGTAACTATGTGGGTATCCAGGAAGCGCCGGGCGTGATGTACGGCAAGTTGGTGTCGATCCCGGACACGCTGATGTGGCGCTACTTCGAGCTGCTGAGCTTCCGTTCGATGGAGGAGATCGAGCAGTTCCGTGCCGATGTCGCCAATGGTGCGAACCCGCGTGATATCAAGATCAAGCTGGCGGAAGAGATTGTGGCCCGGTTCCATGGTGAAGAAGCGGCGGCTAATGCTCACCGTGCTGCGGGTAACCGTATGAAGGAAGGCGAGCTGCCCGAGGATCTGCCAGAGATCGAGGTGAATGCGGCTGAAGACCTGCCGATCGCTGCCGTGCTGAACCGGGCGGGCCTGGTAAAGAACTCGGCGCAGGCGCGCGATCTTTTGAGCGGTGGTGCCGTGAAGGTGGATGGTGCGGTGGTCGACAAGGACTTCATGTTTGTCCTTGGTGCGACGCATGTGTGCCAGGCGGGTAAGAAGTCGTTTGGTCGGGTTACTCTCAAGGCTGAGTGATTGCCTGGTGGTGTAGCTATATAGAAGCGGGGAGGCCGATAGGCCTCCCCGTTTTGTTTTTGGCTTGTGTTCGCCGTGGGATTTGCAGCGCTTATGCGATAGAGCGCCGCCCGCGCGGCGCTTCGCGGGTAAACCCGCTCCTACAGTTTGTT
>NZ_JACVVE010000048.1 GCF_016648105.1 Pseudomonas sp. S31 | reverse complement strand
GCTGACCTCCTGCATGCCATGCAGGCGCTCTCCCAGCTGAGCTATAGCCCCACAATGTCGCGTTGAACCGAAGCGCTGGCTGGGTGCCTGGCGTTTCGTTTTCGTTCATCGCTGTGGACGGGGCGCATATTAAGATTGGATTGCAGAGCTGTCAAACGAAATTTTCAAAATAATCAAAAATTTTTGCACAGATAACAATCACTTACCGCCCAGCCCCGCTCCTGCAGAGCACTTGTGTGCACTGTAGGAGCGGGTTTACCCGCGAATGCGCCACTGAATTCACCGGCCTCTTCGCGGGTAAACCCGCTCCTACAGGGGGTGCGGCGCTCTCGGAATGGCTATCAGGCGATGTTCGCCAGCAGCTTTTCCCATTCCTTGTTTTCTTTCTTCGATACGCCGCCGAGCAGGTCCAGGGCCTGGCGCAGGCGATAGCGAGTCAGGTCGGGGCCGAGGATTTCCATGGCATCGAGCACCGAGACCGAGCTGGCCTGGCCGGTGATGGCGGCGAACATCAGCGGCATGGCGTCACGCAGCTTCAGTTCCAGCGCTTCGACCACTGCCTGGATGCAGCCGGTGATACGGTCTTTTTCCCACTGACGCAGGCTTTCCAGTTTCCACAGGATCAGCTGCATCACCTGGCGCACCTGGTCGGCAGACAGCTTCTTGCTCTCGAACAGCTTGGCATCGAGCTTCAGCGCGCCTTCGAAGAAGAAGCCACCCAGCGGGGCGATCTGGCTGAAGGTTTCGACGCGGCCCTGGACGTGCGGGGCGATCTTCATCATGTAGTCGCTGTTGAACGCCCACTTCTGCACGCGTGCGGCGAACGCTTCCACCGGCAGGTCGCGCAACCACTGGCCGTTGAGCCAGGACAGCTTCTCGATGTCGAAGATCGGCCCACCCAGGGAAATACGCGACAGATCGAAGTGCTCGACCATCTCGTCCAGGGAAAACTTCTCGCGCTCGTCCGGCATCGACCAGCCCATGCGACCGAGGTAGTTGAGCATGGCCTCAGGCATGAAGCCCATGCGCTCGTAGAAGGTCACCGAGGTCGGATTCTTGCGCTTGGACAGCTTGCTCTTGTCGGGGTTGCGCAGCAGCGGCATGTAGCACAGCTTGGGCTGTTCCCAACCGAAGTATTCGTACAGCTTGATCAGCTTCGGCGCCGAGGGCAGCCACTCTTCGCCACGCAGCACGTGGGTGATGCCCATCAGGTGGTCGTCGACCACGTTGGCGAGGAAGTAGGTCGGCAGGCCGTCGTTCTTCATCAGCACCTGCATGTCCATGCGGTCCCACGGGATCTCGACGTCACCGCGGAGCATGTCGGGAACCACGCAGACGCCTTCGCTCGGCACCTTCATGCGGATCACGTGGGGTTCGCCAGCGGCCAGGCGGCGCTGCACTTCCTCGTCGCTCAGCAGCAGCGCACGGCCGTCGTAGCGCGGGGTCTCGCCACGGGCCATCTGCTCGGCGCGCATCTGCTCCAGCTCTTCGGCGGTGCAGAAGCAGTAGAAGGCGTGGCCGGCGTCGACCAGTTGCTTGGCGTACTGGGCGTAGATCTCGCCACGCTCGCTCTGCCGGTAAGGGCCGTGCGGGCCGCCAACGTCCGGGCCTTCGTTCCACTCGATGCCCAGCCAGCGCAACGCATCGAAGATCTGCTGCTCCGACTCGCGGGTCGAGCGCAACTGATCGGTATCTTCGATACGCAGGATGAACTCACCGCCGTGCTGCTTGGCGAAGCAGTAATTGAACAGGGCGATGTAGGCGGTGCCGACATGGGGGTCGCCAGTGGGCGATGGCGCAATACGCGTGCGAACGGTGGTCATGGAAAGTCCCGGACAGAAGATGAAACAAAGGCGGAATGTTAGCAGGGAGCGGGCCCTGGGCTCCAGCGATGGCTGCAGGCCAGTTGCCGCGCCCGCGCATCGCCTCAGCTGGTGATCAAACGCTCGCGCAACTGGCTGATCTCGTCACGCAACTGCGCCGCCGACTCGAACTCCAGGTCGCGGGCAAATTGCATCATTTTCTCTTCCAGCTGCTTGATTCGCTTGGTGATCTCCCCTGGCGTGCGCAGTTCGGCTTCGTAACGGGCAGCTTCCTCCGCCGCTTTGGCCGCGCCCTTGCGCTTCTTGCTGCGCGCGCCCGGCACGGTGGCGCCTTCGAGGATATCGGTGATGTCTTTGACTACCCCCTTGGGCACGATGCCGTGGGCCTCGTTGAAGGCGATCTGCTTCTCGCGGCGCCGTTCGGTCTCGTCGATGGCCCGCTGCATCGAACCGGTTACCTGGTCGGCATACAGGATCGCCCGGCCGTTGAGGTTACGCGCCGCCCGGCCGATGGTCTGGATCAGCGAACGCTCGGAGCGCAGGAAGCCCTCCTTGTCGGCGTCGAGAATGGCCACCAGCGACACCTCGGGCATGTCCAGGCCCTCGCGCAGCAGGTTGATGCCCACCAGCACGTCGAACGTGCCCAGGCGCAGGTCGCGGATGATCTCCACCCGCTCCACGGTGTCGATGTCCGAGTGCAGGTAACGCACCCGTACATCGTGGTCGGCCAGGTAGTCGGTAAGGTCTTCGGCCATGCGCTTGGTCAACGTGGTGGCCAGTACCCGGTCACCGCTGTCTACGCGTTTGCGGATTTCCGAGAGCAGGTCGTCGACCTGAGTCAGCGCCGGGCGCACCTCCACCTGCGGGTCGACCAGGCCGGTCGGGCGCACCACCTGCTCGACCACGCGCCCGGCGTGCTCGGCTTCGTACGGGCCTGGGGTGGCGGAAACGAAGATGGTCTGCGGACTCACCGCCTCCCACTCGTCGAAGCGCATGGGCCGGTTGTCCAGCGCCGACGGCAGGCGGAAACCGTATTCGACCAGAGTTTCCTTGCGCGAGCGGTCGCCCTTGTACATCGCCCCGACCTGCGGAACGCTGACGTGGGACTCGTCGATCACCAGCAGCGCGTCAGCCGGCAGGTAGTCGTACAGGGTCGGCGGCGGCGCGCCTGCCGGGCGCCCGGACAGGTAGCGCGAGTAGTTCTCGATACCGTTGCAGTAGCCCAGCTCGAGGATCATTTCCAGGTCGAAACGGGTGCGCTGCTCCAGGCGCTGGGCCTCGACCAGCTTGTTGCCCTTGTGCAGGAACGCGAGGCGCTCGGCGAGCTCCTCCTTGATGCCCTCCACTGCTCCGAGCAAGGTTTCCCGTGGCGTCACGTAGTGGCTCTTGGGGTAGAAGGTGAAGCGCGGCAGCTTGCGGAAGACCTCGCCGGTGAGCGGGTCGAACGCAGCGATGTTCTCCACCTCGTCGTCGAACAGCTCGATGCGGATGGCCTCGAGGTCCGATTCGGCAGGGAAGATGTCGATCACGTCGCCGCGCACGCGGAAGGTGGCCCGGGCGAAGTCCATCTCGTTGCGGGTGTACTGCAGGTCGGCCAGCCGGCGCAGCAAGGCGCGCTGGTCGAGCTTGTCGCCACGGTCGACGTGCAGGACCATCTTCAGGTAGGTCTCGGGGCTGCCCAGGCCGTAGATGCAGGACACGGTGGTGACGATGATCGCGTCGCGTCGCTCCAGCAGCGCCTTGGTCGCCGACAGGCGCATCTGCTCGATATGGTCGTTGATCGAGGCGTCCTTCTCGATGAAGGTGTCCGACGACGGCACGTAGGCCTCGGGCTGGTAGTAGTCGTAGTAGGAAACGAAGTACTCCACCGCGTTATTGGGGAAGAACGCCTTGAACTCCCCGTACAGCTGCGCGGCCAGGGTCTTGTTCGGCGCCAGTACCAGGGTCGGGCGCTGCACCTGCTGGATGACGTTGGCGATGCTGAAGGTCTTGCCCGAGCCGGTCACGCCGAGCAGGGTCTGGTGCGACAGCCCCGCGTCGATGCCTTCGACCATCTGGCGGATGGCCTCGGGCTGGTCGCCGGCCGGCTGGAAACGGGTGACGAGCTGGAACTCGGACATGTCGGACCTCGCGGTAACGCAGTAACTGTAAATTTAGCCAGTAGTCTATACCCAAATGCGCCCGCTCGGGACCGGTTTCAAGGTCCAGGTGTGAGCGCTCATTGCGGTGGACCGGGCAATTCGACCAATGGTTGAAAAAAAATCGCCGAATTCGCCGGAAAACCTGCGCCAGGCTGTCGCAGTGGCCGAGCGGTATCACTATACTGACTCCCCGTTTGTGCACCGCTTCAGTGCATTCGGCTGGAGCGTGTACGCCCTATCACACTCCATTCAGAGCCAAGGTAACAATGAGCCTGTTTTCCGCTGTCGAGCTGGCACCCCGCGACCCTATCCTGGGCCTCAACGAAGCATTCAACGCCGATACCCGTACCGACAAGGTCAACCTCGGCGTGGGCGTGTATTGCAATGAGGAAGGCCGCATTCCGCTGCTGCGCGCAGTGATCGAAGCCGAGACCCAGCGCGCTGCCCAGCACGCTTCGCGCGGCTACCTGCCGATCGACGGTATCGCCACCTACGACCAGGCCGTGCAGAAGCTGCTGTTCGGCGCCGAATCGCCACTGCTGGCCGCCGGCCGCGTGGTCACCGTGCAGGCCGTTGGCGGCACCGGTGCTCTGAAGATCGGCGCCGACTTCCTCAAGCGCGTATCGCCCAACGCCGTGGTCGCCATCAGCGACCCGAGCTGGGAAAACCACCGCGCGCTGTTCGAAGGTGCCGGTTTCCCGGTGCAGAACTACCGCTACTACGACGCCCCGAGCAACGACGTCAACCGCACCGGCATGCTCGAAGACCTGAACGCCCTGCCGTCCGGTTCGATCGTGGTCCTGCACGCCTGCTGCCACAACCCGACCGGTGTCGACCTGACCTTGGACGACTGGAAAAACGTGCTGGAAGTGGTCAAGGCCAAGGGCCACGTGCCGTTCCTCGACATGGCCTACCAGGGCTTCGGTGACGGTATCGCCGAAGACGCCTTCGCCGTGCGCCTGTTCGCCGACTCGGGCCTGGACTTCTTCGTCTCCAGCTCGTTCTCCAAGTCGTTCTCGCTGTACGGCGAGCGTGTCGGCGCGCTGTCGATCGTGACCGCCTCGAAGGACGAGAGCACCCGCGTGCTGTCGCAGGTCAAACGCGTGATCCGTACCACCTACTCCAACCCGCCGACCCACGGCGCCACCATCGTCGCCACCGTGCTCAACAGCCCGGAGCTGCGCCAGATGTGGGAAACCGAGCTGGCCGAGATGCGCGAGCGCATCCACGGCATGCGCAAGCAGATGGTCGAGCTGCTGGCCCAGTACGGCGCCAACCGTGACTTCAGCTTCGTCGGCCGCCAGGTCGGCATGTTCTCCTACTCGGGCCTGACCGTGGACCAGGTCGCCCGCCTGAAGAACGAGTTCGGCATCTATGCCCTGGACACCGGCCGCATCGCCGTCGCCGCACTGAACCAGAGCAACATCCACGTGGTCACCAAGGCCATCGTTGAAGTGCTGTAACTGCTTGATTTGCCAAGGGGTAGCTTGACTTCCCCTTGGTGATCGGTAAGATACGCGCAGATTCCGCGATAGCTCAGTCGGTAGAGCAAATGACTGTTAATCATTGGGTCCCTGGTTCGAGTCCAGGTCGCGGAGCCAAACATTGAAAAAGCCCCTGAATGCGTGAGCATCAGGGGCTTTTTCGTATGCCTGCGCCAGCGGGCTGTCAGGCGGGCCGCCCGATCGGGTAGAACTCGCCATGGCTCCACACCCCGAGCCATTCCTGGCCATCGATCGAGCGCGGCACCGCCAGCTCCACCATCTGGTAGAACACATTGCGGTGGATCAGTGCCTCGAGGTTGCTGCGCACCCGCACGTACGGCGAAGGCTCCTGGGTGTCGGGGTCGGTCTCGACGCGCAGAGGGTTCTGCGGGCCGGCCTCGAAGGTGTCGTCGACGTTGCTGGTGAAGCGCAGCACTTGCCCTTCCCCACTGCCCTGCACCTCGAGGGTCACGGCAACGAAGGGCGCATCATCGACACGGATGCCCACCTTTTCCACTGGCGTGATCAGGAAGTAGTCGTCGCCGTCACGGCGGATGATGCTGGAGAACAAGCGCACCATGGGTTTGCGGCCGATCGGTGTGCCCAGGTAGTACCAGGTGCCGTCACGCGCGATACGCATGTCGATGTCGCCGCAGAAATCCGGGTTCCACAGATGCACCGGTGGCAGCCCCTTGTGCTTGGGAATCTGCGTCAGTAGATCGTTGGCCTTGCCGGAATCCGTCATCACCCTGCCCTCATTCGCTCATGCCAATAAGGCTACGAGCGTACTCGCGCATCGGCCTGGCAAGCAAATCCTCGGGAGTCTTGTCATGGAACGTCAACAAACCGCCACGGCTCTTGATGCGCGCGGTATCGATCAGGTAACGGCTGTTGGTCTCGATGAGCATCATCTGCACCACGCCGGAATCCCAACCCAGGCGGTCGACGGCCTGCTCGTCATACCACTCGTCGCCATTGCCGATGCGGTCGTCGGTGCGGGCGAAACGGGTGTACAGCACGTAGTCGGCGCCCACCGAGCGCGCTTCGGCGATCGCTTGCTCCAGGCCCAGCGGACCCTGGGCGCGGCGCACCAGCGGGAAGTACTCGACAAAGCTCTTGAAGGCCTCCTCGGCCACGGCATTCTGCCGCGGTGCAGGCCCCTTGCCTGGCGGCACGAAGGCCCCCTGGCCAATGAAGATGAACGAATCGGGCTGCAGGCGGATCGACAGCGTACGACGGGTATCGCTGTGGTCCAGCAGCCCAGCATCGCTCATCTGGCTGCGGGCGGTCTCGCCCATATCGCTGACACTCATGCAGCCGCCCAACGCCATCAGCGCCAGCAGCAAGACCAGGCTACGCATCTTTCCTCCCAATGACCGGTGACGAAAAACCGGCGAGTTGCCTCTGGATGCAGCTTTTGCGCCAGATTCAACCGCCGATCACTTTCATCACTGTCACAGCCCCGGCGAAGGCCAGCGCCTGTTTGTCGGCCAGGGCCCTGACCAGTATCCGTTGCAAGGCCGGATGACGTGGCTGACGCGCAGGTTGCGAAAAACGCCTGCCTTGACGATCGACGATCATGAATGACTCCGGCCAGGATGAATCGGGCTGGCAAAATCTGATTCATAGATCAGGTTTTGCCAGCACTCGATTCACATCCTGCCTAGCGGAGGTCGGCAGCGCGGCTTCAGGCGGCGGATTCCGGGTCGCGCTTGCGCTTGTTGCCCATGCGCACGCCGATGTCCATGAGGAACTGGAAGAAGCCTTCCTGATCTTCCAGGACGTTGCTCCAGAACGGCGAGTGGTACAGCGCCACCGCGCCGTGCACCAGGGCCCAGGCCGCACAATAGTGGAAGTACGGCGGCACGTCCTCGAGTTTACCCTCGCTGATGCGGCCTTTGATCAGTTGGGTCAGGCGATCGAAGTTGGACGCACGGATGCTGTGCAGCTCCTCGACCATTTCCGGTACCTGGTTGCCCTTGACCACTTTCTCCTCGAGACGGTCGAACAGCCGGTAGCGTTGCGGGTCGCGCATGCGGAACTCGAAGTAGGCGCGCGACAGCGCTTCCTTGTCACGGTCGACATCGGCCGAGTGCAACAGCGTATTCAGGTCGCGCTCGTAGTCGAGCATCAGGCGCAGGTAGATCTCGGCCTTGGACTTGAAGTGCTTGTAGATCGTGCCTTTGCCGATGCCGACGGCGTCGGCGATCATCTCCACGGTGACGCTGTCTTCACCTTGTTCGAGAAACAGCTTGAGCGCGGTATCGAGGATTTCCTGTTCGCGACGGCGAAACTCACGGACCTTACGAGGTTCTTTCTGCATGGGAAGGACTGGATGACGATCGAAGCGGTTTATTATGCCTAACTTGCGGCAAATTGCACGGATGTTCCAAGCATGTGGCTGTTTCCGGCCGGTTTTGCTGGGCGTCTCAAGACGCAGAGGGAGGAACCAACTGCCGACGTATTCCAAATCTGTTTAAAAAACGACCAGCCGGCACTGGCACAAGGCCAAACCTGGCCAATACTAGAAGTGTTGGCGCGGCGCATCCCCCCAGTGGCGCGCCGATAAAGGTGCCCAGGGACCGCGGTACCTTTGTTTTACTCCTAATGGTCTTAACCCGGATTCCTCCCCCAGAACCCGGGTTTTTTTTGTGTTTCGTGGGGGCGTTGGGGGGATTTGGGGATCAAGAGATGGCATCAGGGCTGAGAGGTGCATGCCTTGGGTTTTGTAGCGCCTAGCAGACCGAGCGCCGCGCGGGCGGCGCTCGGTCTGCTAGGCGCTACAAGTCTTGTGGCAGGCCCCTGGCAGCCCTCACCCAACTCCAACGCCTGGAAAGTCAGGCCACCCGAGCCAGCGGGAACAACCGTTTGAAATTCGCGGTAGTCTGCTCAGCCAATTGCGCATAGCTGACCCCGCGCAACGAGGCCACGTACTCCGCCACCTCACGCACATACTGCGGCAGGTTCGGTTTGCCCCGATAGGGAATCGGCGCCAGGTACGGCGAGTCGGTCTCGACCAGCAGCCGATCGGCCGGCACCTGGCGGGCCACCTCGCGCAGCGCGTCGGCGTTGCGGAAGGTGACGATGCCGGACAACGAGATGTAGTAGCCCAGGTCCAGCGCGGCCCGTGCCATGTCCCAGTCTTCGGTGAAGCAGTGCAGCACCCCGGCCTGGGGGAGGCTGGCCTCGCGCAGTAGCGCCAGGGTGTCGGCGCGGGCAGCGCGGGTGTGCACGATCAGCGGCTTGCCGGTCTGGCGCGAAGCCTCCAGGTGCAGGCGGAACGAAGCCTGCTGCAGCTCCGCAGCTTCGGGCTCGTAGTGGTAATCCAGGCCGGTCTCGCCGATCGCCACCACATGGGGGTGAGCCAGCTCGCGCAACAGCCATTCCAGCGCCGGTGTCTCGCCGGGCGCCAGGTCCAATGGGTGCACCCCTACCGAACAGTCGACATCGGCATACTGCTCGCTCAGCGCCTTCACGGCACCGGCATTCTCGGCGCTGACGCCGATGCACAGGAAGTGCCCTACTCCCCGCTCACGGGCAGCCTGCAGGGCAGCATCGAGGGAACCCTGGTGGGCGCTCAGGTCAAGACGATCGAGGTGGCAGTGGGAATCTACGAGCATGGATAACGACACATATCGAAAAATGGGAGATCAGCGGGCGCCCGGCAACTGCACCCAGTGGGCGAGCAAGGCCTCGAGCAACAACGCGCGGTTGAGGTTGGCCTTGCCCAGCACCTTCTGGCGCTGTTCGAGGATCCACGCCTGGACCTCGAGCACCTTGGCCTGGCGGCTCTTCTGCGCCAGGTACTGGACCACCTTGCGCATATCGGCCAAGCCTAGCCCGTCCTCGTCCTGGGTCAATTGGTAGCGCAGCATCAGGTGCGACCAGTCGCAGAACCAGTCGAACAACAGCAGCAAGGGTACGGCGTTCCAGGCCTCGGCCAGCTGGCTGGGCGACTGCTGACCCTTGAGCAGCTTCTTCACCCCGTCGGTGACCAGGGCGCGCTGCTCGAGCACTCCCTTGGCCTGCAGGGCCACGGCCATCAACGGCGAACCGGCGGCCAGGGTCAGCAGCTCGGCGCGCTGGGCCGGATCGCTGTCGGGCAGCGCCTGGTCCAGCCAGGCCTGGCTCTGCGCCAGGCTAGGCTGCGGGCAGGTGACCTGCTGGCAGCGGCTCTTGATGGTCGGCAGCAGGCGGCTGGGCTGATGGCTGACCAGCAACAGCACGGTATCGCCCGAGGGCTCTTCCAGGCTTTTGAGCAGGGCGTTGGAGGCATTGACGTTCATCGCCTCGACCGGCTCGATCAGCACCACCTTGCGCCCGCCCAACTGCGCGGTCTGCACCACGAACGCCACCAGCTCGCGGACCTGGTCGACCTTGATCGGCTTGTCGGCTTCTTCCGGCTCGAGGACGAAGTTGTCCGGGTGGCTGCCGGCCTTGAGCAACAGGCACGACTTGCACTGGCCGCAGGCGTCGAGGCCGTTCGGTTGCTGGCACAGCAGCCGGGCCATCAGGCGCTCGGCCAGGGCCCGCTTGCCGATGCCCTGCGGCCCGTGCAGCAGGTAGGCATGGGCATGCTGGGCACGGCCGGCCAGTTGCTGCCAGAGGGCCTGCTGCCAGGGGTAGCTGTCAGCCACGGCAGCGGTCCACGATGGCCGGCAACAGGGCATCGATCGAACGCTGCACGGCCTCCAGCGGCTGTGCGGCGTCGAGCAACTGGTAGCGCTGCGGCTCGCGCTGTGCGCGCTGCAGGTAGGCCTGGCGCACGGCCTCGAAGAAGCCCCGCCCCTCCTGCTCGAAACGGTCCAGGCGGCCACGCGCGGCGGCGCGGGCCAGGCCCACTTCCACCGGCAGGTCGAAGACCAGGGTCAGGTCGGGGCGCAGGTCGCCCTGGACGAATTGCTCCAGAGTGGCAATGCGTTCGACCGACAGGCCACGGCCACCGCCCTGGTAGGCGTAGGTGGCATCGGTGAAGCGATCGCACAGCACCACCGCGCCACAGGCCAGCGCCGGGCGGATGACTTCGGCCAGGTGCTGGGCGCGGGCAGCGAACACCAGTAGCAGCTCGGTGTCGGCGGCCATGGTCTCGTCGCTCGGAGCCAGCAGCAGTTCGCGGACCTGCTCGGCCAATGGCGTGCCGCCAGGCTCACGGGTCAGCACCAGGTCCAGGCCCTGCTCGCGCAGGCGCGCCGCGAGATAGTCGCGGTTGGTGCTCTTGCCCGCGCCTTCGGGGCCTTCCAGGGTAATAAACAAGCCGCTCACAGGCAGTCCTTAATGTTGTTCGTCAGGCGTCGGCGCTTCGGCCGGCGCGGAATCGGCGGCCGGAGCCGGGACGCTGGGCTCGCTCGGCGCAGGTGCCTGGTCGGGGGCTGCACCCGATTCGGGTTGTTCATTCGCCGCAGGCGCTTCGTTCGTCGCGGGCGCGTCATCCGCCGCAGGCGCTCCCTTCACCGCAGGCACTTCGTCCACTGCGGGCGCTTCCTCCGTGGCCGGTGCTGCGCCTGGCGCAGCCTTGGGCGCCGGGCTCGAGCGGTAATCGGCGCGGCGCTTGAGCTGGAACTCGCGCACGGCCGAGTTGTGGTCGTCCAGGTCGTCGGAGAACACATGACTGCCGTCACCGCGAGCGACGAAATACAGACTGCTGCCGTCGACGGGGTTGAGCGCCGCATGGATCGCCTCGCGGCCGACCATGGCAATCGGCGTCGGCGGCAAGCCTGTCATGGTATAGGTGTTGTAGGGCGTCGGCTCGCGCAGGTCGGCGCGGGTGATACGGCCGTTGTAGCGCTCGCCCATGCCGTAGATCACCGTCGGGTCGGTCTGCAGCATCATGCCCAGGCGCAGGCGGCGCACGAACACGCCGGCGATCTGCCCACGCTCCTGGGGAATGCCGGTTTCCTTCTCGACCAGCGACGCCATGATCAGTGCCTGGTACGGGTCACGGTACGGCAGGTCGGTGCTGCGCTCGGCCCACTCCTTGGCCAGCACTTCGTCCAGGCGCATGTAGGCTTGCTGCAGCAGCTCGACGTCGCTCATTCCACGGACGAAGCGATAGGTATCAGGGAAGAAGCGGCCCTCTGGGAACACCCCGGTATGGCCGAGCTTGTCCATCACCTCGGCATCGGACAGGCCATCGAGGGTGTGCTTGAGCTTTTCATGCTTGGCCACTGCCGAGCGCACCTGGCGGAAGGTCCAGCCCTCGACCAGGGTCAGGTTGTACTGCACCACATCGCCCCGACGCCACGCGTCGAACAGCTCCTCGACGGTCATGCCCGGAGTGATGCGATACTCGCCGGTATGCAGGGGCGTGCCAGCCATGTTGAAGCGCCAGTACAGGCGAAGCCAGAATGCATCGTCCAGCAGGCCTTCGCTCTGCATGCGATAGAACATGCGGTTGGGGTTGGTGCCGTTGGGCACGTCGAGCAGGCGCTCCTGCGTCACGTGCAAGGGCTGCTCCACGACCGTGGTGACTTTCCAGGCCGACCAGCCCAATGCCAGTCCAGCGAGGATCAGTCCCATTTCCAGCAGCAGCAGGAGTTTGCGTCTCACAAATCAGGTATCCAGTAACGTACGGGCAACGGCCTGAAGTTTACGGGTCAAGGGGCCTGGCGACCAGTTTAGGCTCAATGCAGGGATGCCGCGCACCGGCCATACGCCATACACGCTGTTGCACACGAACACTTCGTCCGCCTGCTCCAGGTCGCCCAGCGACAGGTCACCGACCTGCACCGGGATGGCCAGCGCAACGGCCTGTTCGAGCAGTGCGCCGCGCATCACGCCAGCGACGCCACATCGAGTGAGGTCGGCGGTGTGCAACATGCCATCGCGCACCAGGAACAGGTTGCTGTACACCCCTTCGACCACCCTGCCCTGCCCATCGCGCATCAGGCCTTCGGCATGTTCGCTGTCCTGCCACTCGGCACGGGCCAGCACCTGCTCCAGGCGATTGAGGTGTTTGAGGCCGGCCAGCAGCGGTTGTTCCGCCAGACGGGTCTGGCAGGCGAACAAGCAGATCCCCTGCTCGGCGTGGGCCGGGGGATAGGTGGGCAACGGGCTGCCCTGGAGAATACGCCGCGGCGCCGCACCGGCCACCGGAGCATAGCCTCGCTGGCTGTCGCCACGAGTAAGGATCAGCTTGGCGACACCGTCGCCGAGTTGGCTGGCGTAGCGCAGCACCTCATCACGCAGCAGTGCCAGGTCGGCATCGATGCCAAGGCGCTGGCAGCCCAGGGCCAGGCGCGCCAGGTGGCCGTCCAGCAGGCTGGGCTGGCCAGCGCGCACGGCGATGGTCTCGAACAGGCCATCGCCGTAGGCCAGGCCGCGGTTCTGCAGGTTGAGCGCAGTCGCGGGCTGGCCATCGATCCAGCTGTGCATCAATCGGCGAACCGGCGGAACACCAGCGAACCATTGGTGCCACCAAAGCCGAACGAGTTGGACAGCACCACGTCGATCGGCATGCTACGCGCCTCGTGCGGCACGAAGTCCAGGTCGCAGCCTTCGTCGGGCTCGTCCAGGTTGATGGTCGGCGGTGCCATCTGGCTGTTGATCGCCAGCACGCTGAAGATCGCCTCGACGGCACCGGCGGCACCGAGCAGGTGACCGGTCATCGACTTGGTCGAACTGACTGCCAGCTTGTAGGCGTGGTCGCCGAACACGCGCTTGATCGCCGCCACTTCGGCTATGTCACCGGCTGGGGTGGAGGTACCGTGGGCGTTGATGTAGCTGACATGCTCGGGCTGGATGCCGGCATCGCGCAGGGCGTTGACCATGCAACGGGCCGCCCCTTCGCCGCTGTCGGGTGGCGAGGTCATGTGGTAGGCATCGCCGCTCATGCCAAAGCCCACCAGTTCGGCATAGATGGTCGCGCCACGCGCCTTGGCGTGCTCCAGCTCCTCGAGCACCAGGGCGCCGGCACCATCGGACAGGACGAAACCGTCACGGCCCTTGTCCCACGGACGGCTGGCACGGGCAGGCTCATCGTTGCGGGTGGACAGGGCGCGCGAAGCACCGAAGCCACCCATACCCAGGCCACAGGCGGCCATCTCGGCACCGCCGGCGATCATCACGTCGGCCTCGCCGTAGGCGATGTTGCGCGCGGCCATGCCGATGCAGTGGGTACCGGTGGTGCACGCGGTGGCGATGGCGTAGTTCGGCCCCTGCAGCCCCAGGTGGATCGACAGGAAGCCGGAGATCATGTTGATGATCGAACCGGGCACGAAGAACGGCGAAATACGCCGCGGCCCCTGGTCATGCAGGGTCCGGCTGGTTTCCTCGATGTTGGTCAGGCCGCCGATGCCCGAGCCCATGGCCACGCCGATGCGCTCGCGGTTGGCGTCGGTGACTTCCAGGCCGGCATTGCGCACCGCCTGGAAACCGGCCGCCAGGCCGTACTGGATGAACAGGTCAAGCTTGCGGGCCTCTTTGGCCGACAGGTATTGCTCGACCTCGAAGCCTTTCACCGAGCCGCCAAAACGGGTGGAGTAGGCGCTCAGGTCCGTGTGTTCGATCGGACCGATGCCACTGCGGCCAGCCAGAATGCCCTGCCAGGTGCTCGGTACATCGGTACCCAGTGGCGACAGCATACCCATACCGGTGACCACGACGCGTCTACGCGACACAGTACTCTCCTTTTCTGATAACAGAGTCTCTTGCCATTGCATTCAAGGCAAAGGAATGAAATGGCAACAGGCTCTCGGTGCCTGCACTACCTGCGCACCGGAACGTGTGGCTCGCAAAGAAAAAACCGCACGCCGGCAAAGGCAGTGCGGTTCTTCTCGACAAGAAGCGTCGACTACAGCGTCTTAGACCTTGTGGCTGTTGACGTAGTCGATGGCCGCTTGAACGGTAGTGATCTTCTCGGCTTCTTCGTCAGGGATTTCGGTCTCGAATTCCTCTTCCAGAGCCATCACCAGCTCAACGGTGTCAAGCGAATCGGCACCCAGGTCATCGACGAAGGACTTCTCAGGAGTCACTTCCTCTTCCTTGACGCCCAGTTGCTCGGCGACGATTTTCTTGACGCGTTCTTCGATGGTGCTCATACCTAGTTTTCACTCCTAGTGGATATATGTCAGGCAGCTGGCCGGTGGCTAATTTTATAGAAAGACGTTCGCTTTTCAAGCTAAACGCATCTCAGCCTAGCCACCACGCCCCCTGCCTGGAATCTGGTTGCAGCTTTATAACGGATTTTAGGCTCGGAGTATGACTCTTTTTTTACCCAACCCGTCACATTGACTTGCGTTGTTACATGTACATCCCGCCGTTCACCGGCACGGTGGCGCCGGTAACGTAGGCTGCGCCGTCGGATGCCAGGAAGGAAACCACCTTGGCGATTTCCTCGGCCTGGCCCAGGCGGCCCAGCGGAATCTGGGTCTGCAGGGCTTCACGCTGCGCTTCTGGCAGCTCGCGGGTCATGTCGGTGTCGATGAAACCTGGGGTCACCGAGTTGACGGTAATGTTGCGCGAGCCGACTTCACGCGCCAGGGCGCGGCTGAAGCCTTCCAGCCCGGCCTTGGCGGCAGCGTAGTTGACCTGGCCGACGTTGCCCATGGCGCCGACGACCGAACCGATGCTGATGATACGACCCCAACGCGCCTTGGTCATGCCACGCAGCACGCCCTTGGACAGACGGTAGAGGCTGTTCAGGTTGGTGTCGACCACGTCGAACCACTCGTCGTCTTTCATGCGCAGCATGAGGTTGTCACGGGTGATGCCGGCATTGTTGACCAGGATCGCTGGCGCACCGAACTGCTCGCCGATGGCCGCGAGCACGGCGCTGACGGACTCGTCGCTGGTGACGTTGAGTTCCATGCCGGTGCCCTGGATGCCGTGCTCCTTGAGGGTGGCGGCAATGCGCTCGGCGCCCGAGGCGGACGTGGCGGTACCGATCACGATCGCGCCCTGGCGGCCCAGCTCGAGGGCAATGGCTTGGCCGATGCCACGGCTGGCGCCGGTGACCAGTGCTACTTTACCTTGCAGGCTCATGCAAGTTTCTCCAAATTCAGGCCAGCGCCGCACGGGTGGCGGCGACGGCGTCAGGGGTGTTGAGGTTGTAGGTGGTCACGCCATCGGCGCAACGCTTGTTCAGGCCTGCCAGCACCTTGCCCGGGCCGCATTCGACCAGATTGACCGCACCGTTCGCCGCAAGGGTCTGCACACACTCAACCCAACGTACCGGCTGATACAGCTGCGCCAGCAGGTCGTGCTTCAGGGCATCGAGGTCGGCAGCAACGGCAGCGGTGACGTTCTGCACCACCGGAATCGCCGGGGCCTTCCACTCGATGGCGTTGACCGCCTCGGCGAAGCGCTCGGCAGCGGGCTTCATCAGTGCGCAGTGCGACGGCACGCTGACCGCCAGCGGCAGGGCGCGCTTGGCGCCCTTGGCCTTGCATAGCTCGATGGCGCGGTCGACCGCAGCCTTGTTGCCCGCGATGACCACCTGGCCTGGCGAGTTGAAGTTCACCGCGCTGACCACTTCGTCTTCGGCGGCTTCGGCGCAGATTTCCACCACGACGGCGTCGTCCAGGCCAAGGATCGCGGCCATGGCACCATGACCGGCCGGTACCGCTTCCTGCATCAGCTGGCCACGGCGCTCTACCAGGCGCACGGCATCCTTCAGGCTGATGCTGCCAGCAGCGACCAGGGCGCTGTATTCACCCAGGCTGTGGCCGGCGACGAAGGCCGGCTGCGCGCCGCCCTCTTCCAGCCACAGGCGCCACAACGCGATGGACGCAGTGAGGATCGCCGGCTGGGTCTTGTCGGTTTGATTGAGTTGTTCTTCCGGGCCTTCCTGGACCAGTTTCCAGAGGTCGTAGCCCAGAGCCTCGGAAGCCTCCTTGAAGGTCTCGATGATCACCGGCTTTTCAGCGCCGAGTTCGGCGAGCATGCCCAGTGACTGGGAACCTTGACCGGGGAAGACGAATGCGAGGGATGCAGACATTGAACAAGCCCTTATGATCTTGTCGAATGGGGTGCGCCAAGCCATGGGCTGGACGCGGAATCTGATAGCTTGGATGGAGCTGCGGACCAAGCGGTCACATTTAAGCATTTCATGGCAGCTATGCCTAAGGCCTTTGTATTGCAGGCTACGGCAACAGGTCCTCCAGACGCCCATGCAGGCGCTGCGGGAGGTTTTCCTGGATCTCGATCAAGGCCCGTTGGATCGCACTCTGGAAACCCTGCACACCCGCCGAGCCATGGCTCTTGATGACGATGCCCTGCAACCCGAGAAAGCTCGCGCCATTGTGCCGCGCCGGGGCGAGGTCGGCCTGCAGCCGCTTGAGCAGGGGCATGGCCACGGCCCCGGCCAGGCGGGACAACGCCCCCCCCTTGAACAACTGCTCGATCCGCGCGCCGATCATGGTCGCCAGGCCTTCGCTGGACTTGAGCAGGATGTTGCCGACGAACCCGTCGCACACCACCACATCCGCCTCGCCACGGTACAGGCCATCGCCTTCGACGAAGCCGATGTAGTTGAGCCCGCGCGCGTTCTGCAACAGGCTGGCCGCCAGCTTGACCTGCTGGTTGCCCTTGATGTCCTCGGTACCGATGTTGAGCAGCGCCACTCGCGGCCGATGAATGCCCAGGGCCTGGGCGGCCACCGACCCCATGACGGCGAACTGGTAGAGGTTCTCGGCGCTGCAATCGACGTTGGCCCCCAGATCGAGCAACTGGCAATAACCCGCCTGGGTCGGGATTGCCGCGACCATGGCCGGTCGATCGATACCCGGCAGGGTCTTGAGCACGAAACGCGACAATGCCATCAGTGCCCCAGTATTGCCGGCACTGACACAGGCCTGGGCCTTGCCATCGCGCACCAGCTCGAGGGCGACGCGCATCGACGAATCCGGCTTGCCACGCAACGCCTGCGAGGGCCGCTCGTCCATGCCGATCACCTCCATGGCCGGCACGATTTGCAGGCGCGCGCGATCCGCAGCCGCTAGGCCACTGACAAGCTCTTCAAGGAGGGAGGGTTGACCGACGAGGGTCAGGTGCAGCGAGGGTGTAGCCGAAAGGCAGGCAATGCTAGCCTGGACAATGCTGCGGGGACCGAAGTCCCCGCCCATTGCGTCGATCGCGATGATCTGAGCGGACAAGGATTACTCGTCGGCGCCCTTGTCGACCACTTTGCGACCACGGTATACGCCTTCTGGCGAAACGTGGTGGCGCAGGTGTACTTCACCGGAGGTTTTGTCTACCGACAGCGCGTTTTCCGACAGGGCGTCGTGCGAACGGCGCATGTCACGGGCAGAGCGGGATTTTTTGTTCTGCTGAACAGCCATAATTGATTAACTCCTAAACGTTTGGGTCACGCTTTAACTGCGCCAAAACACTGAACGGGTTGGACCGCGATACCTCGTCCTTGCTCGATTCGGGCTCGTCTGCGCCCGCCGGCTGCTGGCATTCTTCCGGATGATGAGCAGGCACGATAGGCAAGGCGAGCAACAGCTCCTCCTCGACCAAGGCCTGCAGATCCAAAGGATCTTCGCCCAGTTCCAGCACGTCATAGCCTTTCGGCAACGACTGGGTATTCGCACCCTCCTTCACCACGGCGTATGTACATTCGCTGTGGATCGGCAGGGTGACCAGCTCAAGACAACGCTGGCAAACCATCTTGACTTCGACGTCCAGCTCGCTGTGGATAACCACCACGTGCTGTTCATCTCGTTCAAAATCGAACTTCGCCTGCACCGTACCGACATCGTCGGAAAGCGGGTCGCAGAGTCTTTCCAAATCAGCGAGTTGCAGCGAACCAGTGATGGTTACGCCACGATCGGCTAATTTGCGCGGGTCAACGTGAGGTGGAATCGGGTCATTCAACATAGGCGCAGCATTCTAGGGATGCCCCCCGCCCCTGTCAAAGGAAATTCGGCGGCATCGCGCATGTTAGAATCTGGTTCATCCGCCCAGGAGTCTACCATGCTTCCCCTGTTACTGGCTTCGAGCTCTGCCTACCGCCGCGAACTGCTGGCCCGCCTGCGCCTGCCCTTCGCCTGGGCAAGCCCCGACATAGACGAGCAGCGCCTGGATGACGAGCCGGCCATCGCCCTGGTTCGACGCCTCGCCCAGGCCAAGGCCGAGGCGCTGGCAGACCAATACCCCGGCCACCTGATCATCGGCTCCGACCAGGTGGCGGTGCTTGGCGAGCAGGTGCTGGGCAAGCCGCACACGTTCGAGCGAGCCTGCGAGCAGTTGCTGGAAGCGAGCGGGCAGCAGGTGACGTTCCTGACCGGGCTGGCGTTATTGAACAGCAGCACAGGGCGCTGCCAGGTCGATTGCGTGCCGTTCACGGTGACGATGCGCGAATTGGATCGGGAGCGTGTGGAGCGCTACGTGGCGGCGGAACAGCCACTGGATTGCGCAGGCAGCTTCAAGGCGGAAGGGTTGGGGGTGAGCCTGTTTCAGAGCACCCATGGCAGCGACGCCACCAGCTTGATCGGGCTGCCGTTGATTCGGTTGGTGGATATGCTGAGCCGGGAAGGTATGGTGATTCCTTAGCCTGGGTTGGGATTTTTGGCGCCTGTGAAATCGAGCGCCGCGCGGGCGGCGCTCGATCTGCGCGACACCGCCCCTCTCTAGGCAAACCCTCAGCGCAACTGCGGCCCCTGGAACCCCATCCACATGGCCAGGTGCTCAGCCACGCTGGCACCCAAACGCTTGGAGAAACGATCGAACGGCGACTCCTGAACGGTGAAGTCCACCAACTCCTTCTCACCGACGATATCCCGCGCCACATAACTGGCGCTGCCCAGGCCATCGACCAGGCCCAATGCCTTGGCCTGCTCGCCCGACCAGATCAGGCCGCTGAACAACTCGGGGTGCTCCTTGTCCTTGAGCCGCTCACCTCGCCCCTGCTTGACCATGGCAATGAACTGCTGGTGCGTGGTGTCCAGCACACTCTGCCAGAACGCGGTTTCCTCGGGCTTTTGCGGGGAAAACGGATCGAGGAAGGCCTTGTGCTCACCCGAGGTGTACGCACGCCGCTCGACACCTAGCTTCTCCATGGTGCCGACGAAGCCATAGCCTGCTGCGGTGACGCCGATGGAACCCACCAGGCTGGCCTTGTCGGCGTAGATCTCGTCCGCGGCGCTGGCAATGTAGTAGGCACCCGAAGCGCCAAGATCGGTGATGACCGCGTACAGCTTGATCTGTGGGTACTCGCCACGCAGGCGGCGAATCTCGTCATACACATAGCCAGCCTGGACCGGGCTGCCGCCCGGGCTGTTGATACGCAGCACCACGGCCTTGGTCTTGGGGTCCTTGAACGCTTCGCGCAGGCTCTTGATGATGTTGTCGGCGCTGGCCGCCTCCTGGTCGGCGATCACGCCGCGCACCTCGATCAGCGCAGTGTGGCTCGCACTGCGCGAGGCAGCCTTGTCCATGTTCGCCAGCGGCAGCAACAGAGCCAGGATGCCGAACAGGAAGAAGAACGTCAGCAGCTTGAAGAAAATCCCCCAGCGCCGGGCGCGACGCTGCTCCTGAACACTGGCCAGCAGGGTCTTCTCCAGCAGTTTCCAGCTTTTGCGCTCTTCGCGCTCCTCTGGGTCGGACTCGGGTGCCTTCCACTCGTCTGCCATGCTCACCTACCTTGGAATTGGAATTGCGCAGAACCGGCCAGCCACTCGCGTAGCTGGGAAAAATGCTCGATGCACACCTGCGGGCCGAACTCGGCCAACGCCTGCAACGACATGGCGCCGTAGCCGACGGCGACCGAATGCATGCCGGCGTTGCTGGCCATCTGCAAGTCGAACGCCGAATCTCCGACCATCAGCGCTCGGCCAGGTTCGACCCGGCAGTGCCCGAGGATTTCCTCGAGCATCAGCGGGTGCGGCTTGCCACGGGTTTCGTCGGCAGCGCGGGTAATGTCGAAGAATTGCTCCCAGCCATTGGCCTTGAGCACCCGGTCCAGGCCGCGACGCGCCTTGCCGGTGGCCACCGCCAGGCGGTAGCCCTCGGCCCGGAAGGCGTCCAGCGACTCGACCACGCCCTCGAACAACGGCGAAGGCTGCTGATCGAGGGCCGTATAGACATCGGCGTAGTGCTGGCGAAACACCGCCACCTGATGCGCATCCAGATGCGGATAGAGGACCGAGATGGCCTCGCTCAAGGCCAGGCCGATGATGCCCTTGATCGCATCTTCCTGGCACGGCGCCTCGCCCGCGCGCTCGGCGGAGACGTTCATCGCCTCGACGATACGGCCAACGGAGTCGGCCAGGGTGCCGTCCCAGTCGAAGATCAGCAGCTGGTAGTCAGGTCGCACTCAGACGCTCCACGGTCTTGGCCCAGACGTCGTCGACCGGGGCCTCCAGCTTGAGCTCGCCGCCATCTGGCAGCGGCACGGTCAGGGCATAGGCATGCAGGAACAGGCGCTTGCCGCCCAGCTCGCGAATCTCGCGGCTGAAGTCCTCGTCGCCGTACTTGCTGTCGCCGGCGATCATGTGCCCGGCATGCAGGGTGTGCACGCGGATCTGGTGGGTACGCCCGGTGATCGGCCGCGCCTCGACGATGGTGGCGAACTCGCCGAAGCGGCGCAGCACGCGGAACATCGTCAGCGCCTCCTTGCCCTCGTCGTTGACTTCGACCATGCGCTCGCCAGAGCGCAGGTTGCTCTTGAGCAACGGCGCGTTGACCTGTTTCTTCGCGGTCGGCCAATGCCCGCGCACCAGCGCCATGTAGCGCTTGTCGACGCCATCGCCACGCAGCGCGGCGTGCAGATGACGGAGCATGCTGCGCTTCTTGGCGATCATCAGCAGGCCCGAGGTGTCGCGGTCAAGCCGGTGCACCAGCTCGAGCTCCTTGGCATCGGGGCGCAGCTGACGCAATGCCTCGATCACGCCGAAGCTCAGGCCGCTGCCGCCGTGCACGGCGATGCCGGCCGGCTTGTTCATCACGATCAGCGCCTTGTCTTCGTAGACGATCGCCGCCTCGAGGCGCTGCAGCAGCCCCTGGGCAACCGGTGCCGGCTCGTCGCGCTCGGGCAGACGGACGGGCGGCACCCGCACGATGTCGCCGGCCTGCAGCTTGTACTCGGGCTTGATACGGCCCTTGTTGACCCGAACTTCGCCTTTGCGCAGGATGCGGTAGACCAGGGTCCTGGGCACGCCCTTGAGCGCCGTGATGAGGAAATTGTCGATGCGTTGGCCGGCAAGCTCCGGCGCGACTTCGATCAGCTGAACGCCGGAAGTCGGGGGGGTATTGGTCGTCATGGCGGGATCATAACAATTTTTTATGGAATTGAAGCACTTAATCATTACTGCTATAGTCGCGAACGCCGCCAAAAGCGGCAGGCCAGCGGAACCAGGCCCTCGGCCGGCCCCTGACCATCGCAATTCTCCAGGACGCGAGGCCGTCCTACGGGGTTTTCGCCAGTTTAACGAATTGCCTGGAATCACCACCAGCGCCGTGTAGAGAAGACCGAAAAAAAACGACAAGTGCGGTGTTTCACCTGCTTACCCGCTTCTTTTCGCCGTACCTCTGCCCGCCTCGATGCTTCCACGCAACGCCGGGCGAATGCTTCGGAAATACCTGCCTTGGACATGAATGGTCGTCAGCGCGGTAGCGCGCTGGCGAAAAATGCAACCCGTTGCGGATTCAGCGCGCGGCAGCACCCGAATTATCAGGGATACGTGCAGGGTGGAGATGCACAGCCCTCGGACCGTGTAGCACCGCGTCCGGCCACCGGCCCACTGACATTGCCGGCGAGCGGATAAGGTCCTGAAAAGATGCCCTCGGGCGTCCACGGCTGACGGTTGATTCCTCCTCCTGACTGAGTGCACGAGGCCGGCAAGTTGATTCGGTTATCGATCGGATAACGCATCAGTTGGCGCAAGGCCTCGTTGGCACCGCAGCAAACAGGACGCGTCGTCGCGACAACGGCAGGCTGGGCAACCGGCTGGTGCCGAACGTCGCCAGACACGGGGGTGGCCCGGCTACCCTTTGCGCACCTTGGCACCGACCATTGAGAAGTCGTGTGTGCCGAACGCCGTTTCCGGCAGCCCGGAAACCGACGGTACAACATGAAAAGAATGCTGATTAACGCAACTCAACCCGAAGAGTTGCGTGTAGCCCTGGTGGACGGCCAACGTCTCTACGACCTGGACATCGAGTCCGGCGCCCGTGAGCAGAAAAAGGCCAACATCTACAAGGGCAAGATCACCCGCATCGAACCCAGCCTCGAAGCCGCCTTCGTCGACTTCGGCTCCGAACGTCACGGCTTCCTGCCGCTGAAAGAAATCTCCCGCGAATACTTCAAGAAGTCCCCGGAAGGCCGCGTCAACATCAAGGACGTGCTCAGCGAAGGCCAGGAAGTCATCGTCCAGGTCGAGAAGGAAGAGCGTGGCAACAAAGGCGCCGCCCTCACCACCTTCATCAGCCTGGCCGGCCGCTACCTGGTACTGATGCCCAACAACCCGCGTGCCGGCGGCATTTCCCGTCGCATCGAAGGCGAAGAGCGCAACGAGCTGCGCGAAGCGCTCAACGGCCTGACCGTACCAGGCGACATGGGCCTGATCGTGCGCACTGCCGGCCTTGGCCGCAGCAGCGAAGAAATGCAGTGGGACCTCGACTACCTGCTGCAGCTGTGGAGCGCCATCAAGGAAGCGTCCGAAGACCGCGTCGCACCGTTCCTGATCTACCAGGAAAGCAACGTCATCATCCGCGCCATCCGCGACTACCTGCGCCAGGACATCGGCGAAGTGCTGATCGACAGCATCGACGCCCAGGAAGAAGCCCTGACCTTCATCCGCCAGGTGATGCCGCAGTACGCCAGCAAGGTCAAGCTGTACGAAGACAGCGTCCCGCTGTTCAACCGTTTCCAGATCGAAAGCCAGATCGAAACCGCCTTCCAGCGCGTGGTCGACCTGCCGTCCGGCGGCTCGATCGTGATCGACCCGACCGAGGCCCTGGTTTCCATCGACATCAACTCGGCGCGCGCCACCAAGGGCAGCGACATCGAGGAAACCGCCCTGCAGACCAACCTGGAAGCGGCCGAGGAAATCGCCCGCCAGTTGCGCCTGCGTGACATCGGCGGCCTGATCGTCATCGACTTCATCGACATGACCCCGGCGAAGAACCAGCGCGCCGTCGAAGAGCGCGTGCGCGAATGCCTCGAGGCCGACCGCGCCCGCGTGCAGGTAGGCCGCATCTCGCGCTTCGGCCTGCTGGAAATGTCCCGTCAACGCCTGCGTCCGTCGCTGGGCGAAAGCAGCGGCATCGTCTGCCCACGCTGCTCGGGCACCGGCATCATCCGTGACGTCGAGTCGCTGTCGCTGGCGATCCTGCGCCTGATCGAGGAAGAAGCCCTCAAGGACCGCACCGCCGAAGTCCGCGCCCAGGTGCCGATCCCGGTGGCGGCCTTCCTGCTCAACGAGAAGCGCAACTCGATCACCAAGATCGAACTGCGCACCCGTGCGCGCATCATCATCCTGCCGAACGATCATCTGGAAACCCCGCACTTCGAAGTCCAGCGCCTGCGCGACGACAACCCGGAAGTGCTGAACAACCAGTCCAGCTACGAGATCGCCGCAGCCGAGGCCGAAGAAGCGCCGCAGCCGACCGCCACCCGCACCCTGGTGCGCCAGGAAGCGGCCGTGAAGACCGCCCCGGCCCGTGCCAACGCGCCAGTACCGGCCAGCGCCGAAGAGCCGCAGCAAGCCGCAGCCGCCCCTGCCCCGGCACCGAGCGCGCCTGAGCCGAGCCTGTTCAAGGGCCTGGTGAAGTCGCTGGTCAGCCTGTTCGCCGGCAAGGACGAACCTGCCGCCGCTGCTCCTGCCGTGAGCACCGAGAAGCCTGCCGCCGAGCGCCCGCAGCGCAACGAGGAGCGCCGCAACGGTCGCCAGCAGAGCCGCAACCGCAACGGCCGCCGCGACGAGGACCGCAAGCCGCGCGAAGAACGTGCCGAGCGCGCCCCGCGTGAAGAGCGCCAGCCCCGCGAAGAGCGCGCTCCGCGTGAAGAACGCGCCCCACGCCAGCCCCGCGAAGACCGCCGCGGCAACCGTGGCGAAGAGCGTGTGCGCGAACTGCGCGAGCCGCTGGATGCCGCACCGGCCGCCCGTGAAGAACGCCAGCCGCGCGAAGAGCGTGCACCACGTGACGAACGCGTAGCCCGTGAAGAGCGTGCCCCGCGTGAAGAACGTGCCCCACGTGAAGAACGCGCACCTCGCGAAGAACGTGCTCCACGTGAAGAGCGCGCGCCTCGCGAAGAACGTGCGCCGCGTGAAGAACGCGCACCTCGCGAAGAACGTGCTCCACGTGAAGAGCGTGCACCTCGCGAAGAGCGTGCTCCGCGTGAAGAACGTGCACCTCGTGAAGAACGTGCCCCACGCGAAGAGCGAGCCCCCCGCCCTCCACGCGAAGAACGCCAGCTGCGCCCAGTCGATGAGGCCGCCGAACAGGCTGCAGAACTCGCCGAGGAGCAACTGCCGAACGAAGAGGCACTGCAGGATGAGCAGGAAGGTGCCGATGGCGAGCGCCCACGTCGCCGCTCCCGTGGCCAGCGTCGTCGCAGCAACCGTCGTGAACGCCAGCGCAACGCCAATGGCGAGCTGATCGAGGGTAGCGAGGAAGAAGGCAACGAAGAGCAGCCACAACAGCACCAGGCCACCGAGCTTGGTGCCGAACTGGCCGCCGGCCTTGCCGTCACCGCCGCCGTCGCCACCAGCAACATCAGCGCAGGTGCCGAAGCCGAAGCCAACCAGCAGGCCGAACGCGCCAGTGCCGACGCCGTGACCACCGACAGCAGCGAAGCCGCCCAGCCGGTCGAGCAGACCGAAGGGGTTGCCGAATCGGTTGTCCCGGTCGAGGAAGTGGCCATCGCCCCCGTGGTCGAGCAGCCGGTCAGCGAGCCGGTCGCCGTAGTCGAAGCCAGCGCCGAGCCAGTGGTCGAAGTCGCCCCTCAGCCGGTCGTCGAAGCAGCACCTGTCGCCGAGCCGGAAGTGGTTGCCGAAGCGCCGGTCGAAGCCCCTGCCGTCGAGGCGCCTGCAGAGGCCCCGGTCGTGGAAGGTGGTGAGGCCGAGAAGGCACCGGTCGTGGTCGAAGAAGCGCCGGCTGCCGAGCAGCCTGTCGCGGTCATCGAAGCACAGCCGGAAGTGGTTGCCGAGCCGGCTCCGGTGGTCGAAGTGGCCGCTCCGGTCATCGCCGAGCCGGCTCCGGTCGAAGAAGCACCGGCAGTGGTCGAAGCCACTACCGTGATGCTGCCCAACGGCCGCGCGCCGAACGACCCACGTGAAGTGCGTCGCCGCAAGCGTGAAGCCGAAGCCGCCGCCAAGGCAGCCCAGGAAGCTGCCGAGCCAGCGCTGGAAGCTGCCGATGAGCACAAGCCTCATTGATAGCTGACGCAGAATGAAAAAGCCCCGCCAGTGCGAACTGGCGGGGCTTTTTCTTGGGCGGGGGGTTTGCCTGTTCCGGCCTCTTCGCGGGTGAACCCGCTCCTACAGGTACCCCGCTTGCTTCAGAACCTGTAGGAGCGGGTTTACCCGCGAAGAGGCCGGGCGAGGCAGTGCAATCAGTAGAGGTTGGGCTCCATCTCCAGCTCCACCCCAAACCGCTCGAAGATATCCGCCTGGATCCGCTGCGCCAGCTCATGCAGCTGCGCGCCACTCGCCTGGCCATGGTTGACCAGCACCAGCGACTGCAACCGGTGCACGCCGGCATCGCCATCGCGATAGCCCTTCCATCCGGCCTGCTCGATCAACCAGCCTGCAGCCAGTTTCACCTGGCCATCGACCTGTGGATAAGCCACCACGCCCGGATACTGCGTGCGAATGGCCTCGACCCGCTCGGCCGACACCACTGGGTTCTTGAAGAAACTCCCGGCATTGCCCAGCTCGGCCGGATCCGGCAGTTTTTCCCGGCGAATGCTGCAGATGGCATCGCTGATCGCCTGGGCGGTCGGCTGCTGCACGCCCTGCTCCGACAGGCGCTGGCGCACCGGGCCGTAGTCCAGGTGGGCCTGCAGCGCCTGGCTGAGGGCAAAACGCACGCGCAGGATCAACCAGCGCCCTGGATTGCGCTTGAATAGGCTGTCTCGATAACCGAAGGCACAGGCCTGTAGATCGAAGTCGCGCAGCTCACCGGTTTCCCGGTCCAACGCGGTGAGCCCGGCGAATACATCCTTGATCTCGACGCCGTAGGCACCGACGTTCTGCATCGGCGCCGCGCCTACGGTACCTGGGATCAGGCTGAGGTTTTCCAGGCCACACAGGCCTTGCTCCAGCGACCACTGGACGAAGGGATGCCAGGGCTCGCCCGCTTCGGCCTCGACCACCACCTGCTCGCCATCAACGCCCAGCACGCGGCGGCCGCGGCTAGCCATGTGCAGCACCAGCGCATCGATATCTCGGGTCAGCAGCAGGTTGCTGCCACCACCGATCACGAACACCGCGATACCCCGCCGACGCGCTTCGGCCAAGGCCTCTCGCACTTCGTCATCATTGTGTGCCTGGGTGAAATACCGGGCTTTCACATCGATGCCGAAGGTGTTGTAGGGCTTGAGCGAGACCTGCTCCTGCCACACCGCCGTCATAGCCGCCCCTTGATTTCGACCACCAGTTCGCGGCACGCCGCCTCGATCAGGTCGAGCACCTGCTCGAAGCCTTCGGCGCCGCCGTAGTACGGATCGGGCACTTCGTCGAGGGCCGCGCCATAGCGGCGCAGGAACAGGTCCAGCTCGCCGGTCGCAGTGTGCGGGCGCAAGGCACGCAGGTGGCCAAGATTGCTTTCGTCCATGGCCAGGATCAGGTCGTACTCGAGAAAATGCGCCGCCTTGACCTGCTGGGCGCGCTGCGCCGACAGGTCGTAGCCACGCCCCAGAGCCGCCTGGCAGGTACGGCTGTCAGGCGCCTTGCCGATGTGCCAGTCGCCGGTGCCGGCCGAGGCCACATGCACCTGCCCGGCCAGGCCGGCAGCCTGCAATTGGTGGCGCAGCACGCCTTCGGCAGTGGGCGAGCGGCAGATGTTGCCCAGGCAGACGAACAGGATGCGCATCAGGCCTCCAGCAGGCGCCGCACGCGCTCAAGGTCTTCCGGGGTGTCGACGCCCACGGCCGGAGCCTCGATCGCGTCCTCGACGTGAATACGCACACCGTGCCATAGCGCACGCAGCTGCTCCAGCGCCTCAGTCTGCTCGAGCCAGCACGGCCCCCAGCCGACGAAGTCCTGGAGGAAACCCACGCGATAGGCATACATGCCGATGTGGCGGCGATAGGGCACGCCTTCCGGCAACGCATCGCGCGCCTTGGCGAAGGCATCCCGGGCCCACGGCAGCGGCGCACGACTGAAGGTCAGGGCCAGGCCGTTCTTGTCGCTGATCACCTTCACAGCGTTAGGGTTGAACACGGTTTCCGGCTCATGGATCGGCTCGGCCAGGGTGGCGATCCCGGCTTCGGGGTGAGCGGCCAGGTTGGCCGCCACCTGGTCGATGATCACCGGCGGGATCAGCGGCTCGTCCCCTTGCACGTTGACCACGATAGCGTCAGCCGGCAGGCCCAGGTGCGCAGCGACTTCAGCCAGGCGGTCGGTGCCCGACTCGTGGTCGGCACGGGTCAGCAGCACCTCGGCGCCGAACGCCTCGCAGGCCTCGACAATGCTGGCATCGTCGGTGGCGATGACCACGCGGCTGGCGCCGCTCTTGCGCGCCTGCTCCCAGACGTGCTGGACCATCGGCTTGCCGGCGATCGCCAGCAGGGGCTTGCCCGGCAGGCGCGTGGAGCGCAGGCGGGCAGGAATGACCACGGTGAAGTTCACGCTCATTTGTCCAGGCGCTCGTCGTCGGTCAAGGTGCGCGCCTCGCTTTCCAGCATCACCGGGATGCCGTCGCGGATCGGGTAGGCCAGGCCCGCGCCCTTGCTGATCAGCTCGGTCTTGTCGGCGCTGAGCTTGAGCGGGCCCTTGGTGATCGGGCAGGCCAGGATGTCGAGCAGTTTGGTGTCCATGGAAGCGTCCTTGAGGCCAGTTGGCCGGAAATTGAATGAGGGCTCAGGGCTGCTGCTGGTTGGCCAGCAGGCGCTGCAGCTGGATGTCGAACCAGGCGGCGAAGGCCGGCGTCGGCTGCGCCTCGACCGCCAGGTACCACCAGTCGTCGGCGGCGAAAGCCCGGCATTTCACCGCGTCCTTCTCGGTCATGACCAACGGCAGCGATGGGCTGAACGCCAGGCGCTCAGCGGAAAACTCCGCGTGATCGGCAAAGGGATGCGGCACCGGCTGCCAGTTTAGCGCCAGCAGGGTGTTGAAGAAACGCTGCGGGTTGCCGATGCCGGCCACGGCGTGCAACTGCTGGCCTGCCGGGAACAGGTCGAGGCCACGGCGCTCGCCACTGCGCAGGTTGACCAGCGCCGAGGGCTGCAGGCGCAAGCCGAAGCCCTCGGCACAGTCTTCGCTGGCGCCGTTGAACAGCACCGCATCGGCCTCCTGCAGGCGTTCGACCGGCTCGCGCAGCGGCCCGGCCGGCAAGCAACGGCGATTGCCGAGGCCACGGGCCGCGTCGATCAGCACCAGTTCCAGGTCACGGGCCAGGCGGTAATGCTGCATGCCGTCGTCGCACAGGATCAGGTCCAGCGGCTCGCTGGCCAGCAGCGCCTGCACGGCGCGCGAGCGGTCGGGGTCGATCATCAGCGGCACGTCGGTGCGCTGGACGATCAGCAAGGGTTCGTCGCCGGCCTGCTCGGCACTGTGCGCGGCTCGCACACGCCAGGGCAACTGCGGCGGCTTGGCGCCATAGCCACGGCTGACCACGCCGACCTTGAGGCCCTGCTGGCGGCAGTGCTCGATCAGCCAGAGGATCATCGGGGTCTTGCCGGTACCGCCGACGGTGATGTTGCCGACCACGATGACTGGCACCGGCGCCCGGTAGCTGGCGCTTTCACCGCTGAGAAAACGCGCGCGCTTGCGCGTGACCACGCGCCGGTACAAGGCCTCGAGCGGGCGCAGCACGGCCAGCGCCGGGTGCCCGGCGTACCAGGCGGCAAGCAGGCGGTCGGCAAACGCCATCAAGGAGTCCCCTGGGCAGCCTCGACGGTGGTCATGCGCAGGTGGCTGAAGCCGAGCTTGCCGGCGGCATCCATTGCAGTGATCACGGCCTGGTGCGGCGTCTTGCCGTCGGCGCTGATGGCGAGCGGCAGCGTGTTGTCACCGCCGGACTCGCGCTCGATCGCTTCGGTCAGGGTACCCAGATCGCTCTTGGGCAGCAGGTGGTTGTTCACCGAGTACACGCCGTCGGCGCTGATGGTGACCTCTACCAGCTTGCCCTGGTCGGCCGGCGCCTGCTCGGCGCTGGCCGCCTCGGGCAGCTCGACACGCAGCTGGGTCTCGCGGGTGAAGGTGGTGGTGACCACGAAGAACAGCAACAGGACGAACACCACGTCGATCAGCGACGCGAGGTTGATGTCGACGTTCTCCCGTTGGCGATTGCGCCGGAACTTCACGCCTTGCCTCCGGCCACTTCGACTTCGCGATCGCCCTGCAGCACCTCGACCAGCTTGATCGCCTCCTGCTCCATGCCCACCACCAGCTCATCGATGCGGCGCAACAGGAAACGATGGAAGAACACCGCCGGGATACCGACCATCAGGCCGGCCGCGGTGGTGACCAGGGCCTTGGAGATACCACCGGCGAGCACCGCGGCGTTGGCGGTCATCTGCGAGCCCATGAAGGCGCTGAAGATGTCGATCATGCCCAGTACGGTGCCCAGCAGGCCCAGCAGCGGGGCCATGGCGGCGATGGTGCCGAGGGTGCTGATGTAGCGCTCGAGTTCGTGGATGACCCGTGAGGCGGCTTCCTCGATGCACTCCTTCATGATCTCGCGGCCATGGCGCGAGTTGGCCAGGCCCGCCGCGAGGATCTCGCCCAACGGCGAGTCGGCGCGCAGGGCCTTGAGCTTGTCACTGGTGAGTTGCTTGTCCTTGATCCACATCCACACCTGGCCCAGCAGGTGCGGCGGCGTCACGCGGCTGGCGCGCAGGGTCCACAGGCGCTCGACGACGATAGCCATGGCGGCGATGGAACTCAGAATGATCGGCAGCATCATCCAACCACCGGACTTGACCAATTCCCACACAGTAAGCGCCCCTCTGAAAAAGGCCGACACTCTAACATAGGCGCGCGGGGGGCTCATCTGCCGGAGGTCAGGGAATTAGCTCTCGGTGGCTGACAGGGCCCTTTCGCGGGTAAACCCGCTCCTACAGCCGTCGCGCAGGCCCTGTAGGAGCGGGTTTACCCGCGAAAGGGCCCTGTCAGCCACCACTTTCATTACGCCAGTATCGGCGCTGCCGACCTACACCCTCGACCTTTCCATGGCTCCCCAACACCAGCCGCAACGCCCCCTCCACCGCCGTGTCATGCACCCTCAAGCCATGCCGCCGATAACGCTCGATGACCTGCGCATGCGGGTGCCCGAAGCCGTTGTTGCGCCCCCGCGAAATCAACACCCCATGCGGCGCCGTGGCGCGGATGAAGGCCTCGGTGGAAGATGTGCGGCTGCCATGATGCGGGGATTGCAGCCAGTCGATTTCGGTCGTCTCGGCCGCCGCCATCCAGGCCTGCTCGGCTCCGGCCTCCATATCCCCGGCCAGCAGCAGGCGCTCGCCCTGCGCCTCGACCAGCAGCACGCAGGAGCGGTCGTTGCTGCCCTGCCCTTCAGGCCAGCGCCACAACGAGAAATACACACCGTCCCACTCCCAGCGCTGGTCATTGGCACACGCCTGAGCGCCCAGTGCGCCAGGTAAGGCCTCAGCTTCGCCACTGAGCACACGGCCCACCGGCAGCCCCCGCGCAACGGCCTGCGCACCACCTGCATGGTCCGCGTGGGCATGGCTGATCAGCATGACGTCCAGCTGCCTGAGCCCCAGCTTGCGCAAGGTCGGCAGCACCACCCGCTCGCCCAGGTCGGTGTCGCCGCGCACCGGTCCGGCATCGTAGAGCAGGCTGTGGTTGCGGGTGCGCAGCAGCACCGCCAGCCCCTGGCCGACATCCAGCTGCCAGACCTCTATCTGCCCGAGCGGTACGCTATCCCTGGGCACCCAAAGCGCCAGCAGCAGGATCCCGCCGAGCCCGCGCAACGGCACACCACGCGGCAGCAACAGCAACACCGCGCCCAGGCCTACCAGGAGCCACGCCCACAACGGCAAGGCCGGCGGCACCCAGGCCGGGCGCCAGGCAGCCACCACCGCGAGCCCTTCGAACAACAGGTGCAACAGGCTCCCGGCCAACCACAGCAAGCCCTCGCCAACCGCCCCCAGGGGCAGCAGCACGGTGCCCAGCAGCGCCAGCGGCAACACCGCGAGACTGATCCAAGGCACCGCCACCAGGTTGACCAGCGGAGCACTGAGGCTGACCGGCAGGCCCGTGACCAGCAACACCGGCAGCAGCCCGATCGCGATCACCCACTGGGCACGGCTCCAGGCCTGCCAGGGCCGCCAGCCACCCAGACGACCACTGAAACAGAACACCAACGTGGCCACTGCAGCGAACGACAACCAGAACCCTGGCAACAATGGCGCCAGCGGTTCGAACAGCAACACGGCGACCAGCGCCATCAACAACGGCTGGCTTGCCCCCAGGTGACGAAAACGCAGGCGCCAGGCCAGCACCACCGCCAGCATCAGGCAGGCGCGCTGCACCGGCACGCCCCACCCCGCCAGCCAGCCGTAGGCCAGGGCCGCCGCCAGCGACATGGCACAGGCACAGGGCAACCAGGGCAGCGAACGCGGCCAAAGGCCCCAGCGCGCCAGGCCGGCCACCAGGACGTACAACAAGCCGGCGACCAAGCCGATGTGTTGCCCGGAAATCACCAGCAGGTGCACCGTGCCGGTGGCTTGCAACACCTGCCAGTCGTCGCGGGCCAGGCCGGCACCGTCGCCTAGCACCAAGGCCACCAGCGCCATCTCGCGCCCCTGGGCATCAACGGCCAGCAGACGCTGGCGCAAGGCGTCGCGCCACCCCGGCGCCTGGGCCTCGAGCAGTTGGCCAGCCTTGACCGTGCCGGTGGCGCCGATGCGCCGCGCCAGCAGCTGGGCCTGGCGGTCGGGCCCGTGGGGGTTGAGCAGCCCGGCCGGGCGCTGCAGGGTAACGGCCAGCCGCCAGCGCTCCCCGGCGCGGATCGACGGGCCGTCGAACCAGTTCAGTTGCAAACGTTGCGGCAGTTCGGCGCGGCGCGACCAAGGCTGCTCCAGTTCGAAGCGCACGCTCTGGCCAGTGCGGCTCGGCAGGCCGATCACCCGACCTTCCAGCCATAGGGTGCGGCCCTCCAGCGCGGGCACCAGGCGGTCATTCAGGGCCTGTTGAGCCGACCAGCAGGCCCAGCACAGCCCCAATGCTGCGCAGCCCAGCGGCCATAGCCGGGTAGCCAGGCAGGCCAAGGCGCTGCACAACAACAGCAAAAGCCATCCATCCGATGGCAGCTCGGGGAACAGGCTCAGGCTCAACAGCCCGAGCGCCAGCGCCAACATCCCTGTGCGCATAGAGGTAGAGCTCCAGAAGCGAAATCGCTTACTGAGGCATAGCGCAAATGGTCGCGGGGTTCGTTCAACAATTGTCACAAACTCTGAACGAGGGCGTCTTTGAATCAAGGCATACTGCGGCAATACCGCTCGGGGAGCCTACATGCCGCGCCGCCTTTTCAAACGCTACATGCCGGATCCGACCAGCATCCGAGAACACAAGTCCCTGCGCTTCTTCGGCCGGCTTCTGCATGACCCGAACCTCTGGCACCTGAACCGCCACTCGGTGGCACGGGCCATGGGCGTAGGCCTGTTCGCGGCGCTGATCCCGATGCCGGCGCAGATGCTGCTGGCCGCCGCGCTGGCCATCCCGGTGCGCGGTAACCTGCCGATCGCGGTGAGCCTGGTATGGCTGACCAACCCACTGACCATGCCGCCGGTTTTCTTCGTCACCTACATGACCGGCGCCTGGTTGATGCAGGTGCCGCCACGCACCCTACCCGACGAACTGACCTTCCAATGGATCACCGACCAGCTGTCGACGCTGTGGCAGCCCTTCCTGCTCGGCTCGGTGGTGTGTGGCGTGGTGCTTGGCGTCCTTGGCTACTTCGCCACCATGCTCTACTGGCGCTGGTGGGTAGGCCGGCAGTGGCGGCGCCGCCAATGCCGGTGCAAGGTGTCAGGCGCGCATGCCGCGGCCGCTGACCAGCAGGCGGACGCACAGCAGGTAGAGCACCGCGGTGGCCACCAGCATGAAGGTGATCGCCGTGCCGATGCTGATATCCGACACCCCTAGGATGCCGTAGCGGAACGAGTTGACCATGTGCAGCACCGGGTTGGCCAACGACACCGCCTGCCAGAACGGCGGCAGCAGGTTGATCGAGTAGAACACCCCGCCCAGGTAGGTCAGCGGCGTGAGCACGAAGGTCGGGATGATCGAGATGTCGTCGAAGTTACGCGCGAACACCGCGTTGACGAAGCCCAGCAGCGAGAAGATGGTCGCCGTCAGCAGCACCACGATCACCGTGATCCCCAGGTGATGCACCTGCAGGTGGGTGAAGAACAGCGACAGGATGGTCACGATCACGCCCACCGCCAGGCCGCGCAACACGCCGCCCAGTACATAGCCGATGAGGATGGTGTGCGGCGAGACCGGCGAAACCATCAATTCTTCGATCGAGCGTTGGAACTTGCTGCCGAAGAAGCTCGACACCACGTTGCCGTAGGAGTTGGTGATCACCGACATCATGATCAGCCCCGGCACGATGTACTCCATGTAGGTGAAGCCACCCATGTCGCCAATCTGCCGGCCAATCAAGTTACCGAAGATGACGAAGTACAGGACCATGGTGATCGCCGGCGGCAGCAGGGTCTGCGGCCAGATGCGCAGGAAGCGCCGCACTTCGCGGTAGACGATGGTGTTCAGGGCGACCCAGTTGGTGCGCAGTTCCACACTCATACGGCCACCTTCGACAGGTTTTTTTCCACCAGGGACACGAACAGCTCCTCGAGTCGGTTGGTCTTGTTGCGCAGGCTTTGCACCTCGATGTTCTGCAGGGCCAGCTGGCCGAACAGCGCGGTGATGCCGATGTCCTTGTCCACCTGCACTTCCAGGCTGTGCGGGTTGATCAACCGGCACGGGTAGCCCTGCAGCACCGGCGCGGCGGGCAGGTCGTGCTTGAGGTCGAGGACGAAGGTCTCGACATGCAGCTTGCCCAGCAGTTGGCGCATGCTGGTGTTCTCGACGATGGTGCCGTGGTCGATGATGCCGATGTTGCGGCACAGCTGTTCGGCTTCCTCGAGGTAGTGGGTGGTGAGGATGATGGTGATGCCCTTCTGGTTGAGCTCGGTGAGGAAGCTCCACATCGAACGGCGCAGCTCGATGTCCACTCCGGCGGTCGGCTCGTCGAGGATCAGCAGACGCGGCTCGTGAATCAGCGCGCGGGCGATCATCAGACGGCGCTTCATGCCACCGGACAACGAACGCGACGGCACGTCGCGCTTGTCCCACAGGCCCAGCTGGGTCAGGTACTGCTCGGCGCGAGCCTTGGCCACCTTGGGCGGGATGCCGTAGTAGCCGGCCTGGGTCACGACGATGTCGAAGCACTTCTCGAACTGGTTGAAGTTGAACTCCTGCGGCACCACGCCCAAGCAGCGCTTGAGCGCGGCGGGCTCGCGGTCGAGGTCATGGCCGAACACGTTGACCGTGCCGCTGGTCTTGTTGACCAGGGTCGAGAGGATGCCGATGGTGGTGGACTTGCCGGCGCCGTTGGGGCCGAGCAAGGCGAAGAAGTCGCCTTCGGCGACGTCCAGGTCGATGCCCTTGAGGGCCTGGAAGCCGTTGCCGTAGGTCTTGGTCAGCTGTCGAATGGACAGGGCGGAACTCATAGCGGGTCACTTACCGAGGGAAAGGGTGCGGGACACGCCAGATCGGGTCACTGGCGCAGTGAGTACGGCCATGGTGCAAGCCCTGGCCGCACAAGTACAGTCACGTCTATTGATAGTGACTATCGAAATAGCCGGGGTGTTCGATCAGGTCAGCGCGGTCATCACCGCCGCCTGGTACGCCGGACGCGCCTTGAGGCGTTCGTACCAGGCTTCCAGATGATGCATCGCCGGGCGCTCGATGGGCATCTCGAACCAGGCATAGATGAAGCTGCCCAATGGGATGTCGCCCATGCCGATCTGGTCACCGGAAAGATACGGCTGTTTGGCCAGGGTTTCGTCGGCGATGGCCAGCAGTTGCAAGCACTGCTTGTGCGCAGCGTTGATCGCCACCCAGTCACGCTGGTCTTCCGGGGTGCGCAGCAAGCCCCAGAACAGCGGGCGGAACGGCGCGGCGAAAGAAGAGGTGGTCCAGTCCATCCATTTGTCGGCCAGGGCGCGCTGGCGTGGGTCGTCGAGGTACCAGCCCTGCTCCGCGCCATATTCGGCACACAGGTAGCGGACGATGGTGTTGGATTCCCACAGGGTCAGGTCACCGTCCTCGAGCATCGGCACCAGGCCGTTGGGATTGCGCGAGCGGTAGTGCGGCTCGTCGACCACACCGAAGGCGCCACCGGCGTCGATCGATTCGAATTCCAGGCCCAGTTCGTGGGCGATCCACAGAGCCTTGCGTACGTTGCTCGAATTCTTGCGGCCCCAGATTTTCAGCATGGCGACGTCCTTATGAAATGCGGAGGGTGGCACAGTCTACTCCAGAGTTTTGTCGCCTGTACCGGCCTCTTCGCGGGTGAACCCGCTCCTACACGATCGAGCTGGACCTGGGGGCGGTGATACCCCTGTAGGAGCGGGTTTACCCGCGAAGAGGCCGACACAGGCAAACGATGCCCTGAAACTCCCACCGCCACACCCTGTCACTGTTCAGACCCTGCCGTTCGCAGCGTTGCGTCTAAGCTCTGTACGACGGCTCAAGCCCTAGGCTCCATGGAGGATCGAATATGTTGCTGTTGTGGTTGGTAGTGCTGGTGATCGGCGCGGCGTACCTCACGCACCGGCGCCTGGCGCCCTTGCAGATACTGGGCATCCTCGCGGCCTATGTGCTGCTGATGGGCATTTTCAGCAGCGCCCCCGGTTGGCTGCTGACCCTGCTGTGGCTGGTGCTGGCTCTCAAGATCGCCCTGGTGGCCCTGCCGCAATGGCGGCAGAAGGTGTTCAGCGCACCGGTGTTCAAGTGGTTCCAGCGCACTCTGCCGCCAATGTCGCAGACCGAGCGCGAAGCCATCGATGCCGGCACCGTGTGGTGGGACGGCGAGCTGTTCAGCGGTCGCCCGGACTGGCACACCCTGCTGGCCTACCCGGCACCGAAGCTCAGCGAAGAAGAACAGGCCTTCATCGATGGCCCGACCGAAGAACTCTGCGCCATGGTCAGCGACTGGCAGATCGGCCAGGATCTCGACCTGCCGCCCGAAGCCTGGGCGCACATCAAGTCGAATGGTTTTTTTGCCCTGATCATCCCCAAGGAATATGGCGGTAAGGGCTTCAGTGCCTATGCCCACTCGCAGGTCGCCATGAAGCTGGCCACCCGCAGCGGCGATCTCGCCTCCACGGTGATGGTGCCCAACTCTCTGGGGCCCGCCGAGCTGCTGCTGCACTACGGCACCGACGAGCAACGCAACCACTACCTGCCGCGGCTGGCCCGGGGCGAAGAGATCCCCTGCTTCGCCCTCACCGGCCCCCTGGCCGGCTCCGACGCCGGCGCCATGCCCGATACCGGGGTCATCTGCAAAGGCCAGTGGCAGGGTGAAGAGGTCATCGGCCTGCGCCTGAACTGGGAGAAGCGCTACATCACCCTGGGCCCGGTGGCCACCCTGCTGGGCCTGGCGTTCAAGGCCTATGACCCCGAGCACCTGCTGGGCGAGCAGGAAGAACTGGGCATCAGCCTGGCGCTGATCCCCACCGACACCCCCGGCGTCGAGATCGGCAAGCGCCACCTGCCGCTGGGCGCGGCCTTCATGAACGGCCCCAACAGCGGCAAGGACGTGTTCGTGCCGCTGAGCTTCCTGATCGGCGGCCAGGCCATGCTCGGCAAGGGCTGGATGATGCTGATGAACTGCCTGTCGGTGGGCCGCTCGATCTCCCTGCCGGCGGTCGGTACCGGCGCGGCCAAGTACACCAGCCTGGTCACCGGCCAGTACGCCAGCATCCGCGAACAGTTCAACGTGCCGCTGGCGGCATTCGAGGGCATCCAGGAATCGCTGGCGCGCATCGGCGGCAACGCCTGGCTGATGGACAGCGCCCGCCTGCTCACCGCCAAGGCCGTGGACCTGGGCGAAAAGCCCTCGGTGCTGTCGGCGATCCTCAAGTACCACCTCACCGAGCGTGGCCGCGAATGCATCCAGCACGCCATGGACGTGCACGGCGGCAAGGGCATCATCATGGGCCCCAACAACTACCTGGGCCGCAACTGGCAAGGGGCGCCGATCTTCATCACCGTCGAGGGCGCCAACATCCTCTCGCGCAACCTGATGATCTTCGGCCAGGGCGCGATCCGTTGCCATCCGTTCGTGCTCAGGGAAATGGCCCTGGCTGGCCGTCAGGACCACGACCAGGCACTGCGCGAATTCGACGACCTGCTCATGAAGCACATCATGTTCGCTGCCGGCAATGCCGCCAGCACGTTCATCCACGGCATCGGCCTGGGCCGCCTGGAGAAGGTACCCGGCGATGCCCTGAGCCAGGGGTACTTCCATGCGCTGAACCGCCAGGCCGCCGCGTTCGCCATGCTGGCCGACCTGTCGATGATGCTGCTCGGCGGCGCGCTCAAGCGCCGCGAACGCCTCAGTGCGCGGCTGGGTGACGTGTTGAGCTACCTGTACCTCTCCAGCGCCGCCCTCAAGCGCTATCACGACCTGGGTTCGCCGGAGCACATGCGCCCGCTGCTGCGTTGGGCGATGGAAGAAAGCCTCGGCCAGGCGGAAAACGCCCTGGACCGCTTGCTCGACAACTTCCCCAACCGCTTCGTCGGTTGCGCCCTGCGCGTGCTGGTATTCCCCTTCGGCCGTCGAAACACCGGGCCGAGCGACGAACTGGATGCAGAGGTGGCTGAGTTGATCGGTCGCCACAAAGGCGACCCAGCCCTCGAGGAATTGCTCGCCGGCTGCTTCCGCCCCCAGGCCGAGGGCGACCCGGTGGCAGCCCTGCAACGCGCCAGCGACCTGTTGGACGAAGCGGTACCGCTGCACAAGGCACTGCACCAGGCGCTCAAGGAAGGCCGGGTGAAGCCGACGCCTGGCCAGTCGGCCATCGACGCGGCGATCGAGGCGGGTGTGCTGCAGGTGGCTGACGGGCAACGCTTGCAGGCAGCCGAGGCGGCACGACGGACGGTGATCGATGTGGATGCGTTCGACAAGGAGCAGTTGCTGCCAGAACAGGGCAAAGTGCGCTGAGCCAAAGGGCCGCTTTGCGGCCCTCCTTCCCCTACCTCGCCCCAACCGGCGTATACTCCGCCCCCGTTTCAACCACCCCGAGGACCGCCACCATGGCCAACCCCCACCTGGAATACCACCTGCAACTGCTGAACCATCTGCGCACCATCCTGGTGGCACTGGGTGAAGCCGAACAGGTACCGGAGGAAAGCCACGCCCTGTTCCTCGAGCGCTTCGACGAACTGCTCACCCTCCTGCCACAGGACCCACTGGAAAGCCAGTACCTGGGCCAGGACCTGATCTGCCAGGTGATCCAGCGCTACCCGCAGATCGCCCACCTGGTGCCACGCGACCTGCTGTGGTTCTTCGCTGGCGACTGCCTGCACTTCATGCCCGATGAAGAACTCGAGCTGTACCAACAGTTGGAGGAACGCCGCTACGAGGCCGAGCAGAATGGCGAGCCGTTCGACTGGAACCTGGAAAAGCAGCTGCTGAGCGCGCAACAAGGCCCTGCCAGCACGCATTGACGCAATGCCCGTACGCTGCGATGACACCATCGCAGCATCGAGCGCCCCCTGGAGACAGGCAAAAAAAACGCCACCTCGTAAGAGATGGCGTTTTCTGATTTGGAGCGGGAAACGAGACTCGAACTCGCGACCCCGACCTTGGCAAGGT
>NZ_JACVVE010000047.1 GCF_016648105.1 Pseudomonas sp. S31 | reverse complement strand
TAATGAGAGCGCCAAGAAGCGGTTTTGAACAACCAGCGCCACGTCAGCCTGACGTTAACTGCCCGATCACCTGGTTCCCCATCACCAGGCTGCATCGGTCGTGACGTTCGCCCTCCCCTGGTCCGGGAGGTTTACGGCAGCGAGTGTCACGACCAATGCAGCCCACCGAGGACACTTCATGGAAACGATCACCTGCGGCTCATGGACTGGCCAGCTCGGCAAGGCGCTGGCTCCACGCGAACTGGAAGCAATGCTGTGGGTGGCCCAGGGCCTCACCACAAAAGAGATCGCCCGCCAGATGGCCGTGAGCCCTGGCACGGTCGCCAATCGCATCGAGGCCGCGCTGTTCAAGCTCGAAGCCGGTCGCCGCATCGAGGCGGTCACCAAGGCCATGCGTCAGCAGATCATCAGCCCCCTCTGCATCGTGCTGGCCGGCCTAATCGCCATGCACGCAGCCATCAACGACGGTGACCCAATGCGCCGTGATCGCCGAGCGCCGGAGCGGCGCACCGCCCAGATTCGAATCGTTCGCCGGGCCGAGGCCCTGGAACTTCACGCCTGACCACAATGAGGATCACCACCATGCAAGTAGCCATCCGAGAGAGCCAGGATCAGCTCGAAGTCCTGCGCCAGGAAGTCATCACCGCCACCGAGGCGTTCCACGCCAAGTCGCGCTTCATCGTCACCCCGGCCGGCAATGGCTGGATGGTGGTCTCGTCCCGCGACAATCGCGTGTACGGCCGCAACACCAGCTACCCGCAAGCCGTTCGCTACGCAGAAAGCCTCGAGCGGGCCATTGACGCGAAGGCGCTGCCGGTGGTGGCCGCGGTGAAGGTGAAAGAGCTCGGCGAACGCGCCACCCGCTGGGTGAGCCTGTTCGCGCTGATGCTGATCGTGCTGGCCGGGGCGGCATCGTCATGAGCCGCGGGGTCAACAAGGTCATTCTGGTGGGCGCGGTCGGCCAGGACCCGGATGTGCGCTACATGCCCAACGGCCAGGCGGTGACCAACATCAGCCTGGCCACCAGCGAGCAGTGGACCGACAAGCAGACCGGCCAGAAGGTCGAGCGCACCGAGTGGCACCGCGTGGTGATGTTCGGCAAGGTCGCGGAGATCGCCGGCGAGTGGGCGCGCAAAGGCTCCCAGCTCTACATCGAGGGCAAGCTGCAGACCCGCGAGTGGGAGAAGGACGGGATCAAGCGCTACACCACGGAGGTGCACGTAGACATGCGCGGCAGCATGCAGCTCCTGGGCGGCAAGCCGCAGGGCCATCAGCCAGGTCAGGCGCCCGATCGTCAGCCGCAGCAGCGCCGACCGGCTCCCCAGCAGCAGAGCCAGCAGGCCGCGCCGCCGGATAACTTCGACGACGACATACCGTTCGCGCCAGCGCACTACCTCACCGGAGCGTAGCCATGCACAACCAGCACTATCAGTGCCCACCTGCTTACTATCTCGGTCGAGCCTGCAGAGACAACAAGCAGTCCCGCGATTCCCAGCCCTACGGCTGGATGACCGTTGATTGCGGCTGGTGGCTGGCAGGCTGGAACGACCGAGACATGGAGCTCACCGCTTGAAACGCATCACCGCGCGCGTCCGGCACGGCCGGCGCCAGCAACACATCAATTTGCCGCCCAGCGGCTTGGGAGGTATCGGCCATGGCCGAGCAGAAGACCGGAGCCGCGAAGCACTCTGCGGACTACCGAGCCCGCGAGAAGGCGAAGGCCGAGAAGCTGGGGATCGAAGACATCACCATCACAATGCCGGGAGGCATCAAGAAAGCACTCACCGCTGAACTCAAGCGGCACGGGTACAAGCAGGTGCAGGAGCTTTGGCAAGACCTGGCTCTGTCTTGGATCGCTCAGGATCCTGAAGAGCGGGCGCGTCGTCTTGAGCGACCTGGCGCGCCAGCTTTTTACATCTCTCCCAAACTAGCGCGCCAGTTCGAAGCAGCAAGCAGGGCAGACCTGAGGCGCGACCCTGGTGATGAAATTAGCTACCCGGATTGAGCTTGTCACGTACGTACCAACACCGAGAATCTCGATATAGCTTTCATGTCCAAGTTCTCTATCGAAAATGCGCCCCAGTATTCGCGCGCACTTCTAAATAACTCGTAAACGTATTTGTGATAGCTATGGTAGAAATCTGAAAGATCGATATCACCTGCTGCCCTTGAAGTCAGAGCATGGGCCGAACTATTCCGAATATTTCTCAGGTCTTCGGCGAAATCGATTGGCACAGCTACTTTATAGTATGAGGGGTCATTCTCCCATCCTTGTCCTTTGCCAGCCTCTAGCCTGGCGCTTATCCGATCGAACACACGCTGTGTTTCTGCAGTGAAAAGTCTATCTTTTCTAGCAGCGCCCTCGCGCCCGCCAAATCCAGAGTCATTACCAATCTGACGCTTGAAACAGGCTAAATAGAATTCATAAAGGTGATGTAAAAACGAGGTATAGAAGCTAAAAAGACTAACACACTCCGTCGCATTTAACGTTGATAGTATCTGTTTATTAGCAAGGCGCTCAAACTCATCCCAGCTACTCTTCATCAGAAAGCTTTCGTGATGAATTGTAGTGATGAGGGCGGAGTCTAATTCAGGATTTTTGAACATTAGCTGTCTCGCTAGCTGATTCGTACAGAGCCGACTAATACCCCATCCCAAACCAAATTGCCACCATGCCGCATCCGGCCACGGAGGGCGGCGCATGCATGGAGAAAGCCATGAGCTATTTCTACAAGACCGAATCGCCAAAGGTTCTGGCCGCCGTGCGCGCCTGGGACGACAAGAAAGCTGCCTGGGACGCTCAGCGCAAGAAATTGGGTGAGGCGTTCGGCGCCGATGCATCGCCGATGTACAGCGGCTCCCGCAACTACGTCGGCGGCATCAAGCTCAGCGCCAGCCGCGCCCTGGATGTGCATTGGTGCCGCCCTGACGAATACGGCTATCGCTCTCTGCGTCGGGCGCCCAAGCACGCCAAGGGCACGGACAAAGAGGTGCGCGCGGCCGAGAAGGCCGAGCACCAGCGCCTGGAAGACCTCTGGAAAGCGCATTGCCCGGTCGATATCGACCGCGACGAAATGTGGGAGGCCATCGGCGTCGAGCGCGGCGGGATCTGGCTCAGCGGCGGGGTGTGCTTCACCTACGGCGAAACGGTTTACCTGAACCTGGGCAGCAAGGCCGCTGATGGCGATGTTGAAGGACTGGTTGAGATCGTCAGCAGCGAGTACGAAACAGCCCGCCAGCGCGTGCTCAACGCGCGGAAAGCGGCCTGATCAAGGAGCGATCTATGAGCGACTACAACTGCGCCTACGTGCGCGACCACTATGGCGTGCCAGCAGAGATCGGACGCCGAGTCATCGCCAACGGTGAGCTCGGTGTGATCATGGCCGACCGTGGCCACTACATCGGCGTCATCCTCGACAGCGACCCGAAGAAGCGCATCCGCAACTACCACCCGACCTGGGAAATGCAGTACGGCGATATGGCTGAGAAGCTGCCGCTTAAACGCTACCAGGTGCTGGTGGCCGGATGGGACTGGTGGGACATCACCAATCGAACCATCGTTGATGTCTTCGCCAGCACCCCGTCGCAGGCCAAGTACAAGGCCTACGAGAGGTGCGAGTACCACGACATCGAGTGCATGTTCGGATTCAAGGTTCGAAGGGCCTAGCAGTTGGCTTTGAAGCTATTCGACCGACCCGTGTATTTCCTCCGATGAAGGCAGAGGAGCCCCAGTGTCTGCGGCGGATTGAAGCTGGCGAGTCGCAATTTGAAGATGGTCCCGAATATCACCAACCGATTCAGTCCATCGCTTATAGGCCTCTCGCTTTGCCGAGACTTCGTTTTGAGTCCATCTAGGCTGACTTAACCTGTATTTCGTCTGCCCGGCAAAGATATGTATCAAGCCAAGGGCGCGAGCCAGTCGCTTTGCTGCGTGATTAGGTAAGCACAGAACCTGATAAAGATCATCAGTGGTGATAGTGGATGCAGCCGATTCAATCTCACCAAGGAGACCCGAAATCTGCGGGCCACTGCTCTCGTAGTCGTCATCGTTAAATACAAGACAGGCGTACAGAAGTGATACCTGCTCTTCTAGTGAGCTAACCGGCCCCAGGAGTCTTGCGGCCGCAAGATCGGATCTGTCCTTCTCAATCCTTCGGCTGTCCGCTAAGGCGCGATACGAAAAGACCAAAGCCACTATCACGGCAGCGCATGTACCTAAGGCAGATGCCGCCTCCCAGACGTCTTTCAGCTCCAAAGCCCTTCCCTCTCGATAACGCCTCAAACGGACATTAGAGATATCTCACTTTCTTTATGAGCGCCACCCTGCGAGGACGGCGCCTGCCTGGAGATCACCATGAGCACATTCGCAGTGTTCGGCATGACCGCGAGCGCGGCACTCGCCGATGCCCGGAAGCAGACCAAGGCGACCAAGCCAAGCGGCAAGGCTGGCTGCCCCCCCCCTAGAGCTGACGCTAGCCGAATGGACTGAGGCCGTTCAGCGCAACGCGGACGCCATCATGGCCGGCGAGAAGGTGAAGCAGCTCAGCGCGCTCTTCGACACCCCGCAGCACGCTCAGCAGTTCATCGAGCTGGCCAAGCGGGCCGGCGCCTGCCGCGACTTGAAGATCCGGTGCAAAGCCGCCCTGCTCGACGAGAAGGGCAACAAGATCATCAGCCCCAAGACCAAGATGCCCGTTATCGGCTGGGCGGATTGGAAGCCAGAAATTCACAAAGCCGCTTGAGACGGAAATCGCACAATGACCACAGCAATCGACCTGTTCGCCGGCCTCGGCGGATGGAGCACCGGCGCGCGCGCCGCAGGCGTCCAGGTTCTCTGGGCGGCAAACCACTGGCCAGAGGCCGTGAAGTGGCATGCAGCAAACCACCAGGACACCGAGCACGTGTGCCAGGACCTGCAGCAGGCGAACTGGGCAAAGGTGCCGCGCTCGGACATCGGCATCGCCTCCCCATGCTGCCAGGGCCATGCAAAGGCCCGCGGCAAGAAGAACGGCAATCCAGAGCACGACGCCTCTCGCTCGACCGCCTGGGCGGTGCCATCTGCTGCTGAAGTACTTGATCAGGATGCCTGGGTGGTCGAGAACGTGCCCGAGTTCGTGAACTGGGTGCTCTACCCCTGCTGGGTCGACGCGATGCGGCGCCTGGGCTACCAGGTCGCGCCGCACATCGTAGATTGCGCCGACTTGGGCGTGCCGCAACACCGTGTGCGCCTGTTCCTAATCTGCACCAAGAGCAAAGCGCCGATCCAGCTGCAGCTGCAGCAGTGCGAGCACGTTCCGGCCAGCAGCTTCCTCAATTTCGACGCGGGACGCTGGTCGCAGATCGAGAAGCCAGGCCGGGCCGTGGCAACGCTGGAACGCGTGGGCAACGGGCGCCAGCGCTTCGGTGACCGATTTATCATGCCCTACTACGGCAAAGGTTCCGGTACCACCGGCCGAGACATCAACCGGCCGATCGGCACCATCACCACCCTGGACCGCTGGGCCCTGGTCGACGGCGATCGCATGCGGATGCTCAGCGCCAACGAGGCCCTGGCCGCCATGTCGTTCCCGGCTGACACCCTGCGGCCGGACAACCACCGGCTAACCATGCACATGGCGGGAAATGCAGTGCCTCCGCTGGCTGGTCAGCGAGTGATAGAGGCGCTTCTACAGGCCGCATAATGGCCGTCACGGCTTTGCTCAGCGATATAGCACCCCTTCGTACTCTGCATTTGCGCTATTGATGATTGGACGCTCAACACCCGCTTGATGCTGCTCGGCTATCCACTGCTGCATTGCAGTAGTGCGAAGCCACTGAGCCCGATCAAGAATCCCGAGCACCGTTCCAGTCACACGATACTTCCCGCAATCGTCGCAATCGAAGTCGGCATAGTCACCGAATCGCTCTTCTTCCATTGCTGGCTTGTTGCATACAACACATTCCATAAGAACCTCCATTTCTTGAGCGGGCAACTATAGCCGCGAGGTTTCCCCATGCCCACAGAAAACCGATCCAGCAACACCGAGATGGTCAGCGTGCCCTTCCAGCGCGAAGACCGGTACATCGTCATCAAGCGCAGCGACCTGGCGAAAGTGCCGGTGGCCTACCGGAGCGCCTTGGTTGATCCGCTCTTTCACCTCCAGGCGCATCTGCCGCAGCGCGAGTGCCTGGTGATCGAAAGCGACTGGCCAGAGTACGAGCCGACCTGGGCAGCCATTCAGGCCCGAGTTACCGGCGAGCCAGTGAAGGAGCGCGTAGGGTCAGGGCAGTTAAACGACGACGATCGCTATTTGCTCTGCTGCGAGGAACTACGCGAATGCGAGGATGAGCGCGCCGCCGCCAGTGATGAGGCCGCAGTCCTGCGTGACCATCTGGCCAAGAGGGATGCACTACTGCGAGAGGTGCTGGCCTTGATTGACGATGGCGTTGGCCGAAGCGATACCGAGTGGCTCCTGATACAGAATGTGCGCGCGGCCCTTGAGATTCAGCCATGAGTTGGGAGCAGTGGTGGGCCGAACTGGTGGCTATCGCCGCCAAGCACGGGCACACGCCAGGCATGCCAGAGATGTGGAAGGAATACAACTGGGCGCGTGGCCAGACCCCGCAAGAAGCCTACCTGGCTGAATACTCTCTCGATTTCTAACCCCTCTCCCCTTTATTCACTCAGCGAGGGCTGAGCCGCTGACCTGCTACCCAGTCGTTGGCGCGCTGGAGCGCCCAGGCCATGGCTGCGGTCATCGTCTGCCCTTTGCAATCAGGGTGATTTTCTTCAATAAGCATGAGCCCCTTCTGGCCATAAATGCCGAAGAAGAGCTGGGTGACGTTCTCTTTGGAGGTGCGGACCTGAATGTTGATGAGGGTGCCGCAGGGCAGGCGCTCGTCGTAGTTGCGGAAGTGCAATTCCGAATTTGCCCAATCCCAGTAAACCTTACCGCGATTACGCATGGCTGGGCCTCAAAGTGATGAATTGTCATCTCAGGCTACAGCAACGCTACGCAATAGCTAACTATTTCTTAACCGCTGAATCAATTAATTGCCGTGGTGCCCCGCCTGGGCCAGCTGCATCCTCCGCGCCTTGCCCTTCAGCGTACTCAATCCAGCGGGCGAAAGCTTGACGGTGCCGACGGCAAGTCTCGTCCCAATCAATGTGATCCATCTGCTCGTATGCAATCTGTTTCATCGTGTCAGCGGCCAAGTCACTCAAATCCTTCAGCGCTTGGTACGCCTGATATTGGCGCTCATGTTTGTCAGCACTCATGAGAATTCATCCGCAAGCTATTGATATCAGTCCCTAACATTAGGGACCAGCATAAGCGGCGTGAAGGTTCCCTGCTTCACCAAAAAGCCGACAAGCGATACCAAAGGCTGTCGCGCCACCTAGTACCAAACCCTCTCCCCTCTATTCACTGCCGCGATATGGCGGCCAAGGCGAAGCTATGTCTCAAGCAAAGGAACGCCCGATCCTGTTCAGCGGGCCGATGGTCCGCGCCATTCTGGATGGCCGGAAGACGGTGACACGGCGAGTAGTGAAGGCAACAAAGTCTCATGCCGACGGCCTCATCATGCTCGATCACGGCAACGGATGGTGGCCGTTCAATGCGTTCGGCGACTCCGAAGTCGACAGCGATGGTATGGAATACCCGATCTCCTGCCCTCACGGAAAACCCGGCGACCGGCTCTGGGTGCGGGAAACCTGGTTTTGCGACCACTTCGAAGTCATGAGCGGCCCGTACCTTAAACCCGCCGACCTTGACGTTACCGACGCTCGCGAAGACGGCACGCTGGTCTACGCCGCTGATGGCCTGACGCCGTATGAAGCCGAGCAGCCGACATGGAAGCCAAGCATCCACATGCCCCGCTGGGCCAGCCGCATCCTGCTGGAGGTCACCGACGTGCGCGTCGAGCGGTTGCAGGAGATCAGCGAGGACCAGGCTAAGGCCGAAGGGCCAGATCTGCCAGTTGCTGAGCACCTTGATGCCGCCTGGGGCGTGCAGTTTCGGCGCCTTTGGGAGTCGATCAACGGCCCTGAAGCCTGGACCTCCAATCCATGGGTATGGGTAGTCGAATTCAAGAGGATCGAGCCATGACCCGCCTCGCCCTCTGCCTCCTGCTGCTGGCCACCGGCGCCAGCGCAACCGAGAACGTCATCGACGTGCAGCACGACAGCCGGCGCGGCGTCACCTGCTACCTGCTCAACGGGGTCGGCATCAGCTGCATCCCCGACAGCCAGCTGCAGGCCGGCAACCAGCGCCAGCTCTCCCCGCACGAAACACAACCCGAACCTACACCCGCACTGGCGCCTGGGCGCTGGATTGATGAGAGGTATCAGCTGTGAGCCGTCAAGTCACAGAGCAAGATTTCCGGCGGCCTGAGTTCCGCGACGCCAAGATCGAAGACTACGAGTTCCGCGCCGACGGCGCCCTGGTCCGCAAGGATCGCTGGGAACAAGGCATTCACCGGATTCACGGCATCATCGGCCGTCGCGGACGAGAGTTCGAAATTTCCGAGGTGGTCGAGGCGGTCGAGAAACTCAAAGGCCACTGGCTCGAGGCAGAGCACGACGAAGACCCAGTATCTGACTGGATCGATGTGCGCCTGCGCTGCGGCAGCGTGCTTGCCGGCTGCGCGCGAACTGGCACCTTCGAGTACCGATGGCCGTTCGGGCAGTTCAACTTCACCAGCAAGGACTTCGGCACCGAGATCGTCGCTTATCAGCCGATTCCAGACCTGCAACCAAGCAAGGAACCGCAGCCATGATCCTGCCCCTGATGTACATGGCCTGCCTGATCTACAGGGGGCCTCGATGAGCGCCGAAGTATTCCAATTTCCGGTCAAGCGCCGGCTCCAAAATAACCAGGTAGCTGCCAATCAGGCCGAGCGCAAGAAGTTGGCTGACTGGTTTCGAGCCATTGCCCAGCACATTGAGGGCAACGAGATCGAGCGCGAGCCTTTGGCAGCCATGATCGTGCTCAGCAGCGCTGCCGGCGATGAGGTGCTGCACATTGGCTATGCAGCCGAAGCAGTCGACATCAGGCAGGCCGGTAGCGCTGCATCCCGCTGGTCCGGCCTCTCCTATCAACGTCGCGGCGGCAACTTCTTCGACCGCATCAAGTAACCCCTCCTCCTACAACTCAAGCCCGCCGACATGCGCGGGCATGGAGAGCTATTGCCATGCCAATCATCACCGTGACCTCCACAGTCATCACCCGCTTCGATGTGCCCGAAGGCGTGGGTATCGACCTGATCCGCCACCAAGCGCTTCCCGTCCTCGGCGAAGACGACGAAGGCACTGATGCAGTCGGCGCTCTTCAGGACACCGCTCTGAACCAAGTCTTCATGGGAGCGGCTGACGCTCGATCGCAATCAGTCGAGCACTCCATCACCGAAGGCGAATACTGACCACCAACCTGCCGCCACCGGCGGCGTGGAGACCATCCCATGGAAACCGAGATCCTTTCGGACGAAGAGCTGGTGGTGATCACCGGCTACAAACCCCGGGCGTGGCAGCGCCGTTGGCTCACAGAAAAAGGCTGGCACTTCGTCGAGAGCCGCGGCGGCCGGCCACTGGTTGGCCGCCAGTACGCCCGCCAGAAGCTCAGCGGCGTGGTGATCGACACCGTGCCGGTCGCTGCAGCCCCGCCCCCGGCGCCAGCCTGGACCCCTGATTTCTCCCGAGTAAAGTGAAATGCGACCCAGAAGTACCGAGAACCGCGACCTGCCGCCGGGCATGTACCGACGAAAGCGCACCAGGAAGAACGGAAAAGTGTGGGTGGGGTACTACTACCGCGACCAGGCCGGCAAGGAAATCCCTCTCGGTACCGACCTGGTGCAGGCCAAGCTGAAATGGGCCGACTTCGAAGCCAAGGCCACCCCGGCCGAGCTGACGACGATGAAGGGGATCTTCGACGAGTACCTGCTGAAGATCATCCCGGGCAAGGCCGCCAGAACCCAAAAGGACAACATCTACGAGCTCAAGCAGCTGCGCGCCGTGTTCGACTCGGCGCCAATCGACGCCATCACGCCAGCGATGATCGCCCAGTACCGCGACTCGCGTTCGGCGAAGACCAGGGCGAACAGGGAAATCGCCCTGTTCTCCCACGTATTCAACACAGCCAGGGAATGGGGGCTGACCACCCGGGACAACCCGTGCCTGGGCGTGAGGAAAAACAAGGAGAAACCGCGCGACTACTACGCCAACGAAACGGTATGGCAGGCGGTGTATGAGGAGGCTCCACCGGAGCTGAAGGACGCGATGGACCTGGCGTATCTGACCGGCCAGCGGCCGTCGGACGTGCTGTCCATGCGAAAGGACGATATAGAGGGGATCTACCTGCTGGTCAGCCAAGGCAAGACCGGCAAGCGACTGAGGATCGTCTTGGAGGTGGACGGGGTGAAGAACAGCCTGGGCCAGCTGCTCGAGCGAATCATGCGCAGGACGAGCGAGCACCTTTCGCCGTTCTTCATCATCAATGAGCACGGCAAGCGCATGAGCTGGCCGATGTTGCGCAACCGATGGGCAGATGCCCGAGAGGATGCCAGGGTGAAGGCCGAGGTCGAGAAGAAGCCGGACCTGGCCAATCGAATCGCCCAGTTCCAGTTCCGCGACATCCGACCGAAGGCGGCGTCGGAGATCAACGATCTGAGCGATGCAAGCGTGCTGCTGGGGCATTCGAAAGAGGGGATCACCGAGCGCGTTTACCGCCGCGTCGGCGCCATCGCGAAGCCCTCCAAAGGCTGAAGTTTCGGAACTCCATGCTTTTTGTTTCGGAACTCTTGGCTTTTCCGACCCACAAAGAAAAACCCCGCAGACGTTAATCTGCGGGGCTTTCGAATATGGAGGCCGAGGTCGGAATCGAACCGGCGTAGACGGATTTGCAATCCGGAGCATAACCACTTTGCTACTCGGCCTCAAAGTCGGATCTAGCTGCTTGCGCTTTGCTATCTCCTTGAAACACTGAACCTTTTTCAAAGTTCGCTGCGTTTCGATGGGCGCCATTATGTCTGCATTCGAACAACCTTGCAACCCCCTGATTTAAAAAAATCTTCAAGAGGTTCAAGGTGTTAGCGCAAGCGGCCGAATTTGCTCCAGAGGCTGACCAAGGTGTTCTCCACGGTGCCGCTCGCCGCCACGCCGATCCGCTCCTGCAGGCTCTTGCGCTCGGCGTAGTGCAGGTGGAACAGGTTGGCCTCGCGGGCGCGATCGCTCAGGTATTCGTCGCTGGTACGCAGCTCGTCCACCAGTTTGCGGTTGAGCGCAGCCACGCCCAACCACACTTCGCCAGTGGCCACTTCATCGATGTGCAATTGCGGGCGATAGCGGCTGACGAAGTCCTTGAACAGCTGATGGGTGACGTCGAGGTCTTCCTGGAACTTCTCCCGGCCCTTCTCGGTGTTTTCGCCAAACACGGTGAGGGTGCGCTTGTACTCACCCGCGGTCAGTACCTCGAAGTCGATGTCGTGCTTCTTCAGCAAGCGGTTGACGTTGGGCAATTGCGCCACCACGCCGATGGAACCGAGCACCGCGAACGGCGCGCTGACGATCTTCTCGCCGATACAGGCCATCATGTAGCCGCCGCTGGCCGCGACCTTGTCGATGCACACCGTCAGCGGGATGCCGGCCTGGCGGATACGCGCCAATTGCGAGGCGGCCAGGCCGTAGCTGTGCACCAGACCACCACCGCTCTCGAGGCGCAGCACCACTTCGTCACGTGGGGTAGCCAGGGTCAGCAGTGCGGTGATCTCGTTGCGCAGGCTCTCGGTAGCAGAGGCCTTGATGTCGCCGTCGAAGTCGAGCACGAACACCCGGGCCTTCTCCTCGGCCTTGCCCTTGCCCTTCTTCTGCTGTTTTTCCGCCTTGGCCTGCTGCTTGCGCAGGGCCTTGAGCTGGGCCTTGTCGAGCAGGCCCGACTCCAGGCGCTGGCGCAGCTCCTTGTAGAACTCGTTGAGACGGGTGACCTGCAACTGCCCACCCGGCTTGCGCCGGCCCTTGCCACGCATGCCGACGATGGCGGAGAGCACCACCAGGATGGCAATCACCAGGGTGGCGGTTTTGGCCAGAAAGCTTGCGTATTCGGCAAGAAACTCCACGTTGACTCCTTGATAGACAGCGCCTGCACGGCGCGAAACTGTTGCAAGCATACCGGTGCGCCGATGACCCTGCCAGCCGGCGCAAATGCTCGCAACACAGTTCAAACAACCTTTTCAAACGCTTGTATGTTTTTTCGTTGACAGCCTGGGTGGGGCATCCTAACCTCGCATCAACCTTACTGCGCCGGACACTTTCGTGGGCAACCTGTACCTGATCCGCCATGGCCAAGCCTCCTTCGGCGCCGAGGACTACGACGTCCTGTCGGCCATTGGGGCGCGCCAGAGCCACGCCCTGGGCGAGCACCTGGCGCAGCTAGGGGTTCGCCTGGATCGTTGCCTGGCCGGCAACCTGCGGCGTCAACAGGACACCGCACGCCTCACCCTGCAGGCCATGCAAGCCTCGGGCTGCGCGGCCCCGGCGATCGAGACCGAGCCGGCGTTCAATGAATTCGACGCCGACGGCGTGGTCCGGGCCTTGGCCCCGGCCCTGCTGGAGGATGAGCCCGACGCGCTGCATATCCTGCGCAACGGCGCGCAGCACCGCAGCGAGTTCCAGCGCCTGTTCGCACTGATGGTGCAGCGCTGGCACGACGGCCAGCACCCGGGCGAAGGCCTGGAAACCTGGGAGGCCTTCACCGGCCGGGTCGAGGCTGGCCTGCTGCGGGTGCTGGATCAGGCCGGCAGTGGCGACAACATTGCCATCTTCACCTCCGGCGGTACCATTGCCGCCCTGCTCCACCTGGTCACCCGTATCACCCCCAGCCAGGCCTTCGCGCTGAACTGGCAGATCATCAACACGTCGCTCAGCCAGCTGAAATTCCGTGGTCGCGACGTGTCCCTGGCCACCTTCAACAGCCAGGCCCATGTGCAGCTGTTGAGGGCGCCGGAGCTCATCACCTACCGATGACCCGGCCTGTTGTGTCCCCGCGGGGACGTGAAAACCACTCTATAAGGAATGCACCATGACCTCCGTAGCTGATGCCGTTAAGAAGATGCAAGAGAAGTTCAACCCATCCGCTGCCGCCGGCCTGGACCTGGTGTTCGGCTTCAATGTCACCGACGAAGACAAGCACTACGCGCTGATCGTCAAGGACGGCACCTGCGACCTGCAGGAAGGCGAAAACCCGGATGCCAACTGCACCCTGGTAATGGACAGCGAGACCCTCAAGGGCATCGTCAGCGGCGAGACCGACGGCATGCAGGCATTCATGAGCGGCAAGCTGCGTGTCGAAGGCGACATGATGCTGTCGATGAAGCTGAGCGAGCTGTTCCCGGCCTGAGTGGCGGGCCTGTCGAGCGATACGAAAACCGAAGCCCGGGTGGCTTCGGTTTTTTTTCGCCTGCAGGCCAAGGGCGTCATCAGGGCAGTTGATCGGTGGGCAACACCCTCGCCTATAGGGCGCTGGCACGCTTGTTCCAGCCGACTCAGCCCATTAGATTAGCCAATAGTCCTTGCGACAGATAATAAGGAAAACGCATGACGCTCACCGACTCGTCCACCCAGGTACGCCCCGGCGAAGAACTCGATGCGCAGGCCGTCGACGCCTTTCTCAAGGCCAGCATCGCCGGGCTTGCGGGCACGCCAGGCATCAGTCAGTTCCCCGGGGGTGCTTCCAACCTGACCTACCTGGTGGCCTACCCGGACCGTGAATTCGTGCTGCGCCGCCCGCCTTTCGGCGAAAAGGCCAAGTCGGCGCACGACATGGGCCGGGAGTTTCGCATCCTCAACCAGCTCAACAGCGGCTTCCCCTACTGCCCCAAGGCTTACGTGCACTGTACCGACCGCGCGGTGATCGGCAGCGAGTTCTATGTCATGGAGCGGGTCAAGGGCGTGATCCTGCGCTCGGACATTCCCGCCGAACTCGGCCTGGATGCCATGCGCACCGAAAGCCTGTGCAAGAGCTTCATCGAACGCCTGGTGCAGTTGCACCAGGTCGATTACCAGGCTTGCGGCCTGGCCGACCTGGGCAAGCCCGAAGGCTACGTGCAGCGCCAGATCGAAGGCTGGAGCAGCCGCTATGGCAAGGCCATGACCCCGGATGCCCCGGCCTGGGAACAGGTGATGGCCTGGCTGCGCGAGAAGATGCCGGCCGACCACCCGCGCCCGGGCATCGTGCACAACGACTACCGCTTCGACAATGTCATCCTCGATGCCGAAAACCCCATGCGCATCATCGGCGTGCTGGATTGGGAAATGGCGACGATCGGTGACCCGCTGATGGACCTGGGCAACAGCCTGGCCTACTGGATCGAGGCGACCGACCCACCTGCAGTGCAACTGATGCGCCGCCAGCCCAGCAACGCACCGGGCATGCTGACCCGCCGCCAGTTCGTCGACCACTACGCCGAGCGCGCCGGCATCGGCCTGGACAATTTCGACTACTACTATTGCTACGGCCTGTTCCGTCTGGCCGGCATCGTCCAGCAGATCTACTACCGCTACTACCACGGCCAGACCCAGGACAAGCGCTTCGCCCAGTTCATCCACATGAACCGCTTGCTCGAGCAGATGACCCTGCAGGTCATCGACAAGTCCGTGCTCTGACAACCGCCCCGACGACCGACAAGGAACACCGCATGTCCAAGACCCACCTGTTCGACCTCGATGGCAAGATCGCCTTCGTCTCCGGCGCCAGCCGCGGCATCGGCGAGGCCATCGCCCACCTGTTGGCCCAGCAGGGCGCCCATGTGATCGTCTCCAGTCGCAAGCTCGAAGGCTGCCAGCACGTGGCCGACGCGATCATCGCCGCCGGCGGCAAGGCTACCGCGCTGGCCTGCCACATCGGCGAGCTGGAGCAGATCCAGCAGGTATTCGGCGCCATCCGCGAGCAGTTCGGGCGCTTGGACATCCTGGTCAACAATGCCGCCACCAACCCGCAATTCTGCAACGTGCTGGACACCGACCCAGGCGCCTTCCAGAAGACCGTGGACGTGAACATCCGCGGCTATTTCTTCATGTCGGTGGAGGCCGGCAAGCTGATGCGCGAGCACGGCGGCGGTAGCATCATCAACGTGGCGTCGATCAACGGCGTGTCACCCGGCCACTTCCAGGGCATCTATTCGGTGACCAAGGCTGCGGTGATCAACATGACCAAGGTGTTCGCCAAGGAGTGCGCGCAGTTCGGTATCCGCTGCAACGCGCTGCTGCCGGGTCTGACCGACACCAAGTTCGCCTCGGCCCTGGTGAAGAACGACGCCATTCTCAATGCCGCGCTGCAGCAGATCCCGCTCAAGCGCGTGGCCGCGCCCGAAGAGATGGCCGGCGCGGTGCTGTACCTGGCCAGCGATGCGTCCAGCTACACCACCGGCACCGCGCTCAACGTCGACGGTGGCTATCTGTCCTGAGGTAGCAGCCGCGCCTTACAGGCAGGTCGCGGCGGCGGCGCGGCGTTGCAGGGCCACGCCGTCGTTCTGCTTGGCGTAGTAGTCGACATGGGTGCCGCCGGCTTGTGGGTAGACGTCGACGAACGACTCGGCGCCACGGGTGTAGACGGTCAGCCCCCCTTGGTCGCGAGGCTGCAGGTAGCCGCTGGCGTCGACACCGAAGCGCCCTTCATCCTGCCAGCTGTACTGAATGCACTGGGCGACCAATTCAGGGTCCTTCTGCGAGTCGAGCTGCGCCGTCGGCTTGCCGCCGCGCGCCGTATCCATGGTCGCTGAAGCACAACCGGCCAGCATCAGTACTACGGCCATCGGCACGATCGCTCGCATGTTCAACCCTCGGTATGAAAAAGAACGCGACTCTAGCACTGCTGGGCAATCGGAGTGAATTGTCACGCGTCCTGCGCTGTCGCAAGAAGACCTACCACTGCACAAGGAAACGCCATGCGACCGCTCGCCCTGTTGCCCGCCCTGCTGCTTGCCACCTTGCCCGTGCTGCCCATGACCGCCTCAGCAGCCTCCTCCCCTGTGGAGAGCATCGAGGGCCCGGAAACCCACAACCGCGAAGTCAAGGTCGGTGACAAGGCCCCCGACCAGTACAAGCGCGACGACCAGGCCATCGCCGACTGGAAGGCCAAGGGCCTGCCGGCACCCGAGAAAGAAAGCCACTGGGTGCGCATGGGTGACCACTACGTGCTGGTGCAGATCACCAACGGCGTGATTCTCGCCATCCACCCAGCCTCCTGATCGCCTCCTCGACGCTTGGGGCCGCCCTGCTTGGCGGCCCCAAGCCTGTTGCATCTCCTTCCGATACCTTCGCCGAAGTAGCGCCGCTTATCGCTGGCGTCAGAAATTCTTGCGCGCCCAGGAAACCAAATGGATCGATTCCAGTCTCAGTGAGTGTCCCGTAAACCGTTGCGGATCAAGGACCTATATCGTGATCAAGTCGTTTGCCAGCCTTACCCTACTCGCCGCGGTCCTGCTCACCGCAGGTTGCTATCACCACCACCACGACGACGATGGATGGCGTGACCACGACCGTGGCGACCGTCATCACCGCCGCCACGATCGCGACGATGACGACCGTCAGTACCGTGATCGTTATCACCGCTGAAGCGTCTTTCCAACCCACCTTTACCCGATGATTCCTCTGAGGTTCATATCATGCGTCTGACTTTGCCTTCCCTTGCCCTTGGCCTGCTGCTGTGCCAAGGCGCTTTCGCCGGTGACGGTACCGCCGCCATTGGCGGTGGCCTGGGGGGGGCGCTGGGCAACATCGTTGGCCAATCCATGGGCGGCAAGACCGGCGCGGCCATCGGCGCTGGCCTGGGTGGCGCCGCCGGTAGCGCCGTGGGCGCGCGCAAGGGCAATCGTACAGAAGCCGCCATCGGCGGTGGCCTGGGCTCGGCCGGTGGCTCGCTGCTGGGCGGCGCGGTCGGTGGCTCGACCGGCTCCACCCTCGGTGCCGGCCTGGGCGGCGCGGCCGGTGGTGCCCTGGGCAACCACGTAGGTGACAACAACCGCAGCAGCGGCAGCAGCCACAAGCACAAGCACCGTCGTCACCGCCACTGATTCCTCGCGGCCAGGGCGCTGTCCCTGGCCTGCCCCCGCTGCGGGCAAATTCCTGCAACATGTCAATAACGCCTTCACCACGAGCTGGCACACTGGCTGCTAATGTCTAACGTGCCCCCTGAGTGAAGGAACACCCCCTCCCCATGAACCAAGAGCTGCTCTGGGTCCTTGGCCTGCTGGCCATCGTCGTCGCCCTGTTCATCATCAATCGCCCACGCATGGACGTGGTCGCGCTGCTGGTCATCCTCGCCCTGCCGTTGTCAGGCATCCTCACCGTCGACCAGGCCCTGGCCGGTTTCGCCGACCCCAACGTGGTCCTGATCGCGGCGCTGTTCGTGATCGGCGAAGGCCTGGTGCGCACCGGCATCGCCTACCGCATCGGCGAATGGATGAGCGAGCGGGCCGGCAACAGCGAGGCGCGCCTGCTGGTACTGCTGATGGTGTCGGTGGCCGGCCTGGGCTCGATCATGAGCTCCACCGGCGTGGTGGCGATCTTCATTCCGGTGGTGCTGAGCATCGCCGCGCGCCTGCGCATTCCACCCAGCCGCCTGATGATGCCGCTGGCCTTCGCCGGCCTGATCAGTGGCATGCTCAGCCTGGTGGCCACACCGCCCAACGTGGTGGTGCACAGCGAACTGGTGCGCCGTGGCGAAGCGGGCTTCGAATTCTTCAGCTTCACCCCGTTCGGCCTGGTGGTGCTGGTGCTCGGCGTCGGTTACATGCTGCTGACACGCAACTGGCTCAAGGGCGAAACGCGCAAGGACGGCCGGATGGAGTCACGGCGTACCCTGCTCGACCTGGTGCTCGACTATAAGCTCAACGGCCGCGAGCGGCGCCTGCGCATCCGCCCGCACTCGCCGCTGATCGGTCACACCCTGGGCGAGCTGGAGCTGCGCACCCGGTATGGCGCCAACGTGATCGGCATCGAGCGCCAGCACAAGTTCACCACGCGGGTGATGACGGCCGACTCGAGCACCGTGCTGCACCAGGGCGACGTGCTGCTGCTCGACCTGTTCGGCCCACGCGACGGCGACGACCTGCGCAACCTTTGCCAGACCATGCAGCTCGAACCGCTGCACTTCAAAGCGGCCTACTTCATCGACCAGTCCCAGGACCTGGGCATGGCTGAAGTGTCGCTGCCGCCCGGTTCGCAATGCATCGGCAAGAGCATTCTGGAACTCGCCTTCCGCACCCGCTTCGACCTCAACGTGGTCGGCCTGCGCCGCGAGCAGTCGGCTGTCGAAGCGCAGCTGCTGGAGGAAAAACTGCGCCTTGGCGACACCTTGCTGGTGGTCGGCCCCTGGAAGGCCATCCGCCAGTTGCAAAGCCGCCCATATGACTTCCTGGTGCTGAGCATGCCAGCGGAGATCGACCAGGTGGCGCCCGCGCGCGAACGGGCGCCCCATGCGCTGGTCAGCTTGGCGGTGATGGTCGGGCTGATGGTCAGTGGCATAGTGCCCAACGTGCTCGCCGCGCTGATCGGTTGCCTGCTGATGGGGGCCGGCCGCTGCATCGACATGAACAGCGCCTACCGTGCTATCCACTGGCAAAGCCTGGTGCTGATCGTCGGCATGCTGCCGTTCGCCAAGGCGCTGCAGAAAACCGGCGGTATCGACCTCGCAGTCAGTGGCCTGGTGGGCGTGCTCGGCGGCGCCGGCCCGCTGGCCATCCTCGTCTGCCTGTTCGCCGTCACGGCCGTGATCGGGCTGTTCATCTCCAATACCGCCACGGCGGTGTTGATGGCACCGGTGGCAGTGAGCACCGCTGCGCAATTGGGCATGTCGCCCTATCCGTTCGCCATGACCGTGGCCCTGGCCGCCTCGGCCGCGTTCATGACCCCGGTTTCGTCGCCGGTGAATACCTTGGTGCTCGGGCCAGGCCAGTACCGCTTCGCCGACTTCATCAAGATCGGCGTGCCGTTCACCGTTCTGGTGATGCTGGTAAGCGTGTTGATGGTGTCGTGGTTCTACGGCCTGTAGCTGCACAGGCAATGGCGCCGCTGCCGCGGGCCAAGGCACGCGGCAGATTGACATCAGCCAGCCTGTGGAAACACACTGCAACGTTATTGCCCCAGGTGCTCAAAGCCGTCGTCCTGGATTCCGTTTCCGCTTGCCGGTCGAGCCCATGGTTTCTCCAGCCCAGTCGCGCCTGTTGTCCTACGCTATTCTCTTCTGCCTGACCCTTGCCCTGACCCTGGGTGGCATCCTGGCACGGCCCATCGAATCGCTGTCGCTGTTCTGGCCGGTCAACGCGGTGCTCGCCGGCGTGTTGCTGCGCTACCCGCGCCAGGCCACGCCGCTTGGTTTTACCCTGGTGTGGCTGGCGATGGTGCTGGGCGACCTTGCCACCGGTAGCGCCTGGGCCCCAGGATTGTGGTTCAACCTGTGCAACCTCGGCGTGGTGGTGACCATCTGGGCGGTGCTCTCGCGCCTGCCCCGCCTGCACCGGCGCATGCGCACGCCGCAGGGCGTGCTGAGCGTTTTCGGCGCCTGCGCCAGCGGTGCGATGGTGGCGGCCAGCCTCGCCAGCGTGATGGCCACGCCATGGTTCCAGCAGTCGCTGTGGGCCACTTGGCTGGCGTGGTTCAGCGAGCAGTTTTCCACCAGCGTGCTGGTGCTGCCGGTATTGCTCACCGCACCGTCCGCCCGCGCCCTGGTACGTAGCGGCGGCCACCCGGTACGCCTGGCGCCGCTGCTGGTGCTGCTGGCCTCGCTGGGGCTGAGCATCGTCTTCGGTGGGCCTGGGGCCATCGCCTTCCCGATCGCCGCGCTGCTGTGGTGCGCGTGGACCTACTCGCCCTTTCTGGTCTCCTTGCTCACCCTCACCGCAGGCAGCACGTTGATCGTGGCAGTGGCGCAGAACCTCATGCATTTCAGCGTGCCGCAGAGCGAGACCGGGGTGACCACGCTGATGTCGGCGCGCCTGGGCATCGCCATGCTGGTACTCGGGCCGCTGGTGGTGGCCTGCGTCAGCCAGGCCAACCGCAGCCTCATGGCGCGGCTGGCGCACCAGGCGACCATCGACCACCTCACTGGCGTGCTCACCCGCAGCGCCTTCACCCGCCGCGCCAACGCCCTGCTCGACAGCCGTCAGCAGCATGCGCCGGCCCTGCCGCTGACCCTGATGATGCTCGACATCGACCACTTCAAGTCGATCAACGACCTGTACGGCCACGCAATCGGTGACCAGGTGCTGCGCCAGTTCGCCCTGACCCTGCAGGAACGCCTGCACGATGGCGAGCTACTGGGGCGCCTGGGCGGCGAGGAGTTCGTGGTGGTGATCCCAGGCCTGGCCCCGGAACGCGCGCTGTTCGCCGCCGAACGCCTGCGCCGCGCGGTGCAGGACCTGCAGGTGGCGCAAGGCGACCAACGCCTGCAGATCACCGTGAGCATCGGCCTGGCCGGCTGCGCCGCCGATACGCCCGCGCCGAGCCTGGACGTGCTGTTGGCGAGCGCCGACCAGGCGCTGTACCGGGCCAAGGCCCATGGCCGCAACCGGGTCGAACAGGCCGATACGGCGCGCCAGGTGATCTGATCGCGCCTCGCCACGGGGCTGCTCAAATTCTGCTCAATTTAACAGAGACCGCCCCCTGCCTGGCTTGCAGAATGTTATCCACAGACCTACCCACGTTTTTTGTGGACAGATTTCCCCGCATAAAGAACGACTTATCGCACACGCAGCAGCGCGGCGTTGGCTAGCTTTACCAGTTCGATCCATTCACTGGCACTGATGGAACCGGACTGCTCCAGCGCTTCGGCGCTGCGTAGTGCCTGGTCATAGGCGGCTTCGTCGAGCAGGTCGTCGGTCAGGTAGCGGCTGCGCCACTGCAGCACGGCCGCAGCGCCTTTCTTGCATTCCATGTATTCGTTGGCTCCAAGGCAAACAGACGGCGCGCGTACGCGGCCAGCATGAGGTGGCGGCGCAGCGTACACGAATGATTTGCACTTGAGAACGAACTGCAGATACCACCGATCCGGTGGTTCTAGGTCAGGCGAGCTACCCAGGGCGGGCAGGCAGGGGCCCATCCAGCGAGATAGACGGGCCAGGAGGGATTGGCAGGATCAGCTCGGCGGGATGGTGCCGAGCAGCCCCACCAGAATCGTCAATAACAGGAAACCACCCAGGAAAAGTGCCAGCTTGCCCATCGGAACCTCTGCAATGTGATGAGGAGATGGCACCTATTGTCCCGCTATCGCTGATACGGTTACAGATTCAGGTTGATGGAAAAAAACCGTATCAGATAGCCCGGCGATAGCCGCCCGTCACGCCGCGCCGCGACATCACCCACTGCCACAGCTGGATGTCCCTGGCCCGGAACGCCCCGGCGCAGGACAACAGGTAGTAACGCCACATGCGCCGGAAGCGCTCGCCCAGCTCTTCTGCGAAGTATTGCCAGTGGGCCTCGAAGTTGGCGTGCCAGGCCATCAGCGTGCGGTCGTAGTCGGCGCCGAAGTTGTGCAGGTCCTCGATCACCAGCAGGCCGTCGGCCGCGTCACCGATCTGGCCGATGGAGGGCAGGTCGCCATTGGGGAAGATGTACTTGTCGATCCAGCGATCCGGCACATCGCTTCGGCGGTTCTTGCCGATGGTATGGAGCAACAGCAGGCCGTCGTCATCCAGGCAGCGCGCGGCCACCTCCATGAAGGTGCGATGGTTCTTGCGCCCGACGTGCTCGAACATGCCGACACTGACGATGCGATCGAAACGTTCGTCCAGTTCGCGGTAATCCTGCAGGCGAAACTCCAGGGGAAGCCCCTTGTAGCGTTTTTCGGCCCATTGGCACTGCTCGCGGGAAATGGTCACACCGACACATTCGACGCCGTAACGCTCGGCGGCGAAGCCCATGAAGCTGCCCCAGCCGCAGCCGATGTCGAGCACCCGCATGCCTGGCTGCAGGCCCAGCTTGCGGCAGATCAGGTCGAGTTTGGCGTCCTGGGCTTCGGCCAAGCTGCTGGCGTCCTTCCAGTAGCCGCAGGTGTAGGCCATGCGCGGGTCGAGCATCGCGGCATAGAAGTCATTGCCCAGGTCATAGTGACGCTCGCCCACGGCCCATGCACGCCGCGTGGTCTGGCGATTCAGCAGGCGCGCCTGCAAGGCGTTGCAGATCAGCGCCAAGGGGCTGACCTGGTCAGGCACCTGGGCGCGCAGCAGGCGACTGAAAAACTCATCCAGTTGCTCGCAGTCCCAGGCGCCTTCCATGTAGCTTTCGCCCAGGCCGAGATTGCCTTGAGCCAGGGCCCGGCGGGGTACGTCGCCCTGGTGCAAGATCATGTCCCAGGGTTGCTCGCCATCCAGGCCTAGGCCGGCCTGGGCCAGCAGCGAGCGGGCGAAACGGGTGGCGCGATCGGGCTGCGTTGGGTCACGCAGATCGGAGGAAAGCTCTGAAGGCATGCTCTGTCCTTATCGGATTCTTGGAGGTCGGACGTTCAGTCGTCGCTGGGAGCCTGGTGCAGGCGTAGCACCACTTCCAGCTCTTCGCGCAGCCACGGCTGAGCGATCTGCGGCAGCCGCGCCTGCAGTTGCCGGGCAACCCAGTGCTGGCCACGGGCGATGAACTGCAAGCGCGCCTGCAGGTCGGCAATGGCCATGGCCTTGGCATAGAACTCACCCATGCCAGCCCCGGGCTTGGCATCCAGGCGTACCAGGCAGTGATGCAGGCGGCGGCAGCTTTCGGCCTCGCCGTGATGCAACTGCTCCAGACGGGCGAGCATGGCTGGGTCATCGGTTTCGCGGGCGCTGTCGAGCATCAGTCGCGCACCAGCGCGCTCGGCACGCATCAGCATGCGCAGCCAGTCGATCAGGTCGTCGGCATTTGGAATAGGTGAGGTCTTGGTATCAGTCTCGGGGATCATGAAGAAGCTCCTGAAGCCGCTCTGGAATGCAGCGACGGGACGAGCTTAGAGGGATGGGCGAGGGAAAATAACTGAAATTAAATGGGCCTTGAGTGCAATAAAATGAATATTGGCGGTCGACTCACGGCTTGAGTGCAGTTTTTTTGATGCATCGGGCTCATCAAGCGACCAGCCGCACCAACCACGACCAACCTCATCGAATGTATCTTCGTGTGTACAAACTGCGACCTGACACACAAACCGGCAACATTCCTACCCTGCCGACACAGATGAGATACAGCGCCCCTCTTTACTGGCTTGCATCAACCGCACCGATGCCTACGCAAGGAGACGCCCCATGTTCGCCAGTCGCCCCGCCGCCGTCCCGTTCGCGCCACGCCGCCTGACCCGCGCAGCCCTGTTCGCCTGTGCCCTGTTGCCACTCGGGCTGGCCGCCGCCGGCACCTCCCTGGCCGCGCCAACGCCCGCCCAGGCCACGGCCAGCAGCACGGATGCCTTCGGCCCGCTCAAGCACATCCAGGCCGGTGTCCTGGATGTGGCCTATGTCGAACAGGGGCCGGCCGATGGCCCGGTGGTGATCCTGCTGCACGGCTGGCCGTACGACATCCACAGTTTCCAGGAGGTCGCCCCGGCCTTGGCCGCCAAAGGCTACCGGGTGCTGGTGCCGTATGTCCGCGGCTATGGCCAGACCCGCTTCCTGTCCGCGCAAACCCCGCGCAACGCCCAGCCGACGGCCCTGGCCAGCGACCTGATCGCGTTCATGGATGCCCTGCACGTGCAGCACGCCGTGCTGGCCGGGTTCGACTGGGGCGCACGCACCGCCGACATCGTCGCAGCGCTGTGGCCGGAGCGGGTCAAGGCGCTGGTGTCGGTCAGTGGCTACCTGATCAACAGCCAGGAAGCAGCCAAGACGCCGCTGCCGCCGAGCGCCGAGTTGCAGTGGTGGTACCAGTACTACTTCGCTACCGCCCGTGGCCAGGCCGGTTATGACGCCAACCGCCATGCCTTCGCCAAACTCATCTGGCAGACCGCCTCGCCCAAGTGGGCTTTCGACGATGCCACCTTCGAGCGCAGCGCCCAGGCGCTGGACAACCCCGACCAGGTCGCCATCACCGTGCACAACTACCGTTGGCGCCTGGGCCTGGCCCAGGGCGAGCCCCAGTACGACCCACTGGAGGCCAAGCTGGCCAAGCTGCCGAGCATCTCGGTGCCGACCATCACCCTGGAAGGCGACGCCAACGGCGCGCCGCATCCGCCGGCCGAGGCCTATGCGCAGCGGTTTACCGGCAAATACGAATATCGCCTGATCGCCGGTGGCATCGGCCACAACCTGCCGCAGGAGGCACCGCAGGCATTCGCCAAAGCGGTGGTGGATGCTGATCATTTGTGAAATCACGCTGAGCGTGTAGGAGCGGGTTTACCCGCGAATGCGAGGGTGATACCACCACCGCATTCGCGGGTAAGGAGGCATCAATTGAAACAAAGGATTTCGGTAGCCTGTGGTGGCTGCCCGCGCCTGGGTCTACGCGGGCCATGCTGCGATCGAGGCGCCGGATCCCTCGCAGACCAAGCCAACTGAGGCCTACATCCACTGCCGGCTTTTACGAACGGAAACATCGCTTGTAGGAAGTTTTACTCTCTTCAGTAGGCTATATCCCAGCCTCAGCATTTACCTGTTCAAAACCCCAGTTCCGACTCCAACTTCGACCTGCTACGGTCCGCGCTTCCTACAACGGCACGGATGCCCACAGCAGTGAGTAACATCATGGAACATTTCCACAGCGCAGCACGCGGTCTACAGCGAACCCTGCTCGACCTGCGCCGCTCTCGCGACCGCCTGCAGGCGGACGGCCAGGAAGAGAAAGCCGCGGCGCTTACCCAGCACATCGAGCGGATGGAGCAGATACTCCGCGACCTACCTGAAAAGCTTCGCCCCCCCACTTTGCAGTAGGCTCAGCGCCATCCTTCCAAGCGCATGGTGGCCCGCACCAAGCGCTGCTCTTCCTGCTCGATCTCGCGCAAATTGTCGCGAATGCTGTGGATGTGCTCCCTGGCTGCCCGCTGCGCCTGCTCCGGTAGCTGTTCCATCACGGCGTGGTACAACCGTGAATGCTGTCGGTCGATCTGGCGCTTCTGTGCCGGCCGGCAGTAGAGGTTGTTGACCGAGGCGAACACCGTGCTCAAGGTCAGGTCGCTGAGGGTCTGCAGGGTATGGACCAGCACCGGGTTGTGCGAGGCCTCGCTGATCGCCCGGTGGAAGGCGTGGTCGAGCCGCGCCTGTTCGCGTGGGTCGTGCAACTGCGCCTCCTCGTGGGCGGCGACCATGTCGTCGAAGCGCCGCTTGATCAGCAGCCGGTCGACATCGGTCGCGCGCAGCGCCGCCAGCCTGGCCGACTCACCTTCGAGCAGGGCGCGCACCTCCAGCAGATCGAACAACGTGCGCGGCTGCGAGCTGAACAGGTGCATCAGCGGCGTGGCATTGTCCGCACGGGTCAGGTCGGCGACGTAGGAGCCGCGGCCGTGCTCGGTTTCGACGATGCCCCGCCCACGCAGGATGCGCAACCCCTCGCGCAGGGCCGAGCGCGAACAGCCCAGCTTCTCGACCAGGCGCCGTTCCGACGGCAACGCCTGACCGACCTTGATGACACCGTCGACGATCAACTTCTCGATTCGCTCTGCGACCTGGTCGGCGACCTGGACCTTTTCTTGTTTGACATGCGGCGAGCTGGACATCGAAACCTCGTTAGAACTGGTAGGACCAGTCATTGATTTGCGAAGCACACTGCTATCGATCCTATCCCAGCAAGCCATCAACCACCTACCTTTTCAGCGGCGCTTCCCGAGAAAGTGGTAGGACCAGTCCACCTCCCCCTCGACGCAAGCCAGCCCTAGGTTGCAGTCTCGGAAATGTTCAGCGTGGAGAGCCCTAGGGCTCTTTAGACAAAAAAGACAAAGTGAGCACTATGAACATTCTCTACGACGAGCGCGTCGACGGCGCGCTGCCCCGTGTGGACAAGGCCCTGCTGCTCGACCGCCTGCGCGCTGCCCTACCCGACCTGGAGATCCTGCACACCCTCGAAGACCTGCGCCCCTATGAGTGCGACGGGCTCTCGGCCTACCGTGTGGTACCACTGCTGGTGGTGCTGCCCGAGCGCATCGAGCAGGTGCAGGCCTTGCTCAAGCTGTGCCATGGGTTGAACGTGCCGGTGGTGGCGCGTGGCGCCGGCACCGGGCTGTCCGGCGGCGCACTGCCGCTGGAGCAAGGCATCCTGCTGGTGATGGCGCGCTTCAACCGCATCCTCGAGGTCAACCCCGAAGGCCGCTTTGCCCGGGTCCAGCCCGGGGTGCGCAACCTGGCCATCTCCCAGGCCGCCGCGCCTCACGGCCTGTACTACGCCCCCGATCCTTCCTCGCAGATCGCCTGTTCGATCGGCGGCAACGTCGCCGAGAACGCCGGCGGCGTGCACTGCCTGAAATACGGGCTGACCGTGCACAACCTGCTCAAGGTGGAGATCCTCACCATCGAGGGCGAATGCATGACCCTCGGCAGCGACGCCTTCGACGCGCCGGGCTTCGACCTGCTGGCACTGTTCACCGGCTCCGAAGGCATGCTCGGCGTCGTCACCGAGGTCACCGTCAAGCTGCTGCCCAAGCCGCAAGTGGCGCGGGTGCTGCTGGCCAGTTTCGACTCGGTGGAAAAAGCCGGGCGGGCAGTGGCCGACATCATCAGCGCCGGCATCATCCCCGGTGGCCTGGAGATGATGGACAACCTGTCGATCCGCGCCGCCGAAGACTTCATCCATGCCGGCTATCCGGTAGACGCCGCGGCCATCCTGTTGTGCGAACTCGATGGCGTGGAAGCCGACGTGCAGGACGACTGCGAACGGGTCGACAACGTGCTCCGGGCCGCTGGCGCCACCGACGTGCGCCTGGCCTGCGACGAGGCCGAGCGGGCGCGCTTCTGGGCCGGGCGCAAGAATGCCTTCCCGGCAGTCGGGCGGATTTCCCCGGACTACTACTGCATGGACGGCACCATTCCGCGCCGCGCCCTGCCCGAGGTGCTCAATGGCATCACTGCGCTGTCGGAGGAATTTGGCCTGCGCGTGGCCAACGTGTTCCATGCCGGCGACGGCAACATGCACCCGTTGATCCTGTTCGATGCCAACCAGCCCGGCGAGCTGGAGCGCGCCGAAGCACTCGGCGCGCGCATCCTCGAACTGTGCGTGGCGGTGGGCGGCAGCATCACCGGCGAGCATGGCGTGGGCCGCGAGAAGATCAACGCGATGTGCGCCCAGTTCAACAGCGACGAGCTGACCCTGTTCCATGCCGTCAAGCACGCCTTCGATCCCCAGGGCCTGCTCAACCCCGGCAAGAACATCCCCACCCTGCACCGCTGCGCCGAGTTCGGCTCGATGCACGTGCATCACGGCCAACTGCCGTTCCCTGAACTGGAGCGCTTCTGATGCGACACGATCACGACGCCAGCGTGGCGCTGCTGGAACAGGTCAACCAGGCGCTCAACGAGCGCACGCCGCTGCGCATCCAGGGCGGCAACAGCAAAGCGATGCTCGGTCGCCGCGTCGAGGGCGAGGTGCTCGACACCCGCGTGCACCGTGGCATCGTCAGCTACGACCCGACCGAACTGGTGCTCAGCGCACGCGCCGGCACGCCGCTGGCGGAAGTCGAGGCGGCGCTGCAGGCCCAGGGGCAGATGCTGCCCTTCGAGCCACCGCACCTGGGCCCCGAGGCGACCCTCGGCGGCATGGTCGCCGCTGGCCTGTCCGGCCCGCGTCGGCCGTGGGCCGGCTCGACCCGCGACTATGTGCTGGGCACCCGGGTGATCACTGGCCACGGCAAGCTGCTGCGCTTTGGTGGCGAGGTAATGAAGAACGTCGCCGGCTATGACCTGTCGCGACTGATGGCCGGCAGTTTCGGCTGCCTGGGGCTGCTGGTCGAGGTGTCGCTGAAGGTGCTGCCCAAGCCGCGTGCCTGCCAGAGCCTGCGCTTGCCGATGGATGCCCGCCAGGCCTTGGGCGAGCTGGCCGAATGGGGCCAGCAGCCGATCCCGATCAGCGCCGCCTGCCACGACGGCGAAGCCCTGCACCTACGCCTGGAGGGGGGTGAAGGTTCGGTGGCATCGGCCGTCGACCGGCTCGGTGGAGAAATACTGGACAGCCGTTACTGGACGGACCTGCGCGAGCAGCGCCTGGGCTTTTTTGCCGGCGACGAGCCGCTGTGGCGCCTGTCGCTGCCGAACAACACACCGCTGCTGGGCCTGCCTGGCAGGCAGTTGCTTGACTGGGGCGGTGCCCAGCGCTGGCTGAAGTCCGACGCCCCGGCGGCGACGATTCGTGCCGCCGCTGCGCAAGCAGGTGGCCACGCGACGTTGTTCCGCCAGGACCCGGCGCCGTTCCAGCCGCTGGCCGAACCGTTGTTGCGCTACCACCGCAACCTCAAGCAGCAACTCGACCCCCAGGGCATCTTCAACCCTGGCCGTCTGTACGCCGACGTCTGAGAGCGCGCCATGCAAACCAACCTGAGCGAATACGCCAAAAGCCTTCCTCGCGCCGAGGAAGCCGAACGCATCCTGCGCTCGTGCGTGCACTGTGGCTTCTGTACCGCCACCTGCCCCACCTACCAACTGCTGGGCGATGAACTGGACGGCCCGCGCGGGCGCATCTACCTGATCAAGCAGGTGCTCGAAGGCCAGGAGGTCACCGCCAAGACCCAGGAGCATCTGGACCGCTGCCTGACCTGCCGCAACTGCGAAACCACCTGCCCATCGGGCGTGGAGTACCACAGCCTGCTCGACATCGGCCGCGCCGTGGTCGAGGAAAAGGTCCCTCGCCCGCTCGGCGAGCGCCTGTTGCGCGAAGGCTTGCGCACGGTGGTGCCACGCCCGGCGGTGTTCAAGGCGCTGACCCAGACCGCCAAGGCCTTGCGCCCGCTGTTACCGCAACGGTTGCAGGCCAAGCTGCCGCGCCATGCGCAGCCGGCCAAGCCGCGCCCACAGCGCCAGCATGCGCGCCAGGTGCTGATGCTCGAAGGCTGCGTGCAACCGAGCCTGTCGCCCAACACCAACGCTGCGGCAGCCCGTGTACTCGATCGCCTCGGCATCTCGGTGAGCGCGGCGCGCGAAGCCGGTTGCTGCGGCGCCGTGGACTATCACCTCAACGCCCAGGACAAGGGCCTGGAACGCGCCCGCCGCAACATCGACGCCTGGTGGCCAGCCATCGAGGCCGGAGCCGAGGCCATCGTACAGACCGCCAGCGGCTGTGGCGCCTTCGTACGCGACTATGGGCATCTGCTCGCCGGTGACCCAACCTACGCCGCCAAGGCGGCCAAGGTCAGCGCCCTGGCTCGCGACCTGGTCGAAGTGCTGCGCGCGGAACCGCTGGAAAGCCTCGGCGTGCACGCCGACCGACGCCTGGCGTTTCACTGCCCGTGCACCCTGCAACACGCACAAAAGCTCGGCGGCGCCGTCGAAGGCGTGCTGGGCCGTCTAGGCTTCAGTCTCACCTCAGTGCCGGACAGCCATCTGTGCTGCGGCTCGGCCGGCACCTATTCGCTGACCCAGCCGGCGCTGTCGCTGCAACTGCGGGACAACAAGCTCAACGCGCTGGAAAGCGGCAACCCGGAGGTGATCGTCACCGCCAACATCGGTTGCCAGACCCACCTCGACGGGGCTGGGCGCACACCCGTGCGCCATTGGATCGAACTGGTGGAAGAAGCCCTCATCTAGGAGAAGACCATGCAACGCAAAGCCGTACTGGAACAAGCCGACGTCACCCGCATCCTCGCCGCCGCGCGCGACGAGGCGCAACGCAACCAGTGGAAAGTGAGCATCGCCGTGGTCGACGACGGTGGCCACCCATTGGCCCTGGAGCGCCTCGACGGCTGCGCGCCGATCGCCGCCTACATCGCCACCGAGAAAGCCCGCAGCGCGGCCCTGGGCCGGCGTGACACCAAGGGCTACGAAGAGATGGTCAACGGTGGCCGCACGGCCTTCGTCAGCGCCCCGCTGCTGACTTCGCTCGAAGGTGGCCTGCCGGTGGTGGTCGACGGCCAGGTGATCGCCGCGGTGGGCGTGTCCGGGGTCAAGGCCGAGCAGGACGCGCAGGTGGCAGCCGCCGGTATCGCCGCGTTGTGAGCGCGGCAAGGATCAACGAATCAAGCCATAGGAGAAGAACATGACCGAGCGTGTAACGTGCCAGCGCCTGAGCGTGGCCGCCAACTTCAAGCAGTTCATCGAGGACGAGGTGCTGCCTGGCACCGAGATCGACGCGGGGCAATTCTGGAAAGGCTTCGACGCCCTGGTGCACGACCTCGCCCCGCGTAACCGCGCGCTGCTGGCCGAACGCGACCGCCTGCAAGCCGAACTGGATGCCTGGCACCGCGCCCACCCAGGCCCGGTGCAGGACATGGCCGCCTACCAGCGCCACCTCGAAAGCATCGGCTACCTGCTGCCGCAACCCGAGCAGGTCAAGGTGACCACCACCCAGGTCGACACCGAGATCACCACCCAGGCCGGCCCACAGCTGGTGGTGCCGGTGATGAATGCGCGCTATGCGCTGAACGCCGCCAACGCCCGCTGGGGCTCGCTGTACGACGCGCTGTATGGCACCGATGCCATCAGCGAGGCCGATGGCGCGCAAAAGGGCCCGGGCTACAACCCGGTGCGCGGCGACAAGGTGATCGCCTTCGCCCGCGCCTTCCTCGACCAGGCCTTCCCGCTGCAGGGTGCCTCGCACGTCGATGCCAGCGCCTACCAGGTGGTCGATGGCCAGTTGCGCGTCACCCTCGGCAACGGCGAAAGCGCAGGCCTGGCACGGCCGGAGCAGTTCCTCGGCCATCAGGGCCAGGCCTCGGCGCCTACCGCCGTGCTGCTGAAAAACCATGACCTGCACGTGGAAATCCAGGTCGACCCGGCCAGCGCCATCGGCAGCACCGACCGCGCCGGGGTCAAGGACCTGCTGCTGGAGTCGGCGCTGACCACCATCATGGACTGCGAAGACTCGGTGGCCGCGGTGGATGCCGACGACAAGGTGCTGGTCTACCGCAACTGGCTGGGGCTGATGAAGGGCGACCTGTCCGAAAGCGTCAGCAAAGGCGGCAAGGCCTTCACCCGCACCCTCAACCCCGACCGCAGCTACCAGGGCCGCGATGGCTCTACCTTGACCCTGCCGGGCCGCTCGCTGCTGTTCGTGCGCAACGTCGGCCACCTGATGAGCAACCCGACGGTGCTCGATGAACACGGCCAGGAGATCCCCGAGGGCATCCTCGATGCCGTGGTCACCAGCCTGGCCGCCCTGCACGATCTGCAACGCCAGGGCAACTCGCGCACCGGCAGCGTCTACATCGTCAAGCCGAAGATGCACGGCCCGGACGAAGTGGCATTCGCCAGCGAGCTGTTCGACCGCGTCGAGGACCTGCTCGGCCTGGCCCGCAATACCCTGAAGATGGGCATCATGGACGAGGAGCGGCGCACCACCGTCAACCTCAAGGCCTGCATCGCCCAGGCGGCACAGCGCGTGGTGTTCATCAACACCGGCTTCCTCGACCGCACCGGCGACGAGATGCACACGGCCATGGAAGCCGGGGCCATGCTACGCAAGGGCGACATGAAGTCCAGCGCGTGGATCCAGGCCTACGAGCGCAACAACGTGCTGGTCGGCCTGAACTGCGGGCTGCGCGGCCACGCGCAGATCGGCAAAGGCATGTGGGCCATGCCCGACCTGATGGCGGCCATGCTCGAGCAGAAGATCGCCCACCCCAAGGCCGGCGCCAACACCGCCTGGGTGCCCTCGCCCACCGCCGCCACCCTGCACGCCTTGCATTACCACCAGGTCGACGTGCGCCAGGTGCAGATCGAGCTGGAGCGCACCTCGCTCGACAGCCAGCGCGCCAGTCTGCTGCACGATCTGCTGAGCGTGCCGGTCAGCGCCACGCGTGACTGGAGCGCCAGCGATATCCAGGCCGAGCTCGACAACAACTGCCAGGGGATCCTGGGCTATGTGGTGCGCTGGGTCGAACAGGGGGTCGGGTGCTCCAAGGTGCCGGACATCCATGACGTAGGGCTGATGGAAGACCGCGCGACCTTGCGTATTTCTGCGCAGCATATCGCCAACTGGCTGCATCACGGCGTGGTCAGCAGCGAGCAAGTGCATGCGACGCTGGCGCGCATGGCGCAGGTGGTGGACGGGCAGAATGCCGGGGATCCGGCGTATCGCGCGATGGCCACGGACCTGGAAGGGTCGTATGCCTTCCGTGCGGCCAGTGACCTGGTGTTCAAGGGCCGCGAGCAGCCGAGCGGGTATACCGAGCCGTTGCTGCATGCTTGGCGGTTGCGGTTCAAGCAGGGGCAGTAAAGGGGCTCGGCGCGCGGGCGGCGCATCGCGGTGTTCGACTCGAGAGGTGCAGCGCTGCTGATATCGAGCGCCGCCCGCGCGGCGCTTCGCGGGGCAAGCCCGCTCCCACATTTGTTGCAACGTGCCGAACCTGTCAGGCCATGGTTGCCCGCTTTGGTGCAAGGCTTGAGACAGGTGGGGCGGCAGCGATGCCCACATCGAAATCCAGTCATACCAACAAGGCTGACAACTATGGCCTCACAGACATGGCCACGTTGCAACAAATGTGGGAGCGGGCTTGCCCCGCGAAGCGCCGCACGGGCGGCGCTCGATATCAGCGACCATGCACCTCTTGAGTCGAACACCGCGAAGCGCCGCGCGGGCGGCGCTCGATATCCGCCTCCCTACAAATCCTGAGCGAACACCCCTACCGCCCGCAAGCGCCCCGCAACGCCGGCCATATCCTCCGGCACCAACCCCAACCGGGTAATCACCTGCGTCCCTACCCGCAACGCATGCCCGCCGGGCCGCACCGGGTCCGCGCAAGTGCCAACTACGATACCGCCGCGCTCCAAGCGCCCCATCACCGCCCGTGGATCTGCGCCATCCTGCACCGGAACCAACAACTGATGCGTCGCCTGCTCCACCGTGGCCGCCGCCCTCACGGTGAAGCCCTCAGCCCGCAGGGCGGTGGCCAAGGCAATGGTGTTGCGCTGAACCCTTCGCGCATACCCAGCCCCGTCCTGCTTCACCTCATTGAGCAACTGCAACAGACACGGCAGCCGCCCGGCGTCGTAGTTGGCCAGGAAATATCGGTCGAGAAATGCCTTGAACTGCACCGCGTGCTCCGGCCGGCGCCCCAGCACCAGCCCCTGCGGCAGCCCCGGCAAGGTCTTGTAGGTCGAGGTGGTGACCAGGTCGACACCTGCCTCGAACGGATTCGGGAAAACCCCGCCGGCAATCAGGCCCGACACGTGCGAAGCATCGAAAACCACCAGCGCCCCCACGGCGTGGGCGGCTTGCACCACCTCATCGATCGCATCGGGCTGCAGCAGAACACTACGCCCCAGCATCACCAATCGCGGTTGACGCTGCCGCACCAGGGCAGCGGCACGCTCGCCGTCCAACTGGCCGGCCTGCACATCGAACGGCAAGTCCTCGACCCGCAGCCCCGCCAGTTCCGGCGTGCCACCCCGGCGCTGGCTCAAGTGCCCGCCATGAGCCGCGGCCGGCGCCAGCAACAGGTCTCCAGGCTTGCTGAAAGCATGAAAAATCGCCAGATTGGCCAACGTGCAACTGGGCAACCGCACCTCTGCCCAGGTCGCGTCGAACACCTCGCAGGCCAGCGCCTCGACGCGTTGCTCCAGGTGCGACACCAGATCCGTGTCCGGTTGCTCCTTGAAAAAGCTCGGCCCCATCGCCGGATAGGCACTCAACCCCGGCGCATAGGCCGCGATGACCTCGGCACTGGGCAGGTTGGCGCCCGCGTACAGCACCAACCGCGCCTCGCTCAACTGCTGGTAACGGCCCTGCGCCGCGTCTGTCAGTGCTTCATCGCTTTCGATCGCTGTCATGCCTGGCTCCCGGTCTAGCGAGGTTGAGCCGCCTGTTGCGTGGCGGTCAGCAACAACACCGCATCGCGTTTCTCCAGCAAGTGGTGACGCAGGATGGCGCCCAGGCGCTTGCCATCACGCGCTTCGAGCGCCTCGATCATTTCCTCGTGATCGTGCACGGCCCGGTCCCACTTCGGCGGCAGATGATTAGAGCGGAACCTGAACGCCTGCAAGCGGCTGTTCAACTGCTGGTACTGCTGGGTCAGCAGGCTGTTGCGCGCGGCCAGGTTGATGCGCTCGTGAATGGCGTGGTTGAGCTTGTAGTAGCCCGCCAGGTCGTCCTGGTTGCGGCACACCACCATGGCGTAGTGCATGGCCTTGATCTCGGCCAGCTCCTCAGCGGTGATGCGCTCGCAGGCGAGTTCGCCGGAGAACGCCTCCAAGCCACTCATCAGCTCGAACGCTTCGCGCATCTCGGCCTCGGACAGGCGCGCAACGCTGGCGCCGCGGTTCGGCGCGATGTCGATCAGGCGTTCGGCGGCCAGCACCTTCAAGGCCTCGCGCAGCGGTGTGCGGGAAATGCCCAGGTGCTCGCACAGCTCGCGCTCGTTAAGCTTCTGCCCAGGCTCCAGCACACCCTCGGTGATGAACGTGCGCAAGTGCTCGACCACGGTGTCGTGCAGGCGTTGACGCTCGACCTTGGGCAGCACCCGATCCAGTGCACCGCCCCCTACAGAATCTGAATATTGCATGCAAAATCCCCCATCAGGCTTGGTGATGATAGATCAAACCCTCGCAAAGCGGGAGCTTGAGGGGTGCATGAAGCCTCATTTGACAGGCCGAATCCGGCTGCTATTGTTTTTTGCATTCAAAATACAAAAACAACAGGAGACACCCATGCTCAAGCTCGACTTCCATCCTGCCGGCCGTCACTTCCTGCAAATCCCTGGGCCGAGCCCGGTTCCCGATCGCATCCTGCGGGCCATGAGCTACCCCACCATCGACCACCGTGGCCCGGAATTCGGTGAGCTGGGGCTCAAGGTGCTCGACGGCATCAAGAAGATCTTCAAGACCGTGCACCCGGTGGTCATCTACCCGGCGTCGGGAACCGGCGCCTGGGAAGCCGCGCTGTGCAACACCCTGAGCGCAGGCGATGAAGTGCTGATGTTCGAGACTGGCCACTTCGCCACGCTGTGGCAGAAGATGGCCGTGAACCTGGGCCTCAAGCCGCAGTTCATCGGCCGCCCAGGCATCGAGGGCTGGCGCGCTGGCGTCGATGCCGCGATGATCGAAAGCCATCTGCGCGCCGACAGCGCCCAGCGCATCAAGGCGGTGTGCGTAGTGCACAACGAGACCAGCACCGGCGTTACCTCGGACATCGCCGCCGTGCGCAAGGCCATCGATGCGGCGGGCCACCCCGCCCTGCTGCTGGTCGACACCATTTCCGGCCTGGCCTCGGCCGACTACCGGCATGACGAATGGGGCGTGGACGTCACCGTGTCCGGCTCGCAGAAAGGCCTGATGCTGCCGCCGGGCATCAGCTTCAATGCCCTGTCGCCCAAGGCCATCGAAGCCAGCAAGCAGGCCCAACTGCCACGCAGCTTCTGGGGCTGGGACGAAATCGTCGAGATGAACAAGACCGGCTACTGGCCCTACACGCCGAACACCAACCTGCTGTATGGCCTGGCCGAAGCCCTGGACATGATCCTCGGCGAGGGCCTGGACAACGTCTTCAGCCGCCACCAGCGCCTGGCCCAGGCCTGCCGCACCGCCGTCAACGCCTGGGGGCTGGATATCCAATGCGCCGACCCGCGCGTGTACAGCCCGGTGCTGACCGGCGTGATGACGCCCGAAGGCATCGACGCCGACGCCGTGCGCAAGGTGATCTACGAACGCTTCGACATGTCGCTGGGCACCGGCCTAGGCAAAATGAAGGGCCGCATGTTCCGCATCGGCCACCTGGGTGACTGCAACGACCTGACACTGATGGCGACGCTGACCGGTTGCGAGATGGGCCTGCAACTGGCGGGCGTGAAACTGCACTCCAGTGGTGTACTGGCGGCGATGGACTACCTGGGAGCGCAATCGGTGCCGCTGCGCCGCGAATGACCTGCCCACCGCAGTGAAGCGCACTGCGGCACCTGCCGCAGTGCCATGAACGACTGACTATCCCGACACCTCGCGCTGGCGAGAACAATAAGAAACTGGAGATAGAACATGAAGTCTTTACGTCTGCGCCCCACCACCGTGGTGCTGGCTATGCTCTGCGCCATGTACTTCATCACCTACCTGGACCGCGTCAACGTCAGTACCGCCGCCGTCGGCTTCGGGCCTGAGTTCGGCCTGAGCAAGACCGAAATCGGCATCGTCTTCTCGGCCTTCGCCTACCCCTACCTCATCTTCCAGATCATCGGCGGCTGGGTCAGCGACCGCTTCGGCGCCAAGCGCACCCTGGTGGTGTGCGGCATCATCTGGGCCGGCGGCACGGTGATGACCGGCCTGGCCGGTGGTTTCGTGTCGCTGATCATCGCCCGCATCATCCTCGGCCTTGGCGAGGGTGCGACCTTCCCCGCAGCCACGTCGGCGATGTCGCGCTGGGTGCCGAAGGAGAAACGCGGTTTCGCCCAGGGCATCACTCACGCCTTCGCCCGGCTCGGCAACGCCCTGGCCCCGGCGGCGATGATCGCGATCATGGCCCACTATGGCTGGCGCGAGTCGTTCTACGTGTGCGCCGTCATCAGCTTCGTCTGGGTCGGCCTGTGGGCACTGGTGTTCACCGATTTACCCAAGCGCCATCCGCGCATTTCGCAAGAAGAGCTGGATTCGCTGCCGGAGGCCAAGTCCAAGAACAAGACCCCCCTGCCCTGGGGGCGCCTGTTCAAGCGCATGGCACCGGTGACCATCGTCTACTTCTGCTACGGCTGGACGCTGTGGCTGTTGCTCAGCTGGGTGCCGATGTACTTCATGAACCTGGGCCTGGACCTCAAGGGCACGGCGATCTTCGCCTCGCTGGTGTTCTTCGGCGGGGTGGTCGGCGATACCCTGGGCGGCATCGTCAGCGACCGCATCTATACCCGCACCGGCAACCTCAACAAGGCGCGCAGCCTGATGGTCGCCATCTGCCTGAGCCTGACCCTGCTGTCGCTGCTGCCACTGATGTTCACCACCAACCTGCACGTTTCGCTGGCCTGCCTGGCCATCGGCTTCTTCTTCTCGGAAATGACCATCGGCCCGATGTGGGCGATCCCCATGGACATCGCCCCCGAGCATTCCGGCACCGCCAGCGGCATGATGAACACCGGTTCTGCCATGGCGGCGATCATCAGCCCGGTGGCATCGGGTATGCTGATCGACACCTTCGACAACTGGCAGTTGCCGTTCCTGGTCAGCATCATCCTGCTGGGCATCGGCGTCGCGCTGTCGGGCCGCATGAAGCCGCAGAACAAGTTCGAATATGCCCAGCCGCCAGTGGCCCCCGCCACCGAAGCACAACCCTCGCCTGCCATCGGCAAGTGATGCACCGAGCCCGCGCCCCGAGGCGCGGGCCCTCGACAACGGAGCGATACCTTGAATACAGCAACCAACCCTGCGCGCCTGGCGCAACTGCTGGTCGACGCGCAGCGCGGGCGCAATGCCCTGGGCGACTTCGACCCGGCCCTCAACCCAGAAGATTTCGCCGCCGCCTACCAGACCCAGCAAGCGATCCTCGACCTGCGCGGCCTGAAACCAGGTGGCTGGAAGGTCGGCTCGAAATCCCACAGCGGACCGATCCAGGGCTCGCCCCTGCCTGCCGAATGCATCCACACCCAGGCCAGCCAGTTCGATCGGGTGGTCTACGCGCCTGCCGGCCTGGAGCTGGAAATCGCTTTTCGCTTCAATCGCGACTTCCCCCCGCGCGAGCAGCCGTACAGCGACGAGGAAGTGCTCGGCAGCATCGGCGAGATGGCCGCGGCCGTGGAGATCGTGTCCAGCCGATTCGCCGCATGGCCGAAGATCGAGCCGCTGGCCCAGTTGGCCGACCTGCTCAATCACGGGGCGCTGATAGTCGGTGAATTCGTGCCCTACCGGGCAGATTTTCCTTTCGCGCAACCGTCACTGGAGTTCATGTTCAACGAAACCAGCATCGTCCCAGGGGCGGCAGCGAACCCGGCTGGCGACCCCCGTCGGCTGCTGCCATGGCTGGTCAATCACCACACGCAGCAAGGGCGCACGCTGCCCAAGGACTTCGTGATCACCACTGGCTCGTTCACCGGCATGTACTTCCCGCAGGCTCAGGGCCAGGTGGTTGGCGTCATCGAGGGGCTGCCATCGGTGAAACTCGATATCCAGTGAATCACCGGCTGGCACATCGAGCCGTCACAATTGCGGCGCCACACGATATTCGTGTGGCGCCGCTTGCCGTCAGGCGGTGACGTAGTCGCGGTATTTCGGCTCCCAGAAGGTCGCCTCGATCGCTTCACGCAGCGCCGCTTCACTCTGCTGCGGCGCCACCCCTTCGGCGCACGCCTCCAGCGCCACGGCCAGGGCGATGTCCTTGCTCACCCGCTGCACCTCGTTCATCGGCGGCAGCATCTCTCCGGCTTGCGCACTGTCGGCCAGCGCCCTGGCCGAAGCCATCAGCATGCGCTCGGTGACTCGCTTGGCCTTGCTGGCGAGCACGCCCAGGCCGACACCGGGGAAGATGTACGAGTTGTTGCACTGGGCGATGCGGAAGGTGCGACCATCCACTTCCACCGGCTGGAACGGGCTGCCGGTGGCTACCAGTGCCTGGCAGTCGGTCCAGCGCAGGATGTCGGCGGGGTGTGCCTCGATCTGTGAGGTCGGGTTGGATAGCGGCATCACGATCGGCTTGGCGCAGCCTTTGTACAGCGTGCTGATGACCTCTTCGGTGAACAAGCCGGCCTTGCCCGACACGCCGATCAGCACGGTTGGCCGCGCATTGGCCACCACCTCCTGCAAGTTCGGCCAATCGCCCTGGAAGCCCCACTGCCCCAGCGAGGCCGTTGGGTGCGAGAGGCGCTTCTGGAAGTCATACAGGCCTTCCTGGCGGTCAGTGAGCAAGCCCTTGCTGTTGAGCAGGAATACCTGCCTGCGGGCCTGGGCATCGGTCAGACCTTCCTCGACCATGGCCTGGATGATCTGCTCGGCGATACCGCAGCCCGCGGAACCGGCGCCGACGAAGGCGATGGTCTGTTGCGACAGCGGCTCGCCCTTGATCTTGCAGGCCGCCAGCAGGGTGCCGACGGTGACGGCGGCGGTGCCCTGGATATCGTCGTTGAAGCAGCAGATCTGGTCGCGGTAACGCGCCAGCAGCGGCATGGCGGTGGTCAGGGCGAAATCTTCGAACTGCAGCAAGGCATCGGGCCAGCGCTTTTGCACGGCATCGACGAAGGCCTGGAGGAACGCGTCGTACTCGGCGCCGCGTACCCGCGGCTGCTTGAGGCCGAAGTACTCCGGGTCGTCGAGCAGAGTGCTGTTGCCGGTGCCGACGTCGAGCACCACCGGCAGCGTGTAGGCCGGGCTGATGCCGCCACAGGCGGTGTACAGCGACAGTTTGCCGATCGGGATGCCCATGCCGCCCACGCCCTGGTCGCCGAGGCCGAGGATGCGCTCGCAATCGCTGACGACGATGACCTTGACCTTGTCCTTGGTGACGTTGTTGAGGATTTCGTCGATTCGGTCGCGGTCGTCGTAGGAAATGAACACGCCGCGGTAGCTGCGGTAGATACGGGAAAACTCCTGACAAGCCTTGCCGACGGTGGGCGTGTAGATGATCGGCAGCATCTCCTCGAGATGGGTTTCCACCAACTTGTAGTACAGGGTTTCGTTGCGGTCCTGCACCGAGCGCAGGTAGACGTGTTTTTCCAGGTTGCCCGGCGCTTCGCTGAACTGCCGGTAGCACCGGGCGACTTGCTGCTCCAGTGTCTCGACGTGAGCCGGGAGCAGGCCGAGCAGGTGGAACTGCTGGCGTTCACTCTCGGAAAAGGCAGTGCCTTTGTTCAGCAATGGGGTTTCCAGCAGCGTTGGGCCGCGGAACTTGACGGGCAACGGACGACGTACTGACGGCATGGAGTGGCCTCGTTTGTTTGTTGTATTTTGAATTCAATATACCAAGCAAGCGCGGGATTGCAATCAAGCGCCGGCACCGTCCCAGTATCCCGCTGTGTTGTAGACCTCTTTAAGGTAGTCGACGAAAAACCTCACCTTGGCCGGCAGGTGACGTTGTTGCGGCCAGACGGCCTGGATGTCGTAGTCGGGCAACGCGAACTCGTCGAGCACGGTGACCAGGGTGCCTGCATCGAGCGCCGCCTGGATCTCCCAAGTCGAGCGCCAGCCGATGCCCACGCCCTGCTGCATCCACGAGGCGAGCAGCTCGCCGTCGTTGCAGGCCAGGTTGCCGCTGACCTTCATCGCCACCGGGCGGCCATCGCGCAGGAAGGTCCAGCCACGCTGCTGGCCGCCCTGCAGGGTGAAGGCCAGGCAGTTGTGCCCGGCCAGGTCTTCGAGGGTCTGCGGGCTGCCATGGCGGGCGAAGTAGTCCGGGGTGCCGCACACCACCCGGCGATTGGGGAACAGCTTCACCGCCACGTAGTTGGGGTCGCGGATCTCGCCGATGCGGATGCTCAGGTCATAGCCCTCGCTGACCAGGTCGACCACGCTGTCGGTCAGGTTGAAGGCCAGCTTCACATGCGGGTAGCGCTGCTGGAACCCAAGTGCCAGCGGGGCCACGTGCACCCGCCCGAACGCTGCCGGCGCCGAGATTTGCAGGCTGCCCTTGACCAGCGACGAGCTGCTGCAGATGGCCGCCTCCAGGTCGTCGAAGTCGAGCAGCACCTGCCTGGCGCTTTCCAGCAACTGCTCGCCCAGGGCCGTCAGTTTCAGGCCGCGAGTGGAACGGTGCATGAGCTTCACGCCCAGGCGTTTTTCCAGGCTGTCGAGGCGCCGCCCCATGATCACCGGAGTCACGCCTTCGACCAGCGCGGCGGCGGCGAAGCTGCCCTTCTGGGCGACCTGGACGAAGCTCTGCAGCTCGACGTAGCGATCCATGACCCCGCGTACTCCATACAAAAGGTATCGACAGAATCTAGTTTACTGGCCTTCAACAAGCCAGACCCCTGCTCCATGCTGCCAGTCAATAAGAAAGATATCGACCCCATGACAGGAGAACACACCATGGCAAAGATGAGAGCGATCGACGCGGCGGTGCTGGTCATGCGCCGTGAAGGTGTAGAGACGGCGTTCGGCATTCCCGGGGCTGCCATCAACCCGCTGTACTCGGCCCTG
>NZ_JACVVE010000046.1 GCF_016648105.1 Pseudomonas sp. S31 | reverse complement strand
AGAGCGGTTCGTCGCAAGATTGGCGGTGTTCATGAGATCGAGCGCCGCCCGTGCAACGCCACCGACGGCGCCACCTTCGACGCCATCAACCCCGCCACCAACCAGGTCCTGGCACAAGTAGCCGCATGCGCCCAGCCCGACATCGACCTGGCCGTGCGCAGCGCCCGCCGGGCGTTCGAGCAAGGCCCCTGGCCGCGCATGGCGCCGGGCGAGCGCAAGAAAGTGCTGCAGCGCCTGGCCGAACTGATCATGACCAACCGCGAAGAGCTGGCCCTGCTGGACTCGCTGAACATGGGCAAGCCGGTCATGGATGCCTTCAATATCGATGTGCCAGGCTCGGCGCACGTATTCGCCTGGTACGGCGAGGCACTCGACAAGCTCTACGACCAGGTTGCACCCACTGCGGCCAATGCCTTGGCCACCATCACCCGCGAAGCGCTCGGCGTGGTCGCCGCCGTGGTGCCGTGGAACTTCCCACTCGACATGGCGGCCTGGAAGCTCGCCCCGGCGCTTGCAGCCGGTAACAGCGTGGTGCTCAAGCCGGCCGAGCAGTCGCCATTCTCCGCCCTGCGCCTGGCCGAACTGGCCCTGGAAGCCGGCCTGCCGGAAGGCGTGCTGAACGTGGTGCCGGGCCTGGGCGAGCACGCCGGGCGCGCGCTTGGCCTGCACCCGGATGTGGATTGCCTGGTGTTCACCGGTTCCACCCAGGTGGGCAAGTACTTCATGCAGTACTCAGCGCAGTCCAACCTCAAGCAGGTCTGGCTGGAGTGCGGTGGCAAGAGCCCGAACCTGGTGTTCGCCGATTGCCAGGACCTGGACCTGGCCGCCGAGAAAGCGGCGTTCGGCATCTTCTTCAACCAAGGTGAAGTCTGCTCGGCCAACTCGCGCCTGTACGTGCAGCGTTCGATCCACGACGCGTTCATCGAGCGCCTGCAAGCCAAGGCCCGCCAGTGGCTGCCGGGCAACCCGCTGAACCCGGCCAGCCGTGCCGGCGCCATCGTCGATGCCGAGCAGACCACGCGCATCGCCCGTGCCATCGGCCAGGCCAGCGAGCAGGGCGCGCGCCTGGTCTGCGGTGGCCGGCGCCTGAACATCGACGGCTCCGACAACTACATCGAGCCGACCGTCTTCGCCGGTGTCGAGCCGCACATGAGCCTGGCCCGCGAGGAAGTCTTCGGCCCGGTGCTGGCGGTGAGCGCCTTCGACACCGAGGAGCAGGCCGTTGCCCTGGCCAACGACAGCATCTACGGCCTGGCGGCTTCGGTATGGAGCGACGACCTCAATCGCGCCCACCGCGTGGCCAAACGCCTGAAGGCCGGTACCGTGTCGGTGAACACCGTCGACGCGCTGGATGTGAGCGTACCGTTCGGGGGTGGCAAGCAGTCCGGCTTCGGCCGTGATCTGTCGCTGCATTCGTTCGACAAGTACTCGCAGCTCAAGACCACCTGGTACCAGCTGCGCGATTGATAGTGTGGGGGCGCGCAGCGCCCCCAATCAACCGGTGCAGAAACCAGCGTCAGTCGGTCATCTGCAGCTCCGGCAGCTTGACCCGGAATGCCCGGGTCAACCCCAGCAGGAACAATACCCCGACCCCCATCCAGCACAGGCCGATGGTGAAGGACATGCTCGACAGGCTGGTCCACAGCCACACCGTGCTGAGGAAGCCCAGCCCCGGGATCAGGCCATAGCGCAGGGCGTTCTGCGTGCCTCGCAGCTTCTGGTCGACCAGGTAGTGCTTGACCACCGCCAGGTTGACCGCCGAGAAGGCGAACAGCGCACCGAAGCTGATCATGTTGGCCACGGTGTCCAGGCTGATGACCAGAGCGGTCAGCGACACCAGCCCGACCAGCAGGATCGCGCAGGCCGGCACGCGCTTTTTCGTCACCAACTGGCCGAACACCCGTGGTAGCGCACCATCGCGGCCCATGGCGAACAGCACGCGTGACACGCTGGCCTGGGACACCATGGCCGAGGCGAAGCAACCGGCGACGTAGGTGGCGGTGAAAGCGCTGGCCAGCAGTTGGCCGCCCGTGCTGCGCATCACTTCCACCGGTGCCGAGTCGGGGTCGGCGAAGCTGCTCCAGTCCGGGTGCACCAGCTGGGCGAAGTACGACACCACCAGGAACAGCAGGCCACCGCTCAGCGACACTGCCATGATCGCCTGGGGGATGCGTCGGGTCGGGTCGCTGGTTTCCTCGGCCATGGTCGACACCGCGTCGAAGCCGACGAACGACAGGCACAGCACGGCGGCACCCGCCATGATCGCCGAGGCGCTGAAGCCGTCATGGTAGAAGGGCGCGGTCAACGACACCGGTTGCGCCTGGTCGGACACGGTCTGGATCGACAAGACCACGAACACCACGATGAACACCAGTTGCGCGACCACCAGGATCCAGTTGACCCGGGTCACCGACTCGATGCCGATCAGGTTGAGGAAGGTGACCAGGCTGATCGAGCCGAGTACCCACACCCACGGGTGGATGTCCGGGAAGTACTCCGACATGTAGATGCCGATGAGCAGGTAGCTGAGCAGCGGCAGGAAGATGTAGTCGAGCAGCAGCGTCCAGCCGGCCATGAAGCCTGCGCAGGCGCCGAAGGCCTTGCGGGTATAGGTGTAGACCGAGCCGGAGTAGGGGTGGGCCTGGACCATGCGGCCATAGCTGTAGGCGGTGAAGAGCATGGCGCCGAGGGTCAGCAGGTAGGCGGTGGGCAGGTGGCCCTTGGTGATCTGGGCCACCAGGCCATAGGCGGAAAACACCGCCAGCGGCACCATGTAGGCGAGGCCGAACAGCACCAGTGCGGTCATGCTCATGGATTTGCGGAAACGGCCGCTGGCGTTCGAGGGTGAATGGGGATGCGCAGGGGGCGTGGCGGTAGTCGTTGTTGTATGCATTGCTAACTCCTGATGGCGGATGCAGGTCACCGCGGCATGCGAGTGGGCTCGATGCCGATGGGGAGGTCTGAAAGGGGGCAGGATGGCAAACGTTGCCCAGGGGAAACGACGGGGCTAGCGGATGAGCCCTGAGCCGCCGAATGCCGGGCTGGGGGGGCCGCAAAGGGTGGGATGACTTCGACGTGGCTGGGCGAAGGATGCGTTCATGACTTTTTTCTCTTTATTGTCAAGGCACGAAGGGTAAGGCCGCGCTCGACGAATGCTCCCATGTTCACTGGGCTGGCGAAATCACCCCTTGGGGTGATGGCCCGCCCAGGCAAATCCGTCCTATAAATTGACGCAAATCTCCAATCCATCACGCGCCGCCCACGCTAAAGTCCGCTCATCAGCACAGGACCTCCCGCCCATGAAAATCGTCTCCGCCGACCAGATCCACGCCGCCCTCGACTGGCAGGGCGTGCTCGATGCCCTGCACCAGGTGCACCAGGGCCCACGCCCGCAGATCGATGACTACTACCTGGGTGACACCGAGTACGGCTTGTTCAGCCGCGGGGTGATCCTCCCTGGCGTGGGCGCCGGAGTGAAGATCGCCTCGATCTTCCCTGCCAACCTCCAGGCCGAGCCTCCACGCCCGGCGGAGCAGGCGGCCTTCGTGGTCATCGATGAGCGGACCAAGGCCATCAGCGCCATCTTCGACGGGCCGGCCATCACGGCCTGGAAGACCGCCGGCGATTCGGTGCTGGCCGCCCGCAGGCTTAGCCGCGAGGACAGCGCGGTACTGCTGGTGCTCGGCGCGGGCCCGGTCGCTCGCGCGCTGACCGAGGCCTACCTGCACATCCGCCCCGGTATCGGCGAGGTGTTGCTGTGGAACCGCACCGCAGCCAGGTTGCAACCCGTGCTGGAGGACCTGTGCAAGCGCGGCATCGATGCCCGCATCGTCACCGACCTCGACAGTGCCGTGGCGCGGGCGGACATCATCACCTCGGCTACGGCCGCCGCCACGCCCTGCGTGAAGGGGCGCCTGGTGCGCAAGGGCACCCATGTCGACCTGGTCGGTGGCTACCGCGCGGACATGCAGGAAGCCGACCAGGACCTGTTCGCAGTGGCCCGGTTGTTCGTCGACGACCGACCGAGTGCGCTGAATTCCGGTGATCTGCAAATACCGTTGCGCGCCGGCATCATCAGCGAAAACAGCATCGAGGCTGATCTGTTCGAACTTTGCCAATCCTCTTCGTGGAGGCGGCAGGCCTCGGACATCACGGTGTACAAGAACGCCGGAGGTGCGCATCTGGACCTCACCGTCTGCCAGCAGGTATTGCGCCAATTGGGCGCTGGATCGTTCCCGCAACGGTGACGCCGTGGGGGCGGTAGCTGTATCGTTAGCAAAACAACGAATGCACTATCGCTATCAATGTGGGGCCCATGGCATCGACCTCTGCAACCCGCGGACTGCCCGCGTTGACCTTCGCCCTGGTGCTCAGCCAGTTCTTCCGTACCTGCCTCGGGGTCATGGCGCCCGAGCTCCAGCATGACCTGGGGCTGACGCCCGCCGGCTTCGGCACCTTGTCTTCGTGTTTCTTCCTGTCGTTCGGCCTGGCGCAGATTCCCGTGGGTATCGCCTTCGACCGCTATGGGGTCGGGCGGCCCGCACGCTGGCTGCTCGCCGTAGGCGTCGTGTCCGCTGCGCTGTTCGTGGTCGCTCCGGGCGGCCTGACGGCGATGCTCGCCCAGATCGGCCTGGGCCTGGCCTGCGCGCCGGTGTTCATGGGCTTGATGCACTATGCGGCGCAGCGCTTGTCCGGGCCATGCTTCACCTCGTTCGTCAGCCGCGCCAATGCCATGGGTATGGTCGGTGGTCTGTGTGCCACCGCGCCGCTGGGGTGGGCGGTGGACACCTTCGGTTGGCGGCCGGCGATCGCCTGCTCGGCGCTGATCATGCTGCTGGTGACGGTGTGGGTCTGGCGCACCGTCGAGGATCGGGCGGACTGCCCGCCGCAAGGCGAGAGCCTGGGCGGTATGCTGCGGGCGAGCCTCGGGCTGCTGGCGGTACCGGCGATGTGGACGTTGATCCCCATGTGCCTGGCGATGGCGGCGGGGACCTCGTTTCGCAATGCCTGGGGCGGACCCTACCTGGCCAGCGTGTTCGACCTCGACGCGGGCAGCCGGGGCGTTGCCCTGGCGGCCCTGAGCCTCGGGGCGCTGGTGGCGGCAGCGACGCAGCCGTGGATCCTGCATCGCTATTCGTTGCGTTCGAGCATTCTCGGCTGGACGCTGATGACCTTGCTGACGGCGCTGGTACTGGTGGCCTGGCCGGATGGTGCGGTGCTTGCCAATGTCGGTTTGCTGGCGGCACTGGCCACGGTCGGGGTGCTGCACCCGATGGTGATGGCCCATGGGCGGTTGCTGCTGGCGCCACAGATCAGGGGGCGCGGGCTAGGGGTGCTGAACAGCTTCGTGTTTCTGGGGTCGGCGCTGACGTCGTGGGTGTTCGGCCTGATCGCGGACGCTGGCAAGGCCGCCGGCACTCCTGCGCCGGTGACCTACGCCTGGATCTTCGCGACGGCGGCGTTGTTGCTGGTGCTGGGGTTGGCGGCGTATGCCTTCAGCCCGGCCGTGCCCTCGATGGATGCCGGGCGGAGGTGAGCGCGCTCGGTTTCACCTCCTGCCCTGCAATCGATCCAGCTCCTGCTGCGCCTGCGCGGCCTGGCAATAGGCCTCGAGCAGCGCATACACATCGTCGCACTCCAGCTTGCGACCTTGGCTCATCAGCCCGGCCGACAGGATGCGGATATGCGGCCGGGGCTTGCGCAGCGCCATGGCCTGGTTGCCGAACAGCTGCAACGCGGCGCGGTGGGTGGGCAGGGTGGTTTCTGGGCGCAGCATCAATTGCTGCTGCATGATGAATCCCTCGTCCTTGACCTCGATGCCGATCACGTCCAACAGGTCGACCGGCGCGCTCAGCGTGTCGACGAACAGCTGGCTGCGGGTCAGGCGCATGAAAGCATGGGTACCGGCGTTGCGGTGTTGCCACGTCATCAGTGCAAAGCTTGCGGTCATCAAGGCGGCGAAAACCGCAAGGCCGGTGGATCCGGTGTGGATGCTCCAGCCCAGCAGGCCCGCTGACAGCAGGACCATCAGCGGGCCGTAGCGCTTGTAGCGGCGGGTGTTGGTGAACTCGCTGGTGACCGGCACGCGCTCGACGACGCGTTGCAGTTCGCCGAGTACCCGAGCCTGCTTCGCATCACGCTGCTGGCCGTATTCGGCGCTCAGGGACTCGCTCAGCGAGGCCAGTGGGTCTGGTTGTTGCGGGGTGGACATGGGGTACTCCGAAAAAAGGGCGAATCACGCAGTCGCTGTGCGCGGCGGGTCAGGCCTGCCAGTCCGGCTGACGGGCCTTGAGCGCCTGCAGCTGCGCATGGGCGCGGGCGGCGTCGCAGTGGGTCAGGATGAGCTGCATCACTTCCTGGGGAATCAGCACGCTGTCGTTGAGGACCAGGCCGAACATCGACAGGCGCAGCTGCGGTGGCCGGCCGTGCTCGACCTTGGCCTTGGGCATCATCGGGCCGAGCGGGTTGTGGCTGGCCGGCAGTGGCGCGCCCTCGCGCAGGGTCAGGGTGATGTGCAACTGGCGGCCGTCCTTGACCCTGGCCTGGGTCAGGTCCAGCAGGTCGATCTGCGCGTCGAGCGTGCGGAACCACAGGTGCGTGCGGCTCAGGCGCAACAGTGGCTGCTTGCCTGCATGGCGCTGCAGCCACACCCCGGCGCCGAGGAATACCCCCAAGCCCAGGCAGATCACCCCGGCGGGCCAGGCTTTGCTGTCGCCGATGCAGAACGCGCCGAGGCCCAGCATGAACAGCGAATACAGCGCCAGGACACGGCGCACCTTGCCAGTGTCGGTCAGTTCGGTGATCTCCGGCACGTTGGCCAGGATCTGCTCGCGCTCCTCGATGGCGGCACGTAGTTGGTCGCCGGTATGGGCATTGAATTCGTCGGTCAGGGACTCGGCGAGGTGGGCCAGCGGATCGTCAGGGTGTGTCATGAATGCACTCCAGGTGAAGGGGGAGCGGTTGCCGCGGGGCTGGCGCTGGCCAATTGGCCGAACCAGTGGCGGTCGCTCTCGGTGGGGCGTCGGGTCGCCTCGGCCAGCAGTTGCGGGTCCAGCATCACGCCCAGTTGCCGCAAGCGCAGAGCGGTCGGCGGATGGCTGTCGAACGGGTGGGGTACGGCGCGGCTCAGCACCTGCTCGTCCAGGCACAGGGGGTGTTCGCGCAGGTGTTCGGCCAAGGCCTGGAGGAGATCTTGACGGTGCCGTTGGTGGAGCAGGGTATCGATGGCGCCATCCAGGGCGATGACCCGTAGCAGCGCCTGGCAGAACAGCCGTGGTCCGGCCACTTGCGCACCGGCGGCATCGGCCACCAGCTCCTGGGTACGGCTCCAGTGCTGCACGGCGATCTGGAAATGATGCAGGAAACGCTCGGCCATCCAGATTGCCGGGCGCTCGAACCACGAAGGTGGCGTGCCTTCGCCGACGATGTTCGAGAAATGCAGGCACATCAGCTGAAAGCGAGCGCCGGCCTCACTGCCGCGCTCGGTATCGCGGCTGCTGAAGTGCCCCAGTTCGTGACCGATGATCGAGGCTGCCTCCGTCTGGCTCATGCATGACAGGTAGGTCAGCGGCAGGTACAGGGTGCGCCCGCCGAGCACCTGGCCGGAGGGTTGCAGCACCACCTCGACGCTGGTGACGAAGAACGACTGGTCTAGACCCACGACGATATGGTCAGGCACCGGTGCTCCGGCAGGCGCAGCCAACGATTCGACCCAGGCCCACAAGCCGGGGGCGTCGGCACGGCCCAGGGCACGGCCGAGAAAAGCCGACGAAGGGGCATCGAGCAGTTGCCAGTGCTGGCGCAGACGCAGCATCAACAAGGTGCCGACATACAATACCGGCACCACCGGCAGGCAGATCAGCAGCATCGCCAGCACGCCGGCCCCAGGGGTGTGGCTGGCCCAGTTCAGCTCATACAGCAGGGCCAGCCCGAGCGATCCCATCAGCAGTGCCGTGTGGGCCATCAGGCAATGGCTCAGGGCGCGCCAGCTGCGCGATAGCTGGTCATGCAGGAAGTCCGGCGAGCGCAATGCCCGCCAGGCGTCTATCCGCAGTTTCAGCCAGGTGGCAGGCCCCGCCAACAGGGCGGCGATAGCCAGCCAGTGGCTGAGCGTGGCCAGCACTTGGCGCAGCGGCCTCGCACCGTCCAAGGCGCTTTCGGCGCGCATACCTTGCAGGCTGCTCCAGCCCATCAGCAGTAGTGGCAACAGCACCAGGCCAAGCACCCAAGCCAGGCGCCTCACACGCTCCATCGCGCTCACTCGGCCTGCAGGTAATCGGTGAGGAACGCCTGGGCATCGCCCTGGTTGGACAGGTTCTCGTCATAACCGACGCTGATTTCCTGTGCTTCGTTGGGCAGGTACAGGGTGCCCCAGCTGCTCTGCAGAATCAGCACCACGAACTTGTGGCCATCGACGGTGGTGGAGTAACGGGTGTCCTTGGCGGTCTTTTCCACGCTCATCTTCTGGATGCGCATGTCCCAGTCGTGGTCGATACCGCCTATCTGCACCAGCGCCTCGTTGGCGCTGCGCTCGCCGATGCGCAAGGTCCAGACCTTGGTGCCTTTCTCGCCCGAGTAGGCGACGACCTTGTCCGCCACCGGTGGGCGCTCGGCGGCGTGGCTCAGGGCACTGAACAGGGCGAGGGAGGTGGCGACGGCAACGGCCCATTTACGAAGGGTTGGCATGGATGAAGCTCCTGGAGAGGGAAAACGCGCCATTGAAGTGGCTGGACGACGCGTTGCCAACCGCGCTGGCCGGGGAACACAACTATTGAACCGGTGGTCACAAGCGCTGACGTTCGGATTGTGTTCGCGTTAACATTCCGGCCCGTGCAACCCATATCTGAGAACAGACCTATGGAAGGGTGGAACCCTTATCTGGATGCGGATTTCCGTTTCGATCAACCGGGAAATCTGGACCAGGCCGGTGTGCTGGACACCGCCACCGGGGCGATAACCGGCAGCTCGGTGGGCCACTACCGGGCCCGCACCGTGCGCCCGCACCTGCAGTACTTCGATTGCGACCTGCAATTTCCCGAGCCGCTGCGTATCCACAAGGTGCTGCCTGGCAGCCTGTGCATCGTGCAGGTACTCAAGGGGCAGTGGCAGCACCGCGTCGATGGTCGGCACAATGCCTACACCACCGGGGCACCCCATACCCTGGGCCTTTCGGAAAGCATGGAGGCGGTGGACCAGTTGCCTGCGGGCAGCTACGTGCGCATGGCCGGGCTACGGATCGCCGGCGACTACCTGCATGAGCTCGCCGAAGAGGACGCCTCGCTGCAACCGTTGCTGGGCTTGCTCGCCGACGGTGTGCAGTTCGCCGAACTGCACCGCTGCCAGGCCCTGGGCAGCCTGTTCCAGCGGCTCTACCATTCGCCATACCAAGGCGCCCTGGAACGCTTGAACCAGGAAAGCCTGAGCCTGGCGATACTGGTGGAGCTGGCCCAACACCTCAAGCGCCAGCCCGACGCAGCCGCGCCGGCGATCCGTGGCCAACGCGACCTGGCCCATGAGGCGCGCCGCCTGCTCGACGCGCAACTGGCCGATCCGCCCGGCAGCCAGGCGCTGGCGCAGCTGCTGGGTGTGGGCGAAACCACGCTGCGCCGAGCCTTTGCCCAGGTGTTCGGGCAGTCGATGCTGCAGTACGTGCGCCGCCAGCGCATGGAGCTGGCGCGGACCCTGCTGCGCCAGGGCAAGTGGCAGGTCGCGCAGATCGCCTACCGCATGGGCTACGCCAACCCGGCCAACTTCAATCACGCCTACAAGGCGTATTTCGGCCATCCGCCGGGGGCGGAACGCTAGCGCGGCCGGCCGCCCTGTGCTGAATCAGAACAGGCTCAGCGGGTAGTCGATGATCAGGCGCATTTCATCCACGCTGTTGCCCAGCGCACTCGAGCGGTGCGAGGCGTGCCGGATCTGCACGGCAAGGTCCTTGGCCGGCCCCGACTGCACCACATAGCGCAGGTTGACGTTGCGCTCCCATTCCTTGCCATCGTCGACGCTGCCGGTGTCGATGTGCTGGCCGCGGATGTACAGCACCATGGCGTTCAGCCCAGGCAGGCCGAGCGCGGCGAAGTTGTAGTCGTAGCGGGCCTGCCATGAGGTTTCGTCCTTGTCCATGAAGTCGGAGTACTGCACCGAGTTGGCCAGCCAGACCGCGCTGCCGCCGTCGACGCCATAGACATAGCCGGTGTCCCCGCTGCTTTTCTGATAGGCGCCGGTCAGGGTGTGCGGGCCGTGTTTCCAGGCGGCGGAGGCGCTCCAGATGGTGTTGTCGACCGGGCCGCTGAGCTCGGCACCCAGGCCCGTGGTGCGATACAGGTTGACGGCGAACTTCAGGCTGTCGGCTTCGCTCAGGGGGGCGGTCCAGTTCAGGTCGGCGTAGCGCTTCTCGAAATGGTCGGTGACGTGCGAGTAGTACAGGCCGGCATCGAGGCCGTCATTGAACTGGTAGCGGCCCCCGACCAGGTTGGCACGGGTCAGGTCGCGGCCGTCGTGGCGCGCGTTGAACTGCGAGCCCATGGCGGTGAAGCGGCCGACGTCCAGGCTCAGGCCTGGGATGTCCTCGCTGTGGATCAGCGTGCCCTGGGCGGTTTCCGGCAGCAGCCGGCCCATCATGGTCGCCAGCACCGGCAAGCTGACGAACTGGTCGCCGTACTTGAGCGTGGTCTGGCCCAGCCTGAGCTTCACCGCCGCACCCGCTTCGGATGTGCTGCCGCTGGCCGGTACGGTGGGCCAGCGGGCACGGCCGTCACCGCCATCGAGCCTGACCCCGAGCAGCGCAAAGGCGTCGACGCCCAGGCCGACCGTGCCCTCGGTGAAGCCCGAGGCGTACTTGAAGATGAACCCTTGGCTGGTGTCTTCGGTGTAGCTGGAGGGTGCTCCGTGGTTGCGGTAGTCCTGGTTGAAGTACAGGGTGCGGGCGAGCACGCTGGCGTGGCTGTCCTGCAGGAAGCCTGTGGGTTGTTCGCTGGCTATGGCGTGGTTCGCGCAGTGCAGGCCGATCATGGCCGCCAGCAGTCTTGGGGTGGTTGGCATGTTGTTGCTCCCGGAATTTCAGCGATATGCCGCAGACGGGGCTGCGGCTGTTGTTTTTGTTGTTGGCGCTAAAATCAGCACCGACACAGGTCGGCAGTCATGGCGTCGGTTGCCTGGGGCAACCGGGGTGGGGCCTCCTTCTACGGTGATCGCTCTTGTCTGGGGGCGATTTGCGGGCGAGCGAACCCGCTCGACGGCCGCTGCGGGCAGCGGGCCGAGTGGGGATTCAGGGGGAATCAGGTCGTGCGGCGGATCAGTCGGGGAACACGGCCTGGGCGACCAGTTCGATGCGCACGCCAGGCGACAGCAACTCCTTCACCACCACCGTGGCCCGGCAGGGATAGGGCTCGCTGAAGAACTCGGCGTAGACCTTGTTCATGCCCGGTGAGTCGCTACGTTCGGTGAGAAAGATCTGCATGTGGGCGACGTTGGCCAGGCTGCCGCCTGCGGCCTGCATGGCCTGGCGCAGGTTGCTCAGGGCCTGGTGGGTCTGGCGCTCGATATCGCCGTCGACGATCGCGCCGCTCTGCGGGTCCTTGGAGATATGCGCCGAATACACGATTCGACCGGCACGCACGGTGCCATTGAGTGGTGCCTTAGACCGGGCGATGCCGGTGTCGATGACTTGCAGCATGAATCACTCCCTAAATGGCTGGATGCAGGTTCAGCTCGGTGTGTTTTCGAAGTGGGTGACGAACTTGGTGTTCAGGTAGCCGGCGAAGGTTTCGCTGCCACCTTCGCTGCCATAGCCGCTGTCCTTGATGCCCCCGAACGGGGTCTCCGGCAGGGCCAGGCCAAAGTGGTTGATGCTGACCATCCCTGCCGCCAGTGCCTGTGAGGCGTGCTGGGCGTGGGCTGATGATTCGGTGAAGACGTAGGACGCCAAGCCGAAAGGCAAGGCGTTGGCGAGTTCGATCGCTTGGCTGAAATCATCGAACGGCGCGACCACGGCCAGCGGGCCGAACGGTTCTTCGTGCAGCAGGCGGATGTGCACGGGGGCATCGAAAACCACGGTGGGCGCATAGAAGTTGCCTGTTTCGCCGATCCGTTCGCCGCCGCAGGCGACCTGTGCGCCGTGCTCGCGGGCATCGGCGACCAGGGCCTGCATCGCCTGTACCCGACGGCCATGGCAGAGCGGGCCCATGTCGACGTCGGCGTGTTCGCCGTTGCCGATGCGGGTGGCCTGGATACGCGAGACGAAGCGTTGCAGGAAACGCTCGTGCGCCTCACGCTGCACATAGAATCGGCTGGGCGACACGCACACCTGGCCGGCATTGCGCAGCTTGTTCATGGCCAGCGCATCGGCGGCCGCCTCGACATCGGCATCGGCGAACACCAGCACCGGGGCGTGGCCGCCCAGCTCCATGGTACAGCGCTTCATGTGCTGGCCGGCGAGGGCGGCAATCTGCTTGCCGACCGTAACGGATCCGGTGAACGACACCTTGTTTACCCGTGGGTCGCTGATCAGGGTCTGGGAGATTTTTGCAGGCTCACCCCACACCAGGTTCAGGCAGCCGTCCGGCAAACCGGCCTGCTGCAGCAGGCGGCCGATGGCCATGACTGCCGACGGGGTGTCTTCGGGACCCTTGAGAATCACCGTGCAACCCGCGCCCAACGCCGCGCAGACCTTGCGCAGGGCCTGGCTGAAGGGGAAGTTCCAAGGGGTGAAGGCGGCACACACGCCTACCGGTTCGAGCAGCACGCTTTGCCGCACGCGGCTGTCGCGTGCCGGGATGATGCGCCCATAGAGGCGGCGGCATTCCTCGGCGTGCCATTCGGCGTGCTCGGCGGCGAAGCGCACTTCGCCCAGGGCCTCGGCCAGCGGCTTGCCCTGGTCGCGGGTGATGTCCAGGGCGATGGCCGGGGCCTGCTGGCGAATCAACGCGGCGAAGCTGCGCAGGATCTCCGAGCGCACCATGGGCGAGGTGTGGCGCCAGTGCCGGAACGCTCGCGCGGCACTGGCCACGGCATCTTCCAGGTCCTGCTCGGTGGCATGCGGCAGGCGACCCAGCTCGGCACCGGTCGCCGGGTTGAGCACGGCCTCGGTGACGCGCGGTTCGTTGCGCCACTGGCCGTCGATGAACAGCGCCAGGGCGGTATAGGCTTGGTTGTTCATCAGACGTCCACCAGGCCTTGCTCGCGGGCCCAGACCAGCGTGTCGTCGAGGGCGCGCTCGATCCGCGCGATCAGGTCGTCGATCTGCTCTTCGTCGATGATCAGCGCCGGGCACAGGCTCAGGGTGTCACCCAGGCCGCGGGTGATCACGCCATGAGCCTGGGCGCGACGGCCGGCGTAGGCGGCGGCGGACTGCTCGGGGGCGAAGGTTTCGCGGGTCTGCTTGTTGCGCACGAATTCCAGCCCGGCGACCAGGCCCACGCCGCGCGCCTCGCCGATCAGCGGGTGCTCGCCCAGGCGGCGGATACCGGCCTGGAAGCGTGGCGCCACGCGGCGGACGTGGCCGACGATGTCGCGCTCCTGGTAGATCTTCTGCGCCTCCAGGGCGACGGCAGCCGCCACTGGATGGCCACCGTAGGTGAAACCATGGGAGAAGCTGCCGATCTTCTCGCTCTGGGCCTTGAGCACCTGGTCGATCTTGTCGTTGACCAGCAGCGCCGAGATCGGCATGTAGGCCGCCGACAGTTGCTTGGCCAGGCTGATCATGTCCGGCTGCAGGTCGTAGGTCTGCCAGCCGAACATGTTGCCAGTGCGAGCGAAGCCGCAGATGACCTCGTCGACCACGAACAGGATGTCGTATTTGCGCAGCAGGGCCTGGACCTTGGCGAAGTAGCCTTGCGGCGGCAGGATCACCCCGCCCGACACCATCACCGGCTCGGCGAAGAATGCCGCGATGGTGTCGGCACCTTCGCGCTGGATCAGCGCCTCCAGGTTGGCCACGCAGCGGTCGACGAACGCAGCTTCGCTTTCGCCGGGCAGGCCATAGCGGTAGTAGTGCGGGCAGTCGGTGTGCAGGATGTTGGCAATTGGCAGGTCGAAGTCCCGATGGTTGTTGGGCAGGCCGGTGAGGCTCGCCGAAGCGACGGTGACGCCGTGATAGCCGCGCTGGCGGGCGATGATCTTCTTCTTCTGCGGCTGGCCGATGGCGTTGTGGTAGTACCAGACCAGCTTGACCGCGGTGTCGTTGGCCTCGGAGCCGGAATTGGCGAAGAACACCTTGGCCATCGACGGCGGCGACATGGCCAACAGGCGCTCGGCCAGTTCGATGCCGGGCTGCGTCGATTTGTGCGCGAACGCGTGGTAGAAGGGCATGCGCTGCAACTGCTCGAAGGCCGCCTGGGCCAGGCGTGGCTCACTGAAGCCCAGCGAGGCGCAGAACAGCCCGGCCAGGCCTTCGATGTAGCGGTTGCCCTGGTCGTCGGTGACGTAGATGCCCTCGCCACCGGTGATCACGTGGGGGCCTTGGCTCTGGTGCAGGTGGTGGTTGGTGTACGGGTGCAACAGGCTGTCGATGTCGCGTTGCTGCAGGTCGGTGAGGCTCATGCTGTTCTCCATTCTGGGTGGGCGGCGCAACCCTGTGCTGCCGCCGAAAAGGTCGTCAGGCGTGCAGTGCCGGGATCACGTGGATGTCGTTGGCCTGCCAATGCAGCGGCAAGCGCTGGCCAGCCTCCAGGCCCCTTGCCTGCGGGCCCGGGATGCGCACCCGCAGGGGGTTGCTGCCGAGTTTGCCGATGGCCAGGACGCTGTCGCCATAGTTGACGGCAGCCTCGACCTGCAGCGTGCCGTGGGCTGCGCCGGGCTCGGCCACTCGGATCATCTCCGGGCGCAGGAGCAGGTCGACGTTGCTGCCAGCCGGCAGGGCCAGGTCCCCGGCGTGCAGGTCGCCCAAGCCGTCGACCCGGTACTGGCCATTGCCCAGGCTGGTCGCGGCGAGCAGGTTGTTGTCGCCGACGAACGAGGCGACGAAGCGCGTGGCGGGCCTCAGGTACATCTCCTGCGGCGCGGCGATCTGTTCGATGCGGCCATGGTTGAACACGGCGATGCGATCGGACATGGTCATCGCCTCGGTCTGGTCGTGGGTCACGTAGATCATCGTCACGCCCAGCTCTTGGTGAATGCGCTTGAGCTCCACCTGCATGTGCTCGCGCATGTTCTTGTCCAGTGCGCCCAGGGGTTCGTCCAGCAGGATCAGGTCGGGCTCGAACACCAGTGCGCGGGCCAGCGCCACCCGCTGTTGCTGGCCGCCCGAGAGTTCGGCGGGACGCCGCCCGGCCAGTTGGCCGAGGCCGACCATTTCCAGCGCCGCGCCGACCTTGCGGGCCTTTTCCGCCTTGGCCACGCCGCGCATGCGCAGGGCGAAGCCGACGTTGTCGGCGACGCTCATGTGCGGGAACAGCGCGTAGTTCTGGAACACCACGCCGATGTTGCGGGCATGGGGCGGTACCTGGTCGATGGCGCGGCCACCGATGCGGATATCGCCGCTGGTAGGTTGCTGGAAGCCGGCGATCATCATCAGCGTGGTGGTCTTGCCGGACCCGGATGGACCGAGGAACGACACGAACTCACCGGGCTCGATCTGCAGCGACACATTGTCGACGGCCGGTTGCAGGTTGTCGTAGCGCTTCACGACGTTGTGCAGGGTAAGGGGATGGGCTGGCATGGCAATGTCTCCGAAGGCGGTCAATGGGCAACCTGGGCAGGCAGGCTGCCGCGGGTGGCGCGCTTGGTCAGGCGGGCGGCCAGTGGCACGAGCATGCAGGCCAGGACCATGATGAACAGGAACGACGAGGCGGCGGAAATCACCGGGTCCGCCTCCATGCGGAAGCTGTTGAACATCTGCCGCGGCAAGGTCGCGGTGTCGCGGCCCGAGATGAACACGGCGATCACCGTCTCGTCGAACGACTGGATGAACGAGAACAGTGCAGCCACCATGACGGCCGGGCGCAGTACCGGAAAGGTCACCAGCCTGAACGTGGTCAGGGGTGTCGCCCCCAGGCTCGAGGCGGCGCGCTCGAGGTTGTCGTCGAAGCTTTTCAGCGCGGCGGTGATGATCAGCGTGGCTACCGGGATGCCCAGGCAGGTGTGGGCGATGATGATGCCGGTGAAACTCTGGGTAAGCCCCAGGCTGCCGAAGTACATGTAGTACCCCAGCGCCATGACGATCTGCGGCACGATCATCGGCAGCATCAGCAACAGGTTGAATGCCCCGCGCCCGACGAAGTGGTGGCGAACCAGCGCGAACGAGGCCGGGATCGCCAGCAACAGCGTCAGCACGACGGTGGCCGCGCCAATCGCCAGGCTGTTGAACAGCGGCTGCATCCAGTTGATGTCACTGAAGAAGTGCTGGTAGTTGCCGAGCCAGTAGGCACTGGGCGGAAACTGCAGCGAGGCGTTGGCGCTGAACGACATCGGCACCACGATCAACAGCGGCACGGCGATGAACAGGGCGATCAGCGTGGCGAGGAAGGTCAGGGTTCTCATTTTCATTTCCTCCACAGGCGATCGAGGCCGATGAATCGGTGGTAGAGCCAGAACAGCGCGACGGTGATGACCAGCAGGATGACCGACATGGCCGAGGCCGCGCCGAAGTCGAGGACCTGCTCGATCTGGTCACCGATCACCCCCGAGATCATCTGTTGGTTGGGGCTGCCAAGCAGCACCGGCATGACGTAGAAACCCAGGCAGGTGATGAACACCAGGGTGCAGCCGTTGACCACGCCGGGCAGGCTCAGTGGCAGGTAGACCGTGGTGAATGCGCGCAGAGGATGAGCCCCCAGGCTCTGCGCGGCACGCACGTAGCGCGCGTCGATGCGTTTCATCACGGCGTACATGGCCATCACCATGAATGGCACCATGGCGTGGGTCATGGCCACGGTGGCGCTGAACGAGGTGAACAGCATCTTCGGTGGGGGCGTCCAGCCGATTGTCGCCAGCAGCTGGCTCAGCGGGCCCTGGCGGCCGAAGATGACCATCCAGGCGTAGGTGCGCACCAGGAAGCTGGTCCAGAAGCTCAGGGCGATGATCGCCAGCAGCACGCCGCCCAGGCGCCGGGCCGGGCCTGCCGCGAGGTAGGCCAGCGGGTAGCCGAGCAGCACGCTGCACAGGGTGACGATGGCGGCGGTCTTGAAGGTTTCCAGCAACACCCCGAAGAAATGCCTGGAACTCAACAGATAGGTGAAGTTCCCCAGGCCAGCCTTGGGTTCGGTAACGCTCATGACCAGCACGTAGCCCAGCGGCACGATGAAGAACGCCAGCAGGAACAGTGCGGCGGGTAGATAAAGAGGCGCGGGGCCCTTGGCCAGTGCAGTGCCCAGGCGGTACCAGAGGTTGCCGTTGGGTGCTGCAGGTTTGGCGAGCGTGGTGTCTCGCTGCAAGCTCGTAGCGTCGTTCATGTTGTTATCCCGTACAGCAAATGGGTAGGCGCGCGGCGTGGCCGAGGCTGGCCGCGCTGCCCGGGTCGTTCACTCAGCTGCTGATCCAGCGATCGAAGCGCGTCGCGATTTCGTCGAGTTGCGGCAACAGCTTGACGCCGTCCAGGACCACGGCCTTTTCCATGCGCTCGGGGCTGGTCGGTGTGATGGCCGCGGTCTTGGCGTCGATGTGCGCGAAGGCTTTCGGATTCAGCGGGCCGGAGGCGTCGACCGCGCAGAACCGCGCCATGCCCTCGGCGTTGTTGGCGATCGACTCGATCAGGCGCCAGGCATTGCGCGCACGTGGCGTGCCCTTGGCCACCACCCAGCAGCTCTTGTCGATCAGTGCCTGGTTCCAGACCACTTGCACTGGGTCCGGCGAGGTCTGCTGCACGTTGGTGGCGTAGTCGTTCCAGATACCGATCATGTCGACCTCGGCGTCACGCAGCAGCTGTTGCGACTGCGGGCCCTGGGTCCACCAGACGCGAATGGCCGGCTTGATCCGCTCCAGCGCGGCGAAGGCACGGTCCAGGTCGTAGGGGAACAGCTGGTCGGGCGGCACGCCATCGGCGAGCAAGGCAAACGCCAGTACCCGCACGGGGTAGCGCTGCAGGCTGCGGCTACCGGGAAAGCGCTCCAGGTCCCAGAAGTCCTTCCAGCTGTTCGGCTGGCCGTTGGGGAAGCTGTTCTGGTGGTAGGCGATGACGTTGGCGAAGGCGTGGGTGGCCACGCCGTTGGCGTACAGGGCGCCGGGCCACAGGGTGCTTTCGTCGATGTTGCCGGCCGCCGGCTCGATGAGGTTCGCGGCATTGGCCCTGGCGATTTCCGCCAGGCCCAGGGTGGTCACGTCGAACTCGTAGACGCCGGTGCGGGCCTGGGTAGCCAGCTTGGCGAAGGAAATCGGCGAGACGGTGCGGATCTGGATGCCGGTCTCCTGGGTGAACGGGTCGAAGAGGAATTCCTTCGCGGCCTTTTCCCAGTTGCCGCCCCAGGTGTTGACGTACAGGACGTCATCGGCGGCGTTCGCCTGGCGCATGAACGCCGGCATGCTCGCCAACGCGGTACCGGCCAGCGTCGCGCCGATGAAACTACGGCGCGACAGCTCGAACGGGCTTTTACTCGAATCACGATCACTCATGGTTGTTTTCCTTATTTAGGAAGCGTCGTGGCAGATTGGAAAGCGGCCCTGTCAGCCAAACACTTCCTGATAAAGGCGAAGCCAGTTGCCACCGAGGATCTTGTCGGCCTCTTGGGCATTGAACCCTGCACGCTGCAGGCCATCGGCGACCACGTTCAGCTGGCCGGCCTTGAGCAGCCACTCGGGCTTGCGGGCAGGGCCCGGGCTTGCGGCGGAGCCGGCCCCGTACTGCACGGTGCGGGTCCAGCGGCCTTTGCGCATCCAGTCGTAGTCACGCGGCTGCATGTTGTGGCTGTAGTCGGTGCCGATGCCGACATGGTCGATGCCGATCAGGTCCACGGTGCGGGCGACCATCTCGCACCAGCCATCGACCGTGGCACAGGCGCTTTCGGGGGTGATGTTGCGGTAGGCGACACAGCCGATCACGCCGCCGTTGGCGCGCAATGCATGCAGTACCTGGTCACTCTTGTTGCGCTTGTGGGCGAACAGCGAGGCGGCGTTGGCGTGGGTGATGGCCACAGGCTTCTGTGACCACTCGATGGCTTCAAGGGTGGTGCGATCGCCCACGTGGGACAGGTCGACGACCATGCCGACGCGGTTCATCTCGCGGATCACCTCGCGACCGAAGCGGGCCAGGCCACTGTCGACTTCTTCGTAGCAACTGCTGCCCAGCTCGTTCTGGTTGTTGTAGGTCAGTTGCACCACGCGCACGCCGAGGTCGGCGAACAGTTCGACGAAAGCAATACGGTTGTCGAACAGGTTGCTGTTCTGGTAGCCCAGCACCACGGCGATGCGGCCGCTGCGCTCGGCCTCGCGGATGTCTTCGGCGCTGCGAGCGATCAACATCAGGTCGGCGCACTCGCGCGCCATGTGGCGCCAGTGGCCGATGGCGTCAAGTGACTCGATGGCACCTTCCCAGAAGCCCAGCGTCGGGGTGACGCAGGTATAGCCGCCGGCCTGGAGCTCTTCGAACACTTGACGATCAAAATGGCCGCACTGCAAGGCATCGATAAGCATGAGGTTGTTCCTCTTTTTTGATTATGGGGTGGGGGCGGTGGTGCCGGATTCGATGCCGGCCATGAGCAGCGACAGGTCGGTCTCGTCTTCGTCGGGCCGGCCGACCAGGCGGCCGTCGGCGTCGACCATGATCGAGCCGGCATGCCGGCGCGATTCGAAGGAGTCCGGGGCCAGCGCTTCGTTGGCGTGGTGGAACAGTTGCCACCACAACGTTGCGTCGACGCTCAGGCCTTCCAGGCGCAGGCGATCGAGCCAGGCAGGAGCCGGCGATACCCGGTTGCTGGCGGTCAGCGACAGGCCTTCGGCATGGGGCTCCAGGTGGATGCTCAGGCCATAGCGTTCGGCCAGTGCCACGATCACCTGCAGCTCCCGCGGCTCCAGGACATCGACGACCAGCAGCTGGGCCTGGCCATCGCGCTTGAAGTCGTCCGCCAGGACATCGAGCGCCGTGTCGGCGACCCGCCAGGCATGCTGACCGGCGCAATCGAGGCGCTTCACCGCACCGTCATGGGTCAGCGCGAGGGCTCGTGCAGCGGACGACTCGAGCAGTTTCAGGTGGCGCTGCAGTTCGCCAAAGCCACCCAGGCCCAGGGCGGCGGAGTACAGGGCGCAATCGCGCAACGCCGGCACCATGCCGGGCTCCATGCGGATGACCTGCATCAGGCGCTCGAACACCAGGCGGCATTCGCGAAGGCTCACCTGCAGGGTGCAGGGGGTAGGGGACAAGCTCATAGGGCGGGCTCCGAGGGGTAGAACCAGTGTTGGCTGGCGTTGCCGCTGGCCAGGTCTTCAGGTAGCGGAGCGCCATGGAACAGCACGCCGCGTAGGTTGCGGTTGAGGTAGTCGCGGGTCTTGTCGATGCCGTGTACGCCGACATTCAGCAGACGCGTGATGTGAGCAGGGATGAACGCCTCGCTCATGATGTCGGCATGTGGCGAATGGTAGGGGGTGCCGGCAAGCGCCTGGACGCGAGTCACGATGGCCCGGTGCTGCGGGTGCGCCAGCAGGAAGCGTGCGGTGCTGAGGTCCGCCGGCTGGGCCGCCAGGTCGGTGTCCAGGTCGATGATCAGCTTGGGCATGTCCAGGCCGAGCTTGACCACGTCGCCCAGGGCATCCTTCGGGCCGCGGCGGGGTTCTTCGGCGGTGGCCGACTTGTACCAGACATAGCGGCGCTGGCTGTCATCGAGGTCGATGTCGAAGGCCCAGGCATATTCGCTGCGCAGCAAGTCGCGCAAGCGGCCTAGCGGCATTTGAGGCGTGCCTACCAGTTCTTCGTCGAGGATCAGGTTGCGGCAGAGGCGGTCGGCGATAGCCGGCACCAGTTCGATCAACAGGCTGTGCAGGGTCTCCAGCACTTCGTCATGGACACGCCCCTCCAGCGAACGACACAGCTCGGCGAACGGCAGTTCGCTGCAGGCCAGGTTGGCCTGCAGGCGCTGCTGCAGACGTTCGGCTTCGGCGCGCACTGTGCGCAACTCCTCGGCCACGGCGGCGCTGCTGACGAACGACTCGTAGACCCCTCGGTCTTCCTCGCGGAAGCGAATGGCCCGGTCGAGCAACTGCAGCAGGGTAGGGCACTGGGCGAGGGCGGCGGCAGGTTCGAGTGCCTTGGCGTTGGCCAGGGCCTCCTCGCGGATCCACAGCCAGCGCTCGATCAGGCGCGGATGGTTGTTGACGAACAGCATCAAGCCCAATGCCGAACCGTTGCCCACGCCGAGGAAACGGCGCAATTCAGGCGCCATCGCGCAGGCATTCGGCGAGGCCAGGCGGGCCAGGTGCTGCACCAGGTCCTGGGCGTACACGCGCATCATGTAGGCGCAGAGCATCTGCGACGCCAGCGACCAGCGCAGCGGGTGGTCGGCCTCGTAGGCCAGGAAGCTCTTGGTGCCGAAGGTGCCGTTGCCATCGAGGCCAGTGTTGCGCATCAGGTAGCAGGTTTCGGCCAGCACCCCGACATCCGGCTGGCGACCTGCGGCCAAGGCTTGCACAGCTTGGTCGAAGAAGCGTGCACTGCGGTTGGAGCGGCACCAGATCAGGGTGTTGGGGGTGGCGCGGCCTTCATAGAGCTTGGGCAGTTCCTCGCCGGTCTTGCGCAGGTCGGCCTCGCTGATCTCGCCTTCCACCAACGCTCCGAGCATGTCCCAGGTCCGGCCGATGATGCGGCCGGTACGGCCATGGGCCGAAGGCTCGAAGGCGAAGACCGGGAAGGAAAACTTCCAGCTGCCGATCTCGATCAGGTAGTTGGCCACGCCCTTGCCCTTGGCATCAATGTCGAAGCGGGTGCACGTGATCTTCCAGCGCTGTTCGATGGCTTGCGCCATCAGTGCGTGGGAGGCACTGATGCGCGACGGCTGGATCACCGCCAGGCGCTCGGGCTTCATCAGCTCGGCGGGCGAGCGCATGAGCCTGGCCAGGCGATGGGCAGGCGACTCGGTTTGGTAGTTAGGTACGGCGGTCATGCTTGGGCTCCACGCAGGCGCGCGTTAACGACATCCGCGGCGGCGGAGGCGATAGCAGCGCATTTATCAAGATCGAAGCCGGCTTCGGGGCCGGAAATCGCCAGGGCGGCGATGCAATGGTCATGGTTGTCGAAGATCGGTACGGCAACCGCCGAGACCGCGCGTGGGCCGCTCATGCCTGAGACCGCGTAGCCTTGCTGGCGATAGGTTTCGAGCAGTGCCGGGTCGGGCAGGGCAACGCCATCGGCCTGCAACTGGGCCAGGACTTCCGGGCGGGCGTGGGCCGCGAGGATCCGCCCCATGGCGGTGCGATCGAGGTTCAGGCGAGCGCCAACGCGCAGGTCGGCGCGCAGGATGCCCTTGGATTCGACGCGGCGCAGGATGACTGCCTCGTGGCCTTCGAGGATGGCCAGGGAAGCGGTCTCGAGGCTTTCGGTGACCATGTCCTGCAGCACATCGGCGACGCGCTCGCCCAGGTTGCCTTGCTCCATGGCCATGCTGGCGTAGCGGACGATGCGCAGGGTCAGGCGGTAGCTGCCTTCTTCGGTTTGTTCGATCCAGCCGCCATCGGCCAGGGTGATCAGGCGTTGGTGGGTGGCCGCGCGTGCTTCCTGCAGGGCCTTGGCGACTTCCGTGAGGCGCACCGGGCGCGGCGACGAGGCCACGTAGTCGAGCACCGCGAGGGTCTTGGTGACGGAGGAGAGGGTGCGAACAGCCATTTTTTTATTGTCCTTGTTGTATTCTATTAGAATACGTGGTATTCATATGCAATATTATTGATACTACCCTTGATGCATGTCAATGCCTCAGGGGTTTTCTCGTGGGTGAAATATCTGCAGGCGGGGGCATTCGGGCTTCGGGGTTCAGCCCAGGCCGGGTGCTATCCTGGCGGCTGTCTCCCTGCCGGATAGCACCATGCAACCTCTCGATCACCTGTCTCTGCACCTGTTCGTCGTGGTCTGCGAGGCGGGCACCATTTCCGCTGCCAGCGAACGGGCGTTCATGGCGCCATCGGCGATCAGCAAGCGTATTTCCGACATCGAGGCACGTTTCGGCACGGCCCTGCTCAAACGCAGCAAGCGCGGGGTGGAGCCGACACCGGCCGGCTTGGCCCTGTTACGTCATGCACGGGGCCTGACGCGGGCGATGGAGCGCCTGGAAAGCGAGCTGGGTGAGTTCGCCGAAGGTGCACGCGGGCATGTCCGCGTGCTGGCGAACATCTCGTCGATCATGGAGTTCCTGCCGGAGGAGCTGTCGGCGTTCATGCTGGAGAACCCGCTGATCCAGGCTGATATCGAAGAGCGCTTCAGCCCCGACGTGGTCCGCGGCGTGGCCGAAGGCAGCGCCGACCTGGGGATCTGCCGCAAGTCCATGGCGGTCGGCGACCTGGAGTTCGTGCCCTACCGGCAGGATCACCTGGCCGTGGTGGTCAAGGCCGATCACCCGCTGGCAGGCTGTGACAGCATCGCCTTCGCCCAGACCCTGGAGTACGAGCACCTGGGGTTGTCGGCCTTCGCCACTCTCAACAACTTCATGCGCCAGAGCGCCGAGGCCGCAGGCAAGGCGCTGCACTTTCGTTCCTACGTGTCGTCGTTCGACGCGGCCTTTCGCCTGGTCCAGTTCGGCCTCGGCCTGGCGGTGTTCCCGCAGGAGGCGGTGGTGCGCTACGCGCAGTTGTTCGACCTGCGGGTGATTCCCTTGACCGACGACTGGGCGCTGGGTGAGTTCGTCATCTGCATGCGCGACCGGCATGCCTTGAGCCTGTCGGCGCGGCGCTTGCTGGACCATCTGCTCAGGCGTGCGCCCGCTTGGCAGGCCCCGGCTTGAACCCTTCGCGATCCATCGTGGTTGGCGATGGATCAGCCCGCGAAACACGTCTTTTCTGGCCCTCTCACAGCTCATAGTCTGGCGCCATGCTTCAAGCCAGAGAGAGCCCGATGACCACGATAACAATCAATGAAGTCGGCATGCGCGATGGTCTGCAGAGCCTGCAGACCGTGATGCCAACCGCCGCCAAGCAGCGCTGGATCGACAATGCCTATGCCGCAGGCGTGCGCCACATGGAAGTCGCGTCCTTCGTGCCGGCCCGGCTGCTGCCACAGATGGCCGACGCCCGCCAGGTGGTCGCCCACGCCCTGAGCTATCCCGATTTGGTGGTGACCGTGCTCGCCCCCAACCTGCGCGGCGCCCAGGATGCGCTGGAGTCCGGCGCCCAGCGCATCGTCGCCCCGGTATCGGTGAGCACCGCCCACAGCCTGGCCAACGTGCGGCGCACGCCACAGGAGATGGTCGAGGAGCTTGGGCGCATGTGCCAACTGCGCAGCGAGTTGGGCCGTCACGAGGTGCAGGTGATCGCCGGCATGTCGGTGGCTTTCGGTTGCACGCGCCAGGGTGAAGTGCCCCTGGGCGACCTGTGCGCACTCACCGGTCAAGTGCTGGAGGCGGGTTGCGACCTGGTGTCGCTGGGCGATACCACCGGCTACGCCAACCCCGCTCAGGTCGCCACGGTGATCCAGGCCGTGCGTGCCATTGCCGGCGAGCGCCTGCGTGCCGCGCACTTCCACGACACCCGTGGCCTGGCGCTGGCCAACAGCCTGGTCGCGGTGCAGCAGGGCATTCGCGAGCTGGACGCCTCGCTGGCCGGCCTCGGCGGCTGCCCGTTCGCCCCCGGCGCCTCGGGCAACACGGTGACCGAGGACCTGGTGTTCATGCTCCAGGCCATGGGGTATCGGACTGGTATCGACTTGCCTGCCTTGATCGCCTCACGCCAGCTGCTGCGTGACGCCTTGCCCACTGAACCCCTCTACGGCGCCATCGCCCGCGCTGGCCTGCCGCTCAACTTCCAAGGAATCGCATGATGTCCAGACTGCCTCTGGACGGCATTCGTGTCGTCGAAATCTCGCACATGGTCATGGGCCCCACCTGCGGCATGATCCTCGGTGACCTGGGGGCCGAGGTGATCAAGATCGAACCGACCCGCGGCGACGGTACCCGTCGCCTGCTGGGCGCCGGTGCCGGGTTCTTCCGCACCTTCAACCGCAACAAGCAGTGCATCGCCGTCGATGTCGAGACGCCCCAGGGCCGCGCCGCCGTGTTGGAGCTGATCGATACCGCCGATGTGTTCATCGAGAACTTCAAGCCTGGGCGAATGCACAAGCTGGGCCTGGACTACACCGCATTGCGCCAGCGCAACCCGAAGCTGATCTATGCCTCGCACAAGGGGTTTCTCAGTGGCCCGTACGACAACCGCCTGGCCTTGGACGAGGTGGTGCAGATGATGGCCGGGCTGGCCTACATGACGGGGCCGGTGGGGCGGCCACTGCGCGCCGGCAGTTCGGTCAACGACATCATGGGCGGCATGTTCGGCGCCATCGGTGTGCTGGCCGCACTCAACGAGCGCCATACCAGCGGTGTCGGCCGCGAAGTGCAGAGCGCGCTGTACGAAAACTGCGTGCTGCTGGCCGCCCAGCACATGCAGCAATACGTGGTCACGGGGGAAGCGGCGGCCCCCATGCCCAATCGGATCAGCGCCTGGTCGGTCTACGACGTGTTCACCTTCAAGGGCGGCGAGCAGATGTTCGTCGCCGCCACCGGCGAGGGCCAGTGGCAGGCCCTGTGTCAGCTGCTGGGCCAGGGCGCCTTGCTCGACGATCCGACGTTGGCCAGCAACAACGACCGGGTGCTTCAACGACCCCGCCTGCTCGCGCACCTGGCCGAGGTGTTCGCCACGCTCGATGCCCAGCAACTGGCGCTGCAACTGGAAGCCAACGGCATTCCGTTCGCACCGATCCGCCGCCCGGAAGAATTGTTCGACGACCCGCACCTGCGCGACAGCGGCGGCATGGCCGAGCTGCGCCTGGAAGATGGCAGCAGCACCCCCATGCCGTTGCTGCCGCTGTCGCTGGACGGCCAGCGCCTGCAGCCGCGTCAGCCGATTGCCCGGATCGGCGAGCACACCCGCAAGGTGATGCGCGAGCTTGGCTACAGCGATGAACACATCGCCGAACTGTGCGCCGCCGGCGTGCTCAAGACCGATGACCTGCCTCAAGGAGCGTGCTGAATGGCGATCTATCGATACGACGCGGCCACGCCGGATATCCATGGCGAGACCTTCGTCGCCGAGCAGGCCACGGTGATCGGCGCGGTCACCCTGGAGCAGGGTGTCAGCGTATGGCCGCAGGCGGTGCTGCGCGGCGACAACGAACCGATCCACATCGGCCAGCACAGCAACGTGCAGGAAGGTGCGGTGCTGCATGCCGATCCAGGCTTTCCCCTGACCGTGGGCGCCAACGTGACCATCGGCCACCAGGCGATGCTGCATGGCTGCAGCATTGGTGAGGGCTCGTTGGTCGGCATCCAGGCGGTGGTGCTCAATGGTGCGGTGATCGGCCGCAACTGCCTGGTCGGCGCCGGGGCGATCGTCACCGAAGGCAAGGTGTTCCCGGACAATTCGTTGATCCTCGGCGCGCCGGCCAAGGTCGTGCGCGAGCTGGCCCCCGCGGCGATCGCCAACCTGCACGCCAATACCGCCGAATACGTGCGTAAAGGCCAAGCCTGCAAGGACAAGCTCGTGCGCATTGGCTGATAGGTTCGACGTGGCGTCCCGAGCGGGGCGCCACCACTCTCCAATAATTACAAGAATGGAGATTCATCATGGTTGCCTTGACTGGTGAACTGGCGCGCGAACGCGCCGATAGTCACATCGATGAACTGCTGCTGTACCGTCGCGTGGCCTGGCGCATCATGCCGCTGGCCATCGTCTGCTTCCTGTTTTCCTATTTCGATCGCATCAACATCAGTTTCGCCAAGTCGCAGATGCAGGCCGAGCTCGGCCTGAGCGATGCCGCCTACGGCTTGGCTGCGAGCATGTTCTTCATCGGCTACGTCCTGTTCGAGGTGCCGAGCAGCCTGGGCCTCAAGCGCTACGGCGCGCCGGCCTGGATCTGCCGGATCATGGTGTCCTGGGGCCTGGCCACGGCGGCGCTGGTGTTTGCCTATACCCAGTACACCTTGTACTTCCTGCGTTTTCTGATCGGGGTGATGGAAGCCGGCTTCGGCCCGGCGATCCTGTTCTACCTGGCGTGCTGGTTCCCAAGAAAGCACCTGGCGAAAATGAACGGCCTGTGGTTCCTCGCCGTGCCCCTGGCCGTGCCCCTGGCCGGGGCGGTGGGCGGGCCGGCGGCCGGCTTCCTGCTGGGCACCATGGACGGCGTGCTCGGCCTGGCCGGTTGGCACTGGCTGTTCCTGATGTCGGGCCTGCCGTGCGTGGTGCTCGGCGTGTTGGTGCTGTTCAAGCTCGACCGTGACATCGAGTCGGCCAGATGGTTGAGCCGCCAGGAAAAGGACCGCCTGCTGGAGAATCTGGCCCACGACCGCAAGACCGAAAGACCGGTGCTGGGGTCGGTCTGGCGGGTACTGCTGACCCGTGAGGTGGCGATCATGGCCTTCATCTACTACGTGGTGAAAACCGCGTCCTATGGCCTGAATTTCTGGATGCCGCACCTGATCAAGTCGTCGGGCGTGCAGGACATGCTCTGGGTCGGCCTGCTCTCGGCACTGCCGTATGCCGTGGCCTGCCTGGGCATGGTGGCGATCACCCGGCGCTCCGATCGCACCGGGGAACGCAAGCGCTACCTGGTGTACTGCCTGCTGGCCTCGGCGCTCGGCTACCTGCTGGCCTGCCTGTACGCGGACTCGTCCTGGGCGATGATGGCCGCGCTGGTGCTGGCCACGGCAGGTACCTTCATCGCCATCCCGATCTTCTGGACCATCCCGCAGTCGACCTTCTCGGGCCTTGCCATCGCCACCGGTACCGCCGCGATCAACTCGGTGGGGCAGTTGAGTGGCATCGTCGCCCCGGTGATGGTCGGCAAGATCAACGACCTCAGCGGCAGCAGCTACATGGGCATGCTGTCGATCGCCCCGCTGATTCTCATCGCCTGTGTGGTGGTGATGCGCTACCTCAGGAACCCGAGAAGCTGAGCCGACCGGCACAACCGCGCTTCCCAACAAGAACAACAAGGGCGACCCATGCACAACTTCCCACTGTGGCGAGCATCGCTGATGCTCGCAGTGTTTTCCTGCGTGTGTCAGTCGGCCCAGGCGGCCTTCGTCGACGACGGCAAGGCCAGCCTGGAGCTGCGCAACTTCTACTTCGACCGCGACTTCCATGGCGCTGCCGCCACCCAGAGCCGACGTGGCGAGTGGGCCCAGGGCTTCATGCTCAAATGGCAGTCCGGTTACACCGATGGCGTGCTTGGCGTCGGCCTGGATGCGGTAGGCATGCTCGGCATCAAGCTCGATTCGTCGCCCGAGCGTAGCGGCACTGGGCTGTTGCCCCGGGGCAGCGACAAACGGGCGGTGGATGACTATGGCAAAGCGGTCGCCACGTTCAAGGCCAGGCTCTGGCAGACCGAGCTGAGGGTCGGCGGGCTCAGCCCTCAGCTGCCCTTGCTGGCGGCCAATTACAGTCGCTTGTTCCCGCAGTGGTTCAACGGCGCGCAACTGGTCAGCAAGGACGTGGACGACCTGACCCTGACCCTGTTGCACGCGGACGCGACCAAGCTGCGCGACTCCACCGACTTCGAGGACCTGACTGCCATGGCGCAGCAGGGTGCCTATCCGGCAACGGTGACCAGCGATCACCTCTACTATGCGGGCGCGGACTACCAGGTGCGCAAGAACCTCACTGTGAGCCTGCACACCAGCCAGCTCGAGGACCTGTTCCGGCGCGATTTCGTCGGTTTCAAATACAAGGTCGGCCTGGGGCCTGGCGAAGCCTTCAGCGAATGGCGCTGGTTCAATGCCAGGGAGCAGGGCAGGGCGCTGCTGGGCGAGGTCGACAACCGCACCCTGAGCACCAACTTCGGCTACAGCCTGGGCGGGCACAGTTTCAGCGGCGGCTACCAGAAGGTCCGGGGCGACACCGCCTACGCCTACGTCGGCGGCACCGATACCTACCTGTTCAGCGAGCAGCAGGTGAGCACCTTCGCCCTGGCCAACGAGCGGGCCTGGATGCTGCGCTATGACTACAACTTCGCCGCGCTGGGGCTGCCGGGGCTGACCTTCAATGTGCGCTATGTGAAGGGCGACCAAGTGGATCCGCAGCGAATCGCCACGGCCAAAGGCCGGGCGTTGGCAGCGCGGGATGGAGAGGGTGAGGAGTGGGAGCGCACCACCGACGTCACCTATGTCGTGCAGTCGGGGGCGTTCAAGAATGTGTCGCTGCGCTGGCGCAATGCGAGCATGCGCTCGAACTTTGCCGATGCGGCGGATGAGAATCGGGTGATTGTCGGGTATGTGTTCGAGTTCTGACGGCTCTGCCGCCTAGGCCATGAGGATCGCCGCCAGCTCCAGCGCGCACAAGCCGGTCACGCACACGGCCAGCAGCAGGTTGGTGCGCACGCTGGCGGGCAGCGCCTGGGCGTTCAGCCCGGAGGCTGCCAGTTGGTAGCGCTTCTTCAGCCCCGACCAGGCCACCAGTGCGCTGAGCATGCAGGCCAGCGCCGGCAAGACAGCCAGCCAGTGATGATGCGGCACCCAGCGCAGGAAGAAGCAGCTGCAGACGATCATCGCGAGGATCGTCCGGCGCCAGGCCAGCAACGTTCGCTCTGGCTGCAAGCCGTCGTCGACCGGGCTAGGCACTGAAGAACACCGCATAGGCGAACACCACCATCACCAGCGACACGCCGATCGACAGCGCCGGCGCGATCAGCGGGAAGGGCAGCGGCCGTTTCTGGCGCATCGCCCGTTCCACGTTCAGCCAACGCACGAACGCCGGCAGGCTCAGCAGCAACGCCAACAGAATCAGCGCCACGGCCAGCAGACGGCGAGTCCCGGAGGAAAAGATCTCGGCGGTGAACATGTCGACGGCGATGCCACTGGCGAGCAAGGCCAGGGCGGTGCGGATCCAGGCGAGGAAGGTGCGCTCGTTGGCCAGGGTGAAGCGCGGGTCCGGCTCCTGGCCCTCGGCGAGGAGCTTGCTGGCGAGCCAGCCGCGGGATCGGTCGTCGGGTGAAGCCATCGAGCAGTCTCCTAGTTGTCAGGTCGTACCGCGGGGAACAGGAACGTCGCAAGGCACCAGGTGCCCGCCTGCCAGTGTTATCCGGAAGGGCCATCCATGTCCACGGTCCAGCGAACCAGCATGACTGCATACAGCTTCCAAGTGGCCCGGCATCCTGGCTAGAACTTCACGGTGTAATCGATGTTCACCCGGGTCTCGTTGTCGTCCCTGAAGGTAGCCCCAGGGTCGAGGTCGTTGCGGTAGAAGGCGTGGCGAAGGCGAAACGCCAGGTCCTTGGCCGGGCCGGACTGCACGACATAGGAAAGCTCCAGGTCCTTCGACGGCTCCGTCAGGTCGCTGCCGCCCAGGTGCGGCAGGTCGATGTGGCTACCCCTGAGGTAGCGGACCATGCCCACCAGGCCGGGAACCCCCATGGTCGCGAAGTTGTAGTCGTAGCGAACCAGCAAGGTTCGCTCCTTGGGGTTGACGAAGTCGGCGCTCATGGTCCCATCGCTGAGCACCGCCGGTTCGCCGCCTGCGAGGTAGGCGAAGGCGGTGTCTGCGCTCTGGTGCATGTAGCCGAGGCCGAAACTGTGCCCGCCGGTGAGGTAGGTGAAGGTGAGGCCGGCATTGAGGTTATCCACCTTTCCGGCCTCCGCCCGGCCGCTGTCGCGGCTGGCGAAAACCCTCAGTTCCGTCTTCAGCTTCCCCGGGCCCAAGGGCATGACGTGCAGGCCGCCAAGGAAGTCCTGGGTGTAGATGTTCTGCAGCTCGGCATGGTAATAGCGCGCGGTCAGATTGTCGGAGATCCGATAGTCGGCACCCACGTAATCGAAGCGGTCCGAGAACACCCCGGCCTTGAAACGACCGTTCGGCGAAGCCATGGCGATCAGCTGGTCGTTGGTCGAGTCGCGCAGGTTGACCCGGTCCATCCGGCCCGCTTGCAGGGTCAGGTCGTCGATTTCGGCGCTGCTGAGCGACACCCCCCTGAAGCTCTGCGGCAACAGCCGCGCCGGGCTGGCCGTGATGACCGGCAGCATCGGGAACTGGGTGCCGAGCGACAGGTTGGTTTTCGAGAGCCTGGCCTTCAGCGCCACACCAAGTTCGGAGTATTCGTCCTTGGCCCTGCGCGTCTGCGGGTCGACGGGCAACAACTGGGTGCCTGAGCGCTGGGGCGATGAGTCGAGCTTGACGCCGAGCATCCCGGTGAAATCGACACCCAGCCCGAGGGTGCCTTCGGTGTAGCCGGAATGGGCCCTGAAGATGAACCCCTGGGCCCACTCACGCGCGGCGGAGACCGCAGATGAGCCCTTGTAGTCGCGGTCGAGGTAATAGTTTCGAGTGGTCAGCGAGACACTGCTGTCCCCGAGGAGCTCTGCCGCCGCATGGGTGCTCAGGCAAAGCGAGGGTGTGCCCAGCGCCAACAGGCGCAGGCAATCGGCAAGACGTCGCATCGGATTTACCTTCTTGTTTTGATTGTCTGGTATTTCAGAGGCTGGTGGCAGCGGCAACGGGCCGAGGGGCGCCGACCCGCAACAGCGCGACAGCGATGCAAGCGAGCACGAAGGCCATGGCGAACAGCAGGTACAGGTCGGAGGGCGCCCATCGGGCGTCGATCAACCGCCCGGCTACCAGCGGCGACAGGATCGCCCCGGCCCGGCCAATGCCGATGCCCCAGCCCAGGCCAGTGACCCGCTGGCTTGCGTCGTAGATCGACGGGGTCAGCGCATAGAGGCCCGCCACGCAGCCATTGACGAAGATGCCGATGACGACCACCAGGGCAAAGGCCAGTTGCAGCTGGTGGGTGAACTTCACGAACACCGCAAGCAACAGCGCGTTGGCCAGCAGGTAGACCATCAGCACCCTGGACAACCGGAAGCGTGCGGCAAGCAACCCCACCAGGGCCGTGCCGAAGATGCCGCCGACATTGAGCAGCACGCCGCCGGTGATGCCTTGCTCGTTGGACAGTCCCGCCGCCACGAGCAACCGTGGGGTCCAGCTCATCACGAAGTAGAAGCCGAACATCACCAGGAAGAACGACGCCCAGATCAACAAAGTCGAGCGCAGCAGGCGCGGGGAAAACAGCTCGGTGAAGGATGCCCGCAGCGAAGGGCGTGTGACCTGGGTGGCCTGGGGCAGTTCGGCAATTGCCGCCAGCCCGACCTTGGCCAACAGCCGGTTGATCCGTTGCAGTGCTCCCGGCGATTTGCTCGAGGCCAGGAACGCCAAGGACTCCGGGAGCCACAGCAACAGCACCGGCAGCGTTGCCAGGGTCACCAGGCCGCCATAGAGGAACACCGAGCGCCAGCCCAGCGCGGGGATCATTTTCGCGGCAATCAACCCGCCGATCGTCGCGCCCAGGGCGTAGGCCGTCGATTGCAGGCTGATCGCCAGGCCGCGCCAGCGCTTGTTGGCGTATTCACCAGCGATCACGTAGCTGCTGGCCAGGATGCCGCCGATGCCCAGGCCGGTCAGCAGGCGCAGGCCCGCGAGCATCTCTGCTGAGGTAGCCTGCGACGAGGCGACCATGCCAGCGCCGGCCACGCCGACGCATCCCAGGATCAATGGCCGACGCCCAAAGCGGTCGGCCCAAGGCGCGATGAACAGCGAGCCGATGGCCATGCCGACCAGGCCGGCGCTCAGCAGATACCCCAGGCGCAGGCCATTGAGCGACCAGTCGGCGGCAACCGATGAAGCCGTGAACGCCATCACCAGGACGTCGAAGCCGTCCAGCATGTTGATCACGAAACACAGCGCAATGACGCCCCACTGGAAGGCGGACATGGCTTTTTCGTCGAGCTGTTGCGCGATTGGTCTAGTCATGGCGCAAGGCCTCGCACTTTGGCAGGTAAGGGCAGAGGTCGGGCGAGCGGGCAGGCACGGCTACCCAGTCTGGGAGAGTACGTTGGGGATGCATGGCGATACCTTTCTTGTTGTTGTAGCCAGTTGGCGTTGCATAGCGCGAAGCGCGCACTCAGGTATCCGGCGGTCCAGATACCTTGATGGGGCGATGATCCGGTCTTGAAGGGCGCTCAGCGCCCGGCGTTGCGCAGCCGCTCGATGATCCTGCGGGCGCGGTTGGCACCGACATCGACATGGATGTCGATCATCGGCCCGTTGCCGAGTTTGCACATGTTCTTGTACTGGGCCTCGATCACCACCTTGTCTTCATCGAAGGTCATCACGGTCTGCTCGACCACTTTCGCCTTGATCGCTTGGTGATTGCTCTGCGGGTTGGTGGCGATGGTCCAGAAGTAGTGGCTGGTGGTTTCGGTTTCCGGTGTGACGCCATGGAAGCCGCGCATGTGGAAACCGCCGCGGGCCGGGTCGTCCAAGGACTCGGTACCGGCGTCGGTGGCGCCGGTCCAGATACGCAGGTGGCTGACATGGAATTCGATTTCCTGCCAACGGTCGACGGTGTCCTTGAACGGGTAGGCGGCGAGGTAGGTGGGTGGAGGGACGGAGCCAGGCATGTGGCGGACCACCCGGACCACGTCGCCCTCGCTCTCGACCGTCATCCTGGCGTTCATGTGGATGCTGGCGTTGCCGCCGATCGTGCGCAGGTGCACATAGCCCAGGTGGCTCAGGTCCATGAGGTTGTCGTGGATGAGCTGGTAGGGCGCGTCGTAGTGATAGACGCTGCCATCGAACAGGTACTGACCGTTGCTGTGCACCGCATAGGCTGGAGGCTCGCAGAGCGGGGCCGGGTGCTCGGGGCTGCCGAACCAGATCCAGACGATTTGGTCCTTCTCGACGACATGGAAAGCCGCGACCTTGGCTTTGCCAGGGATCTTGTCCTGCCCGGGGATCTCCACGCATTTGCCCGCTTCATCGAACAGCAAACCATGGTAGCCGCAGCGCAGGCCGCCGGCTTCCAGGGTGCCATTGGACAGCGGCAGGGCGCGGTGGCAGCAACGATCTTCCAGGGCGGCAACCTTGCCGTTGGCCGTGCGGAACAGTACGACCGAGTGGTTCAACAAGGTGCGGCCGATGGGTTGGTCGGTCAGCTCCCAGGCCAGGGCCGCGACGTACCATTGGTCGAGAGGGAAGGTGGAGGGTTGGGCTGGGGCAATGTCTTGGGCCAGCGACTGGGCAGGCGAGGCAGTCATGGTCATCTCCGTCAGGCAGTGGATGTTGTTGTTCGATATCAGAGGTCGAGCACCAGACGGGGCGTCTTCGACCTGGAGCAGCAAGGAGTGAAGCGGTCATTGCGGGCGTGTTCGTCGGCGCTCATGAACTGGTCGCGGTGCTCGGGAATGCCTTCCAGCACCCCGGTCATGCAGGTGCCGCAGACACCTTGCTCACAGGAGGTCTCGAGGTAGATGCCGGCGTCGTCGAGTACCTCGAAGACGCTGCGGTCGGCGGGAATCGTGAACGTCTTGCCGCTGCTGGCGAGCACGACCTCGAACGCACTGTCCAGGTCGGGGTCGGCAGCTGGCGCGGCGAAAAACTCCCGGTGCAGGCGTGCCTGTGGCCAGCCGGCGGCATCGCCGGCAGTCAGCACATGGTTCATGAAGCCCGCCGGGCCGCAGACGTAAAGGTGGGTGCCGGCATCGGCGCTGGCCAGCAAGGCGTGGATGTCGAGCTTCTGGCCCTGAGCGCCGCTGTCGTCGTGAAGCCTGATGCGCTCGGCGAATGGCGCAGCGGCGAGTGCCTGGAGGAAGGCGGCGCGGTCGCTTGAGCGGAAGCAGTAGTGAAGTTCGAAATCGGCGCCCTGGTGGCAAAGCGTGTGGGCCATCGACAGCATCGGCGTGATGCCGATGCCGCCGGCGAACAGCAGGTGACGTGTTGCGCCAGGTTGCAGGCCGAACAGGTTACGCGGTGCGCCGATGGTCAGCGTCTGGCCTTGCTCGACGTCTGTGTGCATGGCTTGCGAGCCGCCCCGGGAGCCGGGTTCCTGCAACACGCCGATCAGGTAGCGGTCGCGGTCCTGGGGATCGTTGCACAGCGAGTACTGGCGGATGAGCCCACCGGGAACATGCACATCGATGTGCGCACCTGCTTCGAACGCTGGCAGCAGGCCGCCTGCCACGGGGCACAGTTCGAAGCTGCAGACGCCTTCTGCTTCCTGTGTCTTGCGGCTGACGTTGACTTGGAGCATGACTTGTCCCTCCACACTGAAGTGGCGATTGAAAAAATGCAGGTGAGATGGGGGGTGGTGAGCAGGTCAGCCCGGGGCGGGCGGTGCCAGCGCGGGTTTACGGCTGGGTACGCAGGGGGCGAGCCGGTCGCGAAGGGTCATGGCATTACCTGATAGTTGTTATTGTGAGGTACGGCTACGGCATATCATGCTGGGCTGGCCCCAGCTATCGGTTGAGTAGATCCTCTGATCAATTGGTTGTGGTGTCAACTAATTTTTCCCGACCCCGATTGGAGGTGTGCACCTGATGTCCACGGAACCCCAGCTAGACCTAGCTCGCTACGTGCCGGCACTGCTGAATTTTCTGTCGAACAAACTCTCGTCCGGGGCATCGCAGTGCTATCGCAAGCACTTCGACATTGGCGTGGTGGAGTGGCGAATGCTGTCCATGCTGGCGGTGGAAGACGGCATTACGGCCAATCGCATCTGCCAGGTGATCGGCCTCGACAAGGCCGCGGTGAGCCGTTCGTTGCGGGCGTTGGAAGAGGCGGGGCGGGTGCATATGGCAGCCGACCCTGCCGATGGCCGGCGCCAGACCGTGTCGTTGAGCGAAAGCGGCAGGACGTTGCACGGCCGGGTGCTGAAGGTGGCGCTGGAACGCGAACGCCGATTGCTCAGCGGCCTTGCTCCAGAGGAGGTCGACACCCTGATCGACCTGCTCGGGCGGCTAAATGCCCAGGTCGCCAACGTCAATCGCTACGACCCGGACAATCCCTAGGCATTCGAACCGCTTGCTGTCTCAGGCCGTGAGCTCTTCCCTGCGGTAGGCGTAGGTCTCGGCGAAACGCGACAGCATGTAGGCGCTGCACGAGACCGGTGGGTACTTCGCCGGGTTGTCGTCGCCGGAGCAGTTGGGCAGGCAACTGATCTCGGTGTCGGGGTGCGGTTCGGCGAAGAACGGCATCGAGTAGCGGTCGACCCCCAGCGGGCTGATCACCCGGTGCGGCGTGGACTTGTAGCGATCATTGCTCCAGCGCGCCATCATGTCGCCGATGTTCACCACATAGGTACCCTCGATGGGCGGCGCGTCGATCCAATCGCCGTCCACGCTGCGCACCTGCAAACCGCCCGCGTCGTCCTGGTAGAGCAAGGTCACGCAGCCATAGTCGGTGTGCGCGCCGGCCCCTTGCTGGTCGGCGCTGCTGGCGCTCTGGCGTGGCGGGTAGTGGATCATGCGGAACACGCTGATCGGTTCGGCGAAGCGCTGGTCGAAGAAGTCCTCCTCGATGCCCAGCGCCTCGGCCATCGCCCGCAGCAGGGTCAGCGACAGCGCATGCATGTCCTGGTAGTGCTGTTGCAGCAGCGCCTCCCAGCCGGGGATGGCGGGGTGGCGATTGGGACCGCGCAGCGGTTTTGCCGCGAGCACGTCAGGATGCTCGGCGCTCATGTGCAAGCCCATGTCGAAGGTTTCCTTGAGGTCGCTTGGCCGGCTGGGGTCGAGCTGCTCGGTGGCGATGGCGCCGTACCCGCGATGGTGCGCACTCTGGGTGATGTCGATGCGCAGTTTTTCTGCCGCCGGGCGGGCGAAAAAGTCCTGGGCCAGCGCTTGCAGCTGGGCGATGCGCGTGGCCGGGATCGGGTGCCCCTTGATGTAGTAGAAGCCCCATTGCCGGCAGGCGGCGTCGATCTGCTGCGCCACGGCATGGCGGGCGGCAGGGTCGTCCTGGTAGAGCGGGGCGATGTCGATGATCGGCAAGCTGTTCATGTCGGGCTCCGGGTCACTTCGGCAGTTGTGCGGTGATGCCTTTGACGTAGTAGTTCATGCCCGCCAGCTCGGCATTGCTGGCTACCGCACCGGCAGCGATGCGCACCGCGCCGCTCTGGTCGAGGATGGGGCCAGTGAACGGGTGGAAGGTGCCGTCCTTGATGCTGGCGATGATCTGCTCGGCGCCGCTTTTCACCTCGGCCGGGACCAGGTCGCTGATCGGCAGCTCGATGGTGCCTTCAGCAAGGCCACCCCAGTAGTCCTGGGACTTCCAGGTGCCGTCCATGACCGCCTGGGTGCTCTTGATGTAGTGCGGCCCCCAGTTGTTGACGATCGAGGTCAGCACCGCTTTGGGGCCGAAGTGGGCCATGTCCGAGGCGTAGCCCACCGCGTAGATGCCACGCCGCTCGGCGGTCTGGATCGGGGCCGGGCTGTCGGTGTGCTGGAACAGTACGTCGACGCCCTGGTCGATCAGGGCATTGGCGGCGTCGGCTTCCTTGCCTGGATCGAACCAGGAGTTGACCCACACCACCTTGATCTCGGTGCCGGGGTTGTACTTGTCCAGGGCCAGCTGGATGGCGTTGATGTCGCGCAGCACTTCCGGGATCGGGAAGGAGGCGACATAGCCGATCTTCTTGCTCTTGGTCATCTTCGCCGCCAGGTAGCCGCCGACGTAGCGACCTTCATAGGAGGTTGCCAGGTAGGTGGCCAGGTTCTTGTCCTGCTTGTAGCCGGTGGCGTGCTCGAAGGTGACCTTGGGGAACTGCTTGGCGACCTTGGCGGTGGGGTTCATGTAGCCGAACGAGGTGGCGAACACCAGGTCGTAGCCGCCCTTGGCCATGTTGCGCAGTACCCGTTCGGCATCGGCGCCTTCCGGCACGTTCTCGACGAAGCTGGTCTGCACCTTGTCACCGAACTGCTTGATCAGGGCCTGGCGACCCTGCTCGTGCTGGTAGGTCCAGCCGTGGTCGCCGATCGGGCCGATATAGACGAAACCGACTTTCAGCGGGTCGGCGGCGGAGGCGGACAGCGCGCTGGTGAGGCCGATGGCGGCGGCCAGGGTGCGCAGCAGGTTCTTGCTTTTCTGTGGGTGCATTCGGGTGGAGCTCCTGTAGGTCTTTTGTTCTAGTGGTGTTGGTTTCATCGATTGATTCGAGGTCGTCAGCGCCCGGCCTTCCACGGCTGGCCGAGCGACACGGGGGCATACAGGCGGGTCTTGATCGCATCGCGCGACAGCACCACCAGCACCAGGATCGTCGCCACGTAGGGCAGCATCGCCAGCAGGTTGGCCGGGAAACTCACGCCGATGCCCTGGGCGACCAGGTGGAGAATGCTTGCCAGGCCGAACAGGTACGCGCCGAGCAGTACGCGGAACACCCGCCAACTGGCGAACACCACCAGCGCCAGGGCGATCCAGCCGCGCCCTGCAGTCATGTTCTCTGCCCACATTGGCGTGTAGGCCAGCGACAGGTAGCCGCCCGCAAGCCCGGCCATGGCGCCGCCGTACAGCACCGCCAGGGTGCGCACGCGCAGAACCGGCAGGCCCATGGCGCTGGCGGCGTCGGGGTTTTCGCCGACGGCCTGCAGCACCAGGCCGATGCGGCTTTTCAGCAGCACCCAGGCAATCAGCGCGAACAGGGCGAACGACAGGTAGACCAGCACGTCCTGGTTGAACAGCATGTGGCCGAAGATCGGCAAGTCGGCCAGCAGCGGGAGGGCCACCGGCTCGAAGCCGGTCAGCGGCTTGCCGACCCAGGCCGCGCCGACGAAGGACGACAGGCCCACGCCGAAGATGGTCAGGGCAAGGCCCGTGGCGACCTGATTGGCCTGGCAACCGAGCGCCACCAGGGCGAACAGCGCCGACAGCAGCATGCCGGCCAGGCACGCCATCAGCACGCCGAGCCACAGGTTGCCGGTGGCGAAGGCGGCGATGAAGCCGACCACCGCACCGAACAGCATCATGCCTTCCTGGCCGAGGTTGAGTACCCCGCTCTTTTCGCACACCAGTTCACCCAGGGCGACCAACAGCAGCGGGGTGCCACAGCGGACCATGGCGTAGAGGATGTTGCCCAGCAGATCGAGATCCATAGTCGAAGCCTCAGCCTGCGCACGGTCGGCGGCAGGCAATCGAAAAAGTCGTGGGGTTCAGGCGCTGGCGGTTTCCGCCAAGGGGGCTCGGCGCCACCCCTGCAGTTTCAGGCGCGGCCGGTAGAGGATCAGCACGTCGCAGGCAAGCAGGTAGAACAGCATCATTCCCTGGAACAGGCCGGTAAGTGACTGCGGCAGGTTGAGTGTCATCTGCGCGTTCTCGCCGCCCAGGTAGAGCAGCGCCATCAACAGGCCGGCAACCAGGATGCCAAGCGGGTTCAGGCGCCCGAGAAAGGCCACGGTGATCGCCGCATAGCCATAGCCGGGCGACACCTGCGGCACCAACTGGCCAATCGGCCCGCTCACTTCACAGACTCCGGCCAGGCCTGCCAGGCCACCGCTGATGAGCAGCGCCAGCCACACCAGACGCTTCTCGCGAAAGCCAACGAAGCCTGCGGCGCGCGCGTCGAGCCCGAGTACCTTGATCTGGAACCCGAGAAAGCTCTTGTGCAGCAGCACCCAGGCCGCAACCAGGGCCAGCAGCACGAAGTACAGGCCGACATGCAACCGGCCATCCTCGAACAATGCCGGCAAGCGACTGGCATCGCCGAACATCGCCGACTGCGGGAAGCTGAAGCCGTCCGGGTCCTTGAGCGGGCCATGCACGAAGTACAGCAGCAGGTTCAGGGCGATGTAGTTGAGCATGATGGTGGTGAGGATTTCATTGGCATTGAAGTGCGTGCGCAGCCAGGCCGCGAGCGCCCCCCAGAGGGCCCCGGCGAGGGTGCCGGCGGCCAGCACCCAGAGCAGCGCCCAGCGGCTTTCCCAGTCGATGATCTGGATCGCCAGCGCACTGCCGGCCAGGGCGCCGATCAGCAGTTGACCCTCGGCACCGATGTTCCAGATGCGTGCCCGATAGGCCACGGCCAGGCCAAGGGCACAGAGCAGGATCGGCAAGGCCTTGAGCAGCAGTTCGCAGAGGCCGTAGAAATCGCTGATCGGCTCGATCAGCAAGGTATGGAAGGTCAGCAGCGGGTCATGCCCCAAGGCGCTGAACAGCAACGCCCCGCTGGCCAGGGTCAGGAGGCCGGCGAGCAGCGGCGACAGCAACAACATGGCGCGCGATTGCTGGGTACGGGGTTCCAGGGATAGCAACATGGCAGGCTCTCGTCAGGCGGCGTCTTGCGGGGCTTCGAATTGGCCGGCCATCCAGCTGCCGACCTCCACGGTGTGGGTCTGGGCGGTGGCCTTGAGCGGCGACAGGCGCCCGCTGCACAGGGCACCGATGCGATCGCTGATCTGGAACAGCTCATCGAGGTCTTCGGATATCACCAGGATGGCGGCGCCGGCATCGCGCAGGGCGATCAGGGCGCGGTGGATCGCTGCGGCGGCGCCGACGTCGACGCCCCAGGTCGGGTGGGCGGCGACCAGCAGCTTGGGCTTCTGCAGGATCTCGCGGCCGAGGATGAACTTCTGCAGGTTGCCACCGGACAGGCTGCGCGCCGTGGCCTGGGCGTCAGGGGTCTTCACCGCGAAACGTTGGATGATCTGCTCGGCCAGCGCCTGCACCTTGCCTGAGCGGATCAGCCCGCGGCTGACCAGGCCTTGCTGGAAGGCGGTGAGCAGGGCGTTGTCGGCCAGGCTCATGTCCGGTACGGCGCCATGGCCCAGACGCTCGGCCGGGACGAACGCCAGGCCCAGGGCGCGCCGGGCGTCGGGGTGCAGGTGGGCCATGGGCTGGGTGTCCAGGGTGATGCGCTCGCGCTCGCTGGCGGGCAGGCGCGTCTCGCCGCTGAGCAGCGCCAGCAGTTCGTCCTGGCCATTGCCAGCGACCCCGGCGATGCCGACGATCTCGCCGCTGCGCACTTCCAGGCGCAGGTGCTCGAACGAGCTGCCGAACGGGTCCTTGTTGCGCCAGCTCAGGTCATCCACGCGCAGGCGCGGCAGGCCACCGGCGCTTTTCGCATAGCTGGCCTCCAGCCCCTCGGCGTCGCCGACCATCAGCCGCGCCAGTTCCAGGTCGCTGCAACGCGCCGGCACGCAGTGGCCAGCGACGCGTCCGCCGCGCAGCACGGTGGCGCTGTGGCAGAGGGCGCGCACTTCGTTGAGTTTGTGGCTGATGAACAGGATGCTGCAGCCTTCGGCGGCCAGGGCGCGCAGGGTGACGAACAGCTCGTCGACTTCCTGCGGGGTCAGCACCGAGGTTGGCTCGTCGAGGATCAGCAGCTTGATGTCCTGCATCAGGCAGCGGACGATTTCCACCCGCTGGCGCTCGCCGATCGACAGGCGGTGCACCAGGCGCTCGGGCTCCAGGGCCATGCCGTAGCGCTGCGACACCTCGCGAATGCGCGGCGCCAACTGCCTGGGCGTACCCGCCTCGCGGCCCAGGGCCAGGGCGATGTTCTCTGCCACGCTCAGGGTCTCGAACAGGGAAAAGTGCTGGAACACCATGCCGATCCCCAGGCCACGCGCCTGGGCGGGGTCGCGCACCTGCACCGTGTGGCCCTCCCACAGCACCTGGCCGGCGTCCGGCGCGGTGACGCCATAGATGACCTTCATCAGGGTGCTCTTGCCGGCGCCGTTTTCGCCGAGCAAGGCATGGATTTCACCGGCTGCGATGCGCAGGTCGATGCGGTCGTTGGCCAACGTGCCTGGGTAGCGCTTGGTGATGGCACGCAGTTCGAGGCGCAGGGGTGTGGAAGAATCGGACATGATGCTGCTCGGCTCAGTGGTGTGAGCAGCTTCAAAGCAAAAACATGGCCAAGTGGTCAGCTTATTCTGCTGGGGCTCGTGGTTAAGGGGGTTGGCCGGTGGGAAACGATACGTAGGCGCGTGCGAAAACGAGCTGATGTGAGTGGTTTTGGGGCGGGGGATGGCCAAAGTGGTGCGGGGGGGTGAAGGTGTTCGCTTAGGATTTGCGGTGGCGCGGATATCGAGCGCCGCCTGCGCGGCGCTTCGCGGTGTTCGACTCAAGGGGTGCACTGCCTCTGATTTCGCGCGC
>NZ_JACVVE010000045.1:0-40000 GCF_016648105.1 Pseudomonas sp. S31 | reverse complement strand
GCTGCGATTGTGGAGCGTCGTCCTGCTCGGCAACCTGGCAGGTACCCTGCTGGTCGCCTGGGTCATGCTCGAGCTACCGATCTTCGACAGCAAGACCGACGTCGCCTTCCTCGAAGTCGGGCGCAAGGTCATGACCAACGACATCCCGCAGATGCTCGCCAAAGGCATCATCTCCGGCTGGATGATCGCCACCATGGTCTGGATGATCCCTTCGATGGAACACGCCAAGATCTGGATCATCGTGATGATCACCTACCTCATGGCACTGGGTGACTTCACCCATATCGTCGTAGGTTCGGTGGAGGTTTCCTATCTGGTCTGGGCCGGGGAAGAAACCTGGGCGCGATTCTGGCTGGCGTTCGCCTTGCCAACCCTGGCCGGCAACATCATCGGGGGAAGTTTCATCTTCGCTTTGATCAGCCATGCCCAAGTTCGCAGCGACAGCGGCAAGCCCCCTTCGCAGCTATTAATGAAAGACAAGCACATCCGGGACTGACGGCTCAGCGCACCGCCACCGAGCGTTCCCGCTGGTGGTCGCGTTGGCGCAGGGGCATCGGCTGCCACCAGTTCTGCCCGGCATGCGGCGAGTCGAGGCTCACCCGCTCGCCCATCTGCGGCGTGCATAGACGCACCTGAGCCTCCTGGCTCAGGGCGAGGATCCGTTCGAACGGTTCCTGCCAACCATGGATGGAAAGGTCGAAGGTACCGTTATGAATGGGCAGCAACCAACGCCCACGCAAATCGAGGTGCGCCTGCAGGCTTTGCTCGGGCTGCATGTGCACGCTGGGCCACGCTACGTTATAGGCACCGGTTTCGATCAAGGTGAGGTCGAACGGGCCAAAACGCTCGCCGATCTCGCGAAATCCATCGAAATAGCCCGTGTCACCACTGAAGAACAACCGCAGTTGCTCGTCGATCATGACCCAAGATGCCCACAGCGTGCGGTTGCTGTCGAACAGGCCACGGCCCGAAAAGTGCTGCGCCGGTGTCGCAACGAAGCGTACCCCGTCCACCTCGGCCTCTTGCCACCAGCCCAGCTGGATGACCTTTTCCGCCGCCACACCCCACCCCATCAACACGTCCCCCACCCCTAGCGGGGCAAGGAAATGCTCGGTCGTGGGCGCCAAGCGCCGAATCGCCTGTTCGTCCAGGTGATCGTAATGGTCATGGGACAGGATCACAGCCGCCAACGGCGGCAGTTCCTCCAGCGCCAGCGGCGGGGCATGGAAACGCAAGGGGCCGGCCCACTGCACCGGCGAAGCCCGTTCGGCGAACACCGGGTCGGTAATGAAGAAGCGCCCACGCAGCTTGAGCAGTACCGTGGAATGGCCCAGGCGCCACAAACTGTGATCGGGGGCATCGAGCACCTGCTGGCGGGTCATGGCTTGCAGGCGGATTGGGGTGGCCGGGCGGGTTTGCGGCGGTTTGCGCAGGAACAGGTACTTGAGCCCGATGCGCAACTTCTTGAGCACGCCGTCACGGGGCAGCACGGCCTGGTTATGGAAACGTCCGTCGCGCTGGGGTGCCGGCTCGCCGGCAGGGGAGGCCATGGGCGTCATGAGCAGCAGCACTCCGATCAGCAGGAAAGCCTTCATGTTACCCCACAGTGATCGCATCAACCGTGAAATGGCTTGCAAGGTCATTTTTGGATCATGAAACAGTGTTCAACAATATTCACGCGAGTTATGCGATAAACGGCGCCCCAGCAGAAGAACAATGACCATCATGGACAATCGAACCGGCAAGGGACTTTCTTTCGTCAAGCGCATCTACCTGCCGCGCATCATCGGCCTGGGCATCGGCCTGCTCAGCGTCATGGCAGCGATCGAACCGCTGGACCCGCCTGCCTGGCTCTGGGCCCTGTTGCTGTTCAATGGCCTGGTCTGGCCACATGTGGCCTACCACTGGGCCCTGCGCTCGCCCGTGCCCTACCACGCCGAACAACGCAACCTCGTGCTCGACTCGCTGCTGAGCGGGTTCTGGACCGCGACCTTGCAGTTCAACCCGCTGCCCAGCGTGACCGTGCTGTCGATGATGACCATGAACAATGTAGCCGCTGGCGGCAAGCGCCTGGTCGTGCGTGGCGCATTGGCACAACTGGCGGGCATGTTGCTGTCGGTGCTGCTGTTTGGCTTGCATCTGCAACCCGATGCCACACCACTGCAAGTGTATGCCTGCCTGCCGATGCTGACGCTCTACCCCCTGGCCCTCGGCTGGGTCTGCTACCAGCTGGCAATCAAGCTGGCCGAGCACAAGCGCAAGCTGCGCGACCTGAGCCTCACCGACAGCCTGACCGGGCTACTCAACCACGGCGCCTGGAAAGACCTGCTGCTGCTCAGGTTCCAGGCCTGCGGCCAGCAACAACTGCCGGCGGTGATCGCGCTGATCGATGTCGATCATTTCAAGACCATCAACGACACCTTCGGCCATGTGGTCGGCGACAGCGTGCTGCGCCAGATGAGCGAAGCGCTCCGGCGTAACCTGCGTGAAGGCGACCTGGCCGGGCGTTATGGTGGCGATGAGTTCTGCGTAATCCTCCCTGGCACTTCCGAGGCCCAGGCTTGCCAGGCCATGGAACGCCTGCGCGAGCAGGTGGCCGCCTACCGCAACCCGCAATTGCCGCAGTTGCGCATCAGCCTGAGCATCGGCCTGTCGGCCTTCCACGCAGGCCTCGATTCGCCAGAGCATTGGCTGGAGCAAGCCGACAAGGCGCTGTATGCCGCCAAGCACCAGGGCCGCGACCAGGTCAACTTCGCCCAAGGCGATGCCGGCACGCTGCGCCTGGCATACCCCGACTGAGCGCCGTGCCCCGTCAAAGCAGGCTGCGTTCGGCAACGATCTCCGGCAGGTCGGTGCGCTGCAGATAGATGCGCAGCGGCTCGTCGATGTTCAGTCGATCGTCCACCCGTTGCGCCAACAGCAACGCCAGGCGCTCACGGCACAAGGCCATGCGCGCCCCGGGCACGGGCCGCCAGACGAATTCGCTACACGGCGTGATGCTGTCATCGGCCACGTCCATACCGAACGCGTCCTCGGAAAACCGCACGATATGCTCGCCGCGCTTGGCATGAAAACCGACGAAGCCTTGAAGGCGGTCAGCAGCGCTGCAGATATCCTGGGATGTGATGGCCATGGCGTAACCTCGCAATAGAGTCGGAAGTGACGCACGCCGGGCAATGAGCGGCTGCCTCTGACGGGCAACGCGCCGAACAAGCCTAACGTAACCGCCCGCCCTCCCGCCAAGGTTTTTCTTCATGCGCCCGGAGGCCCGCTAGACTGCACTATCTAACTTGTTCGTCGCCAACATTGGGACCGTCCATGACCGACGCCATCACCGCAGATATCGCTACTATCGGCCGAATCAATGCCGTACCCGCCCTCCTCCAGGTGATCTGCGAAACCACCGGCATGCGCTTTGCCGCCGTGGCGCGGGTCACCGACGTCAGCTGGACCGCCTGCGCCGTGCTCGACAGCCTGGGCTTCGGCCTGGCAGTGGGTGGCGAACTGGATGTGGAAAGTACGTTGTGCCACGAGATCCACGGCACACACCGCACCATCGTGATCGACAAAGCCAGCGAAGACGAAACCTACTGCCAACACCACACGCCGCGCATCTATCGCTTCGAAAGCTATATTTCGGTGCCGGTGTTGCGCACCGATGGCCGTTTCTTCGGCACCATCTGCGCGCTCGATCCCGAGCCTGCGGCGCTCAAGGGCAGCGCCATCCAACCCATGATGGAGTCGTTCGCCCGACTGTTGTCACTGCAGATCGAAAGCGAGGAAAACGCCCAGCGCACCGAACGGGCGCTGCGCGAGGAGCGGGCCATGGCCGAGGTACGCGAGCAGTTCATCGCCGTGCTCGGCCATGACCTGCGCAACCCACTGTTCGCCATCACCGCCGGCGCCGAACTGCTGGCCCAGCGCCTGGAAGACGAAAAGAGCCGCGCCATCGCCCGCCATATCCATACCTGCGGGCGCCGCGGCTCACAGCTGGTACGCGATATGCTGGACTTCGCCCGCGGGCGGTTGGGCGACGGTATCCCACTCAACCTGCAGCCCTGCCCGGACCTGGCAGAAGGGCTCAGGCACGTCGCCTCGGAGCTGCAGCGGGTGCATCCGCAGCGGCGGATCACCCTCGACATCGGTGATATCGGCGGCTTGCTGTGCGACCGCGAACGGATCGCGCAGTTGCTGTCCAATCTCATCGCCAATGCCCTGGTCCATGGCGAGCCGGGGGGGCCGGTGGCCGTTCACGCTGCGTTTCACGGCACCGAGTTCGTACTCAGCGTGCATAACCTCGGCGAGCCGATCGCACCACCGACGCTCGCGCTGTTGTTTCAGCCCTTTTCCCGCCCGGTGTCGGATACGCCCCGCCAGGGGCTCGGCCTTGGCTTGTACATCGCCAACCAGATCGCCCTGTCCCACGGTGGGCGCATGGAGGTGCGATCCAACGAGGTGGACGGCACCGTGTTCAGCTTCCACCTGCCAGTCGCCCCGCCAGCCTAGCCCTGGCATGGCCCTCAGTGCTCGCCTTGATCGTCGTGCACCTGCACGCTGGCGGTCATCCCAGCACTCAGGGTGACCCCGGCGGGAACATCGTCGAGACGGATGCGCACCGGTATGCGTTGGGCCAGGCGCACCCAGTTGAAGGTCGGCTCCACCTCCGGCAGCAACTGGCTGTCCGGGTTGCTGTTGCTGTCGGTGATGCCCCGGCCGATGCTTTCCACATGCCCGGGCATCGCCTCGCCCGCCCCCATCAGCCAGACCTTCACCGTATCGCCCTCACGAATGCGCGGCAGCTTGGTTTCCTCGAAGTACGCCTGGATATAGAAGGTGGCGTCATCGACCAGTGCCATCACCGACTCACCGGTGTTGACGTAGTTACCCTGGGCCAGGCGCAGGTTGGTGATATGGCCATTGCGCGGCGCCCGGACCTCGCTGCGTTCCAGGTTGATCTGCGCCACTTGCAACAGCGCCTTGGCCTCGTCCAGTTCGCCACGGGCAATCGCTGCATTGATCTGCGCGTTCTCGCGCAACTCGGCACTGATCGCCTCCGGGCCCAAGGCGGTGCGCCGAGCGGCTTCGCGTTCGCGCAAGCGCAATTGCTGGGCACGGGTCTCGGTTACGGCCTTGGCCTGGTCGAAGGCCGCCTGGAAACGCTCGCGATCGATGCTCATCAACAGCTCGCCCGCCTTGACCTGCTGGTTGTCGTGCACCTTCAGTTCGCGCACCCAGCCCGACACGTCGGGAGCGATCACCACCACATCGGCGCGCACCCGTGCATCCCGCGTCCACGGGGTCAGCATGTAGTACTGCCAGAGCTGGTAGCCGGCGAACACGGCTAGGGCCACCACGCACAGGGTGACCAGGGTACGTACGGCTGCACGCATCGACTTACTCCTTACAAGGGCCCCAGCAGACGCACCACCAGGAACAACACACAAACGAACAACGCCGCATCGAACAGCGCTTCATGCCAGATCCAGCGCCCCAGCGGGGTCGCGTGCACCACCAGGCGCAACACCCCGGTCAACACCAGGGCCATCAACACGTACACCAGGAAGGGGCTCAGCAGCACCCCGCCCAGCGCCCACTCACGCAGCCCCATGGGCTTCCTCCTGCCAACGGCACCACTTGCGCCAACTCTTCTGCAACTGCAACACCGCGCCCATGGCCAGGCGCAACGGGTCGCTGCCGGGCTGGTGGTGCAGAACCTCCAGGAACCGTTCGCTTGCGCCATCCAGCCGGTCACCGCGCCCAGGGCCGGGGCCCTGCGCGAGAACCGCCTCGACCTGGCGCAGATACTCGCGCTCGGCACTGCCCAGCGGCGCCTGGGCGACCGCCAGGCACATGCGCAGGTGCACCAGTTCGTCGCCGATGTCCAGGCCATGCAGGCCATCGTCCCAGCGTTTGCGTTCGCTTTCCGGCAACTCGCCGGCATGCCGGGCCAACTGCATCAGGCGGTCGGCCATGCGCCCGCCAAACCAGCTGTCGGCACCCCGCAGATCGCGCCGGGTCAGGCGCACCAGGTCATCCTGGGTGGCAGCACGCAGGCGCCGGCCGAGCCACTTCGGGTGGCGGATGACCACCAGACGGAACGCCATCACTGCGGCGCCTACTCCCAGCAGCATGGCCTGGGCACTGTTGAGCATGCTGGCCACGTCGAACTGCATGGCGTTGAGCGGCGCCACCAGCACGATGAAATGCAGGCAATAGGAGGTCGCCGTGGCGCCGGTACGCGGATGGGCCATGCCCAGCGCGCCAAGAAACAGCGGCACGCCCATCCCCAGGCAGAGCATGGCGAAGCTGCTCCACTGCGGCAGCAATATCTGCCCGACCAGGAACGCGGCCGGGATCGCCAGCAGGATCCCACGCAGGAAGCTCATGCCGATCTGCGCGCCGTTCTCACGGCTGGCGAACAGGCTGCAGACCACGCAGGTCAGCACCAAGCCACCGGGCGCCGACGGCCAGGCGGTCGCCAGCCAGAAGCCACTCATCACCAGAAAGGCCAGGGCACTGCGCGAGCCGAACAACAACGCCAAGGGCAGGTCGCGGTGTACCGCCAGGCCCGGAGCGCCGTCGGCGGGCGCCCTGCCCGCCTCGACATCGTCCAGCGCCTGGGTCGCCGCCATGGCATAGTCCAGCAGCAACGCGGTACGCGCCAGGCAGTAATGCTCGACGGAGCTGATCCGCTCGTCCTGCGCGGCATCCCAGATGCGTTGGCGTAACAGCAGCAGGCTCGGTTGATCGGGCTTGGCCAGCAGCGCGCGCACCTCCTCGAGCCAGGGCGCCAGCCGCTGCGCTTCGTTGTCGTCGAGCTGGCGCCACTGGCGGCGCACCGAACGGGAAATGCGCAGCAGCACCAGCAGTTTCTGGCTCAGGCCGCGAATTGCCTTGCCCCGCTGGCGGCCGCGACGGCCTTCGAACCAGGCATTTTCCCGCTGGGTATCGATGGCCACCACGCGCCCGAGTATCTCCAGCAGCCCTTTGCGTGCCTCATCCTCGCCACCGAGCATGGCGCTGGCGGCCTGCAAGCCATTCTGCCAGGCCTGGCGGGCCTGGCCGGACAACTGCTGCTCGACGCGCAAGGGCCAGAACAAGGCGCTGGTGGCGGTGGCGCAGAAGATGCCCAGGCAGATCTCGGTACAGCGCGCCACCGCCTGGTCGAACACCCGCAGTGGATGGTCGACCGAGGGCAAGGCGATGATCGCTGCGGTGTAGCCGGCCAGGACGAAGGCATAGGCCCAGGCACTGCGCAACTGCGTGGAGGCCGCCGTGCACAAGCCCAGCCAAAGCGCCAGGGCCATCAGGAACAGGCCTGGGGTCTGGGCGAACAAGGCCATCAACACCACCGACATGACCGTGCCGACCAAGGTCCCGGCCAGGCGCGCCAGGCCCTTCTGCACCACCATGCCCGACAGCGGTTGGGCCACGATGAACGCGGTCATCAAGGCCCAGGACGGCTGCTCCAGGCCCCAGCGCATCGCCAGCCACAGCGCCAGGCCACCACCAAGCAGGGTCTTGATGGCGAACTTGAGGGCGAGTGGGGTCGGCGCGAACAGGGCCTGGAGGGTGATGGGCACGAAGCGTACCTTGCGCGGGGGGTTAGCTAAACGATAGTCAATGCGGCAAGGATACTGTGCAGCCAATTAATTAGCTAGCTAATCATCTAAAAGTCGAATGCTGTCACAGGGTAATCACCAGCAAAAAAAATGGGCGACCTGAAGTCGCCCTAAATGCCTTGCGTGCTCGTGAACCTGGAAGGTCAGCGCGGTTTGCGCCGATTCGCATCCTTCCAGATGAAAAGTCCTAGACCGGCAAAGAACGCCAACATCAACCCGACCGTTACCACGCCAGCGATAACCACATTGTCGAAGAACATGTCGGCCTCCCGTTCGTGTGCCGTTGCCCGATGGATGCAAGGTATCGAACAAGGCCGGGAGGAATATTGATCGGGATCAATGGTGCCCGGAACCGGGCACGCGAGGCGGGTGCAGGATTGACCTGCGTCAAGTTTCAGCGCTTCTTGGGCTTGCCCTTGGGTTTCTTTTTCTTTGCCGTGCCAAGCGGCATCGCCTGCTCGAAGGCCTGGCGGACCTCGTTGAGGCGCTTTTCCTTGAGGTCGTGGATACGCTTGGCGCGTTCGGCATCGAAGTCGATGAGGTTGTCTTGGCTCATGGGTAGGCTCGACGATCTACAGAGACTGCATGATGAAGCCAGGCGGCAGCCATGACCAGCCCTGGATCAGACTTCGATGTCGACCAGCAAACCCTGGCGGGCGTGCTCGCCCATCAGCGGCGCCACCGGCACGGTGTTGTCGGCATTGACTTCGTCGCCGGGCACGGCACTGTAACGTTCATCGTCGGCCTTGCTGTTGCGGCGCTGCTGCCGCCGCTGCTCGTCGCGGAGCAACAGCGCCTGCTCCTGGGGGTCGCGCTGGTGTTTCAGGTCGATGGCGGTTTCCCCGGAGGACGGCTGCGCGGGCACCACCGGCTTGATGTCGGGCGTGGGCTTGACCGGGTCTTGCTGAGAGGTAACGGGCACGGCACTGAGCGGGATGATCGGCGGCAGCATGATGGTTCTCCTGTGCCCACTGTATCGGCCGGCCCCGATCCGCCTTGAGCATGGGCGAACGAGGATGCGCTGCCGGTCACGCGCCCATGACGCGGCTGGCCGGCAGCTACTCGGCTTCGGCTTCGTCGTCAGGGTCGTCGTCGGGCGCGGGGCTGGCCTCGCTCCACGGACGCTTGTAGACCTGCTGCCAGACCTCATCCATGTGGTCGCGCACGTACTGCGGTGCGCTCTTGAGCGAGGCGCTGTCCTCGCGGTCGCCACCGATCGGTTCTTCCCCGGCCGGGGTGATCAGCGACTGGCCGGTGACGGTGTAGGCGGCCTGGCCTTCGCGCAGCTCGATGGCGATGTCGTGCGGGTCGATACCGCCGCCGCAGAAGGCATGGCTGGCCACGGTGATCTCGGCGACGCCGTCCTTGTTCAGGTCGGTCACGTCGCTGACATCGCTATAGAAGTCGACGTCCAGGTCCAGCCCCGGGCAGGTGGTTTCCTGCTCGACCTGCCAGCGCGCCTTGAAACCCTCGCTGCCGGAATTGCGCCCGTAGAGGGTGGCCCTGAGCACCACCTTGTCCACTTCCTGCTCGGTCTGCGCATCGACGGCCTGGCCGTCGACGCGGCTCAGCACCAGCACCGCCTCGCCGTCGCGATCTCGGAAGTGCACGCTCTTGATCGGTGTCTGCACCCCCAGCACCTCCAGTTGCTCGACCGGAATCGGCGCCAGGGTCTCGAAATGCTTCTGTTCGCATGCGGCCAGCAGCATCAGGCTGCCCAGGCCCAGGGAGAGGTTGAACCAGCGGTGCTTGAGCGGCATGGCGGTACGGAGCCCTCATGGCATGACGATATGACGCGATGAAACAGCTAGACTGTGGTCTTTCACCACTTTGGTCTGCCCGGCCGATCCGTTAACATAGCCGGCTTTTTCATCGCGGGAGTTCAGGCAGTATGGCGCAGCAGTATCAACCGGGGCAACGCTGGATCAGCGACAGTGAAGCCGAGCTCGGCCTGGGTACCATCCTGGCCCAGGATGGCCGTCTGCTGACCGTGCTCTACCCGGCTACCGGCGACACCCGCCAGTACGCCCTGCGCAATGCGCCGCTGACCCGCGTGCGCTTCTCGCCAGGTGACCAGATCACTCACTTCGAGGGCTGGAAGCTGACCGTGCGCGAGGTCGAGGACATCGACGGCCTGATGGTCTACCACGGCCTCGATGGGCAGAACCAGCCACGCACCCTGCCGGAAACCCAGCTGTCGAACTTCATCCAGTTCCGCCTGGCCAGCGACCGCCTGTTCGCCGGGCAGATCGACCCACTGTCGTGGTTCAGCCTGCGCTACAACACCCTGCACCACACCAGCAAGCAGATGCAGTCGTCGCTGTGGGGCTTGGGCGGCTGCCGCGCGCAACCGATCGCCCATCAGTTGCACATCGCCCGCGAAGTCGCCGACCGCAGCGCGCCACGGGTACTGCTGGCCGACGAAGTGGGCCTGGGCAAGACCATCGAGGCCGGCCTGGTGATCCACCGCCAGCTGCTGTCGGGCCGCGCCAGCCGCGTGCTGATCCTGGTCCCGGAAAACCTCCAGCACCAGTGGCTGGTGGAAATGCGCCGGCGCTTCAACCTGCAGGTCGCGCTGTTCGATGCCGAGCGCTTCATCGAAAGCGATGCCAGCAACCCGTTCGAAGATGCCCAGCTCGCGTTGGTGGCGCTGGAGTGGCTGGTCGACGATGACAAGGCCCAGGACGCGCTGTTCGCCGCTGGCTGGGACCTGATGGTGGTCGACGAAGCCCACCACCTGGTATGGCATGAAGAGCAGGCCAGCGCCGAATACGCGCTGGTCGAGCAACTGGCCGAGGTCATCCCCGGCGTGCTGCTGCTCACGGCCACCCCCGAGCAACTCGGCCAGGACAGCCACTTCGCCCGCCTGCGCCTGCTCGACCCCAACCGCTTCCACGACCTGGCGGCGTTCCGCGCCGAGAGCGAGCACTACCGCCCGGTGGCCGAGGCGGTGCAAGAGCTGCTCGACGAAGGCCGCCTTTCGCCCGCCGCCCACGCCACCATCCAGGGCTTCCTGGGAGCCGAAGGTGAAGCCCTGCTGGCTGCGGTCAGCGATGGCGACAGCCAGGCCAGCGCCCGCCTGGTGCGCGAACTGCTCGATCGCCATGGCACCGGCCGCGTGCTGTTCCGCAATACCCGTGCGGCAGTCCAGGGCTTCCCGGAGCGCAACCTGCACCCTTACCCGCTGGCCAACCCTGAGCCCTACCGCGACCTGCCTGCCGGCGAGCACGCCGAGCTGTATCCGGAAGTCGCTTTCCAGGCCCAGGGCGAGACCAGCGACGAGGAGCGCTGGTGGCGCTTCGACCCAAGGGTCGACTGGCTGATCGACACCTTGAAAATGCTCAAGCGCACCAAGGTCCTGGTGATCTGCGCCCACGCCGAGACCGCGATGGACCTCGAAGACGCCCTGCGTGTGCGTTCGGGCATCCCGGCCACGGTGTTCCACGAGGGCATGAGCATCCTCGAACGCGACCGCGCCGCCGCCTATTTCGCCGACGAAGAGTTCGGCGCCCAGGTGCTGATCTGCTCCGAAATCGGCAGCGAGGGGCGCAACTTCCAGTTCGCCCACCACCTGGTAATGTTCGACCTGCCGGCCCACCCCGACCTGCTCGAGCAGCGCATCGGCCGTCTTGACCGTATCGGCCAGAAGCACACCATCGAACTGCACGTGCCGTACCTGCAGGACAGCCCACAGGAGCGTCTGTTCCAGTGGTACCACGAGGGCCTCAACGCTTTCCTCAACACCTGCCCGACCGGCAACGCCCTGCAGCATCAGTTCGGCCCGCGCCTGCTGCCGATGCTCGAAGGCGGCGACGGCAAGGCCTGGGATGCCCTGGTGGCCGAGGCCCGTGGCGAGCGTGAGCGCCTGGAGGCCGAGCTGCACAGCGGCCGCGACCGCCTGCTCGAGCTCAACTCCGGCGGTGCCGGCGAAGGCCAGGCACTGGTCGAGGCGATCCTCGAGCAGGATGACCAGTTCGCCCTGCCGATCTACATGGAGACCCTGTTCGACGCCTTCGGTATCGACAGCGAAGACCACTCGGAAAACGCCCTGATCCTCAAGCCCAGCGAGAAGATGCTGGACGCCAGCTTCCCATTGGGCGACGACGAAGGCGTGACCATCACCTACGACCGTGGCCAGGCCCTGTCGCGCGAGGACATGCAGTTCCTGACCTGGGAGCACCCGATGGTGCAGGGCGGCATGGACCTGGTGTTGTCGGGTTCGATGGGCAACACCGCCGTTGCGCTGATCAAGAACAAGGCCCTCAAGCCAGGCACCGTACTCCTCGAGCTGCTGTTCGTCAGCGAGGTGGTGGCGCCACGCAGCTTGCAGCTGGGCCGCTACCTGCCGCCTGCCGCCCTGCGTTGCCTGCTCGACACCAACGGCAACGACCTCGCCGCACGGGTGGCCTTCGAAACCCTCAACGACCAGCTCGAAAGCGTGCCGCGGGCCAGCGCCAACAAGTTCGTCCAGGCTCAGCGCGACGTACTGGCCAAGCGTATCAGCGGCGGTGAAGCGAAGATCATGCCGACCCACGTCGAGCGTGTCGCCGAAGCCCAGCGCCGCTTGGCCGCCGAAGCCGACGAAGAGCTGGCGCGCCTGACTGCGCTCAAGGCCGTCAACCCGAGCGTGCGCGACAGCGAGATCGATGCCCTGCGCAAGCAGCGTGAAGATGGCCTGGCGATGCTGGACAAGGCCGCGCTACGCCTGGAAGCGATCCGCGTGCTGGTCGCGGGCTGAGCCAATCTCCCCATCGCCGGTCGAGCGGCGATGGGGGCTTGCTTAGAACTCCCGGCTATCGGACTTATATCCAAATCATAGAAAGCAATGTGCCATTATTGGCGCAAGGTCGATTCAGCCTTCCTATAATGCCTCTGCAACCGTCATGCAATCTGCGACGAAGAGGCAATCAATGGAATGGCTGGGACTGCATCTGTTCTCTGAACTCCCGGCCACCGGTCGGCTGATCCTCGATTGCCGGCATGAACCGTTGCTCTTGATGGTCGCCTATGGCGTGGCCATCGCGGCCTGCTTCGCCACCCTCGACATGGCCGAGCGTCAGTCCCATGGCGAAGATCCCACTGCCCATCGTCGCTGGCGGCTGCTCGGCGCCTGCTGCCTGGCGGGGGGGATCTGGGCCATGCACTTCATCAGCATGCTGGCGTTCCAGGCACCACTGGAAATCCACTACGACGTCTCCTTGACCGGCCTGTCCCTGCTGATCGCACTGTTCGCCGCCTGGCTGGCGATGAACAGCCTCGATCGCCAGCACATGCGGCCACGCCATTATCTGCAAGGCGCGGTGCTCATCGGCCTGGGCATCGTGTGCATGCATTTTGTCGGCATGGCTGCCCTGCAGACCGGCGCACAACAGCATTACCAGGCTGGGCTGCTGCTCGCCTGCATCGCCATCGCCATCCTCACCAGCCTTGCGGCGCTGCTGCTGGCCCACGGCCTGAGCAAGGGTAACGGCACGCGCCATCTGATGCTCAAGCTGGGGGCCAGCGTGTTGATGGCCAGCGGTATCGTCGCTACCCATTTCACCGGCATGTCGGCGATGACCCTGGTACTGACGGACGACACGCCACTGAGCCTGGTTTCAGGCGACAACCGCATGCAGTTGGGGCTGACCATCGCTTTCATCGCCTTGCTGATCAGCGCCAGTTGCCTCAGCGCGGCCTTGGCCGACAAGAAGCTGCAGAGCAAGGAACACGACCTGCGTCGGGTCAGCAACCTGCTCAACCAGCTGGACCAGGTCCGCGCCCAGCTGCAACAAGCGGCCCACTACGATGCCCTGACCAACCTGCTCAACCGCCGCGGCTTCAACCAGGTGTTCGCCGAACGCCTGGCCGAGCAGGTCGCCGACGGCCAGCGCCTGGCCGTGATGTTTCTCGACATCGATCATTTCAAGCGCATCAATGACAGCCTCGGCCATGCTGCCGGGGACGAACTGCTCAAGGTGATCGCCGACCACATCCAGGCAGCCACGCGCAGCCAGGACCTGGTGGCGCGTCTGGGGGGCGACGAGTTCTGCGTAGTCACCAGCCTCAAGACCCGGGACGAAGCCCGTCACCTCGCGCAGCGCATCATGCAGCGCATGAAAGACCCCATCGACCTGGGCGGCCGGCGCATGGTCATGACCACCAGCATCGGCATCAGCATCTACCCTGACGATGGCCTCACCGCGCTGGAGTTGCTCAAGCACGCCGACCTTGCGCTCTACCAATCCAAGGGCAACGGGCGCAACAGCCTGCACTTCTTCGATAACGGCCTGCGTAGCCGTGCCACCCTGGAGTTGCAACTAGAAGAGGAGCTACGCATCGCGTTGCTCGAGGAACGTGGCTTGTGCGTCCACTACCAGCCGATCTATAACCGGGCCAACGGCCAAGTGGCCAAGCTCGAGGCGCTGGTGCGCTGGGAGCACCCGCAGCATGGCCTGCTCAGCCCGGACCGCTTCATCGGCATCGCCGAGACCAATGGCCTGATCGCCGATCTCGACCTGTGGGTGCTACGCCGCGCCTGCACGGACCTGGCCCGACTGGTCCAACACGGCTACGCCGACCTCAAGGTCACGGTGAACTGCTCGGCCCTTACCCTGGGCCGTGACGCCCTGGCCAGCGAAGTGCAGATGGCATTGCTGCACGCTGGCCTGGGTGCCCATCATCTGGAACTGGAAGTCACGGAAAACGCACTGATGGGCGACATTACGCGCACCATCAGTCTGCTCAAGCGGATCCGAGCCTTGGGCGTGGCGCTGTCGATCGACGATTTCGGTACAGGTTACTCGTCGCTCGCCTACCTCAAGCGCCTGCCACTGGATGTGCTGAAGATCGACCGGTCGTTCCTGCAGGACGTTCCTGACAACCAGAAGGACTGCGAGATCATCCAGGCCATCATCATCATGGCCCATACCCTGCACCTGAAAGTGGTCAGCGAAGGGGTCGAAACGGTCGCGCAGCATGCGTTTCTCGCTGACCACGGCTGTGACTACCTGCAGGGCTACCTGCTCAGCCGGCCCCTGCCCTTCGGCGAGTTGCCACCTGTGCTCGAATCGCTGGAGCGCCGGCGCATGCCGTTCATTCTGGATCGCGATACAGTGCCACCAGGGTCGCCGGATCTTTTTCCAGATAACCCTGGCCACCGTGCAAGCGCATCAGTTGCGCAGCAAGGCCGCTGAGCGGCGTCGCCGCCCCCTGCTCGCGGGAAAGCTTCACGGCCCCATCGAGGTCCTTGAGCAGGGTACGCACATGCCACTTGATCGGCTCGAAGCGGCTTTCGGCCATCTGCGGTGCTAGGATCTGCAGCGGCTTGGAATCGGCGAATCCACCGGCCAGCGCTTCGGCAAGCAGGGTCGCATCCACGCCTGAGCGCTCGGCCAACGCCACCACCTCGGCAATCACCAGCGCATTGCAGGCCACGATCATCTGGTTGCAGGCCTTGGTCACCTGCCCTGCGCCAACCCCACCCATGTGCGTCACGCGCTGGCCGAGCACCTCCAGCACCGGGCGCACCCGGGCCAGGTCAGCGGCCGCACCACCGACCATGATCGCCAGGCTGCCGGCCTCGGCACCTGCGGTACCGCCAGACACCGGCGCATCCAACCAGGCCATGCCGCACAAGGCGGCCAGTTCGGCGGCCATCTGACGGGTGGCGGTCGGTTCCAGGCTGGAAAAGTCCACCAGCAACTGGCCACTACGGCCACCCTGGGCGATGCCCTGCTCGCCGAATACCACTTCGCGCACCACCGACGTATCGGCCAGGCACAGCAATACCAGGTCGCTGCCACGGCTCAGCTGCGCAGGGCTGCTGGCCAGGCGTGCCCCGGCGGCCACCAACGCAGCGCACTTCTCTGGGCTGCGGTTCCACACGGTCAATGGGTAACCAGCCGCCAGCAGCCGCCGGCACATCGGCAGGCCCATCAAGCCGATTCCGGCAAACCCCAGCGCAGGCAATGCAGTACTCATGAACGGGACTCCAGACAGAAGATTAAAGAAGCGCGGTTTTTTGACGATGCAATGCCGGTGCGAGGGAAAAAGACTTAGAAGAAGTAAGGCAAACCCCTATCGCATCCGTGAAAGGCGCACTGCTACAGTCGCCGCGTTATCCATGATGGCAAGTTGACACCTCGTCCGACAGCCAACCACCCCAGGCAAATGGCGCACTATGACCTCTAAGAACATTTCTGCCAATGCGCTCTCCGAGTCGTCGATTCCGTCCACCTCGTCGAGCGCCGTCGCTGAAGCGCTGCCCGTGCGCAGCACCCAGCAAGGGCAGTACCTGTACTTCACCGAACAGGATATCCAGCGCATCCTCGACAACCTCGATGGCCTGCGCGACATGGTGTTCCCGCAGAACCTGCATATCGAGGACGAGAACCAGTTGCGCCTGGAGCAGCAGTTCCCGTCGGTGTGCCTGATCGGCCTCGGCCGCTGTGGTTCGAACATCGCCCTGGACGTGGCCGAACTGGTCTACAACGCCCGTACCTTCTTCCTCAACGAGTTCAACAACGAGGACCGCAACCGCGCGGAATCCGGCTACAGCCCGGCAAGATGGATTCGTCAGAACCTGCGCCTGGTGCAGAACAAGGGCGCCAAGCCGGTGTTTCTGGTAGAACCGCTGGTAATGCTGGGCGACCTGGACAAGGACATCGCCGGGCGCATCCGCTTTTCGCGCAAGGGCGAACGTGGCGGCTTCCTGCGCGACTACAGCAAGATGAAGATCATGGACCTGTCCGAGGTGCATGCCGGTGGCGCGGGCAACGCGCCGATCCTTGGCCAGTACCTGGCCAAGATCATCCTCAACAAGGACACCCAGCGCTTCTCCAGCAGCGACTGGAAGCTGATCCACTCGTACCTGATCGACTCCTGCGGCATCAAGGCCAACCAGTCGCGGCTGTACTTCTATATCTTCAGCGCCGGCGGCGGTACCGGCTCGGGCATGGCCTCGGAATTCGGCCTGGCCCAGCAGTACTCCTACATGAACAAGACGTTCGATACCAAGCCGGCCGAGGAAAACGACGGCAAGAGCGGGCATTCGTTCGTATTCGAGCCGATCTTCACCAGCGGCATCTGCGTGCTGCCCAATGCCTCGGACCACCGCAGCGAAATGTCCGAGGCCCTGCACATCAACGCAGGACGGCTGCTGTGCAAGTACCTGTCGGAGGAGTGGGACTTCTCGTACAACTTCGATAACGAAGACAGCAGCGAAGCCAGCGTGATGGGGCGCATCCGCCCGTGGAACGCGATGATGCTGATTTCCAACGACATCATGCGCTACGCCGAAGAAAGCGACGACGGCACGATCCAGAACATCGACGTCAACGCCATGGAAAAGCACGCCAACCAGTATATTTCCCAGCAGATCTTCAACATCCTCACCGCCCAGGCAGTCACCACCGACTACGACCAGAACTACTTCCGCCGCGCCGGTATCGACATCGGCGAAACCATTCGCCTGGATGCCAACGACCTGTTCATGAGCCTGGCTGGCCCAGTGGCCATCGCCTATGCCGAGTCGGTGGTCCCGGAAATCCCGGCCCAGGGTTCGGACAAGTTCAAGGTGTTCGAGCGGGAAATGCCGCGCCTGGACATCGACGACCTGTTCCTGCGCTCGATCGACCTGCCGCACTTCAACAAGCAGACCCAGGCCATCGAGGGCATCAGCCTGCTGCCGATCGAATCGCGCCGCTACCGCGCGGCCCTGGAGCAGTACCAGGCCTCGGGCTACGACGCTGCAGCGCTGCACGACCTGCACTTCTTCAAGAATTGCTCGTCGGTGGTGTCGATCGTCTCGCTGCCCAAGGACTACAAGCTGTCGTACATGGACCTGAACCGGCTCAAGACCCACCTCAACAGCCTGTTCCCCAACACCACGCTCAAGCGCTACGCGCTGGTCATCGGCGCCTCGGCCAACCTGTCGCTGACCACGCTGATCGCCAAGAGCCCGTGCCTGTCGGACGACTTCCTGACGCTGATCGTGGCATTCATCAAACGTTGCTTCGCGCGGACCCCGTACCGCTTCGACGACACCCTGGACAACGCCATCCTCGAGTTCATCACCAGCGAGCACTTCGAGGAAGAACGCATCGACGACCTGCTCAACGAGTTCGAAAACCCGGCGAAGATCCTCGATACCAACTGGTATGCGATCAAGCCGATGTACGAGAAGAAGTACCGTGAGCTGATCAACGACAAGAGCCGCTTCGTGTCGATCAACGACATCCGCCTTTCGCGCGAATGCGTGAAGAAAGCGGTGAAGTACCTGCGCGAGATCTTCAGGCACCGGATTGGCAAGACCCGGGTGATCTCGCTGAACAGCCATACCGGGCGGGTCGATTACTAGGCGGTGATGAGCGGATATGGGAATTACGCATTCCGTAAACTGTTACCGCCACGCCGAATTGTTACCGACCTCTACCCCGGCTGAGCGTCAACGAGCACCAAAACGGGGCAGGTGCGCACTTTTGCGCACCCTACCCATGCCAGTGACTCAGGCAGCCTTCGTCTGGATCACGATGAACGGCGAAACCACCACCGCCCAGATCTCTGGATCGCGGGTTTGCAGGTCTAGCGCCTGTTCGGCGGACACCGGCCCCACGGTGCCATCAGCGCGCCACTTGGCGAAGATCTCGCTGCGATTCTCGGCCATCGCTTCGGCAACGGCGATCAGGTCGAGGGAGGGGTCGACCCAAATCAGGTCACCTTTGGCCCAGAAACGCTCCAGGGCTTTCCAGTCGATGGTCGCCGTCTCGCCGAGCAATTTGGCATAGAGGGTGCTTGTTTGATCAGTCATGGGTTGTTTACCGCGAAATCCGGCCAATGAAAAGGTCGGCATTTTTGCAGAAAAACCCGGTTTCAAATACGTAATTTGGTCGATTGGCCCCGAAGTCAGGGGCCGCAGCAACAGGTAAAGGCAATCTGATGGCGCCTTTTCATATCTTTGTGTCGACCAAGCGACAAGCCCGGACCTTGGCACTTTTGGCCCGCTTTCAAGCGCTCGCAGAGGGCTCTACACTGTACCGGTACAGTTCCGGGATATGTTCCGGGGGGAGTTGGGCAAGCGGCATGGCGTGGCCATCGCCGATATCCCGACCGGTCTGTAGACCTGGCCGCCAGGACTCTAAGAATTACAACAGAATGAGTGGAGCACTATGATCAAGATTTCCAAGCTGTTCGCCGCAATGGTACTGGCCGGGGTAGCCAGCCATTCGTTTGCCGCCGATACCATCAAGATCGGGATCGCGGGCCCCAAGACCGGCCCTGTGACCCAGTACGGCGACATGCAGTTCATCGGCGCCAAGCAGGCCATCAAGGACATCAACGCCAAGGGTGGCGTGGATGGCAAGATGCTCGAAGCCAAGGAATACGACGACGCCTGCGACCCTAAACAGGCCGTGGCGGTCGCCAACAAAGTCGTCAACGACGGCGTCAAGTTCGTCATCGGCCACCTGTGCTCCAGCTCCACCCAGCCAGCGTCCGACATCTACGAGGACGAAGGCGTGATCATGATCACCCCGGCCGCCACCTCGCCGGAAATCACCGCCCGCGGCTACAAGCTGATCTTCCGCACCATCGGCCTGGACAGCGCTCAGGGCCCGGCAGCCGGCAACTACATCGCCGACTTCGTCAAGCCGAAGGTCGTCGCGGTATTGCACGACAAGCAGCAGTACGGCGAAGGCATCGCCACCGCGGTCAAGCAGACCCTCGAGAAGAAAGGCACCAAGGTCGCCGTCTTCGAAGGCCTGAACGCCGGTGACAAGGACTTCTCCTCGATCATCCAGAAGCTCAAGCAGAACAACGTCGACTTCGTCTACTACGGCGGCTACCACCCGGAGCTGGGCCTGATCCTGCGCCAAGCCCAGGAAAAAGGCCTGAAGGCCAAGTTCATGGGCCCAGAGGGCGTGGGTAACGACTCGATTTCGCAGATCGCCCAGAACGCCTCCGAAGGCCTGCTGGTGACCCTGCCGAAGTCGTTCGACGCCGACCCGGAGAACAAGGCCATCGTCGATGCCATCAAGGCCGACGGCAAGGACCCGAGCGGCCCGTTCGTGTTCCCGGCCTACTCGGCCGTGGAACTGATCGCCAAGGGTATCGAGGCGGCCAAGTCCGAAGACACCGACAAGGTGGCCGAGGCCATCCATGACGGCTCCTTCAAGACCCCGACCGGCACCCTGTCGTACGACGAGAAGGGCGACCTGAAGGACTTCAAGTTCGTGGTCTACGAATGGCACTTCGGCAAGCCGAAGACCGAAGTCTCCCCTCAGTAACTGCGTGACTAATAGCTGACCGAGAAGCCCACTGTGCGAGCAGTGGGCTTTGTTTTACGAGGTTCATGGACCAGGTTCCCGCGATCCGGGAACCGGTTCACCTGAAAATCTTAAAACCGTCACCCGCGGTTTCCTGGCCGTACCCTGCCATCGTCGCGAAGACCCCGAGGCAGGCCACAGGGGTCACCCCCCGCCAGTGAAATGCAAATCAGGTTTTTAGGAGCGCTGTAATGCCTGAGATCTACCATTTCTTCCAACAACTGGTTAATGGATTGACCATCGGCAGCACCTACGCCTTGATCGCCATCGGCTACACGATGGTGTACGGCATCATCGGCATGATCAACTTCGCCCATGGCGAGGTGTACATGATCGGTTCCTACGTGGCCTTCATCGCCCTTGCCGGCCTGGCCATGATGGGCATCCACTCGTTGCCGATCCTGATGACCGTCGCGTTCGTCGCGACGATCTTCGTCACCAGTGCCTACGGCTACAGCATCGAACGGGTTGCCTACCGCCCCCTGCGCAATAGCAACCGTCTGATTCCGCTGATTTCCGCCATCGGCATGTCGATCTTCCTGCAAAACACCGTGCTGCTTTCACAGGACTCCAAAGACAAGTCCATCCCCAACCTGATTCCGGGGAGCTTCTCCTTCGGCCCAGGTGGCGCGGAGGAAGTGCTGGTTTCCTACATGCAGATCCTGGTGTTCGTGGTCACCCTGGTGGCCATGACCCTGCTGACCCTGTTCATCTCCCGTTCCCGTCTGGGCCGCGCTTGCCGCGCCTGCGCCGAGGACATCAAGATGGCCAACCTGCTGGGCATCAATACCAACAACATCATCGCCCTGACCTTCGTCATCGGTGCCGCGCTGGCGGCGGTGGCGGCCGTGCTGCTGAGCATGCAGTACGGCGTGATCAACCCCAACGCCGGCTTCCTGGTGGGCTTGAAGGCCTTCACCGCAGCGGTCCTGGGCGGCATCGGCAGCATCCCGGGCGCCATGCTCGGCGGGCTGGTGCTGGGCGTGGCCGAAGCCTTCGGCGCCGACATCTTCGGCGACCAGTACAAGGATGTGGTGGCCTTCGGCTTGTTGGTTCTTGTCCTGCTATTCCGGCCGACCGGCATCCTGGGCCGTCCGGAGGTTGAAAAAGTATGAACAGAAATCTCAAACAGGCGTTCTTCAGCGCCTTGCTGGTGTGGGCCGTGGCCTTCCCGGTGCTGGGCCTGAAACTGAGCATCGACGGCATCAGCCTGGTGGTGCACAGCCAAGGCTCGTTCACCCTCTCCGTCATTGCCGTGTGCTCGGTGCTGATGTTCCTGCGCGTATTGTTCGACAAACAGTGGAGCTCGGTGATGAGCCGCCGCTCGGATCGCAAGCTGATCCCGCCGGCGCTGAGCAATTACCTGACCCTGCCGAAAACCCAGCGCTGGGTGATCATGGGGCTGATCGTGGTAGCGCTGGTGTGGCCGTTCTTCGGTTCGCGCGGGGCGGTCGACATCGCCACGCTGATCCTGATCTACGTGCTGCTGGGCCTGGGCCTGAACATCGTGGTTGGCCTCGCCGGCCTGCTCGACCTGGGCTACGTCGGTTTCTACGCCGTCGGTGCCTACAGCTACGCGATGCTCTCGCACTACCTGGGTTGGAGCTTCTGGGTCTGCCTGCCGATCGCCGGCCTGATGGCCGCCACCTTCGGCTTCCTGCTCGGTTTCCCGGTGCTGCGCCTGCGCGGTGACTACCTGGCGATCGTGACGCTCGGCTTCGGCGAGATCATCCGCCTGTTCCTGCGCAACCTCACCGACTGGACCGGCGGCCCCAACGGCATCAGCAACATCCCCAAGCCGGAGTTCTTCGGCCTGACCTTCGAACGCCGCGCTGCCGAGGGCATGCAGACCTTCCACGAGTTCTTCGGGCTGCAATACAACTCGATCAACAAGGTCATCTTCCTCTACCTGGTGGCCCTGCTGCTGGCCCTGCTGGCGCTGTTCGTGATCAACCGGCTGTTGCGCATGCCGATCGGCCGTGCCTGGGAAGCCTTGCGCGAGGACGAGATCGCCTGCCGCGCACTGGGCCTGAACCCCACTGTGATCAAGCTCTCGGCCTTCACCCTGGGCGCCTGCTTCGCCGGTTTCGCCGGCAGCTTCTTCGCCGCGCGCCAGGGCCTGGTGACGCCAGAGTCGTTCACCTTCATCGAATCGGCGATCATCCTCGCCATCGTCGTACTCGGCGGCATGGGCTCGCAACTGGGCGTGATCCTCGCGGCCATCGTGATGATCCTGCTGCCGGAGCTGATGCGTGAGTTCAGCGAATACCGGATGCTGATGTTCGGTGCGCTGATGGTGTTGATGATGATCTGGCGTCCGCAAGGCCTGCTGCCTATGCAACGCCCCCATATGGAGCTGCGTCGATGAGCCGCGAAATTCTGCAAGTCAGCGGCCTGAGCATGCGCTTCGGCGGCTTGTTGGCGGTCAACGGCGTCGGCCTGACCGTCAAGGAAAAACAGGTGGTGGCGCTGATCGGGCCGAACGGCGCCGGCAAGACCACAGTGTTCAACTGCCTGACCGGCTTCTACAAGCCCAGCGGCGGCACCATCCTGCTCGACGGCCAGCCGATCCAGGGCCTGGCCGGCCACCAGATCGCCCGCAAGGGCGTGGTGCGGACCTTTCAGAACGTGCGCCTGTTCAAGGAAATGACTGCGCTGGAAAATCTGCTGATCGCCCAGCACCGTCACCTGAACACCAACTTCTTCGCCGGTCTGTTCAAGACCCCGGGCTTTCGCCGCAGCGAGAAGGAAGCCATGGAGCGCGCCCAGTACTGGCTGGAGAAGGTCAACCTGACCGAGTTCGCCAACCGTACCGCCGGCACCCTCGCCTATGGCCAGCAGCGCCGCCTGGAAATCGCCCGCTGCATGATGACCCAGCCACGCATCATCATGCTCGACGAACCGGCAGCCGGCCTGAACCCTAAAGAGACCGAAGACCTCAAGGCGTTGATCGCCTATCTGCGCGAGTCCCACGACGTCACCGTGCTGCTGATCGAGCACGACATGAAACTGGTGATGAGCATTTCCGACCATATCGTCGTCATCAACCAGGGAACGCCCCTGGCTGACGGCACGCCGGAGCAGATTCGCGACAATCCTGATGTGATCAAGGCCTACCTGGGGGAAGCGTAAATGCTGAAGTTCGAGAACGTTTCCACCTTCTACGGCAAGATCCAGGCGCTGCACAGCGTCAACGTGGAGATCAACCAGGGCGAGATCGTCACCCTGATCGGCGCCAACGGCGCGGGCAAGTCGACCCTGCTGATGACCCTGTGTGGCTCGCCCCAGGCGCACAGCGGCAGCATCAAGTACCTGGGCGAGGAACTGGTCGGCCAGCCGTCCTCGCACATCATGCGCAAGAGCATCGCGGTGGTGCCGGAAGGCCGTCGTGTGTTCGCCCGCCTGACCGTCGAGGAAAACCTGGCCATGGGTGGCTTCTTCACCGACAAGGGTGATTACCAGGAACAGATGGACAAGGTCCTGCAACTGTTCCCGCGCCTGAAGGAGCGCTTCACCCAGCGCGGCGGCACCATGTCCGGTGGCGAGCAGCAGATGCTGGCCATCGGCCGGGCGCTGATGAGCAAGCCCAAGCTGTTGCTGCTCGACGAGCCTTCGCTCGGCCTGGCGCCGATCATCATCCAGCAGATCTTCGACATCATCGAACAGCTGCGCCGCGATGGCGTGACGGTGTTCCTGGTGGAACAGAACGCCAACCAGGCGTTGAAGATCGCCGACCGGGCCTACGTGCTGGAGAACGGCAAGGTGGTGATGCAGGGCACCGGCGAGGCCTTGCTGACCGACCCGAAGGTGCGCGACGCGTATTTGGGCGGTTGATGGGAAGGGCCTTCGGGCCCTTTTTTCTGTCTATGAGAAATCGGTCGGCTGTGCCGGCCTCTTCGCGGGTAAACCCGCTCCTACAGGACAGCACGGTACCTGTAGGAGCGGGTTTACCCGCGAAGAGGCCGGCACAGGCCACCCAAAACTTGTGATCGCCGCCCAGCCTGAGTAACGTGGCCAGCTCTTTGGCAAAGATTCTCCGGAGCCCGCCCCATGCGCCTCACCCCTACCCTGCTGCTGACCGCCCTGCTGCCCCTGTTCGGCGGCTGCCAGCTGCTGGCAGACAAACCGACCGACCCGAACATCGGCACTACGCGCATGCAGGGTGAACTAAGCGCCGGGGGCGGCCAACTGCTGTTCAAGCCCTGCACCGAAAGCCGCCGCTTCGTGATCAACGATGCCGCTGGCACTGGCATCCTCCAGGAAGCCGCCAACCTCGCCAAGGATGCCAACGCCAAGCTGTTCGCCGATGTGCGCGGGCGCCTGACCGGCAGCAAGCAGGCCACCACCGACGGCCAGCTCGATGTCCGCGAACTGTACCGCCTGACGCCGTCGCCACAAGGCTGCGACGACCCCAACTTCAAGCAGCTGACCCTGCGTGCCAGCGGCAACGAACCCTTCTGGGCAGTCAAGGCCAGCGGTCGCGGAATGGTCATCGAACGCCCCGGCAAGGACCCACTGCCACTGCCGTTCCTCGAAGAAGAAATCCCAGGCGGCGGCCTGACCCTGTCCAGCGAAGCCAACGGCGAGCGCGTGGAACTGTGGGTCGCCCCGCAGCGCTGCGTCGACAGCGCCAGCGGCGCGGTCAGCCACCTGCGCGCCGAACTGCGCATCGACGGCCAGACCTTGCAGGGCTGTGGCTACTACGGTGGCGCGCGCGACAACTGATCGCCGGACACTTTTATCCTGCCAGTCAGGGCGGTGAACAGCTTATACTTGGCGGTTTGTGTAAAGCCGCCGGCCGTTCATGGCCGGGATACTGGACCCTGCCATGCTACGAATCACCGAACTGAAGCTGCCCCTGGACCATCCCGACGAAGCGCTGCGCGAAGCCATCGTCGAGCGCCTGGGTATCAGCGACGAGCAACTGCTCGGCTTCACCCTGTTCAAGCGCAGCTACGATGCACGCAAGAAGAACAGCGAGCTGCTGTTCATCTACACCATCGATCTCGAAACCAGCAACGAAGCCGAACTGCTGCGCAAGTTCGCAGACGATCGCAACATCGGTGTCGCTCCGGACACGCGCTACAAATTCGTCGGCCAGGCCCCTGAAAACCTGCAGGAACGCCCGATCGTGGTCGGCTTCGGCCCCTGCGGCATCTTCGCCGGGCTGTTGCTGGCGCAGATGGGCTTCAAGCCGATCATCCTCGAGCGTGGCAAGGAAGTCCGTCAGCGCACCAAGGACACCTGGGGCCTGTGGCGCAAGAGCGTGCTCAACCCCGAATCCAACGTGCAGTTCGGCGAGGGCGGTGCCGGGACCTTCTCCGACGGCAAGCTGTACAGCCAGATCAAGGACCCGCAGCATCACGGGCGCAAGGTGCTGGAGGAATTCGTCAAGGCTGGCGCGCCGGATGAGATCCTCTACATCAACAAGCCGCACATCGGTACCTTCCGCCTGACCGGCATGGTCGAGCAGATGCGCCAGGACATGATTGCCCTGGGCGCCGAAGTGCGTTTCCAGCAGAAGGTCACCGACCTGCTGGTCGACGATGGCCAACTGACCGGTGTGGTGCTGGAGAGTGGCGAACAGCTGCACTCCCGACATGTGGTCCTGGCCCTGGGCCACAGTGCCCGCGACACGTTCCGCATGCTCCACGCCAAGGGCGTGTACATGGAAGCCAAGCCATTCTCGGTGGGCTTCCGGATCGAGCACCCGCAGACGCTGATCGACAAGGCGCGCCTGGGCAAATACGCCGGCCACCCAAAACTCGGTGCTGCCGACTACAAGCTGGTGTACCACGCCAAGAACGGCCGCTCGGTCTACAGCTTCTGCATGTGCCCAGGCGGCACCGTGGTCGCCGCTACCAGCGAGCCTGGCCGCGTGGTCACCAACGGCATGAGCCAGTACTCGCGTAACGAGCGTAACGCCAACTCCGGCATCGTCGTCGGCATCGACCCGGAGCGCGACTACCCAGGCGGCCCGTTGGCGGGGATCGAACTGCAGGAGCGTCTCGAGGCCCATGCCTATGTCATGGGCGGTAGCAACTACCAGGCGCCGGCGCAACTGGTCGGCGACTTCGTCGCCGGCAAGCCGTCCACCGCCATCGGCAGTGTCGAGCCTTCATACAAGCCAGGCGTGACCCTGGGCGACCTGGCGCCGAGCCTGCCGGACTTCGCCATCGAGGCGATCCGCGAGGCGCTGCCGGCGTTCGACCGCCAGATCAAGGGCTACAACCTGCACGACGCGGTGCTCACCGGGATCGAGACGCGCACGTCCTCGCCGCTGCGCATCACCCGTGGCGAGGACTACCAGAGCCTGAACCTCAAGGGGCTGTTCCCTGCAGGCGAAGGGGCAGGTTATGCCGGTGGGATTCTTTCGGCCGGTGTCGATGGCATTCGCATCGCCGAGGCGGTGGCGCGGGATATGCTCGGTTTGTAAGGCAGCAAAAAGAAACCCCGACTGGCCACGCCAATCGGGGTTTCTTTTTGCCTTGCCGCAATCAGTGAGAGACGCGGCTGGTGCCATCCACGGTCATGATGCGCACGCGATCGCCAACCCGGAAGATTTCGTTTTCCTGTACCGCCTGGACGTACGCGCGCATGCTGCCGTCGTCCTCGCGCACGGTGATCTCGACACCCTGGGTACGGGTCAGGCCTTCCTCGGCGGCGGAGCCTGCCAGGCCACCCGCGACGGCACCGATCACTGCAGCCACGATGCTGCCGCGGCCACCGCCAATGGCGCTACCGGCCACACCACCGACAACGGCACCTGCGCCACCACCGATCGGGGTCTTGGTGCCTTCGATCTTGACCGGGCGCAGGGATTCGATGGTGCCCATGCGCACGGTCTGCACGCGACGGGCCTCATCACGGGAGTAGCTGTCGCCAGACAGGTTCGAGGCACAGCCTCCCAACAACAGCGACATGGCGGTGAAGCTCGCCACCAGCAAAGCGGATTTACGCATTGGGAAATCTCCTTGGGTCAGGTGTCCATTAGACGCCGCAGACAGCCAGGTGTCACGAGACACACGTAACAAATTCAGTTTCATTCAGCCACTGTACAGCCCTGACGGGCCACCAGCAGCCTGCAACGTTTGACCAAGGATAGACGCGGATTGCACCATCACGATGAAGCTCGCCTCGACATCAAGGTGCGAGGCGCTCACGCAGCCAACGACCATCGACCAAACGATAGTTCAGGCGATCGTGCAGACGGCTCGCCCGCCCCTGCCAGAACTCGATACGCTCGGGCAGCAGGCGGTAGCCGCCCCAATGCTCGGGGCAGTGCGGCTGAGTGTCGCTGAAGCGTGCTTCGGTGGCCTTGACCAGGCCCTGAAGCTCCTCGCGGTCGGCAATCACCCGGCTCTGCGGCGATGCCCAGGCGCCCAGGCGGCTGCCCAACGGGCGTACCTGGTAGTAATCGTCCGACTCCTTGGCCGTGACCTTTTCCACTCGCCCCTCGATACGCACCTGCCGCTCCAGCGCTGGCCAGAAGAAGGTCATCGCGGCGAAGGGGTTGGCCAGCAGTTGCTGGCCCTTGGCGCTGTCGTAGTTGGTGAAGAAGGTGAACCCGCGCTCATCGAGCCCCTTCAGCAACAAAACCCGGCAATGCGGCCGACCTTCGCCATCGACGGTGGCCAGAGTCATGGCATTGGCCTCCACCGGTGGCTGCTCGGTCTTCACCGCGTCGGCAAACCACTGCTGGAACAGAGCGAACGGCTCACCCGGGGCTTGGGCTTCGGCCAGGCCATCACGGGTGTAGTCGCGGCGCATATCGGCCAGGGATTGGGTCATCACTACGCTTCCTTGGAGATCAGTTGGCCTTCGCCGGGGTGTTGGCGGCTACCTTGTTGTCCGTGGTGGCCTTCTTGGTCGCTGCCTTGGCGGGCGCGGCCTTTTTCTTGGCAGCGGCCTTGGCCGGCGCCTTGGACTTGGCGACGGTTTTCTTCGCCGCAGGCTTGGCTGCGGCCTTGGTACCTGCCTTGGCCTTGGTGCTGGCCTTGCTCTCGGCAACCTTGGTAGCCGGTGCCTGGACGTTCTGCGCCGCGACCATCGTGGCTGCAGCCGACGAGCCAGGAGTCTGGTACCTGGCAATCAGCGCGACCATGGTGTTCTGCGGGGTAAGCAGCATTTCCACCCGGCGGTTCAGCGCACGGCCTTCGGCGCTGTCGTTGGCGGCACGTGGCATTTCCGAGCCCATGCCCTTGAGCATCAGGCGGTCACGTTGTAGGCCGCTGAGGCGGAAAATCGCCGAGACCGAGGCGGCACGCTCCAGGCTGAGCTTCTGGTTGGCGGTGACGACGCCACTGCTGTCAGCGTGGCCGAGGATCAACACGGCGGTCTTGCTGTCGCCCTCGACGGTTTTCGCCACGCGGGTGATCGGCCCCAGGCTCATGGGCAGCAGCATGTTCGGACGATCAGGGTTGTAGGAGCCATCCACCGGCAGGGTCACCGCCAGCACGTTGTCGCGGCGCTCCAGCTCCAGCTTGCTGTCCTTGATCGCTTCACGCAGTTTGGGCTCGTACTCGTCGAGCCAGGCCTGGGTAGCCTTCTGGTCGATCTTCGGCACCGCTGCGACCTTGGCTTGCTTGTCTTCACCGCCGAACGGCCACCACCAGTGGCCAGCGCTTTCAGCCTTGGCCTCGGATTTGGCTTCTGCCTTGGCCACCTTCTCGGTGACCGCCGCTTTCACTTCCTGGTCGGCGACCTTGTCCGAACCGAATGGCCACCAGCTCAGGCCGCCCTCCTTGGAACCGTCCTGGGAGTGGCTGGCGCAACCGGTCATGGCGGTCAGGCACAGGGCTAGTGCTAAGGTTTTGTGTGAAGACATCAGCGATACACCATGAAAATGAAAGGAATTTTGCCCGCGCGTTCAGGCGTTGGCATTGAGGATAGTCAAAGGGCTGGGCCAATACCCGCATTACCCGATCAAAGGCAATCGCCCAACACGCGCACCAACTTCTGCGCTCTCGGGTCCATCAGCACATAGGGGCCGAGGGTATTGACCACGAAACCGAAGGCGACGTCGTGCTCCGGGTCGGCGAAACCGACCGAGCCACCCGCCCCTGGATGCCCGAAAGCACGCGCCCCCAGGCCAAAGGTGGCATTGGCCACATCCGGCTGATCGAGCATGCAACCTAGGCCAAAGCGGGTCTGGGTCAGCAGGGTGCGGTCTTGGCCGAGGCTGTGCTCGCGGGTCAGCTCATCGAGCAGCTCCGATTCGAGCAGGCTGCCGTCGAGCAGGCCGGCATAGAACCCGGCCAGGCTGCGTGCATTGCCGTGGCCGTTGGCCGCAGGCTGCTGCATGCGCCGCCATTCTGGCTTGTTGGTACTGGTGAGAATCGCCGGCGGATTGGTGAACGCCCGGGTCGACAGGGCTTCAGGCTCGCGCATGGTCACCTGCAGCAGACGCTGGGCCGCCGCGTCACCTGGGTTGCCTTTGCCGCGGGCGATATGCGCCACACGGTAGAATTCCTCGTCCGCCAGGCCGACGTGGAAGTCCAGCCCCAGGGGGCGGGCGGTCCGGGCCACGATCGAATCACCGGGGCCACGGCCATCGGCGCGGCGGATCAACTCACCGATCAGCCAGCCATAGGTGATCGCCGCGTAGCCATGTTCGCTACCCGGGGTCCACCAGGGGGTTTCGGCGGCCAGGGCATCGACCATGGTCTGCCAGTCGTACAGGGCTTCGGCCGGCAGCAGCTCGCGGATGGCCGGTAGGCCGGCGCGGTGGCTGAGCAACTGACGCAAGGTGATGCCCTGTTTGCCGGCCTGGGCGAACTCGGGCCAATAACGCACCACCGGGGTATCCAGCGCCAACTTGCCCTCACCGACCAGTTGCAGCGCGGTAACGGCGGCAAAGGTCTTGGTGCAGGAGAACAGGTTGGCGATAGTGTCGCTGTGCCAGGCCTGCTGGCCGTCCTTGTCGGCGCTGCCAGCCCACAAGTCGATGACGGTCTCGCCGCCGACCTGGATGCACAACGCCGCTCCACGCTCCTGGGGATCTTCGAACAACTCGGCGAACGCATCGCGCACCGCCTCGAACTTCAGCTCATAGTGACCCTGGATCTGCACCCGCTAGTACTCCATCCGACCTTGCTGGCAAAGGCATGCATTGTTTCAGTAGTTGAGCCGTTTGCAAACTGGCTCTAGCTGGAAGGTCGCAAGTAAAAAGTTCCGCAGAGGCTGCGGTACTGTTCAGGTGAGATCGCCGGGGGCCGCTTTGCGGCCCTTTCGCGGTATGCGGCCGCTCCTACAACAATGCAATTGTCGGAGCGGGCGCACCACAGCGAGCTCACGGTGCCGGCTTGACCAGCTGCCCGCGCAAATGATCGAGGGTCTGCTGGTTGGCCTTGCGCACCGCATCGACGAAGCCGGCATAAGGCAGGTCGGTGATCGCCACCAGCCCCAGGTGACCATTCTCACCGTCGAGCAGGCGTCCACTGGCCGGTTGGTCGAGGTACTGGAACCAGTGCGCGCCGACGATCATCGGCTGCGCCAGGGCAGCCTTGAGGAAATTGCCATAGGCAGGCCCACGGTCCTCCTCCCGCGGTACTTCCAGCGGCCCCGGCCAGAATGGCCCGCGATCGCGCGAGCCGAACTGGAATTCGCTCACCAGCACAGGCTTGTCCAGCTCTGCCAGGCGCGCGAAGTCGTAGCCATCCTCGGGCTTGAGGGTATAGAAATTGAAACTCAGCACATCACAGAACTCGGCACAGGCCTTGACCGCTTCCGGTGTGCTCACGGCATAGCGGCCGCCCAGCAGGAGATGATTGGGAGCGTGCCATTTCAGTGCATCGGAAATGGTCTTGAAGTAGGTTTCGGCGAACGTCTGCTGGAAATGCTGGAAGTCCCGCTCGATCTCCGGGTGGGCCGGGTCGGGCAGCGGCGCCTCGAAGCCTGGGTCCTCCATCAGTTCCCAGGCCTGCAAGTCGATGCCCCAGGCCTTGGACAGGCCTTGCTGGTTGCGGTACTTGTCGCGCAACTGCTTGAGGAAGGCGCGTTTGGCGGGCACATCGGTGGTCAGGCGCAAGGTCCCGTAGGCCAAGCCATAACGCGCCTTGGGGTCGTCGCCGGGCGCCGCCCAGGCCAGTTCGTTGTCGGCGAAGTAACCGATCAACCAGGGGTCGTCGCGATGATCGCGCGCGGCGATGGCCACAGCCCGCTCGGTAGCCATGGCGAAGCGCGGGTCGAACGGGTCGGGCATGCGTCCCCACCAATCCATGCCGGTGCTGATGCTGGCGTAGTCGCCGACGATCGACAGTGGCAGGGTGTACGCCATGCGCTGGGTCTGGCCCAGCGCCGGGTCGCTCCAATTGCCCAGGGTATTGAAGCCCCAGGCCTGCAAGCGGTCCAGGGTATGGCCCTGCCAGCGCTCGGCGTCCAACGCCGCTGGCGGGCAGGCTGCAGGTGTCGGCTCGGTGGTATTGCCCGGGCAGGGTTTGCCGTAGGTGCGCTGAAGGTTGGCAGCGTAGAAGTCGAACCAGCGCCCCTGCTTGAAATTGCGGCCCTGGGACGAGGCATTGCCATCGTCGTTGTTGCCCTCGCCATAGAAAGCTGCCAGGGCATCACCTTCGACCGGCAGGCCCTGGAACATCGCCTCACGGCCAGTGACATAGGTGCGCCCGTCGCTGGCGGTCACGGCGTTGACGCCCAGGGAATAGAACGGATGACCTTCGGGTGTGACCAGGTACCAGCGGCCGTCACGTTTTTCAGTACGGAAAAAACCCTGCGCCTCGAACGCCGGCCCTGCGACGATTCCGCCGTAAGTATCCAATTTCTGCTTGCCACGCTCGGCCAGCCAAGCCTTGAGCTGCTGCTGTTCACGGTTGCCCGCCGCCTTGAGCTGATCGTCGTTGGCGATCTTCTCCGGCCAGCGGGCGCGGGTGGATTGGCCATAGCCGTCGATCAAGCCCTGGTAGACAGCCTTGTAGGCAAGCTCGTCATCCTGCACGCCGACCTTCTCGATCAACAGGCTCTGGGCCACCTTGGGCCCAGGAATGCTCAGGCTGACGGCCACCACCTGCTTGAGGTCGACCTCCCCGGCGCTGCTGGCCAACAACAGCCGCTGGCCTTCATGCATCCAGGGCATCGGCGGCCCGGCACGCATGCCCTGGCTCAACGGCGAGCTGGCCCTGAGCGGCACCATCACCGTCTGCGCCGGCCCCGCTGGCAGGTCAACGCGGCTGGTCAGGCTGCGGCCATCGCTGCCCTGCACCGTCACATCCACCGTCAGCGCCCAGTCCATGCCGCTCTGCAGGCGCAAAGTGAGAAATTGCCCGGTCGACCAATCCCAGGCACCCTGCTGCGGGCTCAAGCGCAGGGTCGGCCGCTCGACCGGGTTGAACACCACCCGCCGCAACACTTCGCCTTCGGCCGTCTGCTCCGCGTTGTACTGGGGCATCCCGGTATTGTCGGTCACCACGTTGACCACCGAGGCCGGGCGCACGAAGCTGAACAGCGTCTGGTTCGCGGCCAGCAATGGCGCGCTGAACGACAGGCCGAGTAGCAATGGCAGGGTGCGGCGGATCATAAGGCTGGGGGTCTCCTTCCGGGGCCTTGAGGCATGTCGCGGAACGGGACGTTTCGAACGACGCCCCTGCATCCCTGTGCGGCCCGCGACTGAATGATGGACAACGCGCCGTCGCAGCATGCTCCGCGCGTCAGCTAATCTCCCGCCGGAACGGCGGCAGCGCATTGAGGATAGCCTTGCCGTAGCGTTGGGTGACCAGGCGCCGGTCGAGCAAGGTGATGACGCCGCGATCCTGTTCGGTCCGCAGCAGGCGCCCGCAGGCCTGGATCAGCCGTAGTGAAGCGTCGGGCACGGCGATTTCCATGAACGGATTACCGCCACGCGCCTCGATCCACTCGGCCAGGGCCGCCTCGACCGGATCGTCCGGCACGGCGAAAGGAATCTTGGCGATCACCACGTGTTCGCAATAGGCACCTGGCAGGTCGACACCCTCGGCGAAACTGGCCAGGCCGAACAGCACGCTGTGCTGGCCGTCGTCGACCCGTGCCTTGTGCTTGTTGAGGGTTTCCTGCTTGGACAGGTTGCCCTGGATCAGCACCAGCTTGCGCCAGTCACGGTCCAGGCCGTCGAACACATCCTGCATCTGTTTGCGCGAGGAGAACAGCACCAGTGCACCGCGAGCCTCCTCGACGATCTGCGGCAGTTCGCGGATGATCGCCGCAGTGTGTGCGGTCGCATCGCGAGGGTCGGCCTTGAGGTCCGGCACTCGCAGCAGCCCGGCGTCGCCATGCACGAAGGGGCTCGGCACCACGCAGGTCACGGCATCGCGTGGCAACCCCGAACGCATGCGAAAACGGTCGAACTTGCCCAGGGCGGTGAGCGTCGCCGAGGTGACCAGGGCGCCATGGGCGACGCTCCACAGGCTGCGCCGGAGCATTTCGGCAGCCAGGATGGGGCTGGCGTTGACCTCGATGTCGAACAGCGCCCCACTTTCGGCCAGGGTCAACCAGCGCGCCATCGGCGGGCTGTCTTCCGGGTCTTCGGCGGTGAAGGCGGTCCACAGCTCCCAGTTGCCCTGGGCACGGGTCACCAGGCTGCCGAACAATGGGTACCATTCCTCGGCCTGGTGGCTGGCGATACCGATATTGACCTCGCCATCCATACCTTCCTTGAGCAGGTCGGCCAGGCGCGTGAACAGGTCGTTGAGCCGGGCGAAGCCCTTCTTCAACTCGATGCCCACCTCGCGCATCTGCTCCGGCACCACACCGCCTTCGAAGCGGTAGCGTGGGCGTTCGCGGCCTTCGGTGTCCTCGCCGGGACGGAAGTCGGCGACCTGCTCGCACAGGGTGAACATGAACTGTTGCTGGGTACGGACCTCGCGCGCCAGTTCCGGCACCTGCTCGATCAGCTTGCCCAGGTCGCCGGGCAGCGGGTGCTGGGCCAGCAGCTTGGTCAGGTTCTTGGCGGTCTGCTCGAGCCAGTCGGCGGTGGAGCGCAGCCGTGAATAGTGAGCGAAGTGGCCGATGGCCTTGTCCGGCAGATGGTGGCCTTCGTCGAATACATAGATGGTATCGCGCGGGTCGGGCAGCACCGCGCCGCCGCCCAGGGCCAGGTCGGCCAGGACCATGTCATGGTTGGTGACGATCACATCGACCTTGCCCATGCCTTCGCGCGCCTTGTAGAACACGCACTGCTGGAAGTTCGGACAATGGCGCCCGGTGCACTGGCTGTGGTCGGTGGTCAGGCGCGCCCAGTCCTGGTCTTCCAGGGCCTCGGGCCAGCTGTCGCGGTCACCGTCCCAACGGTTGCCGGCGAGCTTTTCGATCATGCTGTTGAACAGCTTCTGGCTGCGCTCGTCGACCTCGATGTGGAAGCCTTCCTCCTCGAACAGCTGGGCCGTGGCCGATTGCGCATGGCCCTCCTGCAGCAGGATGTCGAGCTTGGACAGGCACAGGTAGCGGCCGCGCCCCTTGGCCAGCGAGAAGCTGAAGTTGAGGCCGCTGTTGCGCATCAGGTCGGGCAGGTCCTTGAAGACGATCTGCTCCTGCAGGGCGACGGTGGCAGTGGCGATCACCAGGCGTTTGCCGGCGGCCTTGGCGGCGGGGATCGCTGCCAGGCTGTAGGCGACCGTCTTGCCGGTACCGGTGCCCGCCTCAACCGCCACCACGGCGGGCTCGCCGGCACGGCGACCCTCGTCGTCGCAGGCGATGTCGCCCAGCACCTTGGCGACTTCGGCGATCATCAGGCGCTGGCCATAGCGCGGCTTGAGGCTCTTGGCTTCGAGAAAACGCGAGTAGGCGCCCTGGATGGTGGCTTTGAGTTCGTTGCTGATCATGGTCTGCAGGCGCCCGGAGGGCTGGATATATTTTCAGTGTTTCTCATGGGGCGGCTATCATACCCCGCTATTGCCCTTTATGCCGCATGGAGATCCGGATGCTCGCCTTTGCCCTGCCCTACACACTGCATGTCCTGGCCGCCCTGGTATGGGTCGGCGGCATGTTCTTCGCCTGGCTGGTACTGCGCCCGGCCACGGTTGCAGCCCTTGAGGGGCCTGCCCGGTTGCGCCTTTGGGTGGAAGTTTTCCGACGCTTCTTCGGCTGGGTCTGGTTGGCCGTGGCCATTTTGGCGATAAGTGGTATCGGCATGTTGCACATGCGTTTCAGCGGCTTCGAGACCGCGCCGCGCTATGTGCAGGTGATGATCGGCGGTGGCATCGCCATGTTCGCGCTGTTCATGCGCATCCAGGCGTTGCTGTTGCCCGAGCTGAAAACCGCAGTGCAGGATGAAGACTGGGCCACCGGCGCCGCCGTGCTGGGGCGGATCCGGCGCATGGTCGGCGTCAACCTGCTGCTGGGGCTGGCCGTGGTGGCACTGGCCAGTTCGCGCGTCCTGCTCTGATCGCACCAACCCCGGGCCTGGTCGCCCGGGGTCGAAACCCCACTCAGAGGCGTTGCAGGATCAGTTCCCCGGCAGCGCCCGCCAGGCCAGGCTGGCCCGGCTGCCCTGGGCGCCCGTTGGCGCCGGCATCGGTGCTGTATACCAGGCAACCCTTGCTCGCACCGCCCTTGCCCGGCTTGCCCGCAGCCCCGGGTTTGCCGGCGGCACCGCCATCCAGGCGCACCACGATGCGCTCCTCGGCAAAACCTTGCGGCACGCTGAGGCGAATTCGCCCACCGGCTGCGCCATCGTGGCCGTTGCCACCGTCATCGCCGTTGGCGCCTCGGCTGGCCTGGCCCCAGGTGCAGCCGCCGGCGCGGCCGTTGGCACCATCGAGGCCGACATAACCAGGAGCTCCAGCGCCGCCACGGGCATCGATGGCCAGGCGCTCGGCGTCGAGCTCATCGAGTTTCAGGTCGAGGTTGCGCCCCGATCGGGCAGCACGCTCGTACGTGCCAGGCGCGCCGGGAGCGCTGAACTCACTGCCCTGCCCCAGGCGTGCGGTGCGCGCCTCGATCAGCAACGGGCTGTCGGATGGCGCGATGGCGATCCGGGCGTTCTCGCCCAGTTCGAGCTGGTCGATGCGCAGCTCGGTCAGCGTGGCCGGCAGCAACAGCGTGGCCGAGTCGGCCACACGCAGGTGCTCGAGATGCACGCTGGCCGACTTGTTCGACAGGCGCAGCATCGAGTTGGCAGCGACGTCCAGGCTTTCGGCCTGGGCCAGGGGGGCGGCCAGTGCGGCCAGCAACATCAGTTTACGCACGACTCGACGGCTCCTGCGGACGGGGGATGGACATGACATGGAAGATACCCGTCAGCAGGATTTGCAGACGGTCGAACCAGCGGTGGCTACGGCCACGCAGGCTGCCATTGAAACACAGTACTTCAAGCACGTGCAGGCCGAGCAACGCGATGCCGGCGGCATTGATCAGCAGATTGAACGGTAGCGGCTGCGGCATCAGCCAATTGGCCAGTACCACCCACCAGAACACGACCGTCAAGGCCTTGCCCAGGCCAAGGATGAACGTCATGGTTGCCCCCGTTCTTTCCCGTCATGCCAGCGTGGCGCGAGCAAACGTGCCCAGCGACCGGCAGTGGCTGCAGCGCCCTGGCCTGCGCCAGGCTTCAGTTGAGGTGCAGGTCGACCCGCCGGTTGTGCGCGCGCCCTTCCTCGGTGTCGTTGTCGGCGATCGGCTCGCTTTCGCCGCGGCCCTGGCTGGTCACCTTGTCCGGCGCCAGTCCCTGGCTGATGAGGTACTGCGCGACGCTGCTGGCCCGACGTTCGGAGAGTGCCTGGTTGTAGCTGTCGGAGCCGACGCTGTCGGTATGGCCGACCACCCTGATGCGCGTCACGCCCAGTTCCTGCAAGCGCGGCAGCAGGCTTTGCAGGCGCTGCTCGCTGGCGGGTGTCAGTTCGGCAGAGTTGAACGCGAACATCACCTGCCCCTGGTCGTCGAGGGAGATGACTTCGGCCTTGGGCTCGGGCACGGGCTGGGAGGCCGGGTATTGCGGCAATGGACAGCCCATGTGGTCGACCGGCGTATTCGCCGGTGTCTCCGGACAACGGTCACGGCGATCGAAGACGCCGTCGCCATCCTCGTCGCCATCCTGGGCATAGCAGATCAGGCCGCCGGCGATCGCACCCAGGGCTCCACCACCGGCTGCCCAACTGGAACTCTCGATAGCGCCCAGGCCACCACCGACCAGCCCGCCAAGCAGGCTGCAGATCGGCCAAGTGCGTTGATTGAGGGGTGCGCTGCCATCGCTGTGGGTGGCACAGCCCGCCAGCAGGCCAGAGGCCAACAGCAACGGCAATGCCGCCTTCGACATGACACTCATGATGAATGCTCCTGTGTGGCCGGCCGCTACCGGCTACTCAGGATTAAAGACGCGCCCGCGCCACTTCTCAAGGCGCGGGCACATGCCGTCAACGCTGGATCTTGATCTCGGTGCGACGGTTCATGGCGCGGCCCTCTTCAGTGGCATTGTCCGCCACCGGCTGGGTCTCGCCAGCGCCCACCACCGACACGAAGCTGCTGCGCGGCACACCATTTTCGACCAGGTAATCGGTCACCGAGTGGGCACGACGCTCTGACAACTTCTGGTTGTAGCTGTCGGAACCGACGCTGTCGGTATGGCCGGTCACGCTCAGGCGAGCGCTCGGGGCTTCCTGTTTCAAGCGCGTGGCCACAGTGTTCAGGCGTTCCTTGTCGCCAGCGGTCAGGCGCGCCGAGTCGAATTCGAAGCGCACGTCTCGGATGACGATGACTTCTTCCTTCTGCACCACGACCTCCTGCGCCGGTTGCGGTGGTGGCGGCGGGCAGCCATCGGCATCGACCTGCACGCCACGCGGGGTGCCGGGGCACTTGTCGCGGCTGTCCGGCACGCCATCACCGTCCTCGTCGCCATCGCCGTGGGACCAGCAGTAGCCGGCCGCCAGGCCGCCGCCGAGCAGCGCGCCCCAGCCGGCCCAGCTGGAACTCTCGATGGCGCCCAGGGCGGCACCGCCCACGCCCCCGACGGCAGCACACTTCGGCCAGTCGGTTTTTTGCAAACCTGCACAACCAGTCAACACACTGGTGAGCAGGACCAGGGGGATCGCTGTGCGTACTATGCTCATTTCGTCGCTTCTCCTAGGGGGAACCGGCACGAGGCCGATCAGAGGGAGTAAAGACCGCGTCATCGATCCCTGCCAGCAATAAGCCATCTGGCTGTCACATGCCCTTTGCCCGCCAGCGTCAGCCCCGCTAGTCTTGGCCTACCTGAACGAGGATTGGCAATGACCGACGGTTTTTCCCAGCGCACGCCGCAACAAGCCCTGGCCGCCCTGCTGGAGCGCTTCACCCCAAGCCGCTTGCTGCTGGTAGGCTCACGCTTCCCCGCCCTGGACGCCTTTGTCCAGGCGCATCCCGACGTGCATATCGCCAGCGCCGCTGCGGGCCCACTGCCAGCAGACCTGGCGGCGCAGCGCTTCGACCTGGCGATCCTGATCGACTGCCTGGAGCACCTGCCCAAACGCAGCGGGCTTGAACTGCTGGGGGGTATCCGCAATCTCAATGCCAACCGGGTAGCGGTGCTGGCCGACCTGTCCGCCTGCGGTTGGCACGACACCGACTTCTTCGCCCTGGCGCTGTCGGCCAGCGAGAAATTTCGCCGTGACGAGCAGGAATTGAGCCTGTTCACCTATGATCTACACGACTACAAGCAGGTCCCGGACTGGCTCAACGCCAAGTTCTGGGCCAATCCTGAAAACTTCGGCAAATACTGGTGGTGACGATGAGTGTCTCGGTCTGCCCCTGTGGCAGTGGCAACCTGCTCGACGCCTGCTGCGGGCATTATCATGCCGGTACTGCGGCACCGGATGCCCAGGCCTTGATGCGCTCACGCTACAGCGCGTACGTGCTGGGGTTGGTCGACTACCTGGTAGCCACGACCCTGCCGGCCCAGCAGCCCGGCCTGGACCGTGATGCCATGGCGGCCTGGAGTGCCCAGAGCACCTGGCTGGGGCTGGAGGTGGACGGTGCCGAGGTGTTCGGTGGCCAGCCCGAACACGCCTTCGTCACCTTCACCGCACGCTGGCACGACCAAGCAGGCGACCACCAGCATCATGAGCGCTCGGCTTTCGTCCAGCGTGCCGGGCGCTGGTATTTCATCGACCCGACGGTGAAGCTCCACGCCCAACGCAACGACCCGTGCCCCTGCGCCAGCGGGCAGAAGTTCAAGAAATGCTGCGCAAGCTACGTGGGTAGCTGAGCATGGCGGCCCTGCTGCGCACCTTCCTGCTCACAGGCCTGCTGGGCCTGCTGGCAGGTTGTGCCAGCTGGGGTGGCAGTGAATGGCGCGAGCCCGAGGTGCACCTGCTGCGGGTCGAGACCGTCAAGGCGCGGCTGCACCAGCAGGAGTTCGTCCTGCACCTGCAGGTGGTCAACCCCAACGACAGCCGGTTGTTCATCCGCAACCTGGGCTATTCGGTACGTCTCAACGACCTGCTGCTGGTCGAGGACGAGGCCAGCTTGTGGCGCAGTGTCGGCGGCCATGCCGAGCGCACCTTCAAGATCACCGCACGGACCAACCTGTGGCAGCACCTCAAGCCACTGGCCAAGCTGCTCAGGAGCCAGCAGCCGCTGCACTATCGCCTGCAGGCCGAACTGAACACCGGGTTGATCATCCATCGGAGCCTGCACTTGTCGCGAAGTGATGAGATAATGCCCGGCGATCTCATACCGGAGTAACCCTGCAATGACCCAGCAACCCCATGTCCATGGCCCCGACTGCAACCACGATCATGATCACCACCACGATCACGATCATGGCCATGTGCACGGCCCGCACTGCAACCACGGCCACCAGGAGCCGGTGCGCAACGCCCTGAAGGACGTCGGCCGCAACGACCCGTGCCCATGCGGCAGCCAGAAGAAGTTCAAGAAGTGCCACGGGGCGTGATTTCGGATCGATAGTGCCAGTTCCATGGGTTCTGCCGGGGGAGCTGGATGTCGGCTTTCCCGTGCCTGCCTTGGGTTTTGCAGTGCCGCGTAAATCGAGCGCCGCCCGCGCGGCGCATCGCGAGCTGCGCTCGCTCCTACGTTTGTTTCGGGCCAGTAACGTCGGTGACAGGCGCGCGCGACCGCCTTGGTGTCCACCTCGATATGGTGTCGTACAAACAAGGCGGC
>NZ_JACVVE010000044.1 GCF_016648105.1 Pseudomonas sp. S31 | reverse complement strand
GATATCGCGCGCCGCCCGCGCGGCGCTCGATGTCCGCCGCGCTGCAAATCTCAATGCCTCCAGCGTATACTGCCGCTCTCATTCACTTCAGGCAGACTCGCGGAGCGTCCATGTCCGGCAATACCTACGGCAAGCTGTTCACTGTCACCACCGCTGGCGAAAGCCATGGCCCGGCGTTGGTCGCCATTGTCGATGGTTGCCCACCGGGCCTCGAGCTGTCCCTGGCCGACCTGCAGCACGACCTCGACCGCCGCAAGCCGGGCACCAGCCGGCATACCACCCAGCGCCAGGAGCCTGACGAGGTGGAGATCCTCTCTGGCGTGTTCGAAGGCCGTACCACCGGTTGTTCGATCGGCCTGCTGATCCGCAACACCGACCAGAAGTCCAAGGACTACTCGGCGATCAAGGACCTGTTCCGCCCGGCCCACGCCGACTATACCTACCACCACAAGTACGGCACCCGCGACTACCGTGGCGGCGGTCGCAGCTCGGCCCGCGAAACCGCCATGCGCGTGGCTGCCGGTGCCATCGCCAAGAAGTACCTGGCCACCCAGGGCATTCGCGTGCGCGGCTACATGAGCCAGCTCGGCCCGATCGAAATCCCCTTCAAGACCTGGGACTCGGTCGAGCAGAACGCCTTCTTCAGCCCCGACCCGGACAAGGTGCCGGAGCTGGAGGCCTACATGGACCAGCTGCGCCGCGACCAGGATTCGGTCGGCGCCAAGATCACCGTGGTCGCCGAAGGTGTGATGCCGGGCCTGGGCGAGCCGATCTTCGATCGCCTGGATGCCGAGCTGGCCCATGCCCTGATGAGCATCAACGCGGTCAAGGGCGTGGAAATCGGCGCCGGCTTCGCCAGTGTCGCCCAGCGTGGCACCGAGCACCGTGACGAGCTGACCCCGGAGGGCTTCCTCAGCAACAACGCCGGGGGCATCCTCGGCGGTATTTCCTCGGGCCAGCCGATCGTCGCCCACCTGGCGCTGAAGCCGACGTCGAGCATCACCACCCCGGGCCGTTCGATCGATGTCGATGGCAACCCGGTGGAGGTCATCACCAAGGGCCGTCACGACCCTTGCGTGGGCATCCGGGCAACGCCGATCGCCGAGGCGATGATGGCCATCGCGTTGATGGACCACCTGCTGCGTCATCGGGGGCAGAATGCCGAGGTGAAGGTGAACACGCCGGTACTGGGCCAGCTCTGATTCGTCTGTTGTCCATGTTTTTACTGGGCTGGCCCTTTCGCGGGTAAACCCGCTCCTACAGAGGGTTGCGTGCCCCCTGTAGGAGCGGGTTCACCCGCGAAAGGGCCGATACAGGCAACCCTGAACCGGCTCCCCCTATGCCCCCAATCCCCTACTGGCGCCTGTCCAGCTTCTACCTCTTCTACTTCGCCCTGCTCGGCGGCACCGCCCCGTTCCTGGCGCTGTACTTCGACCACCTGGGCTTCCCCCCAGCGCGCATCGGCGAGCTGGTGGCCATTCCTATGCTGATGCGCTGCATCGCCCCCAACCTGTGGGGCTGGCTGGGCGACCGCAGTGGCCAGCGGCTGCTGATCGTGCGCCTCGGCGCGCTGTCGACGCTGGCCTCGTTCTCGCTGATCTTCTTCGCCAAGAGCTATGCCTGGCTGGCGCTGGTGATGGCCCTGCACGCCTTCTTCTGGCATGCCGTGCTCCCCCAGTTCGAGGTGATCACCCTGGCCCACCTGCACGGCCAGACCTCACGCTACAGCCAGGTGCGCTTGTGGGGTTCGATCGGCTTCATCCTCACCGTGGTCGGCCTGGGCCGGTTGTTCGAGTGGCTGAGCCTGGACGTTTACCCGGTGGCCATCCTGGTGATCATGGCCGGCATCGTCGCCGCCAGCCTGTGGGTGCCCAACGCCCAGCCAGCGGAGCAGGGCGAGCGCACCGCGGCCGGTGGCTTCCTGCGCCAGCTGCTGGCCCCCGGGGTACTGGCGTTCTATGCCTGCGTGGCGCTGATGCAACTGAGCCACGGCCCGTACTACACCTTCCTCACCCTGCACCTCGAGCACCTGGGCTACAGCCGTGGCGAAATCGGCCTGCTGTGGGCGCTGGGGGTGGTGGCCGAAGTGCTGATGTTCATGCTGATGAGCCGCGTGTTCGCGCGCTTTTCGGTACAGCGCGTGCTGCTGCTGAGTTTCCTGCTGGCCGCGTTGCGCTGGCTGCTGCTCGGCAACCTGGCCAACGAGCCCGCTGTGCTGATCTTCGCCCAGTTACTGCACGCTGCCACCTTCGGCTGCTTCCACGCAGCCTCCATCGCCTTCGTCCAGGCCAGCTTCGGCGCCCGCCAGCAAGGTCAGGGCCAGGCGCTGTACGCGGCGCTGTCGGGCACCGGCGGGGCGTTGGGCGCCTTGTATTCGGGCTACAGCTGGAACCAGCTGGGCCCGGCCTTCACCTTTGGTATGGCCAGCGCCGCAGCCTTGGCTGCAGCCGTTATCATTGCCTTCCGTTCGCCATCGACCAGGACAAGCCCCTGATGAGCATCCTCTGCGTTTTCCACCCTGCAAGCCCCGCCTCGCCGCACAAGGTGCTGACCCATCACGACGACATCGCCGCGACCCTGGCCGAGCAGGGCGTCGGCTTCGCCCACGCTCCGCTGGAGCTGCGCGTACGGCCGGGGGGGAGCGCCGAAGAGGCACTGGCGGCCTGCCGTGAATACCTCGACCAGCTGATGACCGCACAGGGCAGTGTGGCGTACCAGCTGCTCAACCGTGATGGCGCCGATCCGGCGCAGGTCGATGTGCGCGACGAGCATGTGCAGGGGGCCGAGGAAGTGTTCGCGGTAGTCAGCGGACGGGCCCAGGTCGGGCTGCGCCTGGGTGAGCAGGTGTATGCGGTGTTGTGCGAGAAGGGCGATCGGCTGGTGGTGCCGGCGGGGACGCGGCGCTGGGTGGAGCTGGGGGATAATCCGTTTTGCCTGGCGCTGCGCTTGTTTGCTGACGAGCAGGGGGCGCAGGCAGTGTTTACCGGGGACCAGAGTGCACGGGAATTTTTGGGGATCGACGAGCTCTAAAGCCTGGGCCGGCCTCTTCGCGGCTAAAGCCGCTCCTACAGGGAGCGCGTGATGCGTGTAGGAGCGGGTTTACCCGCGAAAGGGCCGTAGCAGGAGAAATCAACGATAGGTCGGCAATGCAAACCGCTGCTGGCTCTGCAAGTGCGAAATCACCGGCAATTCACTGGCCTGCTCAGCCAGGTCACGGCGAATGGCGCTGATCGCCCAGGACAGCTGCTCGGCACTGTGCAGTTGCCCGTAGGTCAACACGCGGCGGGTCACCTTGCCGTCGGCGGCGCGCAGGGTCAGCAGTACGCCGCCATCGGGGCGGGCCTGGGTGGCAACCTGATAGGCCGAGAACACCGAGACGAATTTTTCCTGGATGAGGTCCATATCAACTCCTGACTGAATATGTTGGCAGACGTGAGTTGATAGTTGCAGCGACCGTGCCAGATCTCGATTATTCAAAAAGTCCTTTAAAATCAGGGCTTTGAGTGGTTTTCACAGAAACCTTTTCGTGCAGCCTGCAAGGTCGTGCATTTTGCACAGTGCAATTTGCACGAAGCTATTGCCCCCATAGATTCTGAACCTTTGACCCTTGGCGCATGCCTGACGAACACTTGGGCAATCTTTTACGCCAGGAGGTTCCAGATGTCCGACCAGCTCGTGTCTACCCAGATGACCGACGATGAAGCGGCCGCGTTCGCCGCACAGGTATTCGAACGCGCCCGCCAGGGCGATGCCGAAATGCTCGAGCGCCTGCTCGCCAGCGGCCTGCCGGCCAACCTGCGCAACCACAAGGGCGATACGCTGCTGATGCTGGCCAGCTACCACGGCCACCATGACGCCGTACGGGTGTTGCTGGCCCATGGCGCCGATCCGCTGATCGCCAACGACAATGGCCAGTTGCCGATTGCCGGCGCGGCGTTCAAGGGCGACCTGCCGATGATCCAGTTGCTGCTCGACCACGGCGTGCCGGTGGATGCCGCCGCCCAGGACGGGCGCACCGCACTGATGCTGGCGGCCATGTTCAACCGTGGCGAGATCCTCGACTACCTGCTGGCCCACGGGGCCAACCCGGCGCACCAGGACGCCCGCGGCGCCACGGCGCTGATGGCGGCGCAGACCATGGGTGCGGTGGATGCTGCGGCGCGCCTGCAGGTGCTGGCCGGCTAACTGTCCGGGGGCTTTTGCGGCTATCCTTGGCGACTTTTCACCCGCCGCAGGCCCCTTCATGAAAAACCAGTTGCTCGAATTCATCAGCCTCATAGGCGCCGGCTGCATGCGCGAGCAGGACATCGAGCGCATCGCCGATGAAGCCGCCCAGGCCTACGCCGACCCCGCCGGCTTCCTGGCCGCCAACCCGGACATCAACTACGACGACAGCTTCCCGATCCCGCTGGGCGAGTGGGTGGTGCTCGGCAGCCTGCCGGACACCGTGGTGTTCCAGGCCGACAGCTACCAGGACCTGTTCCAGCAGATCAGCGATTCGTTCGATCAGAGCGTGGCGTTCACCCTCAAGGCCAAGCAACTGGCGCGTACCGAGCCACTGACCGCGCTCAACCGTATTCAGGTGCAGATGGGCGCGTTGAACAAGGAAGCGGGGGGCTACGTGCTGCTCAACTTCAGCCAGTTGCTCGATGACGAGTTGCAGATGGTGATGGTCGGCCAGCGGGATCTGGCCCGGGTGCTGGAGTTGGGCGCCGAGCTGGGGATCAAGGTCGAGCCGGCGCTGGAGGCGTTGAAGGTCGCGGTGCACGTCTGATTGCAAAGACTGACGCAATCCCTGTAGGAGCGGCCTTGCGCCCCATCCGGCCGGTCCGGCGCCCCGGCAAGGCCGCTCCTACACAGGTCGCAAGCGATGCGGTTCCTAACCCAACGCCGTATCCAGAAACATCATCACCGCGAACCCACCCATCAACCCCAGCGTCGCCGACGTCTGGTGCCCGTTACGGTGGGTTTCCGGAATCACTTCGTGCGACACCACGAAGATCATCGCCCCCGCCGCCAACCCCATGCTGACCGGGTAGGCGAGGGCGAAGCCGGTCGAGATCCCCAGCCCGATCACCGCCCCCAGCGGCTCCATCAGGCCTGAGCCGATCGCCACCAGTGCTGCCTTCAGGTTCGACAGCCCGGTGGCGCGCAAGGCCATGGCCACTGCAAGGCCTTCAGGAATGTCCTGGATGGCGATGGCGCTGGTCAGCGGCAGGCCGACGCTCATGTCACCGTTGGTGAAGCTCACGCCGATGGCCATGCCTTCGGGCAGGTTGTGCAAGGTGATCGCCAGCACGAACAGCCACACCCGGCTGATGCGGTCCGAATGCGGTCCGCAGGCGCCGACGGTTTCGTGCTCGTGCGGGGTGAAGCGGTCGAGGCCGAGCATCAGCAGAACACCCAGCGCCATGCCCAGCACCACGGTGAAGGCCGCCGCAGGGCCGTTGCCGGTGATCTCCCGGGCGGCGTCCAGGCCCGGCAGGATCAGCGAGAACGAACTGGCGGCGAGCATCATGCCGGCGGCGAAGCCCAGCATCACGTCCTGGCTGCGCGTGCTGACATCGCGCAGCACCACCGCCAGCACCGCGCCCAGGGCCGTGGCCCCGAACCCCGACAAGCCGCCGAGCACCGCCAGGTGCAGGTTGTGCGCGTGCTCGCCGTGCACCGCATTCCAGATGCTGATGGCCAGCAGCACCAGTACCACCAGCAGGCTGGCGCCCAGGCCGGCGCTGAGCCAGGGCGAATCGATGGCCTGCTGGCGCCAGGCGTGCAACAGGTTGCCGGGCTCGGCAGTGGGGGTATTGGCTGGGGGCATGGGCACCTCTCGATCATCTAATGCAAGCAGTCTATCCACTGACCCGGCCAAGCAGCCAAGGATTCCCTTCTATCGGCGCGATAGGGCTATGCTGAGCAGCAAAGCACATGAAAGGGAGCTTTCACATGGGGTCCACCTTCAACGGCCTGGTCGGGCTGATCATCCTTGCCCTGGATATCTGGGCCATCCTCAATGTGCTCAAGAGCCCTCGGGAAATCGGCGTGAAGGTATTGTGGATCCTGCTGATCGCCTTGCTGCCGGTGATCGGCCTGGTGATCTGGGCCATCGCCGGGCCGCGGGGCGATGTGCGGATCTGAACCGCGTTGCTGGCCAAACGCCCGGTCCAGACAAAGTCCGAAACAGCCCAGTGACAAAATTTTCACACTGGTTTAAACAGAATCCCCGCCGCACAATACTGCGTTGGTCTCAACCCGCACCTCTTCGCAAACCGCAATCCTAGGATCCCTCCATTCATGGCTAACACGGATGCCCTGAAGCAACAGGGCGCGCGAGCCGCCTACGCGCCTACCCTGAAGTCCCACCTGGCCTACACGCTGCTCAGCGGCCTGGCGATCATGCTCATGCTCAGCCTCGTGCGCCTGGCGCTGCTGGTGTACAACAGCGACATGATCGGCGACACCCCCTATTCGACCGTCGGCGAGGGCTTCCTCAATGGCCTGCGTTTCGACCTGCGGGTGGTGGTGTACCTGAGCATCCCGCTGCTGCTGGCCTGCCTCAGCCCCTGGGCCATGGCCCGTCGTGGCTTCTTCCGTTTCTGGTTGACCCTGTCCGCCAGCGTGGTGATGTTCCTCGGCCTGATGGAGATGGACTTCTACCGCGAGTTCCACCAACGCCTGAACGGCCTGGTGTTCCAGTACATCAAGGAAGACCCCAAGACCGTGCTGAGCATGCTCTGGTACGGCTTCCCGGTGGTTCGCTATATCCTGGCGTGGCTGGTCGGCACCTGGCTGCTGAGCCTGCTGTTCAAGGGCATCGACCGCATCACCCGCGGCTCGGGTCGGCCGGTGACGGCGTGGTACAACCGCCTGGCGGTGTTCATGGTGGTCCTGCTGGTTGCTGTGGTCGCCGCTCGCGGCACTCTGCGCCAGGGCCCGCCGATGCGTTGGGGCGATGCCTTCACCACCGACTCGAACTTCGTCAACCAGCTCGGCCTGAACGGCACCCTGACCCTGATCGACGCCGCCAAGAGCCGATTCGGCGAAGACCGCGCCAACATCTGGAAGCCCGTGCTCGAGCAGGGCGTGGCCACGCAGAACGTGCGCGACCTGCTGCTGACCCCGCACGACACACTGGTCGATGCCGACGAAGCCGCCGTGCGCCGCGACTTCCTGCCGCCGGCCGATCGCACCCTGCCGGTCAAGAACGTCGTGGTGATCCTCATGGAGAGCTTCGCCGGCCACTCGGTGGGCGCCCTGGGCAGCCCGAACAACATCACCCCGAACTTCGACAAGCTGGCCAAGGAGGGTCTGCTGTTCGACCGCTTCTTCTCCAACGGCACCCATACCCACCAGGGCATGTTCGCCACCATGGCCTGCTTCCCCAACCTGCCAGGTTTCGAATACCTGATGCAGACCCCGGAAGGCGGGCACAAGCTGTCTGGCCTCCCGGCCCTGCTCAGCGCCCGTGACTACGACGACGTCTACGTCTACAACGGCGACTTCGCCTGGGACAACCAGTCCGGGTTCTTCGGCAACCAGGGCATGACCACCTTCATCGGCCGCAACGACTTCGTCGACCCGGTGTTCTCCGACCCGACCTGGGGTGTGTCCGACCAGGACATGTTCGACCGCGGCGCTCAGGAACTGGCCAAGCACGATGGCAAGAAGCCGATCTACGCGCTGCTGCAGACCCTGTCCAACCACACCCCGTACGCGCTGCCCAAGGACCTGCCGGTCGAGAAGGTCACCGGCCAAGGCCGCCTGGACGAACACCTGACCGCCATGCGTTACTCCGACTGGGCGCTGGGCCAGTTCTTCGAGAAGGCGCGCAAGGAGCCGTACTTCAAGGACACCCTGTTCGTCATCGTCGGCGACCACGGCTTCGGCAACCACGACCAGGTCACCGAACTCGACCTGGGCCGCTTCAACGTGCCGCTGCTGCTGATCGCTCCGGGCATCCAGGAGAAGTTCGGTGCGGTCGACCACACCGTAGGTACCCAGGTCGACATCGTGCCGACCATCATGGGCCGCCTCGGCGGCCAGGCGCGCCACCAGTGCTGGGGGCGCGACCTGCTCAACCTGCCTGAGGGCGATCAGGGCGTGGGCATGATCAAGCCTTCGGGCAGCGAGCAGATCGTCGGCCTGGTGCAGGGTGATCGCATCCTCATCGAGTCCAAGGACATGAGCCCGCGTCTGTACCGCTACCAGCTGGGCAGCCAGTTCAAGGCCGAGCTGATCGAAAGCCCGGACCAGCCCGAGATGCTGAAGAAGCTCGAGGCGTACATCCAGACCGCCACCAAGAGCCTGCTGGACAACACCGCCGGTGTGGTCCACGGCACGCCGAAGTAATGCCAGCGGGGGCCGCCTGGCGGCCCCCATTGCTGCGACTGAACGAACCCTACCCCTGCAAGGTCAAGGTATACAGGCATCACACACTGGTGTTTCTTGACTGAGAGGGCTCATTCGATGAAAGCGTGGGAAGTCATCTTCGCCGACCAGAAAGGCGAACCAACCTCGCTGTTGCTGCAGGCCGATCAGCGCCCCAGCGAAGAAGATGCGGCGCGGGCCATTCGTTCGCACCTGTTCCCGGTCATGGATGAACTGGACCTCAACGATTTCCAGGACCGTACCCCCTCTCCCACGGCACGTTGGCTCAAGGAGCAGAACGGCGTGACCATCACCAGCATTCAGGAAGCACCCTGATTCGGCCAGAGCCGCTTAGTGGCGTAGCGCCCTGCCAGGCACTACGCTGGTGGAAGGTGCTGGTCTTCCTTGCGGGCCGCACTGTTTCGATTCGCGTCTTGCATCAGCTCTAACAACTCCACCCGCCGGCCTCGCTGGTGGGTGCGCAGTGCACGGAAAGTCTATCCATCGCTTGTTAGGAGGACGATTCATGAGCAGCAGCCAGAACGACGATATCAGCAGCAATGTCCTGCGCCAGATGAAAGCTGGCGGTTTCGACTTCACCCGCATTCACCCCATCGAGTTCTACGCGGTGTTTCCCGATGAAGCCGGAGCACGGCGAGCGGCCAGGGAGTTTCGCGGCGAGTCGCTCAATGCCCAGGTGCGCGAGCTCGACGATGGCGCCTGGCACCTGGAACTGAGCAAGGTCATGTACGCCACCTATTGTGGGATCGGTGACTTCGAGGAAACCTTCGAGCAGGTGGTTTCGCCGTTGGGCGGCGAGGTCGAAGGTTGGGGGGTCAAGCAAGAGCGCACGGTGGCCTGAAGCATCCCCATCGCTTCTTCGCGGGGCGAGCCCGCTCCCACAACGCCCGCGCCGGCCTTCCCGGTAGTGCAGTAACTGTGGGAGCGGGCTTGCCCCGCGAAGAATCCAGCGCCAATCCTAAGGCCTACGCTTGGCCATATGCCCCAGATACGCCAGCAACGCATCCAGCTCATTGTCGCTCAACACACCCTCACCAAACCCCGGCATCCGCGCCTGCGGCCACTGCCGCAGGCTCTGCGGGTCACGAATGTACTGGCGCAAATAGCCCGGCTGAAAATACTCGGTCGGGTTGTGCGGCACGTTCAGGTCCGGCCCGAACTGCGCATCGCCAGCGCCGTTGAGTCGATGGCACACCAGGCAATTCTGCTGGAACAGCGCAAAACCCTGGCGCACCGGGTCGTTGGCGGGCAGGGTAGGGTCGGGCAGCAGCGCCGGAAAGCGCTGCTCCACCGGTGCCATTCGGCGAATCGTGGCGATCTGGAAAGGCCACTGCTCGGGCCGGATGCCGCCTGCCTGTGGGTGGGTCCAGACCAGGTAGAACGGCCCGGCACTCGGCTTGCCCTTGGCCAGGGCAGGCCATGGCTGCGCCGGGTCTTCGACCGCCAGCCATGCGCGAGCCGGGCCCGTGCTCAGCAACGGCCCGGCCGGCATTTCGGCGGCGAAGCCATCCAGTGCTACCGCTTGCAGGTGGTCGTCGGCGCCTACACCCTCGAGCAGCGTCGCCAGCGGCACGGCGCGGTAGCGCATCGGCCGCTTGTACGAAACGTCCTGGTCGATCCGGATGTCCTGGACCTGGGAGTGGCCCAGCAGCTCGCTGCTGCTCCAGGTGCGCGACAGATCGCCCAGTTCCAGGTGCAATTGCGCAGCGTGCAGCGGTAGGCTCAGCAGCAGGGCCATGAGGGCAAGGCAGTGGCGCATGGCAGGTCTCCAACCATCGAGGTCGGCAGGTTACCTGTGCACTGCCAGCAAGGCCACAGCCGCAGTCATCCGAACAGGCGTGTGAGGTTCGGCAGGATCAGCAGCAGCGTGGTGGCGAACAGAATGAGTCCAGCTTGGCGAAGCTTCGATTGTCTGAACATGGCGGACCGCCTTCTTGTTGTTATTCCTGAATACCCGTGGGGCTTCCTTGTCGTGCTTCGGGTCGATCGCGGTGGCGTAACGCTTACGCCTGCGCCGCTTGCCTCTGATAAAGGGATATACAACCAACAGTAGGGCGAACATCATCCCTGTTTCAGAACCCTTTGCGCTAAACCGCTATCCTCCTAATGCCTCGTTGCTATGAGGCCAACTGCCATCTAGCTGTCATGCTCTGACTAGACAGTGGCGCCGCACCCCATGCCACCTCGACAAAATGCGACCGTTCGTCAGTGCGGCCTACTTGCTTGTACGTGTCTTTCGCGTCAGTCTCTACAACAGTTTTCCACCCATGTCGTCCAGGACTATCCCTATGTCGTTACGCATCTGCATCCTTGAAACCGATGTCCTGCGACCGGAGTTGACCGCGCAGTACCAGGGCTACGGAAGGATGTTCGAGCAGCTGTTCTCGCGCCAGCCGATCGCAGCGCAGTTTTTCGTGTACAACGTGATGAACGGGGACTATCCCCCGGACGGCGAACGCTTCGATGCTTATCTGGTGACAGGCAGCAAGGCCGATTCGTTCGGCAGCGATCCCTGGATCCAGACGCTCAAGGCCTACCTGCTCAAGTTGTACGAGCGTGGCGAGAAATTGCTGGGCGTGTGCTTCGGGCACCAGTTGCTGGCACTGACCCTCGGCGGCAAGGCCGAGCGGGCCGAGCAGGGCTGGGGCGTGGGCATCCACCGCTACTCGCTGGCGGCCCATGCGCCGTGGATGGACCCGGAAGTGTCCGAGCTGACCCTGCTGATCAGCCATCAGGACCAGGTCACCGAGCTGCCGGAGGGCGCCACCGTCATCGCTTCCAGCGACTTCTGCCCGAATGCCGCGTACCACATCCGCGACCAGGTGCTGTGCTTCCAGGGCCACCCGGAGTTCGTCCACGACTACTCGCGGGCGCTGCTCGATGCGCGCCAGGAGTACCTGGGCGATGAGGTGTACCACAAGGCCATCGCCAGCCTGGCCACCGAGCACCAGGGCGACCTGGTCGGCGAGTGGATGCTGCGCTTCATCCAGCATCCGGTCAGCAAGGCCAACGACAGCGCCGCGTGAGGCATCGGGGCCGCAAAGCGGCCCCAACAATCTACAGCCACCCCGACCGCTTGAAACTGGCGAACAACGCCGTACAGCCCACCCCGATGATCCCCAGCACGGTGAAATACCCATAGTGCCAACCCAGCTCGGGCATGTTCTGGAAGTTCATCCCGTAGATCCCGGCAATGGCCGTGGGGAAGGCCAGGATCGCCGCCCAGGCGGCGAACTTGCGTTGCACGATGCTCTGCCGTGACGCCTCCAGCAGCATGCCGATCTCGATGGTCTGGCTGGCGATGTCGCGGATGCTCGCCAGGTCTTCCATCTGCCGCGTGACGTGGATCTGCACGTCGCGAAAGTACGGGCGCATGTTCTTGTCGATGAACGGGAAGCTCAGGCGCTGCAGTTCTTCGCTGACCTCGACCATCGGTGCCACGTAGCGGCGCAGGCGCAGGATGTCGCGGCGCAGGCTGTGCAGACGCTGGATGTCTTCTTCCTGCAAGGAATTGCTGAGCACGCTCCGCTCCAGCTCCTCGATCTCGCCATGGATCGCCTCGCTCACCGGCTGGTAGTTCTCGGTGACGAAGTCGAGCAGGGCGTACAGCACGAAGTCCTCGCCGTGCTCCAGCAACAGTGGCCGCGCCTCGCAGCGTTGGCGTACCAGGGCGTATGACTTGGAGTGGCCGTTGCGGCACGTGATGATGTAGCCGTTGCCGGCGAAGATGTGGGTTTCGATGAACTCCAGCCGGCCTTCGTGTCGCACCGGTGAATAGGTGACGATGAACAGCGCGTCGCCGAAGGTTTCCAGCTTGGGCCGGCTGTGCTTTTCCAGGGCGTCCTCGATCGCCAGCTCGTGAAGGTGGAACTGGCACTGCAGGTTGGCCAGCTCGTCGGCGTTGGGTTCTTCCAGGCCGATCCAGACGAAGTGCCCGGGCTTGCTCGCCCATTCGCTGCCTTCGTCGATGCTGATATTGGTGACTTTCCTGCCGGCGCTGTACACCGCCGCTGCGACGACTCGACCCATGGTGGCCCACTTATCCGGTTGAACACGCCCTACAGCTTGGTCTGTTCGCGGCGCGAGGGCAACTCAAGGGTGCGTGGCCAGTTCGCTTTCCATGCGCTCGATGCTCTGCTGCATCTGCGCGCGGCATTGTTCGATCAGGGCGGGGATGTCCTGCTGGGTCATGCCGGCCGTGCTGATCGGTGGCAGCGAGCGCACGATCACCGTGCGGCGCCGCCAGCTGTTCAGGTCCAGGCGCCGGGCGTAGCGGCTGACGCACACCGGCACGATCGGCACGCCGGCTTCGATGGCCATGTGAAACGCGCCTTTCTTGAAGGCCAGCAACTGCTCGCCGGGGTTGCGCGTGCCTTCGGGGAAAATCCAGATCGAGGTGTCGTCGCGCAGGATGCGCGTGGTCAGTTGCAGGGCCTTGCGCGCCTGGTAGGCATTTTTGCGGTCCACCAGGACGTTGCCGCCCAGCCAGAACAGCTGGCCGAACAGCGGGATCCAGCCCAGGCTCTTCTTGCCGATGGCCACGGTGCGCTGGGGCACGACCTGGCCGAGCACGAACAGGTCGAAGTTGGACTGGTGATTGGCGACGATCACGCAGCCAGGCGGCTGGTCCCACAGCGGGCCGACCTCGGCCTTGACCCGGATGCGCATGAGCCAGCTCGCCGGGATGCTGTAGAGGCGGGCGAAGACGCGGCTGTTGTCGGGGTTGAAGGGGCGGCAAAGGCCGATCAGCAGGCCAATGGCGCCAACCAGCAGGAAGTGCACGGCCAGCAGGAGCATGCGAAGCGAATAGAGCATGATACGACTCACACCAGACAGTCGCGGCGCAGTGTACGACTGTGCACTGTCTGGGTAAACCCAGCGGGCAGGGGTCCTATGCCCAGGCCTGCGCGATCCTGCCCGCTGGATATGTCCGGCGCCCCGGCAAGGCCGCTCCTACCGGGGGGATCGTGGCAAGCCTAGAGGAATCGGGGTGGCCAGGTTTCAGCCCTTGTACTCCTGGTCACTGATAATCGCGTCGTCCAGCTCCTCCAGCAGCGCCTTGCGCACTTTCAGCTTGGTGTTCTTGTGCGCCAGCATGTTCAGCTTCTTCAGCTCGCGGGCCGCAGCCAGGGCGGTTTCCTGCAATTGCTCAGGCGGCACCACCTGGTCGAGGAAGCCGGCCTGCACCGCGCCGTGCGGGTCGAACACCTCGGCATTGTTCACCGAACGCTGGAAGGCCGCCCGGCCCAGGCGATCACGGGCCAGGGCAATGCCGGCGTAGTGCATGGTCATGCCGATCTGCACTTCGTTCAGGCAGATCTTGTACGGCCCCTCGACGCCGATGCGGTAGTCTGCCGACAGCAGCAGGAAGGCGCCCTTGGCCACGGCATTGCCGGTGCAGGCGACCACTACCGGGAACGGGTGTGACAGCAGGCGGCGTGCCAAAGTGGAGCCTGCGGTCACCAGCCCCACCGCTTCCTTGGGGCCGCTGGTCATCACCTTGAGGTCGTAGCCGCCGGAGAGAATGCCCGGCTGGCCGGTGATGATCACCACCGCGCGTTCCTGCACGGCGCGATCGAGCGCGGCATTGAAGGCGATGATCAGGTCGGGCGAGATGGCGTTGACCTTGCCGTTGTTCAGGGTCAGGGTGGCGATGCCGTCTTCGGCATGGTAGGTAATCAGCTCGCTCATGACAGCATCCTTTACAGAGTCCTTGGGGTGGCGTGCTGCAGACGTTACCCAGCGCCGCAGGCCAGGTAAAGCGGCAAGGTTGACTGGCCAGTCAGCGTTTGCGCTGCACGCCCTGGCCTGGCGGGGCAGGGCATTTGCTGCGGGTAAAAGCGCAGGCGTGATTGGCAGCTTTGCCCTGATAACCCCGTGTTTTCGCCGGGTTGGCATAAACGCATGAAATTTCTGAAAAAAATGCTTGCCAAGTGAAAGGTGTTCCACTAAATTAGCGCGCCTCGACAGGCTGAACAGCTTGAAGAGAAACGGTGAAGTGTCCGAGTGGTCGAAGGAGCACGCCTGGAAAGTGTGTATACGAGAAATCGTATCAAGGGTTCAAATCCCTTCTTCACCGCCACATTCCGAAAAGCCCCCGTGCTGAAAAGCGCGGGGGCTTTTTGCTTTTAGGGCCGCTTTGCGGCCCCAGCCATCCCTCAGAACTCCACCGAAGCCGACAACCGCGCCGTCCGCGGCGCCCCCTGGAACAGATAGTTGTCACCCAGGTAATCCCCCACATCGCGCCAATAGCGCTTGTCGAACAGGTTGTCCACCGTCAACCGCAGGGTCGTGTCATACCCGCCGATCTGCGTCCGGTAGCGGCTGCCGATATCGAACACGGTATACCCGCCCACCTCGACGTTACCCGCCTGGCTCGCGTACTTGCTGGCGCTGTAGCGGGCCCCCGCGAGCAGCGCCAGGCCCGGCACCGGCAGGCTGTAGTCGGCCTGCAGCGCCGCGCGCAGGCGCGGCACGTTGATCGCCTGGTGCCCCTCGTAGGCCTCGGTGCCGCTGTTCTTCACCCGCGCCCGGATCGCCGCCGCGCTGGCCTGGACCTGCAGGTTCGAGGTCACCCAGCCGCTGGCGCCCAGTTCCAGGCCGATGTTCTTCTGCTGGCCTTGCTGCACGTAGACGAAGTCGCTGCCTTGCGGCTTGGCGTACTGATACGCCTGGCGAATCTGGAACAGCGCGGCACTGAAGCTCATGCCCTGCCAGTCGCGCTTGATGCCCAGCTCCAGTTGATGCGACAGCGTCGGCGCGAGGATTTCGCTGGCGTTCACTGCGTACCACGGCGCCGTGCCACCGGCCGACAGCCCCCTGGCGTAGCTGGCGTACAGGGTGGTGTCGGGGCGTGGCTTGTAGATCAGCGCGGCATTGGGCAGTAGCTGGTACTGGCGGGTATGGCGTCCGGCGTTGCCGTCTTCATCCCAGGTGCGTTCGTCGAGGCGCACTTCACGGGCCCCGAGCAAGGCCTGCCATTGGTCGCTGAAGGTGATGCGGTCGCTGGCGAACAGCCCGTACTGGCGGCTGTCCAGGCGCCGCTCGCTGCTGCCGATCGGGTTGTCCGAGGGGGCCAGGCTGGGCGCGCCGGTATAGATGTTGCCGGAGCCGATCAGGTCGTTGTAATACGGCCGTTGCTCCAGGGTGCGGCGCTGGGCGCTGGTGCCGAGTACCAGTTCATGGCCGACGCCCAAGGCATCGAAGCGACCCTCGAGCGTGGCCTGGACCTCGTCGGTGCGCCGGGTATCGTCCGGGCTGCGAAAATCGTAGATGTCGTAATCACCTTGCGGACTGAAGTGCGACTGCCAGCCGTCTTCGCTGCCCCAGGCGAACGAACTGTAGTCGTCGATCACCACCTGGCTGCGCGACGCGCTCAGGGTGCCGCTCCAGGTGTCGCTGAAGCGGTACTGGAAGCGCCCGCCCAGGTTCAGCGAGTCGTTCTGCACCGGCTTGGCCCAGTGCTGGTAGGCCAGGCGGTCGTCCGGGTCGATGCCGTGCGGCACTTCGCTGCCGCCCAGCAGCTGGTAGCCCGGCACCGAGCGTTGCTCACGGTGCTGGTATTCGGCGTCCAGCTGCAGGGTCGCATCGGCGCTGATCTGCCAGTCGAAGGCCAGCGAGGCGAAGTCGCGCTTGCCGTCGGCATGGTCGACATAGGAGCGGATGTCCTCATGGGCCAGGTTGACCCGCAGGCCGAACTGCCGCTCGCTGCCGAACCAGCCGCCGAGGTCAGTGGCCAGGTAGCGCTCGCCTTGGGCGTTGGTAGACACGGTGACGCTGCGCACGTCGGCGGCGCGCTTGGTCACATAGTCGATCAGCCCACCGGGCTCCGACACGCCGCTCTGCAGGCCGGACAGCCCCTTGAGCAGCTCGACCTGCTGCTTGTTCTCCAGGGCCACGTTCTGCTCGCCGGCGATGGTCTGGCCGTTGATGCGGTAGCTGCTGGCGGCGTTGAGCTCGAAGCCGCGCACGTTGAAGTTTTCGTAGTAGCCGATGGGCGCGTAGCTTTCGCCGACCGAGGCGTCGCTCTGCAGGACTTCGCTGAGCAGGCGGACCTGGCGGTCCTTGAGCAGTTGTTCGCCGAACACGCTGATCGAGGCGGGGGTGTCGAGCAGCGGCGCGGGCTGGAAGCCCCCTACCGAGGCCTGCTGTGCCTGGTAGCCGTCATCGATGGCAGCGCCTTCGACCTCGATGGGTGCCAGCTGCACGCTGTCTTCGGCCAAACCATGGGGGCTGTGCAGGGCCAGGCCCAGGCTGAGCAGGCTCAGGGGCAGGCGGGGACGAAGCAGGGGCATGCGCTGGGGTTCCTTGGGGCATGATCGCGCCGGCTCCTTCGCGGGTAAACCCGCTCCTACAGGATTACCGCCGTTTCAGAAAACAGCGGTAATCCTGTAGGAGCGGGTTTACCCGCGAAAGGGCCGGTGCAGGCAAAACGCCCATCTTACCAGCCACCCCCCACAAAGGCTCTAAACCCCCGCCCGCTGCCGCTGCCGCCAACTGTCGTCGATCTTCGACCAGGTCTTGCCGTCGGTGCTGGCCATCAGCTTGCGCCCATCCTTGAACGTGGCCAGGAAGGTCGCTTCCTCTTTCTGGCCACCCAGCCACAACCCGGCCAGCAGCCCCAGGGGCCCAGCGACTAGTGCCCCGGCCATGCCCCAACCCAGGGCGGTGCCGAGGCTGCGGCTGGTTTCCAGGCTGGCCAGGCGCAGGTCACTGACCCGGGCCAGGGAAATGCGCTCGCCCGGTGACGGGCTGCGCAGGGTCTTGAGGGTCAGCGAACCATTGCGAAACTCACCTTCACCTTGCAAGAAATCGCCGGATTGCACCGTGAGCCTGGTCATCGAGTCGTCCTGTCAGTGAGCGGCCATCGACTAGGGAAATCAGCGCCTACTGAGCCCCGCGACATCGGCCAAGTCAACCGTCAGGCGACAGAGTGCAGCGCCCGTTTGCGCTTGATTTCGGCCAGGCACCACACCAGCAGGGCGACGGTGCCGATCATCAGCCCAGCCACGACGATGCCCCTCCAGCCCTGGTGCTGGAACAGCTGCGTGCCCAGCAGCGAGCCCAGCGCGCCACCGATGAAATAGCAGGTGATGTAGCCGGCGTTCATCCGCGTGCGCGCCTGCGGGCGCAGGGCGATCACTGCGTTCTGGTTGCTCACGTGCACCAACTGCACGGCCAGGTCCAGCAGCAGTACGCCGACCAGCAGCGCGGCCAGCGAGTGCTCGGCGAAGCCCAGCGGCAGCCACGACAGCAGTAGTACCACCAGGCCCACGGTGGTGCCCAGAGAGCCCTTGCCGCGGTCGGCCAGGCGCCCGGCCCAGTTGGCCGACAGCGCGCCCGCTGCGCCAGCCAGGCCGAACAGGCCGATGACCGCATCGGAATAGTGGTAGGGCTCACGGGCGAGGAGGAACGCCAGCGGGGTCCAGAACAGCCCGAACAGGCTGAACGACAGCAGCCCGAGCAGCGAGCGCAGGCGCAGCAGGGGTTCTTCGTAGAACAGCCGGAACACCGAGCCGATCAGCGCCGGGTACTTCATGCCGGCGTGGTTGTGGTGGCGTGGCAGGCTGCGATACAGGGCGATGGCGCTCAACGCCATGAGGATCGCGGCCAGCACGTAGATGCTGCGCCAGCCGCCGATTTCGGCCATGAACCCGGCGGCGGTGCGCGCCAGCAGGATGCCCAGCAGCAGGCCGCTCATCAGCGTGCCCACGGCGCGGCCGCGCTGGTGGGGTTGGCTCAAGGTCGCCGCCAGTGGTACGAGGATCTGCGCCACCACCGAGAACAGCCCGGTCAGGGCGGTGCCGAGGATCAGCCAGGGCAGGCTCGGTGCACAGGCGCTGATCACCAGGCCCAGGGCAGAAATCGCCGTCATGATCACGATCAGTCGGCGTTGTTCGAACAGGTCGCCCAGCGGCGCCAGCAGCAGCAGGCCTGCGCCGTAGCTCAGTTGCGCAGCGATGACGATGCTGCCGGCACTGGCGGTGCTCAGGCCGAATTGCTCGGCGATGCTGTGCAGCAGGGGTTGGGCGTAGTAATTGCTGGCCACGGCCAGGCCGGTGGCAACGGCCATCAGCAGGATAAGGGCGCGGCTTAGGGAGGGGGAATTCATGGGTGTTCCGTTTGCGGCAGGAGTGGAAGTTGGGGCGGTTGGTTGTGGATTTTCAGTGTCCGTGAGATCGAGCGCCGCCAGCGCGTGGGGGCCTTCGCGGGTAAACCCGCTCCTACAGAATCACCGAGGTTTCAGAAAACAGCGAAGATCCTGTAGGAGCGGGTTTACCCGCGAAGAGGCCCACGCCCGCGCGGCGCTCGATATCTGCACCAGCATACAACCTTACCGCCCCAACTCATCACTCAAGCCGCAAACCCCCCATCGGCCGTCAAACTGGCCCCGGTGATGTAACCCGCCTCAGGCCCGGCCAGATAAGCCACGAAGCTAGCAATCTCATCCGCCTGCCCATACCGACCGATCGCCATCAGCGGTATCAGGCTCTCGGCGAATTCGCCGCTGGCCGGGTTCATATCGGTGTCCACCGGCCCGGGCTGCACATTGTTCACGGTGATCCCCTGTGGCCCCAGGTCCCGGGCCATGCCCTTGGTCAGGCCGACCAGGGCCGACTTGCTCATGGCATACGTGGCGCCACCGGCGAAGGGCATGCGCTCGGCGTTTGTGCTGCCGATGTTGATGATGCGCCCACCCTGGCCCATGTAGCGGGCAGCGGCCTGGCTTGCGACGAATACGCTGCGCACGTTGACCGCGAGGGTGCGGTCGAAGTCCGCCAGGTCGAACTCGGCCAGCGGCGCGATCGCCAGCACACCGGCATTGTTGACCAGGATATCCAGGCGGCCGAAGGCCTTCACGGCGTCGTCCACCGCCAGTTGCAGCGCGGCGGCGTCGGCGCTGTCGGCGCGCAGGGCCAGGGCCTGGCCGCCCGCGGCCTTGACCTCTTCGGCCAGCGCTTGGGCGGGGCCGGCAGAGCTCACGTAGGTGAAGGCGACTTGCGCGCCGTCACGCGCCAGGCGGCGCACGATGGCGGCGCCGATACCACGGGAACCGCCTTGGACGAAGGCCACCTTGCCTTCGAGGGAAGCTGACTTGGACATGCCGATCTCCTGTTGATAAGAGTTGGAAGCGCGCCCTGGGGTGCGGATATTCCAGCGTAGTACGCGCAAGCTGAGGCCAGCTCAGGCAACCTCGATGATGTAGAAGACCTGTGTGCCAAGGCCCACCTCATCATCGACCTTCTTGCCCATCAGCTGCTGCCCCAGTGGCGAACGCGGGGTGATGACGGTGACCAGCTCATCGCCCTCGCCAATCTTCAAGCCCGCGGCCTCGGGCCCGAGGAGCAACCTGCGTTGCCCGCCATCCTCGTCTTCCAGGGTCACCAGGTTGCTCACCTGGATGCCCCGCGCCGCGTCGTAATCGCGCAGCGCCAGCTGCTGGTAGGTCAGCAGCGCCTGGCGGATCTCGGCGGTACGGCGGGCCTGCCCGGTGGCCAGGTAGGAGGCCTCGAGGCCAAGGGTGTCGTACTTGTTCTCAGCGATGTTCTCTTCGGCGGTGGCCGCCTCGTAGGCGGTCTGGGCAGCGCGGCGCAGCACCTCCATGTCCAGTTCCAGGGCAGCATTGATGCGCGCCAGCAGGGTGGCCTTGTCCATCATCGGTAGCAGAACTCCAGCACGTTGGCCTGGCTCTTGTCGGTCGGCGCGGTGCGATTCTGCTGCAGCCAGAACTGGCACTTGGGGCTGTTCAGGTTGCGCGGGTTGCCCTGGGCGGCGTCTGCGGCCTGTTGCATTTCCTGCTTGTGCAGGATGTCCTTGTAGCGCTCGAACATTTCGCCCTGGGCATCGGCCGGGGGCGCAGGTGCCGGACGGGCCAAGGCCGGCGCCACGGCCGCGGCCAGCGGTTGCGTCTGCTCGGGCCACAGGTGCAGCGCCAGCCACGCACTCAAGGCCACCGCCACGGCACCGAGCCACAGGCCCAGGGCCACGCAGACAATCAGCTGCATGGGCTTGAGGGTAATCTTCAGTTCACGCGGGCGCGCCATGGCGGCCTCCTGGCAAGGCGAGTCGAGCGCTATTGTCGCACGGGCTCTGGTGATTTTTTCAGCGGCGGCGCTTTAACCCCGGATAATTTATGCGCAGAATTCGCGGTTTACCCGAGGGGCGAGGGCAGGGCACATGAAAACCACCTGGGATATCTTCTGCACGGTCGTCGACAACTATGGCGACATCGGCGTCACCTGGCGCCTGGCCCGGCAACTGGTGGCCGAGCACGACCTGGCGGTGCGCCTGTGGGTGGACGACCTGGGGGCCTTCGTGCCGCTGTGCCCCGGTGCCGATGCCAATGCCGCCCAGCAGTGGCAACAGGGTGTCGAGGTGCGCGCCTGGCCGGCCGACTGGCAGCCGGCCGAGCCTGCCGATGTGGTCATCGGGGCCTTCGGTTGCCAACTGCCGGCGGCGTACATCGAGGCCATGGCCGAGCGCTCGACGCCTGCGCTGTGGCTCAACCTGGAGTACCTGAGTGCCGAAGACTGGGTGGAAGGCTGCCATGGCTTGCCGTCGCCCCAGGCCAATGGTTTGCGCAAGGTGTTCTTCTTCCCGGGCTTTACCGAGAACACGGGCGGCCTGTTGCGCGAAGGCGCGTTGCTGGCGCGCCGTGCCGCGTTCGAGGCCGACCCCGGCCAGCGCGCTGCGTTTCTTGCAGGGTTGGGCGTGCAGCCCGCAGCCGGGGCGCGGCTGATCTCGCTGTTCGCCTACGAAAACGCGCAACTGGGCGGCTGGCTCGACGCCCTGGCCGCCGACACCCGGCCCAGCCACCTGCTGGTGCCGCAGGGCCGCATCCTCGGCGACCTGTGCAGCTGGCTCGGCGAGCAGACGCTGGCCGTGGGCGCGCAGCGCCAGCGTGGCACGCTGACCGTGCAGATCCTGCCCTTCGTCAGCCAGGACGATTACGACCGGCTGCTCTGGAGCTGCGACTTCAATGCCGTGCGCGGCGAGGACTCGTTCGTCCGCGCGCAGTGGGCGGGGCGGCCGTTGTTGTGGCACATCTACGTACAGGAAGAGAACGCCCACTGGGAAAAGCTCGAAGCCTTCCTCGCGCTCTATCGCCAGGGGTTGTCCGCCGCTGCCGCCGATGCGCTGGTGGAATTGTGGCGCGCCTGGAACATGCATCGCGACATGAATCAAGCCTGGCGTGGGGTGCTGGCGCACTGGGACGAACTGCAGGCGCACGGCCGTCAATGGTGCGCCAACCAGGCCACTCAGCCGGACCTTGCCATGAAGCTGGTACAGTTTTACCGAAATTGGCTATGATACGCGGCCTCGATTTTTATAAATCCATCCAGATTCGGATACTTCGTAATGAAAACTGGTAAAGAACTGAAACCCGGTACCGTACTGCGTATCGACAACGACCCGTGGCTGGTACAGAAAGCTGAGTTCACCAAGTCGGGCCGTAACAGCGCGATCATGAAGACCAAGCTGAAGAACCTGCTGACCGGCTACAAGACCGAAACCGTCTACGGTGCCGACGACAAGCTGGACGATGTGATCCTGGATCGCAAAGAAGCGACCCTGTCGTTCATCAACGGTGACGAATACACCTTCATGGACACCACCGACTACACCATGTACGAGCTGAACGCCGAGGACATCGAAGCCGTTCTGCCGTACATCGAAGAAGGCATGGAAGACGTCTGCGAAGCCGTGTTCTTCGAAGGCCGCCTGGTATCGGTAGAACTGCCGACCACCATCAGCCGTCAAGTCGTCTACACCGAGAACGCTGCTCGCGGCGACACCTCGGGCAAGGTGATGAAGCCTGCCAAGCTGAAGAACGGTACCGAGATCTCGGTTGCCGACTTCATCCAGATCGACGAGTGGATCGACATCGACACTCGCGACAACAGCTTCAAGGGCCGTTCCAAGAAGTAATTCTTCTTGCGATCAGCACGAAAAACCCGGCCTTGGCCGGGTTTTTTTGTGCCTGTGGTTTACACCGTCACGTGCAGACGCACATCGACATTGCCGCGGGTGGCGTTGGAATATGGGCAGACCTTGTGGGCTTTTTCCACCAACCCTTCGGCGTCGGCCTGGGCTAACCCTGGCAGGTCGATGTGCAGGTCGATGTCCAGGCCGAAACCACCGGGGATCTGCCCGATGCCGACCTTGGCGGTGATCGAGGCATCGGCCGGCAGGGCTTTCTTCTCCTGCCCGGCAACGAACTTCAGGGCGCCGATGAAGCAAGCCGAGTAGCCAGCGGCGAACAACTGCTCGGGGTTGGTGCCTTCACCACCCGCACCGCCCAACTCCTTCGGGGTATTGAGCTTGACTTCCAGCTTGCCGTCGCTGGAGCGGGACTTGCCGTCGCGACCGCCGGTGGAAGTGGCTTCTGCGATGTACAGCGGAGTGACCTTTTGCATCTTGAGCCTCGCTAGTGTGCTGTGCGCCCTGGGGTGTCCAGAGCGCTTCAGGTGAATACGGAATTTAACTTAGTGCGCAATTAGTTTGTGCGCAAGATAAATATTTTGCCGTTCCGCCGAACGGCCATTTCACAGCGTAGCCGTCAGAGCTTTTTTTGCAGGTTGTCGCGCAGTTCGAGCAGCTCGGCCTGTAGCTGGCGCAGGCGTTCGTGGGTGCGCCCGCTGGCTTCGAGGATGCATTGCGGCACGCGTTTGGCGTCCTCGCGCAGGGCCTGGCCTTTGTCGGTCAGTTGCACCAGCACCACGCGTTCGTCCTCGCGGCTGCGGGTGCGCTTGAGCAGGCCTTCGCTTTCCAGGCGCTTGAGCAGCGGGGTGAGCGAGCCCGGGTCGGTCAGCAGGCGTTGGCTGATCTCGCCCACGGTGAGGCCGTCCTGCTCCCACAGCACCAGCATCGCCAGGTACTGCGGATAGGTCAGGCCCAGGGCCTGCAACAGCGGTTTGTAGACCTTGGTCATGAGCAACGAGGTCGAGTGCAGGGCGAAGCAGACCTGGTTGTTCAACAGCAGCTCGTCACAGGGGGCTTGGATGTCGGCGTTCATGCAGGTCCTTGAATTCGATCAGGTGGGAATCTAGCACGCTGATGGTTGGCGCGCTCACTACCAACGTAATTCGCTGCGCAGCGCCAGGTCCCATGGCGGGACCGGGCTGAAACGGCTCTTGAGAAATTCGAGCAGCAAACGGCTGCGAGAGTTCGTTTCATGTTCGAGGCGCAGTGCGTAGATGCCGCTGCTTTCCGCTTCGGGCAGGCCGTCCTGGCAGAACAGCGGCACCAGTTCGCCGCGTAGCAGGTACTCGCTGACCAGCCAGGTGGGTAGGTGGGCGATGCCCAGGCCCCTGATCGCACCGAACAGCAGGGTTTCGGCATTGTTGGCGGTCATGCGCATGCGGGTCGGTTTGTACAGGCGCGCCTGGCCGTCGACGTTGAAGCGCCAGGCGAACGGCGGCGCCAGGCCGGCCCAGTCGAGGCCATCGTGGCCCGCCAGTTCGCTCGGGCACGAGGGCATGCCTCGGCTGGCCAGGTAGGCGGGGCTGGCGCAGGCGATGCGCACCATATACGCCAGTGGCGTGGCCACCAGCCGCGTGTCGGCCAGAGGGCCGGCGCGCAGTACCAGGTCGACTTCGCCCAGGTGGCTGCCGCGCAGGTCGACGAAGCTGTCGATCAGGCGCAGTTGCACATCCAGGCCAGGGTAGGCCACCAGGAAGTCGGCGATTGCCGGTGCCAGGTGGCGGCGGCCGAACGGGGCAGGGGCGTCGACGCGGATCAAGCCTTCCGGGGCGTTGCTCAACGACACCGCCTCGGCCCGCGCCAGGCGCAGTTCCTCGATGATGCGCCGGGCGCGCTCGGCAAACGCATTGCCGGCCGGGGTCGCACGCACGGCGTGGGTGCTGCGGGTGAACAGACGGCTGCCCACGGCCTGTTCCAGGCTGTCGATGCGCCGGGCCACCGCCGAGGGCGTCAGCGGGTGGCGGCGGGCGGCGGCGGAAAAGCTGCCGGTTTCCAGCACATCGAGGAACAGGCTCAGTTGGTCGGTCAGGGTATCGGGGCTCATGGGTCAACCGTGCTTATGCATGAAACGCAAAGCCATTGTGCGCTGCTGTGCGTTTCCCTGCCAGGCCGCACTCGTTAGCATGCTCGCATTGATACCGATGGCGGACGAGGCCCTGATGATCGAGTGGTTGTTGTATATCGTGCTGGGCGCAGGCCTGGGCACCATGGGTGGCTTGTTCGGTATTGGCGGTGGGTTGATCGCCATTCCGGTGCTCGGCGCGCTGTTCGGCCTGGACCAGCAGGTGGCTCAAGGGACTGCGTTGGTCATGGTGGTACCCAACGTGCTGCTGGCGCTGTGGCGCTATCACCAGCGCATCCGCATCGAATTGCGCCATGCGCTGCCGCTGGCGTTGTGCAGCTTGTTGTTCGCCTGGTTGGGGTCGATTTGGGCGGTGGGGCTGGATGCGCACTCCATGCGCCTGGGCTTCGTCGGCTTCCTGGTGGCGCTGGCGGTATGGAACGTGGTGCGGATGTTCCTCAAGGTCGCACCGGCCAGTGAACAGTTGCGCTATCCGTGGCCCTGGCTAGGCGTGCTGGGCAGTTTCGCCGGGGCCATGGGCGGCTTGTTCGGGGTCGGTGGCGCCGTGGTCGCCACGCCGATCTTGACCAGCGTGTTCGGTACCACCCAGGTGGTGGCGCAAGGCCTGTCGCTGGCCCTGGCGGCGCCGAGCACTTCGGTGACGCTGGTGACCTACGGCTTGCACCACAGCGTGGATTGGAGCGTCGGCGTGCCGCTGGCGGTTGGCGGGCTGCTCAGCATCAGTTGGGGGGTGAAGTTGGCCCATGCGCTGCCCGAGCGGGTATTGAAGGGCATGTTCTGCGTGTTTTTGGTGGTGTGCGCGGTGATGCTGGCGTATGAGCTTTGAGGGCGTCGGGGCCGCTTTGCGGCCCATCGCGGCGCAAGGCCGCTCCTACAGGGGGTCGTGATCCGTTGTAGGAGCGGCCTCGTGCCGCGATGGGGCGCAAAGCGCCCCCAGCTTCACAGGAACCCTTCGACGATATAGTCAGCCATGCAATCGGTGATCGGCGACTGGCTTTGCGTATTGCGCAGCAGCATCACGTTGGCCAGCGGCAACTGCGGCAGCCCCTCGCTTTCCCCCAGTATTCGTACATTGCCGCCGATCAGGCTCTGCAGCTGCGCGGTCACTGCCAGCCCCGCCGTGACCACGGCGAAGATCGCCGCCAGGCTGGGGCTGGTGTAGGCGATCCGGTAGTCGATGCCCTGGGCCTCCAGGGCATTGCAGGTCCAGGCCCGGCAGAAGCAGTCGCTATTGAACAGCGCCAGGGGGATGGGCCGTTGCTCGTGCGGGCAGAAGCCTTCGGCGGCGGCCCACACCAGGCGCTCCTGGCGCAGCAGCTGGCCGACCTCGTTGCCCGGCTCGCGGGTGACGATGGTCAGGTCCAGGTCCTGGCGCAGCATCAGTTGCTTCGACGAGTCGCAATGCACTTCCACCTGCACCAGCGGGTAGGCCTGGGCGAAGCTGGAGAGGATGCTCGGCAAGAAGCGCATGGCGTAGTCGTCCGGCGTGCCGATGCGCACCAGGCCGACCATGTGCGGCATGCGCAGGGTGTTGAACACCTCGCCATGCAGCTTGAGGATGCGCCGGGCATAGCCCAGCAGTACCTGCCCCTCGGCGGTGAGCCGCACCTGGCGGCCGTCGCGCAGGAACAGCTGGCGCTGCAGGATGTCTTCTTCCAGGCGCTTCATCTGCATGCTGACCGCCGACTGGGTGCGGTTGACCACCTCGCCGGCGCGGGTGAAGCCGCCCTGCTCGGCGATGGCGACGAAGGTGCGCAGCACGTCCGCGTCGAGGCTCTGGTACTGGGACATTGCATCAATCTCCGAGATGCATCGCATCAGAAACATTCGTTGGATTGATCTTAAACGTGGGCCGAGACTGGAGCCATCAACACGGAGGGCTTCACGATGAAAGGTCTTGTCAGCAGCATCCAGCAACCTGCCTTTTCCCTGACCCACCTGTGGGGTGTGGTGATCCGTCGTATCGTCCGCTGGCACGAGTTGTATCGCCAGCGTCGCGAGCTGGCCAGCCTCAGTGATGCGACATTGGCTGACCTGGGATTGAGCCGGGCGGATATCCAGCAAGAGGTAGAGCGGCCGTTCTGGGATGATCCGTTGCGTAAATAGGCTAAAACTGTAGGGGCCTCTTCGCGGGTAAACCCGCTCCTACAACGGATACGTAAATCCCCTGTAGGAGCGGGTTTACCCGCGAAGAGGCCCTTACAGGCACCCGAAGGAGATCAGGCTTGCCCCTCAAGCTATCCATCCACCAGGCCCGGCGATTGGCCTTGTCTGCCCAGGGATTCGGCAAACCCGCCGAATCAAACCCGACACTCCCGGCCCTCAAACGCATGCTGCAGCGCCTGGGCGTCGTGCAGATCGACTCGGTCAATGCCCTGGTCCGTTCCCACTACCTGCCCCTGTTCTCGCGCCTGGGCGACTACCCAGCGCAAATGCTCGACCAACTCGCCTGGGGCCGTGGCCGCCAGCGCCAGCTGTTCGAATACTGGGGCCACGAAGCGTCGCTGTTGCCGCTTGGCCTGTACCCCCTGCTGCGTTGGCGCATGGCCCATGCCGCCGAGGGCCGCGGCATCTATCGCCAGCTCGCGCAGTTCGGTCGTGAACGCCAGGATGTGATCGCCCGTGTGCTGGCCGCCGCGCATCCCGCGCCGTATAGACGCCAGCGCACTGTTGTCGCCCTTCGACTCCCTGGTCTGGGAGCGCAGCCGCACCGAACGGCTGTTCGACTTCCACTACCGGCTGGAGATCTACACCCCGGCGCACAAGCGGGTATACGGCTACTATGTGCTGCCGTTCCTGTACCGTGAACGCATCGCCGCGCGGCTGGACCTGCGTGCCGAACGCGCCCGGGGCCAACTGGCGGTACACGCGGTGCATGCGCAGCCAGGCGAGATGGATGAGCAGGGCTACCAGGCCTTGGCTGGCAACCTGCTGCGCCTGGCCGCCTGGCTGGGCCTTGAGCGGGTGCAGCTGAACTGCCCGCGCACGGAGGGCAGCCAGTTGCGCCGGGCGTTGCTCAGCGCCGCACCTGCTTGAGGGTTTCGGCAATCAGGAAGGCCAGCTCCAGCGACTGATCGGCGTTCATGCGCGGGTCGCAGTGGGTGTGGTAGCGGTCGGACAAGGCGTCTTCGGTGATCGGCCGCGCGCCGCCGATGCACTCGGTGACGTTCTGCCCGGTCATCTCGATATGAATGCCGCCGGCGTGGCTGCCTTCGGCCTGGTGCACCTGGAAGAACTGCTTCACCTCGTCGAGAATCTGCGCGAAATCGCGGGTTTTGTAGCCGCTGCTGGCCTTGATGGTGTTGCCGTGCATCGGGTCGGAGCTCCACAGCACCTTGCGCCCCTCGCGCTCGACGGTGCGGATCAGCCCCGGCAGGTGGTCGCCGACCTTGCCGGCGCCCATGCGCACGATCAGGTTGAGGCGGCCCGGGTCGTTCAGCGGGTTGAGGGTGTCGATCAGGCGGATCAGCTCCTCGGGGTTCATGCTCGGGCCGACCTTGACCCCGATCGGGTTGTGCACGCCGCGCAGGAACTCGACGTGGGCGCCATCGAGCTGGCGGGTGCGGTCGCCGATCCACAGCATGTGCGCCGAGCAGTCGTAGTAATCGCCAGTGAGGCTGTCGCTGCGCACGAAGGCTTCTTCATAGTTGAGCAGCAACGCCTCGTGGGCGGTGAAGAAGCTGGTCTCGCGCAGCTGCGGAGCGCTGTCCAGGCCACAGGCGCGCATGAAGGCGAGGGTTTCGTCGATGCGGTTGGCCAGTTGGTGGTACTTGTCGGCCAGCGCCGAGTTGGCGATGAAATCGAGGTTCCACTTGTGCACCTGGTGCAGGTCGGCAAAGCCGCCCTGGGCGAAGGCACGCAGCAGGTTGAGGCTGGCGGTGGCCTGGTGGTAGGCCTGCAGCAGGCGGTCTGGGTCGGGCACGCGGCTCTTGGCGTCGAAGCCGATGCCGTTGACGATGTCGCCACGGTAGGCGGGCAGGGTGATGTCGCCCAGGGTCTCGTCATTCGTCGAGCGGGGCTTGGCGAACTGACCGGCCATGCGCCCGACCTTGACCACCGGGCAACCGGCGGCGAAGGTCATGACGATGGCCATCTGCAGCAGCACCTTGAAGGTGTCGCGGATCTTCGCCGCCGAAAATTCGGCGAAGCTCTCGGCGCAATCGCCGCCCTGCAGCAGGAAGGCGCGGCCTTCGGTGACCTCGGCGAACTGCCGGCGCAGCTCGCGGGCCTCGCCGGCGAACACCAGCGGCGGATAGCTGGCCAGGGTCTGCTCGACCCGCAGCAGGTGCTCGGCGTCGGGGTAGGTCGGTTGCTGCTGGATCGGCAGGGCACGCCAGCTGTCGGGGCTCCACGGTCGGTTCATCACGGGCTCGATACGGTCGGGAATAGGCTCCCTGCCATGGTATCAGCTGGCGCCGTGCTTGTTGCATCCGGGGCGTTGACGGACAATGCCGGTTTTGCGCGGGCAGGTGGCGAGTCACATGGCGACGGAGCGGGAAGAGCGGCTGTTGGCCCGGGTCGAGGATGCCTTCGGTGTCATCAGCGTGTACGAGGTGGAGGACTATCGCTTTCTCGAGTTTGGCGAGGCCATCGAGCAGAGCTGCGTGTTCACCGCCGATCCCAGCTGGCTGGAGTACGACTACACCCGCGCGATGCTGGTTGGCGCGTTGTGCCATGAGCAGCCGGAGAGCGCGCTGTTCCTGGGCCTGGGCGCCGGCACGCTGACCCAGGCGTGCATGAAGTTCCTGCCGCTCGAGGACATCGAGGCCATCGAGCTGCGCCCGGACGTGCCACGCCTGGCCATGGAATACCTGGGCCTGGACGACGATCCCCGATTGTACGTGCGCATTGGCGATGCCCTGGAGCTGTTGCCCACGGCCGAGAAGACCGACCTGCTGTTCGTCGACTTGTATACCGACCACGGGCCGGGTGTCGGGCACTTGGCCTGGGGTTTCCTGGACAACTGCCAGAAGCAGCTCAACCCTGGTGGCTGGCTGGTGATCAACCAGTGGGCCGGTGACGATGGCCGGCCGCTGGGTGCGGCGTTGCTGCGCGGGTTGTATCACCGGCATTACTGGGAACTGCCGGTGAAGGAGGGCAACGTCATCCTGCTGGTGCCGGCGGAGCTGGAGCAGGAGTTGGACCTGGACGGTCTACGGGCGCGGGCCGAGGCATTGGCGCCGCGGTTGGGGTATAACCTTGAAGGTTTGATCCGCGAGATTCGCCCGGCGACCTGAAGCAGCACCGCGTCGCCTGGTTCGCGGGTAAACCCGCTCCTACAGGGGCGGTGATCGTGTAGGAGCGGGTTTACCCGCGAACCAGGCGACACCGGCTCACTTGAAAGAATCGATTCAGCGCCTAGGAACCGGTGGCCTGATGATGGCCTTCAAGCGCAAAAAATTTCCTCACTGTCTCCTAGCAATTCAGGTATAGTACGCGCCGGTCTTTTAGCGGACCTCAAAATCAGGTGGTGCAAATCCTCCGAGTCCAGCTTCGGCTGCACGTCCGCTAGGCGGACCTTCCCAAGTTTTTCTTTTTCAATCGTTTTCGCAAATCCCCGCCGACAAAGCTGCCTGGGTGACCGTTCCGGTCTTTCAAGGCATGTGCAGCTTTGCAGCATGGGTCTTTGCGGATGCACTTAGAGGCAGACCCATGACCCAGGAAACCGGCGGCTTCGCCGCTCTCGATCTTAATCCGAACATTGTTGCTGCCGTTCTGGCTACCGGCTATGAAGAGCCGTCGGCCATTCAGCAACAATCGATCCCGATCATCCTCGCCGGTCACGACATGATCGGCCAGGCGCAGACAGGTACCGGCAAGACCGCTGCCTTCGCTCTGCCGATCCTCAACAAGATCGATGTGAGCAAGCGCGAACCGCAAGCCCTGATCCTGGCGCCAACCCGTGAGTTGGCGCTGCAAGTAGCCACCGCTTTCGAAACCTACGCCAAGCAGATGCCAGGCGTTAACGTGGTGGCCGTGTACGGTGGTGCTCCGATGGGCCCACAACTGCGTGCCATCCGCAACGGCGCGCAAATCGTCGTGGCCACCCCGGGCCGTCTCTGCGACCACCTGCGTCGCGACGAGAAAGTCCTGTCCACCGTGCAGTACCTGGTACTGGACGAAGCCGACGAAATGCTCAAGCTGGGCTTCATGGACGACCTCGAAGTGATCTTCGATGCCATCCCGGCTTCGCGCCAGACCGTGCTGTTCTCCGCCACCCTGCCGTCGTCGATCCGCTCGATCGCCGAACGTCACCTGCGCGAGCCCAAGCACGTCAAGATCCAGAGCAAGACCCAGACCGTCACCGCGATCGACCAGGCCCACCTGATGGTCCATGCCGACCAGAAGATCCCGGCTGTGCTGCGTCTGCTGGAAGTCGAGGAATTCGACGCGCTGATCGCCTTCGTGCGTACCAAGCAAGCCACCCTGGACCTGGCGGCCGCGCTGGAAGCCAAGGGCTACAAGGCTGCCGCGCTGAACGGCGACATCGCCCAGAACCAGCGTGAGCGCGTCATCGACTCGCTCAAGGATGGCCGCCTGGACATCGTCGTCGCCACCGACGTCGCCGCCCGTGGCCTGGACGTACCGCGCATCACCCACGTGTTCAACGTCGACATGCCGTACGATCCGGAGTCCTACGTGCACCGTATCGGCCGTACCGGCCGTGCCGGTCGCGAAGGCCGTGCGCTGCTGCTGGTCACCCCGCGCGAGCGCCGCATGCTGCAGGTGATCGAGCGTGTAACCGGGCAGAAGGTCGCCGAAGCGCGCCTGCCGAATGCCCAGGCCGTGCTGGACGCCCGCATCAAGAAGCTGACCGCGAGCCTGGCGCCGCTGGTGGCTGAAGCCGAGGCCACCCATGGCGAGCTGTTCGACCGCCTGACCGCCGACCTCGGCTGCAGCGCCCGCGCCCTGGCTTCGGCCCTGCTGCGCAAGGCCACCAACGGCCAGGCCCTGGACCTGCCGTCGGTCGAGCGTGAGCAGCCGCTGGTGCCGAGCTTCGCCCCACGTGGCGAGCGTACCGAGCGTGGCGAGCGCAGCGACCGTGGCGGTGACCGCGAGCGCCGTGCGCCGATGCCGCTGGCCGAAGGCCGCGTGCGTTGCCGTACCGCCCTGGGTGCCCGTGACGGCATCGCCGCCAAGAACCTGCTGGGCGCGATCCTCAACGAGGGTGGCCTGGCGCGTGACGCCATCGGCCGTATCCAGGTGCGTGACAGCTTCAGCCTGATCGAGCTGCCGGAAGATGGCCTGGAGCGTCTGCTGACCAAGCTCAAGGACACCCGCGTGGCTGGCAAGCAGCTGAAGCTGCGTCGCTACCGCGAGGATTGATCCTCTGCAGCAATGAAAAATCCCCGGCCTAGGTCGGGGATTTTTTTGCCTGTAGCGGCCTCTTCGCGGGTAAAACCCGCTCCTACAGGGGCGCGTCGCCTGTGTAGGAGCGGGTTTATCGGGGCGCCGAACCGCCGCGAAGAGGCCCTTCAGTCGAACCGGTAAATGTCCATCCCCAACGCCCCCAGGGTGAACCCCTGGTGCACGATCCCGAACCTGCCCCCAGCTCCCAAGGCAAAGAACAGCGGCAGCAGATGCTCATCACTGGGATGGTTGCGCGCCGCAAACGGCGCCTGCTTGCGGTAATCCAGCAACGCCGCCTGGTCATCTGCCTCCAGCCGCTCCACCACCCAATCCCGAAACGCCAGCGCCCACGGCTCGATCACATCCGGCCCGGCATGCCAGTCCAGCTCGCCCAGGTTGTGGGTAATGCTGCCTGAACCGATCAACAGAACACCCTCGTTACGCAACTCCGCGAGCGCCTGGCCTACCCGGACCTGCAAGGCTGGGCCTAGGCGACTGGGCAGCGACACCTGGATGACCGGTATATCCGCCTCGGGGTACATCAATGAAAGCGGCACCCAGGCGCCGTGGTCGAAGGGTCGTTGCGGGTCCAGACGGGCCTGCAGCAATTCGCTGACCCGTCTGGCCAAGGCAGGCTCGCCCGGCGCCGGGTACTGCACTGCGTACAGTGCAGGCGGAAAACCATAAAAGTCATGCCAGGTTTCTGGCTGCGCGGCGCCGGTCACCAGCAGTTCCTGGCTTTCCCAGTGCGCCGACACCACCACGATCGCCTTGGGCCGTGGCAGGGCGTTGGCCAGCCCGGCCAGTGCCGGCCCGCTGGCACCAGGTTGCAGGGCGAGCATGGGCGAACCATGGGAAATGAACAGGCTGGGGAGCATGGTGGCGGTCCTGAAGGTTTAAGATGTGATCATCTTCGGTCAGGTATCGATCGAAATCCAAATCAAGTTTTGCCCTTAATCCATCTAAAAATCGGGAGTGATCATGGATCCAGCGTTTTGGCAAAAGCGGTGGGCCGATAACCAGATCGGTTTCCATCGGGAAGACGTCAACCCATTCCTCATCGCGCACTGGCACAAGCTTGCCGTGCCTGCGGGTGCCCGCGTGCTGGTGCCGCTGTGTGGCAAGAGCGTGGACATGGCCTGGCTGGCAGGGCAGGGGCATCGGGTGTTGGGCGTGGAGCTTTCGCGGCGGGCGGTGGAAGATTTCTTCCGCGAGCAGGGGCTGCAGGCAAAGATCTTGCAGCACGGTGCATTCGAGGTCTGGCACGGTGGTCAGATCGAGGTCTGGTGTGGCGATTTCTTTGCCTTGCAGGCGCAGGATGTCGGGGATTGCACCGGGCTGTATGACCGCGCGGCGTTGATCGCCTTGCCGGCAGCGATGCGGGAGCGCTACAAGGCACATTTGCGCACGGTGCTACCTGCCGGTTGCCAGGGCTTGTTGCTGACCATGGACTACGATCAACAGTTGCTCGATGGGCCGCCGTTTGCCGTGGTCGATGGCGAAGTGCGCAGCGGCTATGCACGGGGCGAGGTGCAGGTGCTGGATGAGCGTGAAGTGATCGAGGAAAGCCCGAAATTCCTTCAGGCTGGGGTGCCTAGCGTGGTGGAGCGGGTGTACCGGGTCGGGTTCTGAGCAAGTCTGTGCCGGCCTCTTCGCGGGTAAACCCGCTCCTACACAGGACTGCATCGCCCTGTAGGAGCGGGTTTACCCGCGAAAAGGCCGGCACAGGCCTATAAAAAAGGGCGACCGAAGTCGCCCTTTCTGCACCTGTACTGCATCAACCGCGACGGCGCAGCGCCTCGATCCGGTCTTCCAGCGGCGGGTGGCTCATCAGTAGGCCGGCCAGGCCATGCTTGAGGCCGCCGTTGATGCCGAAGGCCTTGAGGGTGTCGGGCATGTGCACCGGCAGGCCTTGCTCCACCCGCAGGCGCTGCAGCGCGCCGATCATCGCGGCGGTGCCGGCCAGTTGCGCGCCGGCTTCGTCGGCACGGTACTCGCGGCGGCGCGAGAACCACATGACGATCATGCTGGCGAGGATGCCCAGTACCAGCTCGGCGACGATGGTCGCCACGTAGTAGGCGATACCCTGGCCTTCTTCGTTCTTGAAGATCACCTTGTCGACGAAGTTGCCGATGATGCGCGCGAAGAACATCACGAAGGTGTTCACCACGCCCTGCACCAGCGCCAGGGTGACCATGTCGCCGTTGGCCACGTGGCCGATCTCGTGGGCCAGCACCGCACGCACTTCATCGGGCGAGAAGCGCTCGAGCAGGCCCTGGGACACCGCCACCAACGCGTCGTTGCGGTTCCAGCCGGTGGCGAAGGCGTTGGCCTCGTAAGCCGGGAAGATACCCACCTCGGGCATGCGGATGCCGGCTTCGCGCGACAGCTCCTCGACGGTTTGCAGCAGCCACTGTTCGTGGCGGGTGCGTGGCTGGGTGATGATCTGGGTGCCGGTGGTCATCTTCGCCATCCACTTGGAGATGAACAGCGAGACGAGCGAACCGGCGAAGCCGAACACGGCGCAGAAGATCAGCAGGCGGCCGAGGTCGAGGTCGACTCCGTTGGCGGCCATGAACCCGTTGAAGCCGAACAGGCTCAGGGTAATGCTTGCAACCAGCACCACCGCGAGGTTGGTGGCTACAAACAATAGAATGCGCATCATGGTTGTGACGTTCTCCTGACGGAAGGGTTTGTTGCTTACTGCGGGGTATATAAGGGGCCGGTCGCGTGGTTTCAATCCACGGACTATTTCAAACTGTGTACGGCGGAGTATGGCAGAGGATAGGGCGCGGGCTGTGAGGTAGAGCGTTGCAGGATGTAAGAAATGTCCTGCGAGATTGCAGGGGGCCGCTTTGCGGCCCATTCGCGGGGCAAGCAATTACTGCGAATAAGTCCGCAGGAAATTCCCGATCCTTCCGATCGCCGCTTCCAGGTCATCCACCCGCGGCAAGGTCACCACGCGGAAGTGGTCTGGCCACGGCCAGTTGAACGCGGTGCCCTGGACGATCAGCAGCTTCTCGGACAGCAGCAGGTCGAGGGCGAACTTCTCGTCGTTGAGGATCGGGCAGACCTTCGGGTCGATCCGCGGGAAGGCATACAGCGCGCCCATCGGCTTCACGCAGCTCACGCCCGGGATGTCGTTGAGCAGCTCGTAGGTGCGGTTGCGCTGCTCGAGCAGGCGGCCGGGCGGCAGCACCAGGTCGTTGATGCTCTGGTAGCCGCCCAGGGCGGTCTGGATGGCATGCTGGGCCGGCACGTTGGCGCACAGGCGCATGTTGGCCAGCATGTCGATGCCTTCGATGTAGCTCTGGGCGTGGTGCTTGGGCCCGGAGATGATCAGCCAGCCGGAACGGAAGCCCGCCACCCGATACGACTTGGACAGGCCGTTGAAGGTCAGGCACAACAGGTCGGGAGCCAGCGAGGCGGTGCTGATGTGCACGGCTTCGTCGTAGAGGATCTTGTCGTAGATCTCGTCGGAGAACACCACCAGGTTGTGCTGGCGCGCCAGCTCCAGCATGCCCAGCAGCAGTTCCTTGGAGTACACCGCGCCGGTCGGGTTGTTCGGGTTGATGATCACCAGGGCCTTGGTGTTCGGGGTGATCTTGGCCTTGATGTCCTCGAGGTCGGGGAACCAGTCGGCCTGCTCGTCGCACAGGTAGTGCACCGGCTTGCCGCCGGCCAGGCTCACGGCTGCGGTCCACAGCGGGTAGTCCGGCGCCGGGATCAGCACTTCGTCACCGTTGTTGAGCAGCGCCTGCATCGACATGACGATCAGCTCGGAGACGCCGTTGCCGAGGTAGATGTCCTCGATGGTGACGCCGGCGATTTCCTTCTGCTGGCAGTAATGCATCACCGCCTTGCGCGCGCTGAACAGGCCCTTGGAGTCGCTGTAGCCCTGGGCGGTGGGCAGGTTGCGGATCACATCCTGGAGGATTTCGTCCGGCGCCTCGAAGCCAAATGGTGCCGGGTTGCCGATGTTCAGCTTGAGGATGCGATGGCCTTCCTCTTCCAGGCGTTTGGCGTGCTTGAGCACCGGGCCGCGAATGTCGTAGCAGACATTGGCGAGCTTGTTCGATTTGCTGAACTGCATGATGTGATCCCGATTGAGAATACGCGGTGCGCCGCCGTCGAAAGGTTTGAAAGGGCGGGGCGCGGGTGCCAGACTTGGAGCCTTGCACACGAAGCCACCTAATATACGTGCCGCCCGCGCCAGGGAAAAGACGGCGCGAGGTGAAATTCAGCCTGCCGAGGTACCCACATGCAAAAGATCGAAAAAACCCTGGAAGAATGGCGCGAGATGCTCGACCCGGCGCAGTACCAGGTCTGCCGCCTCAAGGGCACCGAGCGGCCGTTCACCGGCAAGTACAACAGCGAGAAGCGCGACGGCACCTACACCTGCATCTGCTGTGGCCTGGCGCTGTTCGACAGCGCCACCAAGTTCGATTCCGGCTGCGGCTGGCCGAGTTTCTACGCGCCGATCGAGCAGAGCGCGATGATCGAGATCCGCGACACCTCCCACGGCATGATCCGCACCGAGGTCACCTGCGCCCAGTGCGACGCCCACCTGGGCCATGTGTTCCCCGACGGGCCGCCCCCCACCGGCCTGCGCTATTGCATCAACTCGGTGTGTCTGGACTTCACCCCGCGAGCCGGGGCCTGAGCATGGCCACGTCGCTGCAGGACATCGCCTGCGTGACCCTGGCGGGCGAGCACAAGAAGCTCGGCGACTTCGCCGGCAAGGCGCTGCTGGTGGTCAACACCGCCAGCCAGTGCGGCTTCACCCCACAGTACAAGGGGCTTGAGCAGCTATGGCAGCAATACCGCGAGCGCGGCTTGGTGGTGCTGGGCTTCCCCTGTAACCAGTTCGGCAAGCAGGAGCCGGGCGAGGCGCGCGAGATCGCGCAGTTCTGCGAGCGCAATTTCGGCGTGAGCTTCCCGCTGTTTCGCAAGGTCGAGGTCAACGGGCCCGCTGCGCACCCGCTGTTCGTCGCGCTCAAGCAGCGTGCGCCGGGCGTGTTCGGCACGCAGAAGATCAAGTGGAACTTCACCAAGTTCCTGGTCGACCCGGCCAGCGGCCAGGTCAAGCGCTATGCACCGAGCACCAAGCCCCAGGCCCTGGAAGCCGACATCGAGCGCCTGCTCAGCCGTTGAGCGGCACCCAGTGGTCGATCAGCGCCAGTAGCTCTTCTCGGCGAAACGGCTTGGCCAGGTAGTCGTCCATGCCCGCGGCGCGGCAGCGCTCGCGCTCCTCGGGCATGGCGTTGGCGGTGAGCGCGACGATCGGCAGGTCTGGCCAGCGCCCGCTCTGGCGGATCTGTCGGCTGGCCTCGTAGCCGTCCATCACCGGCATGTTGCAGTCCATCAGCACCATGTCGAAGGTGTCCTGCTCCAGCAGCGCCAGCGCTTCGGCGCCCTGTGTCGCCAACTGCACCTGGCAGCCGAGCTTGGCCAGCATGCCCTTGGCCACCAACTGGTTGACCGGGTTGTCCTCCACCAGCAGCACCCGCGCCCGCCCCGGCAGTGCCTCGCCGCTGGGGTTGGCCAGCGGGTGCTCGGGATCGAAGCCTTGCAAGGTGCGGCGCAGGGTCTGGTACAAGGCGTTGCGCGCCAGCGGCCGCGCCAGTTGGTGCAGCGGCGCCAGCGGCAGGGTCTGCTCGGCCGGCAGGAAGTTGCCGTAGGCGGTTACCAGCAGGATTGGCGCGGTCAGCGCCGGGCGCAGTTCGAACAGGTGGTCGAGGTCATCGGTGATCAGCAGGTCGATGGCCTGGCCAGGCAACTCGGCCGGGCTGTCGAAACGCTGGTAGGACAGGCCCCAGCGCGGCAGCAGGGCGTGCAGCAGTTCGTGCAGGCCACTGCCGACCGCACTCAGGTTCGCCACCCGACCTTGCAGTGCGGCGGGGGCGATGGCCGGGGTGTGCGGCAACAGTGGCAGCTCGGCGCAGAAGCGGCTGCCGAAGCCAGGTTCCGACTGGATATGCAGGTGGCCGTGCATGGCCTTGCACAGGTTGCGGGTCAGGGCCAGGCCCAGGCCGGTGCCGCCATACTGGCGGGTGATGCCGGCACCGGCCTGGGTGAACGGCTGGAAGATCCGCGCCTGGGCGTCCTCAGGGATGCCGATGCCGGTGTCGCACACCTCCAGGCGCACCCCGCCGACGATTGGCGCCAGGCGCACATCGACACGGCCGAAACGGGTGAACTTGAGGGCGTTGGACACCAGGTTGCTGACGATCTGGCGCACCCGCGTGGGATCGCCGAGCACGCTGCTGGGGAAATGCTCGGCCACCAGGCAGGTCAGCTCGACGCTTTGCGCGGCGTTTTGCGACAGCAGGTTGGCGGTGTCCTCGACCATGGCGCCCATGTCGAACGGGATGCGTTCGAGCTCCAGCTGCCCGGCATCGAACTTGGACAGGTCGAGGATATCGTTGAGCAACTCCACCAGCACCTTGCCCGAGTCGTGGGCGATCGACAGTTGCTGGCGCTGCTCGCTGGCCAGCGGGCTGTCCAGGGCGAGGGCGATCATGCCGAGCATGCCGTTGAGCGGCGTGCGGATCTCGTGGCTCATGTTGGCCAGGAACGCCGACCGCGCCTGGGCCATGTCGAGGGCGCGCTGGCGGGCGTCGTCGAGTTCCTGGTTGGACTGGCTCAGGCGGCTGTTGCTGGCCTTGAGTTCGTTGGTGCGTGCCGAGACGATGTCTTCGAGCTCGTTGAGGTACTGGGTCAGGCGGTTCTCTGCGGTGCGCCGCTGCTGGATCTCGGTGGCCATGCTGACGAACTGCTGGTTGGCGACCTGGACCAGCACGCCGATCTCGTCATGCTCGTGGCCCGGTGGGCACTCCACGCGGTTCTGCCGGGGCTGGCGCGGGTCGCCGCTGCTGAGGGCGCCGATCACCTTGACCAGAGGCTTGGTCAGCATGATGTAGAACAGCGCCAGGAGGATGCCGGTGAGCACCAGGCTGCGGGCGAAGCCGTTGAGCAGGGTGACCCCGGCGCGATCGAGGAAGCGGCTGCCGAAGGCATAGGTATCGACGTCCAGGTACAGGGTACCCAGATAGTCCTCGGGCATGTGGGCGAAATACAGGCGTTCGCTGAACTGGCGCTGCTCGCCGAACAGGAAGTCGCTCAGCGGTCGGTAGCGGTCTTCGAGGGGCGGGCGCTCGACGTCGGCCAGCACGGTTTCGTTGTTGTCGATCAGCCGGGCGTGGATGATCGCTGGCGATTGCAGCAGGCCGCGGGTGAGTTCCAGGGCCAGTTCCGAGTCGATGTTGTAGGCGATGCGGGCGGCCGGGTTCTGGCTGATTTGCAGCAATGCCTGCACTTCACGGTTGATGGACGCGTCTTCGCTGGCATAATCGATGCCGATCTGGATGAGACTGAGCAATGTTCCCAGGATGAAGCCGACCAGGACTGTCAACCGGGCTTGCTTGTATGACAGGCGATTGGTGAACTTGATATCCATGAGTCCCGAGCCGGTTTCACGTCCCTTGCGCTGCGCAAGCATAGCCGATCAACCCCGGCTGCTGGCGGGTCTGTCGCACATTCAGCCTTGATTGCTCTATTGCCTATGCCGGCCTTTTCGCGGCTACAGCCGCTCCTACAGGGATTGTGCAGTTCCTGTAGGAGCGGCTTTAGCCGCGAAAAGGCCGGCACAGGCAGCCCCACATCCGAATTTGTAGGAGTCGTCATGGACGCTCGCTTGAATGCTTTCCTGGAACGCGCCGAATCCGTATTGGCACGTCTCGAACCCCTGTTGCCGGCACCGCGCCCGGACATCGACTGGGCTACCACCCTGGCCGCGCGCTGGCAGCGCGATGGCCGCAGCGGCTATCTGCTGCCGCTCGAGGTCAGCCTGGACATCCGCCTGTCCGACCTGATCGGCGTCGATAAACAAGTCGAGCAGCTGGGCCGCAACACCCACCAGTTCATCAACGGCATGCCCGCCAACCACGCCCTGCTGTGGGGCTCGCGCGGCACCGGCAAATCCTCGCTGGTGCGTGCGCTGCTGGCCGAGCATGCTGGCGCCGGGCTGCGCCTGATCGAAATCGAGCGCGACCACCTGGCCGACCTGCCGCGCGTCGTCGAACAACTGCAAAAGCTGCCGCAGCGCTTCATCCTGTTCTGCGACGACCTGTCGTTCGAAGCCGGGGAGGGCGACTACCGGGTCCTCAAGAGCGTGCTCGACGGCTCGCTGGAGCAGGCGCCGGACAACGTGCTGCTGTACGCCACTTCCAACCGCCGCCACCTGGTGCCGGAGAAGGAGAGCGACAACGAGAACTGGAAACGGGTCGATGGCGAACTGCATCCCAGCGAAGCGGTGGAAGACAAGATCGCCTTGTCCGACCGCTTCGGCCTGTGGCTGTCGTTCTACCCGTTCACCCAAGAGCATTTCCTCAATGTGGTCGAGCACTGGATCGGCCAGCTGGCGCGCCCTGCGGGCCTGAGCTGGGAACGAACCGAAGCGCTCGACATCCTCGCCGTGCGCTGGGCAACCGGGCGCGGCAACCGTAATGGCCGTTGTGCCTATCAGTTCGCCCGCTACTGGGTCGGGCTGCAATTGCTGGAGCAAAAGTAAATGATCGACCTCAATGCCAGTGGCGAAGGCCTCGGTGGCTACGCGCTGCTGGCGGCGCAAGTCCAGGCGCTGTTCGCCGACGAGCGCGACTTCATCGCCAACGCCGCGCAGTTCTCGGCGTTTCTCTATAGCCAGGTCGACGACCTGAACTGGGCGGGGTTCTACCTCAACCGCAACGAGGAGCTGGTGCTTGGCCCGTTCCAGGGCCAGGTGGCCTGCGTGCGCATCGCTTTCGGCAAGGGTGTGTGCGGCGCTGCGGCCGCCAGCCGGCAGACCCAGCGGGTGGAGGATGTGCATGCGTTTCCGGGGCATATCGCCTGTGACAGCGCGTCGAACAGCGAGCTGGTGATTCCGCTGGTGAAGGAGGGCAGGCTGATTGGCGTGCTCGACCTCGACAGCCCGAAGCTTGCGCGTTTCAGTGAGGCGGATCAGCTGGGGCTGGAGCGGTTGGCGGCGATCTTTCTGGAGTTGACTGACTGCCCACCATTCTGAACCGATGACAGATCCTTTCTGCTCGAAATGACGGGCCCTGCGGGGCCTGTTGTTTTACCTACCTAGCATTTTTGTCAGTTTGCAAAGTTTCCCCTTGAGTGTCCAATGGCGGCAACTGGTGGGCTACAACATTGCAGCCCTCCGAGACTCGCTACTCGACCCGAGGGGGCCATCGTGAACATGCTGAAAACTGCCGATAGCTGGCCAACGCATGTCAATTACAAAGAACCCGATGTACCCGCGATCGTGCGTGACGAGAACGATGCAGAGAACCCTCAGGGGATCCTGACGAGAGCGGCCCTTGACGACGACTTGGAAGTCATCGTGCCGGAGAGGGACTTTTCACAGAACCCCGCGTACTCCCACACGCTGGAGTTGGGCTGGCGCCCGGAGGGTGCAGATTTCCTCGCTGTCGCCCGCCAGGAGTTCTGGCCACCGATCGACCCCGTAGATAAACGCCTCACGGTCCCACACGAGGTGTTCCCTGATGAGTTGTACGGCGTCATCACCGACGACTACCTCACCCAACATGGCGAAGTACCTGCGCAGGTGCTGAGCTACCTGGGCATGCGCGGGCTCGACAAGGCGGTTTTCTATTGGTCTGAGCATAATCCGCTACCTGACGACCATCCGGCCCTGGGCGAGCGTATATAGGGCTTCGAGGTCACGGTACTGCACTACGACCAGCATATCGAACCGATGGTTAAGGAAGCATCCGCCATCATTAGCTACCAATTGTTTAAGTTGGCGGGAGGTTACGGTAAGTCGTCACGGGCTTTGTTCTATATCGACCGAACATTGACGGGTGGCGAAGTCTGTAAGCCGTAATTCATATGAACCCTGAGAAAAAGTGCAGCGAGACCCGCTGCGCAGGGCATCGTGCGGCCTGAATTCAGGCCGGAAAGTTAATTGGATATGAGGAAATCATCATGGCTGAAAATAAACTCCTGACCCCAGCGCTTCCGGATCTGATCATTGAAGAAGCCACGGAAGAGGGGGGGATCGATCTCGACCTTGTCACGCAAGGAGCAACGGTGTTCATCGCCGCCAGTGCCAATTTGCAAGCGCAGGACCAGGTGCGTATCGCAGTGATGGGCGCGTACTCGGACAGTAAGACGCACAGCGTGATACAACCGGGCGAACAGCGGTTCAAGATTGACTACTCCGTCATCAAGGCCAATGAAAATGGCAGCATTGGGGTAACCTATTTCGTGCAGCCAGGCGGCAACCCGCCTGAGCAGTCCACTGGTACTGTCGAATACGATGTGCGAGCTACTGTCGGGAAAGGACTGCTGCAGGTTTTGGGGGCCCGGCATACGCGTAGCGCCCAGCGAGCTGCATATGCCTCTCGATATCTACGGGCTTACCAGGCTGATACGGGCCAACCGATCATGGCTGAATGGCGATACTGCGGGTCCCCTGAATGGAGCAGTGCGGGAGAATGGCTAGACAGTCAGCCGCATCTGCCTCTGCAAGTACGCGCCGAGCATGATCTGGTCACATTGAATCCAGCGAATATCATCGGCAATGGTATATATATGAGTTCACCGACCGGAATTGGAGCTTTTGTTGCATTGCGCAACGATGGGCGCGTAGTGGGCTGGGGCGACGCAGGCAATGGCGGGCTTATTCCAACCGTGATCAGAACGCTCGATGACGTGGTCGAGGTGAGCTGTACATCCGGTGCCTACGCAGCGCGTCGGGCGGATGGAAGCATTGTGGTGTGGGGAGTTCCCACTGAAGGTGGAGACCTGGGCGAGGTTTCGCCAGAAGGGTTCCGCGAGGTCATCGGCAATGCGCAAGCCTTTGCCGGTATCAAGGAAACAGGTGCTGTGGTTGCGGGGGGGCGAGCGGCGTTGGCGCAACCGTGCCTGAACCGATTGCTGCGCTTACCGACATTGTGCGGGTTGTCGCTGCGAGCAACGCATTCGCTGCACTGCGCAATGGGAAGCAGGTGGTGGCATGGGGGGCGAGAACGTTCGGTGGCACTGTGCCGGAAGAGATCCTGGCATTAACTGATATCGAAGATGTGATGGGAAATTCTGCTGCATTCGCTGCCAGGCGTACTAACGGCACACTGGTGGCCTGGGGGGAAGGGGACAGCGGCGGTAATGCTGATCCGGTGGCCCCCTATACCGATATCGTCCGACTATGTTGCTCCAACCTTGAGGCCTTTGTCGCGCAAAGAGTAACCGGGCATTTGGTGGCCTGGGGCGCGAATACCGCGGGAGGCACCCTGCCTGCGGAAATCGAGGTGCTTTCCGACGTCATCGACGTGGTTTCCACATCGAGTGCTTTTGCGGCAGTACGCCGTAACGGCAGCGTGGTGGCCTGGGGCGCGGAACGCTCTGGAGGTACACCACCTGCTGAAATTTCTGAACTGGTCAACGTGGCGCAAGTAGTCGGGTCCTCTCATGCTTTCGCCGTGCTCTGCCAGGACGGTACGGTAAAAGCCTGGGGCGACACTACGGTCGGTGGTGATACTACCCCGGTAGCCAGTGAGTTGGTGGACATCCAGGCGCTTTACGCCAATACCCATGGTTTTGTCGCGTTGCGGCGGGATGGCCGGGTGATCAGCTGGGGAGACCAAGCGGGTGGGGGTGATAACTCTGCGGTGCGCGATCAGATCGATACGTATGTCACTTATCGGGCTACAAGCGCAAGCCGTGGCCGTGCGTTGCTGGGTCGGCAGCGGCAGAGCGTGATCGCTGCAAATTGACTCAACGTAACCACACGCCTCGGTACCTCGAGTCGGAGGCGTGTGGTTGCGGCTTGTTCTCGTGCCTGCGTTGCTTCTTGTTTCGAGGGGCAGTGGCGGTGGATCAATCGTAGATCACCCGCTTCTTCCAAGTCTCGTCTTCATCGGTCTTGAGCCCATCGGTCAGTTCGTTGTGCTCGTCCTGTGCTGGTTCCATCTTGTCCAGCACCTGGGCATTGGCCCGGGCCAGCAGCTTTTCCAGGTATTTCAGCTGTTCTTCGTACTGTTTGGGCTCCGGCTGCTTGCGCAGGTATTGCACGCCGCGCTCGAACGCCAGTCGCGCCTGCCCCGGCTGCTCCTGCTGGAGGGCTTGTTGGCCGAGGTTGTTGAAGAACTCGATGTGCAGCAGTACCAGGATATGGCGGATTTCCTTGACCCAATACTTGGCCTCCTGGGTATTGAGGAAACCTTCCTGGTTGGCCCGCACGATCTGGTTGTGCAGCGCCTCCAGCAAGAAGCGCACATCCTTGGCTTTGACCTCGGTCTGGATCGGGCTCGGCGGGTTGTTGACCGGAATCTGCTCGCCCTTGGCGATCAGCCCCTCCAGCTCGGCGATGCGTGCCTTGATCTCGGCGCTGTTCTTGTCGAGGTTCAACTGGCGCTGGTTGAGGTTCAGTTCCAGGCGGGTCAGCAGCAGCTTCAGCGCCGGGGTCATGAACTGGCCGGGGAACGTCTCGGTGATTTCGCCACAGCGGCGCAGGCGGTCGGACAGCTCGACCTTCAACCGCGCGCGCTCGAGCTTGCCGTTCTCGACCACGTTGTTGAGGTAGCCGATCACGATCAGCAATGCGATGCCCGCCACGATGAGCAGTGTGATCAGAAGTGGTGTCACCGTTAATGCCTCATGAATAGGTTATTGCATGAATTGTAGGAGCGAGCTTGCTCGCGAGAGGCCCTCGCAGGCAAATCTCTTTCTATATCGGCCAGCTGGCATATAACTACAATCCCGCTACATGCTGGCGCATTAATGCCGCGATACCGTCAGAAAATCAACGCCAATCCTCGGGCGCCCCTCTCAGCTACCCGCCGCGACACCCGAAGTCATTGATTTAAATAAATTTCTACAAAAGGGTTGACGGCCCTGCAAGGCATCCATAGAATGCGCGCCACTTGCAGCGTAAAGCACACAGCGAAACGCGGCAGGGAGTGAAAGCAGGCAGTAATGCCAGCAGCGTGTCCCCTTCGTCTAGTGGCCTAGGACACCGCCCTTTCACGGCGGTAACAGG
>NZ_JACVVE010000043.1 GCF_016648105.1 Pseudomonas sp. S31 | reverse complement strand
GAGGTCCATCCAAACAGGGCGGCTTTGCAGCCCTGTTTGGATGGACCCGCGCTGACAAGCAGATAAACGAGGCTGCTTTCCCTGAATCTTGAACGCTCAATTGTTGTTGCTGCCGTTGATGCGCCTGCAAAGCGCTAGCGTATCGGCACCACGTTCTTGTCTCTGACTTGGCCGTACGCTGAGGCGAGCAGGCTGCCGGTGGCGGCCTTCTGGATGTACTCACTCCACCAGGCCATCATCGGTCGTCGGCGTTCGATGTAGTCGGCTCGGTTGTAGGCGCTGCGCACCTCATCCTTGTCGACATGCGCCAGTGCGACCTCAATGAGTTCCGGGTCCCACCCATGCTCATTCAAGATGGTGCTGGCCATCGAGCGCATGCCGTGACTGACCAACCGATCCTGGAACCCCATGCGTTTCAACGCCATGTTGGCGGTCTGGCTATTGGCGTGGGTGCGTGGATTTCTGTCTGACGGGAAGACGTATTCGCGATGGCCGCTATGGGTCTTCAGTGACTCCAATAGTGCGATAGCGTGATCACTCAGCGGAATGCTGTGTGGGCGGCGCTTCTTCATCCGCTCCGCAGGGATAGTCCAGACACGCCTTTCAAAATCGATGTCTGTCCAGCGAGTAGTCGCCGCCTCGGCGGGGCGAGTCATCGTGTGCAACTGCCATTCGATCAGGCAGCGGGTGGTGCGTTTGATGCTGGCGTTCGCGATCTCCAACATGAGCTCGGGGAGTTCTTCGGGCGGAAGCGCAGCCATGTTCTCTTTCTTGGGCTTCTTGAATACTGCCCTGATGCCGGTGAGCGGGTTGGCGAAGATCAGGCCGGAGTTTACGCCGTAGGTCATGATCTCGTTTAGCCGCTGGCTGAGACGCTTGACCGTCTCTAGGCTGCCTTTGGCTTCGATTGGGCGAAGCAATGCGATCACCATTGGCGCGGTGATCTTCGCAAGTGGTGTCGTCTTCAAATCTGGGAATACGTGCAATGTGAGCGACCGCCAAATGTCCTCGGCATAGGCTGGGGTGACCGAGTCTTTCTTGAGCTCGAACCAGGCGGTGGCCACGTTCTCGAAGGTGTGTTCGGTTTCCGCGCGTTTGGCTTCATTCAGCGTATTGCGCTGCACCTTCGGATCGATGCCTTGAGCGAGCAGCTCGCGGGCTTCGACTGCCTTCTTTCGTGCGTTCGCCAGTGACAGTTCGGGGTAGGTCCCGAAGCCAATGTTGATGCGCTTCTTGGTCACCGGTTCGCGGTAGTTGAAATTCCACAGCAACGAGCCGTTGCTGCGTACGCGGAGCTGTAAACCATCACCGTCCGTGAGGACGTAATCCTTGGACGCGGGTTTGACTCCCTTGAGCTGTCGATCGGAGAGGCGGAGGTTTTGAGCAGGCATGAGATTGTCCTCAAGCACTGATTCGGTATTCCACAGATTAGTACCGGGTGAGCTGGAATACCGCCTGGAATACCCGAATGGCTGGAACTCAAAAACTCTTGAAAGACCGCAAAAGCGCTGGAGGCCGCGTATTTGTGGGTTGCAGGCACAAAAAAAGACGTCCGTGGACGTCTTTGATTGATCATTTGGTGGAGCCGGGGGGATTTGAACCCCCGTCCGCCAGTACTCCGCTGTCGGTACTACATGCTTAGCCGTGTCTACTGAGTTAATCCGCAGCCGCCCGACGGGCAGGGTGCTTTGGACGAGTTGGGTAAGTTTTAGTCGCTTTGCCCCCAACGTGCTACACGACGATCCTGTTCTGTATGACAATCATTTCGGGTTTACAGGCATCCCCTGATGATTGCTGGAGCCGAAGCTACCAGGAGAGCGGGCTCAGCTGCTTACGCAGCGAGAGCGTAACCCTCGTAGTTTTCGTCATTGGCAACTATAGAAAGTTGCAACAGTGGATTTACGAGTTCTGTTACCAACTCGGCATGCACCTAGAGTTTCGCTACCGGCGTCGAATCCTGATCGGCCCCACGCTACAGCTCTAGCTGTACGTACCTTTCGGTACGTGCGGCCAGTATACGCCATTGCGCGGGCGACGTCGACAGCCGGTCGGGTCGCCCGCGCAGCGCGGGCTCAAGCGCCGCTGCCGCCGGCGGAACCGCTGCCTTTCTCGGTCTTCTCCAGGCGCTCCAGCACCTTGCTGGTGCGGGCGATGCATTCCTTGGTGTTGCCCGCTGCCTGGGCGGCCTTGGCCTTGTCGACTTCCTCGGTGACGGCCTTGTCCAGGCCTTCGGAGGTGGCGCCGGCAGTGGCCATGCTGTCGTCGATCTTCTGCAGGTTGATGGTGCACAGGTCGTCGGCGGCGAACACCGGCGAAGCCAGGAGGGTAGCGGCCGCGAACAGGGCCGAAAGCGCGGTACCTTTCATGGATGTCTCCTTGTATGGCCTCTGGAGAGTGGGCCTGTAAGGGTGGACTGTGGTGGATTTGCGACGGTTCAATCGGGATGTGTAGACGCGGTCCTACATGGGGATTGTCGATGTCTGAGGGGCTTTGTTCAGGCCTTTTTCCATGTCATCGATAAGCGCCTTGGCCAATTCGCTGAGGATGCGGGCGGCGCTGCCGGCCTGGCGGTCGTTCTCCATCTCGGCCTCGGTGGTCAGGTGGCGGATGCAGCCGAGCAAGACTGATAGCTGGCTGAAGGCGTGTTCGAAGGGGATGCCGGGTTGCAGGCGGAACAGGTCGAAGGTCGCAATGCCGGCGGTGGTGGCGGGGGTGAGGTTATCGGGCATCTTCGGGCTCTCCGCTGGCTGTAGGTAGATGCGCCAGTGCGTGCTGGATAAGGGCTAGCGAAGTGGTTGCGGCGTAGGCTGCGTTCTTGATGATGCGCGGGTTCCTTTCGGGAACTCCGGTGGCGTGGTGTTTATCGAGGAGTTCGCTGAGATCGCCGATGAGTGCACTGGCATAGGTCAAGGCGTCTTGGGGGGAGATGTTCTCGTACACCGAGAAGTACGGGGTGGCGATGAGGATGGAGCGGGGCATGCGGGGTTTGGAGGCCATGGTTTCGATTCCCTGAATACGATGGTGGATGGCACCGGCGTTGCCGGTGTTCGCGGGTGAACCCGCTCCTACAGAGGGACAACATTGGGCGCAGCTCAATCTGTAGGAGCGGGTTTACCCGCGAAGAGGCCGGGGCGGCCAAGCTCAATGCAGGTTGGGCTTGCGCTCGAGTGCCAGCGCCAGGGCATCGGCCTGGGCCCAGGCGATCTGCATGGCGCCCAGGCCATTGGCCAGCGATTCGCGCAGGGCTGGGTTTTCGATGGACTCGATGAAGTAGCGGCTGTGGTTGTAGGCGAGCAACAGGTAGTGGGTGATGCTCGACACCACTTCATCCACCGGCACGAACTGCTCGATGATGGCGTCGGAGAGGGTCGTGCCTTCGGGGATCTGGGAGAAGTGCGGAGGGTCGGGGACGATTTTTTTCATGTCGACTACTCGTATAGTTGAGTGAGTCTGCGACCTTTCCGATTCCACGCGGAAGGGTGGCAGCTGTACGCGGGGTGGAATCCAGGCTACGAGTAAACCCGGTAGGCTTTGTCAGCCTCCCGCGCACAGCTACCGTGACGGCAGCAACTCAGTATTTTGCCGGGATTCCACGCCCGATCGCTGAACATCAGCGACTCGGACAGCCTAGGGGGCCAGGTTTCCCGGGACAATCAGACGCGTGTCGACGCGAGTTGTAGGATATTTCTCCAACGCCCGAATCTCTAGTTCCGGGCTGTGGGAATTGTCTGAATCCTATGTCAGATGCTTCGCGCTCGCGTCACCCGATCCACCAGATACACCAACCCGTGGTAATCGATCCCGCTATGGCTGGACAAGCCAATCTCACAGGTCCGGCTGGTGGAAATCCCTTCGCTGCAATACTGCACCGCATCCTTCAGGCTACGCAGCGAATGAGCATTGAGCTCGGGCGTGGTGAAGCCCTTGTCCCCAGCAAACCCGCAGCAATGGATACCTTCCGGAATCACCACCTGCTTGCTGCAGCGCCGCGCCAGGTCGATCAGTGCCTGGCTCTCGCCCAGGTGCTGGGTGCTGCAGGTCACGTGCACCGCCACCGGCTCGTCCTGGGGGGTGAACTCCAGCTTGTCCAGCAGGTGGGTGCGGATGAAGCGGACCGGGTCGTACAGGTCCAGCCGGGTGTCGGCCAGGTCCTGCACCAGGCGCAGGGTGCACGGGCTGGTGTCGCAGTAGATCGGGTCGAGGCCGCCGCGGCTGGCGTGCAGCAGCGCGTTGATCAGTTCCTGGCGCTTGTGCTCGGCCTGCTCTGGATACCCCTTGGAGGCGAACGGCTGGCCGCAGCACAGGCTGTCGGCGTTGTCCGGGAACACCACCTGGTAACCGGCCTTTTCCAGCAGCGAGCGGGTCTTGTCGAGCAGCGTGGTCTGCTCGCGGTCGGCGTAGGCCGGGCCCATCGCCCGCGATACGCAGGCCGCCAGGTACACCACGCGTGGGCGGGCATCGTTGCTCGCCGGGCCGAAAGCCAAGCCGCGCACCGGTTGCGGCATGGCCGGGGTCCACTGCGGCAGGCGACCGTTGCTGGCCTTGCCCAGGGCCTTGCTCAGGCGCGCCAGGCGCGGGGCGCCGAGCAGCTTGCGGGCGGTGTTGGCGGCGGTCAGGGTCAGGCGTGCGCCACCCAGTGCGGTCTGGAAGTGCTCGGCCAGCCAGTCGGCGGCCTTGGCATGGTGGGCGGCCTGGCTGCGCAGCTTCTTCACCAGTTCGCCGGTGTTGATGCCCACCGGGCAGCGCTGGGCACACAGGCCGGTGGCAGCGCAGGTGTCGATGCCCTGGTACTGGTAGGTTTGCAGCAGTTCGCGGGTGTCCACGCCGGCACGCGTCTTCGCCTGGATATCGCGCCACATGACGATGCGCTGGCGCGGGCTGAGGGTCAGCCCCTTGGACGGGCAGACCGGTTCGCAGAAGCCGCACTCGATGCACTTGTCGACGATTTCGTCGGCGGCCGGCAAGGGCTTCAGATGCTTCAGGTGGATGTCCGGATCTTCGCTGAGCACCACGTCCGGGTTGAGGATGCCGTTGGGGTCGAGCAGGCGCTTGAGCGCCCACATCAGCTGGTAGGCATCCTGGCCCCACTCCAGGGCCACGAACGGTGCCATGTTGCGGCCGGTGCCGTGTTCGGCCTTGAGCGAGCCGCCGAACTCCACCGCCACCAGCTGCGCCACATCGTCCATGAAGGCCTGGTAGCGGGCGACTTCCTCGGGGCTGTTGAAGCCCTGGGTGAAGACGAAGTGCAGGTTGCCCTCAAGGGCATGGCCGAAAATGATCGCCTCGTCGTAGCGGTGCTTGTCGAACAGCTGGATCAGGCGGTTGACGCCTTCGGCCAGTTGTTCGACGGGGAAGGTCACGTCTTCGATGATGACCGTGGTGCCGGTCTCGCGCACGGCACCGACCGCCGGGAAGGTGTCCTTGCGGATTTTCCACAGCTGGTTGTAGACCACCGGGTCTTCGCTGAAGTCGACCTGCTGCTCCAGCGGAAATTCGGCGATCGACGCCATCACCTGGCCCAACTGCTCGTGCAGCAGGCTCTGGCTGGCGGCGCGTGACTCGATCAGCAGCGCGCAGGCGTTGGCCGAGAGGCCTTTCACCCACAGCGGCATGCCCGGCATGTCCTGCACCGAGCGCAGGCTGCGACGGTCGAGCAGCTCCACCGCCGACACCGGCTGGCGCTTGAGCACGGTCACCGCGCGGCAGCAGCTCTCGACGCTGGGGAACACCAGCAGCGCGCTGGCCTTGTGTGGGTGATCGGGCACGGTGTCGTAGGTCACGGCGCTGATGAAGCCCAGGGTGCCTTCGGAGCCGACCATCAGGTGCTGGAGGATATCCAGCGGCTGGTCGTAGTCCACCAGTGCATTGAGCGAAAGCCCGGTGGTGTTCTTCAGGCGGTATTTATGCCGAATGCGGTCGGCCAGTTCGGTGTTGGCGCGGGTTTCCCGGCCCAGGCGGGCGAGGGATTCGAGCAGGGTCGCGTGGGACGTTTCGAAAGCGGCGACGCTGGCCGGGTCTTCGCTGTCCAGGCGGGTACCGTCGGCCAGCACCAGGCGCATGCCGGCCAGGGTGTGGTAGGTGTTCTGCGCCGTGCCGCAGCACATGCCGCTGGCGTTGTTGGCGACGATGCCGCCAATCTTGCAGGCGTTGATCGAGGCCGGGTCGGGGCCGATCTTGCGCCCGAACGGGGCCAGCCAGGCGTTGGCCTGGGCACCGATCACCCCGGGCTGCAGGCGGATCTGTTCTCCGGCTCCGCGGATTTCGCGGCCATTCCAGTTGTCGCCGAGCACGATCAGCAGTGAATCGCTGATGGCCTGGCCAGATAAGCTGGTGCCGGCGGCGCGGAAGGTCACGGGTACGCGCTCGCGCTGGGCCAGGTGAATCAGCCCGACCACCTCGTCCTCGGACTCGACCCGCACCACCAGCTTGGGGATCAACCGGTAGAAGCTGGCATCGGTGCCGAAGGCCAGGGTCGAAGTGGGGTCGTCGAAGCGGCGTTCGGCGGGAATCAGGCGCTCGACATCACGCAGGAACGCGGCGGGCAGGCTCATGCAATCTCCTCGCGGGGCCCCGGCGTCTGGCGCGCCGGTGTGCCCCGGTCATTCAGGCGGTGTTTCGACAGGCAGGCGTCAGGCGCCCAGTTCGCGGACCAGCGATTCGCGGGTGATTTCGCTGATCGACTTGGCGCCGGTGAGCACCATGGCCACGCGCATTTCCTTCTCGAACAGTTCCAGCAGGTTTTTCACTCCGGCTTCGCCATGCACGGCCAGGGCCCAGAGGAAGGCGCGGCCGATCAGCACGCTGTCGGCACCCAGGGCGATCATGCGCACCACGTCGAGGCCGCTGCGAATGCCCGAGTCGGCGAGGATCTTCAGGTCACCCTTTACCGCGTCGGCGATGGCCGGCAGGGCGCGGGCGCTGGACAGCACGCCATCGAGCTGGCGGCCACCATGGTTGGACACGACGATGCCGTCGGCGCCGAACTTGACCGCGTCACGGGCATCGTCGGCATCGAGGATGCCCTTGATGATCATCGGGCCGTCCCAGAAGTCGCGAATCCACTCCAGGTCTTTCCAGGAAATCGACGGGTCGAAGTTGGCCCCCAGCCAGCCGATGTAGTCGGCCAGGCCCGTGGGGTTGCCACGGTAGGTGGAAATGTTGCCCAGGTCGTGCGGGCGCCCCATGACGCCGACGTCCCAGGCCCATTCTGGGTGGGTCATGGCCTGCAGCACGCGGCGCATCGGGCCGCTCTTGCCGCTCATGCCGGAGTGGGCGTCGCGATAGCGGGCGCCAGGCACCGGCATGTCGACGGTGAACACCAGGGTCTTGACCCCGGCGGCCTTGGCTCGCTCCAGCGCGTTGCGCATGAAGCCACGGTCTTTCAGGACGTACAGCTGGAACCACATCGGCCGATCGATGGCCGGGGCCACTTCCTCGATCGGGCACACCGACACGGTGGACATGGTGAACGGAATGCCATGGGCGGCAGCGGCGCGCGCCGCCTGCACTTCGCCACGGCGGGCGTACATGCCGGTGAGGCCGACCGGGGCCAGGGCCACGGGCATGTTCAGGGTCTCGCCGAACAGCTCGGTCTTGAGGCTCAGCTCGGACATGTTCTTCAGCACGCGCTGACGCAGGGCGATGCTGGCCAGGTCTTCGACGTTGTGGCGCAGGGTGTATTCGGCGTAGGCGCCGCCGTCGGCGTAGTGGAAGAGGAAGGGGGGCAGCTTGCGTTCGGCCGCGGCGCGATAGTCGGTGGAGGCGGAAATGATCATGGATTCTCGCAGCGTTGGTTGAAGGAGATGCCGGGCGCCTGGGCGCCCGGCCCCTTTCACTTTAGTGTTGAACCAGCATGCCGGTCAGCCAGTAGGCCTGGATCAGGGTGATCAGACCGACGATGGTGGCGAAGAACAGGCTGTGCTTGACGGTGAAGCGGAACAGGTCGGATTCCTTGCCGACCAGGCCGGTAGCGGCGCAGGCCACGGCGATCGACTGCGGCGAGATCATCTTGCCGGTCACGCCGCCGCTGGTGTTGGCAGCCACCAGCAGGGTGTCGTTGACCCCGATCTGGTGCGCGGTGGTGGCCTGCAGCGAGCTGAACAGGGCGTTGGACGAGGTGTCGGAACCGGTCAGGAACACGCCCAGCCAGCCGAGGAACGGCGAGAAGAACGGGAACGCGGCGCCGGTGCCGGCCAGGACCAGAGCCATGGTCGAGGACATGCCCGAGTAGTTGGTGACGAAGGCGAAGGCCAGCACCATGCCAATCGACAGGATCGGCCAGCGCAGTTCCCAGAGTGTTTCCTTGAAAGTGGTCAGACCAGTTTTGAAGCTGATCTTCAGCACCGCCATGGAGATCACTGCCGAGAGGAAGATCGCGGTGCCGGTGGCGGAGATCGGGTCGAGCTTGAAGATCGCCGGCATGGCGGTCGGGGCGGCGACGATCGGTGCGGTCTTGATCACCAGCTGGTCGAGGTGCGGGATGGCGAAGTTGAACACGAAGTCGTACATCGCGCCGCCCGGAGCGAAGGCTGCCTTGAACGGCTTCAGGGTCCAGATGGTCACCAGCACGGTGAGAATCAGGAAGGGCGACCAGGCCTTGAAGATTTCCCCGAAGCTGTACGGGGTCGGCTGGCTGCCGCTTGGCTGGACCACGGCGGCGCCGACGCTGCCCTTGGCCTCGGTGAACGAGCGCTTGGGCTGCCAGACCTTGAGGAACAGGGTCAGGCAGATCAGGCTGGCCAGGGCCGAGGTGATGTCCGGCAGTTCCGGGCCGATGAAGTTCGAGGTGAAGTACTGGGTCACGGCGAAGCTCAGGCCGGCGACCAGGGCGGCCGGCCAGGTTTCCTTGACGCCGCGCACGCCGTCCATCATGAACACCAGCCAGAACGGCACGAACAGCGACAGCAGTGGCAGCTGGCGACCGGTCATGGCGCCGATGTGGAAAGCGTCGATGCCGGTGACCTGGCCGGCCACGATGATCGGGATGCCCAGGGCGCCGAACGCCACCGGCGCGGTGTTGGCGATCAGGCACAGGCCCGCTGCATATAGCGGGTTGAAGCCCAGACCCACCAGCAGCGCGGCGGTGATGGCCACGGGGGCGCCGAAGCCGGCCGCGCCTTCGAGGAAGGCGCCGAAGCAGAAGCCGATCAGCAGCACCTGCAGGCGCTGGTCGTCGGTGATCGACAGCACCGAGCTGCGGATCACTTCGAACTGGCCGCTCTTGACCGTGAGTTTGTACAGGAACACCGCGGCAACGATGATCCAGGCAATCGGCCAGAGGCCATAGAGGAAGCCATAACCCGCGGCAGCAAGGGCCATGTCGACAGGCATCTGGAAGGCGAAGATCGCCACCAGGATCGACAGGGCCAGGGTGATGCTGCCGGCGACGTGGCCCTTGAGGCGGAACACGGCGAGGGCGAGGAAGAAGAACACGATCGGAATCACCGCTGCCAGCGCGGACAGGCCCAGACTACCGAGCGGTGTATAGAGTTGTTGCCAGGTTTGCATATGGGGTGGCCCCTAATTGTTGTTGGTCAGGCACTACTGGCATTGGATAATTGGTAAGACCAATTTACAATGGCTGGCCGCTAGGTTAAAAGCGCGCTCATGGCTGTGTCAATTTGTCCTTGGCGAAACTTTGGTCGAGTGACGATGAGCGGTGGCTGAACAGCTGCAAAAAACCTCAACTGATGGGTGCTGGCACGGCGCGTATCGGTGAGAATAGCCGCCCCCGAATTCAGCCGGGGTCTGTGGAGAGCATGTGATGGTTTTTGATCAGGTCCGCCAACGGCGCCTGTCCGACGATATCGTCGATCGGTTGGAAGGGATGATTCTGGAAGGCACGCTGACCTCAGGGCAGCGTCTGCCGGCCGAGCGCGCCCTTGCCGAGCAGTTCGGCGTGTCGCGCCCATCGCTGCGCGAGGCGATCCAGAAGCTGGTGGCGAAGGGGTTGCTGGTCAGCCGCCAGGGCGGCGGCAATTTCGTCGCCGAATCGCTGGGTGCGACGTTCAGCGACCCGCTGCTGCAACTGCTGGAGCATAGTGCGGATGCCCAGCGCGACCTGCTGGAGTTCCGTCATACGCTGGAGGCGTCCTGCGCGTATTATGCGGCCCAGCGTGCCACCGAGCCGGATCGGCTACGCCTGAAGGCGGCTTTCGATACCTTGCAGGACTGCTACGCCCGAGTCGACGAAGTCACCCGGGCAGAGGAGGGCGCGGCCGATGCGCGTTTTCACCTGGCGATTGCCGAAGCCAGCCACAACGCCGTATTGCTGCACACCATCCGCGGGCTGTTCGACCTGCTCAAGCGCAACGTGGTCACCAACATTGGCGGCATGTACAAGCAGCGGGCTGAAACCCGGGACATGTTGATCAGCCAGCACCGCGAGTTGTATCAGGCCATTGTCGAGGGCAGGGCGGACGAGGCGCGGGAGGTGTCGAGCCGGCACATTCTGTATGTGCAGGAAGTGCTGGAAGAAGCGCAGGACGAGGCGCAGCGGGTGGCGCGGGCAGAGCGGCGCAGCGGGCGCTGAGGTCTGCGTTGGCTTCTTCGCGGGTAAACCCGCTCCTACAGGATCTTCACCGAACTTGAAGGAGGTGAGATCTCTGTAGGAGCGGGTTTACCCGCGAAGAAGCCAACACGGATGAGGCAAGGCTCAGTCTTCCTTGCCCTTGTTCCGCACCGCACGCTGCAGCTCGCGGTTGGAGTCGCGTTCGCGCACCACATCGCGCTTGTCGAACTCCTTCTTGCCCTTGCCAAGCGCGATTTCGCACTTGATCAGGTGCTTGCTCCAGTACAGCCCCAGCGCTACGCAGGTGTAGCCCTTCTGCGCCACGGCTGCTTCCAGGCGCTCGAGCTCGCGCTTGTTCAGCAGCAGCTTGCGCGTGCGGATCGGGTCGGCGATCACGTGGGTGCTGGCGGTGGTCAGCGGGGTGATATGGCTGCCGAACAGCCAGGCTTCGCCATCCTTGAGCAGCACGTAGCTGTCGGTCAGGTGCGCCTTGCCGGCCCGCAGGCTTTTTACTTCCCAACCGGACAGGACCAGCCCGGCCTCGAACTTGTGTTCGATGAAGTAATCGTGTCGCGCTTTTTTGTTTTGCGCGATGGTCCCGGTCGGATGTTTCTTTTGCTTAGCCATAGGGGCCGCATTATAGGCAGTCGGCGCGTCGTCGGCTATGGGATTTCGGTGTGCTTGAGCCACTGCAATGAATACCGGACAATACAAAGCCTGTCACATGCACAGAACCTGTTTTCGGCACGCTGCGAAGCGCCGCCACCCAGCCTTGGAAGTGATGCCTGGATGACTACCCATATTCAACGCTCCGCCCTGCTGCCGTACCCCGCCCAGGCGCTTTACGATCTGGTCAACGATGTGGCCAGCTACCCGCAGTTTCTGCCCTGGTGCTCGGACTCGACGGTGATCGAGGCCAGCGACACGCACATGCGCGCCAGGCTCGAAGTGGCCAAGGGCGGCATGAGCCAGCAATTCGTCACGCGCAACGTGCTGGTGCCGGGGCAGTCGATCGTGATGGACCTTGAAGAAGGGCCGTTTACCCAGTTGCACGGGGTCTGGACGTTCAAGGCATTGGGCGAAAAGGCCTGCAAGATCAGCCTCGACCTGTCTTTCGATTATGCCGGTTCGCTGGTGCGCGCAACCCTTGGCCCATTGTTCAATCAGGCGGCCAACACCCTGGTGGATGCGTTCTGTCAGCGTGCCAAGCAGTTGCACGGCTGAGGCATCAGCGAGGCGCTAAATACGGGCGCCAATAAAAAGCCCGGACCATGGTCCGGGCTTTTTCGTCTGCGCCTGCAATTACTGCGGCGAGGTTTCCAGCGGCGCCGGAGTCGGTACCGGGGTAGTTTCGATGGTATCGATCTCGCGCTGGATCGACTCTTCGGTCGAGCCTGGCTTGGCGGGTTTTTCCTGCGGCTGTTCCGACTGGGCTGGCGCCTGGCCTTCGCTGGCCGGGTTGACGGTGGTATCGCCGCTGTTGCCGAGGATTTCCTGGTCGCGGCTCACGCCCGGCATGAAGTCGCCCGACAGACTGACCAACTGGTCGCTGTCGTTGAAGAACACGCTCATGCGCTCCTGCTGGCGTTTGCCGCCGCCTGGCTGCAGGCTGTACAGGTAGTCCCACCGATTGGTGTTGAAGGTGTCCTGCAGGAGGGGGTTGCCCATGATAAACCTTACTTGCCGTCGGGTCATTCCGGGGCGTAATTGGTCTATCATATCTTGCGTGACGACATTGCCCTGCTGGATGTCGATTTTGTAAACCCCGGGAAACGAGCAACCGGCGAGTGCGAGCAGTCCCACGAGGGTGAGGCTGGTTAGCAAGAGCTTGGTGTTTTGCATCGGTGGGCGACTTCCACTATCTTGGCTGGACAACGTAAACACCGATCATACCCGTATTAAGAGAAGCTGCGAAGCAGCATCGGCGAGAAAGCTGACCATGGTTGAAAATAGCGAATTGCGCAAAGCCGGTCTCAAGGTAACCCTGCCTCGAGTCAAGATCCTTCAGATGCTCGATTCTACCGAGCAACGTAACGCGCAACGTCACATGAGCGCGGAAGACGTCTACAAGGCGCTGATGGAGGCTGGCGAGGACGTCGGTCTGGCAACCGTCTATCGTGTACTGACCCAGTTCGAAGCAGCTGGCCTGGTGGTACGCCACAATTTCGACGGCGGTCATGCGGTGTTCGAGCTGGCTGATAACGGCCACCACGATCATATGGTCAATGTGGAGACCAGCGAAGTCATCGAGTTCACGGACGAAGCCATCGAGCGTCGCCAGAAAGAGATCGTGGCCGAGCATGGCTACGAGCTCGTGGACCATAACCTGGTTCTGTATGTGCGTAAGAAAAAGTAACGATTTAATTCGTTAGGAATGACAAAGGCGACCATTTGGTCGCCTTTGTACTTTCTGGGGGATGGTTTCAGGATGGCGCCTAAGCCTTGCCCGATACCACCATCTTGCGCGCATGGGCCAGGGATTCCTTGGTCAGGTCGATGCCACCCAGCATTCTCGCCACTTCCTCGACCCGCTCGCGTTTACCCAGGCTGGCCACGGCGGTGTGGGTGGTGTCGCTGTTGCGGACCTTGTGCACGAACAGGTGGTGATGCCCTTGCGCGGCCACCTGCGGCAAGTGGGTCACGGTCAGTACCTGGCCGCGTTCGCCCAGGCGGCGCAGCAGTTGGCCGACGATTTCTGCGGTCGGCCCACCGATTCCCACGTCTACCTCGTCGAATACCAGCGTCGGAATGCGCGAGGTCTGCGCGGTAATCACCTGGATCGCCAGGCTGATGCGCGAAAGCTCGCCGCCCGACGCGACTTTGGCCAGACCCTTGAGGGGTTGCCCGGGGTTGGCGCTGACCAACAGCTCGATCTGCTCCAGGCCATGGGGTGACAGCTCGTCACCCTGGTTGGGGGTGAGCTCGATGCAGAAGCGCCCGCCCGGCATGCCCAGGCGCTGGACTTCCTGCTCCACGGCGACGGCCAGCTGGCGAGCCGCCTGCTGGCGCAGGGCGCTCAGTTCGCTGGCCTTGGCCTGGTAGTGCTGGGCGAACGCGGCCTGTTCCTCGGCCAGCCGCTCCAGTGCCTCGTCACTGGCATTGAGGCCTTCGAGCTCATCCATCAGCTGCTGCTGCAGGTGCGGCAACTCGGTGGGGTGCACGCGATGTTTGCGCGCGAGGGTATAGATGGTGTCGAGGCGCTCTTCCAGGGCCTGCAGGCGCATGGGGTCGGCATCGAAGTTGTCGAGGAAACGGTTGAGCTCGCCCACCGCTTCCTCGACCTGGATCTGCGCGCTGGCAATCATGTTGGCTGCTTCGCCCAGCGCCTTGGGCGAGTTGGCGGCGGCGCCCAGGCGGTTGAGGCTGGAGGTGAGGGCGCTGAGCACGTTGCCCGAGTCGCTTTCGCTGCACTGGTCGATGACTTGGCGACAGATACCGAACAGCGCCTCGGCGTTGGTCAGGTTCTTGTGCTCCTGCTCCAGCTGCTCCAGCTCGTTTTCGCCAAGGCCCAGGTTGTCCAGTTCTTCGAGCTGATAGCTGAGCAGCTGATGGCGGGCGCGTTGCTCGTCGCCGGAGTTGGTCAGCCGCTCGAGCTCCAGGCGTGTCTGGTTCCAGCGCTTGGCGGCCAGTTGCACCTGCCGCGCCAGGTCGATGGCGCCGGCGTACTCGTCCACCAGGCGGCGATGGGTGTCGGTCTTGAGCAGCGACTGATGTTCGTGCTGGCTGTGGATGTCGATCAGCAGCTCTCCCAGCGCCTTGAGGTCGCCCAGCGGGCAGGGGGTGCCATTGATATAGCCGCGGCTGCGGCCTTCTGCGGTGATCACCCGGCGCAGGATGCACAAGCCGTCGTTGGCCAGGTCGCGTTCGGCCAGCCAGGTGCCTGCCTCGGGGATGTCGACCAGGTCGAAGGTGGCGAGGATGTCCGCCTTGTCCGCGCCGGGGCGCACCACGCCACTGTCGGCGCGGTCGCCAAGGGCAAGGCCGAGGGCGTCGAGCATGATCGACTTGCCCGCGCCGGTCTCGCCGGTGATGACGGACATGCCGCGGGCGAGCTCGAGGTCGAGGTGTTCGACGATGGCGTAGTTGTGGATGGACAGGTGCACCAGCATGAGGGCGACTCCCGAAGGTCATGTCTGGTTATTTATACAGTAGTTTTTTCGGCTCTGCCAAGACCCGTTCGGAGATTCCCGGGGGTGTTCGACGGACAGTCAGCCCTTGAACCTGGTTTTTCCGACCCCATATAGCCGGCAGACACGACGAGCTTGGCTCGCACTACAGAAATCGCGAAGGAGAAACCCAATGGCTGACGAACAGCTGGATGAGAAGAACCTTAACGCCGAAGAAGCTGGCGCAGACACCCGTGATGCCCGCATTCAGGAGCTCGAGGAGCAGCTGGCCGCGGCCAAGGACCAGTCCCTGCGTGCGGTTGCCGACATGCAGAACATCCGCCGCCGCGCCGAGCAGGATGTCGAGAAAGCCCACAAGTTCGCCCTCGAGAAATTCGCTGGCGACCTGCTGCCGGTGATCGACAGTCTGGAACTGGCCCTGGCGCATTCCAATACCGAGGACGAACAGGTCAAGAAGATCCGCGAAGGCGTCGAGCTGACCCTGAAGATGTTCCAGGACACCCTCAAGCGCTACAACCTCGAGGCCATCGACCCGCACGGCCAACCGTTCAACGCCGAGCACCACCAGGCGATGGCCATGCAGGAAAGCGCCGAGGCCGAGCCCAACAGCGTGCTCAACGTGTTCCAGAAGGGCTACCTGCTCAACGGCCGCCTGCTGCGCCCTGCCATGGTGGTGGTCAGCAAGGCGCCAAGCGCCGCGCAACCTTCGATCGACGAGAAGGCTTGAAATCCACCGGGGCATCCCCATCTAGGTGTCAAGCGCTCAAGTATTACCGCAGTTGCCCAAACTAGCAGCTGCCGCCAAATTCAAGTTTCGGGAGATTCAACATGGGTAAAATCATCGGTATCGACCTGGGGACCACCAACTCGTGCGTCTCCATCCTGGAAAACGGTAACGTCAAGGTCATCGAGAACGCCGAAGGCGCACGTACCACGCCTTCGATCGTGGCCTACGCCAACGACGGCGAAATCCTGGTTGGCCAGTCGGCCAAGCGCCAGGCCGTCACCAACCCGCACAACACCCTGTTCGCGGTGAAGCGCCTGATCGGCCGCCGCTTCGAAGAGCAGGTCGTGCAGAAAGACATCCAACTGGTTCCGTACAAGATCTCCAAGGCCGACAACGGTGACGCCTGGGTCGAAGTCAACGGCCAGAAAATGGCTCCGCCGCAAATCAGCGCCGAAGTCCTGAAAAAAATGAAGAAAACCGCCGAAGACTACCTCGGCGAACCTGTCACTGAAGCGGTCATCACCGTTCCGGCCTACTTCAACGACAGCCAGCGCCAGGCCACCAAGGATGCCGGTCGCATCGCCGGCCTGGACGTCAAGCGCATCATCAACGAACCGACCGCCGCTGCGCTGGCCTACGGCATGGACAAGGCCAAGGGCGACCACACCGTGATCGTCTATGACCTCGGTGGTGGTACCTTCGACGTTTCGGTCATCGAAATCGCCGAAGTCGATGGCGAGCACCAGTTCGAAGTACTGGCCACCAACGGTGACACCTTCCTGGGTGGCGAAGACTTCGACATGCTGCTGATCGACTACCTGGTCGAGGAATTCAAGAAAGAATCCGGCATGAACCTGAAGGGCGACCCTCTGGCCATGCAGCGTCTGAAAGAAGCCGCTGAAAAAGCCAAGATCGAGCTGTCCTCCGCTCAGTCGACCGACGTCAACCTGCCGTACATCACTGCAGATGCGACCGGTCCGAAGCACCTGAACGTGAAGATCTCCCGCGCCAAGCTGGAGTCGCTGGTCGAAGGCCTGGTGCAGCGCACCATCGAGCCTTGCCGTATCGCTCTGAAAGACGCCGGCATCGACGCCAGCAAGATCGACGACGTGATCCTGGTCGGCGGCCAGACCCGCATGCCGCTGGTGCAGAAAACCGTTGCCGACTTCTTCGGCAAGGAAGCGCGCAAGGACGTCAACCCGGACGAAGCCGTTGCCATGGGTGCTGCCATCCAGGGCGCCGTACTGGCTGGTGACGTGAAGGACGTGCTGCTGCTGGACGTCAGCCCGCTGACCCTGGGTATCGAAACCATGGGCGGCGTGATGACCCCGCTGATCGAGAAGAACACCACCATCCCGACCAAGAAGTCGCAGGTGTTCTCGACCGCCGACGACAACCAGGGCGCTGTGACCATTCACGTGCTGCAGGGCGAGCGCAAGCAGGCTGCGCAGAACAAGTCGCTGGGCAAGTTCGACCTGGCCGACATCCCGCCAGCGCCACGCGGCGTACCGCAGATCGAAGTGACCTTCGACATCGACGCCAACGGCATCCTGCACGTCAGCGCCAAAGACAAGGCCACCGGCAAGTCGCAGTCGATCGTGATCAAGGCCAACTCCGGCCTGTCGGACGAAGAAATCGAGCGCATGGTGCGTGACGCCGAGGCCAACGCCGAGGAAGACCGCAAGTTCGAAGAGCTGGCCGCTGCCCGTAACCAGGGTGACGCGCTGGTGCACTCGACCCGCAAGATGGTCGCTGACGCGGGTGACAAGGTCAGCGCTGAAGAGAAAACCGCCATCGAGGCTGCCGTGGTTGCCCTGGAAGCCGCTGTCAAAGGCGACGACAAGGCGGCCATCGACGCCAAGGTCGAGGAGCTGTCCAAGGTCTCCGCGCCGGTTGCTCAGAAGATGTACGCCGAGCAGCAGGGTGAGCAGCCTCAGGGCGGCGCCCAGCAGCAGGCCGAGCCGGAAGCCAAGCACGACGACGTGGTTGACGCCGAGTTCGAGGAAGTGAAGGACAACAACAAGCAGTAATGCCTGCATGTTGTCGGCCAGCCCACCGTCGTTTGGCGGTGAGCTGGTAGGATGTCGCCGCGCGGGGGCTTGCTCCCGCGTTGGTGTGTCTGGAATACGAGAATTTTTACAGCATCTGTCAAAGCCTCTCGGAGGTTGGCAGGTGTTGCGGCACAGCGCATAGCGCAGAGGTATGCCGAACGCCCCCAAGAGTGCAAATGACCTATGGCAAAGCGTGATTATTATGAGGTGCTGGGTGTCGAGCGTGGCGCCAGTGAAGGTGACCTCAAAAAGGCCTATCGCCGCCTGGCGATGAAGTACCACCCTGACCGCAATCCCGGCGACAAAGCATCGGAGGAGCATTTCAAGGAGGCCAACGAGGCCTATGAAGTGCTATCCGATGCCAGCAAGCGTGCGGCGTACGACCAGTACGGCCATGCCGGCGTCGACCCGAGCATGGGTGGCGGGGGTGCCGGTTTCGGCGGCGCCAACTTCTCCGATATCTTTGGTGATGTGTTCAGCGATTTCTTCGGTGGTGGCCGGGGCGGTTCGCGTGGCGGCGCCCAGCGCGGCAGCGACCTGCGCTACACCCTGGAGCTGAACCTGGAAGAAGCGGTGCGTGGCACCACGGTCAACATCCGCGTTCCCACGCTGGTCGAATGCAAGCCGTGCGATGGCTCTGGCGCCAAGAAAGGCTCGTCCCCGGCGGCGTGCCCGACCTGCGGCGGCATTGGCCAGGTGCGCATGCAGCAGGGCTTCTTCTCGGTGCAGCAGACCTGCCCGCGTTGCCATGGCCAGGGCAAGATCATCACCGACCCGTGCACCTCGTGCCATGGCGAAGGGCGTGTCGAGGAATACAAGACCCTTTCGGTCAAGGTGCCGGCGGGTGTCGATACCGGCGACCGCATCCGTCTGTCCGGCGAGGGCGAGGCGGGTACCCATGGCGGCCCGACCGGCGACCTGTACGTGGTCATCAATGTGCGTGAGCACGGGATCTTCCAACGTGACGGCAAGCACCTGTACTGCGAGGTTCCGATCAGCTACACCGACGCCGCCCTGGGTGGCGAGCTGGAGGTGCCGACCCTCGATGGTCGCGTGAAGCTGAAGATCCCCGAGGGCACCCAGACCGGCAAGCAGTTCCGCTTGCGTGGCAAGGGCGTCGCGCCAGTGCGCGGTGGCGCCGCGGGCGACCTGCTGTGCCGCGTGGCGGTGGAAACGCCGGTCAACCTCAGTCGTCGCCAGCGTGAATTGCTGGAAGAGCTGCGCGACTCGCTCGACAACGACAGCAGCCATTCGCCGAAGGCGAGTGGGTGGTTCGAAGGCGTGAAGCGCTTCTTCGGCGATCTCTGACAAGGAACAGGTTATGCGACGTATTGCAGTGATGGGCGCGGCCGGGCGGATGGGCAAGACCCTCGTCGAGGCCGTGCAGCAACAAGCGCCCCAGGCTGGCCTGACGGCGGCCATCGATCGCCCGGACAGCACCCTGGTCGGTGCCGATGCCGGTGAGCTGGCGGCCCTGGGCCGCATCGGCGTGCCGATCTCCGATGACCTGGTCAAGGTCGCTGACGAGTTCGACGTGCTGATCGACTTCACCCACCCGTCGGTCACCCTGAAGAACCTGGCGTTCTGTCGCAAGGCGGGCAAGGCCATGGTCATCGGCACCACTGGCTTCACCCCGGAAGAGAAACAGCAACTGGTCGAAGCCGGCAAGGAAATCCCGATCGTTTTCGCTGCCAACTTCAGCGTCGGCGTCAACCTGTGCCTGAAGCTGCTGGATACTGCGGCGCGGGTGCTGGGTGACGATGTGGATATCGAGATCCTTGAGGCGCACCACCGGCATAAGGTCGATGCGCCATCGGGCACTGCGCTGCGCATGGGCGAAGTGGTTGCCCAGGCGCTGGGCCGTGATCTGCAGGAAGTGGCCGTGTATGGCCGCGAAGGGCAGACCGGTGCGCGTGAACGCCAGACCATCGGTTTCGCCACAGTGCGTGCCGGCGATGTGGTCGGCGACCATACCGTGCTGTTCGCTGCCGAAGGCGAGCGTGTCGAGATCACCCACAAGGCCTCGAGCCGCATGACCTTCGCCAAGGGTGCGGTGCGTGCGGCGCTGTGGCTGGATGGCCGTGAGCCTGGCCTGTATGACATGCAGGATGTGCTCGAACTGCGTTAAGCCGAAACAGCGGTGTTGGTTTCTTCGCGGGTGAACCCGCTCCTACAGGATTCTGTATGGTCCCTGTAGGAGCGGGTTCACCCGCGAAGAGGCCACAACTGATCTCAGCCTGTCGCATCGATGTGTTCAAGAGGCACATATCCGGTAGACCGGAAACGCTCTTTTCTGTAAGCTACAGCTTTAGTGTGTCCACTAAAAGCGCGCAGCGAATTGAATTCAGCACATGAAAGCGGGGTGACGTGTCCATACGTCACTCCGCTTTTTTGCAACCTGCGATCGCCCTTTCATGCTTGATTTACGGGAGGTCTTCTTGACAAAGCCAGCCATACTCGCCCTTGCCGATGGCAGTATTTTTCGCGGTGAAGCCATCGGTGCCGACGGTCAGACCGTTGGTGAGGTGGTGTTCAACACTGCTATGACCGGCTACCAGGAAATCCTTACAGACCCTTCCTACGCCCAGCAAATCGTTACTCTGACCTATCCGCACATCGGCAACACCGGCACCACCCCGGAAGACGCAGAGTCGAACCGTGTCTGGTCCGCTGGCCTGGTCATCCGCGACCTGCCGCTGCTGGCCAGCAACTGGCGTAACACCCAGTCGCTGCCCGAATACCTGAAGGCCAACAACGTCGTCGCCATCGCTGGCATCGATACCCGTCGCCTGACCCGTATCCTGCGTGAAAAGGGCGCCCAGAACGGCTGCATCCTGGCCGGTGACAACATCACCGAGGAGCAGGCCATCGCTGCCGCCCGTGCCTTCCCGGGCCTCAAGGGCATGGACCTGGCCAAGGTCGTTTCCACCACCGAACGCTACGAGTGGCGCTCCAGCGTGTGGGAACTGAAGACCGACAGCCACCCGACCATCGACGCGGCCGACCTGCCGTACCACGTGGTCGCCTTCGACTACGGCGTCAAGCTGAATATCCTGCGCATGCTGGTCGCCCGCGGTTGCCGCGTGACCGTGGTGCCCGCCCAGACCCCGGCCAGCGAAGTGCTGGCGCTGAATCCGGACGGCGTGTTCCTGTCCAACGGCCCAGGTGACCCCGAGCCGTGCGACTACGCTATCCAGGCGATCAAGGAAATCCTCGAGACCGAGATTCCAGTATTCGGCATCTGCCTCGGCCACCAGCTGCTGGCCCTGGCCTCCGGCGCCAAGACCGTGAAGATGGGCCACGGCCACCACGGTGCCAACCACCCGGTCCAGGACCTGGACACCGGCGTGGTCATGATCACCAGCCAGAACCACGGTTTCGCCGTCGACGAAACCACCCTGCCGGGCAACGTCCGCGCCATCCACAAGTCGCTGTTCGACGGTACCCTGCAGGGCATCGAGCGCACCGACAAGAGCGCGTTCAGCTTCCAGGGTCACCCTGAAGCGAGCCCAGGCCCGACCGACGTCGCGCCACTGTTCGATCGTTTCACCGATGCCATGGCCAAGCGCCGCTGAGCATCCTGCATCAAGGCCCCGGGGCGGCACGCGCCGCGCCCGGAAGCGCCTGACCCAGATTGTTCAAGACGGCTTGCCGACTGACCCGCGGATTTGAGTGACAACCATGCCAAAACGTACAGACATCAAAAGCATCCTGATTCTCGGCGCTGGCCCGATCGTGATCGGCCAGGCCTGCGAATTCGACTACTCCGGCGCCCAGGCCTGCAAGGCCCTGCGCGAGGAAGGTTTCCGCGTCATCCTGGTGAACTCCAACCCGGCCACCATCATGACCGACCCGGCCATGGCCGACGCCACCTACATCGAGCCGATCAAGTGGCAGTCGGTGGCCAAGATCATCGAAAAAGAACGCCCTGACGCCGTCCTGCCGACCATGGGTGGCCAGACCGCGCTGAACTGCGCCCTGGACCTGGAGCGCCACGGCGTTCTGGAGAAGTTCGGCGTGGAAATGATCGGTGCCAACGCCGACACCATCGACAAGGCCGAAGACCGTTCGCGCTTCGACAAGGCCATGAAGGACATCGGCCTGGAATGCCCGCGCTCGGGCATCGCCCACAGCATGGAAGAGGCCAATGCGGTCCTCGAGAAGCTCGGCTTCCCCTGCATCATCCGTCCGTCGTTCACCATGGGCGGCACCGGTGGTGGCATCGCCTACAACCGTGAAGAGTTCGAAGAAATCTGCACCCGTGGCCTGGACCTGTCGCCGACCAAGGAACTGCTGATCGACGAATCGCTGATCGGCTGGAAGGAATACGAGATGGAGGTGGTCCGCGACAAGAAGGACAACTGCATCATCGTCTGCTCCATCGAGAACTTCGACCCGATGGGCGTGCACACCGGCGACTCGATCACCGTCGCCCCGGCGCAGACCCTGACCGACAAGGAATACCAGATCATGCGCAACGCCTCGCTGGCGGTGCTGCGTGAAATCGGTGTCGAAACCGGCGGTTCCAACGTGCAGTTCGGTATCTGCCCGAATACTGGCCGCATGGTCGTGATCGAGATGAACCCGCGCGTTTCGCGTTCGTCCGCCCTGGCTTCCAAGGCCACCGGCTTCCCGATCGCCAAGATCGCCGCCAAGCTGGCCATCGGCTACACCCTCGACGAGCTGCAGAACGACATTACCGGCGGTCGTACCCCGGCTTCGTTCGAGCCGTCGATCGACTACGTCGTCACCAAACTGCCACGTTTCGCCTTCGAGAAGTTCCCGAAAGCCGACGCTCGCCTGACCACCCAGATGAAATCCGTGGGTGAAGTCATGGCCATCGGCCGTACCTTCCAGGAGTCCCTGCAGAAAGCCCTGCGCGGCCTGGAAGTCGGCGCCTGCGGCCTCGACCCGAAAGTCGATCTGGCCAGCGCCGAAGCCAGCAGCATCCTCAAGCGCGAACTGACCGTCCCGGGCGCCGAGCGTATCTGGTACGTGGCCGACGCCATGCGCTCGGGCATGAGCTGCGAAGAAATCTTCGATCTGACCGGCATCGACATGTGGTTCCTGGTGCAGATGGAAGATCTGATCAAGGAAGAAGAGAAGGTCAAGACCCTGGCCCTGTCGTCGATCGACAAGGACTACATGCTGCGCCTCAAGCGCAAGGGCTTCTCGGACCAGCGCCTGGCCAAGCTGCTCGGCATCACCGACAAGAACCTGCGTCGTCACCGCCACAAGCTGGAAGTGTTCCCGGTCTACAAACGTGTCGACACCTGCGCCGCCGAGTTCGCCACCGACACCGCCTACCTGTACTCGACCTACGAGGAAGAGTGCGAGGCCAACCCGTCGACCCGCGACAAGATCATGATCCTCGGCGGTGGCCCGAACCGCATCGGCCAAGGCATCGAGTTCGACTACTGCTGCGTGCACGCCGCCCTGGCGCTGCGTGAAGACGGTTACGAGACCATCATGGTCAACTGCAACCCGGAAACCGTCTCCACCGACTATGACACCTCCGATCGCCTGTACTTCGAGCCGCTGACCCTGGAAGACGTGCTGGAAGTCTGCCGCGTCGAGAAGCCCAAGGGCGTGATCGTCCACTACGGCGGCCAGACCCCGCTGAAACTGGCCCGTGCCCTGGAAGAAGCCGGCGTACCGATCATCGGTACCAGCCCGGACGCCATCGACCGCGCCGAAGACCGTGAGCGCTTCCAGCAGATGGTCCAGCGCCTGAGCCTGCTGCAGCCGCCAAACGCCACCGTGCGCAGCGAAGACGAAGCCATCCGCGCAGCGGGCAGCATCGGCTACCCGCTGGTGGTGCGCCCGTCCTACGTACTGGGCGGCCGTGCGATGGAAATCGTCTACGAACTGGACGAGCTCAAGCGCTACCTGCGTGAAGCCGTGCAGGTTTCCAACGACAGCCCGGTGCTGCTCGACCACTTCCTCAACTGCGCCATCGAGATGGACGTGGATGCGGTTTGCGACGGTACCGACGTGGTGATCGGCGCGATCATGCAGCACATCGAGCAGGCCGGCGTTCACTCCGGTGACTCGGCGTGCTCGCTGCCACCTTACTCGCTGAGCAAGGAAGTGCAGGACGAAGTCCGCGTACAGGTCAAGAAAATGGCCCTTGAGCTGGGTGTCGTCGGCCTGATGAACGTGCAGTTGGCCCTGCAGGGCGACAAGATCTACGTGATCGAAGTCAACCCGCGTGCTTCGCGTACCGTGCCATTCGTCTCCAAGTGCATCGGCACCTCTCTGGCAATGATCGCGGCCCGTGTCATGGCTGGTAAAACCCTGAAAGAGCTGGGCTTCACCGAAGAAATCATCCCGAACTTCTACAGCGTCAAGGAAGCCGTCTTCCCGTTCGCCAAGTTCCCAGGGGTTGACCCGATCCTCGGCCCTGAGATGAAATCGACCGGTGAAGTCATGGGTGTGGGCGACAGCTTCGGTGAAGCGTTCGCCAAGGCCCAGATGGGTGCCAGCGAAGTGCTGCCGACCGGCGGTACTGCGTTCATCAGCGTGCGCGACGATGACAAGCCACAAGTGGCTGGCGTTGCCCGCGACCTGATTGCCCTGGGCTTCGAAGTGGTCGCCACCGCCGGTACCGCCAAGGTCATCGAAGCGGCCGGCCTGAAAGTGCGCCGTGTGAACAAAGTGACCGAAGGTCGCCCGCACGTGGTCGACATGATCAAGAACGACGAAGTGTCGCTGATCATCAACACCACCGAAGGTCGTCAGTCGATCGCCGATTCGTACTCGATTCGTCGCAATGCGTTGCAGCACAAGATCTACTGCACCACTACCATTGCGGCCGGTGAAGCCATCTGCGAAGCGCTGAAATTCGGCCCTGAGAAGACCGTTCGTCGCTTGCAGGATCTGCATGCAGGACTCAAAGCATGAGCATTACCAAGTACCCGATGACCGTCCAGGGCGCGCGCGCCCTGGAAGAGGAGCACCTGTTCCTGAGCAAGACCGAGCGCCCGCGCCTGAGCCAGGCGATCGGTGAAGCGCGTGAACTGGGTGACCTCAAGGAAAACGCCGAATACCATGCCGCACGTGAAGAGCAGGGCATGGTCGAGGCGCGTATCCGCGATATCGAAGGCCGTCTGCAGAACTCGGTGGTGATCGACGTGACCACCATTGCCCACACCGGCAAGGTCATCTTCGGCACCACCGTGGACCTGGAGAACACCGAGACCGGTGACCAGGTGACCTACCAGATCGTTGGCGAGGACGAAGCCGACATCAAGAAGGGCAAGCTCTCGGCCAGCGCCCCGATCGCTCGCGCCATCATCGGCAAGGAAGAAGGTGATACCGTTGTCGTCAAGACGCCAAGCGGCACGGTCGAGTACGAGATTGTCGAAGTCAAACACATCTGATCGGCGCCTGCGGGCGCCATCCCTCGAGGGCATCCTTTGGCAACTGGCCCAGGTTTTCTGGGTCGGTGGCCTGTGGGTATTCCATGTGGGGCTGGTGCCGGCGCTCAAGGTCAGTGGCCTGGCGCCCTTGCTGGTGCAGGATGTCGCCGGGCAGATCGACCGCTGGTTGATCGGCGTGGCTTTGCTCGGGCTGTTGACCCAGCTGGCGGTGCTGGCGAGGGTGGACGGCCTGGCTGCCTGGTGGCGGCAGTTCCGTGGCCAGATGCTGTTGCTCGGCTTCGCTGCCTGCGTGGGGTACTACACCTTGCGCTACGGTATCTCGGTCGGTGAGCGCTGGCAGATGTTCTGCTTCCTGGTGCTGGGCTTCTCCGGCATCGTGCTGGTGGCCCAGCCAGTCCCGGTCAGGGCGCGCCGTTAGCTCAGTGTTGCCGCGAACTTATGTGGGAGCGGCCTTGCGCCGCGAAAGGGCCGCAAAGCGGCCCCGGATATCAGCTTCGCTGCAGGTATTGCTGGGGCCGCTTTGCGGCCCTTTCGCGGCGCGAGGCCGCTCCTGCACGGGCCGTTACTTGTAACGGTGAACGTTGGACAGCTGCTTGTTCGGCTGTGGGTTCTTGCGATAGATCAGTGCCTTCTTGCCGATGGTCTGCACCAGCTCGGCACGGCCGACCTTGCACAGCTCAGCAATGGCGGCGGCGCGTTCTTCGCGATCTTCCGAGCGAATCTCGACCTTGATCAGTTCGTGATCGGCCAGCGCACGGTCCAGTTCGGCGACCACGCCTTCGGTCAAACCGTTGCCCGCAACGATCAGGACCGGCTTCAGGTCGTGACCAATGGACTTGAATTGTTTCTTCTGCTCGTTATTGAGCGGCATAATCTGACCCTTTTCGTCTGATTCTGTAAAATTGACGGGCATTTTACCCGAGGGCCTGTGGCTCCGCCCAGTCAAACACGACGCATATCATCGAGGTGCCCCGTGGTACAACGTTCCAAAAGCAGCGCCAACTGGCTGCGAGAGCATTTCAACGACCCTTTTGTGAAGCAGGCGCAGAAGGACGGCTATCGCTCGCGCGCGAGCTACAAACTGCTGGAGATCCAGGAAAAGGACCGGCTGATCCGTCCTGGCATGAGCGTGATCGACCTTGGCGCGGCGCCGGGTGGTTGGTCGCAGGTGACCAGTCGTCTGATTGGTGGGCAGGGGCGTCTGATCGCCTCTGACATCCTGGAAATGGATACGATTCCGGACGTTACCTTCATCCAGGGTGACTTCACCCAGGACGAAGTGCTGGCCAATATCCTGCAGGCGGTCGGTGATTCGCACGTAGACCTTGTGATTTCCGACATGGCCCCCAATATGAGTGGTACGCCCGCGGTGGACATGCCGCGCGCCATGTTCCTCTGCGAGCTGGCCCTCGATCTGGCGACCCGCGTGCTCAAGCCCGGCGGCGACTTCCTGATCAAGATTTTCCAGGGCGAAGGTTTCGATGTGTACCTCAAGGACGTGCGTAGCAAGTTCGACAAGGTGCAGATGCGCAAGCCGTCGTCGTCGCGGGATCGGTCCCGTGAACAGTATCTGCTGGCCCGGGGATACAAGGGAGCATGAGGCGTGTAGCGGGGTAGCCGATAGTTATTTCCAATCGGCCATCCCGTAAGGATCGTCCGAACTTCGTGTAGTCTAGGTTTCACAAAGGGTTACAGACGGTGCCTGCGGATGCGTGGGTAATGTAGTAAGTTAGGGCGATGAATATCATGCGAGGCACGGCTGCGTCGTGCGCCGGCCTCAGAGGGTAGCGAATTGAACGACATGGCAAAGAATCTGATCCTGTGGTTGATCATCGCAGCTGTCCTGGTGACGGTGATGAACAACTTCTCCAGCCCTAACGAGCCGCAGACCCTCAACTACTCCGACTTCATCCAGCAGGTCAAAGACGGGAAAGTCGAGCGTGTGACCGTCGACGGCTACATCATTACCGGCAAGCGCACCGACGGCGACAACTTCAAGACCGTTCGCCCGGCCATTACCGACAATGGCCTGATCGGCGACCTGGTCGACAACCACGTCACCGTCGAAGGCAAGCAGCCCGAGCAACAGAGCATCTGGACCCAGCTGTTGGTCGCCAGCTTCCCGATCCTGGTGATCATCGCCGTGTTCATGTTCTTCATGCGCCAGATGCAAGGCGGCGCAGGCGGCAAGGGCGGGCCGATGAGCTTCGGCAAGAGCAAGGCGCGCCTGCTGTCCGAAGACCAGGTCAAGACCACCCTGGCCGACGTCGCCGGGTGCGACGAAGCCAAGGAAGAAGTCGGCGAACTGGTCGAGTTCCTCCGCGATCCGGGCAAGTTCCAGCGCCTGGGCGGTCGTATCCCTCGTGGCGTGCTGATGGTCGGCCCGCCTGGTACCGGTAAGACCCTGCTGGCCAAGGCCATTGCGGGCGAGGCCAAGGTGCCGTTCTTCACCATTTCCGGTTCCGACTTCGTCGAGATGTTCGTCGGCGTGGGTGCCAGCCGTGTCCGTGACATGTTCGAGCAGGCCAAGAAGCACGCGCCTTGCATCATCTTCATCGACGAAATCGACGCCGTCGGTCGCCACCGTGGCGCCGGCATGGGCGGTGGTCACGACGAACGCGAGCAGACCCTCAACCAATTGCTGGTCGAGATGGACGGCTTCGAGATGAACGATGGCATCATCGTCATCGCCGCCACCAACCGTCCGGACGTGCTCGACCCGGCGCTGCTGCGTCCCGGCCGCTTCGACCGCCAGGTGGTGGTCGGCTTGCCGGACATCCGTGGTCGTGAGCAGATCCTCAAGGTGCACATGCGCAAGGTGCCGGTGGGCGACAACGTCAACGCCGCCGTCATTGCCCGTGGTACCCCAGGCTTCTCCGGTGCCGACCTGGCCAACCTGGTCAACGAGGCTTCGCTGTTCGCCGCACGCTCCAACAAGCGCCTGGTCGAGATGAAAGAGTTCGAGCTGGCCAAGGACAAGATCATGATGGGCGCCGAGCGCAAGACCATGGTCATGTCCGAGAAAGAGAAACAGAACACCGCCTACCACGAGGCCGGGCACGCCATCGTCGGTCGCCTGGTGCCTGAGCACGATCCGGTCTACAAGGTTTCGATCATTCCCCGTGGTCGTGCCCTGGGCGTGACCATGTTCCTGCCCGAGGAAGACCGCTACAGCCTGTCCAAGCGCGCGCTGATCAGCCAGATCTGCTCGCTGTACGGCGGCCGTATCGCCGAGGAAATGACCCTGGGCTTCGATGGCGTCACCACCGGTGCCTCCAACGACATCATGCGTGCCAGCCAGATTGCCCGGAACATGGTCACCAAGTGGGGCCTGTCCGAGAAACTCGGCCCGCTGATGTACGCCGAGGAGGAGGGCGAGGTGTTCCTCGGCCGTAGCGCCGGCAGTCAGCACGCCAGCGTTTCCGGCGAAACCGCGAAGATGATCGACGTCGAGGTGCGCAGCATCATCGACCAGTGCTACGCCACGGCCAAGCAGCTGCTCACCGACAACCGCGACAAGCTCGATGCGATGGCCGAAGCGCTGATGAAGTACGAAACCATCGACGCCGAGCAGATCGACGATATCATGGCCGGCCGGACCCCACGCGAACCCCGCGACTGGGACGACGACTCGGCATCGGGCTCTTCCGCACCCCAGGGTGACCGCCCGGAATCGCCGATCGGCGGCCCTGCGGCTCAACACTAAGGGCAGCTATGAGTTCCAAGCAGTACCCGACCCGGTTGCCTTGCGGCAACCGGGTTCTTGACCTTTCCCGTACCCACGTCATGGGTATCCTCAACATCACCCCTGATTCCTTCTCCGACGGTGGGCGCTTCAGCCAGCGCGACGAGGCTCTGCGCCATGCCGAGGCGATGGTTGCCGCGGGCGCGACGCTGATCGACATCGGCGGCGAATCGACGCGCCCCGGCGCGCGCGCGGTATCGGTGACCGAAGAGCTGGAGCGCGTTGCGCCGATGGTCGAGGCTATCAACAGCCGCCTCGACGTGGTCATTTCCGTCGACACGTCCACACCTGCCGTCATTCGTGAGTCGGCCCGCCTGGGCGCTGGCCTGATCAACGATGTGCGCGCGCTGGAGCGAGACGGGGCGCTGGATGCCGCTGCTGACAGCGGCCTGCCGGTGTGTCTCATGCACATGCGTGGCGAACCGGGCAACATGCAGGATTCCCCGCACTATGACGATGTGACGGCCGACGTTACGCGCTATCTTGAACAGCGGATGGCTGCGTGCGCTGCCGCTGGTATCGGCGCCGAGCGCATCGTCCTCGACCCGGGCTTCGGTTTTGCCAAGACCCTCGCGCACAACCTGAGCCTGTTCAAACACATGGAAGCGCTCTATCGCCTGGGGCGCCCGCTGCTGGTGGGTGTCTCGCGCAAGAGCATGATCGGCCTTACCCTGGACCGCCCGGTGGGCGAGCGCCTGTACGGCAGCCTGGCCCTGGCCGCCCTGGCAATGACCAAAGGGGCGAGCATCCTGCGGGTTCACGACGTGGCCGAGACGGTCGACGTGGTGCGCATGATCGCCGCGGTACAGAACGCCGAATAAGCACATTGGAGTCGCTATGAGCAGAAAATACTTTGGTACCGACGGCATCCGTGGCCGCGTCGGCGAATACCCGATCACACCGGATTTCATGCTCAAGCTCGGCTGGGCGGCGGGCATGGCCTTCCGCAAGCAGGGCAAGTGCCAGGTGCTGGTCGGCAAGGACACGCGGATTTCCGGCTACATGTTCGAGTCGGCCCTCGAAGCCGGTCTGTCGGCCGCAGGCGCCGACGTGCTGCTGCTCGGGCCGATGCCAACCCCGGCCATCGCCTACCTGACTCGTACTTTCCACGCCGAGGCCGGTATCGTCATCAGTGCCTCGCACAACCCGCACGATGACAACGGCATCAAGTTCTTCTCCGGCCAGGGCACCAAGCTGCCTGACGAGGTCGAGTTGATGATCGAGGAGCTGCTCGACCAGCCGATGAGCGTGGTCGAGTCGAGCAAGCTCGGCAAGGTTTCGCGGATCAACGACGCCGCCGGACGCTACATCGAGTTCTGCAAGAGCAGTGTGCCCAGCAGCACCAGCTTCGAAGGCCTCAAGCTGGTGGTCGACTGCGCCCATGGCGCCACCTACAAGGTCGCGCCGAGCGTATTCCGCGAGCTGGGTGCCGAGGTGACCGTGCTGCACGCCCAGCCTGATGGGCTGAACATCAACGAAAGCTGCGGCTCGACCCATATCGAGTCGCTGCAGGCGGCGGTGCTGGTCGGGCATGCCGACCTGGGCATCGCCTTCGACGGTGACGGGGACCGGGTGCTGATGGTCGATCACACCGGCACCATCGTCGATGGCGACGAACTGCTGTACATCATCACCCGTGACCTGCGCGAGCGCGGCAAGCTCGAAGGCGGGGCGGTCGGGACCCTGATGAGTAACCTGGGCCTGGAGTTGGCGCTCAAGGACCTGGACATCCCGTTCGTGCGGGCCAAGGTCGGTGACCGCTATGTGATGGCCGAGCTGCTCGAACGCGGCTGGCAGATCGGTGGTGAAAACTCGGGGCACATCGTCTGCTGCAACCACACCACCACCGGTGATGCGATCATCGCCGCGCTGCAGGTGCTGATGGCCCTCAAGCGCCGTGGCGAAACCCTCGCCCAGGCCCGCCAGGCCGTGCGCAAATGCCCGCAGGTGCTGATCAACGTGCGCTTCGGCGCGAGCACCGTCGACCCGCTCGCACACCCGGCGGTGAAGGAAGCCAGTGCCAAGGCCACCGAGGACATGGCGGGCCGCGGCCGGGTACTGCTGCGCAAGTCGGGCACCGAGCCACTGGTGCGGGTCATGGTCGAAGGCGACGACGAAAGCCAGGTGCGGCGCCATGCCGAGGCCTTGGCCAAGCTGGTCGCAGAAGTTTGTGCCTGAAAGGGCCTTGCCAGCGCAGATAGGGTTGGGTACTATCTGCGCCCACTTTGACCGACGAGGTAAAGCATGCGTCGCCCCATGGTAGCTGGTAACTGGAAGATGCACGGTACCCGCGCCAGCGTCGCTGAGCTTACCCAAGGCTTGAGCAATCTGGCCTTGCCGAGCGGAGTGGAAGTCGCGGTGTTTCCCCCGACCTTGTTCATCAACCAGGTTGTTGATGGGCTGGAAGGCAAGGGAATCATTGTCGGAGCACAGAATTCTGCGGTAAAGCCCGAACAGGGCGCGCTGACCGGTGAAGTTGCACCGAGTCAGTTGGTTGAAGCAGGTTGCAAGTTGGTACTGATCGGCCACTCCGAGCGCCGCCAGATCATTGGCGAAAGTGAAGAAGTGCTGAAAGACAAGTTTGCAGCCGCTCAACTTAGTGGTTTAATGCCGGTGCTCTGCGTAGGGGAAACTCTCGAAGAGCGCGAGGCGGGCAAAACGCTCGAAGTTGTAGGGCGTCAACTAAGCAGTATCATCGACGCGTTCGGTGTTAAGGCTTTTGCCAGTGCTGTAATTGCCTATGAGCCGGTTTGGGCCATTGGTACAGGTTTGACGGCTTCGCCTCAACAGGCTCAGGATGTGCATGCAGCCATCCGTGCGCAGTTGGCGGCCGAAGACGCCGAAGTTGCCGCGAACGTGCAGCTTCTCTACGGCGGCAGCGTGAAGGCGGCCAATGCGGCCGAACTGTTCGGCATGCCGGATATCGATGGGGGGCTCATTGGTGGAGCGTCCCTGAACGCAGACGAATTCGGTGCAATTTGTCGCGCCGCAGGAAACTGAACAAATGCTGGAAACAGTTATCGTTGTTTTTCATCTGTTGGCAGCGCTGTCGCTTGTAGTGCTGGTGCTGTTGCAACAGGGTAAAGGTGCGGAAGCAGGTGCATCTTTCGGCGCAGGTGCCTCTAACACTGTGTTCGGAAGCCAAGGTTCTGCTACCTTCCTGAGTAAGTTTACTGCTATACTCGCTGCCACTTTCTTTTTGACAGCACTTGGGTTAGGATACTTCGCAAAGGAGAAAGCTCACGAGCTGACTTCAGCAGGTCTGCCAGATCCAGCAGTGTTGGAAGTGAAAGAGCAGAAGCCGGCAGTAAATGATGATGTACCGGTGCTCCAGCAGCAGAAGAGCGAAACCACCCCTCAAGGTGACGTACCTCCTCCAGCCGAAGAGCAGAAGTAACGGGTTTCAAGTAGTAGTATTGCCGAGGTGGTGGAATTGGTAGACACGCAACCTTGAGGTGGTTGTGCCCATAGGGTGTAGGGGTTCGAGTCCCCTTCTCGGTACCAATTGAAGCTTGAGAGCCCGCTTTAGCGGGCTTTCTTGCAGGTGGAGGTCTTGGATTGACCCTGCCTAGGGTTAAGTCTTATACTTTCGCCCCAGCTTTGTCGCGGGGTGGAGCAGCTTGGTAGCTCGTCGGGCTCATAACCCGAAGGTCGTTGGTTCAAATCCAGCCCCCGCAACCAGCTTCAGCGGAGCCCCTTTTCAGGGGCTTTTTGCTAGCCGAACAGTTTTCGGCGCCGTTGTCCTACGGCGCTTTCAGGGATGGGCGCTTCGCCCATTTTTTATTTGCACAGCATGCACGAGGGGGTTCAGGTGTCGAGCAAGCTAGAACAGTTGCAGGCCTTGTTGGCCCCGGTGGTCGAGGGTCTGGGCTACGAATGCTGGGGAGTCGAGTTCATCTCCCAGGGTAAGCATTCGGTACTGCGTATCTATATCGACAAGGAAGGCGGGATCCTGGTGGACGACTGCGAAGCGGTCAGCCGTCAGGCCAGTGCGATCCTCGATGTGGAAGATCCGATCAGCTCTGAATATACCCTCGAGGTGTCCTCTCCTGGCATGGATCGCCCGCTGTTCACGCTAGAACAGTTTGCTTCGCATGCCGGCGAGCAAGTGAAGATCAAGCTGCGTACGCCCTTCGAAGGTCGTCGTAACTTCCAGGGCCTTCTCCGCGGTGTGGAGGAGCAGGATGTGGTGGTCCAGGTGGACAATCACGAGTTCCTGTTGCCGATCGACTCGATCGACAAGGCCAATATTATTCCCAGTTTTGACTGAGACGTGCCGGGCCCGGCGGACTATCCGGGCCCAATGGCTTGCGCAAGGCGAGGCGTACGATGAGCAAAGAAGTACTGCTGGTTGTTGAATCGGTATCCAACGAAAAGGGTGTACCGCCCGGCGTCATTTTCGAAGCGCTGGAAGTGGCCCTGGCTACTGCAACCAAAAAACGTTTTGAAGACGAAGTCGACCTGCGTGTGGAAATCAACCGCCACACCGGTAGCTACGAGACTTTCCGTCGCTGGACCGTCGTCGACGAGGCCGATCTTGACGATCCGGCCATCGAGACCTGGCTGGCCAAGATCCACGAGACCCACCCTGAAGCCAAGGTCGGTGACGTGATCGAGGAGAAGATCGAGTCCATCGAATTCGGTCGTATCGCCGCCCAGACCGCCAAGCAGGTCATCGTGCAGAAGGTCCGCGAGGCCGAGCGCGCCCAGGTGGTCGACGCCTACCGCGAACGCGTTGGCGAGATCATCTCCGGCACCGTCAAGAAGGTCACCCGCGACAACGTCATCGTCGACCTGGGCAACAACGCCGAAGCGTTGCTGGCCCGCGAAGACATCATTCCACGTGAGACCTTCCGAGTCGGCGTGCGCCTGCGTGCGCTGCTCAAGGAGATCCGCACCGAGAACCGCGGTCCTCAGCTGATCCTGTCGCGCACCGCGCCGCAGATGCTGATCGAACTGTTCCGCATCGAAGTGCCGGAAATCGCCGAAGGCCTCATCGAAGTCATGGCCGCTTCCCGTGACCCGGGTTCGCGCGCCAAGATCGCCGTCCGCTCCAAGGACAAGCGCATCGACCCGCAAGGTGCCTGCATCGGCATGCGTGGGTCGCGCGTCCAGGCCGTATCCGGCGAGCTGGGCGGCGAGCGCGTGGATATCGTCCTGTGGGACGAGAACCCGGCGCAGTTCGTCATCAACGCCATGTCGCCGGCTGAAGTCGCGGCGATCATCGTTGATGAAGATGCCCATGCCATGGACATCGCCGTCGCCGAGGACAACCTGGCCCAAGCCATTGGCCGTGGTGGTCAGAACGTTCGACTGGCCAGCCAGCTCACCGGCTGGACCCTGAACGTGATGACCGAGAAGGATATCCAGGCCAAGCAACAGGCTGAAACCGGCGACATCCTGCGCAACTTCATCGAGGAACTGGAAGTCGACGAGGAGCTGGCCCAAGTGCTGGTCGACGAAGGCTTCACCAGCCTCGAAGAAATTGCCTACGTACCGTTGGAAGAAATGCTCAACATCGATGGCTTTGACGAAGAAATCGTCGACGAGCTCCGCGCTCGTGCCAAGGACCGTTTGTTGACCAAGGCCATCGCTACCGAAGAAAAACTGGCAGACGCCCACCCGGCCGACGACCTGCTCTCCCTCGAGGGCATGGACAAGGACCTGGCGGCTGAACTGGCGGTGCGCGGCGTGGTTAACCGCGAAGACCTGGCCGAGCAGTCGATTGACGACCTGCTCGACATCGACGGCATCGACGAAGAGCGTGCCGGCAAGTTGATCATGGCCGCCCGAGCCCACTGGTTCGAGTAATTAGGCGCGGCCTGAGGAGAGAAGTGCATGACGCAAGTCACGGTGAAAGAACTGGCCCAAGAGGTCGAGGCACCGGTAGAGCGCCTGCTGCAGCAGATGCGTGAGGCAGGTCTGCCGCACACCGACGCCGGTCAGGTAGTGACCGACAATGAGAAGCAGACTCTGCTGACCCATTTGAAGAGCAGCCACAAGAGCAAGGCGGAAGAGCCGCGCAAGATTACCTTGCAGCGCAAGACCACCAGCACCCTGCGTGTCGCCGGTAGCAAGAGCATCAGCGTAGAAGTACGCAAGAAGAAAGTATTCGTTCAGCGCAGCCCGGAAGAAATCCAGGCTGAGCAGAAGCGTGAGCTGGAAGAGCGCCGCGCGGCCGAAAACGCCGCTCGCGAGAAGGTCGAGGCCGAGGTTCGCCAGCGCAACGAGGAACAGGCTCGCCGTCAGGCTGCCGAGGCCCCGGCCGCCGCACCTGCTGCCAAACCGGCAGCGGTCGAGGCTGCACCGGCTGCAGCTGCCGCCCCGGTAGTCGCCGAGGCCCCGGCTTCGGAAGACGCCGCCGCCCGTGCCGCCGAGCGCAAGAAAGACGAGACCCGTCGCAACGAAAGCCGTGCCCGTGACGAAGACCGTCGCGGCGGCCGTGGCGAGGCACCGCGTGTGTCGATCAAGGTCAAGGTCAAGGAGAAGGAAAAAGCGCCGACTCCACGTGCCGCTCCACGTACCACCGACGAAGAAAGCGATGGCAACCGTCGCGGTCGCGGTGGCAAGAGCAAGCTGAAGAAGCGTAACCAGCATGGCTTCCAGAACCCGACCGGTCCTGTCATTCGTGACGTGACCATCGGCGAGACCATCACCGTCTCCGAGCTGGCCAACCAGATGTCCGTCAAGGGCGCCGAAGTGGTCAAGTTCATGTTCAAGCTGGGTACCCCGGTCACCATCAACCAGGTGCTCGACCAGGAAACCGCACAGCTGATCGCCGAAGAGCTGGGCCACAAGGTCACCTTGATCAGCGACACCGCCCTGGAAGACTCCCTGGCCGAATCGCTGAAGTTCGAAGGTCAGACCGAGTCGCGTGCGCCGGTCGTCACCGTAATGGGTCACGTCGACCACGGTAAGACCTCGCTGCTCGACTACATCCGTCGTGCCAAGGTTGCCGCTGGCGAAGCCGGTGGTATCACCCAGCACATCGGTGCCTACCACGTGGAAACCGACCGCGGCATGGTCACCTTCCTCGATACCCCGGGCCACGCAGCGTTCACCCAGATGCGTGCTCGTGGTGCCAAGGCCACCGACATCGTCATCCTCGTGGTGGCGGCGGACGACGGCGTGATGCCGCAGACCCGCGAAGCCGTTCAGCATGCCAAGGCAGCTGGCGTACCGCTGGTAGTCGCGGTGAACAAGATCGACAAGCCGGGTGCCGACCTCGATCGCATCCGCAACGAACTGGCCGTCGAAGGCGTGACCTCCGAGGACTGGGGTGGTGACACTCCATTCGTCAAGGTTTCGGCGAAGATGGGTACCGGTGTCGACGAGCTGCTCGAAGCCGTCCTGCTGCAGGCCGAGATCCTCGAGCTGACCGCGACCCCGACCGCTCCAGGTCGTGGCGTGGTGGTCGAATCGCGCCTGGACAAGGGCCGCGGCCCAGTGGCGACCATCCTGGTTCAGGACGGTACCCTGCGTCAGGGCGACATGGTCCTGTGCGGTTCCAACTATGGCCGCGTGCGTGCCATGCTCGACGAGAACGGCAAGCCTGTGAAGGAAGCCGGCCCGTCGATCCCGGTCGAGATCCTTGGCCTGGATGGCACTCCGGAAGCCGGTGACGAGCTGTCCGTGGTCGCCGACGAGAAGAAGGCGCGTGAAGTTGCCCTGTTCCGTCAAGGCAAGTACCGCGAGGTCAAGCTGGCCCGTGCTCACGCCGGCAAGCTGGAAAACATCTTCGAGACCATGGGTCAGGAAGAGAAGAAGACCCTCAACATCGTCCTCAAGACCGACGTGCGCGGTTCCCTGGAAGCACTGCAGGGTTCGCTGTCGGGCCTGGGCAACGACGAGGTTCAGGTTCGCGTGATCGGTGGCGGCGTCGGTGGTATCACCGAGAGCGACGCCAACCTGGCGCTGGCGTCCAACGCGGTGCTGTTCGGCTTCAACGTGCGTGCCGATGCCGGCGCGCGCAAGATCGTCGAGCAGGAAGGTCTGGATATGCGTTACTACAACGTGATCTACGACATCATCGAAGACGTCAAGAAAGCCCTGACCGGCATGCTCGGCAGCGATGTTCGCGAGAACATCCTGGGTGTCGCCGAAGTGCGTGATGTGTTCCGTTCGCCGAAGTTCGGCGCCATCGCTGGCTGTATGGTCATCGAGGGTACCGTGTACCGCAACCGTCCGATCCGCGTACTGCGCGATGACGTGGTGATCTTCGAAGGCGAGCTGGAATCGCTGCGTCGCTTCAAGGACGATGCCTCCGAAGTCCGTTCGGGCATGGAGTGCGGTATTGGCGTCAAGAGCTACAACGACGTCAAGGTCGGCGACAAGATCGAAGTCTTCGAGAAAGTCCAGGTGGCTCGTACCCTGTAAGGGCCCGAGCCGTGGTGCAGGCCCCGCCTCAGGGCGGCTGGCAGCGCCTCTGAAGGTAGCGCCCGGTCAGGCTTCAGCCTGACCGGGCGTTTGCCGCTTTAAGTTACAGGTAGCAAGAATGGCAAAAGAATACAGCCGTACCCAACGCATCGGCGATCAGATGCAGCGCGAGCTTTCCGAGCTGATCCGCCGTGAAGTCAAAGACCCACGCGTCGGCCTGGTGACCATCACCGCCGTCGACGTCAGCCGCGATCTCGGCCATGCCAAGGTGTTCATCACCGTCATGGGCCAGGACGACGCAGACGCCGTGCCACAGACGCTCAAGGCCCTGAACAGCGCCGCGAGCTTCCTGCGCCTGCACCTGGGCCGTGCCATGCAACTGCGCAGCGTGCCGCAACTGCATTTCCACTTCGATGAAAGCGTCAGCCGCGGTGCCCACCTGTCGGCGCTGATCGAGCGTGCGGTGGCCGAAGACCGCCTGCACCAGGATGCCGACGAGCCGGACACCAAGGAGTAAGCGGTGGCCCAGGTCAAACGTATCCGCCGCAACGTCAGCGGCATCATCCTGCTCGACAAGCCCCTGGGGTTCACCTCCAACGCTGCCTTGCAGAAGGTCCGTTGGCTGCTCAACGCCGAGAAGGCCGGCCACACCGGCAGCCTCGACCCCCTGGCCTCCGGCGTTCTGCCGCTGTGCTTCGGTGAGGCGACCAAGTTTTCGCAGTACCTGCTCGATTCCGACAAGGGCTACGAAACGGTCATGCAGCTGGGGCAGACTACCACCACCGCAGACGCCGAAGGCGAGGTGTTGCAGACCCGCGAGGTGACCGTTGGTCGCGCCGATATCGAGGCTGTGCTGCCGCGTTTTCGTGGCCCGATCAGCCAGGTGCCGCCGATGTACTCGGCTCTCAAGCGTGATGGCCAGCCGCTGTATAAACTGGCACGTGCAGGAGAGGTAGTGGAGCGCGAGGCGCGTTCTGTTACTATTGGCCGCTTGGAGTTGCTCGAGTGCGAAGGTACCCGTGCGCGGTTGTCGGTCGGTTGCAGCAAAGGCACCTATATCCGCACCCTGGTGGAGGATATCGGTGAGGTTCTGGGCTGTGGTGCGTACGTCGCCGAGCTGCGCAGAACCCAGGCTGGGCCGTTCGAGCTGGCCCAGACGGTCACCCTCGAGGAACTCGAGCAGGCCCACGCCGAAGGCGGCAACGAAGCACTCGACCGCTTCCTGATGCCCGCCGACAGCGGCCTGCAAGACTGGCCCCTGGTGTGCCTGTCGGAACACAGTGCCTTCTACTGGCTGCATGGGCAGGCAGTACGGGCTCCGGACGCGCCGCAGTTCGGCATGGTCCGGGTACAGGATCACAACGGTCGCTTCATCGGTATCGGTGAAGTGAGCGAAGACGGGCGCATTGCGCCGCGTCGACTGATTCGGTCGGAATGATCGAAACCACGGGCCGAGGCTAATACCGGAGCCCGCGGAACCAAGGGTGGCTGTCAGTAGGCACGGTCACACCTTTTCTATTAATACAGGGATTTGTCCCTGGCCTATTGGACCCGTTCGCGGGTTCCGTTATCAGGAGAAGCCAAATGGCCCTCAGCGTTGAAGAAAAAGCTCAAATCGTTACCGACTTCCAGCAAGCTGCTGGCGACACCGGTAGCCCGGAAGTTCAGGTCGCTCTGCTGACCGCGAACATCAACAAGCTGCAAGGCCACTTCAAGGCCAACGGCAAAGACCACCACTCGCGTCGTGGCCTGATCCGTATGGTCAACCAGCGTCGTAAGCTGCTGGACTACCTGAAGGGCAAAGACACCACTCGTTACAGCGCCCTGATCGGTCGCCTGGGCCTGCGTCGCTAATAGCGGCCTGGTCAGTGGTGTGCATGGCGTGTCGCAGGCTTCGCAAGTGCTTTTCTGTGCTTGCGTCGGACACGCCACGCGTATCTCCGAGGTTGGCAGCCTGGCAGTGCTGAACGGTTTTTCCGTTTGGCGCCAGGCTCCCAGCCTCGTGTTGTATCTGGACGGTCAATGGGGCCGATTCCCCGTTCTGCCCAAGAATTCGCAAGAAACCAGTTCCCCCAAGAGCCACTGAAAAGGTAGGAAACCGTGAACCCGGTAATCAAGAAATTCCAGTTCGGTCAATCGACCGTTACTCTCGAAACGGGCCGTATCGCCCGTCAGGCGACCGGCGCCGTGCTGGTCACCGTCGACAACGACGTCACCGTGCTGGTGACCGTGGTAGGTGCCAAGCAGGCCGATCCAGGCAAGGGTTTCTTCCCGCTGTCGGTCCACTACCAGGAAAAGACCTACGCCGCCGGCAAGATCCCGGGTGGCTTCTTCAAGCGTGAAGGCCGTCCTTCGGAGAAAGAGACGCTGACCTCGCGCCTGATCGACCGTCCGATCCGCCCGCTGTTCCCAGAAGGCTTCATGAACGAAGTGCAGGTCGTCTGCACCGTCGTCTCCACCAGCAAGAAGACCGATCCGGACATCGCTGCGATGATCGGTACCTCGGCTGCCCTGGCCATCTCCGGCATCCCGTTCGAAGGCCCGATCGGCGCCGCTCGCGTAGCCTTCCACGAAAGCACTGGCTACCTGCTGAACCCAACCTACGAGCAGCTGCAGGCTTCGAGCCTGGACATGGTCGTTGCCGGTACTTCCGATGCCGTGCTGATGGTTGAATCGGAAGCCCAGGAGCTGACCGAAGACCAGATGCTGGGTGCCGTGCTGTTCGCCCACGACGAATTCCAGGCTGTCATCCAGGCTGTCAAAGAGCTGGCCGCCGAAGCGGGCAAGCCGACCTGGGACTGGAAACCGGCCGTTGCCAACACCGAGCTGTTCAACGCCATCCGCGCCGAGTTCGGCGAGGCTGTTTCGCAGGGCTACACCATCACCGTCAAGGCTGACCGCTATGCGCGCCTGGGCGAGCTGCGCGACCAGGCGGTTGCCAAGTTCTCGGGTGAGGAAGGCCAACCTTCGGCTGGTGAAGTCAAAGACATCTTCGGCGAAATCGAATACCGCACCGTTCGCGAAAACATCGTCAACGGCAAGCCACGTATCGACGGCCGCGACACCAAGACCGTACGCCCGCTGAACATCGAAGTCGGCGTACTGCCGAAGACCCACGGTTCGGCGCTGTTCACCCGTGGCGAAACCCAGGCCCTGGTCGTCGCGACCCTGGGTACCGCGCGGGACGCACAGCTGCTGGATACCCTCGAAGGCGAGAAGAAAGACCCGTTCATGCTGCACTACAACTTCCCACCGTTCTCGGTAGGTGAGTGTGGTCGCATGGGTGGCGCTGGCCGCCGCGAAATCGGCCACGGCCGTCTGGCCCGTCGTTCGGTTCAAGCCATGCTGCCAGCCGCCGACGTGTTCCCGTACACCATCCGTGTGGTTTCGGAAATCACCGAATCCAACGGTTCCAGCTCCATGGCTTCGGTCTGCGGTGCTTCCCTGGCCCTGATGGACGCTGGTGTGCCGATGAAGGCTCCGGTTGCCGGTATCGCCATGGGCCTGGTCAAGGAAGGCGAGAAGTTCGCCGTCCTCACCGACATCCTCGGTGACGAAGACCACCTGGGCGACATGGACTTCAAGGTTGCCGGTACCGCCAAGGGTGTTACCGCGCTGCAGATGGACATCAAGATCAACGGCATCACCGAAGAGATCATGGAGATCGCCCTGGGCCAGGCCCTGGAAGCGCGCCTGAACATCCTCGGCCAGATGAACCAGATCATCGGCCAGTCGCGTACCGAACTGTCGGCCAACGCCCCGACCATGATCGCGATGAAGATCGACACCGACAAGATCCGTGACGTCATCGGCAAGGGCGGCGCCACCATCCGCGCCATCTGCGAAGAAACCAAGGCTTCGATCGACATCGAAGACGACGGCTCGATCAAGATCTTCGGCGAAACCAAGGAAGCGGCAGACGCAGCCAAGCAGCGCATCCTGGGCATCACCGCAGAGGCCGAGATCGGCAAGATCTACGTCGGCAAGGTCGAACGCATCGTCGACTTCGGCGCCTTCGTCAACATCCTGCCTGGCAAGGACGGCCTGGTGCACATCTCGATGCTGAGCGACGCTCGTGTCGAGAAAGTGACCGATATCCTGAAAGAAGGCCAGGAAGTCGAAGTGCTGGTACTGGACGTGGACAACCGCGGCCGTATCAAGCTGTCGATCAAGGACGTTGCCGCGGCCAAGGCTTCCGGCGTCTAATCGACCGCAGCGATGATCAAGGGCCCTTCGGGGCCCTTTTTCTTATCTGCTGAAATGTCGCTATGCCATGCGCTGAAACCGGTCCTGAAACCGTTTTGCGAACATGCATCTTGCACAGCTTTTTTTGCCCGGCATTGCAGATTGCACGACACCTGGCATTGTCATATCTACCTAAGTCATTGATTTAAAAGGCTTCAAGCGAAACGCAAAAGCTGGCACAGCACCTGCAACTACCTTCATACCTGACGCCAGGAACTACGGCGCAGACCTTCCGAAAAACAGGAGTGACCCAAATGAAGAAGTTTGCCATTGCTGCCGCTACTGCTACCGCCCTGACTCTGACCCTGGCCAACGGCGCCTTCGCCGCCCAAGCCTCGACCCAGGCACCTGTCATGCTGGCTGCCAACACAGTGGACAATGTTAAACAAGAAGGCTCCGATAGTTGGATCACCACCAAGGTCAAGGCCGACCTGCTGACCGAAAAAGGCATTCCGGGCAGCGACATCAAAGTTGAAACCAGCCAAGGTGTCGTTTCGCTGTCCTCGGACGTGAAGGTCACTGCATCGCAGAAAGAAGAAGCTGTTCGCATCACCAACAACATCAAGGGCGTCAAGAGCGTCATGTCTGACGGCCTGAAAGCCGAATAAGGACCATCCTGTCGGCCAGAAGGATTTGGCCACCGATGTAAAAAAGCCCCGGCATCTGCCGGGGCTTTTCATTGAGTCCTGCCTGGCCTCTTCGCGGCTAAAGCCGCTCCTACAGAAATTACCGCTCCCCGTGTAGGAGCGGCTTTAGCCGCGAAGAGGCCAGACCTGTCATGCCAGGATCACTCGGCATCCAGATGCATCGGCGTAATCACCCGCCCATCCTTCTCAGCCTCGCCCAACGTGGTATCGATGAAGTACACCCGGTCGTCCTCCAGCTTCCCTTTATCGACCAGGTAGTCCTTGATGCTACCGGCCCGTGCCTGGCCCAGGGTGCGCAGCAGCGACGCGCTTTCCGCCCACGATTTGATCACCGCTTCGCGCAGCTTGGCGGTACGCTCGTCGCGGCTCAACTGCTCCCATTCGGCCGGCGGCTGCTGTTTCAGGCGGGTACGGTAGATACCTTCGAGCATCGCTGGCTTGTCGCTGTCGTCGACCTTCAGCATCGAGGCATTGGCCGGTACCTTATCGCCGCGACGTTGCAGGATCTTGTACCAGGTAGCCTGGTATTCCCGCTCCAGGCGCTGTTCGGCGATCAGCGGGCCGTCGCTGCTCTGGGCGGCGGTGCCTTCGATTTCCAGGCGCAGTTCCGGGCGTTTCTGCAAGGCTGCCGCCAGTTTCTCCAGCGCGCCCTGGGCATCCCCGCTGAGTTCGCTGGAACCTGGCGCAAAGGCGACATTGCCAAGGTCTTCGGCGCCGCCCCCGGAAATCAGGCCACCGATGAACTTGAACGGTGCCTGGGCCGCACGCAGCACCAGGTTGCGCAGGGTCTGCCAGACGATCGGCATCACGCTGAACTGCGGGTTGTTGAGGTCGCCCGTGACCGGCAGCTCGATCGAGATCTTGCCCTCGGTGTCCTTGAGCAGGGCCACCGCCAGGCGGATCGGCAGGTCCACCGCGTCGGGGCTGTCGACCTTCTCACCCAGTTGCAGCTGTTCCACCACCACCTTGTTCTCGGCCTTGAGCTGGCCATTGGTGATCAGGTAGTGCAGGTCGAGGTTCAGCCGGCCCTTGCGGATGCGGAAACCTGCGAACTTGCCGGAGTAGGGGGTCAGCGTGGTCAGCTCGACGCGCTTGAAACTGGTGGCGATGTCCAGGCTGGCCAGCGGGTTGAACGGGTTCAGTGCGCCCTTGATGGTCACCGGCGCATAGCGGTCGACCTTGCCCTTGACGTCGACCTTGGCCGGGGTCGGCTTGCGGTTGTCGATGGTGCCGATCTGGCCGTTGAGCTGCTGCACGGCCGTGGCGAAGTTCGGTGTCAGGGTCAGGTCGGCGAAGTTGGCCGAGCCGTCGTTGATGGCGATCTGGCCGATGTGGATACCCAGGGGCTTGCTGGCCGAGGCACTGGCCGGCTTTGCCTGCGCGCTGCTGGCCGGGGTGGCCGGTTGCGGGATCAGCAGGTCATCGACGTTGGTAGTGCGGTCTTCGTTGATGATGAAGCGCGCATAGGGCTGCAACAGCGTCACCTTGTCGATCGACAAGGCATCGCCATGCACGTATGACAGGCCATCGACGTTGACCTGCTGCCATTTGACGAAGTCGCGGTCCTTGATGGTGTCTAGCGTGTGCAGCTGGTTGACCTGGGCCTTGCCGGTCACGCTGAAGGCCAGCGGGTCGGTGTTCTTCAGGTCGACCTTGAGGTCGCTGGCGAGCATGCCGCTGCGCAGTTCCAGGCGGATGAACGGGCTGATGTAGGCCTGGGCCACGCGCAGGTCGATGTCGCGGGTGCTGACGTCGAGTTTGGCGGTGACCGGCGCCAGGTTGACCTGGCCAGCAGCCTGCAGCTTGCCCTGCTTGCCGACGCCGGTGTCGAGCTTGAGGGTGAAGGGCGACTGGTTGAGGCTGTCGAAGCCTTGCATGTCCAGGTTGAGTGGGCCGACGTCGAGGGCCACTGGCTCCTTCTGGCTACGGTCGGCCAGGTGTACCTGGTAGTCGCGCAGTTGTACGTCCTTGAGCAGTACCTGCCAAGGCTTGCTGGGAGCCTGGGCGGCTTTCTGCTCAGGCGTGGGCTCGGCCGCGGCGGGTTCGGCTTTCTCCTTGGGGGTCGGTTTGGCCGGTTGGCTGGCGAACAGCTTCTGCCAGTCCAGTTGCCCGTCTTTCTCCAGGGCGGCCCAGGTTTCGAGTTTTTCACTCCGCACCTTGCCGACGGTGACCAGCTGCTTGGCCAGGTCGATGGAGGTTTCGCTCACCTCGAGGTTGGCCAGGCGCGCCAGCTGGCGGCCGTCCGGGGCCTTGATGGCGAAGGGGGCGACGCGCAGCGAGACGTTGTCCAGCAGCAGCTCGGTTTCCTTGGCGAGGTTGAGCTTGTAGTGGGTATCCAGGTTCAGCACACCGTCTTCGAGCACCAGCGGCACGGCATCGCGGACATACGGCCAGAACAGTTTCATCTTGCCATCAGTGACCTTGAGCGTGCCTTGCGAAGCGATCGGCGACAGGCTCAGCGTGCCTGCCCAGTCGATGCGGCCACCGTTGGGGCCATTGGCCACCAGGGTCATGTCGGCATTGTCGTCGGGCAGGGTGCTGAGGTTCTTCAGCTCAAGGTTCATATCGTCGTAGATGAATTCGATCGGCTCGCTGGGGCGGGCGTCCTCAAAGTGCAGGTAGCCGCCGCTCAGCTTGATCGAGCCGATCCGCAGCGGGAAGGGGTCGCTGGGTGGCTCGTCGGCCTTGGGCTCGCTGGGCGGCAGCTTGAACAGTTGGGTCAGGTTGAGCGTGCCGTCCTTGGCGAACAGCACCTCGTTGCGGGGCTTGTCGAGTTCCACGGCATCCAGGTGCAGAGCGCCGCTCCACAGGCTGTCGAGCGCCAGGTTGGCGTACAAGCGCTCGAAGCCGACCTGTTCCTTGCCGGGTTCGCCGACCTGCAGGCCCCACAAGGTCAGTTCGAGGCTGAACGGGTTGAGTTCGATGCGCTGCAGGTGCGCGGGCACCGTGGCGTACTGGGCCAGTTGCTGGTTGGCCACGCGCAGCGCAATGCCGGGGAGAATAAGGAAGCCAAGCAGGCTATACAGGGCTACGAGAGCAAGCAGGGCGCCTAGGGCGCGGATCAGTCCTTTGTACATGTGTCGCTTCGTCTGGCTTAGCAGGAGTGGTTGGAGTATGGCACGTTAAATCGGTTCCGCTGGGCCGACCAATTTCCCTCACGCGATACCCATGCGCCTTTTGGCCCGCTGCGCAGAGCCATCGCGCATGGCCCAGCGCAACACCGGTGCGGTGCGCAAAAGCCCCAGCCGCACTAGCTGACGGCGCATCGGGCCCTGGTGCAAACCTAGCATGTCGCTGGCCCATTCAGGCAGCAGATCGATGCCTGCCTGCAGCATCAATTTACCGACCGGCTGCGCCAGGCGGCTGGGCGCGGGGGCGGCGAGCAGGATACCGACCACTTCCAGGCTGCGAGCGTCGCAGTGCAGTTGCGGGCGCATGGCCAGCAGGTAGTCTTCTACCTGCTGGCAGGAGCGTGGCACGTCGCGGGCACCCAGGCGTTCGGCGATCAGCGCGATCTCGTCGTAGTAGCGGTCCTGCTGCGCACGTGGCAGGTGCGGGTCGCGGTAACGCAGGTGGGCGGCGAGGAAGCTGCTGACCTCGGCCACGTGCACCCAGGTCAGCAGGTCCGGGTCACTCGCGGCGTAGGGCCGGCCATCGGGCGTGCTGCCGGTGACCTTGAGATGGATGTCGCGAACCTTGGCGATCAGCCATTCGGCATCGCGGGTGGAGCCGAAGGTGGTGCCGGAGATGAACTGGCTGGTGCGGCGCAGGCGGCCGAGCAGGTCGCCACGGAAGTTGGAGTGATCCCATACCCCGGCCAGGGCGGCGGGATGCAGCAGTTGCAGGAGCAAGGCGCCGATGCCGCCCACCAGCATGCTGGGGAAGTCGCCATGCACGCGCCAGCTGATGCTGTGCGGCCCGAACAACCCGGGGTCGCCCTTGGGCGACTCCAGGTCGAGCTGGCCGAGGGCCAGCCCGGTGAGGCTCATGACCTGGGTTTCGATACGGCGGCGTAGGGCTTCCATGGCGACCTGTGGCTCAGGGCGGCCATGGCAGGCCGCCGGTTAGCGGTTGAGGCGGTTGTCGATCAGCCCCTGGACCACGCTCGGGTCGGCCAGGGTCGAAGTGTCGCCCAGGTTGTCGAGTTCGTTGCAGGCGATCTTGCGTAGTATACGCCGCATGATCTTGCCTGAGCGGGTCTTGGGCAGACCTGGGGCCCACTGGATCAGCTCGGGCTTGGCGAAGCTGCCGATTTCCTTGCTGACCAGCGCCAGCAGCTCGGCCTTGAGCGCGTCGTTGGCATTCACCCCATTCATCGGCGTGACGAAGGCGTATACCCCCTGGCCCTTGAGGTCGTGGGGGTAGCCGACCACGGCCGCCTCCGCCACGCTGTCGTGCAGCACCAGGGCGCTCTCCACTTCGGCGGTGCCGATGCGGTGGCCGGACACGTTGATCACATCGTCGACGCGCCCGGTGATCCAGTAGTGGCCGTCGGCGTCGCGGCGAGCACCGTCACCGGTGAAGTAATAGCCAGGCATGGGCTTGAAGTAGGTATCGACCATGCGCTGGTGGTCGCCATAGACGCTACGGATCTGCCCCGGCCAGCTGGCCTTGAGCGCCAGCATCCCGGCCCCGGGCCCTTCGATCGGTTGGCCCTTCTCGTCCAGCAGTACCGGCTCCACACCGAACATCGGCTGGGTGGCGCAGCCTGGCTTGAGCACCGGTGTGCCGGGCAGGGGCGTCAACATGATGCCGCCGGTCTCGGTCTGCCACCAGGTATCGACGATCGGGCAGCGCTGTTGCCCAACCTCCTCGAAGTACCACTCCCAGGCTTCCGGGTTGATCGGCTCGCCGACGCTGCCGAGCAGACGCAGGCTCTTGCGCGAGGTGCTGCGCAGCGGCCATGGGCCTTCACGCATCAGCGCGCGCAGGGCGGTGGGCGCGGTATAGAAGATATTGACCTTGTGCTTGTCGACCACCTGCCAGAAGCGTGAGGTGTCGGGGTAGTTGGGTACGCCTTCGAACATCAGGCTGATCGCGCCGTTGGCCAGCGGGCCATAGACGATGTAACTGTGCCCGGTCACCCAGCCGACGTCGGCGGTGCACCAGAACACCTCGCCGTCGCGGTAGTCGAACACCACCTTGAAGGTCAGCGTGGCCTGGAGCAGGTAGCCGGCGGTGGTGTGCATCACGCCTTTGGGCTTGCCGGTGCTGCCGGAGGTGTAGAGGATGAACAGCGGATCCTCGGCGGCCATCGGTTCCGGCACGCAGGTGTCGCCGGCATTTTCGGTCGCGTCGTGGTACCACAGGTCGCGATCGTCGTTCCAGGCTACCTGGCCGCCGGTGCGGCGCACCACGAACACGCTGCTGACGCCTGGGCAACTGGCCAGGGCCTGGTCGACATTCTGCTTGAGCGGGACGCGCTTGCCACCGCGCACGCCTTCGTCGGCGGTGATCACGGTGCGGCAGTCGGCATCGAGGATGCGATCGCGCAGGGCATCGGGGGAGAAGCCGCCGAACACCACCGAATGGATCGCGCCGATGCGCGTGCAGGCGAGCATGGCATAGGCGGCCTCGGGCACCATCGGCATGTAGATGCACACCCGGTCACCCTTGCCTACGCCGCGAGCTTTCAGGGCATTGGCCAGGCGGCAGACCTGGCGGTGCAACTCGCGGTAGCTGATGGCCTTGGAATCCTTGGGGTCGTCACCTTCCCAGAGCAGGGCGGTCTGCTCGCCGCGCTGGGCCAGGTGGCGGTCGATGCAGTTGTAGCTGACGTTCAACTCGGCACCGTCGAACCAGCGTGCGGTACCGGTGTTCAGGTCGCATTGCTGCACGCTCGACCAGGGCTTGATCCAGTCCAGGCGTTTGGCCTGTTCTGCCCAGAAGGTATCTGGATCTTCCACCGACTGGCGGTACAGGCGCTGGTAGTCGTCGTGGCTGAGGGCGGCCGACTGGCTGACGGCCAGGGCCTGGGGGTAGTTGCGGATATCGAACATGGCGGGTGGTCCTGCTCTTGTAAGGGGCGATGGACTACAACGGTTATTCGATAAGACAGTGTAGCTGGAGGAGGTGTTCCGCCTGTACCGGCCCCGTGGGGGGGGGGGCCCGCCGGGGGGGCGGGGGGAGGGT
>NZ_JACVVE010000042.1 GCF_016648105.1 Pseudomonas sp. S31 | reverse complement strand
CGCCGACATCGGCCTCTTGAAGCCCCGGGCCCGCGACGCGCAGTTGCAACAGCGCGTCGTGGCCCAGGGCCTGGCCGGGCGCCAGCCCTTCCAGCCAGTCGTCCGTAGGCCCACCCGGGCCTGGGGGCCATTGTTCCGAGCAGGCCTGTAGCCGCGCCAGCAACGTCTTTTCCGCTTCCAGTTCCAACGCCTTCACTTGGGCACGTAGCGCCCCCAGGGTGGCATCTTCGTGCGCGGCGGTTCGCCATTGCCGACGCAGTGTGCGCAGCGGGCCGATCACCTCGCGTTGCCAGGGTTCGGCAATGTCGCGCAGGGCCTCGATACGCGCCGCGCTCACTACCACCCCACGGGCTTGCAGCCAGGTTGCGCACAGCAGCAGACAAACGTCGCCGCCCAGGCCCTGCAAGGTCAGGCAGGCGCTTTCCACGCCGGGCCGGCCATACACGGCCAGGGCGTGATTCCACAGGTCGGTGTGCATCATTCCACTCACGCTACGGGCCGAGGAAGCTGGTAGACTCCGCGACCATCATGATCAGACTATCCAACCTCACTTTACAGCGTGGTCCGCAGCGCTTGCTAGAAGGCGCCGAGATGACCCTGCACGCCGGTCACAAAGCCGGCCTGATCGGCGCCAACGGTGCCGGAAAATCCAGCCTGTTCGCCTTGCTGCGCGGCGAGCTGACGCCCGATGCCGGCGACTGCCAGTTGCCCGGTGACTGGCGCATCGCGCACATGCGCCAGGAGGTCGATACCCTCGACCGCCTGGCCGTGGACTACGTGCTCGATGGCGACGCGCGCCTGCGCAAGGTGCAGGGCGAGCTGGCGGTGGCCGAGGCGGCCCACGACGGCACCGCCCTGGCGCGCCTGCACAGTGAGCTGGAAAGCGCCGATGGCTACACCGCCGATGCCCGCGCGCGCAAGCTGCTGGCGGGCCTGGGCTTCACCAACGAGCAGATGGACCGCCGCGTCGGCGATTTTTCCGGTGGCTGGCGGATGCGCCTGAACCTGGCCCAGGCGCTGATGTGCCCGTCCGACCTGCTACTGCTCGACGAACCCACCAACCACCTGGACCTCGATGCCATCCTCTGGCTGGAAGACTGGCTCAAGGGCTACCCCGGCACGCTGTTGCTGATCTCCCACGACCGCGACTTCCTCGATGCCGTGGTCGATCATGTGCTGCACGTCGAGCAACGCAAGCTCAACCTGTACAAGGGCGGCTACAGCGCCTTCGAGCGTACCCGCGCCGAGCGCCTGGCGCAGCAGCAGCAGGCCTACGAGAAGCAGCAGGCCCAGCGCGCGCACATGGAAAAGTACATCGCCCGCTTCAAGGCCCAGGCCACCAAGGCCCGTCAGGCGCAGAGCCGGATCAAGGCCCTGGAGCGCATGGAGGAGCTGTCGGCGGCGCATGTCGATTCGCCGTTCGACTTCGTCTTCCGCGAATCGCAGAAGATCTCCAGCCCGTTGCTCGACCTCTCCGAAGGGCGCCTGGGCTATGGCGACAAGGCCATTCTCGACAAGGTCAAGCTGCAGCTGACGCCAGGTGCGCGGATTGGCCTGCTGGGTCCCAACGGCGCGGGCAAGTCGACCCTCATCAAGAACCTCGCAGGCGAACTCGAGCCGTTGTCCGGGCGCCTGGTGCGTGGCGAGAACCTGGCGGTGGGCTACTTCGCCCAGCATCAGCTCGACTCGCTCGACGACAAGGCCAGCCCGTTGCTGCACCTGCAACGCATCGCCCCGAACGAACGCGAGCAGACCTTGCGCGACTTCCTCGGTGGCTTCGACTTCCATGGCGATCGCGTCGACGAGCCGGTGCTGAACTTCTCCGGTGGCGAGAAGGCCCGCCTGGCCCTGGCATTGATCGCCTGGGAACGGCCCAACCTGCTGCTGCTCGACGAACCGACCAACCATCTGGACCTGGAGATGCGCCTGGCCCTGACCATGGCCCTGCAGGAATTCGCAGGTGCTGTGGTGGTGGTTTCCCACGATCGTCATCTGCTCAAGAGCACCACCGACGACTTCCTGCTGGTGGCCGATGGCAAGGTCGATACCTTCGACGGTGACCTCGACGACTACAGCCGCTGGCTGGTCGAGTACCGCCAGCGCAGTGCGCCCGCCAGCAGCGCGCCGGTCAACCCGGACAAGACCGACAAGAAGGCCCAGCGCCAGGCTGCCGCGGCTTTGCGCCAGCAGTTGGCGCCGCACAAGAAGGCCGCCGACAAGCTCGAGAGCGAACTCAACCAGGTGCATGCGCAGCTGGCCGAGATCGAAGCTGCCTTGGGCGACAGCGGTTTGTACGAGGCCGCGCGCAAGGATGAGCTGCGTGACCTGCTGGCCAGGCAGACCAAGCTCAAGCAGCGCGAGGGCGAGTTGGAGGAGGGCTGGATGGAGGCCCTGGAAACCCTCGAGAGCATGCAGGCTGAGCTTGAGGCGCTGTCTTGAGGCATTGATGTTGCCAGTGCCGACCTCTTCGCGGGTAAACCCGCTCCTGCAGTGACTGCTGTAGGAGCGGGTTTACCCGCGAAGAGGTCGGTACAAGCATCGAAATCCCCACAATTCACTGGTCATTTTTTCGCCAACCGCTTAATTTAACGTTTTGCAACATTTGTTCGAGCGAAGCGAGGTGTGTGATGTCGATGGAAGTGTGGCTGGGCTTCTTTGCCGCGTGCTGGATCATCAGCCTGTCGCCGGGTGCCGGGGCGATCGCCTCGATGTCCAGCGGGCTGCAGTACGGTTTCTGGCGTGGTTACTGGAATGCCCTGGGCCTGCAACTGGGCCTGATCGTGCAGATCGCCATCATCGCCGCCGGTGTCGGCGCCGTGCTCGCCGCATCCGCCACGGCCTTCCTGGTGATCAAGTGGTTCGGGGTCGCCTATCTCGTATACCTGGCCTACAAGCAGTGGCGAGCCTTGCCGATGGACATGACCGACGAATCCGGCGTGCGCCCGATCGGCAAGCCGCTGAGCCTGGTGTTCCGTGGTTTCCTGGTCAACGTCAGCAACCCCAAGGCCCTGGTGTTCATGCTTGCGGTGCTGCCGCAATTCATCAACCCGCATGCGCCGCTGTTGGCCCAGTACGTGGCGATCACCGTGACCATGGTCAGTGTCGACCTGCTGGTGATGGCGGGCTACACCGGCCTGGCCGCCCGCGTCCTGCGGGTGCTGCGCACGCCTAAGCAGCAGAAGCGCCTGAACCGCACTTTCGCCGGGCTGTTCATCGGCGCTGCCACATTCCTCGCGACCCTGCGCCGCGCACCAATCTGATCGGCTTCGGGGGCGCCAGGCGCGCCCCCGTCATTTAGGCTTGTCCACCAGCCCCTTGAGCAGGTCCACCGGTAACGGAAAGACGATGGTCGAGCTCTTGTCCCCGGCAATCGCGCCCAAGGTCTGCATGTAGCGCAATTGCATCGCGCCTGGCTCCTTGCCGAGCATTTGCGCCGCCTGCATCAGTTTCTCCGAAGCCTGCAATTCCCCTTCGGCATGGATGACCTTGGCCCGTCGTTCGCGTTCGGCCTCGGCCTGGCGGGCGATGGCGCGGACCATCGACTCGTTGAGGTCGACGTGCTTGATCTCGACGTTGGCCACCTTGATGCCCCACGCATCGGTCTGCGCATCCAGCACCTGACGAATATCCGAATTGAGCTGCTCGCGCTCGGCCAGCAGTTCGTCCAGCTCGTGCTTGCCAAGTACCGCGCGTAGCGTGGTCTGCGCCAGTTGGCTGGTGGCGGCGAGAAAGTCCTCGACCTGGATGATCGCCTTTTGCGGGTCGAGCACGCGGAAGTACACCACCGCGTTGACCTTGACCGATACGTTGTCGCGGGTGATCACATCCTGTGGCGGCACGTCCAGCACCACGGTGCGCAGATCGACCCGGACCATCTGCTGGACCACCGGGATCAGCAGGATCAGCCCCGGCCCCTTGACCTGCCAGAAGCGCCCCAGTTGGAACACCACACCCCGCTCGTACTCGCGCAGGATGCGAAAGGCCGAAAGCAACAGCATGGCCAGCACCACCAGCACGGCGGCGAAACCCACCTGCATGAACATGGTCATTCTCCTTGCGCCGCGGGCGCGGTGGCGCTCACCTGCAGTATCAGCCCCTGGCGTGCAGTGATCCGCACCTGCTGGCCGAGGCGCAAGGGTGTCGCGCTTTGGACCTGCCACTGTTCCCCCTGGGCCTGCACCATACCGTTGCGCGGGGCGTCCGCCGTCACCCGGGTGACGGTCGCCAGGCTGCCGACCAGGCCGGCATCCCCGCTGACCAACGCTCGACGCCGCGCCTTGATGGCCATCGCCAGCGCACCGGCGACCAGCAGTGCCAGCAACACCGCCAGGATCGCGATCAAGGCCGTGGATCGAGCGAAACCGGGCACATCGCTATCGACCAGGAGCAGCGCGCCGACCACGCAGGCGACGATCCCGCCAATGCCGACGACGCCATAGCTGGGCAGCAGCGCCTCGGCGGCGATGCAGGCGAAGCCAAGCGCGATCAGCGCCATGCCGGGATGGCTGATGAGCGTCTGCAGGCTGCTGCCCGCGTCGGGCGTGGGCACGCCCGATGCGGCTTGGCTGGCCATAGCCAGGGCCAGCATCGCCAGCAGCGACCAGCGGCTACTTCTTGGGTTCACCTGTCGTCACCTCGTCGAGGCCTATAGGTAAAGTTTAGTCATGCCTGGCGGTGCTCGGCCTAAAATTGAAGATTGGGGGATCATCCGGAGGTGCATCATGCGTATGGCCAAGACTCTGCAGCAGCGCCTGGACCAGGCCAACTGCGACTACGACATCATTCCCCATCCACATTCGGCCAGCAGCCTCGAGTCGGCCCGTACCGCGGGCGTGCCCGCCGAGCGGGTCGCCAAGTCGGTGATGCTCGACGATCGCCATGGCAACTACATCATGGCCGTGTTGCCGGCCAACCGGCACCTGGACATGAGCAAGGTGCGCATGACCGGCGCCTGGCAACTGACCCGCGAAAGCGGTCTGCCGAGCCTGTTCGGCGACTGCGAGCGCGGCGCTGTGCCGGCGCTCGGCGATGCCTACCAGATAAACATGCTGCTCGATTCGAGTCTTACCCGTCAGGGCGATGTCTACCTGGAGGCAGGTGACCACGATCACCTGATCCACATGAGCATGGAGCAATACCTGAAACTGGTCCCGCGCGCCGAAGTGCGCGAATTGTGCTGATGTTCTTCAACCCATGCCGGGCGGTGTCGTGGACAACCGCCCTGGCGCCCAGGAGGCAACATGGACGCACCGATTCATCCGTTTTCGGAGATCTTCAAGCAGCTCGGCCTATCGGACGACCCGACTGACATCGAGCGATTCATCACCACGCATTCGCCGCTCGACGACGACATCAAGCTGGTGGATGCGCCGTTCTGGAACGAGTCCCAGCGCGCTTTCCTCAAGGAAAGCTACGCCGAGGATGCCGATTGGATACCCATGATCGATCAACTCAACGAAGCGCTGCATCCCCAGAAAAAATAAGCGCCGAGCGGCACCTGTGAGTAATTTGGCCGTTGCTATGCTCAGGAAAACAATAAGGGGATATCGCGATGAAAGATCCCTATGTGCCAGGTTTCTGGTGCTCCGTGACGATCCTGGGCACACTGACGGCCGGTTACTTCTACGGCATCCGCCACACGCACCAGATGAACCAGGCGGTGCAGTTTCTGTACGCAGCGGCAGCGGTCACTGCGGCAGCGACGTTGGTGGCGTTGACCTGGATCGCCTGGCAGCAATGGCACCTGAACAAGCGTGAGGTGATCCAAGGCCGAACGTTGCTGACCATCTGGAACACCAAGGTAGCCCTGCGCCGGGTCGAGACGGTGTTCGACCGCTACTTCTGGGGCAGCTACTGGCATTCCGGGCGGACCTTCGAGGAGGTCATGGGCGAGCTCAAGGGCACGCCGCTGGAGCAGAGCCTGGATGCCCTCAAGCGCCAGTGCCGGGCGCTGGACCGTGAGGTCCACGACCACCACCACCACTGGCTGGCCAATGCCCGCGACCTCTCCAGCGTGGCCACGGCCATGGCGCGCGAACGTTATCAGTTGGATTTGTGCGAGCCCTCCAGCACGGGCCGCGGCAACACCGCGGTGCTCAATCGCGACCTGGAGGTGCTGGTGTACACCTGGTCGGCACGCCTGCGCAGTTTCGATCACCAGCTCGACGAACTGGAGCGTGCCTACCACTGAGGCCGATCATTCGCCGCGGATGTATTGCTCCAGCTGCTGGATCAGGCCTGCTTGCTCGGCGATGGTTTCCTTGACCAGGTCACCGATCGACAGCAAGCCGAGCAGCTTGCCGCCATCGACCACCGGCAGGTGGCGCAAGTGGCGGTCGGTCATCAATTGCATGCAATCGTCCAGCTTCTTCCTGGGCTCGACCGTGACCACTGGCGCGCTCATGATTTCCCGCACCGGCGTGGCCGCCGACGAGCGACCCTTGAGCACCAGCTTGCGCGCGTAGTCGCGCTCACTGACGATGCCTACCACCTGTCCGTCCTCCACCACCGGGAGCGCACCGATGTTCTTTTCCGCCAGCAGCTTGAGGGCCTCCAGCACCGAGTCGTCAGGGCCGATGGTGTACACGGTCTGATGCTGGGACTTGGTCTTGAGCAGTTGTTCGACGTTCTTCATAAGGGCCTCTGCGGGGTGAAAAGTACGACCTGTCGGAGTAAATAAAGCATCCGGCACGGCGCCTTGCACGGCAATGCAGGAAACGGCATGGAGGCGATTGAAAAACGTCATTGGCCCAGACCGCAGGCACAAAAAGGGCAGCCCACTGGCTGCCCGCTGTTCATCAGCGCTGCCGATGCGCTCAGGCTTTCGGATTGCGGCCGAAGCGGTTGTCGCCCGGGGTGCTGTCCAGGCACAGGAACACCAGGTTGACGATCGGCAGCAGCAGCCACCAGCCGCTGCGGTCGCTGTCATGCAGGCGACGCACGCCCACGGCGATGCTCGGCACCATCATGGCCAGGTTAGCCAGGGTACTGAGGACCTGCGGGATGTTGAGGATGGTTTCGATCACCGTGAAGCCCAGCACGATCAGCGTGCTGACCAGGACGAACAACCAATACTCCTTGCGCCGCGCACGGCCCTGGAACTCGGCGTACTTGCGCATCACATGCATGAAGACATTGCCGAAGGTGATCGGCGTGTTGTCGGCGGCAGCTGCCATGCTGCCGCTGGCAACCTGGGTTGCACCGCAGCCTGGGCAGCTCAGTGCCGACTCATGAATTTCCTTGGCGCAGCCGCGGCAGAACACCATGCTCATTTGTAATCCCTCACAGTTGGTTGACTTGCGAAAACAGTCCCAGGAAGCAGGCCAGCGAAATGCTGGCCATGACCACGCCGGCGATGGCCAGGCCATTGGCGGGTCTGTTCTGGGTGATACCGATGATGCCGAGCAGCAGGCCGAGGCCGCCGATCATGCTCATGCCCGTCAGGGATTCGTTATCCCAGGCGCCGTCATCGAACAGCGTCAGCAGGCAGATGATGCCGATGATCAAGGAGGTGATGCCCAGCCCGGACGATTGACTGCCGGTGGCCTGGGGCTTGGCGGGGACGGCGAACTGAGGAGCGCCGCATTGCGGGCAGGTGTGCGCCGTTTCGTGCAGCTGATGAGCACAGCCGCGGCAAAATACCATTGCCATTAGCAATCCTTTGTAGCGCTCTTCGAGCGTGTCCCTGTCGAAAATTCTTGCCACTGCCATCGTGGAGGGCGCGCAGAGGTTACCAAACATTTCGTGAATGGCGAAACAGTGGCGCGCTGGGAATGCCGTTCTGCTGCCGAGTGGGGGCCAGCAGAAACGACAAAGCCCGCACGTGGCGGGCTCTGTCATGAAGATGGCGCACTCGGCGGGATTCGAACCCACGACCCCTGCCTTCGGAGTCCTAAAAGTCGGCGTTTGGAATCAGTACGTTAGCGGGGATTAGCTGGAATTTCAATGGGTTGTGGTAGCTGGGGTTAGCGGGTTTTCGCCCCGGTTAGCTGGGCGAGTGTGGCAGATTTGTGGCAACCAATTTTGAGGTATGACCGCACACCTAATTGTTGAGCTAATCAGAGGGGGAGCTGTGGATGACCAGAAATGGACGATTTGCGGCATCACTGCTTCGCTGAACAACACCAGAGACATCTGCTCAGGGGGCAGGTCGCCGCTAGTCACCGCTATACGACGATCCTGTACCGAGTTGAATTGTTAATTTTTGAGCATAGCAAGGCGTTGGCACCCCTCCAGCACCGTATGATCCGATTGAATAGCTTCGCGGTCTATACCAATAGCGATAGCCCAAGCTCTTTCAGGAATGCGTTGTGTTTGTCCCGAGCCTTCTTGATAGATTCTTCCAAAGCGGCCAGTTCGTGACTAACCGCGTTCAATTCAATTTCTTGCTCTGCGCTGGTGGTACTGAGGTATCGAGAAATGTTCAAGTTAAAGCCGTTTTTCTCGATTTCTTGCATTTCCACCCTGCGTGAATAGCGGGGCTCCTCCTGGCGAAACTGGTAGGTATCGATGATTTTGGCAATGTGGTCTTTGGTCAGTTGGTTCTGGCGCTTAACTTTGCTGAAATGCTCTGCCGCGTTGATGAACAAGACGTCATCGGGCTGTTTACACTTTTTCAGCACGAGGATACAGACCGGAATACCTGTCGAGTAAAAAAGGTTCGACGGCAGGCCAATTACCGTGTCGATATGACCGTCCTTGAGCAGCTTGGTACGGATGCGCTCCTCGGCGCCGCCCCGAAACAGCACGCCATGGGGCAGGATAATGGCCATCACGCCTTCGTCCTTCAAAAAGTGAAAGCCGTGCAGCAGAAAGGCAAAGTCTGCCGCCGATTTCGGCGCCAGGCCGTGATTTTTGAAGCGCACGTCATCGGCCATGGTTTCGCTTGGGTCCCACCGGTAGCTGAAGGGCGGATTTGCGACCACAGCATCGAACACAGGTTTTTTCGCCGGGTTCAGCTCACGCAAGATGTCCCAGTCGTTACTCAGGGTATCGCCGTGGTAAATCTCGAACTCGGTGTCCTTGACCCCGTGCAGCAGCATGTTCATGCGGGCCAGGTTGTAGGTGGTGATGTTCTTTTCCTGGCCGTAAATCTTGCCGATACCATGGGCGCCCATGCGCTTGCGCACATTAAGCAGCAGCGAGCCCGAGCCGCAGGCGAAGTCCAGCACGCTTTCCAGGCGTTTCTTGGTGCCGGTCTTGGGATCTTGGCTGTCGAGAGTGACGATAGCGGACAGGATGTCGGACACCTGTTGCGGGGTGTAGAACTCGCCCGCCTTCTTGCCTGAGCCAGCAGCAAACTGGCCGATCAGGTATTCGTAGGCATCGCCAAGCGCATCTATGTCTTTTGAGAAGTCGACGAGTCCCTCGGCGATTTTCTGGATGATGGTACAGAGCTTGGCGTTGCGATCCGCATAGGTTCTGCCCAGTTTGTCTGAGCCAAGATTGATCTCGGAGAACAGGCCCTGGAAGGTGCTCTCGAACGACTCGGTTTCGATGTAATTGAAGCCCGCTTGCAGCGTCGTGAGCAGATCGCCGTGCTGGGTGCGCGCCATATTGGCGATGCTGTTCCAAAGGTGTGGCGGGCGGATGACATAATGCACCTTGCGGCGCATCTGTTTTTCAAACTCAGGGATGTCATGCGGGTTGTTGGCATACCAGAGTGCCAGCGGCACGCGGCGATCCTCACCTTCAACGCTGGGATACTCCCTGCCTAACTCCCTCTTGGCTGCTGCCTCGTAGTTATCCGACAGATAACGCAGGAAGAGAAAAGACAGCATGTAATCGCGGAAATCGTCCGCATTCATCGCCCCACGCAATTGATCGGCAATGGCCCAGAGAGTGTTGCCCAGTTGTTTTTGATTCTGTTCGGTCATGATAATGTGTCGTCGTCCGATTTGGCGGGTAAAGGCTCGCTGTCGAGCCCGCCGATCAAGCGTTTCTCACGCGCGATCTCCGCACTAGATTGTTCATCGTGGGAAATATGCGCCGGTAATCGAGCTAATCAGCCTATAGGCGTAAAGCATGGCGGGATATCTAGCTTGGCAGCGAGCTCGTGCCAGGATGGCATTGATAGCGGCGCAAAATAGGGGCTGTTCGCTCATGCTGGTGTAGCTCCGCGTCGTTTCGAGGCAGGCTGCGCAAAAACCTCGGGCAGGGTGAACTCATAGCGATTCAAGAACGCATCCAGAATTTCTCCGAATAACTGCTTGTTGTCGTCCACCATCTCGCTCGGCTGGTAGATGTCGTATTTGCCGTGGCTCAGCAGGTTCAGGGCGCGGGCAAAGAGGTCGGCATCGTCGAGGCCGTGAATGCAGGCGGAAAAGTCATCACGCCCGAAGAAGGTGGCAGTTTTCTCCAAAATGCTGCGCAGCATATTGAAGTGGTAGGTGTAGAGCCTGCCGCTGTCTTTGGCCATTTTCAGCTCGGCCAAAATGGACACGTGGTGAAAAAATGGCGTGTCATCTGTAGAACGCAAAGTGTAAGCGTTGCCGCGTTCAGGGCGCTGCAGGAGATATTTCCTCTGCTTTTCGGTTTTCAGCTCGTTGCACATCACGTTGTAGAATAACGCGTGGTGTGACGACACTACCCCCTTGATCGGCACCGGCACCTGCCGGGGCGCAGCTTCAGGCGCGCCTGGGCCGTTTGCTGTGTCAGGTTCGGCGCGGGTGCGGCCTTTGGCCTTGCGCAGCAAGTGGGCCAGATCGCTGGCCACTGCAATCGCGTTATTGTCGTCCAGCGAGGTGATGGGGTCGTCGATATAGAGGTAGTTCACCCATTGATAGGACTCTGCCCCGTCGATCACCCGCTCACAGATGGCCATGAACACGCACCAGATAAAGATATTCTCTTCACCTCGCGACACCTTGATATGCCGAGGTGCGGCGTCATCCTCGCCCTTGTTAAAGCTGACGGTCCAACTCTCATAGTCGATGTCGAAGCCAAAGTCGGCATAGCGCCGCAGGTAATAGGCGATGCGCTCATCCAGGACCAAGTCTCTAAGACCCCTGAAAAACTTCGACTCTTTATTGATGTGCAGCCGCCGTTCGCGGTCGTGCTCTAGATCGTTGTCCCAGCGGAATAAGTCTTCGGTGAAGGCGTTGAAGTACAGGGTGTCCGGCTGACCCTTATTCTTGCGTTTGCCCGCGTCTTTGAATTCCATCGTCAGCCGCGTTTTGCCCGTACCGTTGTAGGCGTAAAGCAGCACGAAGTCCTGGCCGCCACCGTTCAGGTCATCCCGCAGGCGAGTGACCAGCCCCCGCAAGCTGGTATAGCGGTGAATCTTTGCCTTCTCACTCATGCTTTAACCACCTCCGTTGTGGGAAATAGCTGTTGCATCAGGCCTTTTTTGTGAGTCTTGAGGGCTTCGAGTTTCTGGGTGTGTGCGGTGATTAGGGCGTCGAGACTGGTGAGGCACGAGGCGATTCGTTGTTGTTCGGCAATTGAGGGATGAAACAGCCGGATGTTTCGCAAGGCTTCCAAGGAGATTTCTTGAAATGTGCTGCCTTTGCTAACGGCAAGAATTTTGCCGTGGACAGATGGGCACCGAAGCGCTTGGAGGAAAAACTGTGACGGGCCTTTGGTTCTAATCCTTGCAGTTCCCTGCGTTAAATTAGCCACTGGTATGTCTTTGGGGACGATCTGAGCTACTCCAATATTCCCTCTGAGTGAAAACACTAGGTCACCTGGTGTTACCTCTGACCTTCGGTATTTTTGGGCGATTGCATCAGACGTGCGGCTAAGCGTGTCGAGGCAAAGCTCAGAGTTTAAGTCCGAACTCTTGATGTAAGGCATCCCGTTTGAGATATGTGGCCCAGCTTGAACAATGCCATAAGAGATTTTGGCGGTGCATAGGCTTTCGAGAGTGTCTTCCTTCCACTCTCCAGCGCTTTTGAATTCGGGGAAGCGCAGGCGCGGTTGGGTTTCCCCTTCGCGGGGGAAAAGCTGCTGCATCAGTCCCTTTTTATGGGTTTTGAGTGCATCCACCTTGCGGCTTTGCGTGGCGATCAGCTCGTCCAACGAACTTAGGCAGTCTGCGATTTTTTGTTGTTCGAGGAGGCTGGGTGTCGCGATTTCGACACTAAAGAAGGTCTCTTTGCTGATATTCAGCAAGCCATTGCTACGTGCCCCGCTTGTGATGTTCTTCTTGAGCTGATTACCATGCTGGTTTTGCTCAAAGCAGTTCTGAAAGAAGCCGTTCGAGTAACCTTCTTTGAGCCGGAAACATATGAAGACACTTGGTGCTGCAACTTGCCCCCATCCTTGCAATAGATAAACGCAACCTTGCGGAAATCTAAGTGAATTGCCTTTGTTAAAAACAAAGTCGCCGTCTTTGACCAAGGTATAACGCTGATACTGGTTGCCTGAAATGTCTCGGCCAAATTTTTCAGCCTGTGGCACAAATCCAATTCCAGCGGAAATACTTACCGCTGTGAGTTTTTTTTGGCCTACTCGCTCAGTAATGGGTACTGATACTTTTTGCAGCTTCAAAGGTTTCCAGCCGTTTGCCTCACGGAACTCTGGGAACCTCAGCTTCGGCAGTAATGCCAATTTGTTCTCTTCCATCACATCACTTGCTTTTTGCTTACTGCTCATACGCGCTCAGTCCTGAAATCTCGCGGCCTTGGGCACGTTTATTAAGAAGGGGGTACAACTCTTTCATCAGCGCCTCTTCAGCCTGAGCACGGGCTTTCCAGCCTAGGTCGAGTGGCTCCATCAGGTCGCTGAGCTGGTCGCCGTCGAAAATCATGCGTTGCAGAATGCCTTCGACGAACGCTTGCAGGGCAGCTGGGGGGAGCTGGTGCCGGCTGGCAATATCCGTAATTTCGGCGGCATCCTTGCGTTGCTTGAAGTGGCTGTAGCCCTCGCGGATGGCGCTTTCGCTCAGACCTTCGCCAGCCTTGAGCGTGGCGATATAGGCAGCAATATCGTCGCGCTCGTTGATGAACTTGGCGTCTGCCTGGATCAGGCCGATCAGTTGTTCGCGGCTCATCTTCTGCTTGCTCGGCTCTTGCTGCGAGAAGCGCGACATTAAATCCATGATGTAGTCGTAATCGATCACGGCAGAGGCGAAGAGTACGAACTCGAAGTCGAGCTGATCCACGATCTCGTTGTTGCCGCCTTCACCCTTGTCGTTATTTTCCTGCTGGGCCTTGAGGCGCTGGGCCGTTTCCAGATAGGCACCACGAAAGCCCAGCAGGCTTTCCTTTGGCAGAATCTGTTCGATGGCGGCTGCGTTGTCAGCAGTAAGGTCGGTGTATTGGTCGAGCTGGGTTTTCAGACGCTGCACTTCTTTGAAGCTTCTGATAAAGGCGGCGCGGGCATTGTCGCCTTTGAGGTTGTGTACGTCTTCCGGTGCGCAGGCCAGGCCTTGGGAGCGCATGAAGTCGTCGAGCTTTTGCACGGCGGCCTGGAGTTTTTCAATCACCACCGGAGCTTTGTCTACCAGCCAGATTTCACGGGCCGGTTTGCCGCTCTGCTCGCCCGAGAAACGGGTAATGGCAGTGTCAACCGCCTCTTGCTGCTGGCGGAAATCCAGAATGTTGCCGTAGGGCTTGGTGCTGTTCAGCACGCGGTTGGTGCGTGAGAACGCCTGGATCAAACCGTGGTACTTGAGGTTTTTGTCCACGTACAAGGTGTTCAGGTACTTGGAGTCGAAGCCGGTAAGCAGCATGTCGACCACGATGGTGATGTCGATTTTCTGTGCGTGGGGGTAGTCGGCATTGGGCCACTGCTGGTCTTTGATGCGCTTTTGCACGTCCTGATAGTAGGAGTCGAACTCGCCGATGCTGTGGTTGCCGCCGTAGCGCTGGTTGTAGTCGGCCAGGATGGTTTTGAGAGCGGCTTTCTTGCCTTCTGGGTCTTCTTCGTTGTCCTGCTTTTCTTGCGGTAGGTCTTCCTGAATCTGTTTGACGTCGGCATTGCCTTCGGCAGGCGGCGAGAACACGCAGGCGATATTCAGCGGCTGGTATTCTGAGTCGACTTGGCCTTTGGCCTGTTGCACTTCGGCAAACAAGCCGTGGTATTCAATGGCGTCGTTGATGCTGGTCGTTGCCAGAATGGCATTGAAGCGGCGTTGGGCAGTGGCCATGTCGTGCTTGGCGAGAATGGCTTCGACCACGGCGCGCTTGGCCAAGGCTTCCCCTGGCTTGGGCGTTTTCTTGCCTTCTGGCTTGAAGTAGTCAATATGAAAGCGCAGTACGTTGGTGTCTTCGATTGCGTGAGTGATGGTGTAGGCGTGGAGCTGCTTCTCGAACAGTTCATCGGTTGTTTGATAAGACGCCTGTTCGCCTTCCACTTTTACCCGTGTGGCGTTCTCTTCAAAGATGGGCGTGCCGGTAAAGCCAAAGAGCTGAGCCTTGGGAAAGAACTCCTTGATGGCCTTGTGGTTGTCGCCGAACTGGGAGCGGTGGCACTCATCGAAGATGAACACCATGCGTTTGTCGCGCAGCGGGGCCAGTAGCTCTTTGTAGGTAGGCTGGGCGTTGCGTTTGCGCTGTTTGTTGCGCTTGCTGCTTTCATTCAGGGCGAGGCCGAGTTTCTGGATGGTGGTGACGATCACCTTGTCGGCATAATCCTCGGACAGCAGACGGCGCACCAGGGCGGCGGTGTTGGTGTTTTCCTCGACACAGCCTTCCTGGAATTTGTTGAATTCCTCACGGGTCTGGCGATCGAGGTCTTTGCGGTCGACTACGAAGAGGCATTTCTCGATCTCGGAGTTGTCCTTGAGCAGAGTGGAGGCCTTGAAGGAGGTGAGGGTTTTGCCGCTGCCGGTAGTGTGCCAAATGTAGCCATTGCCGCAGTTCTGCTCGATGCACTCGACGATGGCCTTGACCGCATAGACCTGATACGGGCGCATCATCATGAGTTTCTGCTCGCTGGCGATCAGCACCATATAGCGGCTGATGGTCTGGCCAAGCGTACATTTGGCGAGGAAGGTCTCGGCAAAGCGGTCGAGGCAGTTAATCTTTTTGTTCGCTTCGTCAGCAAACTGGTAGATAGGTAGAAAGCGCTCATCGGCGTTGAACGAGAAGTGCCGGACGTTGTTGTTGGCAAAGTAGTAGGTGTTGTCGCGGTTGCTGACAATAAACATCTGCATGAAGCACAGCAGGGTTTTGCTGTAGCCGTTGCCGGGGTCGTTTTTGTATTCGACGATTTGCTCCATGGCACGACGCGGGTTGACACCCAGGGTTTTCAGCTCGACTTGAACGCATGGCACACCGTTGATGAGGATGAGCACATCGAAACGGTGGTGGCTGTTGTCGGTGTTGATGCGTAGCTGATTGACCACCTCGAAGGTATTTTTGCACCAGTCTTTGATATTGACCAGGGCATAGTTCAGCGGAGTGCCGTCTTCACGGGTGAAGGCATTGCGCTCGCGCAGGGTGCGTGCTGCCGTGAACACGTCGGGCGTCACGATCTCGTCGAGCAGACGGGTGAACTCGCCATCGGTCAGAGTGACGCGGTTGAGTGCGTTGAATTTCTCACGAAAGTTACGTTCCAGCGACGCGCGGTCGGTGATGTCGTCGCGGTAGGTGTACTTGAGCTCAACTAGCTTGTCGATAAAGCTCTGCTCGATTTTTTGCTCTCTCATTGTGGGTGCTCTGCGCTCGTATGGCCCGTAGTAAAACGTGACTTCACTGAATGGCCATGTGTTGTGGAGAAAGGGCAGGCATATGCGGGTTCTGTATTGGTAAGCCCAGCCGCGTCACGGCCGACTAGCATCCATTCCTGGCCGCTAACCGCGGATGAAGAGCGCCTACCTGGGCAGAAGCGCTTTTCATACCTACACATTATCATGGCTGAGAGCGTGCTCGAAGGACTTGGTGAAAGCGATAAGGTCACCGCCGAGGACTAGACAGAGATCACGAAGCTGGACCATATCCAGCCGCCTGACCCCCCTTTCCACATCACTCATGAACGACTGCGGCCTCCCCAGCGCGGCGGAGCACTGAGCCTGCGTCATCCCTGACTCGACGCGCATGCGCTTTAGCTCCTGCAGGAAGATCACATGCTCGCGTCGATAGATAGCTTTGGTCATAGCCGTATCCGTGAAAAGGGCGGCTGATCAAGCTATATCTGCTTTTGGGATATCTGATTTTCAGTTATTTTGAGGTGGTTCAGTTCGTCTGGGAGGCTGTATGAGACTGGTTTGGGAGCTGTTTCGAGTCGCGTGGGCAGTGGGATGCGTGCCGGTGGGTGCGCTATTGCTGGTTGTGGTGGTCTTTTCAGGCTTCAACCTGCCATTTTTTCTTGGACTCACCAGCGGCGAAGCCCCGGCAATCCGCTGGCTGTTCTGGGCTCTGGCCCTATATTTTTTCGGAGGAGGGTGGCTGTTCTATCGAATCAACCAACGTTATGCCGAAAAGCTGAAGAGCATGGCTGCTGCTTATCGGGCTGAGGGATTCAATCCTGAGGTTGAGGTGTATGCAAAAATCAACGATGCGTACGTTGGTGTCGATCTGAAATCGAATCGGTTGCTAGCCTATCCAGTAGGTCGCGAGGCCCACTTCTTCCGATTAGACGAAATTCGTTCGTGGCGCATCCTGCCCGTGGGCAAAAGCAATCATCGACTTGAGCTGTTGACTAGCGATCTGAAGATCCCAACGTTCAGCCTAGCGCTGAGGTCGTCTGACGTCGCCAGTACTGAGGCGCGGTTGCGTACCGTCTTCGACACCTAAACTGCTGGAGGAGCCTTTAGTTATCTATTCGGGGTGGCCTAATGAGTGACGTGACCGTTGATAATGTTTGGCATGAGGATACCGTCCAGCTGAAGAGGGCGAATGCCACCATGCGGTTGGCCAACCAAGCGCTGGCTTCTAGGGACCGTGCCAGGTTGTACGCGCTGGGCTTCTCGCATGCTCATATTCGAGAGCTGGAGATCAAAGGCGGTTTCCGATCATCCTCCATTGGGCAGAACACTCGATTGATCAATCTCCTGCAGAAAACGGAACTAGCCAATGCTGACTGATCACCAACCGTTAAGAATTGCCTCTGGGGTCTTGGCGCGTACGACCATCGATTCTGTCCTCCGGTCAACCTCGTATCACGCACGTGGTTGGCAAATCCTTGACCGCTGGGCACTCAATTCTTCTGGGCGACTTCGTGAGCTTGAAGCCGATGGCGAGTTGTTGTTGCTGGAGCGATTGCTCGAACAGCAACGTCTGGAGCAAGAGGCGCTCGTATCGCCTCACGGGCTGGCGCAGCGGGCCCAAGGATTGGCTGAGCATGAGATTCTTGCTCTGTGTGGCATACCTGACAGTCTGTGACACATCAGCTTCAAGGGGTGTAGACGAACACCAGAGGCTTTTCGCTTCAACGGGTCTCGGGGCTTGCCCTGAGCAGGGACGGTAGGCAAAGCAAGGGAGTGGAACGACTGCCGCTTTGCCGGTTGTACGTACGCCATTCATGGCGGGAGTACAAACCCTACCCTGTCCTGATTCCAGCTAGCTTCGACGTAACAACTTCGGGAATAGGCGAATGAGTTTGCGGGTTGCAGGTTCATAAGGATGCCAAGTTCGAGTATGGGGAAGCTGGAAGAGCATCCTTTGAGGGATGGTGGCGGGGAGCTGGCCGATGAGTAGGCAGGGACTCGTACGCGTACATGTTCGCGACCCTGGCGGTTTACGGCATGTGCAAAAAACAGGACCGCGATAAGTTTTCTGAAGAAGCATGTTAAAGACGATTGGGCAACGGTTAAGTAGCAGGAACGGAAGATTTTTGCCTACCGCGGACGCACAAATGACCAGGTACGAGGGGCAGTGAGATGGTGACTGAGTGGTTGAAGAAAAATTGGCGGCTGGCATCACGGTCAGTGCAGAAAGTCGAATCTGAAAGGAGCGCTGTATTTACCAGATGCGGCACACCCTTGGTTTACGCTGGCGAACTCGAGATTGTGCCCAGCTTGCTCCAGGGCATCCGTCCCAACGGTGGGCAGGTGATGACGGCCCAAAAATGAACGAGGGCACCTATAAGGGGGGCACGAAGGCCATGCTTTGAAAGGTTGCATCGCTTTGACAGATCAGCGGAGTGATCGAACAATAGCTGTATGAAGCTAAGCACCCAAGATATCGAGCCGACTGAAGCCCTGCAGGCTGTCTTTCGTGAGATCAAGCATCACCAAGACACCGGCAGGAAAAACTTCGTGGTCCGCGTGCCCGTTGATTTGATCGAGTATCTGTTCACCGGGATTGGCCTGAAATCAGGCATGTCCAAAGTGAGGCTTGAACGTCAGCTTGCTGAGCTGAAAGTGTCCGGGTTCGGAGATGCTGATGGTCGAGTGCTCAGGCGCTACCTCAGCGGGCAATCACGCATGGCTTGGGATACCTTCCAGCGTCTGGTGTTTTGGGCATTTACGAAAGGTTGGATTTCGGACTGGGTGTTTCGAGATATCCTCATGCGTGCGCATATGCGAGAGGCTGCCCAGCTCAGCGCTCGAAAGATAATCAATCGGCTAAAGCGACAGGTCTCGGCGAAAATCCTGAATGAGCATGACATCGTGCAATGCTTTGATGATGCCTATCTGCTCAAACAGCGGGAGCGAGATCAAGGACTAGTTAGCCGCCTGCGTGTCGATTCATCCAATCGCGAATTGGCACGGATCCTAGGTTTCGAATCAGTCCCGGACGAATGAAAGCAACCGTCGCCCCGCATTTCTCGCTTGAACGAGCTTACGACCTTGAACCGTTGACTGAGGGGGCGTTGTTCAGGTGCTCTGCTAAGTACAGCGTGAGGGCCATTGCGTTTTGTGGCTTGCTTGAGGCAGAGCGGTAATTTTCAGCCATAGCGTTAACGACCACCTGGGGCGCAAAGCGGAGCTTACCGCTGGTCATCGCTTTGACTATTCCCCTGTGTACATCTGTCTGGTGTTCGGAAGGAATGCCCGACATATCCAGCTTACGAGAGCCCACACCCGACGTTTCGGTTAGTGATTTCTGTTGAGGTTTGTTGTTAGGGCGGACGTTGGTGGATAGGGTATCTATACCGCATTGCTGTGGTATCGGTACGTCTGCAGGTGTACGTCGACGGTCTGGTTGGAGCAAATCCTCAACCAGCCGTTGCTGTTCGCCGGTTAGTCGCTCTTTGAAGTCATCCAGGAATTCATCAAGCCATTCGCCAGGTATGCGACGGATTTCTCCGATCGCTCTGTCTCTCAGCTTCGGTCCCGTTACTTGGCTTGCCGAGTGATGGTCCCACCAAAGGCGCACCCAGACAACGAAGTGGTTCAAGTCATACCTGACAAGGTCTTCGTCCTGCAGCCGATGGATAACCTGCAGCCATTGATCTGCGGTCCATCCGAGTTCTGCACCCGCAATGCGCGGCACGAGCGGGTAAACACCAGTGATGTTGCTATCAGGCGCGGTCAACAGGTGTAGCAATGCAACCTTATCTTCGGTCGTGCAGTTCAGTAGGCGTGGCGAGCGCCAGAAGTTCTGATCTCTGATGGTTCTCTGTCTGCCCATGATTATTGCTCCGCCGTAGACGGAAGCCGGATCGAAGCATCGATCATTGCCGAGCCTCCACTTGTACCTTTTTCGTAGGTCGGCCCGTGCGCTTCGGCTTTGAAAGCACAACCTCTCTTGGTGGCTGATGCGGGGTACTCGTATCCCCGGTACGCATCCAGGTCCTGAGGTCTCCGAGTCTCCACCTAAGCCTCGATAACCCATGTACTGGCTCAAGACCGGGCAGTTTGCGCTGGCGTACAGTGAGTACGCTGAACCCGGTCAATGCGGCGACCTCTGCAACACCCACGAGAACGTCGTCACCGAGCTTCTGTATTTTTTGGATGGTTTCGTAATCTACTGACATCTGGCTATCTCTCAATTGATCTGAGATGTCAGTTTTTGCTTGTGGCGAAGCGATCAGGTAGGACAGATTTTTAACCGGATCTTCGCTTAGTGATTTCAAACAACTGGTTTTCTTTGTCGGCACGGTCTACAAAACTATTGCCGGCATCGTAAAGGGGATGCTGCATGCTTTCTCCTAATGCGGTTGTCGGCGTTTTATGAGGTATCTGCAAGAGGAGTCGCGCTGCCGGAGGCAAAGTGACAACGCGTTTTGAAAATTTTTTGGCTCCGTTGTTTTGGCCCGAAAGTCGATTGCCCTAAGAAAAGCCTCAAAAAGCTCTTAGCTTTTTCGAAACCCCCATTCTAAATTGAAAAATTGCCTGTCCTGAACGGTGTTCCCATGCTGTGACGACCAAGAACAACAAGGTCATCGCGCATGAGAGATGCACTGATCGTTTCACCCTTACGCACGCCGATCGGCAAGTTTGGCGGGGCGCTGAAAGCACTCACAGCCGATGAATTGGCCGTGCACATCATCCAGGCGCTGATGACGCGTCTGAATATCCCGCCAGCCAGCCTGGACGACGTGATCGTTTCCCAATCCTATGCGTCAAGCGAGGCACCTTGTCTGGGACGCTACGCCGGTCTGGCAGCTGGACTGCCTGTGGAGGTGCCGGGCTACACCCTGGACCGACGTTGCGGCTCGGGTTTGCAGGCGATCATCAATGCCTCGATGTGTGTGCAAACTGGCCAGGCCGAGGCGGTGTTGGTGGTCGGCGTGGAAAGCATGAGCAACATCGAGTACTACTCCACCGATATGCGCTGGGGCCAGCGATCAGGCAGCGTGACCTTGCATGATCGTCTGCAGCGTGGTCGCGAGCGCTCTCAGCCAGAGTCTCGTTTCGGCAAGATTTCCGGCATGCCGGAAACCGCAGAGAATCTGGCGAGAGACTTTTCCATCAGCCGGCGCGAGGCCGATGAGTTCGCCCTGCGCAGCCATGCCAACGCCAGCGCTGCTTGGGCACAGGGGCGTTTTGCTGATGAGGTTGTCCCTGTCGAGGTCGCGGGGCCAAAAGGCAGTCGCAACCTGGTTGCGGAGGATGAAGGTATCCGCGCCGATGGCACCCTGGAAAGTCTGGGCCGCTTGGCCACGCTGCTGCCTGACGGGGTCAGTACGGCGGGTAACTCAAGCCAGCAGAACGATGCAGCCGCTGGGTGTCTGGTGGTGTCAGTTGAGTACGCTAAACGTTATGGTTTGACGCCGTTGGCACGCCTGGCTGGCTGGGCGACAGCGGGTTGTGAGCCGGACCGCATGGGGATCGGACCCGTGCCGGCAGTGCATAAACTTTTGCAGCGCACCGGCCTGACTTTGCCAGATATCGGTTTGCTCGAGGTCAACGAAGCATTTGCCGCACAAGCTCTGGCTGTGCTCAAGTCATGGCACTTGCCGGATTACGAACATGTCAATGTCAATGGTTCCGGCATCTCCCTGGGGCACCCAATCGGGGCCACGGGGATCCGCATCATGACCACCTTGCTGCATGAGATGCAGCGTCGCGATACACGTTTTGGTCTGGAGACTATGTGTGTAGGCGGCGGGCAGGGCGTTGCCGCACTGTTCGAGCGAATTTGAGGAGATGACCATGAACTGGTTGGACATTCATGGCGTTGCCCTGCGTTATCAGTTGCGTCGAGGCAGCGGCCTGACCCTGGTATTGCTGCATGAGATGGGTGGGTCGGTCGAGAGTTGGCGAGACGTGATCGAGCGCTTGCCGCAATCCCTCCAGGTGCTTGCCTATGACATGCGTTGCGCAGGGCAATCGGAAAAGCTGGTGGGGACGATGAGCATCGACGCGCATTGTGCTGACCTCGCCAAGCTACTGGACGAGTTGGCGATTACCGGCCCGATTGCGCTCGCCGGGGTAGCCGTAGGTGCCGCCATTGCGATCCGTTATGCAGCCACACATCGCGATCAGATCAGTCATGTGATCGCCATGGCGCCTGCCTGTGGTGTCGCGCCTGAGGCGAAGGAGCGGGCGGGGCAGGCCATCGGGCAGATCCGCGAGCAGGGCATGCGCCAGGTATTCCTGGGCTTGCTCGAGCGTGGCTGGCCAGAGGCACTGCGTACCGATGCTGAGCGATTCGCGGCTTTTCGTGGGCGTTGCCTGGGCAATGACCCGAGGGGGTTTGCGCATTTCTTCGAAATGCTTTCAGGGCTGAATCTGGAGGATGATCTGGCCAGCCTGCCGACGCGCACGGTCCTGGTCGCAGGCATCTATGATGCCTTGCGTCCTCCTGCGGAAATCCAGCGACTGGGTGGTTTTGCGCCGCATGTCGAAACTCTGGATGTAGCGTCAGGGCATTTCATGCAGATGCAGAGCCCGCGTTGGGTCGCACGCCTGCTCGCGGATTTCGTGTGTGCGAACCTGTCCGCTCACCTGAGTTACAGAGCTTTCATGGCGCAAGCCGATAACTGCCTGGGCGATGCCGGGCACGCGGCCTGAGAACGAACAACGACAAGAACAGGAGTGAAAGCATCATGATGCAGTCGCGCATGATCGGTGACATCAAGGTAACCCGAATTCTTGAGTACGGCGGGCCGACGCATGATCCGGCTTTTCTGTTTCCGGATCTCGACCGGAGTGCGCTCGAAGCCAACCAGGGCATGATCGCACCGCACCACTGGGTGCCGGAGATGAACAAGCTGATCGTGACCATCCAGCTATGGGTCGTGCACGCCGGCAACAACATTATCGTGGTGGACACTGGCGTGGGTAACTTCAAATCCCGTCCCGGCATCCCACGCATGCACATGCTCAATGGCCTGGTGCGCGAGTGGATGACGGCTGCGGGCGCGCCGCCGGAGAAGGTTACCCATGTGGTATTGACCCACTTGCACGCTGACCATGTGGGCTGGAACACGACATGGGCTGACAATCGATGGACGCCGACCTTTCCCAACGCGCGTTATTACTTGCCGAAGCAGGATTTCCAGTTCTGCAAGGAGGGTAAGAATCGTGAGCCCGGAGTGATCGATGTGTTTGGCGAATCGTTCTTCGACAGCGTGATGCCCATCGTCGACGAGGGGCTTGCGGTGATGATCGATGCGCCCGCTGAAATCGCCGACTGCATGGTGGTGGAGGCCGCACCGGGGCATAGTCCGGGGCAGGTTGCCTTTCGTATCAGGTCTCGCGGCGAGGAGGGCATTTTCTGCGGTGACATCCTGCATAGCCCCATGCAGATCGTCATGCCCGAGTTGAATTCCGGCTACTGCATCTGGGCCGACACGGCGCGCAAGACGCGCCTGGAGTTCCTCAATCGTGCCGCTGACCGTGAGGCACTGGTGATGCCGGTGCACTTCGGCGAGCCACATTGTGGCTATATTCGTCGCCAGGGCTCGGGGTTCATCTTCGAGCCTGCTCATTGGTAAGCGTCCTTGCCCAGGACTATGCTGGGCGGGTCTTTTGGCCTTGGCCCAGCACCTGTAAGGATTATGCCGATGGCGTTTCACTTCGATATCACTGACTTCAGGCTGTTCGTCAACATAGCCGAGGCGAGCAGCCTGACCCGAGGCGCCGAACGCTCGTTCATCTCCGTTCCGGCTGCCAGCAACCGCATCAAGAATCTCGAAGAGAACATTGGGGTCAAGTTGCTGGAGCGCTCACCGACGGGCGTCACCATCACCGAGGCTGGAAGGACCTATCTGCAGCATGCACGCAGCGTGCTCTCGCAACTGGAACTGTTGACCGGTGATTTGCAGGCCTATACCGAGGGACTGAAGAGCCAGTTGCGCCTGCTGGCCAACACCACTGCGGTGACCGAGTACTTGCCTGCGGTACTCAGCGCATTTTTGCGTACTCATCCCGATGTGCATGTAGAGATGCGTGAGCGCATCAGTGACGAAATCGTGCGCCAGATCAGGGAGGGGGCTGCCGATCTTGGCGTCATTTCCGGGGATGTAGGCACAGAGGGGATTCAGAGTGTGCCGTTCGTTTCCAGCCAGTTGATCATCATTGCGCCCATCGGTCATGCGGTCCTGGATCACCCACGGATTTCCTTTCGCGAAGCCTTGGATCATGCCTTCGTGTCTCTGCTCGAGGGCAGTGCTTCCAGCGTTTTCTACAGTCGTGCGGCAGCGGCATTGCACAAGCCCATGAGTATCCGTGTCCAGGTGGCTGGCTCGGATGCGATCTTTCGCATGGTCGAAGCGGGGGCGGGGATTGCCATTGTGCCCTTGGCCTGTTTCGAGCGGTTGCGTACCGGGGCGATTGGCTCTTGCCTGCTCAGTGATAGCTGGGCGACACGGACCTTCCGGCTGTGCGCACGGGATTTCGAACAGCTCTCTTCGCCGGCCCAAAGCTTCGCCCATTCCCTCGTCACTCACTACGCAGGTGCTGACGCTTTTGCCAACGCCATTTAGCCTCGGCCACGGTTGCTGAACGAGGCTGAATGCCTCGCCAATCGTGGTCTGTCAGGCCATTTCCATTCTTCGTTAGCACTGCATTAAGCGCCCTTTCAAAGTCCGAAATTGTCGACGAACACGTGCTTTGGCACGCTGCAGTCAGCAAGGCGAGCTGCTGCCGTGACGGGGCCGCTTGTATCGCCAAGGCAATAACAAGAGTGAGAGCGTGATGATCAATAAAATTTGTTCCAGTGCGCATCAGGCTGTCGCGGAAATCGGCGACGGTGCCCGGATTGCGATTGGCGGCTTCGGTGGCGCGGGTATGCCGGAGGAACTGATCGATGCGCTTATCGAGCATGGTCCGCGCAACCTGACGCTGATAACCAACAATGCGGGGCAGGGGGAGTCCGGGATTGCCGCATTGCTCAGGGCTGGGTTGGTCAGTCGGATTCTCTGTTCATTCCCGCGCATGTCCGGCTCTTACGTATTCGAGGAGCTGTTCAATGCCGGACGTATCGAGTTGGAGCTGATACCACAGGGCACCTTGGCAGAGCGCCTGCGCGCAGCCGGATGTGGCATCGGTGGCTTTTATACGCCTACCGCTTTCGGTACTGCCTTGGCCGAGGGCAAGGAAACCCGGGCAATCGACGGTCGCCATTATGTGCTGGAGCGGCCGATCGCAGTTGACTATGCGCTGATCAAGGCGGATGTCGGCGATCGCTGGGGCAACCTGGTGTTTCGCAAGACGGCGCGCAACTTCGGTCCCGTTATGGCCATGGCTGCTACGCACACGATTGCCTCGGTGACGCGGGTTTGCGAGCTAGGCGAGTTGGACCCGGAAGCGGTGGTCACACCGGGCATCTTCGTCAAGCATGTGGTACCCAGCCAGCGAGTCGGGAGCAGTGCCCTGACCGATATGCAGCGGAGGGCCTGAGGCATGGACAAACATGTGCGTAATCAGATGGCCGCGCGGGTTGCCCATGACATTCCCGAAGGGGCCTACGTCAATCTCGGTGTCGGTTTGCCGACACTGGTGGCCAATCATCTGCCGGGCGACAAGGAGATTTTCCTGCACAGTGAAAATGGCGTGTTGGGCCGTTGGCAGGCCGCACCTGCTGGCGAAGAAGACTGGGACATGATCAATGCCGGCAAGGAGCCGATCAGCCTGCATCCAGGCGCCGCTTTTTTTCACCACGCCGACTCATTCGGGATGATGCGTGGCGGTCATCTGGACATCTGCGTGCTCGGCGCCTTCCAGGTGTCGCAGAGAGGCGATCTGGCCAACTGGCACACCGGTCAGCCCGGTTCGATCCCCGCAGTCGGAGGGGCGATGGATCTGGCCATCGGGGCAAAACGTATCTTCGTGATGATGGAACATCTGGACAAGGCCGGGCGCAGCAAGCTTCTTCAGACATGTACCTATCCACTGACCGGGCTGGCTTGCGTCAGCCGTATCTACACGGATCTGGCCACGCTGGAGATCACTCGGAACGGTGTGAGTGTCCTCGAACTGGTAGGCGATATGGAACCAGGCAGGCTGCAGGACCTGACTGCAGTGGAGCTGGATTTCTCCGCGCTCGATAAGTCGTTTCAGCGGCGTCTGGCGGAAGAGCGTTGATCACGTGTGAATGACTGGCGGGTGCGTCTTTTCTCAAATAAAAACAATAAGGTGATGCAGATGTTTGACTGGTACAGGTTATCCGACCGCAAGCAGAAAAGAACGTTTTGGGCTTGCTACTCGGGATGGGCTCTGGACACCTACGATGTCCAGATCTTCAGCTTTCTACTGCCGACGCTGATCGCTGTCTGGGGCCTGACCAAGGCCGAAGCGGGAATGATCGGTACGGCTGCCTTGTTCTCTTCGGCGTTGGGTGGCTGGATCGCTGGAATCCTCAGTGATCGTTTCGGCCGTGTACGTGTGCTGATGTTCACCATCGTCTGGTTCACCGCGTTCGGCATGCTGGCGGGGTTTGCCCAGAATGCTGAACAGTTGCTCATTGCCCGCGCCTTGCAGGGATTGGGTTTCGGTGGTGAGTGGGCGGTCGGTGCAGCGCTGATGGCGGAAGTGATCAACCCAGCGCACCGTGGTAAAGCCCTGGGTTACGTTCAATCAGGATTCGCCTCGGGCTGGGCGCTGGCGGTGATCGTCGCGACCTTGATCATCAGCCAGTTCCCGCCTGAACTGGCGTGGCGGATCGTGTTCTGGGTGGGTGTGATCCCGGCGATGTGCGTGCTGTTTCTACGCCGTTACCTGAGCGACTCGGATGCGTTCATCAATGCCGCCAGCGAGGCCAGGGAAAAAGCCAGTTTCACGACGGTCTTCAAGCCTCGCTACCTGCGCACCAGCGTCATCTCTTCGCTGATGGTATTGGGTCTGCAGGGCGGCGCCTACGCCGTGGTTATCTGGGTTCCCTCGCTGATGGCCGAGCGGGGTATCGCTTCCGGATCGCTGATTACCAGCATCCTGGTAATGGCCGCGGGTTCCATGTGCGGGTACATCCTGACGTCCGACCTTGCCGATCGCTGGGGGCGCCGGCCTACGTTGATCTTGATGTCGATTGGTTCGTGGGTCGTGACCGTCAGCTATGCGCTGCTGCCATTGAACGCGTTGCTGATGACTGCACTGAGTTTTCTGGTGGGGTTCTTCATGCTCGGTGTCTTCGCCGTGATGGGGCCTTTCCTGTCCGAGCTCTTTCCCACAGAGGTGCGCACCACCTGCATGGGCTTCGCCTACAACCTCGGCAAGACGCTCGGTGCACTGGCGGTCACCGGGGTCGGAATCCTTTCGGTTCACGTCAGCCTGGCCGTGGCCATCGGCCTGTTTTGCCTGGCGGCTTACGCGATAACGCTGGGGGCTCTTCTGTTGCTGCCGGAAACGCGAGGCAAGCGCCTGGAGGATATCGAAGTCGCAGGGGAAGGATCTCAGGAGTTGGCTCAAACCACCGCTACGACGGTTTCCAGCCGACATCCCTGATGCGTTTGAAATCACGTCGTTTTGTATCAATGAACAGTCATTGGAGTCGTCATGTTCCATCTCAACTCAGACCAGACGTTCGCTATCGAGTCGACCCAGCGCATGGTGGCTCGCAACATACAGCCCGAGCTGGATGCCCATGCTGCTGACCGTCCCTTGCCGAAGGACGCGATGCTGAGGATTTTCTCGGCATTGGCGGAGCTGGGCATCACCGCTCCGCGCTTGCCTGAAGAGGCAGGTGGCGGCGCGCTGAAGATGCTCGATTACGGCTTGATCATCGAGCAACTGCCACCTGTCGTCGCGCTTTCATTGCTGTCCCACGAGGGCACGGTCGCCAGGCTGTATGCCGGTTGTTCCGATGACATTGCCCGTGACTACCTGGGCGATCTGATCGCGGGTAGAAAGATTTGCTGCACGGCCAACACCGAGTCCGATGCGGGTTCCGATTCGCGGGCAATTCATACACGCGTCGAGGTCGACGGTGCGACCGCGCGGATCAGTGGCAGGAAAATCTGGATCACCAATGCGTCGATTGCCGACGTGGTGAATGTCTCCTGTACCCAGGGGCTGGATTCCAAGGGACGGCCGGTGGTCAGCCGGGTGCTGGTCGATGTCGCCAGGTCGCCGTTCGAAGTGCATGAGATACCGGTGATGGGCCTGCAGCAAGGCCATTTGGGCGAGATGATGTTCGATGGCACAGCTGTGCCGGCCAGTCATATCGTTGGCGAAGGCGGTGATGCGGCGAAGTATCTGACCGTTGGCTGGAACGTCAACCGCCCGCTGATCGGCCTGATGACCGTGCATCTGGCGCAGCAGGCGCTGAAACTGGCGCTCGCTCATACGGCCGAGCGCCGCCAGTTCGGCAAGCCCCTGGCTGGGCATCAACTGGTGCAGCAGGACCTGGCCGATATCGAGACTGCGATCATCAGTTCCCGCTTGATGTGCCTGTATGCGCTCGATGCGGTCGACCGGGGTGAACGTGCCAATGGTCTTGCGGCCATGGCCAAGCGCTACGCGACCCAGGCGTGCGAGAAAGCCATCCTGCTGGCCATGCAGCTGCACGGCGGCATGGGCATCAGCCGGGAAATGGGCATCGAGCGGCTGTGGCGCGATGCGCGGATGTTCCAGGTTCCCGATGGTACCAATGGCACCCTGGCGCTCATCCAGGGGCGTGAATTGACCGGTACCACAGCGTTTCGCTGAGCGAATACGGACTACTCAAGACGAGGTTGCACATGCTGATTTGTACGTTGGTCGAAGTGAACATTCCTGCAGACATGCCACCCGAACAGGTACAGGAACTGCGCCGTCGGGAAACCGCTCGCGCCCAGGAGCTGCAGCGTGCGGGCACGTTGCGCCATCTTTGGCGGGTCGCTGGCAAGGTCGCCAATGTGTCGGTCTGGGATGTGGCCGACAACGATGAATTCCATGAGGTTCTCAGTTCCCTGGCGCTGTTTCCCTACTTCGATATCCAGGTCATTCCGCTGTCCCGCCATCCCTCCGATATCAGCGAGAACTGAGCGGTCTGTCTGTTTCAGGAGAGCCCCATGAGCCTCGATGCGAACCTACCCAACATTCCCAATCCCTACTTGCAGGCGCTGGGAGGGCATTTGACTGAACTGCGCGAAGGTTATGCCGCGTTCTCGATGGAGGTCGGCGCGCAGCATCTGAATCGGCAAGGCAAGCTGCATGGTGGCGCAATCGCCAGTCTTCTGGATGTTGCCTGCGGTTATGCAGGCCTGATCGGAACAGAGGACGAGCTCATCGATGCGATCACCTTGTCTCTGGCGGTGAGTTACATCCAGACGGTCAGCAGTGGGCACGTACGTGTGCAGGGAAAGGTCAGCGGAGGAGGTCAGAACATCTATTTCGCCGAGGCCAGTCTGTCGACTGACGATGGCGTGCTGCTGGCTTGCGCTACCGGGACGTTCAAGCGGCACAGGTACACGGGCTAGGACCAGCGCCGCTCTCCAAACCCAAGCGCGTTGAATCGCAACAGACGCCCCGTGCCGAACAGTCGGTGCGGCGGGCGAACACACCCTTGAAAAAATGATGAGGTATCGAAATGAGGAATGTCGTGATCGCAGGCGTCGGCATGACGTCGTTCGGCAAGTTTCTGCAGCGCAACTTGAAATCACTGTCCGAAGAAGCCGTCCGGCTGGCGCTGGACGATGCCGGCGTGACGCCCGGGCAGGTCGAGCAGGTGTATTTTGGCAATGCTGCTGCGGGTGTGGTCACCGGGCAGGAGATGATTCGGGCGCAATCGTCGCTGCGCAACACCGGCCTTGATGGCAAGCCCATGTTCAACATCGAGAATGCTTGTGCGTCCAGCAGCACTGCGCTGCACCTGGCCTGGCTGTCGGTGGCCAGCGGGCAGGCGGAGACGGCACTGGTGGTGGGTGCCGAGAAGCTCAGCCATGAAGACAAGGCGGTCTCGTTCGGGGCATTCGCCAAGGCGGTCGACCTGGAAGAGCCACTGCCTGACGGCTATGTGGCAGGCAATGGCTCGCTGTTCATGGATATTTACGCGGCAAAAACGCGCAAGTGGATGGCGGAAACTGGCGCCCAGCCTGAGGATTTCGCCCGGGTGGTGGTGAAAAGCCGGCTGGCCGGATCGTTGAATGCCTCTGCGCAGTTCCGGCAACCGACCACCGTTGGCGAGGTACTCGAGAGCCGCATGGTCAGTGACCCGCTGACCTTGTTCATGTGCTCGTCTATCGGGGACGGTGCCGCCGCCTTGTTCATCTGCTCCGAGGCTTTCGCCGCGCGTCTGGATGTACCCAAGGTGCTGATCCGGGCCTCGGCGGTGGTTTCGGCGAAGGCGACGGGAGCCGTTGAGCCGGTAGCCGTGACGGCTTCACGCAAGGCTTACGAACAGGCGGGCGTCGGGCCTCAGGATCTGCATGTCGTGGAACTGCATGACGCATCGGCTCCGGCCGAGTTGATCCACTACGAAAACCTCGGGTTGTGCGAGTCCGGTGGCGGGGCTATCGGCTTGATACGTTCGGGCGATACCGATATTGGCGGGCGTATCTCTGTGAACCCGAGTGGCGGGCTGTTGAGTCGTGGCCATCCCATCGGCGCGACCGGGGCGGCGCAAATCGTCGAGCTGACGACGCAGTTGCGTGGGCGTGCCGGCAAGCGTCAACGTCCAGGTGCCCGGGTCGCTCTGGCGGAAAACAATGGTGGGCAGTTGGCGGGCGACTCCGCTGTTGCTGTCGTGACCATCCTGTCGGTCTGAACGAGGTGCGCACAATGGACGGTAGAGTGATGGTGGTCACCGGCGGCGCTAGCGGTATCGGCTTGGGCATCGCCGAGGCGAGCCTGGCGGTGGGCTATCGGGTGGCGGTATGGGACGTCAACGAGGCCGCGCTTGCCGACTTGGCGAGTCGACTGGATGCAGGCCCTGAGCGCTTGATCGACCAGGTTGTCGATGTGACCAGCGCGCAGAGCGTCGAGGCCGCTGCGCAGCAGGTGAGCCGCCAGTGGAAGAGCCCTGATGTGCTGGTCAACAACGCCGGGATCGCCCGTGATAAACGCTTCACCAAAATGACCGAGGCGGATTGGGATTTCGTCATCGACGTCAATCTGAAATCGCAGTTTCTCTGCGCCAAGGCACTCGTTCCTGGCATGGTCGAACAAGGCCAGGGACGCATCGTCAACATTTCTTCGCGAGCCTGGCTTGGCGGTTTCGGCCAGGCCAATTACTCCTCGGCCAAGGGCGGTGTGGTCAGCCTCACGCGTTCTCTGGCGATAGAGCTGGCAAGGGATGGCATCACGGCCAATGCCGTTGCGCCTGGCATCGTCGCGACACCGCTGTTCGAGACGTTCCGTGACGATGTCAAGGAGAAGCTGCGCGCCAGTGTGCCAGTGGGGCGTATCGGCGAGGCCGACGACGTGGCAAGTGCAGTGCTGTTCTTCGCCAGTGAAGCGTCGTCCTACATCACCGGCCAGACCCTGTATGTCTGTGGTGGCCGTTCCCTGTCCAGTCCCAGTGTCTGAGGAGTTCTCATGGCAATAAATACACGTCGACAAGGGGCGGTGGCGATCATCGAACTCGACGCTCCCGAGTCCCTCAATGCCTTGACCATCGACGACCTGAGGGCGCTGCGCCAGGTGTTGAGCGATTGTCAGAATGACGATCAGGTACGGGTAATGATCATCACCGGTGCCGGAGACAAAGCGTTTTGTACCGGCGCCAACCTGAAGGCGACATTTCCGCCCCAGGACGGGTTCGCCAAGAGCATGCTGCTCGGGCGCAACTGCGAGGCTGAGCAGGGCGGGTATACCCGGCTCATCGACCTGAGCGATCTGGATATCTGGAAGCCGCTGATTGCCGTGATCAATGGCTACTGCCTGGGCGGGGGGCTTGAGCTGGCATTGCAGTGCGATTTGCGCCTGGCGAGCCGTTCGGCCTCATTCGCACTGCCGGAAGTGAAAGTCGCCAGTGTGCCGGCTGTGGGCGGCGTGCAGTATTTGCTCCGCGCCGTCGCCTCAGCTCACGCCATGAAACTTGCCCTGACGGGCGTTCGTATTGACGCCCAGGAGGCGCTGAGTATTGGCCTGATCAGTGATCTTCATGAGCCCGAAGCGTTGTTCGAGGAGGCTCTGAAGCTGGCCGAGCAGATCGAAGCCAATGGGCCTTTGGCCGTACAGATGGTGAAAAAACTCGCGTTGGAGACCGCCCATCTCGCGCCCCGTGACTTCGTTACTCAGTCGAACCTCGCATGGGGGTTGCTAAGGGATAGCGCTGACCGCCTGGAAGGACGCCAGGCTTTCGCTGAAAAGCGTCAGGCCGTCTATCGGGGGGCATGATGGGCTCCGTTGCTCAGGGCCGCCAAAGCGGCCCGGCAAACCACCAGGTGGGCGTGCGCCCCAGCCGGTTCTGCACAATGCGTGAACACGCGGTCCGGCTGTTCGCGTACAAGGGCTACAACGCGGTGAGCATGCGCGAGTTGGCCGCTTGTCTTGGGCTGAGCGCAGGCTCGCTGTACAACCATATCGAGAGCAAGGAAGCGCTGCTGTTCGAGTTCATCGAAGAGTTGTACGAAGTGCTGCGCGTTGGCGCTGAACATCGCCCCGGCTCATCACCTCCAAGGTCTCGGCTCAACGTTCTGGTCGAGCGCCACCTGGCTTTGCACGACACCATGGCTGCTCACTTCCAGTTGGCCGAAAACGATATGCGCCAACTGAGTGACGTGTACCGCATGAAAGCCGAGCAGGCCCGGCATGACTACGCCGCGTTGCTGGCACGCCATTGCATGATCGACGTGGTTTCGGCACTCAGCCTGGTGGCATTGCTCAACAATGCACCGAACTGGTTGTTTGGCCTGTCGCCTTCGCCAGGGCAGAGAGTGGAACTTGCGTGTTGCGTTCTGCGCGGCTTGTTTCGCGTTGCTTAGAACCTGTTCCAAGTCTTTTGTGCTGCGTAACGGAACTGGTGGGCTGAAGCCCACCAGTTCGTAGGATGGGGCGAGGAGCGAAGCGACGATACCCATCAAGCGATGGTGCGGACTCCTCGATGGGTATTACTTCGCTCAAGGCTACGTGCCCCGCGCCATCCTACAAGGGCGTGCCGCTCCGTCGCTTGGCGAAGGTCGGTTCATCGATCGAGCTGGTCGGCCCAGTCGGCGATGGCATCCGCGACTTGCAAGGGTTTTTCTGCCGGCAGGGCATGGCTGCTGTTCGGCACGACCCTGACTGTGACGCGAGCGCCGAACTGCTCTTTCATCTCCAGCCTGGAGGCTTCGGGCCTGAACGGGTCCGTGTCTGCTTGCAGGTCCAGGATCGGTGCCGAGCCTCCAGCCCACCAGTGATCCTGCGCGGTGCGTTTCTCCGCGGCGAGCTGGCTTCGCGCTACGGCAGGATGCCAACCTTCCAGCCAGGGCTGTGGATCGTTGCCGACCGCGAAGAAGGCAACCCGCAGGCTGGCAATTTTCTGGTCGCGGTGGGCTGCCGGGTCGTTGATGGTGGCGATCTCGTTCAGCAATTCGCGAGGCCATTGCTTCGATCCGGCGGCGATCAATACCGTGCCGCGCACCAACTCGGGATGGTCCGTCGCGAGTGTTCTGGCCACCCATTGTCCGTAGGCGTGCCCGGCGACGATAGCCGGGCTGCCTTGTGCCGTGATGACGCTGGCGTAGTCGTTCGCCAGGTCATGCAGCGAGATGTTTTCCATCGGCCCGGACGAACGCCCGATACCTCGCGGCTCGGGAAGGGCTACAAGGTAGCCGCGTTCGACCAGTCGTTTGGCCAATGTGTCGAACTCCGCAGTGCCTCTCCCCAGCGATGCGATCAATACAACCAGCGGCCCGCTGCCCTGCACCGAGTAGGCAATGTTTGTCGTGGCATGGGAGGCAATCAATTCCTGCGCTGCCATGGAAGAATTCATGGCAACTGCCAGGGCGAGGCATGCCGTAGCCTGGTATGGATGGCGCATGTCGTTTCACTCCGTAGACGAAGAAAAGGCGTTTCAGCGAAGGGGCAGGGTGTAGCTCAGGATCAGGCGGTTCTCGTCGATGTCGCCAACACTGGTATCCGAGCGCACCATGGCGTTTCTCCAGCGCAAGCCGAGCCCTTTGAGGCTTCCGCTCTGGATGACATAGCTCAGGTCGATATCGCGTTCCCATTCCTTGCCGTTCTGTCCTGCGACCTGATAACCGTCGCCCCTCACATAGCGGGTGAAGAACGTTAGGCCGGGAACGCCGAATGTGCTGAAGTCGAGGTCGTAGCGAACCTGCCAGGAGCGCTCATCGGCACGGGTGAACTCAAGGATCTGGATCGCGTTCGCCGTGTTGGGATCGGTGTCTTGCAGATACGGAAACGCTGAACGCCCGTGATTGTCTTGATAGCCGATCTTCAATCCATGCCCGGAATGTGAGACCGACAAGAGCCCGCTCACGAGTCGGTTATCGATGTTGCCAGCACGCTGTGAGCCGAGTTCGGATGAGTCGAAGTAACCGAGGTTGGCGGCGAGGCGCCAGTCGCCCGCGCTGTGATTCACTTGCAGGCCAATGAAGTCCTGTCGATAGACGTCCCGCAACTCGGCACGCCAGGCTGATGCGGTTATAGCCTTCGTCGCCTGATAATCGAGGCCCAGATAACGGAAGCGGTCACTCGAAACACCGTAGTTCGCAGCGATGAAATCATCGTGGTTACCGCTGGAGTTCCTGTAGTTGACGCTGTTGAACTGACCTGCGTCGACGGTCAGGTTGGTGATGTCCTTGCTGAGCAGGGTCATGCCATTGAACAGCGGCGGCAGCAGACGTGCATCGCTCGACAGCAGCACTGGCGACTTCGGTATGAAACCACCGACCTTCAATTCGGTTTTCGACAGCTTGGCTTTGAACACGCCCGAAAGATCACTGAACTGGTCCGGCCCTGAGTTACCGAACGTACTTGGCAGCAAGCCAGTACCGCCACGGGCATCGGATGAGTCCAGCTTGATGCCGAGAGCAGCGTAAAGATCCAGGCCGAATCCAACTGTGCCTTGGGTATAGCCGGAGACGGCCTTGAACATGAGGCCTTGTGCCCATTCTTCGCGTTTCGACTGAACCGCCGCGGATTGGCGGAAGTCACGGCTGAAGTAGAAGTTGCGAGCGGTCAGCGAAACGTCGCTGTCGTCGATGAAGTCGGCGTGCAGTGGGCCGCAGAATGCCAGCGCCAGGGCTGGCGCGAAGAGCGTCTTGTGCATGTGAGTACCTGTTCGTATTGTTTTTGTTATCGAAGCAGGCTGGATACTGGGACTGTCTCGGCGCGACGGGTATTGGCTTCTGCTTAATGCCGGTTAAGCAGAGGCTCAGGAGTCGCTATCGCACCTCGGGGCTGTTACGGCACGGCACCAAGATTTTCCTGCCTGGCGATCGTCAGGAACGACTGCAGGATGGCTGACGCATCGTCCTGCCTGTAGATGCAGCTGAGGTCGACCCGGCCATTGCCGGGTACATCACTCAGCGGTCGATAGACCACGCCAGGCAGACTCAGGACAGTGGCTGATTCGGGCACCAGGCAGATGCCGAAATTACTCGCGACCAAGGCGATACCCGTCACCGTGTCGCCCACTTCCTGGACCACTTCCGGGGTGAATCCGGCCTGCTGGCACATGCTCATGACTTTGTCGACAAAGCTGGGGCGTGGCCCGCTGGGGAAAAGGATCAGCGGATGCTCGGCGATGGCGGGGAAGGCGATGATGTCCTGGCTAGCCAGCGGGTTGTTCTCATGCACGGCGACCAGCAATCGCTCGCTGGCGATGCGCTCGCAGACGATGTCGGTGTTAGGGCTGATGATGCGATTGAAGCCCAGGTCGATCCGGTGCTGGCGCAGGGCTTCGATCTGCTCCTCCTTGTTCATGTTGTGCAGCACCACTTTCACATCCGGGTAGGCATTGCGAAACGCCAGCAGCAGGCGGGGAATGGTGTAGAGAATCGCCGAGCCGAAAATGCCGATGTCCAGACGCCCGAGCAAGCCCTGGCCGGCGCGCTGGGTGCGTTCGGTCGCCTGCTCGACCAGGGCTCGGATATTGCGCGCGTCATCCAGCAGCAACTCGCCTGGCCGGGTCAGTTCCATGCCCCGTGGTGTGCGGATGAACAACTGCACGCCAAGGTCTTCCTCCAGTTGCTGGATCTGCCGGGTCAGGGGCGGTTGGGAGATATGCAAACGCGCGGCGGCGCGACCGATGTTGCGTTCTTCGGCGACGGCGATGAAGTAGCGCAGGTGACGCAAATCCATGGTTGTCTCCAGCTCTGTCGATACCAGGCAGGTAATGCTCGTATGCCCGCAGGCTAGCCGAGGGTATGCCGGCACGGCAATAGCCCGGCCTTCGATACCGAATGGGTATCGGGTGAAGGGTCTTATGGTATTGGACGGTAATCCTCGCGGCTCATAACGTTGCTGTCAGTTCTCCTCTCACTCAGCCGCAAGGCGGGCGGGAGCGAAATATACAAAAACAAGAATGATTTCGAGGAGAAGGGCATGTGCAACCAAACCTGTGCGCCTGCGACAGGGGTGACCCTGCTATCGGCTGTTGGAGTGGTCGTTGGTTTGTCGTTGAGTAGTGCGGCACCGGCGATGCCGATCGATACCGGCAACCCGGATCTGAGTCTGTCCTGGGATAACACCTTCAAGTACAGCGCGGCATGGCGCGTACGCGGGGCGGATGGCGCTGTCGCTGACGATTCCTCCGGCGTCCAGGCCAACACCAACGACGGTGATCTGAATTTCGACAAGGGGCTGATTTCCAACCGCCTCGATCTGCTCTCCGAACTGGACCTGCGCTACCAGCGCCGCTACGGCCTGCGCCTGAGCGGGGCGGCCTGGTACGACGACGTCTACAACAAGTCCAATGACAACCCGGGCGGCCTTGGCGGTGCGCTGGTCAACTCGACCTCGGTGCGTTACGACGAGTTCACTCGCGATACCGAGAAGCTTCACGGTCGCAAGGCCGAGTTGCTCGACGCGTTCATCTATGGCGGTTTCGATGTCTCGGACATGAGCCTCAACCTCAAGGCCGGGCGTTTCACCCAGCTCTACGGCGAAAGCCTATTCTTCGGCAGCAACGGTATCGCGGCGGCACAAACCTCCCTGGACCTGATCAAGGCGCTCTCGGTGCCCAACTCGCAGTTCAAGGAGATCCTGCGCCCGGTCGGGCAGATTTCCGCCCAGTTGCAGATCAACCCGGACGTTTCCATCGGTGCCTACTACCAGCTTGAATGGCGCAAGAGCCGCTTGCCTGCCGCGGGCAGCTACTTCAGCTTCGCCGACTTCATTGATGACGGTGGCGAAAGCCTGATTCTCGGCCCAGGTGCGGTGGTCTATCGCGACCGTGATATCGAAGCGCGCGACTCCGGGCAGGGTGGGCTGCAGGTCAAGTTCACCCTGGGCGATACCGAGTACGGCATTTACGCGGCGCAGTACCACGACAAGATGCCGCAGTTCTACGTGTACCCGGATACCGGCCGCTACGAGCAGGTTTACGGCGAGAACATTCGTACCCTTGGCGCGAGTTTCAGCACCCTGCTTGGCGAGACCAACGTGGCGGGCGAAGTCTCGGTGCGTGACAACATGCCGCTGGTTGCATCGGGCAATACCGTGCTGCTCTCGGGGCTGGCCGGTGCTGACAACGACAAGCATGCCGCCTACCCGGTGGGGCGCACCCTGCACCTGAATCTTTCGGCGATCAGCGTGTTCGCTGCCAGTCCGGTGTATGACGGTGCTTCTCTGGTTGCGGAGTTCGCCTTCAACCGACGTCTGAGAGTCACCGATAACCGCGACCAGCTCGATCCGTCGGCGACCCGCGATGCCAGCGCGCTGCAATTCATCTTCACCCCGGAATACTTCCAGGTCATGCCGGGGCTCGACCTGCAAGTGCCGATTGGCGTGAGCTATGGCCTCAGCGGGCGTTCTTCGGTCAACGGCGCGCTGTTCCCGGCGGAGCACGGCGGCAACATCAGCCTTGGCCTCAAGGGCGAGTACCAGAAGGCCTGGCAACTCGGTCTCAACTACACGCACTACTACGGCCCCGCCGGCTCGGTGATCAAGTACGACACCGCTGTGCCCGAGCTTTCCTACGACAACTTCCATGGCGACCGGGACTTTATCTCGGTGTCGATCCAGCGCACTTTCTGAGCGCCCGCAGAGGAACATGACCATGCACAAGAACACTCTCCTGTGGGGCGCCATGGCGGCCCTGATGCTGGGTACACCACTGGTTCAGGCGGCCGTCGACGCGAGCAAGGCGGCCGAGCTGGGCAAGAGCCTGATGCCGCTCGGTGGCGAAATGGCCGGCAATGCCGACGGCAGTATTCCGCCGTGGAGCGGGGCGAAAGGGGTAGAAGCTTCCGCCGACAAAGTGGGCGATATTCCGACCAAGGTATTCGCCAGCGAGCAATCGTCGTTCGAGATCACCGCGCAGAATGCCGGGCAGTATGCCAATCACCTGTCCGATGGCGCTCAGGCGCTGTTGAAGAAATACCCGGACAGTTTCCGCATGCGCGTTTACCCAACCCACCGCACTGCCGCTGCACCGCAGTACGTGTATGAAAATACGGCGCGCAACGCGGCCAATTGCAAACTGGATGAGGGCGGCAAGTCGCTGTCCGGCTGCTACGGCGGTATCCCTTTCCCGATTCCGCAGAACGGCACCGAGGCGATCTGGAACCACTTGTTGCGGGTGGAGAACGAGGCGACCGAGATCCGCAACTTCAAGAACATCATCCTCACCGCCGACGGCACTCGCACACTGGCGACCATGAACGACCAGGCCAATCAATATCCCTACTACTACAAGGATGGTTCGGCCGAGAAGTGGAGCGGCGAATACTTCCTGCAGCGTTTCAGTACCACCGCACCACCGTTCAAGGCCGGTGAATCGCTGGTGTTCCGCGACAGCATCGAACTGAGCAAGGCGCGTCAGGCCTGGCAGTATCTGGTTGGCCAGCGCCGCGTGCGCCGTGCTCCGACCGTGGCCTACGACACGCCGGATTTCGTCGCCTCCGGGGCCAATTATTTCGATGAAGTGATGGGGCTGATGGGGCATGTCGATCGTTTCGACTGGAAGCTGGTCGGCAAGCGTGAACTGTACGTGCCGTACAACAACAACGAACTGGTTACCGTGTCGCTGGATGAGGCTTATGCCAAACATCACCTGAACCCGGACAAGCTGCGCTGGGAGTTGCACCGAGTCTGGGAAGTCGAGGCAACGGTAGCCAGTGGCAAGCGTCATGCCGTGGCCAAGCGTCGTTATTACCTGGACGAAGACTCCTGGCTGGTGCTGTTGATGGATGGCTACGACCGCGAGGGTACCTTGTGGCGCACGACCATGGTCACGCCGTTCGTGCTTCCTGACGTGCCGATGCTCGGTCTCAAACCGGCCCACGTTTTCAACCTGCAGGCCGACACCATGAGCAGCTCGCAATCGCTAAACGAGGCGACCTATCGGGTCGTGCCGCGCAAATCGGAAACCTATTTCACCGGCGATGCAGTGGCTGCCGAAGGGGTGCGCTGAGCCGCGTTGCCTGACTGGATGCCGCGTCCATCGGGCGCGGCGCGAGGGAGATGAAGCATGACTGCCTTTGTTCTGCGTGCGGCGCTGATTGCCGCAGTGTTTCTGCCGGGCATGACGACCGTCGCTCATGCCGCTGGTGTACCTGACCTGCTCGAATTGCCAGCCCAGGCCGACGTCAGGGCCAGCCGCAGCCAGATGCTTGGCCTGGCCCGCGCCGGGGAGAGGCTGGTGGCGGTGGGGGAGCGTGGCCTGGTGTTGCTGTCCGACGACGCTGGGCGCAGTTGGCGGCAGGCCCGTGAGGTGCCTGTCAGCGTTGCCTTGACCGACGTGACATTTGTCAACGCAACCGATGGCTGGGCCGTGGGTCACAGCGGGGTGATCCTGCACAGCACCGACGGCGGTGAGCGCTGGAGCGTGCAGATGGATGGCCGGCAGGCCGCCCAGCGCATGCTGGAACAGGCAAGTGAACGCAAGGCCGCTGGACAGGAGAATGCCGAGGCAGAGGTGCGTGCCGCCGAATATCTGGTGCAGGACGGCCCGGACAAACCCTTTCTCAGCGTGGCCTTCGCCGACAGTCGTCGGGGCTATGCCGTGGGCGCCTATGGCGTGGCGATGATGACCCAGGATGCAGGCAAGACCTGGCACTCACTGCTGGGCGCGATTGCTAATCCCAGCGGCAAGCATCTCTACCAGGTGCGGGTGAGTGGCCAGCGCCTGCTGATTGCAGGCGAACAGGGCGCGCTGTTTCTTTCGCGCGATGGCGGTAGCCGTTTCACCACGCTCGACTCTCCCTACGAGGGCACCTTCTTCGGCGCCCTCGACCTGGGCCATGGCGTGTTGCTCGCCTACGGCTTGCGTGGCAATGCCTGGCGTAGCGAAGACGAGGGGCAGAGCTGGATACACCTGGATATGAGGCCTAAAGCCAGTCTTGGCGTCGCTCAACGGCTGTCCGATGGCAGCTTGCTGCTGGGCAATGAAGGTGGCCGCTTGATGCAGGGCCGGGCCAGTGGGCAGGCCTTCGTCGAACTGCCGCAGGCGGTCGAAGGGGCGTTGACCGGCATTGCCGAGAACCCCGATGGCAGCCTGGTGCTTGCCGGCACCCAAGGCCTGCAACGCCTCGACAACCTACGCGATGGAGGTCACCCATGAGTCATGTTCACTCACCAGGCAGCGAGCAGGTGATTGCGCACCTGGAGGATTTCGACCGCCAGTCTGGCACTCTGGCCGAGCGACTGTTGTTCAATCATCGCTTGCCGATCGTCTTGGTTTGCCTGCTGGTCAGCCTGTTACTGGGTTATCAGGCGCTGGGTCTGCAGCTCAACGCCGCCTACGAGAAGATGATCCCCGGCAGCCATCCCTACATCGTCAACTACCTGGAAAACCGCAAGCAGATAGCCGGCATGGGCAACACCCTGCGCATCGCGGTGGAGGCGAAGCAGGGCAGCATCATCGATGCGCAGTACCTGGAGGCGTTGCGCAATTTGAATGACGAGCTGTTCCTGTTGCCTGGCGTGGATCGTCCGTACATGAAGTCGCTATGGGCGCCGGCGGTACGCTGGACCGGGGTGACCGAAGAGGGGCTCGACGGTGGGCCGGTGATCCCGGACGACTACGATGGCTCGCGCGACATCCTGCAACAGGTACGGCTGAACGTCGAACGCTCGGGCGAGATCGGCCAATTGGTCGCGTCCAACTTCAAGTCGAGCATCATCCTCCTACCTCTGCAGGAACGTGGCACACGTATCGATTACCACGCCTTGTCGCAGCACCTGGAAGCACTGCGTGACAAGTACCAGAACGAGAACATCGCCATTCACATCACCGGTTTCGCCAAGGTGGTCGGTGATCTCATCGATGGTCTGCGCCAGGTGTTGCTGTTCTTCGCCGCGGCCATCGTCATCTGCACGCTGGTACTCTACTGGTACACCCGCTGCTTGCGCAGCACGTTACTGGTCGTGCTCTGCTCACTGGTCGCCGTGGTGTGGTTGCTCGGCCTGCTGCCGAGTTTGGGCTACGAGCTCGACCCTTACTCGGTGCTGGTGCCGTTCCTGGTGTTCGCCATCGGCATGAGCCATGGCGCGCAAAAGATGAACGGAATCATGCAGGACATCGGTCGCGGCACTCATCGTCTGGTGGCGGCGCGCTACACCTTTCGCCGTCTGTTTCTTGCCGGGCTCACCGCATTGCTCGCCGACGCGGTGGGTTTTGCAGTGCTGATGGTGATCGACATCCAGGTCATCCAGGACCTGGCGGTGACCGCCAGCATCGGCGTGGCGGTGCTGATCTTCACAAACCTGGTGCTGCTGCCGATCCTGCTGTCCTACACCGGCGTCAGCCCGCAGGCTGCGCAACGCAGCCTCAAGGCCGAACGTGACGAGCAGGACAAACACCCGCTCTGGGCTTTTCTCGACCTGTTCACGCGGCGCCGCTGGGCCAGCCTGGCAGTACTCGCCGGGGCACTGATGGGCGCGTTGGGCCTGGTCGTGAGCTTGCAGTTGAAGATCGGCGATACCGACCCTGGTGCGCCCGAGTTACGTGCGGACTCGCGCTACAACCTCGACAATGTCTTTATGGTGGGCAACTACGCAGCCAGTAGCGACCTGTTCATCGTCATGGTGAAAACCCCGCAGTACGCCTGTGCGCATTACTCCACATTGATGGCGGTAGATGCGCTGGAGCGCGAGCTACGCCAGTTGCCAGGCGTGGAAATCACAAGCTCGCTGGCCGGACTGGCCAAGCAGGCGAGCGTCGGTATGAATGAAGGCAGCCCGAAATGGTACGAAGTGCCGCGCTCGCAGGAGATGCTCAACGCCATCATCACCCGCGCGCCGCGCGAGATGTTCAACCAGAACTGCGACCTGCTCACCCTCTATGCCTACCTCAAGGACCACAAGGCCGACACCCTGAGCAGCGTGGTCGAAACGGTCGAGCGTTTCGCGGCGAAGCATGGCAGCGATGAGGTGCGCTTCCTCAACGCTGCTGGCAATGCCGGGATCGAGGCCGCAACCAATATCGTGGTGAAGAAGGCTAATGTGCAGATGTTGTTGCTGGTGTATGCCGCCGTCACCCTGCTGGCGTTCATCACCTTCCGCTCATGGCGCGCAGTGGTGTGTGCGGTATTGCCGCTGATGATCACCTCGGTGCTGTGCGAGGCGCTGATGGTGTGGCTGAACATCGGCGTCAAGGTCGCTACGCTGCCAGTGATTGCCCTTGGCGTGGGGATCGGTGTCGACTATGCGCTGTACGTGATGACCGTGACCCTGGCCCGGTTGCGCCAGGGCATGAGCCTGTCGCAGGCCTACTATCAGGCGCTGATCTTCACCGGCAAGGTGGTGGTACTGACCGGGGTGACCCTGGGCATTGCCGTGGCAACCTGGTTCTGGTCGCCGATCAAGTTCCAGGCCGACATGGGTATCCTGCTGGCCTTCATGTTCGTCTGGAACATGCTCGGTGCGTTGATCCTGCTGCCGGCCCTGGCCTACTTCCTGCTGCCGCCGGCACGCCTGGCGGAGCAGCCCGGCAGTCATGCGGTCGAGCTGTCGAAGGCGGCTTGAATGCCGGTTATTTATGCGTCTGCGCTTCCCTCCGGGTCGCCGGAGGGGTAGCGTATGGCCTGCGCCAACTGCGCATTCCTGAAGAGAATAAAGACAACAGACCACCATCCCAGGACTGGCCTTCAAAGGATCGTGGATGGACGGGACAGGAAAGGTAGCCATGCCCAACCAAGCCATCGCCGAGCGCTTCAACCTCCGTTCACGCCTTCGTTTCAATATCGATACCGGCCAGATCTGGCTCGACGAAAGCCGCATGCTGTTGCTGCATGCCAAGGCCTTCGGGGCCATGCGTAAGGAAATGATCGACACCCTTGGCCAGCAGCGTGCCAAGGGACTGCTGTTTCGCATGGGCTTCGCCGCTGGTCAGCAGGACGCTGAACTGGCCCGCAAGCTGATCGGCGAGGGTGACAATTTCGACGTGTTCCAGGTCGGCCCGGAACTGCATGCCTTCGAGGGCCTGGTGCGCTCGGTGATGCGCGAGGCGCAGATCGACTGGGAAGAGGGCACGTTCTTCGGCGAAGTCGAATGCCATAACAGTTGGGAGGCCGAATCGCACCGGCAGCATTTCGGCATCAGCGAAGAGCCGGTGTGCTGGGCCTTGACCGGTTATGCCTCGGGCTACACCACCGGCTTTTTCAAACGCCTGATCATCTTTCGTGAGAGCCAGTGTGCCTGCCAGGGCGATGGTCACTGCCATCTGGTCGGCAAGACTGCCGAGGCCTGGGGCGATGACGCCCACCTTGAATACCTGCCACCTCAGGACGACACTCCGCTCAAGGCCTTGCGCGAGGAGCTGCAGCAGTTGCGTGGCAGCCAGCCGCTGCGCCCGACCGGGCGACTGATAGGCTGTTCACCGGCATTCCTGCGTACCTTCGACCTGCTGAGCCGGGCGGCCGGCAGTACCATCACGGTATTGCTGCAAGGCGAGACCGGGGTCGGCAAGGAAGCATTCGCCCAGTGGCTGCACGAAAACAGCGACCGTGCCGACAAGCCCTTTATCGCGGTCAATTGTGCTGCGATCCCCAATGATCTGATCGAGTCCGAGCTGTTCGGCGTGCAGAAGGGCGCCTTCACCGGCGCAGCCCAGTCACGCCCCGGACGTTTCGAGCGGGCCGACGGCGGCACGCTGTTTCTCGACGAATTGGGAGAGCTGTCGCCGTCGGCTCAGGTGAAGTTGCTGCGGGTATTGCAGACCGGCGAAATCGAACGCCTGGGCGACGACCATACCCGTAAGGTCAACGTGCGGCTGGTGGCGGCGACCAACGTCAACCTGCAGCAGGCAATTGCCGACGGCGCTTTTCGTGCCGACCTCTATTACCGCCTGGCGACCTACCCGGTGCAGATCCCGCCGCTGCGCGAGCGTCGACCGGACATTCCGGTGCTGGTCGACGCGCTGCTGGCCAAGTATGCCCCGGTCTATCAGAAATCCCTGCCGGGCCTGAGCGAGCGCGCCCAGCAGGCGCTGCAGGATTACCACTGGCCAGGCAACGTGCGGGAGCTGGAGAACATCATCGAGCGTGCCGTGCTGTTGGCCGAGTCTGGTGCACCGATCGGGGTCGAGCACCTGTTCCATGGCGAACCGCCGGTAGCGCCAGGGGCACCGGTCAAGCCGGATGGCCGTGTCGGCAACCTCGGCGATGCCCGCCATGAACAACTCTGCGAAAACCTGCTGGGCGAAGGCTTCGATCTGCAGGCCCACGAGCACCGCCTGCTGGAACTGGCCGTGCGCCGCGCCCAGGGTAACCTGACCCACGCCGCACGCCTGCTCGGCATCACCCGCCGGCAACTGGCCTATCGCTTGAAGCAGTACGCAGAGAGCCCTTGTGCCGATAGTGTGTGACTGATTGAAAAACGCCGAAGGCTGAACGCCCGACGAAAGAGCAGCCGCTATATGGCGGTCGTTGAGTCTCACGTGTTTTTTCTGCTGTTGGCTTTTTCGATTCGGCCGTTCAGGTCAACGCATCATGAACGAACCTGAAGTGCACCTAGGTTCGTTTTCGGCTGCTTTCCCTTCGTGATCGCTATCGCGCCTGACTTTCCAAAGCCCTGCGTCAGAGGCTCTTATATGAGCCCGCTCAGCACGACTCCCTGCCTGAGCCTGAACACTTTTCCTACTGCTCGCTCAACGCTGTTGGATCGTGTCTGCTCAGTAGCCTTACGTTTTTGTAAGGCAAGCCGCTCAGGTGGACAAATCCGTCAGGCTGGCGCCCGGAAATTTCTTCTCTATTTATTATTTATCCATATAAAACAATGGCTTGATCAGTGTGGCACGCCCTCTGCTATGTGACAGGTACACCGCATGACGGCCCAGCGCCGGCATGTCTATTCACCACGCCAACAAAGGAGACAACAAATGGCGATGACAGGTGTTCTGCGGCCGGGGCATGCCCAGTTGCGTGTGCTCAACCTCGAAGACGGGGTTCGTCACTACCGCGACATCATGGGGCTTACCGAGATGACACGTGACGCCCAGGGGCGGGTCTATCTTAAGTGCCGAGAGGAAGTTGACCATCACAGCATCATCTTGCGCGAAGCCGATTCTGCCGGGCTCGACTTCATCGGTTTCAAGGTGCTTGACGAGGCTACGCTCGAACGCCTGGAGCGTGACCTGCAAGCTTATGGTGTGGAGACCAGCCGGCTGCCTGCCGGTGAGATGCTGGAAACCGGCACGCGGGTGCGCTTCAAGGTGCCGTCGGGACATCAGTTCGAGCTCTATGCGCAGAAGACCCAGGTCGGTAACGGTTGCGGCACGTTGAACCCGACGCCGTGGAACCCGGCGGCGACTCACGGGATGGCGCCTTTGCGTTTCGACCACGCGCTGTTGTACGGGCCGAACCTCGCCGAGGTGCACAAGCTGTTCGTCGAGGTACTCGGCTTCAACCTGGTGGAGCGCGTGCTCAACCCTGAAGGCACCGCCAACCTCATCGTATTCCTCAGTTGCTCGATCAAATCCCATGACATCGCCTTCGCCGAGTATCCGGAGCCGGGCAAGCTGCACCATTGCTCGTTCCTCATGGAAAGCTGGGAAGACGTGTTGCGCGCTGGCGACATCATGTCCATGCACAAGGTGCCGGTGGACATCGGTCCGACCCGTCACGGCGTCACCCGTGGGCGCACCATCTATGCCTGGGACCCGTCGGGCAATCGCTTCGAGACCTTCAAGGAAGACCGCCAGCCCTATCCGGATCAGGAACCGCTGACCTGGAGCTTCGAAGCACTGGGCGAGGGCGGCGGGCTGGATTACATCCAGCGCAAGCTGCACGAAACCTTCCTAACCGTACTGACCTGAGGGGCCGGCCATGGAACACGTCGATGCTCCTCTGGAGCTGATTCCTGCGCAGCTCGATACACGCCAGCGCTTCGTGCGCGTCACCGGCAGCCGTGGTGGCCAGTTCGTCGAGTTCGACTTCGCCCTTGGCGAGCCGGAAATTTTCGTCGAGCTGATTCTCACCCCGGAGGCTTTCGCTGACTTCTGCGCCGTGCATCAGGCGCAAGTGCTGCCGCCGCGTGAAGCAGATGACGCGCCGCAGGCGCCTAGCGATTGGGACTGGCGCCTGACAGACGCCACTCAGACCCGTTTCAGACAGTGAATCGATGCGTCTGCGCCAGCTCGCGGACGCCAGGAGACGCATATGCAGATCGATCTTCGCACGGTCAGTATCCAGCCGCAGCGCCAGGCATACGACCACCTCGTGCAGCGTTTCGGCGATAAGCCGGCATCGCGCTATCAGGAAGGCAGTTATGACATTCAGGCCACCGAGAACCTGCACTACCGCCCAACCTGGGCACCGGACAAGGAACTCTACGATGCGTCGTTGACGCGCATCGTCATGGCCGACTGGTACGCCCTCAAGGACCCGCGCCAGTTCTACTACAGCACCTATACCCTGGCCCGTGCCCGCCAGCAGGACAGCGTCGAGGCCAACTTCGAGTTCGTCGAGTCACGCGGTCTGCTCGGCCTGCTCGATCCACAACTCAAGCAACTGGCCCTTGACCTGCTGGTGCCGTTGCGTCACGCCGCCTGGGGCGCCAACCAGAATAACGCGTTGGTCTGCGGCTACGGCTTCGGTGCGATCTTCACCCAGCCCTGCATGTACCACGCGATGGACAACCTGGGGATCGCCCAATACCTGTCGCGCTTTGGCTTGCTACTGGGTGGCGTCGAGGCGCTGGACGCCGGCAAGCGGGCCTGGCAGTCGGCGCAGCTCTGGCAGCCGTTGCGTCGCTACGTCGAAGACACCCTGGTGATTCGCGACCCCTTCGAGCTGTACGTGGCGCAGAACCTAGCGCTCGATGGGCTGCTCTATCCGCTGATCTACGAGCGCGCGGTGGACGACGAACTGGCTGGTCGCGGCGCGTCGGCGGTGGCCATGCTGACCTGTTTCATGAGCGATTGGGCGCAGGAAACCCGCAAGTGGATCGATGCTGTGCTCAAGGTCGCCGCTGCCGAGTCCGAGGCCAACGCGACCCTGCTCGGGCAATGGTCGCGGCACTGGAGCGACAGGGCCGCTGCCGCGTTGCTGCCGGTGATCGAGCAGGTCTACGGGCGCAATGCCGACGAGGTGGTCGGCGAACAGCTGGCGGTGCTGAATGCCCGCCTGGGAAAAATCGGCATCCGTCCGTGAGGAGTTGAAGCATGTCGACCGTATTCATCGCCTTGCAGGCGAACGAAGAAACCCGTCCGGTGATCGAGGCGATCGCCCAGGACAACCCCCAGGCCGTGGTCTGGCGTGAGCCGGCGATGGTCAAGATCGATGCCCCCGGCCGTTTGCAGGTGCACCGCAGCACCATCGAAGAGCTGATTGGCCGCGATTACGACCTGCAGGAATTGCAGATCAACCTGATCACCCTGTCCGGCAACGTCGATGAAGACGAGGACACCCTGACCCTGACCTGGGACAGCTGAGCGAGGAGCCGACCATGGATATGAAAACAGACAAGAAACTCGGCATGAAAGAACGCTATCGGTTGCTGACCCGCGACCTGGCCTGGGAGCTGTCGTACCACAACACCGACGAGGTCTATCCCTACGTGCACTACGAAGGGATCACCATCACCGACTGGGACAAGTGGGAAGACCCGTTCCGCCTGACCATGGATTCGTACTGGAAGTACCAGGCCGAGAAGGAGCGCAAGTTCTACGCGATCATCGACGCCCATGCGCAGAACAACGGCCACCTGAAGATCACTGACGCGCGTTACCTGTCGGCGCTGAAGATTTTTCTGCAGGCCATCAGCCCAGGCGAGTATGCCGCGAGCAAGGGCTTCGCCCGGCTCGGCCGCGAGTTCCCTGGCGTCGGCACCCAGGTGGCGTGCCAGATGCAGGCTATCGATGAGATCCGCCATGCGCAGACGCAGATCCATGCGCTGTCCGATTACAACAAGTACTACAACGGCTTCCACGCTTTCGCGCTGCAACGTGATCGCATCTGGTACACCTCGGTGGCGCGTTCGTTCTTCGACGACTCGATGGCCGCCGGACCGTTCGAGTTCATGATTGCCATCGGCTTTTCTTTCGAATACGTGCTGACCAACCTGCTGTTCGTGCCGTTCATGTCTGGCGCGGCGTACAACGGTGACATGGCCACGGTGACCTTCGGCTTCTCGGCGCAGTCGGATGAGGCCCGGCACATGACCTTGGGGCTGGAGTGCATCAAATTCATGCTCGAGCAGTCACCGGACAATCTGCCCATCGTCCAGGGCTGGATCGACAAGTGGTTCTGGCGCGGTTTTCGTGTGCTGGGCTTGGTCAGCACGATGATGGACTACATGCTGCCCAAGCGCGTGATGTCCTGGCGTGAGGCCTGGAACATCTACGGGGTGGAGAACGGTACCGCGCTGTTCCGCGACCTGGCCCGTTATGGCATCCGCCCGCCGGCGGGTTGGGACGATGCCGAGAAGGCCATCGACCACATGTCCCATCAGCTCATGCTCGGCTTGTATCAGTGGAGTTTCGGCACCGCCTTCCATAGCTGGATTCCCTCGGACGAGGACATGCAGTGGCTGGCACGCAAGTACCCGGACACCTTCGACCGCTACTACCGGCCGCGCTGGGACCATATCCGCAAGCTGGCCGACGCCGGCACGCCATTCCAGAACTTCGGCCTGGCCAAGCTGTGCCAGTGCTGCCAATTACCGACGGTATTCACCGAGCCGGATGACCCGGGGCTGACCTGTCATCGCGAGAGCGTTTATCAGGGCGAGCGTTATCACTTCTGCTCGGATCACTGCCAAAACATCTTCCTCAACGAGCCGGAGAAATATATCCAGGCCTGGCTGCCGATGCCGCAATTGTTCCAGGAGCCCAACCAGGGCGATCTGCAGGCCTGGATGGACTGGGTGTTCCTGCGTGCCGGTAAGGACAACGGTGATTACCGGGGCTCGGAAGACCAGCGCAACTTCGATGCCTGGCGAGCGATGGCCATGTCCAACGCCTGAATGCGCGCGCCCCCGGGGGGGGGGCGGGCGGCGGGGGGGGGGGGGGGGGGGGGCGGGGGGGGGGGCGG
>NZ_JACVVE010000041.1 GCF_016648105.1 Pseudomonas sp. S31 | reverse complement strand
GCGGGCGGCGCGCGATCTCATAGGCGCCCCATCACGACCGGCGAACCTTCCTCCCACAACCCGTGAAGAACCGGAAAAAACCCAGGCTCATCAACGCAAAACGGCCGGGTCCCCCACAAAAACAGGGAACCCGGCCGTTTCCAACAACAACGAGCGCTTAGTGTTGCTTGGCGCCACGCATCTGATGCACCACGCCCATCACCACGACGATGGCCGCCGCGATGCCGGTGGAGATCACGATGGTCTGGTAGTCAGGCATGAACGCCATGGTCACCAAGGCCGCCACGATGAATGCGATCACCAGGTAGGTCAGCCAAGGGAACAGCCACATCTTCAGGCGCACTTCCTTGCCTTCGGCGATCAGCTTGCGGCGCATGCGCAGCTGCGAGAAGGCGATCACCAGGTACACCAGCAACGCGATCATGCCAGTGGTGTTCATCAGCGTGTCGAGCACGTCTTTCGGGCGCAAGGTCTCGCTGAAGTTGATCAGCGCACACACCACGGCCACGGCGCACGAACCCATGATCGCGTATACCGGTACACCGGTGCCGGCGCGGGTGATCTTGAAGGCCGCCGGGGCATCGCCACGCTGGGCCAGGGAGAACAGCATGCGCGAAGCGGTGTAGTGGCCCGAGATCAGGCAGCTGCTCACCGAGGTCAGCACCACGAAGTTCATCAGCAGTTCGGCATAAGGCACGCCCAGCAGCTCCAGGGTACGGCGGTAGGCGCCATAGCCGGAGACGCCCAGGTGCGGGTCGTTCCACGGCACCAGGCAGACGATCAGGAAGATCGAACCGACGTAGAACAGGCACACACGCCATACCACCGAGTTGGTGGCCTTGACGATCTGCGCGGCCGGGTCCTTGGCCTCGGACGCGGCGATGGTGACGATCTCGGCACCAAGGAAGGCGAACATCACCCCGAGCAGCGCCCCGATCACGGTGGTGAGGCCGTTGGGCATGAAACCTTCGGCGGTCAGGTGGGTCATGCCACGCACTTCACCGAACTGCCAGATGTTCATCACGGCGGCGGTACACACCACCAGGAAGCAGACGATCGCCACCACCTTGATCAGCGCGAACCAGAATTCGAACTCGCCGTAATGCTTGACGTTGAAGAAGTTGACGGTGATCAGCAGCAGGGTCGTGGCCAGCACGAACACGTTGACGCTCACATCGGGGAAGAAACCATGCAGGATCTTGCCCGCCACATAGGCCTCCCAGGCCATGAGGATGACCCAGTACCACCAGTACAGCCAGCCGATGGTGAAACCGGCCCAGCGGCCAATGGCGCGGTCGGCATAGGTGGAGAACGAGCCGGTGTCGGGCGAGGACGTCGCCATTTCACCGAGCATGCGCATGATCAGCACCACCAGGATGCCGCCTGCCAGATAGGCCAGGACCGCGGCCGGGCCGGCGCTGTGGATCACGCTGCCGGAACCGACGAACAAGGCGCCGCCGATCACCCCGGCGATCGACATCATCGTCAGGTGGCGCGACTTGAGCGAGGCACTAAGCTTGCTCTCGTGCTCGCCTTTCGCGTTGGTGGTTGTGGATGTAGCGTCCATCAGTCGTGTACCCCGTGCTTCTTTTTATCCAAGGAAAACCGTGAAACCCCGATGGCAATCGGTCTCACCTATACATCAGTGCTGTTGCGGGCAGGATGGTGTGAACGAACGAACACACGCAGGCCATCCATGGCGGCCTGCTGACGCGCCCCGGGGTTGCCTCCAGGGCGTACTGAAATGCTTTATGTGGCGATATCTGGCACCTAATGTAAAAATGTCGGGCACAGAGAGCCATGCACAGCGGCATGAAATACGCACTGCACTGTACAGGCCGGCGATGCAATACACCCGCGATACCCAGCAGGCGCCAGGCGTCATGCACCCCTGAAGGCACCCCAATGTTCGAACTTTATCCAGACTCCTCCACGCCGCTGGTCACCCAGATCATCGACGGGCTTCGCGAGCTGATCGACAACCAGACACTCAAGCCCGGGGCCAAGGTGCCGTCTATCCGCGCCTTCGCTTCCACCTATTCGGTGAGTACCTTCACCGTGGTGGAGGCGTACGACCGCCTGGTGGCCCAGGGGCTGCTGGTCAGCCGTGGCAACGCCGGATTCTTCGTCAACCGCGCGGTCGCCGAACTGCTGGACACTCACACCATCGAGGCCGACGCCAGTCGACCATCGTTCAACTCCGAATGGTACCTCCAGCAGATCTTCGAGATCCGCCAACTGCCCTACAAGCCGGGTTGTGGCTGGCTGCCCAACGATTGGATGTACGAGGACGGCCTGCGTCGCGGCCTGCGCCAGGTGGCTGGCAGCCCGCTGGAGTTGTCGGGCTACGGCGACCCCATGGGCCTGCACGAACTGCGGGCGCTGACCGCGCAGAACCTGCAACAGGAGCTGTCGATCGTCGCCAACCCGTCGCAGCTGATGCTCACCCATGGCGCCAGCCAGGCCCTGGACCTGGCCGCCCGCACCCTGGTGCGCCCAGGCGATGTGGTGCTGGTCGACGACCCGGGCTACCCCAACCTGATGAGCATCCTGCGCACCCAGGGTGCGACGCTGGTAGGGGTGCCCCGTACCCCGGCCGGCTACGACCTCGATCAGCTCGAACGCCTGCTGGCCCACCACCAGCCCACCGCGTTCTTCACCCAGCCGCACCTGCACAGCCCTACCTGCTCGCGCACGCCGCTGGCGCAGCTGCACCGTTTGCTGCAATTGGCCAACCAGCACGGGTTCCGCCTGGTGGAAAACAACCTGTACGCCGACATGATGGCCGAGCCGCAACCGTGCCTGGCCAGCCTCGACCACCTGCAGCAGGTGGTGTACGTGGGCAGCTACTCCAAAAGCATCTCGCCCAACGTGCGGGTCGGCTACATGCTGGCCAACCCCGAGCTGATGCAGAAGCTGCTGCACCTGAAGATGCGCTCGGGCCTGACCACCTCGCAAGTGATGGAGCGCGTGGTCTACGCCGCCGTCATCGATGGCCGCTGGCGCAAGCACCTCAAGCGCCTGCGCCAGCGCTTGGCCGACGCCCACCAGGAAGTGGGCCGTCACCTGCATCGGCTGGGCTTCGAGCTGTTCATCGAGTCGGACGAAGGCATGTACATCTGGACCCGCCACCCGGCCATCCCCGACAGCGCCGCGCTGCTCGACGACGCGCTGGAGAAAGGCATCATGCTCGGCCCCGGCCAATTGTTCATGGTCGATGCCAAGGCCACCGGATGGATGCGCTTCAATGTGGCGTTCAGCACTGAGCCGGCGATGTGGGAGTTGCTCGAGAAGGTGCTGGTCAGGCATGTGCGGCGGGGGGGCTGACGGGTTCGTGAGAAATGCATCACATGATGCATGGGATGCCTGCGCACGCCAGCGGAATGTTTGAGGCGACTCCCGATTGGGGTGCGACAGGCATTGTATCGTGAGGCAATAGGCCCACGCTCAGTCCTTGATGTTCCATTTACCCGCTTTTGATTTGTCGTCCATGAACCTCAATATACCATCCTCCACGCCTAGCGGTCTGCCAGTTTCATAGTCCCTTTGCCAAATCTCGTAGTAGTCTCCCTTGTCGACAAAGGTCACCTTGTCGTACTTGGAACTATACACATGGAGCCATCCACTCTCGGAGTCAATGTATTTCCCTTTCTGGTGTGCGCAGGCCACTTTTAAATACCCGCCCCAATTCCCATCTTTTGCCCAACTATCAACGACCTCGACCCATAAGGTCGCAGCCATGCCCGAGGTAAGCTCCAAGTATTCAGGACCCGTTGGTGAGGCGCGTACAAGAGTATCGGTGCCGGTTTTCCCAGGGCTAATATGAATACCTAGATAGCCATCCTTGGTGAAGCGCACAATCGTTCCCCCCCCTTCATCAGAAAGACCGTAGTACAGCTTGAATGGTTCTTCACGCAACTTACCCATGATAGCTTCCCTCATAATCCATGGTTAGGCCGAGTGCGTTTACTCACCCACCAACTCAGCCCATTACAACCAGAGCAATCCGTGCCCATGAGAAAACCGGAATCTCATCGAACGTACGCCCCAATCGATTCATTCCAATGATGCGTACCCACATAGTCGCTTGCGTAGCTGTTCCTCCCTTGTTAGTCGCAGATCAACCCTAACGCGACCTTTCCTTGTCGTGCTACTGATAAAAATGTCAGGTGCATAATAAAACAAGGGTACTCAGTGAACGCCGCAACGCTGAAATGGCCCGAGTATCGAAAGAAATAACAGCTGGGGCCGGCTCAATGCATTGCATGACTCCAGAACACACGGGGGAACAGACGTCGAGCAGCTGGAGTCGAGCAGCCGGCGCTTGCCGCCGATAGCCGACCGGCTGGATGCATTGGGGCGCACGTTTCATCCTTGAGATCGGTGCCGCCTGAACCACCGCGAAGAAGACAATGCAGTGCATCGCCACCCTCGATCAGGCTATCAGACAACCCCTTCAGCCCGGCTCTGCGCGGCCGGCTGCTTGCGCTGTCCCAGCAACGCCCGTGCCGCCAACGCCGCCACCACCAACCCCGGCGATGCCGCCAACAACAGGCCGCCCACGCCCGCCCCAGCCGCCAGGATCTGCCCCGCCGCCAATGGCCCGGCCATCGAACCCAGGCGCCCAACCGCCACCGAGGCGCCTACGCCAGTGGCGCGGACCTGGGTCGGATACAAGGTCGGCGCCAATGCATACAACACAAGTTGCCCACCAATCGCGCAGTAGCCCGCGGTGAACCCGGCCAGCAGCATCAGGCCGAAACTGCTCGACAACCCCAGACCCGCCAACGATGCCAGCATCCCGGCGTAGGCGATGAACACCGCGCGCCCGGCAAACCCACGGTCCATCATGCGCCCGGTGAGGAAAGAGCCCGCCGCGCCACCCAGGTTGAACAGGATCTGCACCACGCCTGCCTGCGGCCGGCTGAAGCCCTGACCGATGAGCAGCGAAGGCAGCCAGTTGAGCAGCATGTACAACACGGTCAGGGTGAAGAAGCACGCCACCCACAACAACAGCGTGCGGCTCATCTGCCCAGGCCCGAACAGCTGGCCAAGCAGGCCGTCACTGCCGGTCTTGACTGCGCCCTGGGCACGGAATGCCTGGGACTCCTTGAGCCAGACCATCAGTACCAGGGCGACGGCGATCGGCGCGATGCCGCCGACGTAGAACACCGTGCGCCAGCCCTCGCCCACCCCGGCCATGCCGATCACCGAGGCCAACGCCCCACCCAATGGCACGCCGCAGTAGGTCAGGCTCACCGCCGTGCTGCGCAGGCGCTCCGGTGCCGCCTCGCTGGCCAGGGCGATCAGGATCGGCAACGCCGCCCCCAGGCCAAGGCCGGTCATCAGCCGTGCGATCAGCAACGACGTGTAGCTTTCAGCATGGGCGGTGCCCAACGAGAACCCGCCGAACAGCAACACCGCCACGATCAGGATCGCCTTGCGCCCCAGCCGGTCGGCCAGCCAGCCGCCGACGAACGCGCCTGGCAGCAACCCCAGCAACCCGGCACTGAACACCCAGCCGAGCATGCCCGGGGTCAGGGCGAATTCCTTGGCCATGTGTGGCGCGGCGATGCCGGTGGCCTGCAGGTCAAGCCCTTCGAGCAACGCCACGAGAAAACACAGGCCGATGGTGAGCACGGCCTTGCTGGATGACGCGGATGAATGTCGCATGTGTGGCCCCTCTTGTTGTTATCGGTTGGCAAGTCAAAGGCGGAACGTGGCCCGTAGCGAGACGAACGACGAGTCTTCGCCGCCGGCATCCTTGATCGCCGAGCCGACGTCGTAGTACTTGAGGTCGAGGTCCAGGGTCAGGTTGGGCGTGGCCAGCCAGCGGGTGTTGGCGCGGTAGATGGTGCCTACGTGCCGGCCGGTGCCGCGCGTGTTGGCCAGCAGGCTCATGCCGGGCATGTACACGCCGTCTTCTTCACGCTGCTTCCATACCTCGAGGATGCCCGGCTCGAAGCGCAGGCTGCGCCAGGGCGAGAAGCCGAAGGTCGGCCCGACCACGATGACGTTGCTCAGGGTGGTCAGGCTGGCTTCGCCGTAGACCCCGTTGCGCGGATACAGCGGGTCGAAGGTGCCGACCTTGCCGTCCCCGAGGTCGCTGTCGCCACTGGCGGCATCGATGCGCATGCCCAAACGCGGCTGCCACGGGTGGGCGAAGGTGTAGCCACTGTCGCTCGACAGTGCCCAAGCGCGGATCGAGGCATTGCCCAGGTGGCCGGTCTGCCCGGCCAGGTTCCAGCTCCAGTCCAACGCCTGGTGGCGGCCGAACAGGCGTGTGCCGAAGGTGTAGCGCTGCTCGTCACCGGACTCGCCGGCCAGGCTGCGGTCGTCGGTTTCCAGGCCGAAGGCGAACAGGTCCATGTTCCAGATTCGTGACAGCGGCAGGGTGCCGTAGAGGCCGTAGAACTTGATGCTATTGTTGCTGCCGTCGTCCCAGCTGTCTTCGCCTGTCTTGAGCGGGCGCACGGCGAAGGCGTCGAGCTTGCGCCCATCATTGAGGTTGAGGCTGGCGCGCACGCCGTCGAAGCTAAGGCGAATGTTCGGCACGTCGCGGTAGGTGACGAACACCTGGTCGCCGAAGGCCATCTCCTGGCGCCCCACGCGGGTGGTGTAGCGCCCGCCTGCGAAGTCGTAATTGAAGTCGACGAAGGCCTGACGCACTTCATTGCGGCCTTCGTCGTTGGGCGAGTACAGGTCCTTGCCGAAGGCGCGGGTGTTCTCGACCTGGACGAAGGTGCGCACGGCATCGTCGAACAGGTGCAGGTCGGCATGGGCTTGCAGCCGTTGCAGCAGGTAGGAGTCGTCTTTCAACCCGCGCAGGCCGAAGAACGGCTTGTCGAGTGCGTCAGCGCGGTAACGGGCCTCGGCGCCGACTTGCAGCCAGGCCGACTCGGACAGCCGATGGTAACGCAGGCCATCGAAGGGGTCGGTGGCCTTGGCAGGGTCGTCGAGAAAGCGATAGTCCTCGATCCAGCGCGGTGCGCCGGGGCGTCCGGGCCGACTCTCTTCGAGCGGGCTGGCCGCATGCACGGACTGGCAGAACGAAAGCAGCAGCAGGGGCACCAACGCCCCGTTCAACGGCCTGGTCATCAGAATTTCCCTTTACTTGTTTTTATATTTGTTCTTACAAACTGGATAACTCTGTTAACGATTATTTTTGTTAACTATGCTGCCGTCAATAGGGCGAACGCAGCCGCAAGGAACGATGGCCATCAAGCGTTCGTTTATCGCACGCTTTTGCACTCAATGGCTGCGACACCCCGTCATCGGCCGCTAGAATTCCGATGGCGCGACGTCTAGCTTGCGGTCGTGCAAAAAACACTCATTCATTACAAAAACAAGAGCACCTCAATGAATTGCCTCCGCCCCCTTGCCGCCCTCGGCGTGCTCATGCTCGGCGCCAGCCAGGCCCTGGCCGCACAAACCGTTAAACAACCAAACATTCTGTTGGTCGTCGCCGATGACCTCGGTTTCTCTGACCTGTCGGCCCTGGGCAGCGAAATCCAGACGCCGAACCTGGACAAGCTGCTGGCCGACGGCCGCCTGATGCTCGACTTCCATGCCGCGCCCAGCTGCTCGCCGACCCGCGCGATGCTGATGTCCGGCAACGACCCGCACCTGGCCGGCCTGGGCATGATGTCCGAAGCGCGCAAGCGCCTGCCGGCAGGTTCCGAGGTTCGCCCCGGCTACGAAGGCGTGCTCGGCGCCAATGTCGCGACCCTGGCCGAACTGCTGCACGACGCCGGCTACCGCACCTACATCGCCGGCAAGTGGCACCTCGGCATGCAGCCGGCGCAGCAGCCGCAGAACCGCGGCTTCGACCAGGCCTACGTGCTGCTCGAAGGCGGCGCCGCGCACTTCAAGCAAGCCAACATGGACCTGCAGTCGAACTACAGCGCCACCTACCGCCACAATGGCGAACCTATCGAACTGCCCGAAGACTTCTACTCCACCACCTGGTACACCGACCGCCTGATCGAGACGATCGACCAGGGCAAGGCCAGCAACAAACCGTTCTTCGCCTTTGCCGCCTACACCGCACCGCACTGGCCGCTGCAGGCACCGGACCAGTACCTGGCGCAATACCGTGGCCGCTACGATCAGGGCTACGAAGCGATCGCCCACCAGCGCCTGGAGCGCCAGCGCAAGGCCGGCCTGGTGCCCACCGATTTCCCCTTGGACGCGCAACTGGAAGGCGTACCCAGCTGGGCGTCGCTGAGCGATGAGCAAAAACGCCAGTCGGCGCGCACCATGGAGGTGTACGCCGCCATGGTCACGGCCCTGGACGCCGAGGTCGGGCGCCTGGTCGAGCACCTGCGCAAGACCGGCGAGCTGGACAATACGCTGATCCTGTTCATGTCTGACAACGGCCCGGAGAACGCCACCCGCGTCGACCCCGAGTGGATCAAGGCGAACTTCGACAACCGCCTGGACAACTACGGCCGCCGCGACTCGTTCCTGATGATCGGTTCGGCCTGGGCCCAGGTCAGCGCCCTGCCCAGCCGCCGCTACAAGATGACCACCTACCAAGGCGGCATCCGCGTACCGGCCTTCGTCTACTACCCTGCGACCATCAAGGCGGGGCGCAGCGAAGAGCTGGCCAGCGTCCGCGACATCATGCCGACCCTGCTGCAACTGGCGGGTGCGCCGATGCCCGGGATCAAGTACCGCGACCGCGACATCGTGCCGCCGCAAGGCACCTCGGCGCTGAACTACCTGCAAGGCCAAGACAGCCAGATCCACGCCAGTGACGAGGCCCTGGGCTGGGAAATCAACGGCAGCGCCTCGCTGCGCAAGGGCCCGATGAAGCTGTTGTGGGATGCCACCGACGGCAAGCCGGCTTGGCACCTTTACGACCTGCGCAAAGACCCTGGCGAGCACCACGACATCGCCGCCGCGCACCCCGAGCAGGTGGCGCTGATGCTGCGCGACTGGAAGGCCTATGCCCAGCGCAGCAACATCGCGATCGCTGCCGATGGTCGCCCGGCCAGCCCGGCTCTGGCCAAGCCAGCCCTGGCCAAGCAGCAATGATCGCCCGAGTGGCCGGCTGCGCAGCACTCGCTGCCGGCCTACTCGCCGTCGCCTACGCCGCGTGGCCGCAAGCCCCGGCGCCGGTGCTGCTGTGCGCAAGCTACAGCGGCCTGCCCGCGCAGCGCCAGGGCCCCTGGCGTGACGGCATGGTGCAGGTGCCGGGGGGCGAGTTCAGCTTCGGCTCAAGCCGTTTCTACGACGAGGAAGGCCCGCCCCATCCCGCCAGGGTGTCGGGCTTCTGGATCGACGTGCACCCGGTCACCAACGCCCAGTTCGCGCGTTTCGTGAAAGCCACCGGGTATGTCACCCATGCCGAGCGCGGCATCAGCCTCGAGGACGACCCTACCCTGCCCGACCACCTACGGGTACCGGGGGCGATGGTGTTCCAGCAGGGGCCGGAGGTGCTCCGCCCCGGCTGGCAGTTCGTGCCCGGCGCCAGCTGGCAGCACCCACAGGGACCGGCCAGCAGCCTGGACGGGCTGGACAACCACCCGGTGGTGCAGATCGCCTTGGAAGATGCTCAGGCCTACGCCCGTTGGGCAGGCCGCGAACTGCCCAGCGAGGCGCAGTTGGAATACGCCATGCGGGGGGGCTTGGTCGACGCCGACTTCAGCTGGGGCGCCAGCGAGCAGCCCAAGGGCAAGCTCATGGCCAATACCTGGCAAGGCCAGTTCCCCTACCATAACGCGGCGAAAGATGGTTTTACCGGGACTTCGCCGGTGGGCTGCTTCCCGGCCAATGGCTTCGGCCTGTTCGATGCCGGCGGCAATGTCTGGGAATTGACCCGCAGCGGTTACCGGCCGGGCCACGACGCCCAGCGCGATGCGGCGCTCGACCCGCCGGGCCCGACCCTGGATGACAGTTTCGATCCCGCCGAACCGGGCGTGCCGGTGGTGGTGATCAAGGGTGGCTCGCACCTGTGCTCGGCAGACCGCTGCATGCGCTATCGGCCTTCGGCACGCCAACCGCAACCCGTGTTCATGGCAACCTCGCACGTGGGCTTCAGAACGATTCGGCAATGAAGGGCAAAGGGGCGGCGGCCGCATCGATGGCCGCCACCTGCCGATCGAGGTCGGGTAGCAGGTAATTGAAGAAGAACCCGACGCTTTCCTGCTTCTCCCGGCGTAACAGCGACTCCACCGGCAGCGCCTCGATGCAGCGGGCGCAGCGGGCCCAGGCGTAGGTCTGCAAGGCCGTGGCACACAGCGCCAGGAAGTCGCCAGCGGCGCGATACGGATACTCGGGGTCGTCTGCGGCCATCAGCAATACCTTGGCCAGCACCGTCGCCAAGCTGTCACAGACCCTGCCCAGCTCGCTGGCGGCCTTGCCAGCCGACGCCCCAGCCTCGGTGCGCAACTCGCCCAGCAACAGGGCGAAGCCTTCACCGCCATCGCCGAGCACCTTGCGCAACAGCAAATCGTTGGCCTGGATCTCGTTGGTGCCTTCGTAGATCATCGCGATGCGGCTGTCGCGCAGGGTCTGCTCGATGGCGAATTCCTGGCTGTAGCCATAGCCGCCGAACACCTGCAGGGCCTTGCTGGCCAAGCTGAAGCCCTGCTCGGTGAAGGCCGCCTTGATGATCGGCGTCAACAGCGCCGCCAGCGTCGCGGCCTTGGCCCGCTGCCCAGGGTCGGCGGCCGCTGCGGCGACATCCAGCCACTGCGCCGCCCAGTAACCCAGCGCACGCATGCCCTCGGTGCGCACCCGCAGCTCCAGGAGGGTGCGGCGCATGGCCGGGTGCCGGTGGATCAGGTCGGCACCATCCACGCCCTTGGCCCGCCCCGGCGCAGCCATCTGCCGCCGTTCCAAGGCATAGTCGCGGGCCTGCTGCCAGGCCACCTCGGCATGCCCCAACCCTTGCAGGCCAACATGCAGGCGGGCCGAGTTCATCATCACGAACATCGCCGCCAGGCCGCCGTGGGCCTGGCCGACCAACCAACCGCGGGCACCGTCGAAGCGCAGCGCGCAAGTGGCGCTGCCGCGGATGCCCAGCTTGTGTTCCAGGCCATCGCAGTGCACGGCATTGCGCTGGCCATCCTCGCGCCACTTCGGCACCAGCAGCAGTGACAGCCCGCGGCTGCCGGGTGGCGCGTCCGGCAAGCGGGCCAGCACCAGGTGGAGGATGTCGTGAGTCAGGTCGTGCTCACCCCCTGAGATGAACAGCTTGTTGCCGCTGACCGCGTAGCTGCCGTCGCCCAGAGGCTCGGCGCGGCTGCGCAGGAGGCTGAGGTCGCTGCCGGCCTGGGGTTCGGTCAAGCACATGGTGGGCAAGGCCGCGCCACTGACGATACCCGGCAGGTAACGCGCCTGCAGTTCGGCGGATGCATGGGTTTTCAAGCACAGGTAGGCACCATGAGCGATGCCGGTGTACATCGCCCAGCCGTGGTTGCTGCCGAACAGCATCTCCTGCAACGCCGCATCCAGCACCAGGGGAAGCCCCTGGCCGCCAAGAGCGGGGTCGCATGCCAGCGCCGGCCAGCCGCCTTCGACATAGGCGCGGTAGGCCGCCGGAAAACCGTCCGGGGTGCGCACCTCGCCCGCCTCCAGCCGGCAGCCCTGGCGATCGCCCGATGTGTTCAACGGCGCCAGCACCTGCTCACCGAAGCGGGCCGCCTGTTCCAGCACCTGGGATGCCAGGTCCAGGTCGATGTCGGCATACGCCGGTAGCTGTGCCCAGGTCTGGTCGGCCTGCAGCCAGTGTTGCAGGACGAATTGCATGTCGCACAGGGGAGCCTTCCAGGCCATGGAATACCTCGAGTTCAGGCAACGAAATGGGGGTTTTCGATCAGCAGCGCCATGCCTTGGCCGCCGCCGATGCAGGCCGCAGCGATGCCATAGCGCAGGTTGCCCTGGCGCAGCTGCCGCGCCAGGGTGTGCACCAGGCGCAGGCCGGTGGCGGCCAGCGGGTGGCCGAGGGCGATGGCGCCGCCATGCACGTTGAGCTTGTCGACATCGAGCTGCAGCGCCTGGGCCACCGCCAGCACCTGGGCCGCTTGCGCCTCGTTGATCTCGAAGCGGTCGATCTGCTCCAGGCGCAGGCCACTGCGTTCGAGCAGCAGGGCGATGGCCGGCGCAGGCCCGATACCCATGGTTCTGGGCGGCACGCCAACGGCCGTGGCCACCAACAAGCGCGCTAGCGGTAACTGAGCGCAATCGGAGAAGCGCGTGACCAAGGCCGCCGCCGCGCCATCGACCACCGCGCAGCTGTTGCCGGCGGTTTGCACGCCACCGCTGTGTACCGCGCGCAAGCGCGCCAGCGCGGCCGCATCGCTCGGTCGGGGGTGGCTGTCCTGGCTGACCTCAGCCACGCCACGCGGCAGGGCGATGCCGCGCGGCAAGCAGCCGTCGGCCTCGAATACCTGGGGGATGACGCTGACGATCTCCTCGTCGAACCAGCCTTGTTGCTGGGCCTGCAGGGCGCGCTGATGGCTGCGAAGGGCCCAGGCATCCACCGTCTCGCGATCCAGGCCGTATTCGCGGGCCAGGTTCTCGGCGGTGCCGATCATGTCCACTCCAGCCGCCGGGTCGTACAAGGCCTCCCAGAGAAAGTCCTTGAAACCGACCGGCGCGCCAAGACGAAAGCCTCCCCGGTGTTCATAGGCCGCGATCGGGTTGCGTGACATCGACTCAGCGCCCACGCACAGCACCTGCCGCGCGCCACTACGCAGCTGCTCGCCGGCCTGGCGCAACAGCTCCAGGCCGGTGCCGCAGATACGCTGCACCGCCAGCGCTGGCACCGCCTGCGGCACGCCGCAGTACAGGCCGATATGGCGTGGCAGCATGTAGGCATCGAAGCTGGCCTGGGCCATGCTGCCGGCAAGCACACTGTCCACCGTCTGCGGGGCGATACCCGACCGCGCCAGCACCGCGCGCCCGGCCTGGATGCCCAGGTCGATGGGGGATACCCCAGCCAGTGCACCCCCCAGGTCGACCCAGGGCGTGCGCGCCATCTCGACGATGGCGGCGTCCTCGAACGCCGTGCACAACCCGTGGCGGCTCATGGCCGAACCTATCATGACTGTACCTGGGCATGCAGCGCGCCCGGGTCTTCGCCGCGGTACAGCGCCTCGACCTGCGCGGCACGTCGCTGCAACACCGCACGCTGGTTGATCGAACCTTTGTCGGTGATCTCGCCGGCATCGATCGACGGCGGCTCGGCGAGCAACGACAACCATTCGATGCGGCTGGCATTACCCTGGGCATCACGGTTCAGGCGCTCCAGCCAGCCGGCGAACCAGTGGCGCACGGCCTCGCTGGCCAGTACCTCGGCATCGCTGGCCTCCTCGGCCAGACCCGCCAGTTGGCGGCACTCGGGCAGGCGCGGGAACACCAGCAGGCCGAGGCATTCCCGGTCCGGCGCAGTCACCACGATGTCCTGCACATAGGGCGAGCCTTCGAGCACCGCGCGGTTGCGCAGCGGGCCGACACTGACGAACACCCCGGAAGACAGCTTGAAATCCTCGGCGATGCGGCCATCGAACATCAGGCCTTGTTCAGGCTGTTCGGCATCGGCCAGCTTCAAGGCGTCGCCCGAGCAGTAGAAGCCCTCCTCGTCGAAGGCTTCGGCGGTCTGCTGCTGCGAGCGCCAGTAACCCGGCATGATGTGCGGCCCGCGGAACCGCGCCTCGAGCTTGCCGGCCTGGGGCACCAGCTTCACCTCGCAGCCCGGCGCCGGCAGGCCGACATAGCCGGCCATCGACAGCGGCCCAGTGGTGAAGGTGCACGACGGCGAAGCCTCGGTCATGCCCAGCCCGGCCATCATGCGGATACGCTCGCCACAATGCTGCTCGGCGATGCGGTCGAGGCGGTCCCAGACGCTCTGCGACAGGCCCGCGGCGGCGAAGAAGAACAGCTTGATGCGGGCGAAGAACACCTCGCGCAACGCGGCATCCTGCTCCAGCGCCTTGACCAGCTCTTCCCAGCCCTTGGGCACGGTGAGGTAGGCCGTGGGGGAAATCTCGCGCAGGTTGCGCAAGGTTTCAGCAAAGCCCTGGGGCGTCGGCTTACCCGCATCGAGGTAGAAACTGCCGCCGTTGTACAGCACGATGCCGAGGTTGTGGCTGCCGCCGAAGGTGTGGTTCCACGGCAGCCAGTCCACCAGCACCGGCGGCTCCTCGGCGAACACCGGGAAGGTCTGCAGGAGCATCTGCTGGTTGGCGCAGAGCATGCGCTGGGTGGTGATAACCGCCTTGGGCAGCTTGGTCGAGCCCGAGGTGAAGAGAAACTTGGCGATGGTGTCCGGCCCGGTGGCGGCGAATGCCGCATCGGCCGCTGCCAGGTCGCAAGGTTGCAGCAGGCTGTCGAAAGCCAGGTGACGACGGCCGGCAGCCTGGCCGCGCACGCTGATCACCGCGACCGAGTCGTCCAGCACCGCATCGAAAGCGCGCTGGAACGGCTGGCTGTCGCTGCCGAACACCAGCCCAGGGGTGAGCACCTCGCAGACATGCCGCAGCTTGGCGAAGTCCTGCGACAGCAGCGCGTAGGCCGGCGACACCGGGCAATACGGAATGCCCGCGTACATGGCGCCGAGGGCGATCTGCAGGTGCTCGATGTCGTTACCGGAAAACAACGCCAGCGGGCGTTCGGCGCTGAGGCCGAAACCCAGCAGGTTGGCGGCGATGGTGCGCACGTCGGCGAGCATCTGCGCGTAGCTGATCGCGCGCCAGGCACCCTCTGCCTGGCGCGCCGCGATGAAGGTAGTGTCGGGGCGCACGGCGGCCCAGTGCAGCAGGCGCTCGAGCAGACGCCCCGGCAGCGGCGCCAGAGGTTCGACGGGCTGCATGCGCAGCACGCCGTCGACCTGGCTGACCTGTACCTGGGGATGCCCGATGGCCACCTGGCGGTAGCGCGGACGTTGGCCAGGGTCGGTAGACCGTGAACGGGCTTCGGTATTCACGCAGGTTGCTCCTTGTTCTTGTTGTACATCCTGCCGCCGCCTGGCGGTGCAGGCGGCGGTGTTGTTGCGCGTTGCTGGACTAGATCGGGTAGTGCCGAGGGCCTTGCTGCAGGGTGACCCAGCGCAGTTGGGTGAACTGGTCGATGGCGGTGCGGCTGCCGAAGCTGCCGTAGCCGCTGGACTTGACCCCGCCGAAGGGCATCTGCGCCTCGTCGTGCACGGTCGGGCCGTTGATATGGCAGATGCCCGACTCGACCCGTTGCGCCAGGGCCAGGGCGCGGCTGGTGTCACGGCTGAAGATGGCCGAGGACAGGCCGAACTCCGAGTCGTTGGCCAGCGCCAGCAGCGCCTCGTCACCTTCTGCGCGCAGCACCACCGCCACCGGCCCGAACGACTCCTCGCGGTACAGCCGCATGCTGGCATCGACGTTGTCGAGCAAGGTCGGTTGCAGGATGCTGCCGTCCAGTTGGCCGCCGCACACCAGGCGCGCGCCCTTGGCCACGGCGTCGTCGATCAGCGCCTTGATGCGCTCGCCGGCCCCGGCGCTGACCAGCGAACCGAGCACCGAAGTGCTGGCCTGCGGGTCGCCGGCACGCAGCCCGGCGACCTTCACCGCCAGCTTGTCGACGAAGGCGTCGGCGATACGGCTGTCCACCACCAGGCGTTCGGTAGACATGCAGATCTGGCCCTGGTTGAAGTAGGCGCCGAAGGCCGCGGCCTCGACCGTGGCGTCCAGGTCGGCATCGTCGAGCACCAGCAACGGCGCCTTGCCGCCCAGTTCGAGCAGGGCCGGCTTGAGGTGGCGGGCAGCCAGCTCGCCGACGATACGCCCGACGTGGGTGGAGCCTGTGAAGTTGACGCGGCGTACCGCAGGGTTGGCGATCAGGCGCTCGACGATGGCCGGGGCATCTTCCGGGGCATTGCTGATGACGTTGACCACGCCGTCGCCAATGCCTGCGTCGTGCAGCACCTGGCCAATCAACCGGTGCACCGCCGGGCTCAGCTCCGAGGCCTTGAGCACCACGGTGTTGCCGCAGGCCAGCGGCATGGCGATGGCACGGGTGGCGAGGATCACCGGGGCGTTCCAGGGCGCGATGCCGAGCACCACGCCACAAGGCGCGCGCAGGGCCATGGCGAAGCTGCCGGGTACGTCGGAGGGAATCACCTCGCCGGTGATCTGCGTGGTCATGGCTGCAGCTTCACGCAGCATGTTGGCAGCCAGCTTGACGTTGAAGCCGTACCAGTTGGCCATGGCCCCGGTTTCGCCGGCAGCGGCGATGAACTCGCCGGCCCGTGCCTGCAACAAGTCGGCGCCGGCGAGCAGACGGCTGCGCCGCTCACCGGGCGCCAGCGCCGCCCAGGCCGGGAATGCCGCCTGCGCCGCGGCCACTGCCGCATCGGCATCGGCCAGGGTGGCAGCGGCCACTTGCGAAACCACCTCGTCGGTGACCGGGTTGCGGCGTTCGAAGGTTCGTCCATCGCTGGCAGGAAGCGACTGTCCGCCAATCAGCAAAGGCACCTGCAACATGCTCATTCCTCTTGTTGTCGTTATAGAGAAATACCTGCGGGCGCTGGCCGATGTCGCCAGCGCCCACCGCTGGATTCAGCGTTTGTAGGCTTGCAGACCGGGCTTGATGCTCTTGTCGTCGAGGAACTGCTTCATGCCCTGCTCACGGCCGCCGGTGGTGTCCAGCAGACGCGATTGGTCGAGCTTGGCGTAGAGGTAGTCCTCGTTCTGCTCCCAGGTCAGCTCGCGGCAACGCTTGAAGCCGTTTTTCGCGGCGCGCAGCACCACCGGGTTCTTTTCCAGCAGGTTCAGCGCCAGCGCGCGGGTGGTTTCACGCAGTTCGGCCAACGGCACGCTATCGTTCACCAGGCCCATTTCGGCGGCCTTGCGGCCATCGAAGGTCTTGCCGGTCATGATGTAGTACAGCGACTGTCGATGGCCAACGGTATCGGCCATGGCCTTGCTCACCAGGTTGCCCGGTGGGATGCCCCAGTTGATTTCCGACAGGCCAAAGGTGGCCTCGTTGGCGCAGATGGCCAAGTCGCATGCCACCAGTGGGCTGAAGCCACCGCCGAAGCACCAGCCGTTGACCATGGCGATGGTCGGCTTGGCGTACAGACGCAGCAGCTTCCATTGCCATTGCGAGGCTTCGCGGCGGATTTTTTCCTGGAGGATTTCCGGGCCGGCGTCCACCTCGCGGAAGTACTCCTTGAGGTCCATGCCGGCAGTCCAGGACTCGCCAGCACCGGTCAGCACCAGCACGCCGGCGTCAGCGTCCTGTTCCAGGGTTTCCAGCACGTCGACCATTTCCCGGTTCAGGGTCGGGCTCATGGCGTTGCGCTTTTCCGGGCGGTTGAGGGTGACCCAGGCGATGCCCGACTCCAGTTCGACCTTGACGGTGGTCCAGCGGCCTTCGTATTTGCTCATGGTTCTGCACTCTTGTTGTTCGAGGTGATGGGCTCAAGCTAATCGAGCAAAATAGTTATGTCAATTAACTATTATGAAAATTATCTTTCTTGCCTGGCAGGTTCAGCGCCTTTTTGGCCGTACCGCCTCTAGCCGGATGCGGCAAGGGCAGGCAAACTGGGTAACTTTCTTATTCATGACCGAGGAGCATGCACCCTGATGGCCAGGCCTGCCCGTACTGCCGACACCGCTTCCACCCCTGCCGCCGTGGGGGAAGGCGTCCTCGAAGAGTTGATCGGCTATGCGTTGCGTCGCGCCCAATTGAAGCTGTTCCAGAACCTTATCGCCCGGCTCTCCGCCTACGACCTGCGCCCGGCGCAATTCTCGGCGCTGGCGATCATCGAGCAGAACCCAGGGCTGATGCAGGCGGACCTGGCGCGGGCGCTGGCGATCGAGCCCCCACAGGTGGTGCCGATGCTCAACAAGCTGGAAGAGCGGGCCCTGGCGGTGCGGGTGCGCTGCAAGCCGGACAAGCGTTCGTATGGAATTTTCCTCAGCAAGGCGGGGGAAACCTTGCTCAAGGAGCTGAAGCAGATCGCCAGTGACAGCGATCGCGAGGCGACCTCGGCGTTGGATGATGAAGAGCGCGGGCAGTTGTTGCGGTTGTTGAGCCGGATCTATCAGGAGCCTCGGGGCTGAGCACAAAGTGTCTTGCTGACTGAACCGGCCCATTCGCGAGAGCCCACTCCCACAGGCTAAACGCTGACCCTTCAGGAGCGGATCTATCGGGGCGCCGGCCCGCGGCGAAAGCGGCGCCCTAATTAATCAAATCCACGATCATAGAATATACACGCCCCTCGCACTTAGCGTGCAATAGTTCCCTGCTTCTCAGGCATCTGCCACCAAATTCATCATCAGACACCGATTTCAAATGACGAGGACGTTTACAATCCAGACACCCCCGTTATTGTCACTCCGAAACGACACATCAGTATTCACAAGAGAGTAAAACCACAGTGAAGAGGACGATCGCTGATTTCACCGAGACGGAATTCCTTGAATTCGTTATCAAGATCGATGAGGTCGACTACCCATCGGACAGAGCTCACCTTAACGCGATCTTTGAGTTCGTACGCATCGCCGAACACCCTAAAAGATCCGATTTGCTCTGCTATCCCGACCCTGGAAAGGAAGGTCCGCGAGCGATCGTAGATGAAGTCAAAGCTTGGCGCGCAGCGAATGGCAAGCCCGGATTCAAATCCGAGTAAGTAAACCTTCGTTGCTGACAGCCTTGTCATCGCCACGCCGCGACAACCTATCGAGGTCCATAAGGAAATCAAACAGCGATGAACAAAAATATAACCGATTTCACTGAGAATGAGTTCCTTGAGTTTGTGATAAAAATTTACACAGTCGACTATCGTTCAGACAGAGGGCACCTCAACGCAATATTTGAATTTGAGCGGATCAGCGAGCACCCGAAAGGATCCGACTTATTCTCCTTCCCAGCCCCTGGGAAGGAGGGGCCACAGGCTATCATCGAGGAAGTCAAAGCTTGGCGCGCAGCCCATGGCAAGCCTGGCTTCAAACTTGAATAGCTCCTAACCTGCAAAACGTTAGAGCCCTGAAAAGAAGTTTCAGGGTTCTACTCACCTCGTACTCAACCTGATGCGTCAAGTTAGAGGCTAGCCCCGCGTCCCAAAACCCCAAAGACCAATCGACTCTTACTCACAACACAGATTACCAGCCGACTACCACAGCCCCGGAAGTCTCCTACAAGCAAATTTCCCCCACCTAATGCAAACTTAGCTCCCACCCATTATTTTCCACCTATCTCAGCCTTCCAAGGATCCTAGATAAATGGACCATACTACTCCCAAAATGCATCTCCGCCCTGAGCTTATCCCGCCTACGTTCGATGAACACTTACTCGCGCGCTTGACCGAGTTGGCCGAAGCTCTTGACGGTGGCGATCCAAAACAAACGGTCGAGCAGTTGGCCGAATTCAATCGACGTGCCTCAACGGCTATCGAGTTCATCGAATTTCAGGGAATTTACGGTGGCCAGGACCACGAAACATGGATCCGTGCGGTGCTATCCGCCCCATATGTACGTCGGATTCCAGACATCACTCATGATGAACTGGTAGAGCTAACCAGACGGGTCATGGAGGTCGATGGCGACGAGGCATCGTGCCATTTCTGGTTGATGCAACTAAAGTCTAACCTCTCGCCTCGTGTGAGCAATCTGATCTATTGGCCAGGCGAGTATTTCGGCCATAACGACTATGACAGAGATATGCCCCCTGAGAAGATTGTCGAAATCGCCATGCAGGATGAAGCAGGCATCAAGCGATGAAGATCGGCCTGCATGGCAGACGCGTATTCCGTTCCGTAACCTGGATTCAAGGCTGAGTAGTCATCTGTGGGAGCGGGCTTGCCCGCGAAGACCCCTCCTCGGTGCCTGGCACGGGCTGTGCCCGTGATCGCGGGGCAAGCCCGCTCCTACAGGCATTCAAGGCTGTGGTGCATCTGCGGGATCGGCCATTCCACCGACGCCTTGCCCCAAATCAAAAATACCCTCCGCGCAAAGTGTCACTCTGCCAGATACAGGGCTACCTTTGATGCAGCCCCCGACGGGCTCCATCCGCCCCAGCAACACTCAAGGAAGAGAGGTTCGCCATGGTCACCCCAGCGTCGCACCCAGCTGCCGGCCTCTGCGCCTACGCCCTCCCCTGGCTCCTCTCGCCCGTTCCACCCAACCCCGCACATGCGTCGAGCCGCCCATGACCCTGCTATCCGCTTTGCCCAGGAACAAACTCCTCCTCGCCGCCATCGCCGTCGGCGCCGCAGCGCTGGCCTGGTGGGGCTGGCAGCGGTTGGCCGTGAGCGGCCCCGGCGACGGCCTCGTCAGCGGCAACGGGCGCATCGAGGCCACCGAGATCGACGTCGCGACCAAGCTGGCCGGGCGTATCCAGGACATCCTGGTCAACGAAGGCGATTTCGTGAAGGCCGGCCAGGTGCTGGCCACCATGCAACTCGACACCTTGCAGGCCCAGCGTGACGAGGCCGAAGCCTCCTTGCGCCAGGCCGAGCATGCCGTCGCCGCCGCCCAAGCCCAGGTGGCCCTGCGTGAAAGCGATGCCGCTGCCGCCGAGGCCGTGGTGGTCCAGCGCGAAGCTGAACTGGACGCCGCCCAGCGCCGCTTCGGCCGTACGCAAATGCTGGCCAAGGAAGGCGCCACCTCGCAGCAGCAACTGGATGACGACCGCGCCACAGTGCGCGGCGCTCAGGCTGCCGTAGCCGCCGCCCGCGCCCAGGCCAGGGCCGCCAAGGCGGCGATAAACGCTGCCGAAGCCCAGCGCATCGGCGCCGAATCGGCAGTCGGCGCGGCCCAGGCCTCGGTCCAGCGCATCGATGCCGACATACGCGATAGCCAGCTCAAGACGCCTCGCAGCGGCCGCGTGCAGTTCCGCGTGGCCCAGCCTGGGGAGGTGCTAGGCGCCGGTGGCCGGGTGCTGAACGTGATCGACCTGTCCGATGTGTACATGACCTTCTTCCTGCCCAACGAAGTCGCCGGGCAGGTCGCCCTCGGCAGCGAGGTCCGCATCGTCCTCGACGCCGCGCCGAATACTCCGGTGCCCGCCACCGTGTCGTTCGTCGCCAGCGCCGCGCAGTTCACGCCCAAGACCGTGGAAACCGCCTCCGAGCGCCAGAAACTGATGTTCCGGGTCAAGGCGCAGATCCCGCCGGCGTTGCTGCAACGCTACCTGGAATACGTCAAGACCGGCCTGCCGGGCGTCGCCTGGGTCAAGCTCGACCCCGACGCCGAGTGGCCCGCGTCGCTGTCCTCGACGCTTACGGAGTAAGCCATGAGCGCATCGCCCCCCCGCTACGTGGCGCGGGTCGAGCATGTCGAACTGCGCTACGGCGCCACCCTGGCGCTGGATGACCTGAGCCTGGAGCTGCCCAGCGGGCGCATGGTCGGCCTGATCGGCCCGGACGGCGTCGGCAAGTCCAGCCTGCTGTCGCTGCTGGCCGGCGCCCGGGTGATCCAGAAAGGCCACATCGAGGTGCTGCAAGGCGACATGGCCAGCAAGCGCCACCGCGACGCCGTATGCCCGCGCATCGCCTACATGCCCCAGGGCCTGGGCAAGAACCTCTACCCCACGCTCTCGGTCGAGGAGAACCTGCAGTTCTTCGCCCGCCTGTTCGGCCATGGCGCCGCCGAACGCCGCAGGCGCATCGACGACCTGACCCGCAGCACCGGCCTGCAGGCCTTTCTCGCCCGCCCCGCCGGCAAGCTCTCGGGCGGAATGAAGCAGAAGCTCGGCCTGTGCTGCGCGCTGATCCACGACCCCGACTTCCTGCTGCTCGACGAACCCACCACCGGCGTCGATCCCCTGGCCCGTGCGCAATTCTGGGAACTGATCGATCGCATCCGCGGCGAACGCCCCGGCATGAGCGTGATCGTCGCCACCGCCTACATGGACGAAGCCCAGCGCTTCGACTGGCTGGTGGCGATGGACGACGGCCGTATCCTGGCCACCGGCACGCCCGGCGAACTGCTCGCCCGCACCGCCTGCCCGTCGCTGGAAGAAGCTTTCATCCAACTGCTGCCCGAGGACAAGAAACGCGGCCACAAACCGGTGGTGATTCCGCCGCTACAAGCCGATGAAGACGACATCGCCATCGAGGCCCAGGGCCTGACCATGCGCTTTGGCGACTTCACCGCCGTCGACCATGTGTCGTTTCGCATTCGCCGTGGCGAGATCTTCGGCTTCCTCGGTTCCAATGGCTGCGGCAAATCCACCACCATGAAGATGCTCACCGGCCTGCTGCCGGCGAGCGAAGGCCAGGCCTGGTTGTTCGGCAAGGAAATCGACCCCAAGGACATCGACACCCGCAGCCGGGTCGGCTACATGTCCCAGGCGTTCTCCCTCTACGGCGAACTGACCGTGCGCCAGAACCTGGTGCTGCACGCCCAACTGTTCCACGTTGCGGACGCAGAGGTTGCGGAGCGGGTGGAGGAAATGGTCGAGCGCTTCGGCCTCGCCCAGGTGCTCGACCGCCTGCCGGACGCCATTCCCCTGGGCATGCGCCAGCGCCTGTCGCTGGCCGTGGCGATGGTGCACAAGCCCGAACTGCTGATCCTCGACGAGCCGACCTCCGGCGTCGACCCGGTCGCCCGCGACAATTTCTGGACCTTGCTGGTGGAGCTGTCGCGGCGCGACAAGGTGACCATCTTCATCTCCACCCACTTCATGAACGAAGCCGAGCGCTGCGACCGCATGTCGATGATGCACGCCGGCAAGGTACTCGACAGCGACGCGCCGGCCAGGCTGGTGGAAAAACGCGGCGCCAGCAGCCTCGAGGAGGCCTTCATCGGTTATCTGATCGAGGCCAGCGGCGAGGCCGCCGCGCCCGCCGAAGCAGGCACCGACGAGGTGCCCGCCGAGCCAACGCCCCAGGCCGCCAAGCACAGTTGGTTCAGCCTGCAGCGCCTGCTCAGCTACAGCTGGCGGGAAACCCTGGAGCTCAAGCGCGACCCGATCCGCGCCACCCTCGCCCTGGCCGGCTCGCTGTTGTTGATGTTCGTGATCGGCTTCGGCATCAACATGGATGTCGAGAACCTCACCTACGCCGTGCTCGACCACGACCAGACCACCTTCAGCCACAGCTACACCTTGAGCCTGGAGGGCTCGCGCTACTTCGTCGAACGCCCACCACTGACCAGCTACGACGACCTCGACCGACGCATGCGCCGTGGCGAGATCGCCCTGGCCATCGAGATCCCGTCCGGTTTCGGCCGCGACCTGGTGGCCGGGCGCAACATACAAATCGGCGCCTGGATCGACGGCTCGATGCCGCAACGCGCCGAAACCGTGCAGGGCTACGTACAGGGCATCCACCAGCACTGGCTGCAGGAACAGACCCGCCACCTGCGCGGCGCTGGCGCCTCGGAGCTGGCCAGCATCCAGAGCCGCTACCGCTACAACCCCGACATCGCCAGCCTGCCAGCCATGGTGCCAGCGGTCATCCCGCTGCTGTTGCTGATGCTGCCGGCCATGCTCACGGCGCTGTCGGTGGTGCGCGAGAAGGAACTGGGCTCGATCCTCAACCTCTACGTCACGCCCATCACCCGCGCGGAGTTCCTGATCGGCAAGCAGTTGCCCTACATCCTCCTGGCGATGGTCAATTTCTTCTGCATGAGCCTGCTGGCGGTCACGGTGTTCGGCGTGCCGGTCAGCGGCAGCTACCCGACGCTGATGCTGGCGATGTTCATCTTCTGCATCATCTCCACCGGCATGGGCCTGCTCGCCTCCACCGTCACCAACAGCCAGATCGCGGCGATGTTCTTCGCCATGATCGGCACCATGCTGCCGGCTACCCAGCTGGCCGGCCTGCTCAACCCGGTGTCGTCGATGGAAGGCTTGGGCCGTTTGGTGGGTGAAGCCTACCCGGCCACGCACATGTTCAACATCAGCCGCGGCGTGTTCAGCAAGGCCCTGGGCTTCGACGACCTGCGCGGCGCGATCGGCAACCTGCTGCTGGCGGTACCGGTGATCCTCGGGGCCGCGGTGGCCTTGCTGAAGAAGCAGGAGCGATGACATGCGCAAGCTGAAGAACATACTGCGCCTGAGCCGCAAGGAGCTGTGGAGCCTGTGGCGCGACCCGGTGATGCTGATTCTGGTGGTGTACGTGTTCAGCGTGTCGATCTACACCTCTGCCACCGCCGTACCAGAAACCCTGCACAACGCCCCTATCGCCATCGTCGACGAAGACCACTCGCCGTTGTCCGCGCGGATCGTCTCGGCGTTCTACCCGCCGGAGTTCACCGTGCCGCGGATGATCAGCCTCGATGAGGTGGACCCCGGCATGAACAACGGCCAGTTCACCTTCGTGCTGAACATCCCGCCCAACTTCCAGCGCGACCTGCTGGCCGGCCGCGACCCGCAGATCCAGCTGAACATCGACGCCACGCGCATGAGCCAGGCGTTCACCGGCAATGGCTACATCCAGCAGGTGGTGATGGGCGAGGTCAACGAATTCGCCAGCCGCTATCGGGCCAACAGCGTGCTGCCGGTGGAGCTGGCGCTGCGCGCGCGGTTCAACCCGACGCTGGAAAAAGCCTGGTTCGGCAGCATCGCCGAGATCATCAATTCGGTAGCGATGCTGTCGATCATCCTCACCGGGGCGGCGCTGATTCGCGAGCGCGAGCACGGCACGATCGAGCACATCCTGGTGATGCCAGTGACGCCGGGGGAGATCATGGCCTCGAAGGTGCTGGCGATGGGGCTGGTGGTGCTGGTGGCCACCGCGCTGTCGCTGAACATCGTGGTGCGCGGCCTACTGCATGTGCCGATTCAGGGCTCCATCGGGTTGTTCCTGTGCGGGGTGGCGCTATGCCTGTTCGCGATGACCTCGATGGGCATCTACATGGCCACGCTGGCGCGCAGCATGCCGCAGTTCGGCTTGTTGCTGATGCTCACGCTGATGCCGATGAACATGCTCTCGGGTGGGCAGACGCCGCGCGAGAACATGCCGGAGCTGGTGCAGAACCTGATGCTGGCGGCGCCCACCACCCACTTCGTCAGCCTGGGGCAGGCGATCCTGTTCCGCGGCGCGGGGTTGGAGACGGTGTGGCAGCCGTTCCTGGCATTGCTGGTGATCGGCACGGTGCTGTTCGTGGTGTCGCTGCGCCGCTTCCGCCGGACCCTCAGCCAGATGGCCTGAATGCGGCCCCAGTCACGGCTTCATCAAGGGCTCGATGCCAATCCATTTCTTCACCGGGTGATAACAGAGCTTCAACGGTGGAATCTGCACCTTGTGCCCCTCCACCTCCAGCGCGCCCAGATTGATGGTCCACTTGGAGTCCGCATCGAACTTGTCGGTCTGGAAAATCACATACGTCGACCCGTAGCGCTTGTTGTTGGTGATCTTCGGAATGATCCGATGCACCTCGTCGCTATTGATATCGTAGGGCGAGGTCCGGGCGAACTGGGGTCTGAAGTTCGGGTAGTCATATGTCGGCCCCCCCAGGTACAGCTCGGGCCTGGCTTGCAACCGCGAGCCATCCTCGAAGGTGATGTAGGCCTGACGGCTGTCATACAGGATCGGCACCGGCGCCTCGCCTCGTCGCGAGCCGGACGCCGGCCGCTGCCGGCCTTCGTTGTAGGCGACCAGTTGCACGTAGAACTCCGGCCTGGGGTACTCCTCCCCCGGGTACTGGACATGCAGAACCTGCTGGAACGGCTCGTCGCTCCAGCGTGAGTCGTAGTCATAGAGATAGGTTTCCAGGTTGATCGTGCGCTCGCCGTTCGGCCCCGGCACCGTGAAGGCATGCTCGGTTTCACACAGGTCGGCATAGGCAGACCGTTCACGCTTCCAGGGAATGCAGGCGCTGAGCGAGGCGACGGCCAGCAACAGCAGGAGGGATCTTGCGCGCTTTGGATGGTTCATGACCTACCTTGGTCCAGTTGCCGAAAAGGACCTAGTGTCGAATCCCTGGCGGCAGATGTCCATGCTTGCGGTTTGATATGATCGTGGCTCGCTCATCAAAGGGAGTTGTCAGTGAAATCCGCTTTCATGTTTGTTTTGTCGCTCGCACCCTTGCTGTTGTTGTTCTATGCCATGCGCTACTACCGCAGCCGCTGGCGCGCCGGCATGGAACAGCGCTTCCAGAAAGCCCTGGATGGTCTACAGATTGGTAGCCATGTATTGCTGGTCGACAAGGTCACCGTGCCAAGCACGGACATCACTGCCGAGGTCTATCGCATCTTGCGCGATGATCGGGGTCATTACTTCCTGTACATGCGCACCGGCGATTCGATCGAGATTCTCAAGCCGCTGACCGAGGAGCGTGCCTTGCAGGCAGTCAAAGTATCTTGACCCATAGCGGGGGGCTGCAGCCAGCCCGATTGTGCTCCGACAAATGCGCCCTCCAGCGCCCCGAAGTCATACATGCGCCTGATTTCGGGCTGATTCAGTTGTGACTACATCCTCATCGGAACAGCCTTACAAGCGGGCAATGGCAAGGCTTTTCGCGTTGGGCCACAATCACTCGCCTCCACACGCCGAAAGGGTTTTGCATGCTCACCACACTCGCCATCGGCAACTACCGCTCGATCAATCACCTGGTGCTGCCGCTTGGCCAACTCAACCTGGTAACCGGCGCCAACGGTAGCGGTAAGTCCAATTTGTACAAGGCCCTGCGCCTGCTCGCCGAAACGGCGCAGGGTGGTGTGGTGGAGGCGCTGGCCCGTGAAGGTGGGCTGGACTCGACCTGGTGGGCTGGCCCGGAGGCCAGCCAGCGCATGCGCCGCGGTGAAGTGCCGATCCAAGGGCAGCACTCCAGCGAGGCCAAACGCCTGCGCCTGGGCTTTGCCACCGAGGATTTCGGTTTCGCCATTTCTCTCGGCCTGCCGCTGCCGTTACCCTACCCGACCGCGTTCATGCTCGACCCCGAGATCAAACGCGAAGCCATTTGGGGAGCGGGGGCCTATCGCCCTTCTTCTTTGCTGGTGGAACGCAAAGGGCCACTGGTGCGTGCCAGGGATGACCAAGGCTGGACGATCCTCGAACAACACGCCGACAGCGGCGAGAGCTTCTTCAACATCGTCGGCCGCCCACGCCAGGCCCCGGAGATCGGCGAACTGCGCGCGTACATCGGCAGCTGGCGGTTCTACGACCATTTCCGCATCGACCGCGAGGCGCCCTGCCGCCAGCCGCAACTGGGCACCCGTTCACCGGTGCTGCATCACGACGGTCGCAACCTCGCCTCGGCGTTGCAGACCATCATCGAGATCGGCGATGTCGAAGACCTCACCGAAGCCCTCGAAGACGCCTTCCCCGGCAGCCGGCTGGACATCGATGCGCCGCCCGGCGGCATGTTCAGCGTGCGTCTCCACCAGCAGGGGCTACTGCGGCCCCTGGGGGGTGCCGAATTATCGGATGGCACTTTGCGTTACCTGCTGTTGATGGCCGCTTTACTCACACCCCGACCACCATCGCTGATGGTGCTCAACGAACCGGAAACCAGCTTGCATGCCGACCTGCTCCCGGCGCTGGCACGGTTGATCATCCGCGCCTCGCAACGCAGCCAGGTCTGGGTGGTTTCCCACAGCAGGCACTTGATCGAGGCGCTGTCGGCCTGTGGTGAGTGCAATGTCCTGGAGCTGGAAAAAAACCAGGGGCAAACGCAACTGCGCGGCGTCGGCTTGCTGGACGAGCCGATGTGGCGCTGGATGGACTAAAGCCAGCGGCCCCACTCATCGGGCTGGCCATCGTCGCTGCCAGGTGGCGGATCCCAATCCGCCGGGGGCTGCGCCGACGCCTTGCTGGGTTTGTTCATACCGCTCAGAACTGCGGTGTATACCTCACGCTGAACATGACGTTGCGCGGATCGCCGTAGTAGTTGTTCGCGCTCACCGCCGCATAGGACGGCACGTAGTAGACCTTGTCGAAGATGTTGTTGAAGTTCACCGCCAGGCCGACTTCCTCGTTGAGCTTGTAGCCGATGCGCGCATTCCAGATGGTGAACCCTGGGGTGTCGAACTTGCGGTCGTAGGCCACGGTGCTGCTCTGGCTGTTGAAGCCACCGCCCACGCTGACCCGGCTGAAGTCACCCGGCAGGGTGTAGTCGGTCCACACGCGCACCGCGTGCTTGGGCGTCCAGGTGGAGAAGACCTTGCCTTCGTAGGTGTTGTCCTCGAGGAATTTGGTGGTGTTGTAGACGTAGCTCGCGGACGCTTGCAGCCCCGGCAGCACTTCACCGCTGATCTCTGCCTCCAGGCCCTGGCTGCGGACCTTGCCGGATGCCTCTGAGCAGTTCGAACCACCGCACAGCGATTCGGTGTTGAGGATCGGTACTGCACGGTTTTCCTGATCGTAACGGAACAACGCCAGCGACGTGTTCAGGCGCCCCTCATTCAGCTCGCCCTTCAACCCGACTTCGTAGTTGCTGCCGGTGATCGGTTCGATGGTCGAGCCGCCGACGCCAATCGCGCTCTGCGGAATGAACACATCGGCATAGCTGGCGTAGGCCGACCACTGCGGCGTGAGCGCATAGACCAGGCCGGCGTAAGGCGTGACCACGCCGTTGTTGGCCTTGGGGCTGCTGGAGTCGTAGCTGAAGACGTTGCTCTGGTAGACCTGGGCCTCGTAGTCGTACTGATACCAGCTGGTGCGCCCGCCGAGGATCAGCGTGAGCGGATCGGTCAGCTTGATGCGCCAGGTACCGTAGATGCCCTTCTGCTCAATCTTGTACTGGCTGTCGGTACGCGTGCCGCGCGCCGCGATGCTGTCGTAGTTCTCGTACGCCAGGTGGTTGTCCAGGTCGAATATGTTCGCCCCGCTGCTGCGCACCACCGCCATGGTGTTGTCGCTGGTGTAGCGCGAATAGTTGGCCCCGAGCACCACTTCCTGGTCGAAGCCGAAACCGCTGAAATCACCGTCGACGAACAGGTCGAGGCCGCGGCTGTGCGAATTGAAGTCGGTTGCATAGCGCCAGTTGGCCACCCCGCTGCCGTCGTCCGCCACGCCGGTCGGTGCGACGATGTAGGCGTAGGTCATCTCGTTGCGCTCGTTGATACCCACAGCGGCGGTCTTGAACTTCCAGTGGTCGTTGATGCGGTGCTCGAGGTCCACGTACACGGCCAACTGCTCGGTCATGCCGCGGTTCCAGTCGGAACCCGTGTAGGTCGAGCGGGACAGGCCGATGTCGCGGCCATCACTGTAGCGTGGCAGGCCGGCGACCATGGGCGTGAAGCGGGTCTTGCGGTCGCTGATGCCGACACCCAGGGTGGTGTCGTCCGAGAGGTCGAAGTCCAGCGCGCCATACACCTTCTGCTCCCAGCTGCCGACCTGGTCGATGAACGAGTTGCGCGTATCGTAGTCGGCCACGAAGCGGCCACGCACGGTACCGGCGTCGTTCAACGGGCCACCGATGTCGGCCTGGGTAGCGTAATGATCCCAGGAGCCGGCCTGGGCGGTCAGGGTCACGATGGGCCTGGCCTGGCCACGCTTGCGCACCAGGTTGACCGCGCCGCCCGGGCTGTTGGCGCCCTGCAACAACGCGGCACCGCCGCGCAGCAACTCCACACGATCATAGAACGCCGTTGATTCGGTGAGGTAGCTGCCCAGGGCATAGATGCCACGGGTCATCGGCACGCCGTCGTACTGCAGGGTTTCGATCTCGAAGCCGCGCGAGGTGATGAAGCCACCCGTGCCGGGGCTCTTGGCGAAGGTCATGCCGGTGGCGTTGGCGAACAGGTCGGGCAGGTCCTTGATGTTCTGGTCGTCCAGCCGCTTGCGGGTCATGACCGTGACACTTTGCGGGATGTCCTTGAGCTTGTGCTCGCCCTTGCCGATGGTCACCGCGCCAGTGGTGTATGACCCCGTCCCTTCGGTGGTGGCGCCCAGCACCTGCCCGGTAATGCTGGTAGCCCCGAGCACCACCGCCCCCTCGCTCTGCCCGCCCGCAACCAGCAGGTACACGCCGTTGGCCTGGCGCACCGCCTGCAGGTCGCTGCCGGCGAGCAGCGTGGCAAAGCCAGTGTCGACGCTGTAGCTGCCCTTGAGCCCGGCGGATCGCCGCCCTTCGGTGCTGGCGCCGTCGAACGACAGCACTACGCCGGCAGCGCTGGCGAACTGGCCGAGGTTCTCGGTCAACGAACCTGGCGCGATGTCGTAGCTGCGGGTCTGCTCGTATGGCGCCTGCGCGGCCACGGCATTGCCTGCCCCCATGCACATCGCGGCCAAGGCCAGGTGTACCGCCATTGCCAATGCTGGATGCGAGTGTCGCGTGCTGCTCATGTTTCCCTCCCCAGGAACATTCAAGTGAACATCTGGGAGGAAAAGCCGAACGAGCCGCCAGCAAAGTGCAACGAGCCGAAGATTTTTTTCATCTGCAGGTGGCGGTCAGCGGTTCGGCACCACCGTCACCCAGTATCGCGTGCGCCGTTGCACCTTGAGCGGGAACGCACTTTCCAAGGCGGTCAGCGCCAGGTCGGTGTCGGTGATGGGGAACGCGCCGGAGATCTTCATCCGCGCCACTGCAGGGTCGCAACCCAGCAGCCCCGGACGATATCGCGCCAGTTGCTCCAGCAGTTGGGCAAGTGGTGTATCGATGGCCACGAGGCTGCCTTGCGCCCAAGCCGCCACGCTGGCGTCGTTGGCCCGTAGCGGGCCGACTCCTTGCGGCCCGAATGCGGCGCGCTGGCCTGCTTCCAGGCGCACGGCGCGCATGTCACCGGCAGAGACCTCGACAGCCTTCTCCAGCACCGCCACCTCACTGCCGTGGTCGTTGACACTGACCAGAAAGCGAGTCCCCAGCGCGAGCACGCGACCATCGCGCGTCTCCACCCTGAACGGCCGTGCGCTGACATCGCCGGCAGTGCTGATCAACACCTGGCCACGGCGCAGCAGCAGGCGCCGCTGCTGGCCATCGAAGCGTTGATCCACGGCAGTGTCCGTGTCCATCAGCATCTGGCTGCCATCGGCCAGCCGCACGGCGCGCTGTTCACCGACGCCCGTGCGGTAGTCGGCAGTCCAGGCCTGGCGGGTATCGCTGCGCCAGCCAAGGCCGCCGAGCACACCACCGCCCAGCAGCACGGCCAAGCCATACAACACCTGCCGGCGGGTCTGTCCGGCGCCGAGCAGGGTCGAAGCGGCAAGGCGCCCGGGCAGGCCCGCAAAGCGCTCGCTGACCGCCTGCATACGCTGCCAGGCCTCACGGTGCAGCGGGTCACTGTCGTACCAGCACTGCCAGCGCGCCTGTTCTTCGGCGCTGGCCGCCTGCATCGACAATCGCGCATACCAGCGTGCCGCCTCGCGAACGGCCTGGCGCTGCAGCGCGCTCGGCGCATGGCTCACGCGTGCGACTCCCACTGCATCAGGCACACATGCTCCATGGCCTTGGCCATGTGGTTGTTCACCGTGCGTAGCGAAATACCCAGACGTTCGGCGATCCGCGCGTAGGCCAGGCCTTCGAGCTGCGCCAGCACGAACACCTCGCGCACCTTGGCGCCAAGGCCGGTGAGCATGCGGTCGAGTTCGACCAGGGTCTCGAACATCATCGCCTGGGCTTCGCAACTGGGCACGTGCTCCGGCGGCAGGCTGGCCAGGGCCTCAAGGTAGGCCTGCTCCAGCGAGCGACGGCGGAACAGGTCGATCATCAGGCCCTTGGCGACCTTGGACAGGTAGTGCCGCGGCTGACGGATCTCCTCGGCCGTACGCGCCCTGAGCACCTTGACGAAGGTGTCCTGCACCAGATCCGCGGCATCGCAGTGGTTGCCCATGCGCTTGCGCAACCAGCCGAGCAACCACGGGCTGTGTTCGACGTACAACGTGCCGACGGAGGTAGAGGCAGACGAGTCGGCCGACATGGCGCTTATCTCAAATGGGAATTGCTCTTATTATTGTTTGGCCGTGACAACCCTGGCAACAGCGGATTGTGAAAAGATCGCCGGACCTCACGACCTGAGGTCGGACGACGCATCGATGCTCGCGAGAAACGCCCGAGCTTGCCGATTGGAGCGCAGCTGGACCACCTGGCAGGCCGATGGCGCATTGGCGACCAGGCGTTGCATCGCAGCGCGAGACGACGTTCTGGTGCGCCACATGAAGCGGAAGAACTCCGGCAAGTGGTCCAGCCGCTCAGGGCAGTTCTCAGGCAGGTCTGGTCGGGTGCTGCCGTGCTGCGTCAGGGTCCTGAGCAACACTCGCCAGAACCGCAGCGGCGTCGAGCGATCGATCCAGATCAGCAGATCCGCGCGAGCGATGCGGTTGTTCCAGGTGGCGGAGTGGCCACCCTCGAATATCCAGCGCTCACCGGCCTCGACCTCGTGGCACAGGCGTGTCTTTTCATCCCGGCTGCGCTCGACCCACCCCGGCTGCCAGTGAATCGTGTCGATATGCACGACCGGCAGGCCCGTGCGTTCGCCAAGCCTGCGCGCCAATGTGCTCTTCCCGGACCCTGGCTGGCCAACGATCATCACCCGTTGCATGAGAGGCTCCTTCTCGCGATGCATGCTGATTTTTGGGGGCGCGATTGTACGGCACTGGGCCGTTCGGTCAACTGTGCGAGGGTCACGGCCATTCAGATCGCTTCGCCTTGCACACTGCGTTTCACTTCGGCTGCATGGCAAACCCGACGCCGAAGCGGTTCCAGGCGTTGATCGCGGCGATGACGAAGGTCAGCTCGGACAGCTCCTGCTCATTGAAGTGCACCGCGACATCTTCGTAGATTTCGTCCGGCGCGTGCTTCTGCGCCACCAGGGTCAGCGTCTCGGTCCACAGCAACGCCGCGCGTTCACGGGCATCGAAGAATGGTGTCTCCTTCCAGGCACTCAACGCCATCAGGCGCCGGGGCGTCTCACCCGCCTTCAGTGCATCGGCCGTGTGCAGGTCGATGCAGTATGCGCAGCCGTTGATCTGTGAAGCGCGGATGCGCACGAGTTCGCGCAGCGGTGCGGGAAGCACCGATTGCGAGGTGGCTTTTTCCAGGCCCAGCATCGCCTTCATCGCCTGTGGGGCGGCGTCGTAGTAGTTGATACGGGTGTTACGCATGGGAAATTCTCCGTCAGTGGTGCCACAAGGTTGTGAGCTGGAGGCGACTGTAGGGGAAGCGGGAACTCGGATAAACTGGTTCAAATCGGTTTATCAGTACGAGAACTCGCACAATGGCATTGGATCGATTGGAAGCCATGCGCGCCTTCTGCCGGATCGTCGAAGTCGGCAGCTTCAGCGCGGCAGCCGAGTCGCTGGGGGTGGCCAAGACCACGATTTCCGGGCAGGTGCAGGCTTTGGAAACGCTACTGGGTATCAAGCTGCTGCATCGCAGCACGCGCAAGGTCTCGCCGACCACCGAAGGCGCCGCGTACTACCAGCGGGCGCGCGCGGTCATCGATGACGTCGACGAGCTGGAGGCCTCGGTTGCGCAGAGCCGCAATGTGGTGCGGGGTCGCGTACGCATCGAGATGCCCTCGCCCGTCGGGATCTGGTTCGTGGTGCCGGCGCTGGGTGATTTCACGGCGCGCTTTCCCGAGATTCACCTCGACATCGGCTGCAGCGAGCGGGTCGTCGACCTGGTCCAGGAAGGGGTCGACTGCGCCATTCGGGGTGGGGTGATTGCCGACCAGGACCTGGTGTGCCGCCCCATCGGCCAGATGCGCTTTTGCTTCTGCGCCTCACCTGCCTACCTGGCGAGCGCTGGCCCCCTGCAGTCGCCTGCGGATCTGCACAGGCACAAGCACTTCGGCTTCAAGTTTCCGGCCACCGACAGGCGTTTCGTCCCTGTGCTGACGCGGGGCGAGCAACGTTTCACCCTCGACCAGCCGCCAAGCATGTACTTCAACAATGGCAGCGCCACAGCCGCAGCGGCGGTCGCCGGGCTTGGCGTCGCCTTCCTGCCCGCAGCTGCAGCCAAGCCGCACTTCACCAGCGGCGCCCTGGTTCAGGTGTTGTCGGACTGGCAGATGGCGAGCATGCCGCTGTCCGTCGTGTTCCCCTACACGCGTCACCTTTCGGCAAGGGTCAGGGCCTTCACCGACTGGGTGACGACGCGCATGGCCAACGACCCGCTGTGGTCGCTATGACAAAGCTGACGCGCGCCCTCAGCCCACCCCATAACCAAAGATCGACTTCGTCTCCAAATACTCTTCGAACCCATGCACCCCCCACTCCCGCCCATTGCCGGACTGCTTGTACCCGCCAAACGGCGCACCGTTGTCGGCCTTGCTGCCGTTGAGATGAACCATGCCGGTCCGCAAACGGCGGGCCACCACGCGGGCTCGTTGCGGGTCGCCCGCGGTCACGTAGCCAGACAGCCCATAGGTGCTGTCATTGGCCAGCGCAATGGCTTGCTCTTCGGTGTCATACGGCATGATCGCCAGCACCGGGCCGAACACTTCCTCACGGGCGATGGTCATGTTTGAAGTGATATCCGCAAACACCGTAGGTTGGACGAAGTAGCCGACCTCGGCACTCCCCGGGCGGCCAACGCCGCCACAGACCAGGCGGGCACCCTGCTCGATGGCCGCCCCGATCATGCCCTGGACCCGCAGGTACTGCGCAGCGTTGGCCAGCGGCCCCATGCTGGTGGCAGCATCGCTGTCGTCGAAACATACCTGGGCGGCAACCTCGCGGGCGATCCCGATGGCCTGTTGCTGACGCTCACGCGGCACCAGCAACCGCGTTGGCGCATTGCACGACTGGCCGCTGTTGCGCATGCAGGCACTGACGCCATGGCGCACCGCCGCCTCGAAGTCGGCATCTTCCAGGATCAGGTTGGCCGACTTGCCGCCCAGTTCCAGCGAGACCCGCTTCACCGTATCGGCCGCCGCCTTGGATACCGCGACACCCGCCACGTTGGACCCCGTGAACGAGACCATGTCGATCCCTGGATGCCGGGCAATCCGGTCACCCACTGTGATGCCATCGCCATTGACCAGGTTGAACACGCCGGCCGGAACGCCAGCCTGATGGAGGATATCGGCCAATAGCATGGCCGAAAGCGGCGCCCGCTCACTGGGCTTGAGCACCACGGTGCAACCGGCGGCCAACGCCGGGGCGACCTTGCAGGTGAGCTGGTTGAGCGGCCAGTTCCACGGTGTGATCAACCCGCAGACGCCGATCGGTTCGCGGGTGATCAAGGTCGTGCCGTGCAGGCGGTCGAAGCTGTAGTCGCGCAGCACCTCATAGGCACGCTGCAGATGGCCGAGCCCGGCAGGGACATGGGCGCTGCGGGCCAGCGACAGCGGCGCGCCCATCTCCTGGTGCACCACCTGGGCCAGCTCCTCGCTGCGTTGGCGATAGCCCTCGATGATCGCCGCCAGCAATGCCAGGCGTTGCTCACGGGTCCATTGCGAATACTGGACAAAGGCGCGCTGGGCAGCCGCCACGGCACGGTCGACATCACCACTGTTACCCAGGCTGATGCGGCTGAAGGGCTGCTCGTCGTGGGGGTCTAACAACGCCAGGGTCGGCCGCCCAAGCGGCGTTTCCCAGCGGCCATCGATGTAGAAATCCAGTGGGTTCATGCCGCGCGCTCCAGCGCACGGCGCAAGGTGTCGAAGATCAGGCCAATCTGTTCGCTGGAGACGATCAGGGGCGGCGACAGCACGATGTTGTCACCGGAGGCGCGCACCAGCACGCCGTCCTCGAAACACAGGCGCGCCACTTCTGCAGCCGGAGCCCCGCGCAATTCCACCGCGCATAGCAAGCCGATCGCCCGCACGTCCTGGACCAGCGGGTGACCGCGTAAAGCCAGCGCCGCAGCCTGCCAGGCCGGCGCCACTGCCTGGACATGGGCGTTGATCGCCAGTTCCTGGTGAACCGCCAAGGTCGCAAGGCCGGCTGCACAGGCCAACGGGTGGGCCGAATAGGTGTAGCCATGCATCAGCTCGATGGCCGCCGCTGGGCCATGCATGAACGCCTCGTACACCGCACCACTGACCAGCACGCCACCCATGGGCACTGCCCCATTGGTCAGCCCCTTGGCGGTGGTCAGCAGGTCTGGCAGCACGCCGAACGCCTGGGCAGCGAATGGCTCGCCCAAGCGCCCGAAGCCGGTGATCACTTCGTCGAAGATCAGCAGCACGCCATGTCGGTCGCAGAGTTCGCGCAGCCGTTGCAGGTAGCCCAGGGGCGGTGCGTACACACCACCGGAGCCGGTCACCGGCTCGACGATTACCGCCGCGACCGTGGCCGGGTCGTGCACTTCGAACAGTTGCAGCAAGGCCTCGGCGTAGTCGGCCCCCTGCTGCGGCTGCCCGGCACTGAAGCGCATGCTGGCGTCGTAGGGCAATGGCAGGTGCGCGACGTCGCCCAGCAGCGGGCCGAAATCGCGCTTCTGGCGCCCGATACCCGACACCGACAACCCGCCGAAGCCCATGCCGTGGTAGCCCTTGGCGCGGCCAACCAGCTTGGTCCGACGACAGTCACCGCGGGCCTGGTGGTAGGCCCGGGCGATCTTCAACGCGGTGTCCACAGCCTCGGAGCCGGAGTTGGTGAAAAACACCTTGTCCAGGCCATCCGGGGCCAGCTCGACCAGCGCATCGGCCATGCGCAAGGCATCGGGGTGGCTCATCTTGAACGACGAGACAAAGTCCAGGCGCCCCGCCGCTTCACGAATCGCCTCGACGATACGCGGCTGGCCGTGGCCGGCATTGACACACCAGAGGCCGGCCATGGCGTCCAACACTGGGCGCCCCTCGGGGGTGAAGTAGTACATGCCCTCGGCGCGCTCGAACAGCATCGGCTGGCGGGCGAAATCGCGCATTGGGGTGAAGGGGGCCCACAGGCCGGTGTGCAAAGGCTGAGTCATGGCGTCGTTCCTTCCAGAAAGCATTCAGATACGGTGACCGCGCAGGGTCGGGCGCTGCAGGCTGCCGGCGTTGGTGTTCACGCCGCGGTCGAACACCAGCATGCCCTGCTCCAGGCGGCAGTCGACGTGATCAGAGAAGGCGGTCTCGACGAAACGCCAGAGCATGTGTAGGCCGCCCGCGTCATCCCAACGCCCATGGGCTACCACGGGCGTCTGCTCGGGCTGATACTGGTGATGCAGGTAGTTGCCGGTGATGCTGGTCTGCGATTCGATCGGCTGGTACAAGCCGACCCGAACGTGATGGCGACCGCGGTGATCGACGAGGGTGAAATCGCAGCCCTCGGCGTCGAAGGCCAGGGCGATTTCGCGCACCTGGTCCTCGTTCGGCTCCATGCGGTAATGCCCGGCCAACCCGGCAGCCGCCGCAGACGCGCTGGCGCCTTCGAGCACGGGTAGGCGCAGCCCATCGAGCAACGCATCGAGCTTGGCCTGGGCCGCGCCGGGCGCTTGCGCGGTGCGCCCAAGGCCTGGGAACAGGTGCTCCCAGAGCGCCGCGTGGAGGCGCTTTTCACCCAGGCGCAGGCCGCTGGTGAACACCATCACGGTGTTCTGCGCCGGCAGCACGATGCACTGCTGGCCGAACACGCCAGAGGCGTAATAGCCGCCATTGCGCAGCATCCACCACTGGTAGCCGTAGCCTTCGCGGCGATTGCTCGCGGCATTGGCGGCGTCGCGCGGCAGGTACTGCTTGCCGTCGAACTCGCCCATCCACACATCCTCGACCTGGTTGCAGGTAGCGGCATCGACCCATTCGCCCGACAATAGCTGCTGCCCTTGCCATTGCCCCCGCTGCAGGTGCAGCACGCCGAACTTCAGCGAGTCCTCGCTGGTGCAGCTCAAGCCGTTGCCACCGCTGTTATAGCCGCCTGGCGCCAGATCCCAATGCAACGGATCCATGCCCATGTGGCGCAGCACGCGCTCGTCGAGCAACTGGTGCAAGGTCTTGCCGGTGACCTGGGTGACGATGGCCGAGAGCATGAAGCTGCTGGCACTGCTGTAGATGAACGCCTTGCCCGGGGCCTCGTCGACCGGCTCGTTGAGAAACGCCGCCACCCAGCTGGTGGAAACGTTGCGCCAATCGCCACCAGAAATGCCACGGCGATGGCCGGTGCGCATGGTCAGCAGGTCCTCGACGGTCATCGCCGCCAGGTTGTCGCTGATGCTCGGCGGGCACAACTGCGGGAAAAAACCCACCACCTTGTCGTCCAGTGCCAGGCGCCCGTCGTCGATCAACAGGCCGATGGCGGTGGCCGTCCAGCTCTTGGTCGCCGAGTGCTGGACATGCGCACGCCGCGCCGCATAAGGCCGCCAGAACGCCTCGCTGACCACGGCGCCGTCGCGGTACAACATGAAGCTGTGCAGTTCGAGGCCCTCGGCCTGGACCGCCTCGATGAAATCGACGATGGCCTGCGGATCGACACCTTTGTCCTGGGGCAAAGCGCGGGGAAGTGGGCTGTAACTCATCACGGGTGTTCCTTAAAATAACGCGGGCGACCATCTATGTTTTTATATGCAAGATAAAACAAAGATGAGTAAATAGATTGTTGCAACGCTGTACTTCGAGCTGCCTGTGCTCCCTGCCAGGCAGGCTTTTCTCCCCTGTCACAGGAACGACGTCGTCCATGGTTCAACTCACTTCGCTGCAGACCAAGGTTGCCGGCCAGATCCTTGCGGCCATCCAGAGCGGCGAGCTGGCGCCCGGCAACCATCTGAAGGAAGTGGAGCTGGCCGAACGCCTTGGTGTGTCGCGCTCGCCGGTGCGCGGAGCGCTGGCGTACCTGGCCGACCAGCAACTGATCGAGCCGATGGCCAACCACGGCTTCCGCGTGCCACTGGAGCCGGTGGCAACGAACGCAGGCGAACTGCAGAACGAGGAGGACGCGCTGTACGCGCGCCTGATCGACGACCGCCTCAACCAGTCGCTGCCAGACCAGATTTCCGAGAGCGACCTGCTGCGCCGCTACGACGTCGGCAAGAGCGTGTTGCGCCGTTGCCTGCTGCGCCTGTCCGACGAAGGTGTGATGCAGCGCAAGCACGGCCATGGCTGGCAATTCGCGCCGACTCTCAGCGACAAGCAGACACGCTTCGAGAGCTATCGCTTCCGCATGCTGCTCGAACCGGCCGGCCTGCTGGAGCCGACCTTCCGCCTCAACCAGGAACAGCTGCAGCGCTGCCGCAGGCAACAGCTGGACCTGCTCGACGGCATCGCCGACAGCAAGAACTTCTTCGAGAGCAACGCCCAGTTCCACGAGTTGCTGGCCGCAGCTTCGGGCAACGCCTACATCCTGCAAGCGGTGCAGCAGCAGAACCGCCTGCGCCGGCTGACCGAGTTCCATTCGGTGAACAACGTCGAGCGGGTCAAGGCGTCGTGCCGTGAACACCTGGCGATCCTCGATGCGCTGGAGCAAGGCGACAACGAATGGGCTTCCACCCTGCTCCACCGCCACCTGGAGGTCGCGAGCAAAATGGGCGTGGCGCGGAGCAAGGCGTAGGTCCATTACCAGAGCGCCACGGTGTAGCCGATGATCACGCGGTTTTCATTCATGTCGCGCAGGTAGTTGGCCTTGGTCAGCGCATTGCGCCAACGCAGCGACACCCCCTTCAGCGGCCCGCCCTGGACGACATAGCCCAGGTCGATATCGCGCTCCCACTCGCGGGCTTCGCCATCGAAGCCCCTGACCTGTGCCTGGTCACCTTTGGCCCAGCGCGTCGAGAAGCTCAGGCCCGGCAGGCCCAGCGCCGCAAAGTTGTAGTCGTAGCGCGCGTGCCAGGTGCGCTCTTTGGTCTGGGAGAAGTTGCTCAACTGGTATTCGGAGAACAGGAAGGTGTTGGTGCCGTCTACATAGGTGAACGGGGTACTGCCGAACTGCTCCTGGTAACCGCCGCCGAAGGTGTGGCCGCCATGGCTGTAGGCCAGGCGGGTACTGAGCGCGCGGTTGTCGACCTGGCCCGCCAGCCCTGCGCCGGACTTGTCCGCGTCGAAGTAGCGGATGTCGGTTTTCAGCGCACCGCCGCCCAGCGCGAAACTGTGTTTCAGGCCCACGTAGTGCTGTTGGTAGATGTCTTCCAGCTGGGCGTAGTGGTAGGTCAGCTGCAGGCTCGGCGTCAGCTTGTAGTCCCCCCCGATGAAACGGAAGCGATCGCTTTTCGCCGTGCTGCGGTAGGCGCCACTCTGGCTGGTCAGGCCCATTTCCTCGTAGTCGGTCGACTCGCGCTGGCGGACCCGGTCGATCTGCCCGCCGATCAGCGCCAGGCCATGGATATCGCCAGAGCTGACCTGCGTGCCACGGAAGGTCTGCGGGAATATCCGGCTGGTGTTCGGCTGCAACGTCGGCAGGTCCGGCAGCAGGTGGCCGCTGCGCAGTTCGCTCTTGGCAAAGCGCATCTTGCCGGTGACACCGAGCTTGGCATACTCGTCCTGGGCCCGCTTGGCGTAGCTTGGCTTACCCGGTTCGGCCTCGTTGTCCCGAGCCAGCAGGCCGGAGCCCGAGCGGTCCGGGCTGGAGTCGAGCTTCAAGCCCAGCATGCCGATCGCGTCGACGCCAAAACCGACCACGCCTTCGGTAAAGCCCGATTGCAGGTTCAGAGTGAAGCCCTGGGCCCACTCCTCGCGCTTGGATTGCCCGGCGCCTTCCCGGTAGTCGCGGTTGAAGTAGTAATTCTTCAGTTCCAGCGTTCCCTTGCTGTCCTTGATGAAGTCGGCATGGGCCTGTGCGCTCAACAGGCCAACGCCAGTCAACAGCACGTTCAGGTGGGTGTGTTTCATGTTTCTGGCTCCCGGCAGTCGTTTTGAGAATGTTGTTCTTGTTGTTTTCGGACATGACTTCCCCCGTCACGCCGGTTTTGCAGCCGGCGTGTGGGCGTCAGTCAAGGGGTCAGGTCAACCGGTGCGACGTATTCGGTAACTACCGTCGTCGAGTTTTTCCAGCGGGCTGGCCGCGGCCAGCAGCTGCCTTGTGTACGGGTGTTGCGGGTGGTCGAAGACCTGTTCGCGGCTGCCCACCTCCACCACCTCCCCCTGGTGCATCACCGCCACCCGGTGAGCGATGCGCTCTACCGCCGCCAGGTCATGGGAGATGAACAGGCAGGCGAAGCCGTATTGCGCCTGCAGACGCTCGAACAGTTCGAGGATCTGCTTCTGGATGGTCATGTCCAGGGCCGAGATCGGCTCGTCGGCGATGACCAATTGCGGGTGCCGGACCAGCGCCCGGCCGATCGCCACGCGCTGGCGCTGGCCACCGGACAGCTGGTGCGGGAAGCGCTCGGCGAATGCCTCTGGCAGGCCGATGTCGCGCATGGTCTGCAGCACCCGCTCACGCCGCTCGCCGGCATTCAGGCCCGGCTCATGACGCAGCGGCTCGATGAGGATCTCGCCGATACGCATGCGCGGGTTGAGTGACGAAAACGGGTCCTGGAAGATCATCTGGCATTGCAGCCGGTGGGTGCGGTTGGCGGCCTTGAGGATATCCACGCCCTTGAAGCGGATGGTGCCCGCGCACGGCTTGACCAGCCCGACCAGCGAGCGCCCAAGGGTGGTCTTGCCCGAGCCACTGCCACCCACCAGCGCCAGGGTCTCGCCAGGCGCGATGCTCAAGCTGGCGGAATGCACCACCCGCTTGTAGTGACGCTTGCCCCAGAAGTTCGCAGGCCCGGGATGCTCGATGCATACCTGATCGACCTGCACCAATGGCCCATCGCTCACCGGCAGGGCTGGCAGCTCACCGCGACGCGGCAATGCCTCCAGCAACTGGCGGGTGTACTCGGCCTTTGGCGCCAGGAGGATATCGGCAATCGCCCCCTGCTCCACCGCCTTGCCGTGGCGCATCACCACGACCTTGTGGGCATAGCGCGCCACCAGCGACAGGTCGTGGCTGATGAACAGCACGGCAGTGCCTTGCTCGCGGGTGAGCTCGAGCATCAGCTCGATCACATCCAACTGCGCCAGGCAGTCCAGCGCCGTGGTCGGCTCGTCGGCAATCAGCAGCTTGGGCCGCAGCAGCATCACCGAGGCGAGCATGATGCGTTGGCGCATGCCGCCGGAGAACTGATGCGGATAGGCCTTCAGGCAACGTTCGGCATCGCCGATGCCGATGCGTTGGAGCATCTGCACGCAGCGCGCGTGGATCTGCTGGGGGCCCAGGTCGGTGTGCAATTGCAACGCCTCGGCCATCTGCCGGCCGATGCTCAGGGCCGGGTTGAGCGAGACCATCGGCTCCTGGAACACCATGCCGATCTGCGCGCCGCGGATGGCGCGCAGGGCCTGGGTGCCCAGCTGCGTGAGGTCGCTGCCACGAAACTCCAGGCTGCCGCCACACACCTGCATCGGCAGGGGCAGCAAGCCGATGGCGGCACGCGCGGCCATGGTCTTGCCGCTGCCCGACTCGCCTACCAGGGCGACGATCTCGCCCGGTGCCATGTCGAAGCTCAGGCCATCGACCGCCAGCGCGCCGTGCTCGCCCACGCGGATCTGCAGGTCACGTACCCGCAGTAGCGAATTTGACTGGGACATGATCACTTCCTCATCCGCGGGTCGAGGCGATCGCGCAGGGCGTCGCCGAACAGGTTGATGGCCAGCAGCGCCAGGCAGATGAACAAGCCTGGGAAGATGCCGAGCCAGCTCGCCGAAGCGATGTACGGGCGGCTGCTGGCGAGCATGTTGCCCCAGGTGGCCGCCGGCGGCGGAACGCCCAGGCCAAGGAAGCTCAGGGCGCTTTCCGACAGCAACGCCCAGCCGAACATGCTGGTGGCCAGCACGCACAGCGGGGCCAGGCAGTTGGGCGCGATGTGCCGCAGCATGGTGTACAGCTCGGAATTACCGATCACCCGCGATGCCTCGATGAACTCCAGCTCGCGCAGCGACAGCACGCTGCCGCGCACCACGCGAACCACCGACGGCGTGTAGGCGATACCCAGGGCGAGGACGATGCCGTACTGGCTGGCGCCGATGATCGCCATGATGCCAAGGGCCATGAGAATGCCCGGGAACGCCAGCAACGCGTCGTTGAACATCATCAGCACGCGGTCGGTCCAGCCCCGCAGGTAGCCCGCCAACATGCCGATCAGGGTGCCGGCGACGACCGCGAAGCTGACCGACAACAGGCTGATCCACAGGCTGGTGCGAGCGCCGATCAGCAAGCGGCTGAACACATCGCGGCCGAACTCGTCGGTACCCAGCCAGTGCGCGGCCGATGGCGCCTGGAAGCGCGCCAGCAGGTCGATGCGCAGCGGGTCGTAGGGTGTCCACAGCACGCCGAGCAGGGCCAGCAGCAGCAACGTCAGCAACAGCGATGCGCCAATCAGGGCGTTGGCCGACGGCCAGGCCCGCGGCGCCTTGCGCACGGGCAAGTCCAGCGTTGCCAGTGGCGCGCAGGAGGGTTTCGAACTCATAACTTCACCCTTGGATCGAACAGTGGGTAGAGCAGATCGACGAACAGGTTGACCAGCACGTAGACGAAGGTGATCAGCAGCAGGCAGCCCTGCAGCACCGGGTAGTCGCGGGCAAAGATCGCCTCGACCATCAGCCGCCCGATGCCCGGCAGGGTGAACACGGTTTCGAGCACGGCGATGCCGCCGAGCAGGTTGCCGAGGATCAGCCCGACCAGCGTCCAGGTCGGCGCGAAGGCATTGCGCAGGGCATGGCGCCACAGCACGGCACGCTCCGACAGACCCTTGGCCCGGGCATGGGCGATGTACTCCAGGCGCAGCACCTCGATGGTGCTGGCCCGGGCCATGCGGGCGATGGCGCCGACCTCCACCAGGGTCAGGGTGACGATCGGCAGCACCAGGTAGGTGAGTGCCTGCCAAGGCGCCTGGCCGAAGCTGACATAGCCCACCACCGGCAACCAGCCGAGCTTGATGCCGAAGGCATAGAGCAACAGCAGGCCGAGCCAGAAGCTGGGGATCGACAGCAGCAGCGTGGCGCTCATCACCAGCCCCAGGTCCAGCGCGCTGTTCTGCTTCCAGGCAGCCAGCAGGCCCAGGGGCACGGCGATCAAGGTAGCCAGCAGCACGGCGACCAGAACGATGCTGGCACTGACCGCAAAGCGCTCGAAAATCAGCGGCAACACCGCCTCGCGGGTGCTGATGGAGAAGCCCAGGTCACCACTGAGCACCGCCTTGAACCAGATCAGGAACTGCGTCACCAGCGAGTGATCGAGCCCTAGGGCCTGGCGCATGTCGGCCAGGCTTTGCGGGTCGGCCATGTCGCCGAGCATCAGCAGTGCCGGGTCGCCGGGAATCAGGCGGATCAGCGCGAACACCATCAGCGAGATGAGCAGCAGGGTTGGCACGGCCATGCCGAGCTTTTGCAGGATAAAGCGCAACATCGTTCAGACCCCTACCCTACTTCGCCGCGAGGCTGACGCCCCACAAGCGTGGCTTGGCCACCGGCCAGGAGTGGTAGCCGCGCACGCTGTCGCGCAATGCACCGGTCACCGTGCCGTTGTAGATGATCACCATCGGCGTGTCGTGGATCATCATCCCGTGCAGCTGGTCGAACAACGCCTGGCGCTTGGCCGTGTCGCTTTCACGCGTGGCCTGGCGCAACAGCACCTGGGCTTGCGGGTTGTCCCAGACCTTGCGTGGCTCCTTGGCCTTGTCGCCCATCAGCGAGTCGAAGCCCAGCGCCGGGTCCAGCCGCGACGAATAGGAGAACGACATCATCTGGTAGTTGCCGCTCTGGTAGCGCTCCAGCTGGGTGCCCCACTCCAGGGTTTCCATCTGGATGTTCAGCCCGCTGGCCTGGGCCATGGCCTGGGCCAGCACGCCCATGTCGAACATCTGCTGGTAGCGTTTGTTTACCAGCATCGTGATCGGCTGGCCTTTGTAGCCGGCTTCCTTGAGCAGGCGCTGGGCCTCGGCAGGGTCGTAGCGGTAGCCCAGCTCGGCGGCCTTGTCGTGGAACGCGCTGGAGCTCGGGATCGCCGAGTTGTTGGGTTGCGAGAGGCCGTTGGACAAGGCATTGACGATTTGCGGGTAGTCCAGAGAATGGGCGATGGCCTGGCGGATACGCCGGTCCTTGAGCAACGGGTCGTTGGTCTGGAACAGCAAGCCGCAGATGGCCATGATCGGGCTGGCCGATACCTCTATGCCCGGCAGTGCCTTGAGCTCCTGGGCGTCACTGGCGGTGACGTCGGGCAGCAGGTCGACGTTGCGCGACAGCAGCGCGGCCTTGGCCGACGACGGGTCGGGGATGATCATGAAGCGAACGCTGTCGACCAGCGCCTGCTTGTTGCCGGTGAAGCCATCGGGGCCGGCCTCGTTGCGCGCACTGTAGTCCTGGAAACGCTTGAGCAGCACGTACTGGCCCGGTTTCCACTCGCTGAAGGTAAACGGCCCGGTGCCCACCGGGGCTTTCCAACTGCCATCGGCGGCCAGGGAGTCCGGATGCAGGATACCGGCACCGCCACAATCGGGGCGCGCCATGGACGCCAGGAACAAGCCGTTGGGCTGGTCGAGGGTGAAGACCACGGTGCGCGCGTCGGGCGTGGCGATATCGACGATTTTCGCCCCGCCCCGGCCGTCGAACTCCGGCAGGCAGCGCCACTGGGTCTTCGGGTCGAGGTAGCGTTGCCAGGTCCATTTGACGTCGGCCGAACCGAGGGTTGCACCGTTATGGAAATGCACACCGTCACGCAAGGTGAAGGTGTAGGTGAGCCCGTCGTCGGAAACCTTCACCGCTTGCGCCAGCAGCGGCCCGACCGAAGCATCTTCGCGATGGGCCACCAGCCCTTCGACCACATGGAGGATCACGGTATCGGTGTTTTCGTCGCGGTTGACGCCCGGCTCGGTACTGCGGATGTCGGCCCCCAGGCCGACGCGCAGCGTGGTGTCGGCCAGCGCGTAGGGCGCGAGGGTGGCAAGGGTCGCAAGGCCAAGCGCCTGCAAGGTGCGGCTCATGGGGGGATTACGGAAGCGATGCACGGGAGAGGTTCTCCTTCGCTGAAGGACCGGTAGAGGCAGGCCCGGTCTCGAGGTTCTGATCGTATCGTTCTTGTTAGGGCCTGACTGGGATCAGCGCCGGAAGCGATCTTGTTTTTTTTGGATTGCGCAGACATCTTCACAGCGTTCAGCTGGAATGTAAATGTTTTTTTATAGATAAAAAAACATTGAAGTGCAAACTGATAAACCCTTGGGCGGGTCTGGACGCGGATGTGGGCGCCAGCGTCAGGCGCGCAACGCACGCCTTGAAACCGCTGAGCCCTACCGTACCGCCCAGGAAAAATGGCTATCAAGGTTCAGGCAGGCGTCGATGTGCTCGGTTGGCTTGAAATCGAGCATGAAGTCGACCAGGGTGTAGCCATCCTGCTCGATGATGTAGGTGCTGCCTTTGTTGTAGATGCGGTTCTGATGGTAGAGGGAGGTGCCGACAGGCCACGGGTTGAATTGCCCCGGCAAGATGAGCTGGGTCACCGCCGCGTATACACCCAGACCCCCATCGCAATCACCGCCAACCCGATCAGCACGCCCTCGCGCCGCATCCAGTGCCACGGCAGGCGCTCGAACCTGGCCTTGACCGCCCGTATGGCGCGATCCCAGGTCGCGATCTTGCCGCCACGGATCACTCCGTTGGTGAAATACAACGTGCCAAGGAACACCACTAGCGGGCCGACCCAGCGCAGCCACGGCGAATTGCCGGCCCATGCATGCGCCAATGCGGCAGGCGCCAACGCTGGAACGATGTGCCGTAGCATCAGCAGCCCGGCACCTTGCCGATACAGGCGCCGGGGTAGCAGCCAGCGGCTCAGCGACGCATCCAGCCCCCCCAGCGGCACCGCCAGCTTCGACCACAACCGGTAGGCCTTCAACCCAATGAAGATCACGCCCGCCACGTACAGTGGGATCACCAGCACGAAGGCCGGATCGCCCTTGGATTTCGAGTAGCTGATAACCGACGGCAGGATCACCACCGACAATGCCAGCCACAGGAACACCAACAACGGTCGAAAGCTCGCGGCCGGCAGCCAGTCGCGCCAGTTGTCGAGTGGGGTAAGCCCCAACCGCTCCGGCATGTCCGGGTGGTGGTACTCGATGGTCTCGGCGATCTGGGTAAAGCGTTGCCAGTCATGGCCGCTGAAGCCGTCGGCCATGGCCCGCCGCCGGCGGTCGCTCAAGGGCTTGAGCAGCAAGGCGGCGGGCTGGCCGAGGGCCTTGTCGTCGTCGTTCCTGACCAGATCGTTGCGCACGGCGTCTTCCATGGCCTGCAGTTCACAGCGACGGATGAAGCGGTCCCAGCGCCAGTACTCGCACGGCAGATTGGCCTGGGCTTCGTCCCAGCCCATGGCTTGGCAGACGCCCTCGAAGAATGCCGGCGACCAGTGCGGCGCCACGTCGAGCAGGTCGAGCAGGTTTTGCTCGAACTGCTCGCGGCGCTCGAAGGGCAACAGCCAGTCGCTGGCCAGCCAATCGCGCAACGCATCCACCACCTGACGCTCCTTGCCCTCGGCGAGCCAATCCTGCATCTGCTCCAGGGACGGCTCTGGCGGTCGAACAGCAGGCGCGATGTCGACAGGCTCCGCGTGGGTGGCCTGTGGGGCGTACTCCGGAGGCGGTTCGCTCGAGCCCAGCGGCGGATCGATACACGCCTCATCATCGTCCTCATCCAGCTGCGCACGCCAGCGCGCTTCCTCCAGCGAGGCCTCGTAGGCTTCGCGCAGGCGCTGGAAGGCATCGGGGTCTTCGTCGGGACGATGGTGCTTCAGCAGCCGCGCATAGGCGCGCTTGATGCTGCGTTCGTCAGCGTCCGGGTCGAGTTCGAGCAGTTGCCAATGACTCATGAGGGCTCAGACCTCGCCTTCGAACTGCGCCAGGCGCTCGTTGATATCGCTGCGGGCCTTGCGGATCTGGTGTTCGTCCTGGGTGTCGAGCATCTGCTGGAAGTAGTTGGCCAGCGCTGCGACATGGTCGCGGCCGTCGCCGAGGCTTTCCTGGTACAAACGGTCCAGCCGGGCCAGCAGCAGCGTGTTGACCTGCTGGTCGCGGGGGTGCACTTTCAGCGCTTCGAGGGCGGCCAGGCGTTGGGCGATTTCTTCTGGTTGCAGCACACCCGGGTTGTTCTCGATCACCAACCGGCGGGTTTCGCCATTGACCGGCAGGTGCACCTGGGCTTCGAGCAGGCCGTTGTTGTCGTAGGTGAAGCGCACATCCAGGGACACCTCGCCGGCCTTGAGCGGCGGCACCGGGATCTCCAGCTCGCCGAGGAAGATGTTGTTGCTCACCAGGCGGCTTTCGCCCTGGTAGATCTCCAGCTTCACCAGCTTCTGGTTGTCGTGGAGCGTTGAAACGGTACGCGACCGGCTGACCGGCACCACCGTGTTGCGCTCGATGATCGGCAAGTAGTGCCCGCTCTGGAAGCCATTACCCTGCTGCACGCTGGTCTCGATGCCCAAGGTGTACGGGCAGACATCGGTGAGCACCACTTCTTCGAGCGAGGCATGGCGGGCCTGCAGCGCCGCCTGGATGGCCGCGCCCTGGGCAACCACCTGGTCGGGGTTGAGCTGCATCGACGGAATGCGCCCGAACAGCGACGCCACCAGCTTGCGCACCAGCGGCATGCGCGTGGTGCCGCCGACCAGGAGGATTTCGTCGAGGTCGGCGACCTTGATCCGGGCATCGCGCATGGCGCGTTCGATCGGCGCGCGCAGGCGGTCGAGCAAGGGGCGGACGATGTCGGCCAGTTCGCCCTGGGTCAGCTCGACGCTCCACTCTCGGGTCTGCTCGCGCAGCACGAAACGCTCTACCGGCGCCTGGCCCAGGGCATGCCGTACCCGCTGTGCCTCGCGACGCAGGCGCTGGGCGATGCTCGGCTGGGTGGTGTCCGGCAGGTCGGCGGCACCGACCTTGGCGATGAAATGGGCGACGAGCAGGTCGTCGAAGTCTTCACCGCCGAGGAAGTTGTCGCCAGCGCTGGCGCGGATTTCCATGACGCCTTCGAACAGCTCGAGGATGGACACGTCGAACGTGCCCCCGCCGAGGTCGAACACCAGAAAGTTCGCTTCGTTGCGCTGTTGCAAGCCATAGGCCAGGGCGGCAGCGGTGGGTTCGTTGACCAGTTTCTCGACCTTCAACCCGGCCAGTTCACCAGCGATGCGCGTCGCCTTGCGCTGGGCATCACTGAAGTATGCCGGCACGCTGATCACCGCTTCGTGCACCGGCTCGCCCAGGGCCCGCTCGGCGTCGGCCTTGAGGCTGCGCAGCAGCATCGCCGACAGCTCCTCGGCGCGGTAAGCGCGGTTGCCGAGCTGGGTTTCGCGGGCGCTGCCCATGTAGCGTTTGAACAGCGAGGCGGTGAGGTGCGGGTGAGTATGCAAGCGCTCACGGGCGATATCCCCGACCACCAGTTGACCCTGGTCGTCGAGGCCGACGACGCTAGGGGTAAGCAGCTCGCCCAAGGCGTTGGGGAGTATGCGGGCATTGTCCCCTTCCCAGACAGCCACGAGGCTGTTGGTGGTGCCCAGGTCGATACCAATGATCACTATCACTCTTCCTTAAATGACGCGGCGGGGCAGTAAAGCACATCTGGCGAGCCTTCGCCCGCCCTCAGCTGAACACCCAGAGCACGCGGGTGGGCTTGTCGGTCAGGTTGGCGTAACGAAACCGGGCGTGGGGTTGCAGTTGGAAGCTGTCGCTGGCACGCAGCGTGACCGGCTCACCGTCGCCCAGCCAGACGGTCAGCTCGCCTTCGAGCACGAAGCAGCCCTGCTCCGAGCTGTCGTCCAGGTACTCCTCGCCACTGCTGGCGCCAGGTTCCAGGTGGCTGTCGAGCATGGAGAACGCACCGGTGATGGCGGGCGACGCCAGCACATCGGTGATGCCACCGGCCAGGTGCAGCGTGCGGCGCTCATGCGGGCGGGTGACCCAGTCGAGTTCGCGGGGCTTGTCGAGCTTGTAGAAGTAGGCGGTGGAAACGCCAAGTTCCTCGCTGATGGCCGTGAGGTCGGCCACGGTCGGGCGCGAGACGCCGCGTTCGACCTGGGAAAGAAAACCCACCGAACGGCCGATGCGCTGGGCCAGTTCGCCCAGGGTCAGGCCCTTGAATTTGCGCAGGTCGCGGATCAGTACTGCCAGGGCTTCGATTTCTTCGTGCGGGTTCATGGTTGAATCGAGGGGCTATCGGACGAGGATTTGGAGCCCTGAAAAGTACAGGATTCATTTCGCAAAGGAAAATGCCTGATGCGAGGCTGGCCTGGCACGGGCTGCGTCCGTGTTCGCGGGGCAAGCCCGCTCCCACAGAGTAGGTAGCGGGCTTAGCGATCCCTGCCCTCAGCTGACAGCCGCGTAGGTCAGGTCCAGGCACTTGCGCGCCTTGGCCACCAATTCATCGATCTCCTCGGTGCTGATCACCAGCGGCGGTGCGATGATCATGGTGTCGCCCACGGCGCGCATGATCAGCCCGTTGTCGAAGCAGTGTTGGCGACAGATCATGCCTACTCCCTTGCCTTCATGGCGAGCGCGAGTGGCCTTGTCCTTCACCAGTTCGATCGCACCCAGCATGCCCAGGCCGCGCACCTGGCCCACCAGCGGATGGTCGGCCAGCTCCTGCAGACGCTGCTGCAGGTACGGCGCGGTCTTCGCATGGACCTGCTCGATGATCTTCTCGTCGCGCAGGATGCGCAGGTTCTCCAGGCCCACCGCAGCCGCCACTGGGTGCCCGGAGTAGGTGAAGCCATGGTTGAAGTCGCCGCCTTCGCTGAGCACCTGGGCGACC
>NZ_JACVVE010000040.1 GCF_016648105.1 Pseudomonas sp. S31 | reverse complement strand
CCCCCTCCCCTTGCACCCCCTCCGAACGGAACTAAGCTTGTTGCCACGACGGCTGCGCTTGCAATATGCGCAGCAGACGCGGCGCATGGCCTGACGCCGCCAACAGAAAAAGCTTGACCGATCGATCAGAAAAAAGCGAAAAACGGTACACATTACAACCGTTTATTTGTGTACACTCTCGAAGTCCCGTTCAACAAGAATACTAAAACCGTGGAACCTTAGAATGAGCACTGCAATCAGTCCGACCGCTTATAACTATAGGGTCGTCCGCCAGTTCGCCATCATGACGGTGGTCTGGGGGATTCTGGGCATGGGCCTGGGCGTGTTTATCGCCTCGCAACTGGTCTGGCCCCAGCTCAACCTCGACCTGCCATGGACCAGCTTCGGTCGCCTGCGCCCGCTGCACACCAACCTGGTGATCTTCGCCTTCGGTGGCTGTGCGCTGTTCGGCACCAGCTACTACGTGGTGCAGCGAACCTGCCAGACCCGGCTGATTTCCGACAGCATGGCGGCCTTCACCTTCTGGGGTTGGCAGGCGGTGATCGTCGGTGCGCTGATCACCCTGCCGATGGGCTATACCACCACCAAGGAATATGCCGAGCTGGAATGGCCGCTGGCGATTCTCCTGGCCATCGTCTGGGTCACCTACGCACTGGTGTTCTTCGGCACCATCGTCAAGCGCAAGACCAAGCACATCTATGTCGGCAACTGGTTCTATGGCGCCTTCATCGTGGTCACGGCGATGCTGCACATCGTCAACCACATCTCGCTGCCGGTCAGCCTGTTCAAGTCGTACTCGGCGTACTCCGGCGCCACCGACGCGATGATCCAGTGGTGGTACGGCCACAACGCCGTGGGCTTCTTCCTCACCACCGGCTTCCTGGGGATGATGTACTACTTCGTGCCCAAACAGGCCGAGCGGCCGATCTACTCCTATCGCCTGTCGATCGTCCACTTCTGGGCATTGATCACCCTGTACATCTGGGCCGGCCCGCACCACCTGCACTACACTGCCCTGCCCGACTGGGCGCAGTCGCTGGGCATGGTGATGTCGATCATCCTCCTGGCACCGAGCTGGGGCGGCATGATCAACGGCATGATGACCCTGTCGGGCGCCTGGCACAAACTGCGCACCGACCCGATCCTGCGCTTCCTGGTGGTGTCGCTGGCGTTCTATGGCATGTCCACCTTCGAAGGCCCGATGATGGCGATCAAGACGGTGAACTCGCTATCGCACTACACCGACTGGACCATCGGCCACGTGCACGCCGGAGCCCTCGGCTGGGTGGCGATGATCTCCATCGGCGCGGTCTACCACATGATCCCGCGCCTGTATGGCCGTGCGCAGATGCACAGCGTCGGGCTGATCAACGCGCACTTCTGGCTCGCCACCATCGGCACCGTGCTGTACATCGCCTCGATGTGGGTCAACGGCATCACCCAGGGCCTGATGTGGCGCGCCATCAACGATGACGGCACGCTCACCTACTCCTTCGTCGAGGCCCTCCAGGCCAGCCACCCGGGCTATATCGTACGCGCCCTCGGCGGTGCGTTCTTCGCCTCCGGCATGTTGCTGATGGCCTACAACGTGCTGCGTACCGTGCGGGCCGCCAACCCGGCACAGGCCGAGGAAGCCGCCAAGATCGTCGTCGTGGGAGCGCACTGATGAAGCATGAAGCCGTCGAGAAGAACATCGGCCTGCTGGCCTTCTTCATGGTCATCGCCGTGAGCGTCGGTGGCCTGACCCAGATCGTCCCGCTGTTTTTCCAGGACGTGACCAACAAACCGGTCGAAGGCATGAAGCCGCGCCCCGCCCTCGAACTCGAAGGGCGCGATATCTACATCCGCGAAGGTTGCGTCGGTTGCCACTCGCAGATGATCCGCCCGTTCCGCGCCGAGACCGAGCGCTACGGCCACTACTCGGTAGCCGGCGAAAGCGTCTGGGACCACCCGTTCCTGTGGGGCTCCAAGCGCACCGGCCCGGACCTGGCCCGGGTCGGCGGGCGCTACTCCGACGACTGGCACCGCGCCCACCTGTACAACCCCCGCAACGTCGTGCCCGAGTCGAAGATGCCGTCCTACCCCTGGCTGGTGGAGAACAAGCTCGACGGCAAGGACACCGCGAAGAAGATGGAAGTCCTGCGCACCCTCGGCGTGCCGTACACCGACGAGGACATCGCCGGGGCCCGCGACGCGGTCAAGGGCAAGACCGAAATGGACGCCGTCGTCGCGTACCTGCAAGGTCTTGGCACCATCATCAAGAGCAAACGGTGACGCTGATGGATATCGGGATGATTCGCGGCCTGGGCACCGTCGTGGTGATGGTCGCCTTCGTGGGCCTGGCGCTGTGGGTATTCAACCCACGGCGCAAGCAGGACTTCGACGAAGCGACCCAGTTGCCGTTCGCCGATGACCCCGAAGCCACCCGCCACGTCGAGCAAGCGCAAGCAAAAGCGTCTGGGAGCAAACAACAATGACAACCTTCTGGAGTCTGTACGTCACCGTCCTGACCCTGGGCACCATCTTCTCGCTGACCTGGTTGCTGCTGTCGACCCGCAAGGGCCAGCGCGAAGAGGTCACCGACGAGACCGTCGGGCATGCCTTCGATGGCATCGAGGAATATGACAACCCTCTGCCTCGCTGGTGGTTCTGGCTGTTCGTCGGCACCATCGTCTTCGCCCTCGGCTACCTGGTCCTGTACCCGGGCCTGGGCAACTGGAAAGGCGTGCTGCCGGGCTACAGCTACCTGGATAACGACAAGCAGACCGAGTTCTCCAACGGCCAATCCGGCTGGACCGGCGTGCACGAGTGGGAAAAGGAAATGGCCAAGGCCGATGCCCGCTTCGGGCCGATCTTCGCCAAGTTCGCCGCCATGCCCATCGAGGACGTGGCCAAGGACCCGCAGGCACTGAAGATGGGCGCGCGGCTGTTCGCCTCCAACTGCTCGGTGTGCCATGGCTCGGACGCCAAGGGCGCCTATGGCTTCCCCAACCTGACCGACAGCGACTGGCGCTGGGGCGGCGAGCCGGAAACCATCAAGACCACCATCATGGGCGGTCGGCATGGCGTGATGCCGGCCTGGTCTGAAGTCATCGGCGAACAGGGCGTGGCCGACGTGGCCGCATTCGTGATCAGCAAGCTCGACAAGCGCACGCTGCCCGAAGGCGCCAAGGCCGATGCGGAGAACGGCCAGAAGATCTTCGCCGCCAACTGCGTGGCCTGCCACGGGCCTGAAGGCAAGGGGACCCCAGCCATGGGCGCACCCGACCTGACCCACCCGCAGGCGTTCATCTACGGTTCGAGCTTCGCCCAGCTGCAACAGACCATCCGCTACGGTCGCCAGGGCCAGATGCCGGCCCAGGAACAGCTGCAAGGCAACGACAAGGTACACCTGCTGGCGGCTTATGTGTACAGCCTGTCGCACCAGGCACCGGCACCCGCCGAAGGCCAATGACTCGCTGGCAACGGCCCTGCCCCTGGTGACAGGGCCGTTGCCGCGCAGTCGAAACGGGAACCGGTTCCGCATGCCTTGCCCAGACCCACTGCGCAATCCTGCCAGTACAGGCAGCCCGCCTGTCTACCAATAAGGATTGCCCAGATGAATGAACGCCCCTACCCCAACGCCCTGCCGGCCAAACAACCTGGCCGCCATGGCAATCGCCCGACGCCGAGGGCCTTCGTGTTCGCTTCCGACCCACAATACCCCTGGACCCCCGCCACCGACGATGGCATCGAGCAGTCCGACGCCGAGCGCGACAGCGAATCGCAAGCGCTGATCAACGAGCAGTACGCGAGCATCGCCACCTACCGCACAAGCCTGGGCGGCACGGGCATCCCAGTGATGATCAACGGCGACATGACGGCCTTTGGTCACGGCTGGCAGCGCCGCGTGCTGTATCCGATCCTGCAAGACCACTTGAAAGAGAACTACTACTTCGGCCTGGGCAATCACGACTACCGCAACAACATCGACGACACCCTCAACAATGGCGCTGCCAGGGACAGCGTGATGGACCTGATCGACCATCACAAGGAGCGTGTCGACGTGATGCAACTGCAATCCACTTACGACTACGAGGGCATTCGGCACAGTGGAAGCCTGGGCTACAGCATCAGCTTTGGTCGGGTGCGACTGATTCAGCTGAACAACGAGCCCACGTACCGGGTTTCCTTCATCAGCGGTTCCACTGCCGGACGCATTCGCTTTGAAATCTCCGACGCCCTGGACTGGCTGGAGGAGCAACTCAAGGAAAGCTACGAGCACGGCCAGATCACCCTGCTCAACATGCATCAACCTGATGACTGGGCCGGCAGCGCCGAACAACTCCAACGGTTCCAACGCATGATCGAGCACTATCAGGTCAATGCTGTGTTCGCTGGTCATTATCACAAGGACGCTGGGCGGCATCTGCACGACGCACGCCATTTTGGCCGCGTACCCGCCTACCTGAGCGGCTCGGCCTCCCAGCGCACCTATCTGCTGGCAGAACTGAGCGAAGACGCGCAGCACCTGAGCGTCAAATGCGTACGCGACAACGACTGGGCCGCAGCCGAACACCTGGACACGCTGAAGCTGTATTGAGCGCCAGACAAACACGTTGTTTATAGAAAGGGGCGGCCTGTCAATTGACCTGGGTCAAGCGGCCGCCAAATACACCATTACAGGACACAACCCAATGCGACTGAACGTCGCACCGCGACTCGTGGCGTCCCGACCGGCGTATGATGCCTACAGACGCCTAGCTAGACATGACCGCGGCTGGCACGTACCGGCCGCGGCGTTTTTCCACTGCCGTGGGACTTGATGATGAGCAAGCAAATTCCGGTACATGATGTCACCCCGCCTGCCAGCAAAGGGAAGGACTCCGTCGACCTCTACGCCGCCCGTGAAAAGATCTACACCCGTGCCTTCACCGGCCTGTTCCGCAGGCTGCGGATGGTCGGCGGGGCGTTCCTGTTCCTGCTCTACTTCGGCACCGTGTGGCTGAACTGGGGTGGTCACCAGGCGGTCTGGTGGAACCTGCCGGAGCGCAAGTTCTACATCTTCGGCGCCACCATCTGGCCGCAGGATTTCATCCTGCTCTCGGGCATCCTCATCGTCGCCGCCTTCGGCCTGTTCTTCATCACCGTGTTCGCTGGCCGTGTCTGGTGCGGCTACACCTGCCCGCAAAGCGTGTGGACGTGGATCTTCATGTGGTGCGAGAAAGTCACCGAGGGTGACCGCAACCAGCGCATGAAGCTCGACCGCGCACCCATGAGCGGCAACAAGTTCGTGCGCAAGCTGGCCAAGCACAGCCTGTGGTTGCTGATCGGTTTCGTCACCGGCATGACCTTCGTCGGCTACTTTTCGCCGATCCGCGAACTGTTCAGCGAATTCTTCACCGGCCAGGCCGACGGCTGGGCCTACTTCTGGGTCGGCTTCTTCACCCTGGCCACCTATGGCAACGCCGGCTGGTTGCGCGAGCAAGTGTGCGTGTACATGTGCCCCTACGCACGCTTCCAGAGCGTGATGTTCGACAAGGACACCCTGATCGTTTCCTACGATCCGCGCCGTGGCGAGACCCGTGGCCCGCGCAAGAAGGACGTCGACTACAAGGCCAAGGGCCTGGGCGACTGCATCGACTGCACCATGTGCGTACAGGTCTGCCCGACCGGCATCGACATCCGCGACGGCCTGCAGATCGAATGCATCGGCTGCGCGGCCTGCATCGACGCCTGCGACAGCATCATGGACAAGATGAACTACCCGCGCGGCCTGATCAGCTATACCACCGAGCACAACCTGTCGGGGCAGAAGACCCACATGGCCCGCCCGCGCCTGATCGGCTATGCGGTGGTGCTGCTGGTGATGATCGGCGCCCTGGCCACGGCGTTCGCCACCCGCTCGCTGGTCGGTTTCGACGTCAGCAAGGACCGGGTGCTGTACCGCGAGAACGCCCAAGGGCGGATCGAGAACGTGTACAGCCTCAAGGTGATGAACAAGGACCAGCGCGACCACGTCTACGTGCTCGATGCCTCCGGCCTGCCCGACCTGCGCCTGGAGGGCCAGCGCGAGATCAGCGTGGCCGCCGGCGACATCGTCAGCCTGCCGGTGCAACTGTCGGTCGCCCCCGAGAAGCTGCCTTCGACCACCAACGAAATCACCTTCATCCTCAAGAGCGCCGACGACGGCGACAGCCAGGTTGAAGCCAAGAGCCGCTTCATCGGCCCACAGATCCGCTGAGAGAGAACGACAATGCCTGCTGCCACCGCCGCCAGCCCCTGGTACAAGCACCTCTGGCCCTGGATCATCATCGGCATCCTGACCACCTCGGTGTGCCTGAGCCTGACCATGGTCAGCATTGCCGTGCGCAACCCGGACAACCTGGTCAACGACAACTACTACGAGGCCGGCAAGGGTATCAACCGCTCGCTGGACCGCGAGCTGCTGGCCCAGACCCTCAACCTCAAGGCCAGCGTGCACCTGGACGAACTGACCGGCGAGGTGGACGTACGTCTGAGCGGCAACAGCGACCCGCAAACCTTGGAGCTGAACCTGATCTCGCCGACCCAGCCGGACCGCGACCGCAAGGTGGCGCTGAGCCGTGTCGAAGCCGGTCGCTATGTCGGGCAGCTGGATGACAAGGTCGAAGGAAGGCGCTTCGTCGAACTGCTGGGCAGCCAGGACGACCATGTGTGGCGGCTGTTCGAAGAAGAAAAGGTCGAGCATGGCCTGACCTTGCAATTGGGCGATGAAGCGCTGCAAGGTGCAGAGCATAAGTAGCCGCCGCACCACCATCCTCCCCTGTGGGAGCGGGCTTGCCCCGCGAAAGGGCCTGGCCTGCAGCATGCGTTGCCAGTACCGGCCCTTTCGCGGGGCAAGCCCGCTCCCACAGGGACTGCACTCCAGCCAGTTCTTTGTGTTTGCCCTATGACCCAACCCACCCCCTGCTACCACTGCGCCCTGCCCGTTCCGGCCGGCAGCCACTTCACCGCCCAGGTGCTAGGCGCATCGCGGATGTTCTGCTGCCCGGGCTGCCAGGCGGTGGCGCAGGCCATCGTCGCCGGCGGCCTGGAGCACTACTACCAGCACCGCAGCGAGACCAGTGCCAATCCCGAGGCTTTGCCTCGGCAGTTGCAGGACGAACTGGCACTGTACGACCGCGCCGATGTGCAACAGGGGTTCGTGCACCATGCCGGCGAGCTGGCCCAGGCCACCTTGCTGGTCGAAGGCATCAGCTGCGCGGCTTGTGGCTGGCTGATCGAAAAACACCTGGGCAAGCTGCCCGGCGTTGCCGAAGCACGGCTGAACCTGTCGAACCACCGCTTGCTGCTGAACTGGGACGACCGCCAGTTGCCGCTGTCCGCGCTGCTGGCCGAGCTGCGCCAGATCGGCTATGCCGCCCACCCCTACCAGCCCGACCAGGCCGCCGAGCAACTGGCCCGGGAAAACCGCAGCGCCCTGCGCCGCCTTGGCGTGGCCGGGCTGCTGTGGTTCCAGGCGATGATGGCGACCATGGCCACCTGGCCGGAATTCAACATCGACCTGTCGCCCGAGCTGCACGCCATCCTGCGCTGGGTGGCGCTGTTTCTGACCATCCCGATCGTGTTCTACAGCTGCGCGCCGATCTTCAAGGGCGCCGCGCGCGACCTGCGCACGCGCCACCTGACCATGGACGTGTCGGTGTCGCTGGCCATCGCCCTCGCTTTTGGCGCCGGGATCTGGACCGCCATCAGCGGCAGCGGCGAGCTGTACTTCGATACCGTGGGCATGTTCGCCCTGTTTCTGCTCACCGGCCGCTACCTGGAGCGCCGCGCCCGCGAGCGCACGGCGGCGGCCACCGCGCAGTTGGTCAACCTGCTGCCAGCTTCGTGCCTGCGCCTGGACAGCAACGGCAATGCCGAGCGCATCCTGCTGCACGAGCTGCAGCGCGGCGACAAGGTGCGCGTACTGCCCGGCGCGGTGATCCCCGCCGATGGCCACATCGTCGAAGGCCGCTCCAGCGTCGACGAATCGCTGCTGACTGGCGAATACCTGCCCCTGCCTCGCCAGGCTGGCGAGCGGGTCACCGGCGGCACGCTGAATGTGGAAAGCACCCTGGACATCGCTGTCGAAGCCCTCGGCCAGGACTCGCGACTGTCGGCCATCGTCCGCCTGCTCGAACGTGCCCAGACGGAAAAACCCCGCCTGGCGCGGATCGCCGACCGCGCCGCGCAGTGGTTCCTGCTGTTCAGCCTGCTGGTTGCCGTGGCCATCGGCCTGTGGTGGTGGTACCTGGAGCCGGCGCGGGCGTTCTGGATCGTCCTGGCGATGCTGGTGGCGACCTGCCCGTGCGCCCTTTCGCTGGCCACCCCCACCGCCCTGACCGCTGCCACCGGCACCCTGCACAAGCTCGGGCTGCTGGTGACCCGTGGCCATGTGCTGGAAGGCCTGAACCAGATCGACACGGTGATCTTCGACAAGACCGGCACCCTGACCGAAGGGCGCCTGGCCCTGCGCACCATGCACCCCCTTGGCGCCTTGCCGGCCGAGCGCTGCCTGGCCCTGGCCGCCGCCCTGGAAAACCGCTCCGAGCACCCCATCGCCCGCGCCTTCGGCCATGCCACCTTGCCTGCCGAAGCCGTACGCAGCGTGCCCGGCCTGGGCCTGGAGGGCCAGGTGGACGGGCTGCAGCTGCGCATCGGTCAGCCTGCGTTCGTCTGCTCGCTGAGTGGCACACGCCCACCATCGCTGCCCGAACCCCGTGGCCAGTGGCTGCTGCTGGGCGACACCACGGGGCCGCTGGCCTGGTTCGGCCTGGACGACCGCCTGCGCGAGGATGCGCCGGCGCTGCTGGCCGCGTGCAAGCGACGCGGCTGGCGGACCCTGCTGCTGTCCGGCGACAGTTCGCCGATGGTTGCCGAAGTGGCCGCCCAGTTGGGCATCGACCAGGCCATCGGCGGCCTGCGCCCGGACGACAAGCTCGAACGGCTCAAGGCATTGCAGGCCGCAGGCCACAAGGTGCTGATGCTGGGCGACGGGGTCAACGACGTGCCCGTGCTGGCCGCCGCCGACATCAGTGTGGCCATGGGCAGCGCCACCGACCTGGCCAAAACCAGTGCCGACGCGGTACTGCTGTCCAACCGCCTGCAGGCCCTGGCGCAAGCCTTCGACCTGGCCCGGCGCACACGCCGCAACATCGTCGAGAACCTGCTGTGGGCGACCTTGTATAATGGCCTCATGTTGCCGTTCGCCGCGCTCGGCTGGATCACTCCGGTGTGGGCGGCCATCGGCATGTCGGTCAGTTCGCTGATCGTGGTGCTCAATGCCCTGCGCCTGACCCGCCTGCCGGCAGGCCCGGCGCCGCTGGCGAGCGAAACGCCGCTGCCTGGAAGGAACACGCCATGCCCGCGCTCTATGTGATGATCCCAGCCGCCCTGCTGCTGGTCGGCGTGGCCGTGTACATCTTCTTCTGGGCGGTGGACAGCGGCCAGTACGACGACCTCGACAGCCCCGCCCACAGCATCCTGTTCGACGACCAGGATCCGCGCCACCAGGCCGCGGTGAAATCCGAGCCGGCCGAGGCAGACGACCAGGAACCCCCACCCCGTGCCTGAACTGCTGCCCCTGCTGGGCTCGGCACTGATCCTCGGCCTGCTCGGCGGCGGCCATTGCCTGGGCATGTGCGGCGGCTTGATGGGCGCGCTGACCCTGGCCATACCGCCCGAGCAACGCAGCCGACGCCTGCGCCTGCTGCTGGCTTACAACCTGGGGCGTATCCTCAGCTACGCCTGCGCCGGCCTGCTGCTGGGCCTTGCCGGCTGGGCCGTGGCCAGCAGCCCCGCCGCCCTGGCGTTGCGCGTGATGGCGGCACTGCTGCTGATCGCCATGGGGTTGTACCTGGCCGGTTGGTGGAGCGGGCTGACGCGGATCGAGGCGCTGGGGCGGGGGCTGTGGCGGCATATCCAGCCACTGGCCACGCGCCTGCTGCCGGTGTCGAGCCTGCCGCGGGCGCTGCTGCTCGGCGCGCTATGGGGCTGGTTGCCGTGCGGGCTGGTGTACAGCACCTTGCTGTGGGCCGCGAGCCAAGGCAATGCGGGGTATTCGGCGGCACTGATGCTGGCATTCGGCCTGGGCACCTGGCCGGTGTTGCTGGCCACAGGGCTTGCGGCGGAGCAGGTGAATGCGCTGCTGCGCCGGCGCAGCGTGCGCGTCGCCGGCGGGGTGCTGGTGATCCTGTTCGGTATCTGGACCCTGCCCGGGCCGCATCAGCACTGGTTGATGGGGCACTGAGCGGATGCCGCCGATCGGGCTGCAGCCGCTCGCCGTCAGCCCTTGATGCAGGTCAACACCGCCAGTTACAGCCAGCCCTAGACTCCGGACACTGCATCTCTTTCCGGGACCGCCCACATGCTCGCCGACCTACGTTGGGATGCCGACCTGATTCGTCGCTACGACTCGGCCGGCCCACGCTACACCTCCTACCCGACCGCCGTGCAACTGCACAGCCAAGTGGGCTCGTTCGACCTGCTTCACGCCTTGCGCGAGAGCCGCCGAGCGGTGCGTCCCCTGTCGCTGTACGTGCATGTGCCGTTCTGCGCCAACATCTGCTACTACTGCGCCTGCAACAAGGTCATCACCAAGGACCGCGGTCGCGCCGCGCCCTACCTGCAGCGCCTGGAGCAGGAGATCCAGATGATCGCCTGCCACCTCGACCCACACCAGCGCGTGGAACAGCTGCATTTCGGCGGCGGCACACCCACCTTCCTCAGCCATGCCGAACTGCGCCAGTTGATGACCAGCCTGCGCCGCCACTTCAACCTGTCGGACGACGACAGTGGCGACTACGGCATCGAGCTCGACCCGCGCGAAGCCGACTGGCCGACCATGGGCCTGCTCCGCGAACTGGGTTTCAATCGTGTCAGCCTGGGGGTACAGGACCTTGACCCGGCCGTGCAGCGCGCGGTCAACCGCCTGCAGAGCCTCGAGCAGACCCGCACGCTGATCGAAGCCGCACGCACCCTGCAGTACCGCTCGGTCAACCTCGACCTGATCTACGGCCTGCCAAAGCAGACGGCGGAGGGTTTTGCCCGCACCGTGGACGAGGTGATCGGCCTGCAACCCGACCGCCTGTCGGTGTTCAATTACGCCCACCTGCCCGAGCGTTTCATGCCGCAACGACGCATCGACAGCAACGACCTGCCGCCACCGGCGGCCAAGCTGGAGATGCTGCGCAACACCATCGAGCAATTGACCGCCGCCGGCTATCGCTACATCGGCATGGACCACTTCGCCCTGCCCGACGATGAACTGGCCGTCGCCCAGGAAGAAGGCACCCTGCAGCGCAACTTCCAGGGCTACACCACCCACGGGCACTGCGACCTGATCGGCCTGGGCGTTTCGGCCATCAGCCAGATCGGCGACCTGTATTGCCAGAACAGCAGCGACCTCAGCACCTACCAGGAAGCGCTCGCCAACGGTCAGCTGGCCACCCAGCGCGGCCTGGTGTGCAACGACGACGACCGCCTGCGTCGAGCCGTGATCCAGCAGTTGATCTGCCATTTCGAGCTGGACTTCGAGCCCATCGAGCAGGCCTTCAACATCGATTTTCGCGGCTACTTCAATGAGCTATGGCCGCAACTGCAAAGCATGCAGCATGACGGCCTGATCAGCCTGGATGCCCAGGGCATCCGTATCCTGCCGGCAGGGCGCCTGCTGGCCCGCTCGGTGTGCATGCTGTTCGATGCCTACCTTGCCCTGCAGAACCGCCAGCGATTTTCGCGGGTGATCTGAGACCGAGACGAATAACCACATGGACAATACGGCTTGTCAGGAACACTATGGTCAGGCAAAGCGCTTCGGCGACACACTCGCTGGGGCGCGGCCAGTGCGCGGCAAAATCGCGCATGCTGGCCTCCGACCCGTGCCGTGAGTTACCCTTACGGCCTATGTGTGTTTTTCCACAAGGATCGATAGAACATGTCCGAGCCAGTCAAACTGCGCCCACACAACCAGGCCCATTGCAAGGATTGCAGCCTGGCGCCCCTGTGCCTACCTCTTTCGCTCAACCTGGAAGACATGGATGCACTGGATGAGATCGTCAAACGCGGACGCCCGCTGAAAAAAGGCGAGTTCCTGTTCCGCCAGGGTGACGATTTTGGCTCGGTCTATGCGGTACGTTCCGGTTCCCTCAAGACCTTCAGCCTGAGCGACAGCGGCGAGGAGCAGATCACCGGCTTCCACCTGCCCAGCGAGCTGGTCGGGCTGTCGGGCATGGACACCGAGGCCTACCCGGTTTCGGCCCAGGCCCAGGAAACCACTTCGGTCTGCGAGATCCCCTTCGAGCGCCTCGACGAGCTGTCGGTCCAGCTGCCGCAGCTGCGCCGCCAGCTGATGCGGGTGATGAGCCGCGAGATCCGTGATGACCAGCAAATGATGCTACTGCTGTCGAAGAAAACCGCCGACGAGCGCATTGCCACCTTCCTGGTCAACCTGTCGGCGCGTTTCCGCGCTCGCGGCTATTCGGCCAACCAGTTCCGCCTGAGCATGTCGCGCAACGAGATCGGCAACTACCTGGGCCTGGCGGTGGAAACCGTGTCGCGGGTGTTCACGCGCTTCCAGCAGAACGGCCTGATCAGCGCCGAAGGCAAGGAAGTGCACATCCTCGACCCGATCCAGCTGTGCGCGCTGGCCGGTGGTGCGATGGAGGCCTGAGGCCGCCGTGAACAAGGTATACTGGCGCATTCGTGTTCCAGGATACCCGCGACAATGCACAGCGACGCCTTCGACCTCAAAGCCCTCATCCGCCCGGTAGTGGACTTCCCCAAGCCGGGCGTGATCTTCCGCGACATCACCCCGCTGTTCCAGTCTCCACGCGGGCTGCGCTACGTGGCCGACCAGTTCATCGAGCGCTACGTCGAAGCCGAGTTCAGCCACATCGGCGCCATGGATGCGCGGGGCTTCCTGATCGGCTCGATCATCGCCCACCAACTGAACAAACCGCTCATCCTGTTCCGCAAGCAGGGCAAGCTGCCTGCCAATGTACTTTCGGAAGGCTACCAGACCGAATATGGCGAAGCGTTCCTGGAAGTGCACGCCGACAGCCTGTGCGAAGGCGACTCGGTGCTGATTTTCGATGACCTGATCGCCACCGGCGGCACCTTGCTGGCCGCAGTCAACCTGGTGCGTCGCACTGGCGCCCAGGTGTTCGAGGCGGCGGCGATCATCGATCTGCCGGAGCTTGACGGTTCTCGCCGGCTGCAGGCAGCCGGGGTGCCGACCTTCTGCCTGACCGAGTTTTCCCTGAGCGAGTATTGAGTCGTATCGAGGGCTGCCCTGCAGCCCTTCGCGGGCAAGCCCGCTCCCACAGGGATCGCATCAACCTCGAACCTGTAGGAGCGGGCTTGCCCCGCGATGGGCTGCAGAGCAGCCCCAGCGAATCAAAGGGAGATCGGCTTGCGCCCGGCAAAAGCGTGGGCCAGCGTGCCACCATCGACCAGTTCCAGCTCCCCCCCCAGCGGCACGCCATGGGCGATGCGCGAGGCCACCAGGCCCTTCTCGGCCAGCAACTGAGCGATGTAGTGCGCAGTCGCTTCGCCTTCCACCGTCGGGTTGGTGGCCAGGATCACCTCTGTGAAGGTGCCCTGCTCCTCGATCCGCGCCATCAGCTGCGGAATGCCGATCGCCTCCGGACCCAGGCCGTCGAGCGGCGACAGGTGGCCCTTGAGCACGTAGTAACGACCGCGATAGCCGGTCTGTTCCACCGCATACACATCCATCGGCCCCTCCACCACACACAACTGGCTGTCGTCGCGACGCGGGTCGGCGCACTGCGGGCAGAGCTCCAGCTCGGTCAAGGTGCGGCATTGGCGGCAATGGCCCACTCCCTCCATGGCCTGGGTCAGGGCCTGGGCCAGGCGCAGACCACCACTGCGGTCACGCTCGAGCAACTGCAAAGCCATGCGCTGGGCGGTTTTCTGACCGACGCCCGGAAGGGTGCGCAGGCCGTCGATCAGTTGGCGGATCAGGGGGCTGAAGCTCATGGGAAAGGCCTGACATATCAATGAGAGGCGGTTTATACCGGCGTGGGCGAGCAGCGTCAAATCTCCCACTTCACAGGCGGAAACCACCGACCAGTCGATGCAGTTGACCCACTTGCTCTTGCAACCGTTCACAGGCACGCAGGGTTTCCTCCAGGTTACCTACCCCTTGCTGACCCAGGGTCTCGGTCTGTGCGACTTCGTCGCCCAGCGACTCGACCACCGTCGCCTGTTGCTGGGTCGCGGTGGCCACCGAGTGATTGGTCTGATCCATGTGCTCGATAGCGGCGGTGATGTCGCCAAGCAGCTCCCCGGCCCGCCCGGCCACCTCGACACTGTGCTGGCCCTGTACCTGGCTGTCGAGCATGGCGGCCATGGCGTCGCTGGCCGCCACCTGCAACTGCTCGATCATGCCCTGGATATCCTGGGCCGAGGCATGCGAGCGGTGGGCCAGGCTGCGCACTTCATCGGCGACCACGGCGAACCCGCGCCCGGCCTCCCCGGCCCGGGCTGCCTCGATAGCGGCATTGAGCGCTAGCAGGTTGGTCTGCTGGGCAATCCCCTTGATCACCTCGAGGACATGCCCGATGGCATCGCTATGGCCGTGCAGCGCCTCGATGCGTGCGCGCGAGGCGTCGATGCTCTCGGCCAGACGGCTCATGCCGGCCATGCTCTGCTCCACCACCTCGCGCCCCTCGCCGGCCTGGGCGCTGACCCGGCTGGCCTGCTGCGAGGCGCTGCTGGCATTGCGGGCGATCTCCTGCACCGCCCCATCGAGTTGCTGCAACGCGGTGACCATGCTGGTGCAGCGTATCTGCTGCTGGTCGCTGCCGGCCAGACTGGCGTGCGACACCTGCAACACCTCGCGGGCCAGCGCCTGCAGTTGCCCGGTGGCCCCGGCCACCGATTGCATCGAGGCATGGATGCGCGCGACGAAGCTGTTGAATGCCGTGGCCATGCCGGCGAACTCGTCACGCCCCTGCACAGCCAGGCGCTGGGTCAGGTCACCCTCGCCAGCGGCCACGTCCAGCAGCGCCTGGTTCAACCCCCGCAAGGGCTTGAGCAAGGCGCGCAACAGCAGGCCCAGGATCAGTACGCTGAACAGTAGCCCCAGGGCCATTGCCGCCAACGCGGAATCGCGAAAGTCATCGAGCATCGCATAGGCCTGGTGCTCGTCGAGGTCCAGTGCCATGTACCAGTCCACGCCCGGCAGCCCCTTGATCGGCACGAAGTAGAGCAGGCGCGCCTGCGCGCCCTGGCCAACTTCAGCGAGCCCCGGGGCCGGCGTGCTGATGGCTCCGGGGTATAGCTGCTCCAGGGTCTTGAGATTCAGTGCCGGGTCGGCGTGCGCCATCACTCGGCCCTGGCGGCTGACCAGGAAGGCATGCCCCATGCCACCCAGGTCCAGGCCATTGACGATCCGCTGCAGCACATCCATGGTCATGCCGCCACCCAGTGCGCCGACGACCTGACCGTCGCGCACGATCGGCGTCGCCACGGCCATGATCATCTCCTGGCTGGCGGCGTTGATGTAGGGCTCGGTGACCAACGTGGCCTGGCGTTGCACGGCATCCTGGTACCAGGCGCGCTGTCGCGCATCGAAACCGGCCGGCATGTCCTGATGGGGGCGGATCTGGAAGTGCCCTGCCGTGTCGGACAGGTACACCATGCGAAACGCATTGGCCAACGTTGCCTGGCCGAGCGTATCGCCTGCCTGCTCCAGGCTGGGCAAGCGCCCCAGCACCTGGGCGGCGCTCTCGATCAGCAATACCCGCCCAGCCAGCCAGTGGCTGACGTTGTCCGACGCCAGGCTGCCGAGCTCCTGCAAGCGGCCGTGCAACTGGGTTTGCAGGGCCTGGCGCTGCCAATGCAGGTTGAAGAGGGTGAAGCAGGCAAATAGGCCAACCATCAGCAACGAGGTGACCAGCATGATCTTGTGACTGAATTGCAGGTTGATACGCATCGCTTGAGTGTCCTTGCCAAGCTGGCGTCGCCGCAGGCTGCCGCCCACGGCGCGCCCGAGCCTTACCAGATCGGCAACGAGTAGCTGACGGTCAGGCGGTTGTGATCGGCGTCGCCACCTACTTCGCTACGCAGCATCGAGTTGCGCCAGGCGAAGCCGAGGTTCTTCAACGGCCCGCCCTGGATGACGTAGCTGAGCACCAGGTCACGTTCCCACTCCTTGGCATCGGCCGCCCCGGCGACCTTGATCTGGTCACCCTTGAGATAGGCCAGGTTGAGATTGAGCCCAGGCACGCCCACGGCGGCGAAGTCGTACACGTACTGGCCCAGCACGGTGCGCTCGCCTGCGTAGTTGAAGCTGGCGGTCAGGCGGTCGGTGATCAGGTACAGGCTGGTGCCACCGGCCCCTTCGCCGGGTAGGCTGCCCTGGTTGAGCTGGACGAAGTTGCTGCCATCGGAGACCTCCTGATAGCCCAGGCTGAAGGCATGCCCACCCACGCCATAGGTGAACATGGCGCTCCAGGTGTCATTGTCGATCTCGCCGTCTCCACCGCGGGTATAACCCGAAGTCCGGTAGCCGGCCTTGCCGCTGGCATTGGCGCCGTCGCTACCGGTGCGGAAATAGCGCAGGTCGGACTTGAGCACCTGGCCAGGCGCCAGGGGCAAGCTGTGCAGCAAGCCGAAGAAGTTCTGTTTGTAGTAGTCCTCGAGGTTGGCGTAGTAGTACTGCAGGGTCAGGTCCTTGATCCCCTTGTAATCGCCGCCGGCGAACAGGAACTTGTTGCTCTGCTCCTGGCCACCCGCCACCGCCATGCCGGTGAAGTTGCTCGACATGCGCCCGACCACATGCTCGATCTGGCCCGCCGTGAGGGTCAGCCCGTCGATGTCGTTGGAGGTGACGATGCCGCCCTCGAACAGCTGCGGCAGCAGGCGTGCATCGTTGCTGGTGAGAATCGGCAGCTTCGGTTGCAGAATGCCGTAGCGCGCCTCGGTCTTGGCGAACCGCAGCTTGCCGGTCAGCCCTCCCCGGCTGAACTCGTCGGCCGCTTCGGCGCGCCCTTTGCTGTCGGTGTTCTCGGGGAATACCGAACCCTGCCCAGGAGCATCGAGCTTGATCCCCACGGTGGCGATCGCATCGACGCCGAAGCCGACCGTGCCAGGCGTGTAGCCCGACTGCACGTTGAGCACGAACGCCTGCCCCCATTCGCGGACGCTGTCCTTGTCGACGTCGCGGTAGTCGTGGTTGTAGTAGAAGTTGCGCAGGTCAAGCCTGGCGCTGCTGTCCTCGATGAAGCCCGTGGCCTGCGCCAGCTGGGCCTGTGTTGCCAGCGCGGTGCTCCCCACAGCCATCGCCAGTAACGTCTTTCTCATTGTTCTCGTCTCCCAAGTGTTGCTGTTATGGTTATTGCACTCGAATCCAGGACGAACGCTTCCCCAGGCGAGGCATGTGCCACCTGTGCGAAGCGGGTGTTGTGAAGCGAACGGCGAAGAGCAATCGGGGCCTGTTCAGGCCCCGATGCGGTCAACTCATTGCGACTTGACGGCGCCGCGTACTACCGCGTCTTGCTCGCCCACCTTGGGCGAACGCACGGCCAGCACGGCGATCAGCGAAATCAGCACAGTACCGAGCAGGTACAGGGCGACCGGCTGCCAACTGCCGTTGTAGCGGCTGAGCAGGAAGGTGGCGATCAGCGGCGCGGTACCGCCGGCCAGGGCTGCGCCCAACTGGTAGCCCAGGGTGATGCCGGTGTAGCGAACGCGGGTGGAGAAGATCTCCGAGCTCATGGTGCCGAGCACCGCCGTCACCGGCGCCCAGAGCACGCCGAAGGCGATCACCGTGGCCAACAGCAGCCCCCAGCTGGTACGGGTGTCGAGCAGCATGAAGTACGGCACGACGAACGCCGCGATGGCCAGGATGCCGATGATGTAGACGGTCTTGCGGCCGACCTTGTCCGACAGCCAGCCCATCAGCGGGATCATCAGCGAGGCCACTGCCGCGCCGATCATCACCGCGTTCAGGGTGCTGACCTTGTCATAGCCCAGGGTGCTGACCGCATAGCTGACGACGAAGGTGGAAAAGATGTAGAACGGCGCCGTCTCGACCACTTTCAGGCCAGCGGCGATCAAAACTTCGCGCCAGTGATCGCGCAGGGTCTCGACCAGCGGCATCTTGGCGACGTTGCCGGTTTCCTTGGCTTTCTTGAAGTCCGGGGTCTCGTCCAGGCCATGGCGGATCCACAGGCCCAGAAACACCAGGCCGGCACTGAGCACGAACGGCACCCTCCAGCCCCAGCTCATGAACTGCTCGTCGGGCAACGTGGCCATCAGGCTCACCGCCATGGTCGCCAGCAACATGCCGAGGGTCACGCCGACCTGGGGCACGCTGCCGAACAAGCCCTTGCGCTTGGCAGGGGCGTATTCGTAGGCCAGCAACAGCGCGCCGCCCCACTCGCCGCCGATCCCCAGGCCCTGGATCACCCGAAGGGTGATCAGCAGCACGGGCGCCCATACGCCTATGTGCTCATAGGTCGGCAGGCAACCGATGAGCACGGTTGCACCGCCCATCAGCGACAAGGTGATGACCAGAGTCTTCTTGCGCCCGATGCGGTCGCCGATATGGGCGAACAAAACACACCGATGGGCCGTACGAAGAAGGTCAGGGAGAACGACAGGTAGGCCAGCAGCAGGCCGACGACCGGGTCGAAGGTGGGGAAGAACAGCTTGTTGAATACCAGGGCGGCAGCGGTGCCGTAGAGGAAGTAGTCGAACCATTCGATCGAGCTGCCGGTTAGGCTGGCGACCAAGGCTCGGCCACGCCCCTGGTTTGCAGGGGGGGTTGCGCTGGACGGCGTCATTCGAGTCTCCGTTTTTTTGATGTTATGTCGGCGAGCACAGGGTGAATTGGCGCAAAAGAGCAACCGGGTTGCACCGTGTCGAGCGGATCTTATTCAAGTTTTAAAAAAAGGTGCAACCTAGATTAAACGATTAATCTTCAAATATTTTTGAAACTGCCTGAAAATGCCCTGATTTGATTCGCATACAAGACAGAAAAACCCGCATTCACCCAAAACAGGGCAGCGTGACTGACAAGTCATTTAATTGCTTAACGGTTTCAGCGCAGCGTGCAGGGAATTTAAGGTTGCACCGGGTTGCACCTTTATCGAAAAAGCCCTTACTCTAAAAACGACACAACAACAAACACACCGAGGCAGCAATGAACGTGCTTTTTATTGGTTATGGGCGCATGGGCGGCGCACTGGGCGACGCCTGGTTGAAAGGCAGGTTGGTGGATCACTTGGACATCGTCGACCCTGGCCTGACCGCCGACCCGCAACAAGGCCGCTACGCTCGCCTGGAAGAGGTGCCGGCTGATCGGGCGTTCGACCTGATCGTCCTGGCCGTCAAACCCGCCTACGCCACCACCGCGCTGGCTGGCCTGAACGACCGGCAGTGCAGCCGGGCCGTCGTCGTCTCGGTGGCTGCGGGCGTTACCGAGCACACTCTGAGCAACGCCATCGGCCAACGCAGCCCGGTAGTGCGGGCCATGCCTAATACTCCCGTGCTGGTAGGTGCGGGCTGCACCGGCCTGTATGCCGGCGAAGGGCTGGATGCGGCACGCAAGGCGGTGATCGGCGCCCTGTTCGAAGCAGTGGGCACGGCCTATTGGGTAGCCGAGGAAGGGCTGCTGGATGCCGTCACCGCCATCAGCGGCAGCGGGCCGGCCTACTATCACCTGTTCAGCGAGGCATTGGCGCAGGCCGGTATCAAGCTGGGGCTGGACGCGGAACTGGCCCGCAGTCTCGCCGCACAAACCGCCTTCGGCGCGGCAACGTTGCAACATCAACCCCATGCCAATTTCACCGACTTGCGCATCGCGGTCACCTCACCGAACGGTACCACTGCGGCAGCCATCGATGTTTTCGAAACCGAGGGGCAACTTCGAGAACTGGTTGAAGCTGCAACTTACGCAGCCCATCGACGCTCGGTCGAACTGTCGAAAGATAGCTGAAGTTTTTTGTCCAAACATTCAAGTTAAGTAGCAGACATTAAAAAGCCGCCATTGGGCGGCGGCTTCCTGTAAGGCAAATGCCTTAGAACGGCATCTTGAAGCCCGGCGGCAACTGCATGCCGGCCGTCATGCTGCCCATCTTGTCCTGGCTGTTCTGCTCGACCTTGCGCACGGCGTCGTTCAGGGCCGCGGCGATCAGGTCTTCCAGCACTTCCTTGTCGTCCTCGTCGGTCGACATCAGGCTCTGGTCGATGCTGACACGCTTGACGTCGTGACGACCGGTCATCACCACGCTGACCAGGCCACCACCGGCCTGGCCCGTCACTTCGGCGTTGGCCAGCTCTTCTTGCATCTTGGCCATTTTTTCCTGCATCTGCTGGGCCTGCTTCATCAGGCCGGCCATGCCACCTTTCATCATGGGGGTATACCTCGATTGGGTCATAGGGTGCAGCCCGGCAGCTGGCCGGGCGCAGGGTTATTCCGTTACTGGCCCTGGCTGGCCAGGGCCTCTACAGGCTCAATAGTATCCTGTCGCACCTTGGCACCGAACTGCTTGATCATCTGTTGGATCAACGGATCCTGCTCGATCGACACCACGGCATCCTGTTGACGTTCGGCACGCTTGCGGGCCGCAGCCTGGGCCGGTGTTTCCTGCTCGGGGCGGATCAGCTCGATACGCAGGTTCAGGGTACGCCCCAGGTGCTGGTTGAGCGCGTCGTTCAAGCGGCGCTGCTGGGTGGCGTTGAACAGCGCCCCCTGGCCTGGATCCAGGTGCAGCAGCCAGTCATCGCCATCGACGGCCATCAACGTACAGTTTGCGGCGATGTTGCCTGTCATGCCCGACACTGGCAACTGCGGGAATAATTCCAGCCATTGCAGGGCCAGGCCGGTGGCCGGCGCCGCTGCCGGCAACGGCTCTGGCACGGCGGCCGGGGCCTCTTCCTGGACATGCTCGGCCAGCTCGTCCAGGTAGCTGAAGCCTACCGGGTCGCTGTCGCCGCCGTAGTAGTCCTCGTCCATCGGCGGCTCGTCGTCGCGCTCCATGCCGGCCGGAGAATAGGCAGCTGGGTCGAACGGGGGCTCGTCGTGATCCGCCTGGCTGGCGTGCGGCGCACTGGCGGCTGGCGCGGGAGCCTCGACAGGCGCCGACTGCGGCGCGGGGGCCGTTGTTGCAGCGGCAACGGCAGGCTCTTCCCAGGGCAGGTCGAGCACCTCCTCTACCGCTGCTGTGGGTTCGGGTTCGGGTTCGGGTGCAGGTGCAGGTGCTGCCACCGGCTCGGGCACCGCTGGCACACTGCTTTCGACTACAGGCGCGGGCTGAGGCTCAGGGGCGGGCTCGGCAACCACGGCCGCCCTCTCGGGCGCCTGGGCCGATGCTGCCACCGGAGTTGCCGGATCAGCTGTGGCCTGGCTGATCCCCACCGGCTTTAGTACCGGTGTCGGCGCGCCCTCGGCGTCCGCCGGGCGGAACGCCAGCATGCGCAGCAGGACCATTTCGAATCCACCACGCGGATCCGGCGCCAGAGGCAGGTCGCGGCGGCCGATAAGGCCCATCTGGTAATAGAACTGCACGTCCTCGGCCGGCAAGGCAGCCGCCAGGGCCAGCACCCGCTCGCGATCGCCCTGGCCGTTGTCCACTGCCTCGGGCAGCGCCTGGGCAATGGCTACCCGGTGCAACACATTGAGCATCTCGGCCAGCACACCGCTCCAGTCCGGCCCCTGCTCGGCGAGGTTGCGCACGGCCTCGAGCAAGGCCCGGGCGTCCCCTTCGAGCAGGGCCTGCAACACACCATAGACCTGGCCATGGTCGAGACTGCCGAGCATCGCGCGCACGTCGGCGGCCAGCACCTTGCCCTCGCCGAAGGCGATGGCCTGGTCGGTCAGGCTCATGGCATCACGCATCGAACCATCGGCGGCGCGGCCGAGCAGCCACAAGGCATCGGCTTCGAACGGCACGTTCTCGGCTGCCAGTACATGGCTCAGGTGCTCGACCACCCGCTCCGGGCTCATGTTCTTCAGCGAGAACTGCAGGCAGCGCGAGAGAATGGTGGCCGGCAGCTTCTGCGGGTCGGTGGTGGCGAGGATGAACTTGACGTAGGGTGGCGGCTCTTCCAGCGTCTTCAGCAAGGCGTTGAACGAGTGGGTGGAGAGCATGTGCACTTCGTCGATCAGGTAGACCTTGAAGCGACCACGGCTTGGCGCGTACTGCACGTTGTCGAGCAGCTCGCGGGTGTCTTCGACCTTGGTGCGGCTGGCAGCGTCGATCTCGATCAGGTCGACGAAGCGGCCCTCGTCGATCTCGCGGCACACCGAACAGGTGCCGCACGGCGTGGAGGTGATACCGGTTTCGCAGTTCAGGCACTTGGCGATGATACGGGCGATGGTAGTCTTGCCGACACCACGAGTACCGGTAAACAGGTAGGCGTGGTGCAGGCGCTGGTTGTCCAAGGCATTGATCAAGGCCTTGAGCACATGGGTCTGGCCGACCATTTCGCGGAACGAGCGCGGACGCCATTTACGTGCAAGAACCTGATAACTCATCGAAAAACCATCGCAACCTGATCGAGCGGAAGATCGCTAATGCTAGCGGAGCGGGGCCGAAATTGCACCCTGCGTGGCTCGTCTAAGCTAAGGAACTGGCGCGCGCAGGTCAGGGAGGATTGCGTCTTGCGAAAATTGTTGCTGTTGTGGTTGCTGTGCATGGCTCCCGCCTTCGCCGCGCAGCCGGTACTGCGCTTCTCCGTGGCCGAAAGCTGGAGCATGCCCCTGATCCGTATCGAAGGCGGCCAACCGGTGGGGGGCATGCTGTTCGACCTGATGCAAGCCATGGCCCGGGAGGCCGGTGCACGCCCCGAATACCACGTGATGGCGCGCCTGCGCCTGCAGCAGGCCATGGAAGAGGGCGATATCGATGTACGCTGCTATGTCAGCCCCCAGTGGTTCAACGCCCGCCCGGGCAATTTCGTCTGGAGCATCCCGCTGCTCCATCAGCGCGACTTGCTGGTGGCTCGCGCCTCCGATACTACCCCTGCCCGTCCCGAGCAACTAACGCCGCAGGCCATCGGCACGGTGCTGGGCTTCGCCTACGACACGCTGGAGCCGTTGTTCGCCAAAGGCCAACTGCAACGCGAGGACAGCCGCAACCAGTTGCTGGTCCTGCAGAAGCTGCAGGCAAGCCGCTACCGATACGCGGTGAGCAACCAGCTGTCGTTGCAGTGGTTCAATCAGCAGGTGCCGCCCGAGCAGCGCTTGCAGGTAATCGCGGTGCTCGAGGAGCAACAGCTGGGGTGTCTGGTGCGCAATGACCCATCGATCCCCTCGCAAGGGTTGTTGCGCGCGTTGGTGAGGATGAAGCAATCGGGGGAATTGCAGCGGATCGTCCAGCGCTACGGCGGCGCGGGTTCTTCGGAGGACATTTCGGTGGCGCGGCCTTGAATCGGGGCACACGAATACAACTGAGAATCTATTGGCGCGCCTGCAAGGAAAGAACTCCTGACGCGCCACCCGCACGTGCAGGCTCAGGTTCCAGGCGCCACCGGTCGGGAGTACTGCCCGTCGCGGATCCAGCCGATGAACGAGCGATCATCCTTGCTGATGAACTCGACACGGGCCCAGCCGTCCTTGTACGCCAGCACGCCCACCACATCCTCCTTGACGATATAGGGGCGCTTCGTGGCCTTGCCACCTGCGGTTTTCAGTAGGTAGGCCTTGTCGGCAGAAATGGTCGCCAGGCCGATCCACGGCTTGCTGGCGGTCTGGCTCAGCTCCAGGCCCGTGGTGATTTCCGGCATCAGTACGCTTGGGCAGCCAGGGTGCTCACGGCCTCTTTCCACCGTCAATGTCACGCCGTCTGCCACCGGGGCCACGGTGCCTGGGTAGGCTTCGTCGAGCCAGGTGGTGATCGGCGTAGCCGCTGCATCCTCGACCTTGCCCTTGAGGTAGAACGTACAGTGGCGAGTCACGCCCTGGCCCAACTCCTCGGAGTAATAGCCCTCGACTTGATGTTCCGGCGTGACCGCCAGCATCAGCGTCTCGTATTGGCCCGACTTGAGCACAGGCGCACCTGCCAGTACCGGCATGGCGCTGCACAGCAACAATGCCCCTGCGGCCAACACCTGGTTGGAAAACGTCTTCAGCATCTTACTTCTTCCCTTCCAATGCCTCGTAGGCTCGTTTGATTCTTACGTCGTAATCGCCGTAATCATCGCCGTTGTAGCTTCTCGCCATGCCGGCGTAGTCCTTGTTCTTGGCAGCCTTGATAAACGCCGGATTCTTGCTGCAGAACCCGAGGAACGCCTTGAGTTGCTGGCCGGCATTGAGCTTCATCGCCGTGACGAAGTCGAACACGTTCTTGTGACCGCAATCGGCAAAGTTGAAGCCCATGATCTGGAACATACCCCAAGACGCCGCCTTCAACGCCGCCTCCTGATCCAGGGCGAACGCAGTGGCCATGGTTTCCCAGGCCTTGGCCTGGTCCTTGTTGTTGGTTTGCCATTGGGGCCCGGCTTTCTTTTTGTAGGGGTAGGAAAGCAGCGGATGGGTACGGTCGTACTTGTGCTTGGTGTAACGGCGGAAGATGTGCCCCTCGAAGGCGATCACCGGCAAGCTGGCCGGCCCGAAGCCTGAACGCCCGCCCGATTCCACCGTGGCGAAAGCCTTGACCAGGTTGGCGGTGATGCCGTGGCCCAACTGGGTGGCGGCATTCTGAAAATCGCTGTCGCTCAGGGTGGTGCCGCCATCACAGGTGGCCTGCAGCACCATCTCCCGGTTACGTCGCTCGGCCTCGATGATCGCCCGCGCCCGGGCCAGGTAGTGATTGACCGTGGCCTGGACCATGTCGGGGGCGCTGTTGTTGCCGAACACACTGCCCAAGGCATTGGCGAACGTTGGCAGGCGCAGCGAGGGGTTGAGCTTGACCGGCACGCGGATGGCTTGCTCGATCAGGCTGTTGAAGGTGCGCCCACCGGGGTCCACTACCCCGTCGGGGTGCGCGTACTTGAGGTGACGGAACTGGTACTGGCTGATGCATTGCACCAGGCGGCTGTCGGTGCGGCCGTTTTCCGGCAGTGGCATGCCCAGTCTTGGCGTAGTGATCAGGTTGAGCAGATACTGGATGCACTGCACATCGGCAGGCAGGTTTCGCGCTTTGCCGGGTGCGCCTACCGACGCCACGATGAGGCTCGGCAACCCTTGCAGGTTTTTCATTGCGTACGTCCTTGTCGGTCACATTCCGAAACATATCGCGCCGGAAACTAGCAAGGGGCTCGGGGGATTGTCCAGCGGGCGGCGTAGGGACTTTCTGAAAATGCGGACTGGCTCTTTAAGGCTCGTCAGCTAGCAGACCGGTGAGCCGCACCTGTGAGGGCTGATTTGCCTCGAGGAGATACCGCAGCAGCAGGGCCAGCTCAGGCACCTACTCAGAACACAGAAAGGAAATGAAGCAGAGAAGCGAAGACGGTCTCGAGATTTCGAGGACCTGAAATGGAGGCGGCCCCACCAGCCACACCCCGGCACTCGATGTTCCCGCTATGGCTGCTCCCTTCCGGGCCTGACCAGGTTAACGGGTAATCAATGCGGGGGGACCGATGGGGCCACCACTACGCGGCTCGCCAAGTGACGAGCCGCGCCATTGTACCGGTCTGGGGCGAAGATACAACCGTTGAAGCGAGAAAAAGTCATCGTTTCTCAATGACTTGTCTGGATTGGGCATGGTGCAGGGTGCTAACCGCCCATGGTGAAGCGGCCAAGGCCAATCTCGTCGGATCGGCTAAGCCTGACTCAAGCAACGACGTGTCCTACAGCGTGTACGTCTGGCTGTTCATTGACTCTCATTCGCCCAATGATAAGAATCTTTGGGGAATGCCAGAGCTCGGTTTCCGATATGAGCGTCACACCGAACCAGGAGGTATCAATGCCGAACGTCTCGATTGCGCTGATCAAAGAGAGCAACAGAATGCTTTCCATGCGTGCAAAAAAGGCCGTTGCTGATCGCTCTTCAAAGCTATCGCCAGAAACCATCAACAACATGATGAGAAAAGCGTTCAGCCGCCTCTCACGGTGATTCGGGTGGTCGCCTCGTGAGCTCAAACCAAACCGGACCTTTAGGTGCCGCTGAGCCTAGCCTGCTCACCCACCATGCCGAACATGGCCAAACGAAGGGCCAAGCGTCTGAATCCGAGTCGGTGTCTCTGCATTCGGAATTGCCTTTCGACGTTTTTCGCAAGCTCGTGGAGTCGCCGGACGACTTCCTGGGGCTGCTTGCCTACTCGCTATACAAACGTCACAAGATTGAGTGGATTGGAACTCATCCATATGACGAACACGAAACCTTCAAGAAAGTCGCATGCACGCCGCAACAACTGGGCATGTATCGCTATCAGGCCGAGCAGATGGCCAAAGGCTTCATCGACGTTTCGCTCGATCAGCTGGAAGCCGAGATGCGAAGCTCGATCCTGGAAGGCGAGGTGATTATCAAGATCCAAGATCTGGACAAAGCCCTGCACGCAAAAGTCGCCACACTTGAAAAAACCGTCACAACCAAAGCTGATGCACTGAAGTGGAAGTTCTGGCCGGCCTTGGGCAATCACATGCTCAGCGGCCTAGCATCCGTGATCGTGGCGCTGCTGATCTTCGGCTGCTTCTCACTGTACAACCTGTACCAGCAGCAAGGCGGCCTGGAGGGCATGGCGAAACAGGCGTCCATCCTTTGGGACCAGCAGCTTCCTGATTCCCCTGCCCCACTACCACAGTTTCCCCAAGGCTGAAAACACCTAGACTTGTCCAAATTGCGGAAAATGAGGCAAGTGCCAGGTATTGCATACTTCTGTAGGAGCGGCCTTGTGCCGCGATGGGGCGCGAAGCGGCCCTCGGTCCTGCGCAGCAAGCTGAAATGCCGGGGCCGCTGCGCAGCCCATCGCGGCGCAAGGCCGCTCCTACAGTGATTGCGACTCGCCAGTGATCGAGTCGTCAGATGGCAATACCCTGCTCCGCCAGGAACGCGACGAACGCATCCTCATCCAGCACCTTCACCCCCAGTTCGCTGGCCTTGGCCAACTTGGAGCCCGCACCCGGCCCGGCGACCACGCAGTGGGTCTTGCCCGACACCGAACCGGCCACCTTGGCCCCGAGACTTTCCAGCTTGTCCTTGGCCACGTCGCGACTCATGCGCTCCAGGCTGCCGGTCAGCACCCAGGTCTGGCCAGCCAGCGGCAGGCCTTCGGCGGTTTTCTTCTCGCTGCTCCAGTGCATGCCGAAATCCAGCAACTGGGCTTCGATCTTCCGCGCCAGCTGCTGGTTGGCCTCGTCCTTGAAGAACTCGCGCACGGCCTCGGCCTGTTTGGCGGCCAGCGCCTGGCGCAGATCGATGCCATCGGCGGCGATGATCTTGTCCAGGCTGTCGAGCTTGGCCACCAGCTTTTCCGCGCCGGTCGGCCCCACCGATGCGATGTCGAGCTTGGCGATCATCCCCGCAAGCGTGGTGCTGGCCGCGAACTCGGCCGCCAGCTCGCCTTCGTCCTGCAACTGCATGCCGCTGGCCAACAATTGCTCGATGACCTTGCGGTTATGCTCGTCCTCGAAGAAATTGTGGATCTCGTAGGCCACTTCCAGGCCGATGTCCGGCAGGTAGGTCAGCACCTGTGGCAAGGCCACCTGCACCCGCGCCAGGCTGCCCAGCGAGCGGGCCAGCACCTTGGCGGTCTCCTCACCCACATCCGGAATACCCAGGGCATAGATGAACCGCGCCAGGCTCGGGCGCTTGCTGGCTTCGATGGCATCGAGCAACTTGCGGCTGGACACTTCGGCGAAGCCTTCCAGGCCGACCACCTGGTCGAATTCGAGCTTGTACAGGTCGGCCGGCGAGCCGATCAGGCCCTCGTCCACCAACTGCTCGACGCTCTTCTCGCCCAGGCCGTCGATATCCATGGCGCGCCGCGACACGTAGTGGATGATTGCCTGCTTGAGCTGGGCGCCACAGGCCAGGCGGCCGACGCAGCGGTACACCGCACCTTCGCTGGTGGTTTCCTTGCCCTTGCTGCGCTTGACCAGCTGGGTGCGCTCGACTTGCGAGCCACAGACCGGGCACTCGCTCGGCACTTCGACCGGGCGGGCATCCTGCGGGCGGCGTTCGAGCACCACCTGCATCACCTGCGGGATCACGTCGCCGGCCCGGCGGATGATCACCGTATCGCCGATGCGCAGGCCCAACCGGGCGATCTCGTCCATGTTGTGCAGCGTGGCGTTGGACACGGTCACCCCGGCCACCTTGACCGGCTTCAGACGCGCCACGGGCGTCACTGCACCCGTGCGGCCGACCTGGAATTCGACGTCCAGCACCTCGGTGAGCTCTTCCATGGCCGGGAACTTGTGGGCGATGGCCCAGCGCGGCTCGCGGGCGCGGAAACCCAGCTCGCGCTGCGCGGCCAGGCTGTTGACCTTGAACACCACGCCATCGATCTCGTAGGCCAGGCTGTTACGGCGCTCGCCGATGTCGCGGTAGTACTCCAGGCACTGCTCGATACCGGCGGCATGCTTGAGCTCGCGGCTGATGGGCAGGCCCCAGGCCTTGAGCTGTTCGAGCGTGCCGATGTGGCTGTCGGCGATGGCTTCGGAGACCTGCCCCACGCCATAGCAGCAGAATTCCAGCGGGCGGCTGGCAGTGATCTTCGAGTCGAGCTGACGCAAGCTGCCAGCGGCGGCATTGCGCGGGTTGGCGAAGGTCTTGCCACCGGCTTCGGCCTGGGCGGCGTTGAGCCGGTCGAAACCGGCCTTGCTCATGAAGACTTCGCCACGCACCTCCAGCACGGCCGGCCAGCCCTTGCCCTGCAGCTTCAACGGGATGTTGCGCACGGTGCGCACGTTGGCGCTGATGTCCTCGCCAGTGGTGCCGTCGCCACGCGTGGCGCCCTGCACCAGTTGGCCATCGCGGTACAGCAGGCTCACCGCCAGGCCGTCGAGCTTGGGCTCGCAGCTGAAATCGACCGCGCCCGGTTGATCCAGGCCTTCCACCACGCGGCGGCCGAATTCACGCAGGTCCGCTTCCTCGAAGGCATTGCCCAGGCTGAGCATGGGCACTTCGTGGCGCACCTGGCTGAACGCGGCCAGGGCGGTGCCACCGACGCGCTGGGTGGGCGAGTCCGGCGTCACCAGGTGGGGGTGTTCGGCTTCCAGCGCCTTGAGCTCGTTGAACAGCCGGTCGTACTCGGCGTCGGGCACGCTGGGCTCGTCGAGCACGTAGTAGCGGTAGTTGTGCTGATCGATCTCGGCGCGCAGTTCGTGGATTCGGGATTCGGCGTTCATGTTTTCAGGGTCTCTTGCAAAGCAAAAGAGCAGCCTGGGGTTGGTGCGTGGGGTTGGAGGCTTTTGCTGCCTGTGCCGGCCTCTTCGCGGGTAAACCCGCTCCTACAGGCTCACCACCATTTTCAAGTCGGTGGTGAGCCTGTAGGAGCGGGTTCACCCGCGAAGAGGCCGGCACAAGCGACAACGAAACCCGAACCGACCAGCACGCCCCCAGGCTGCTCTTCGTCTGGATCTATCAGCGTTTCTGAGTCAGCGCCCGACGCTCGAACTCGACGATGCGCTGGCGGTAATGCTCGATCGTCTGCGCGGTCAGCACGCTGCGCTGGTCATCCTTGAGCTCGCCGTCGAGCTCATGGGCCAGCTTGCGCGCAGCAGCCACCATCACGTCGAAGGCCTGCTTCGGATGGCGCGGGCCTGGCAGGCCGAGGAAGAAGCTCACCGCACGGGTGCTGAAGTGGTCGATGTCGTCCAGGTCGAAGATGCCCGGCTTGACCGCGTTGGCCATGGAGAACAGCACCTCGCCGTGGCCGGCCATGCTTTCGTGGCGGTGGAAGATGTCCATCTCGCCGAAGCGCAGGCCGCTCTCGAGAATGTTCTGCAGCAACGCCGGCCCCTTGAAGCCGCCTTCGTCACGGGAGATCACGCTGATCACCAGCACTTCCTCGACCGGAGGCAGCTCCTTGGCGGCATTGCCGGTGGCGGCGAAACCGCTGTTGCGGTTGTTGTCGGCGGCGAAGTCATCCTCGCTGTCGGCGAACAGGTCTGGCTCGCGCGGCTCGGCGCTCAGGTTCAGGTCGCCCTGAGGGGCTTCAGCGGCACGCTTGCCACGCTTGCTTGGCTTCGCGGCCTTGGGGGCAGGCTTGGGCTCGCGCTCACGCGCCGGGGCACTCATCGAAGGCAGGTCGCTTTCGTCGAGTTCAGGCTCTTTCTGCGTCTCCAGTACCCGGGCCGGGCCCAGCACCTCGGCACTGCCTTCTTCGTCAGGCAGGTTGGAGTAGCTGCGATCCAGGCGGAATTTCAGCTTGCCTTTGCCGCCGCGCATGCGGCGCCAGCCGTCGAAAAGAATACCGGCGATGACAATGATGCCGATGACGATCAGCCACTCGCGCAGACCGATTTCCATGTAATCCCGTGCCTCTAATAAAAATATGCTTGAAAACAAAGGGTTCAAAGCCCTTTAACACGTGGCGCCAACTCTATGTTCTGACAGGCGTTTTACCCACGCAAAAAACGAGTGACATTAAGCTAGCACGACCAAAGACAACTTTACACCGTCTGTCGCACATGGCGGGGGCATTTCCCTGCACAATTGTGCGCAATCCCCCTTTCTCAGGCGTCGACCATGGCCAACGCCTCCTCCACATCGACTGCAACAAGACGTGAACAGCCAGGCTCGTGCATGGTTACCCCCATCAGTTGGTCGGCCATTTCCATGGCGATCTTGTTGTGGGTGATGTAGATGAACTGCACGCTTTCACTCATTTCCTTGACCAGGCGCGCGTAGCGCCCGACGTTGGCATCGTCCAGCGGCGCATCGACCTCGTCGAGCATGCAGAACGGTGCGGGGTTCAACTTGAAGATGGCAAACACCAGCGCCAATGCGGTCAGTGCCTTCTCGCCACCGGACAGCAAATGGATCGTGCTGTTCTTCTTGCCCGGCGGACGCGCCATGATCGTCACCCCTGTATCGAGTAGATCTTCGCCCGTCAGTTCCAGATAAGCGCTGCCACCACCGAAAACTTTTGGAAAAAGTGCCTGCAATCCGGCATTTATCTGATCAAAGGTATCCTTGAAGCGGTTGCGGGTTTCCTTGTCGATCTTGCGGATGACGTTTTCCAGGGTCTCCAGCGCCTCGACCAGATCGGCGTCCTGGGCATCGAGGTAACGCTTGCGTTCGGACTGCTGCTCGTATTCTTCGATGGCCGCAAGGTTGATCGCCCCCAGGCGCTGGATGCGCGCCTCCATCTGCTCCAGCTCCTGCTCGGTGCCCTGCTCGCTGGACTCGGCGTCCAGGGTGGCGAGCACCCCTTGCAGGTCGTAGCCGTCGGCCAGCAGTTGCTCCTGCAGGGTCTTGCGGCGCACGTCCAGGCCCTGGCACTCCAGGCGCAACTGCTCGAGCTGACCGCGCAGCAACTGCGCTTGCTGTTCGGCCTGGGTGCGACGGCGCTCGGCATCGCGCAATGCGCGATCGGCTTCGTCCATGTGCAGGCGTGCCTGGCGCATCTCTTCGTCGACGCCCATGCGTTGCTCCAGCAGGGCTTCGAGCTTCATGCGCAGCTCCTCCAGCGGCGCCTCGCCCTCCTCCAGGTTCAGGCTCAGCTGCTCCTGGCGCTCGGTCAGGCGCGCAGCCTGTTGCTCCAGACGTTCCAGGGCCTGGCGGGTGGAATCGTGCTGGGCGCGCAGCGAACCCAGGCGCACCGCCAGTTGATGGGCATGGTCCTTGTGCTGGCGGGCTTCCTGGCGCACGCGGTCGAGGCTTTCGCGCAACGTGTCGCGGCGGGCCATCAACTGCTCGCGCTGCTCGGTGTCCTGGGCCATCAGCTCCAGGGCTTCCTGCAGCAGCAGGCGCGATTCACCCAGTTGTTCGAGCTCCAGGGCGCGCTGCTCCTGCAGTTCATGCAGTTCCTCGTGCAGCCGCCGCAGGCGCAGTTCGAGCTGCTCGGCGCGCGCCTGGGCGGCGGAGAGGCCGGCCTTGAGCTCGCCGTGCTGGCGAGTTTCTTCCTGGGTACGGCGACGCAACTGTTCGCGCTGCTCTTCCAGGTCGAGCTGCTGCTCGCGCAGGGTCTGCAACTGTGCCTCCAGCTGCTCCAGCGCAGCTTCGTGCTCCAGTTGCTCCTGGCCCAGGCGCTCGATCTCCTGGCCACGGGCCAACACACCGCCCTCAGCGTCGCCGCCGCGGCTGACGCGCAGAAAATGCCGGCCGACCCAGTATCCATCGCGGCTGACCAGGCTCTGGCCATCGGCCAACGAAGCACGCAAGGCCAAGGCCTGAGCGAGATCCTCGACCGGCTTGACCTGGGCCAGCCAAGGCGCGAGATCGATGCGACCCTCGACCTTGTCGAGCAGGCTGCCAGGCTGACGCGCACGTTCACCATTGCCCAGCAACAGGCGCATCTCGCCCTGTTCCAGGCCGCTGAAGTCCAGGCTGGCGAAGTCTTCCACCAGCACTGCCTGCAAGTCTGCGCCGAGCACGGTTTCCACGGCCAGCTCCCAGCCCGGCTCCACGCGCAGCCCTTCGGCCAGCCGGGGACGCTGCGCCAGGCCCTGGTCACGCAGCCAGTCGCCAGCACCGGCGGCTGGTTCCAGTGCGGCCTGCTGCAAGGCTTCCAGTGACGCCAGGCGGCCACCAAGCCGCTGGACCTCGCCTTGCGCCTGATGTTGGGCGCGGGTGGCCTGCTGCAATTGCTCGCGCAGCGCCTCCAGGCGTTCGACCACTTGTTCCTCGGCCAGTTGCAGCTCTTCGAGCGACAGCTCGCTGCTGGCCAACTGCTCGGCCAGGTCGAGCATGGCAGCGTCCTGCGGGTCGGCGCCCAACTGGTCACGTTCCTCGCCAAGCTTGCGCTGGCGCTCGGCCAGGCGCTCCAGGCTGGCCTCCAGTTGCTGCAGGCGTGCCTGCTGCACTTCGGCCTGGCGTCGCGGCTCGGCGGAACGGGTGTTGAAGGTATCCCACTGTTCCTGCCAGCCGTGCATGCCCAGCTCGGCTTCCTCCAGGGTGGCCGCGGCTTCCTCGGCAGCGGCCAGGGTCAACTCCTGCTCCGGCTCGAGCATTTGCAGTTCTTCACCCAGGGTAGCCAGCAAGGTGCGGTCATGGCCCAGGTGCGATTCGGTCTCCAGGCGCGTGCGCTCGGCTTCCTTGAAATCGTCCTGCAACTGCCGCAGGCGCTGCTGGCCATGCTGGATGCTCTGCTCGACCCGGGCGATGTCGCCGGCCACCGAATAGAAACGGCCCTGTACCTGGTTGAAGCGCTCGGACAATTCGTGGTGGCCATCGCGCAGGTGCTCGATGCTGGCATCGGCGTTGCGCTGTTCGGCGACCAACGCCTCGTGGGCCACGTCCTGGTCGCCGATCACCGCTTCGCGCTGGCGCACGCGGTCGTCCAGGTCACGCCAGCGCAACGCCGACAGGCGCGCCTTGAGCTGGCGCTCCTGAGCCTTGTATTCGCGGTACTTCTCGGCGGCCTGGGCCTGGCGATGCAGGCGTTCGAGCTGGCGCTCGAGCTCTTCGCGCAGGTCGGTCAGGCGCGCCAGGTTTTCCTGGGTGCGGCGGATGCGGCTTTCGGTCTCGCGGCGACGCTCCTTGTACTTGGAGATGCCGGCCGCTTCCTCGATGAAGTTGCGCAGCTCCTCGGGCTTGGCCTCGATCAGCTTGGAGATCATCCCCTGTTCGATGATCGAATAGCTGCGTGGCCCGAGGCCGGTGCCGAGGAAGATGTCGGTGATGTCGCGGCGCCGGCACTTGGTGCCGTTGAGGTAATAGGTGTTCTGCCCGTCGCGGGTGACCTTGCGGCGGATCGAGATCTCGGCATAGGCCGCGTACTCGCCCACCAGGGTGGTCTCGCTGTTGTCGAACACCAGCTCGATGCTGGCCTGGCTGACCGGCTTGCGGCTGGTGGAGCCGTTGAAGATGACGTCGGTCATCGACTCGCCGCGCAGGTTCTTCGCCGAGCTCTCGCCCATCACCCAGCGCACCGCATCGATGATGTTGGACTTGCCGCAGCCGTTGGGCCCTACCACCGCCGCCATGTTGCTGGGGAAATTGACCGTGGTCGGGTCGACGAACGACTTGAACCCGGCCAGCCGTATGCACTTCAGGCGCATCGGTCAGCCTCGGGCCAGCGCGGCCAGCACCAGCTCGCAACTGCGCTGGCTGTAGGCGCTGAGTACCTCGCGGATGCGCGGCAGGTCGCGGGCGACCACGGCGTCGAGCAAGCGGGCGAACAGTTCCAGGTAATCGACCATGTTGGCCTGGCGTTGGTCCAGGGCCAGGTAATACGCACGGCTCATAGCCGGCTGCAGGTTCTCGACGGTTTCCTGCAGGTAGGGGTTGTCGGCGAACGGGTAGGCGGCGCGCATCACCGCGAAGCTGTCGGCGACGAAGGCCTTGATGTCCTGCCGGTCGCAGGCGTGCTGCAGGCGCTGCTGGATGTCCAGGAACGGGCGCAGGTCGCTGTCGAGGCGCCATTTCTGTGCAACCGCGTTACCCAGCAGGATGTAGAACTCGCCCATCAGCGTGCACAGGCTGCGCACGTTGTGTTCGCTCAGCTCGGTGACGTGCGCGCCGCGGCGCGGCAGGATCGCCACCAGATGGCGACGTTCGAGGATCAGCAGCGCTTCGCGCACCGAACCCCGGCTGACGTCCAGCGCCTGGGTGACCTTCAGCTCCTGGATGCGTTCGCCAGGCGCGAGCTCGCCACGGATGATCCGCTCGGCCAGGTAGTCGGCGATCTGCTCGGAGAGGCTGTCCGGCGCCTTGAACGTCATGGTTTTCCTTCAAAATCATTGGACTGGGCACTAAGGGGGCGATTGTAGCGCACTTGGCCAGCAGGCGAGCAGAGGGTGGCCGCTGTTTATTCGACCATTGCCCGGGTGTTGCAGGCGGCGCGATCTATGCTTGGTAAAGGGACAGCAACAGGCCGTTGGGCAGGGGCTCGAGCGCTTTCCTGACCTTTGAGTCAGAAAAATATTGACCAAGTCGTCAGGTCTGCTTAGAGTCCGCCCAACAACAATAAAACCATTGCGAGGCCATCCCCGTGATCCAGTTTCTCGTCAACCAGGAGCTGCACCGTGAGCACGCCCTGGACCCGAACATGACGGTGTTGCAGTACCTGCGCGAGCACCTGGGCAAACCCGGCACCAAGGAAGGCTGCGCCAGCGGCGACTGCGGCGCCTGCACCGTGGTGGTAGGCGAACTGACCCAGGACGAGCACGGCCAGGACAGCCTGCGCTACCGCAGCCTCAATTCGTGCCTGACCTTCGTCTCGGCCCTGCACGGCAAACAACTGATCAGCGTCGAAGGCCTCAAGCACCAAGGCGAGCTGCACAGCGTGCAACGCGCCATGGCCGATTGCCATGGCTCGCAATGCGGCTTCTGCACCCCCGGCTTCGTCATGTCGTTGTTCGCCCTGCAGAAGAACAGCAGCGGCCACGACCTGCACCGCGCCCAGGAGGCCCTGGCCGGCAACCTGTGCCGCTGCACCGGCTACCGACCGATCCTCGACGCCGCCGAGCAGAGCTGCCGGCAACCTTGCCAGGACCAGTTCGATGCCCACCAGGCGCAAACCATCGCCCGCCTCAAGGCCATCGCCCCGACCGAGACCGACGAGCTCAACAGCGGCGACAAACGCTGCCTGGTGCCGCTGACCGTGGCCGACCTGGCCGACCTGTACAGCTCGCACCCCGAAGCACGCCTGCTGGCCGGCGGCACCGACCTGGCATTGGAAGTCACGCAGATGCACAAGACCCTGCCAGTGATGATCTACGTCGGCCATATCGCCGAGCTCAAGCGCATCGAAACGACCGCCAGCCATCTGGAGATCGGCGCCGCCACCCCGCTCACCGACTGCTACGCCGCACTCGACGCGGAGTACCCCGACTTCGGCGCCCTGCTGCACCGCTTCGCTTCGCTGCAGATCCGCAACCAGGGCACCCTTGGCGGCAACATCGGCAACGCTTCGCCGATCGGCGACTCGCCGCCCCTGCTGATCGCTCTCGACGCGCAGGTGGTGCTCCGCCAAGGTGACCGCCAGCGCACGATGCCGCTGGAGGACTATTTCATCGATTACCGCGTCACCGCCCGCCAGGACAGTGAGTTCATCGAGAAGATCGTGGTGCCGCGCGCCAGCAACGAATGGACGTTTCGCGCCTACAAGGTTTCCAAGCGCCTGGATGACGACATCTCAGCGGTGTGCGGCGCCTTCAACCTGAGCCTCGAAGACGGCGTGGTCAGTGCCGTGCGCATCGCCTTCGGCGGCATGGCCGCCATCCCCAAGCGGGCCCGCGCCTGCGAAGCGGCCCTGCGCGGCAAGCCCTGGACCCAGGCCAGCATCGAACGCGCCTGCCAGGCCCTGGCCGAGGACTTCACCCCGCTCAGCGATTTCCGCGCCAGCCGCGAATACCGCCTGCTGACCGCGCAGAATCTGCTGCGCAAGTACTTCATCGAACAGCAAACACCGCACATCGAGACCCGGGTGACCGCTTATGTCTAACCATCACGCAGCCAAGAGCCAGGCCGAGATGGCCGAACTGTTCCGCCAGGACCTGGCCACCGGGGTCGGGCGCAGCATCAAGCACGACAGCGCCGACAAGCATGTGTCCGGCGAAGCGGTGTACATCGACGACCGCCTGGAATTCCCCAACCAGTTGCACGTGTATGCACGCACCGCCGACCGCGCCCACGCGCGCATCCTGCGCATCGACACCGCGCCCTGCTACGCCTTCGAGGGCGTGCGCATCGCCATTACCCACGAGGATATCCCAGGCCTCAAGGATATCGGCCCGGTGGTGGCCGGCGATCCGCTGCTGGCCATCGACACGGTCGAGTTCTTCGGCCAGCCGGTGCTTGCCGTAGCCGCCCGCGACCTCGACACCGCCCGCCGCGCAGCGATGGCGGCGATCGTCGAGTACGAAGACCTCGAGCCGGTGCTCGATGTGGTCGAGGCGCTGCGCAACAAGCACTTCGTACTCGACAGCCATACCCACCAGAGGGGTGACTCGGCCAGCGCCCTGGCCAGCGCCCCGCACCGTTTGCAGGGCACCCTGCACATCGGCGGCCAGGAACACTTCTACCTGGAGACGCAGATTTCCTCGGTGATGCCCACCGAGGACGGCGGCATGATCGTCTACTGCTCCACGCAGAACCCCACCGAAGTGCAGAAGCTGGTGGCCGAGGTACTCGACGTACCGATGAACAAGGTGGTGCTGGACATGCGCCGCATGGGCGGTGGCTTCGGCGGCAAGGAAACCCAGGCTGCCAGCCCCGCCTGCCTGTGCGCGGTGATCGCGCGCCTGACCGGCCAGCCGACCAAGATGCGCCTGCCACGGGTCGAGGACATGACCATGACCGGCAAGCGCCACCCGTTCTATGTCGAGTACGACGTCGGCTTCGACGATGAGGGTCGCCTGCACGGCATCAACCTGGATCTCGCCGGCAACTGCGGTTATTCACCAGACCTCTCGGGCTCGATCGTCGACCGCGCCATGTTCCACTCAGACAACGCCTACTACCTGGGCGATGCCACTGTGCATGGCCACCGCTGCAAGACCAACACCGCCTCCAATACCGCCTACCGTGGCTTCGGCGGCCCGCAGGGCATGGTCGCCATCGAGCAGGTGATGGACCACATCGCCCGCCACCTCGGCCGCGACCCGTTGGCGGTGCGCAAGGCCAACTACTATGGCAAGACCGAGCGCAACGTCACCCACTACTACCAGACCGTCGAGCACAACATGCTCGAGGAAATGACCGCCGAACTCGAGGCCAGCAGCGACTACGCCGAACGCCGCGAATCGATCCGCCGCTTCAACGCCAACAGCCCGGTGCTGAAGAAGGGCCTGGCGCTGACCCCGGTGAAGTTCGGCATCTCGTTCACCGCCACCTTCCTCAACCAGGCCGGTGCGCTGATCCACATCTATACCGACGGCAGCATCCACCTCAACCACGGCGGTACCGAAATGGGCCAGGGCCTCAATACCAAGGTCGCCCAGGTGGTGGCGCAGGTGTTCCAGGTCGATTTCAGCCGCATCCAGATCACCGCCACCAACACCGACAAGGTGCCCAACACCTCGCCCACGGCGGCTTCCAGTGGCGCCGACCTGAACGGCAAGGCTGCGCAGAACGCCGCCGAGATCCTCAAGAAACGCCTGACCGAGTTCGCCGCCCGGCACTACCAGGTCACCGAGGAAGACGTGGAGTTCCGCAACGGCCATGTGCGCGTGCGTGAGCAGATCGTGAGCTTCGAACAACTGGTGCAACTGGCCTACTTCGCCCAGGTGTCGCTGTCGAGCACGGGCTTCTATCGCACGCCGAAGATCTACTACGACCGCACCCAGGCGCGTGGCCGGCCGTTCTATTACTTCGCCTTCGGCGCCGCCTGCGTGGAGGTGGTGCTCGACACCCTGACCGGCGAATACAAGATGCTGCGTGCCGACATCCTGCACGACGTCGGCGCCTCGCTGAACCCGGCCATCGACATCGGCCAGGTGGAAGGCGGTTTCATCCAGGGCATGGGCTGGCTGACCACCGAGGAACTGGTGTGGAACGCCAAGGGCAAGCTGGTGACCAATGGTCCGGCCAGCTACAAGATCCCGGCAGTGGCCGACATGCCGCTGGACCTGCGGGTGAAGCTGGTGGAAAACCGCAAGAACCCCGAGGACACCGTGTTCCATTCCAAGGCCGTGGGCGAGCCGCCGTTCATGCTCGGCATCGCCGCCTGGTGCGCGATCAAGGACGCCGTGGCCAGCATCGCCGACTACCGCGTGCAGCCACAGATCGACGCCCCGGCGACGCCGGAGCGGGTGCTGTGGGGTTGCGAGCAGATGCGCAAGGCGGTGGCCGAACAGCAGCTGGCCGAACAGGAGCTGGAAACTGTCACACCGTGACAATGCGAGACGCCTGTAGGAGCGGGTTCACCCGCGAATGCGATAGTCGCCTCACCGCCGCATTCGCGGGTAAACCCGCTCCTACAGGGACCGTGACGACCTTCAGAGAGGTTGCATCATGCACCAATGGATCAACGCCCTCGCCGACCACCAGTCCCGCGGCGAACCCTGCGTACTGGTCACCATCATCGAGGAACGTGGCTCGACACCGCGCAACGCCGGCTCGAAGATGGTCGTCAGCGCCAATGGCCTGTTCGACACCATCGGCGGTGGCCACCTGGAATACAAGGCGCTGCACATCGCCAGGCAGATGCTCGCCGAGCGGCGCGGCACCCCGCACCTGGAGCGCTTCAGCCTCGGCGCCAGCCTCGGTCAATGCTGCGGCGGCGTCACCGTGCTGCTGTTCGAGCCGATGGCTGCGGTGCAGGCGCAGATCGCAGTGTTCGGCGCGGGCCATGTCGGCCGCGCTCTGGTACCCTTGCTCGCGGCGCTGCCCTGCCGGGTGCGCTGGATCGATTCGCGTGAACAGGAATTCCCCGCGCTCATCCCGAGTGGGGTGACCCAGGTGGTCAGCGAGGAACCGGTCGACGAAGTGGCCGAACTGCCCGCCGGCTGCTACTGCATCGTCATGACCCACAACCACCAGCTCGACCTGGAGCTGACCGCCGCCATTCTCAAGCGCAACGATTTCACCTGGTTCGGCCTGATCGGCTCGAAGACCAAACGGGTCAAGTTCGAGCATCGCCTGCGCGAGCGCGGCTATGACGATGCCGTGATGGCGCGCATGCGTTGCCCGATGGGCCTGGCCGAGGTCAAGGGCAAGCTGCCGATCGAGATCGCCGTGTCCATCGCCGGGGAAATCATCGCCACCTACAACGCCTGCTTCGGCCAGCATGACGCTGGCGCCAATGCCGGCCCCATTGCCCAGTTGCTGCCGCCCTCCCGGCGCAGCCAAGCCATTTGACGAGTGTGTTATGACCGTTACCCGCAAAGCCTACCGTGCCGCCATCCTGCACAGCATCGCCGACCCGGCCGAGGTGGGCCTGGACGCTTCCCACGAGTACTACGAGGACGGCCTGCTGGTAGTCGACGATGGCCGCATCAGTGCCGTCGGCCCGGCCAGCGAGCTGCTGCCGACCCTGGACGCCGACATCGAGGTGGTGCACCACCAGCACGCGCTGATCACCCCCGGCTTCATCGACACCCACATCCACTTTCCGCAGACCGGCATGATCGGCTCCTACGGCGAGCAATTGCTGGATTGGCTCAACACCTACACCTTCCCCTGCGAAAAGCAGTTCGCCGACAAGGACCATGCCGACAAGGTCGCCGGCCTGTTCATCAAGGAGCTGCTGCGTAACGGCACCACCACCGCCCTGGTGTTCGGCAGCGTGCACCCGCAGTCGGTCAATGCCCTGTTCGAGGAGGCCGAGCGCCTGGACCTGCGCATGATCGCCGGCAAGGTGATGATGGACCGCAATGCCCCCGACTACCTCACCGATACCGCCGAGAGCAGCTACGCCGAGAGCAAGGCGCTGATCGAGCGCTGGCATGGCAAGGGCCGCCTGCACTACGCGGTCACCCCGCGCTTCGCGCCAACCAGCACACCGGAGCAACTGGCCTTGGCAGGCCAACTGCTCAAGGAACACCCCGGGCTGTACCTGCACACGCACCTGTCCGAGAACCTCAAGGAAATCGACTGGGTCAAGGCGCTGTTCCCGGAGCAGAAAGGCTACCTGGACGTGTACGACCACTTCGAACTGCTCGGCGAGCGCTCGGTATTCGCGCACGGCGTGCACCTGTGCGACGAGGAGTGCCAGCGCCTGGCCGACACCGGCTCGGCCGTGGCCTTCTGCCCGACCTCCAACCTGTTCCTCGGCAGCGGCCTGTTCAACCTGCCCCAGGCCGAGCGCTTCAAGGTCAACGTGGGCCTGGGCACCGACGTCGGTGCCGGCACCAGTTTCTCGCTGCTCAACACCCTGAACGAGGCCTACAAGGTCATGCAACTGCAGGGCGCCCGCCTGCACCCCTACAAGTCGCTGTACCTGGCCACCCTCGGCGGTGCACGCGCGCTGCGCCTGGACGACCGCATCGGCAGTCTGCGCCCAGGCAACGATGCCGACTTCGTGGTGCTCGACTACAAGGCCACGCCGTTGCTGGACTACCGTATCCAGCAGTCCAGCAGCATCGAGGAAACCCTGTTCGTGCTCACCACCCTGGGCGACGACCGCACGGTGCGTGAAACCTACGCGGCCGGCCGCCGGGTGCACCAGCGCTAAGGTTTCGAGGCTAACCCGCGGTACAAGGCGCCGCCGATCGCGGCGCCGATCAGTGGTGCCAGCCAGAACAGCCACAACTGCTGCACTGCCCAGCCTCCGACGAACAAGGCCGGCCCGGTGCTACGCGCGGGGTTGACCGAAGTGTTGGTGATAGGGATCGAGATCAGGTGGATCAGGGTCAGGCACAGGCCGATCGCGATTGGCGCAAAACCGGCCGGTGCCCTGGCGTCGGTGGCGCCCATGATCACCACCAGGAACATCGCGGTCATCACCACTTCGCTGACGAAGCCGGAGGCCAGCGAGTAGCCACCTGGGGAATGCTCGGCATAGCCATTCGAGGCCAGCCCGGCCGACAACTCGAAACCCGCCTTGCCGCTGGCGATGAAGTAGATTACCCCGGCAGCCAGGACCGCGCCGATCATCTGGGCGACCACGTAGGGCAGCAATTCCTTGGCCGGGAATCGCCCGCCCACCACCAGGCCGAACGAGACTGCGGGGTTGAGATGGCAACCGGAGATATGGCCGATGGCGAACGCCATGGTCAGGACCGTCAGGCCGAAGGCGAAGGCGACGCCGAGCACGCCGATGCCGACCGGAGAACTGGCCGCCAGGACTGCGCTGCCGCACCCGCCGAGGACCAACCAGAACGTACCGACCAGTTCGGCACCCATACGCGCACCCAGAGACATGGACATGTCGCTTCCCTCAGTAGTTGAACGCAATGATTGCGCAATCCCTACTGCTGGAAGAGGTTTGCCCACAAGAATTTAGCAGACCTTTGGCGGATGACCAGTTGTGGCATGGGGCCGCTCCTACAGAGCTCGCGTTACCCTGGTAGGAGCGGCCTTGTGCCGCGAAAGGGCTGCGCAGCAGCCCCAGGCTCGGGCAGGCAAACGATCAACCCTTGGAGGATGCCTTGGGTTTCTTGAGAAGGTGCGAGAACACCGCATGCAGGTCGTCCGAGGCGCTCTCCTCGTCGAGGTTGAGCTTGCTGTCGATGTGGTCCATGTGGTGCATCATCAGGCTCACCGCCTGCTCGACGTCACGTGCCTCGATGGCGTCGATCAACTGCATGTGCTCGTCGTACGAGCAATGCGAGCGGTTGCCGCTCTCGTACTGGGCGATGATCAGCGAGGTCTGCGACACCAGGCTGCGCTGGAAGCTCACCAGCGGCGCGTTGCCGGCGGCCTCGGCCAGCTTCAGATGGAATTCGCCGGACAGGCGAATGCCCGCGCCGCGGTCGCCGCGCGAGAAGCTGTCGCGCTCCTCGCGGACCATATGGCGCAACTCGTTGAGCTGCTCGGGCGTGGCGTGCTGCACGGCCAGTTCGGTGATCGCGCGTTCGACCATGCGCCGTGAGAAGAACACCTGGCGCGCCTCCTCGACGGTGGGGCTGGCCACCACCGCGCCACGGTTGGGCCGCAGCAGCACCACGCTCTCGTGGGCCAGGCGCGACAGAGCGCGGCGAATGATGGTGCGGCTGACGCCGAAGATCTCGCCCAGCGCTTCCTCGCTCAACTTGGTGCCAGGCGCCAGGCGCTGCTCGAGGATCGCCTCGAAAATGTGCGCATAGACGATGTCGTCCTGGGTACCGCTACGGCCGGCCTTGCCAGTGCGCGCAGGTTTTTTCAGAGGTTGCAGCTGTTCGTTCATGGGCTCTCGAGCACGAAGGATCCGCCAGTCAGGCCTCGACTGTAATACCTGTCGGAGGGTGCTTGGCAAGTCCTGATGAAAAAAGTAGGACCAAGGTATGGCGCCATTGTACACAGGCACAACCCTTTCTGCAGGCCGCCTTTTACTTATATAGCCGTTGTATCGGGGTTTTCGCGAACAAAAGATAAAACATTATTTGCATTCTTTGTACACAAAAGCATAATCCAGCGAGCAACTTCCTGACCAAAAAGTCAACAAATCGGTTCGGATGTCTGCCTTCCCTCGCGGAGCCACCAAGTGCTTAGCGCAGGTCACTGGCTCCAGAACAACAAGAAGACTTGAGGAGTACCGCTGTGGAAAGCCGCAAATCCGAAGCCCCTACGCTGGATCTCGCCCCACCGCTCGAAACGAGCTGGCTGGAGCGGATTTTCAAACTCAAGCAACACGGCAGCACCGTACGCACCGAACTGATCGCCGGGATGACCACCTTCATCACCATGGCGTACATCATCTTCGTCAACCCCAACATCATGGCCGACGCCGGCATCGATCACGGCGCAGCATTCGTCGCCACCTGCATCGCCGCCGCACTGGGCTGCCTGCTCATGGGCCTGTACGCCAACTGGCCGGTGGGCCTGGCGCCAGGCATGGGCCTGAATGCCTTCTTCACCTACACCGTGGTCGGCACCATGGGCTACAACTGGGAAACGGCCTTGGGCGCGGTATTCGTCTCGGGGGTGCTGTTCATGTTCCTGACCTTGTCGAAAGTGCGCGAATGGCTGCTCAACAGCATCCCGGTGAGCCTGCGCCATGCCATGGGGGCCGGCGTCGGATTGTTTCTCGGGCTGATCGGCCTGAAGACCGCTGGCATCATCGTCGACAGCCCGGCCACTCTGATCAAGCTGGGTTCGCTGCATGAACCCGGGCCGCTGCTGGCGGCGCTGTGCTTCCTGCTGATCGCCATCCTCAGCTACAAGCGCGTGTTCGGCGCGATCCTGATCAGCATCATCGGCGTGACCCTGGCCGGCTGGGGCCTGGGGCTGGTGAAGTTCGGCGGGGTGATGTCGATGCCGCCGAGCCTGGCACCGACCTGGATGGCCATGGATGTGGCGGGCGTGTTCAACGTCAGCATGATCAGCGTGGTGCTGGCGTTCCTGTTCGTGCACATGTTCGACACTGCCGGCACGCTGATGGGCGTGGCGCAGCGGGCCAACCTGGTGGCGGCGGATGGCCGCATTGAAAACCTGTCGCGGGCGTTGAAGGCCGACAGTGCTTCGAGTGTGTTCGGCGCCGTGGTCGGCGTGCCGCCGGTGACCAGCTATGTGGAGAGTGCCGCCGGTGTGGCTGCTGGTGGGCGTACCGGGCTGACCGCCGTGGTGGTCGGGTTGTTGTTCGTCGCGGCGATGTTCTTCGCCCCCTTGGCCGGGATGATTCCCGCCTATGCGACTGCCGGCGCGCTGATCTACGTGGCGATGCTGATGATGGGCAGCATGGCGCACATTCATTGGGACGAAGCCACCGACAGCATTCCGGCGATCGTCACGGTGATCATGATGCCGCTGACCTTCTCGGTGGCCGATGGGATTGCGCTGGGCTTCATCAGCTACGTGGCGTTGAAGGCGGGGACGGGCAAGTACAAGGAAATATCGGCGAGCCTGTGGGTGTTGTGCGCGATCTTCATCGCCAAGTTCGTGTTTCTCTGATCCCGACCTGATTTGATTCCCCTGCCCCGGCCTCTTCGCGGGTAAACCCGCTCCTACAGCGGCGCGCAACCCCCTGTAGGAGCGGGTTTACCCGCGAAGAGGCCAGTACAGGCAACACAAAACCAGCAGACGAAAAAAAGCCCGCCAGTGTGAGAGCGGGCCAAGGACCTACGAAGATTCTTCTAGCGACCCACTAGCTTCCACGATAGGTCGAATAGCTGTACGGCGAGATCAGCAGCGGCACGTGATAGTGCTCCTGCTTTTCATCGATGCCGAAGCGCAGCACGACAACATCCAGAAACGCCGTGTCCGGCAGCTGCACGCCGCGGGCACGGTAGTAGGCGCCAGCACTGAACTGCAGCTGGTAGACACCGGTACGGTAGTCATCGCCCTGCAGCAATGGCGCATCGACGCGGCCATCGCTGTTGGTCACTGCCGTGTTCACCAGCTCCAGTCGCTGGCCGTCGACGCGGTACAGCTCGACCTTGATCGCGCTGCCCGGGCAGCCGTGAGCGGCATCCAATACGTGTGTGGTCAAACGTCCCATCTGCTTGTCGCCTCTTGTTCAATCTGTGGGCAAGAAATACACAACCCTCGCACCAGCACAGGGCATGCGGCGCGTTGGAATGCCCTCATTAAGACATTTCGACGAAATATTGTACACAATTTTTTGAACCCTTCCGCCGCAGCCCTTGCAAACCGGCCACCAGTCGTAAATACAGGCACTCAGGAGCCAGCTTCAACTTTAGCTGACCAATCAGGCAGGTTTCTTGCACAGGCTTTGGTGGTGTAGCCCGGGCGACAAAAGGGCAGAAATGCGGAAAAACAGGCTTACAAAAGATTTCAGAAGTTGTATACAATCAGCCCATCCGGTGGTGCGACATCCCGACGCGGCTCGCCCCCACCCCGCACCAACGCACAAGAAGGAAGATAGCAGTGAGCGCTGACTACCCTCGCGACCTGATCGGTTACGGCAACACCCCACCTCACCCGCAATGGCCGGGCAATGCCCGCATCGCGCTGTCTTTCGTGCTGAACTACGAAGAAGGTGGCGAGCGCAACATCCTGCACGGCGACAAGGAGTCCGAAGCCTTTCTCTCCGAGATGGTCGCCGCCCAGCCGCTGCAAGGCGCACGCAACATGAGCATGGAATCGCTCTACGAATATGGCAGCCGCGCCGGCGTGTGGCGCCTGCTCAAGCTGTTCAAGGACAGCGGCGTGCCGCTGACCATCTTCGCCGTGGCCATGGCCGCCCAGCGCCACCCCGACGTGATCCGCGCCATGGTCGAGGCTGGCCATGAGATCTGCAGCCACGGCTACCGCTGGATCGACTACCAGTACATGGACGAGGCCCAGGAGCGCGAGCACATGCTCGAAGCCATCCGCATCCTCACCGAAATCACCGGCGAGCGCCCACTGGGCTGGTACACCGGCCGCACCGGCCCGAACACCCGTCGCCTGGTGATGGAGGAAGGCGGCTTCCTCTATGACAGCGACACCTACGACGACGACCTGCCCTACTGGGAGTCGAACAACCCCACCGGCAAGCCGCACCTGGTGATCCCCTACACCCTCGACACCAACGACATGCGCTTCACCCAGGTGCAGGGCTTCAACTGCGGCGAGCAGTTCTACCAGTACCTCAAGGACGCCTTCGACGTGCTGTACGCCGAAGGCAGCGAAGCGCCGAAGATGCTTTCCATCGGCCTGCACTGCCGCCTGATCGGCCGCCCTGCCCGCCTGGCCGCGCTCAAGCGCTTCATCGACTACGCCAAGAGCCACGAGCAGGTCTGGTTCGCCCGTCGCGTGGACATCGCCCGCCACTGGCACGCCACCCATCCGTACAAGAAAGAGAACGCCTGATGACCGCCTTCAAGACCCTCAAGCCATCGACCCTGGGCCGTGACGCCTTCGTCCAGGCCTTCGCCGACATCTACGAGCACTCGCCGTGGGTCGCCGAACGTGCGTTCGAGCTGGGCCAACCGGGCGAGTTGGACGAGATCGAGGCGCTGCACCAGCGCATGAGCGACATCCTGCTCAGCGCCAGCCACGCCGAGCAGCTGGCGCTGATCAACGCTCACCCGGACCTGGCAGGCAAGGCTGCCATCCAGGGCGAGCTGACCGAATCGAGCACGAACGAACAGGCCGGCGCCGGTATCCACCAATGCACCGCCGACGAGTTCGCCCGTTTCACCGAGCTGAACGACGCCTACAAGGCCAAGTTCCAGTTCCCCTTCATCATGGCGGTAAAAGGCAGCAACCGGCACCAGATTCTCGCTGCCTTCGAGAAACGCATCCACAACGATGTCGATACCGAATTCAAGGAGGCCCTGGCGCAGATCAACCTGATCGCCCTGTTCCGCCTGCTGCAGCTTTGAGGGCTTGGCCTGCCAGCCGGCCCACCCTAATCAAGAACAACGAACATAGAAGAGATAACCGCATGCGCACCCTGATGATCGAACCCCTGAGCAAAGAAGCCTTCGCCCCCTTCGGTGACGTGATCGAAACCGACGGCAGCGACCACTTCATGATCAACAACGGTTCGACCATGCGCTTCCACAAGCTCGCCACGGTCGAGACCGCCGAGCCCGAGGACAAGGCCATCATCAGCATCTTCCGCGCCGACGCGTTGGACATGCCGCTGACGGTCCGCATGCTGGAACGCCATCCGCTGGGCAGCCAGGCTTTCATCCCGCTGCTCGGCAACCCCTTTCTGATCGTGGTCGCGCCCGTTGGCGATGCACCTGTATCAGGCTTGGTCCGAGCCTTCCGCAGCAACGGCAGGCAGGGCGTCAATTACCATCGCGGCGTCTGGCACCACCCGGTGCTGACGATCGAAAAGCGGGATGACTTCCTGGTGGTTGATCGCAGTGGTTCTGGCAACAACTGCGATGAGCATTACTTCACCGAGGAACAGATGCTGATCCTCAATCCCCACCAATAAGAAAAGGTCAATCATCGCCTGCGGTGATTGGCATGAGGTACATACTGTGGAAGCACACCTTCACGAATGGCTGAACCTGAGCATTCGCTGGGTTCACATGATCACCGGTGTCGCCTGGATCGGTGCATCGTTCTACTTCGTCTGGCTGGAGAACCACCTGAACCGAAGCAACCCGCGCGATGGGTTGTCGGGTGATCTCTGGGCGATTCACGGCGGTGGTATCTACCACCTGGAGAAATACAAACTCGCGCCCCCGAAAATGCCCGAGAACCTGCACTGGTTCAAATGGGAAGCCTATTTCACCTGGATGTCCGGGATCGCCCTGCTGTGCGTGGTGTTCTACTGGAACCCGACCCTGTACCTGCTGGCTCCCGGCAGCACCCTGAGCGGTGCCGAGGGCGTGGCCATCGGTATCGGTTCGCTGGTCGCCGGCTGGTTCATCTACGACTTCCTCTGCGACTCGCCCCTGGGCAAGAAGCCAGCGCTGCTCGGCGCCGTGCTGTTCGTGCTGATCATCGCTGCCTGCTGGGGCTTCAGCCTGGTGTTCAGCGGCCGTGGTGCGTACCTGCACACCGGCGCGATCATCGGTACCATCATGGTCGGCAACGTGTTCCGCATCATCATGCCCGCCCAGCGCCAGCTGGTGGCGGCGATCGAGAACAACCAGACCCCAGACCCGGTACTGCCGGCCAAGGGCCTGCTGCGTTCGCGCCACAACAACTACTTCACCTTGCCGGTGCTGTTCATCATGATCAGCAACCACTTCCCGAGCACCTACGGCAGCCAGTACAACTGGTTGATCCTGGCCGGCATCGCGGTGGCGGCGGTACTGATCCGTCACTACTTCAACACCCGTCACGACAGCAACAAGTACGCCTGGACCTTGCCGGTCGGCGCCCTGGCGATGATCTGCCTGGCCTACGTCACCGGCCCCAAGCCAATGGCGACCAGCCCGGAGCAAGCTGCGGCGAAGATCGAGTACCAGCCGCTGCCAGCCACCGCGGTGGGCGGCAAGACCGCTGCCCAGCTGCGTGAAGAGGAAGCCGCCAAGCCCGCCGAAGCGCCTGCCGCACCGGCTGCAGAAGCCACGGCCCAAGTCGGCGGCGACGCCTTCGACAAGATCCACGACGTCATCCAGGAACGCTGCACCGTGTGCCACTCGTCCAAGCCGACCAGCCCACTGTTCAGTGCCGCCCCCGCCGGCGTGATGTTCGACACCCCGCAGCAGATCCAGGCCCAGGCCGCGCGCATCCAGGCACAAGCGGTCGCCAGCCAGATCATGCCGCTGGGCAACATCACCCAGATGACCACCGAGGAGCGCAAGTTGGTCGGTGACTGGATCGCCAAGGGCGCGCCGGTCAACTAAAGCACCACCGGACAACCCGCTCGCTTGCAGGAGCGGGCTTGTCCCGCGAAGAGGCCGGTACCGGCCTCTTCGTACAAGCGATAAGCAACAAGCAAGCATCGAGCGTCACGCTTTACCCCGGGAACCCCAGGCTTCTTCACGAAGCCTGCCGCGTAAAGCCTGGCGCTTGGATCCGAGAATAAAAACAAGACTCGAGGTGCTGCATGTCCCAGTTACGCCAAGCGTACATTCCCGTCGCGCCCCCGCGACAGCCCCTGCCCTTGTTCCAACTGATCCTGGTTGGCCTGCAACATGTACTGCTGATGTACGGCGGCGCCATCGCCGTTCCGCTGATCATCGGCCAGGCCGCCGGCCTTTCCCGTGAAGAAGTCGCCTTCCTGATCAACGCCGACCTGCTGGTCGCCGGCATCGCCACCATCATCCAGTCGTTCGGCATCGGCCCGGTCGGGATCCGCATGCCGGTGATGATGGGCGCCAGTTTCGCCGCCGTCGGCAGCATGGTGGCCATGGCCGGCATGCCCGGCGTGGGCCTGCAGGGGATCTTCGGCGCGACCATCGCCGCCGGGTTCTTCGGCATGCTGATCGCGCCGTTCATGTCCAAGGTCGTACGCTTCTTCCCACCCCTGGTCACCGGTACGGTCATCACCTCCATTGGCCTGTCGCTGTTCCCGGTGGCGGTCAACTGGGCCGGTGGCGGTGCCGATGCCGAGCGCTTCGGCGCGCCGATCTACCTGCTGGTGGCCAGTTTGGTGCTGGCCGTGATCCTGCTGATCAACCGCTTCATGCGCGGCTTCTGGGTCAACGTCTCGGTGCTGGTAGGCATGGGCCTGGGTTACGTCCTGGCCGGCTCCATCGGCATGGTCGACCTGTCCGGCCTGGGCCAGGCGCCATGGCTGCAGGTGGTCACGCCACTGCACTTCGGCATGCCGACCTTCAGCCTGGCGCCGATCCTGTCCATGTGCCTGGTGGTGGTGATCATCTTCGTCGAGTCCACCGGCATGTTCCTCGCCCTGGGCAAGGTCACCGACCGTGAGGTGACGCCGGGCATGCTGCGGCGCGGCCTGCTGTGCGATGCCGGCGCATCGTTCGTGGCCGGTTTCTTCAACACCTTCACCCACTCCTCGTTCGCCCAGAACATCGGCCTGGTGCAGATGACCGGGGTCCGCTGCCGCTATGTCACAGTCACCGCCGGTGCACTGCTGATCCTGCTCAGCCTGCTGCCCAAGGCGGCCTACCTGATCGCCTCGATCCCGCCCGCGGTACTGGGCGGCGCCTCCATCGCCATGTTCGGCATGGTCACCGCCACGGGCATCAAGATCCTCCAGGAAGCCGACATCAGCGACCGTCGCAACCAGCTGCTGGTGGCGGTGAGCATCGGGTTCGGCCTGATCCCGGTGGTACGCCCGGAGTTCTTCGCGCAGATGCCACAGTGGATGGAGCCCATCACCCACAGCGGCATCGCCATGGCGACCATCAGTGCCCTGGTACTCAACGTGCTGTTCAACATCCTCGGCGGCGCCGACCGCACCGCGCACAACGAGGCGTGCCAGCAACATTGAGGCAAGGGGCGACCGCTGCGGGCGCCCCACTTCTCCCGCTACACACGCAAAGGCCTCGGCCCACTGGACGTGGGCCGTATGGGGCACGCGTGCGCCTTCGATACCGCCAACAACAATAAGTCCGGGAACCACGACATGACGCGCATCACCTCGTCCCTGCTGTTGGGCAGCAGCCTGCTGGCCACTCTCCCCGCCCATGCCGGCGAATGGCTGCAGTGGCACGGCGAAAGCCTCACCTACCTGTACGGCAAGGATTTCAAGGTCAACCCCCGCATCCAGCAGACCATCACCTTCGAGCACGCCAACAAATGGAAGTACGGCGATACCTTCCTGTTCGTCGACAAGATCTTCTACAACGGCCAGGCCGACGCGAGCAAAGGCGTCACCACCTACTACGGCGAATTCAGCCCACGCCTGTCGTTCGGCAAGATCTTCGATCGCAAGCTGGCCTTCGGTCCGGTCAAGGATGTGCTGCTGGCCATGACCTACGAGCGCGGCGAGGGTGACAACGAAGCCTACCTGATCGGCCCCGGCTTCGACCTGGCGATCCCCGGCTTCAACTACTTCACCCTCAACTTCTACCTGCGCAACACCGAAGGCAGCCGTCCTGGCGATAACGTCTGGCAGATCACCCCGGCCTGGTCCTACACCTTCCCCGTGGGTAAATCGGACATTCTGTTCGACGGCTACATGGACTGGGTGGTCGACAACGACCAGACCCGACGCGGCACCTACCACGCCAACCTGCAGTTCAACCCCCAGCTCAAGTACGACCTGGGCAAGGCCCTCAACCTCGGCGCCAAACAGCTGTACGTGGGCATCGAGTACAGCTACTGGAAGGACAAATACGGCATCGACAGCCGGGGCAATATCGACAGCAACCAGAGCGTGACCAGCGCCCTGGTCAAGGTGCATTTCTAAGAAGCTGACCAAACGCCCAACTTTGTTTCAGCGTGCTCCAGGACGGAGCACTTGAGGCTTGGCGCGCAAGTGAGTAATCTGCGCGCCCCTCGATCAGGGCAGGACGGATCCTGCCCACGTTAACTGACCGCTCGGTCAATGAATACGGGCGGTTGGCCGACGTGTTGCCAGCTTGAAGACCCCTTTTCATCGGTGCAGTACGACGTCGAGCAGGATGGTTGCCACCAACCCGGAGAGTTGGCGCAACTCTTGCCAATCAGCTGTGGCCAATCGAAAAAAGCTGACTCATAAGACAAAAAACAGCGTCATCCAAAACGCTGACAACAGATCACCCTAGGGAGCGAATTTCACAATGCGTACCATCAACAGCCTGATTCTCGCGGGCGGCCTGCTGGCCTGCGGCACCACCTACGCCGGCGACCTGCTGCAGTGGCAGAACAACAGCCTGACCTACCTGTGGGGCAAGAACTTCAAGGTCAACCCCGAAACCCAGCAGACCTTCACCTTCGAGCACGCCGACGGCTGGAAGTACGGCGACAACTTCATCTTCGTCGACAAGATCTTCTACCAGGGCAAGAAGGACGCCAGCAACGGCCCGAACACCTATTACGGCGAGATCACCCCGCGCCTGTCGTTCGGCAAGATCTTCGACCAGAAGCTCGAGTTCGGCCCGGTCAAGGACGTGCTGCTGGCGATGACCTACGAGTTCGGCGAAGGTGATACCGAGGCCTACCTGATCGGGCCGGGCTTCGACCTGGACATCCCTGGCTTCGACTACTTCCAGCTGAACTTCTACCAGCGCACCACCGATGGCAGCCGCCCCGGCGATAACGTCTGGCAGATCACCCCGGTCTGGTCCTACACCATCCCCGTGGGCTCGTCCGACATCCTCATCGATGGCTACATGGACTGGGTGGTGGATAACGACGAGAACAGCCACGGCACCTACCAGGCCAACCTGCACTTCAACCCACAGGTGAAGTACGACCTGGGCAAGGCCCTGCATTTTGGTGAGAAGCAACTGTACGTCGGCTTCGAGTACGACTACTGGAAGAACAAGTACGGCATCAAGGGAGGGTGTCAGAAATTTTGTGTTCGGGCATAACATGAGTAAGAGGTGCATG
>NZ_JACVVE010000003.1 GCF_016648105.1 Pseudomonas sp. S31 | reverse complement strand
CCCCCCCCCCCCCCCCCCCCCCCCCCCCCCCCCCCCCCCCCCCCCCCCGGGCCCCCCCCCGGGGGGGGGGGGGGCCCCCCCCCCCCCCCGCTCCTACAAGGGCCGCTCGTCCCCACCCTATCGGGCCCTGACCGTCATCTCCCCCTGCCCATCACCGACCGCCTGCAGGTTCGGCCGGTACATCGACTCGACCTGCGGTGGCGGTACGCGATAGGTCCCTGGCGTTACCGCCCGAGCCAGGTATAGCAGGTGAGTGGTGCCGTAGCCGTCGAGCTTGAGCGCGGCCACGTAGCGATCATCACGATACTCCTGGTGCACCACGCTGGCGTTCTGCATCGACTCGCGCCACTGCTTCACCGCGCTGCTGGCGTTGTCCAGGCTGGCCGCGCTCTGCGCCAGGTTCTGGTTTTCCAGCTCCAGGCCCGCCGGCAGCAGGTCGACCACCAGCGCATCCGGCACCCGGTCCTGGGACTTGAGCGCCAGGTGCACCAGCACCAGGTCACCACTGCGCAGGTTGTGCAGGTCCAGGGCCTGGCCGTTCATGCCCAGGTATTCGCGGCGAATCTCCATGCCATTGCCCATGGCAGCCGGTGCCTGACGCGGATAGCCCGACAGCGTGAGCTGCTGGTAGAGGGTCTCGCTGCCCTGGTTCTGCACGCTCAGCGGCGACTGCAGCAGCGGCCCTTCGAGCTTCAGGCCGGCTTCGGCATTGTTCAGCTCGCGCACCTCGCCGGCGCTGTCCAGGCGTGCCTGCCACTGGCCTTCAGGCTTGCCGAGCAGACCACGACCGGCCAGGTACAGGGCGTTGCGTTCCTGGGTCGACAGCCAGCGGTTGGCCGCCAGTTCATCGGAGAGGGCGAACAGGCGCTGGTCGACCTGGCCGCTGGCCAGGTCGTTCTCCTGCAACAGCGCGAGGATCAGCGCCTGGTCACGCAGGCTGCTACCGTAGTCGGCCATCCAGCCCTTGCTACGGCTGATGCCCAACCCGGCCTGCAAGGCCTGTTGCGAGCGTGGCTTGTCGCCCATCTTGTCCAGCGCCACCGCCAGTTGCACCAACGGTAGGCCGGAGCGCGCATCGGCGCGGCGATCAAAGAGGCTGCGCAGGGCCCCCAGCGGCGCCTGCTGGCTGCGCGCGAGCACCAGCGCCGCATAGGCCTGCACGGCGAAGCGGGTGTGCTCGGCGTTCTCGCTGTAGTCGACCTCGATCAGGTTGCGCTCCTGCAGGTAACGCAGCAGACGCTCGTTGGCCTTCTTCAAGGCCTCGGCCGGCACGCCGTAGCCCTGGTCGCGGGCGCGCAGCAGGAAGTCGGTGACATAGGCGGTCAACCAGTACTCTTCCTCGCTGTCCGAACTCCACAGGCCGAAGCTACCGTTGTAGCGCTGCATGCCCAGCAGGTGCTCGATGCCCATCTCGATCTTGCGCTTGCGCACTTCGGCCGGCTCGCCCTTGATGCCCAGACGCTTGAGGCTTTCGGCATCGGCATAGAGCGATGGGTACAGCCCGCTGGTGGTCTGCTCCAGGCAGCCGTACGGGTAGGCCTCCAAGGCGCGGATCTGCTCGGCCAGGTTCAGTGGCGGGCGGCTCGACAGGGCCAGGCTGGCCTCGAGGCCAGCGGGCTCGAAGGCGGCCAGGTCGGCTTCGGGCAGCGACCACGGCTGGTCCTTGAGGGCCACGCGGTAATGCTTGAGCATCGCTGGGTAGGCCGGGCGCACGCCCAGAGTCCACTCGCGTTCGAAGGCAGTGGCCGGCTCGCCGGGCAACTGCAGGCCATTGACCCGCACCCGCACCTTGCCCTGGCCCAGGCCTCCCTCGGCCTGCACCGGGATCAGCAGCGTGCGGCGCTGGCCTTCGGCCAGGGCGACGCTCTGCTGGGCGCCCGTGGCCAGGCTCAGCTGGCCTTCGGTGGTGAGCTCGACGCTCAATTGCTGGGCGCGGCCAGACAGGTTGGCCAGGTCCAGCGCCAGGTTGGTCTGATCGCCCCCGGCCAGGAAGCGCGGCGCCGACAGTTCGGCGATCAACGGCGCGGCGACCACGGTCTTGCCCTCGGCCATGCCGAAGTGTTCGTCGGTCCAGGCCTGGGCCATCAGTCGCAGTTCGCCGTTGAAATCGGGAATCTCGACTGTCGCCTCGCCTTCACCCTGGTCGTTCAGGGTCACCGGCAGGCTTTGCTGGGCGACGATGGTCACCGTGGTGTTTGGGCGCTTGCCGCCCTTGGCCATTGCCGCGTCACCGCCGAACGCCAGGCTGGCCAGGCGGCCCTGGCCGGCTTCGATCAGCTGCCCGTAGATGTCCAGCTGGTCAGCGCCGTAGGCCTTGCGCCCGAACAGGCTGGCGAACGGGTCGGGGGTCTTGAAGTCGGTGATGTTGAGGATGCCGACGTCCACCGCGGACAGCAGCACGTGCACCTGCTTGGGAATGCTGCCGTCGGCGTTGGCGGCCTTGAAGCGGACCGTCAGCGGCTGCTTGGGGCGCATCTTCTCCGGTGCCTGCAGGCTGAGCGCGAGCTTGCGCTCGGCACGGGCCAGCGGCAGGTGCAGCACACCCACGGCACGCTTGGGCGTGGCATTGGCCTTGCGCTCGCCGGGGCGGATCACCAGGGCGCTGATGTACAGGTCGTGACGGGCCCACTGCTTGTCCAGCTGGACGTCGAAGGTCTTGCCTTCGGCCGGCACGTCGATCTCCTGCCACCAAAGCGGGCCCTCGCTGGACTCGACCATCAGGTAGCCGCTGCCGGCCGCTGGCGGGGTCACGGTGACCTTGGCCGTGGCACCATCGGCGTAGGCCGGCTTGTCGAGCGCCAGCTTGACCTGGTCGGGGCGCACCGCACCGCCTTCGGCGTTGTCCTGGGCGCGGTAGCCGGCCCAGAAGCGTGCACTGGACACCAACCCGGTCTGCGGGTCCTCGACCTCGACGCGGTACGGCCCCCACTCCACCGGGAAGCTGAGCTTGGCGGTGGAGCCGGCCTTGACGCTCAGTGTCTGCTCGCTCTGGGTGAGGAATTTCTCGTTGTAGTTGTAGCTCCAACCGTCGCTGTCCGAGTAGTTCCAGTAGTAGTCGCGGCGCTCGCGCACCAACCGTACCTTGAGTTCGTCGGCGGCAAGCTTGTGGCCGTCGCGGTCGGCGACCAGGAACTCGAATTCCACCGGGCCATCGCTGTCGGTCTCGTCGCCGTCGAACAGGCCACGCAGGCCCGGCAGGCGCTCCGCCGGCCAGATCGGCTGTTCGAGGCGGCGAGTGATCGGCCGGCCACCAGACTCCTGCAGGCTGGCCTGCACGGTCAGTTGCAGCGGCGAGCGGGCCTCGGCCCAGCGGCTTTCGATATCCAGCACGGCCTTGCCGGCCTGATCGAGGGTCACTTCGTCAAGTTCCAGGTCCTGGTTCAGGTCGGTCTCGGTGACCGCGCCGAACTGGTAGCCTGGCAGGGCCGGCACCGCTTCGCGCAGAGGGCGCACATAGGCCTGGCCGCTCAGGCGGTTGCCGGCGGCCGGGGCACCGTACAGGTAGCGGCCATTGACCTGGATCCGAGCATCCTGATCGGGCGACAGCGGCTTGGCACTGCCCTTGAGTTCCAGCGCCAGGCGCTCCGGGAGGAAGTCCTCGACCAGGAACTCGTAGACCTGCTTGCGCCCACCACCCAGGTCGAGCAGCAACTGCCAGCGCCCGGTCGGCGCCTCCGTGGCCAACTGCAACTGGTACTGGAACAGGCCGTTGGCATCGGCTTCCCAGACGAACTTGCGGCTCACCTGTTCATCGGGGCGGCGCACCTCCACATTGACCGGCTGGGCCTTGACCGGCTTGCCATCCTGATCGCGCAGCAGGCCGTTGAGCAGCACGGTCTCGCCGGGGCGATAGAGGTCGCGTGGGCCGAAGATGAAGAACTGCAGCGGATTGGCCTGCGGCCCGGTGATGTCGAACTCGGCCAGGTCGAGGGCCGCAGTGTTCAGGCGCAGCAACGTGGTGTGCACGCCCTGGGTGGCGATCAGGGTATCGGCCTTGGCAGTGATCGGCAGTTGCGCATGACCGGCGCCATCGGTACTGGCCTGGGCCAACAGCTTGCCCTTGTCGTCGTGCAGTTCGAGCTTGACGTCCTTGAGCGCCTTGCCGCCTTCCAGTGCCTGGGCGAACACATCCAGGCGGTCGCGGTAGCGGTGCGCGGAAACGCCGATGTCGCTCAAGGTGAACAGGGTGGCCGGCTGCGAGTAATCGTAGGTGCCCGAGGCGCGCATCACCGCCAGGTACACCCCGGGCTCCTGCAGCGGCTTGATACCGGCGATGGGCAGCAGCACGGTCTCGCGGGTGTTGCGCGCAGGGTTGAGGTCGAAGCGGCCGCTGTAGACCAGGTCGGCCATGTTCAGCGTTTCCTTCGACTGGTAGTAGTACAGGCTGCTGTTGCGCCCCCAGTTGGCGAGGAAGGTCGAGAGCATTTCCGGCTTGACCCGGAAGAACTCGACATCGACCTTGGCGACGTTCAGGGCAATGACCGGCAGGCCTTCGGCCAGGCGCGTGGGCAGCAGCGAGCCGCGGCTGGCGAAGCCTACGGTCGGCTGCATGTCACGGGTTTCCAGGCGGCTGACCGACTCGTCGGCCAACTGCTGGCCGTTGACCGCGCGCAGGCCCTTGTCGACGGTCAGTACCAGCTTGCGCTGCGGCTCGAGGTGGCGCAGGCGCAACTCCATCTGGTTGTCGGACAGCTCCCACGCGCCGTCGAGCTTGCCTTTTACGGTGTCCACCAGGTGCACGCGGGCGGCGAAGTCCTGGTCGGCGTCGAGCGGCGCCGAGAAGCTGATCGACAGCGCGCTGGCGCCGTCGACCTGGACTTCCGACACATCCAGCACGCTGAGTTCGCGTCCCTCGTAACGCTTGGCGAGCACCGCCGGGTCCTCGCGCTTGGGCGCCGGCGTCGTGGCCGGAGCGGTGGCTGCAGGTTTTTCAGCCGGCGCGGGTTTGTCGGGGGACGAAGAGTCACATGCACTGAGCAAGGCCAGCGCGCAGGCCAGCAACAATCCTTTGTTGAACATGGAGTAGAAACTCTTGGGCAGCGTGGAGGTGAGGGCAGCAACTATAACGTAACGGTCGGCGCGATACCTGCCACCGACCGTCGAATGAGACAGTGTTCGCACGCGTTGGTTGCCGGGCCGTTACAATGCGGCCTGCCGAACATGGGGGGCGCTTCGCGGGCACGCCCGCTCCCACAGTGTGAGCGGCCCCACAGCCTCAGGAAATCCAATGTCGCAACTGTCCACCGACTGGCAGCATCGCTCCACGCACCGCAAGGTCTGGGCACTCGCCGCGCCGATGATCCTCTCCAACATCTCGGTGCCGCTGGTGGCGCTGGTCGACAGCACCGTCATCGGCCACCTGCCCCACGCTCACCAGTTGGGCGCCGTGGCCGTGGGCGCGACGTTGTTCACCTTCATGGTTGGCCTGCTCGGCTTCCTGCGCATGGGCTCCACCGGCTTCGCCGCCCAGGCCGCCGGGCGCGCCGACGGCGCGGCGCTGCGCCAGGTGCTGGCGCAAGGGCTGCTGCTGGCAGCCGGCCTGGGCTTGCTGATCGGCCTGCTGGCCCTGCCCTTCAGCCAGCTTGCACTACAGGCGATGCAACCGAGCGCGGCACTGCAGCAATCCACCGAGACCTTCTTCCACACCCGCCTGCTCGGCCTGCCCGCAGCGCTGGCCAGCTACGCCCTGGTCGGCTGGTTCCTCGGCACCCAGAACGCGCGGGCGCCTTTGGCGATCCTGCTGACCACCAACCTGCTGAACATCGCCCTCAACCTATGGTTCGTGCTGGGGTTGGACTGGGGCGTGCTGGGTTCGGCGCGGGCGTCGGTGATCGCCGAGTGGAGCGCCGCGCTGCTGGGCCTGGCCCTGACCCGCCCGGCGCTGCGCGCCTACCCTGGGCGAATCGCCTGGGCAGCGCTGAAGCGCTGGCAGGCCTGGCGCCCGTTGCTGGCGGTGAACCGCGACATCTTCCTGCGCAGCCTGGCGCTGCAACTGGTGTTCCTGGCAATTACCGTGCAGGGCGCGCGGTTGGGTGAGGCCACGGTGGCGGCCAACGCCCTGCTTCTCAATGGCCTGTTGCTGACCGCCTATGCCCTCGATGGCCTGGCGCATGCCGTCGAGGCGCTGTGCGGCCATGCCATTGGCGCGAGCGACCGTACCACCTTGCGCCGCTCGCTGGTGGTCGCCGGTGGTTGGTCGCTGATCATCAGCCTGGTTTTCGCCGGAGCCTTCCTGCTCGGCGGGCACCTGTTCATCGACCTGCAAACCGATATCGACAGCGTGCGCACGGCGGCCTATCCGTATCTCCCATACTTGGCCGTGCTGCCTGTAATCGCGGTGTGGAGCTACTTGCTGGACGGGTTGTTCATCGGCGCCACGCGGGCGCGGGAGATGCGCAATGCGATGCTGGTGTCGGTGCTGATCGCGCTGCCCGTGGCGTGGCTGATGAGCGGGTTCGGCAACCATGGCTTGTGGCTGGCGTTCCTGGGCTTCATGGCGTTGCGGGCGGTGACGCTGGGGTGGGTGGGGTGGAAATTGAACCAGCAAGGGAAGTGGGTTGCGTAGCCGAAGAACACAATATGAAAAACAAACTCACTTGACCGTCTTGGATGGTTTAAGCAAGAAATGCTCTGCCCAAGGAAGGGAAATCATCTTACCCATGCCATGAGCAAGGAGCCGCGATGTACCCTCCACCTACCCCCTCGGGAGTTTCTGTACTAAGTAATATGCATGCTGCCAGTCGCGAACGTCTTTACTTTAAAAATGGCGGTACTGGTTTTTTAGTCTCGTGGTTCTACTCCAAGGTGCGCAACCACGGCGATTGGGATTACAAGCAGCAAGGAAGGGAATATGAGGCCTTGGGAAACTTCAACTACGGCGCAACTGGAACTGCTGCGGGTCTTTCGGAAGAATTCCTGCTGAGAGGAGCTGGGTGGGCGCAGAGTCGTGCAGGCACGAGTAACTCTACGTTTGGCTCGTGGTGGGGAGACCCTCCTTACGGTGATGATCCAGAAGATCAGGAATGGATCAAGGCAGGTATCAGATATGCGAAGTCGTTTGGCTACTAAATGGTTCATAGCCGTTTTGCTCCTGCTCAATCTCGGACAAGCCCTATGGATTCTCAGCTCGAGATCCCACCCTGTCTTGACCAAAGTTGTTTCGGTCACACCGATTGGAAAGCACAGCGCGGTCTATGAAGTACTCAGCGACGACGGTGGCGCTACAGTCCCGTTGACCTATTTGTATTTTGTGGCGGAACAGGCTCAACGGGATGAGGTATTACCGAATCTCAAGAAACTCACACCCTTTCTGGTGACACGGCAATCGGGCGCGATAGAACATGTGGAAGACTTGAAAATAGTGGCCCGAACCCAAGACAAGGTATACAGCTACTCAAGCACATCGATTCTCGAAGAGAATGGTGTCGTCGCGCCAATCACCATCGAACTCACGGCAAAAGCCCCTCCAAGATAAAGGGGCCGCATAGCGTAATGCCAGTCAGTCAAGCAATTTGGGGCCGCTTGCGGCCCTTTCGCGGCCCAAGGCCGCTTCTACAGGGTCCGCCTGAGCCCGTGAATGTTGGCTTGCGCGGTTTTTGTAGGAGCGGCCTTGCCGGGGCGCCGGACCGGCCGGATGGGCTGCGAAGCAGCCCTAAGTGAACAGCATTACCGCATAGCGGCCCCTTTTTGGGTCAGGAAGACAAGTACGAAGACCGCGTCAACCCCAGGCGCAGCGCATCGAGGAACTGGGTCCGCTCGCGTGCGCTGATCTTGGCGCTGGCTACCTTGTCGCGGTAATGCGTCATCAGTTCCTCCGGCGACAGGTGCACATAACGCAGCATGTCCTCGATGGTGTCGTGGGTCTCGATCCCGGCGTGGTACACGCTGCCGTCGGCGTTCTGGTAGATGTTCACCGAGTCGGTGTCACCGAACAGGTTGTGCATATCGCCGAGGATCTCCTGGTACGCCCCGACCAGGAACACGCCCAGCAGGTAGTCCTCGCCCTCGTTGACCGCGTGCACCGGCATGCTGGTCTCGATGCTCTGTTCGTCGACGTACTGGTTGATCTTGCCGTCGGAATCGCAGGTCAGGTCTTGCAGCACCGCGCGACGCATCGGCTCTTCGTCCAGGCGGTGCAGCGGAATGATCGGCAGCACCTGGCCAATGGCCCAGGTATCGGGCAGGCTCTGGAACACCGAGAAGTTGCAGATGTACTTGTCGGCAAGCTTGTCGTTGAGTTCGTCCAGCACCTGGCGGTGCGAGCGCTGGCGGGCCTTCAGCGAGTTGTGCAGGCGACGGCAGACGGCGAAGTAGCACTGCTCGGCCAGGGCTTTCTCGGCCAGGCTGATCTTGCCATCGGCATACTGCGCCGCCACGTCGCCCAGGTAGTGGGTGGCGCGCCAGTAGGTTTCGGTGACCATCTCGATATCGGTCGGGCCAAGCAGGTCGACCAGCCATTGCACGGTTTCCGGCAGGGCTTCCTTGTTCTCGATGGTCGGTACGTCGTCGTTGTGTTTCTCGACATCGGTCACCTGGATCACCAGCATCGCGTGGTGCGCGGTCAGCGACCGACCGCTCTCGGAGAAGATGTGCGGGTGCGGCAGGCCCTGCGCGTCGCAGAACTCCTTGAGCATGCCCACCACCACGCCGGCGTAGTCGTCCATGTCGTAGTTGATCGAGCTGGCATTGCGCGAGTGCGTGCCGTCGTAGTCCACGCCCAGGCCACCGCCGACGTCGATGTGATCGACCGGCAGGCCCAGCGCACGCAGCTCGCCGTAGTAGCGGATGGCTTCCTTGAAACCGTGCTGGTAGTCGGCCAGGTTGGCGATCTGCGAGCCCATGTGGAAGTGCAACAGGCGGATGCCCTGGTCCAGCCCGGCATCACGGAAGCGCTGCACCACCGAGATCAGTTGCGCTGCAGACAGCCCGAACTTGGATTTCTCGCCGCCGGTGTCGGCCCACTTGCTCGACGCCAGCGACGACAGGCGCACGCGCAGGCCGACCTGCGGCTTGACCTTGAGCTCGGCGGCCTCCTCGATCACCAGGGCGACCTCGGATTCCTTCTCGATGACGATGAACACGTTGTGGCCAAGCTTCTGGCCCATCAGCGCCAGGCGGATGAACTCGCGATCCTTGTAGCCATTGCAGACGATGGTGCCGCCCTTGGGCGCCAGCGCCAGCACCGCCAGCAGCTCCGGCTTGGAACCGGCCTCCAGGCCGATCGAGACGTTCTGCGTGGCGATGATGTTCTCCACCACCGCCTCCTGCTGGTTGACCTTGATCGGGTACAGCGCGGTGTACTGGCTCTGGTACTCCAGGCGCGCGATATTGGCGTCGAACGCCCCGGTCAGCTGGCGCACGCGGTCCTGCAGGATATCCGGGAAGCGCACCAGCAGCGGCAGCGACAGGCCGCTCTGGCGCAGTTGGTCGACCTGCTCGTAGAGGTCGATGGATGCGCTGCCAGGGCCATTGGGGCGCACTTCGACGCGCCCGGCCTCATTGATGGCGAAATAACCAGCGCCCCAGTGGCGGATCCCATAGACACTTCGGCTGTCGGCTACGGTCCACTGGCTGCCATCGTCTTTGCGTGTGCGTCGTACGGACATTCAAGTCCCCCATGAATAAGTCGAAGACACTGCCCCCGGCACGGTGGCGGGCGCAGTGTAGAAGCTGAAAGTGACGATTCATCCGTGTGCAGTCATAGACCCTGCCCACGGGAACGAGTTTAGAAAGTGCTGGGCGAAAACGCGCGAACGGCCTCAGCCGCCGGACTTCTTCGCCTTGAAACCCTGCTTGATAAGCTCGCCGATCAACAGCTCGACATGGTCGCCCTGGATCTCGATCACGCCATCCTTGAGGGCACCACCGGTGCCGCAGCGGCGCTTGAGCGTACTGGCCAGCTCCTTGAGCTGGTCGAGGGGCAACGGCACGCCGGTGACGGTGGTCACGGTCTTGCCGCCACGGCCCTTGCTCTCGCGGCGCACACGTGCGATGCCATCGCCTTCGGGGATGAGCGTCTGCTTGCAGGTACAGGCGTCCACGGGCTGGCCGCAATCGGGGCAGTGCCGACCGGCATCGGTGGAGTAAACGAGACCGCCAAGGGCGGCGAAGGAAGAAGCTTTCTTGGCCACTTTTGTTCCTCTGTGCTGAGGACAAAAACTGGTCGTGCCCGGGGTGGGGACCGACCGCGAAGCCCCACTCTGGCAGGGGCGGCGCTATTGCCGCAAGACCTGCGACAACCCGAAAAGGGCGCGCAGTGTAACGATAAATCAGGCTGTTGCTAAGTACTGGAATGCGCCATTTTGCGAATGTTTTGCGACCTGGGGCCGCTCTGCAGCCCCAGCTTTACATCAGGCTGGTTTTATAGCGCTGCAAAGCCGCCAACGAGTCGGGGCAGTAGGGCCTTGTCAGGCTTTCCCGTTCAGCCTGCTCGAGGCTGACGAACTTCGCCTCGCTCACCTCTTCCGGCTGCAGGCGCAATGGCGCATCCGACACCGCCGAATACACCGCGCACCACAGGCGATTGTCCGGCTGGTCGAAGTAGAAGCGCTCGTGAAAGCGCAGCACCACGCCGTCGATCCCCAGCTCCTCGGCCAGTTCGCGCCGCGCCGAGTCGCTGTAGGCCTCCCCTGCCGCCACCATGCCACCGGCGGCGACATCCCAGTAGCCGGGGTACAGCGCCTTGCTCAAGGTACGCCGGTGCACGCACAGCTCTCCGGCACCGTTGAACAGCAGGATGAACGTACAGCGGCCGATCAGCCCGCGCTCGCGCAGCTCGGCCCGGGGCAACGCGCCGAGCACCTGGTCGGCCTCGTCCACCCAGGCCACCAGCTCGCGGTCGGAAGCCGCCCGGTGGGCGGCCTCGGAGGGGGCGATGGTCATGTTCAACCCTGCGACAGCAGCTGGCGCAGATCGATGACTGCAGCGTTGGCCCGCGAGATGTAGTTGGCCATGACCAGCGAATGGTTGGCCCAGATGCCGAAGCCACTGCCATTGAGCACCATCGGGCTCCACAGCGGCTCCTGCGAAGCTTCCAGCTCGCGAATGATCTGGCGCACGCTGACGGTGGCGTTCTTCTTGGCCAGCACGTCGGCGAAGTCGACCTCGATGGCACGCAGCAGGTGCGACAGGGCCCAGGCCTGGCCACGGGCCTCGTAGAACACGTTGTCGATCTGCAGCCATGGGGTTTCCACGACCTGCTCGTCGACCTGCGGTGCCTCGCCGGCCACCACCGCCTCGGTCTTCAGCGTGGTATTGAGCTTGACCCGGCCGACGCTGGCCGACAGACGCTGGGACAGCGAGCCGAGACGAGTGGCCACGTCACCCAGCCAGTTGTTCAGGTTGTCGGCACGGGTATAGAAGATCGCACCCTTGTCGCCTGCGGCGAGGCGCGCCTGGTAGCGGCTCAGCGACTTGATGCCCTCTTCGAACTCCGACTCGCTGGACGGCAGGATCCAGCTCTTGTTGTCGAAGTTGAAACGCGGCTCGGCCTTGGCCAGGTCGGCGTCCTCGGTGGACTGCGACTGGGAACGGGCGAAATCCTTGCGCAGGGCCCGCGACAGGTCGCGCACCTGCACCAGCACGCCGTATTCCCAGCTCGGCATGTTGTCCATCCAGAGGCCTGGTGGGAAGCGATCGTTGGAGATGTAGCCGCCCGGCTTGGTCAGCAGGGTGTCGGCCACGGTCTTGAGGGTTTCGATGGTGGTGTAGCCCACCACCATCTGCTGGCCGTTGCGTTCAGCAGCGGTTTGCGCATTCTGCTGCACCGGGAACAATTCCGGCTCCTGGCTCCAGTACCAGCCCAGGCCGATGCATACCAGCAGGTACAGGCCGATCAGGGTGCCCAGGGCACGGCTCCAGAGACCACCCAGGTAGCTACGGGCGGCTGCGCCACGGCCATCGACGCGCTCGCGCGGCTCGGCCTTGGCCTCGCGGTTTTTCCAGTCCAGCATGGCGTTGTCCTTAATGTAGTCACGACGGTTCAGGGGCTTGGACCACAGGCCTGTGCCAGGGTGCCACGGCATGCCCGTAACGCAGCACTATAAAGCAGACACCGCCATAGGTATAAGCGACCAACTGCTACAGGGCGCGAATGGCGGCAATGGCGGCGCCCGGGAGCAATGAAGGCACAGTGCCACTTTTTTATGACGCCAAGCCGCCGCCGTCATCACCCGGTCACAAAATCGCAATAACTTCAGGCGCCTACCTCCACTCCCCCGGCAGGAAGTTCGCGGCTATGCGCCTGAAGTGGCTGACCAATCTCAATACCCTGTTGCTGGTGACGGTGTGCATCGCCCTGGGCGTGACCCTGTGGTGGTCGCAGCGGGCGCTGGAGCGCCCCTACCAGTTGATGGAACGCTACCTGGGCCTCTCGCAGCAGTTCCAGAACAGCTCGGCGCGCAACATCCAGGCCTACCTGGGCAGCGGCGACGCCTTGCGCCACGCCGCTGCAGTGGATGCCAACCAGCGGCTCAAGGCTTCGCTGGCCGACTGGCCCGAGGCGCTGGCCAAGCAACTGACGCCAAGCCTGGACAGCCTGCAGGCGTTCACCGCCAACGAGCTGCTGGCCGCAGGCAAGCTGGCCGGCGACCCACAGGCCTTACTGCTGCAGGCCGAGCGCGAGCTGGGGGCGAACTTCGAGCAGTTGGCCGGCTACGCCCGCGACAGCGGCAGCCCAGAGGCCAACCGCTACCTTCTGCCGCTGCTCGATGCCACGGTGCACCTGGGGCGCCTGTCGCTGGCCCGTGACAAGCTGGTCAGCAGCGGCCGGGCGGAGCTGGCTGAGGAGGTCGAACGCGAGTTGCAGTTGATCCGCGCCCAGGCCCAGGTCATCGACGGCCTGCCGCTGCTCGGGGTGACCCGCGCCGCCGAGTCCAATGCCGACGACTTCGCCGCCATGATGGGCCTGCAGACCGAGACCAACGCCCAGCAGGAAGACGTCGCGGTGGGCCTCAAGCGCGAGTTGCAGAGCCTGCTCACACGCTACCCCGCCGAACTGCAGCGCACCCGCGCACAGATCGAGCGCCGCACCGAACTGGCCGCCAGCGCCAACCAGCATCTCGATGCGGTGCGCCAGGCCATTGCCGCGCTGGAACCCGAGGTGCGCGGCCAGCATGCGCAAATCGCTGGCGAAGTGCGCATCATGCAGGGCCTGATGATCGGCCTGATCCTGCTCATCGCCCTGCTCGTCGACACCCTCCAGCGGCGCCTGGCGCGCACCTTGACCAGCCTGGCCCCGGCCTTGTCACGCTGGGCCGAAGGCGATTTCGCCGCGCCTATCGCCCTGGGCCGGACCAACCGCGAGCTGCACGATATCCAGGACTCGCTCAATCGCCTGCGCCAGTACCTGGTGGAACTGGTCGGCACCATCCGCCACAACGCCGAGCAGGTTGCCGGCAGCAGCCATGCCCTGGCCGGGATGAGCGCAGCCTTGCACGATGGCGCCGAACGCCAGGCCGGTGACACCGGCCAGATTCGCGATGCGCTGGGTGAGCTGGAGGCGACCATCCAGCAGGTGGCCGGCGACGCCAGCGCCGCCGCCGATGCCAGCCGCGACGCCGGGCGCGCCGTGGAACAGGGGCAGACGGTGATCGGCCAGAGCCTGTCCGGGTTGCGCGAGCTGCTGAACGAGGTGCAGGGCAACGCTCGCATGATCGAGCAACTGGCCGAGGAATCGGCCACCATCGGCGGCGTGCTGACGGTGATTCGCTCGATTGCCGAACAGACCAACCTGCTGGCGTTGAACGCCGCCATCGAGGCCGCGCGGGCCGGCGAAATGGGCCGTGGGTTCGCCGTGGTGGCCGACGAAGTGCGCTCGCTGGCCCAGCGCACCACCGGCGCCACGGGCGAGATCCAGGCACTGATCGATCGCTTGCAACAAGCCGCGCGCGACTCGGTGGCCGGCATGCGTGCCCAGCTGGAGCATGCCGAGGCCACCGCCGACCAGGCCCAGGCGGCCGACGGCGCACTGGATGAAATCGTCAATGCCATCTGCACGATCGCCGACACGGCCGTGCGCATCGCCGATGTCACCGCGCAGCAGTCTGGGGCGGTGAGCGAGATCCGTGGGCACAGCGAGCGGATTCATGTGTTGGGGGAGGACAATCTGCAGCGTATCGGCGAAGGGCGCGCGCAAGGTGAGCAGCTGCTGAACCTGGGCGGCGAGTTGAAGCGGGCGGTGGGGGTGTTTCGGGTCTGAGCGGTAGCCTGTGCCGGCCTCTTCGCGGGTAAACCCGCTCCTACAGGGGCTGTGCAATATCTGTAGGAGCGGGTTTACCCGCGAAGAGGCCGGCACAGCCCGACCGACCCAGGCGGCCATGTGTCGCCCCCCAACCTTCCAACCTTTCAACCGCCGCCAACTCCGTTATCATGCCGGCACGTTCCACCTAGCGAGTCCGTCATGCGCCGCCTGTTTTTCCTGCTGTTCCTGCTGCTGGCCAGCCCCGCCTTCGCCACGGGCCTGCTGGACAACCGCCCCAGTGCCACCCTCGGCGCCGCCTCGCTGGCCAACGATGCCGACTTCCTGCCAGTCCACGAAGCTTTCAAGCTGAACCTGGTGCAAGCCGATGCCCAGACCATCAAGCTGCGCCTGGTCGCCACCGAGGGCTATTACCTCTACCGTCACCGCTTCAACTTCCACACCGAGCCGGCCGACATCGCCCTCGGCACGCCGCTCATCCCCGAGGGCGAAGCCAAACACGACGAGTTCTTCGGCGACGTCGAGGTGTACCACGGCGTGGTCGATATCGAGATCCCGCGCAAGCCCGACGACGGTCGCGCCTTCACCCTGCTGGTGGGCTACCAGGGCTGCGCCGACAAGGGCCTGTGCTACCCGCCGCAAACCGAACGGCTGGCCATCCCCGGCACGGCCAATACCCCCAGCGCGAGCACAGCCTGGGACTGGAAGTCCGTGCTGCTGTTCTTCCTCGCCGGGGTCGGCCTGACCTTCACCCCCTGTGTATTGCCCATGTTGCCAATCCTCTCCGGGGTCGTGCTGCGTGGCCAAGTCGGTGGCCTGCGGGGGTTGAGCCTGTCGTTGGCCTATGTCCTGCCGATGGCCGCCTCGTTCGCCGTGCTCGGCGCGCTGATGGGCGTGTTCGGCGCCAGCCTCAACCTGCAGGCGCGCCTGCAGTCGGCCTGGGTGCTGGTGCCGTTCGCGCTGTTCTTCGCGGTGTTCGCCCTGGCCATGTTCGGCCTGTTCGAGCTGAAGTTGCCACAGGCCTTGAGCGACCGCCTGGACCGCGTCGCCAATCGTACCCAGGGCGGCTCGCTGCTGGGTGCGGCGGTGCTCGGCGTGCTGTCCAGCCTGCTGGTCTCACCCTGCGTCTCGGCCCCGCTGGCAGGAGCCCTGCTGTACATCAGCGCCAGCGGCGATGCCCTGGGCGGCGCGCTCAAACTGTTCGCCCTGGGCCTGGGCATGGGCGCGCCGCTGCTGCTGATAGCCACCGGGGGCGCTGCCTGGCTGCCCAAGAGCGGGCCATGGCTGAACACCGTGAAGAACGCCATCGGCGTACTGCTGCTGGGCCTGGCCATCGGCTTGCTCAGTCGCGTGCTGCCAGGGCCATTGACGCTGCTGCTGGTGGGCCTGCTGGCTGCGGGCGTGGCGTTGTTCCTCGGCGCGCTGGAGTTCGTGCCCAAGGCGCCGCGGCAACGCCTGGCGCAACTGCTCGGCCTGGCCTTGCTGGTGTACGCCCTGGCTTGCTGGTACGGGGCGCTGAGCGGCCAGGGTGATCCGCTACGCCCCCTCCCGCCGCCTGCTACGGTCAACAACGCCGCCAGCCAGGCCACCAAGACCGACCCCTGGCTGACCCTGACCACACCGGCAGCCCTGGATGCCGCGCTGGCCGAGGCCAAGGCCGCCGGCCAGCCGGTGCTGCTCGACTGGTATGCCGACTGGTGCATCAGTTGCAAGGTCATCGAGCATGAAGTGCTCAACGCCGCCGAAGTACAAACGCAGCTCGGCACGTTCAAACTGCTGCGTTTCGATATCACCGAAAGCAATGCCGAACAGCGCGCCCTGCTCGATCGCTACCAACTGTTCGGGCCGCCAGCGCTGTTATTCTTTGCCGCGAACGGCAGCGAAATGACCGTCGATCGGGTCATTGGCGAGATAAACGCCGGCGATTTCGCACAGGTTCTAACGCGCGTGCGTGGCAAACTCGGTCTATAACTTCCCGCGAGCCGGGAAAAATACTGTCCTGAGTGACCAGATTTAAACATTTGGTCACATACTTCGCGCGAACCTCGGTCATCGTGCCGGCTATTGCCGGGAACTGGACACTTGCCGTCGCTTTACGGCACACTCGCCGCGCTGTGTCGAATTGCCCTACAAATCCAAGGAATCCGCAGATGGCAACCCTACTGGTGCTTCACGGCCCCAATCTCAACCTGCTCGGGACCCGCGAACCGGGCCACTACGGCGCCGTGACCCTGGCCCAGATCAACCAGGACCTGGAGCAGCGCGCCCGCGCCGCCGGCCACCACCTGCAGTATTTGCAGAGCAATGCCGAATACGAACTGATCGACCGTATCCACGCAGCACGCAACGAGGGTGTCGACTTCATCCTGATCAATCCGGCTGCTTTTACCCATACGAGCGTCGCATTACGTGACGCATTGCTTGCGGTGAGCATCCCATTCATCGAAGTGCACCTGTCCAACGTGCACAAACGCGAACCGTTCCGTCATCACTCCTACTTTTCCGATGTTGCCGTAGGGGTGATCTGCGGCCTGGGCGCCAGCGGTTACCGACTGGCCCTGGAGTCCGCGCTGGAACAACTGGCTGCCAACGCACAGCCCTGATGATTAAAGACCTTGGCCCTGACGGGCCAAGGTTCGAGCGAAACGTTCTGAACACGTTTTCAATTACGCCCCCTGACCGAACCTTGGGAGTTGATGATTAATGGATATCCGTAAAGTCAAGAAACTGATCGAACTGCTGGAAGAGTCTGGCATCGACGAGCTGGAGATCAAGGAAGGCGAAGAGTCGGTCCGTATCAGCCGCCACAGCAAGACCCCGGCTGCCCAGCAGTTCTACGCGCCGGCGCCGATGGCTGCCGCACCTGCTGCCGCCCCGGTCGCCGCCGCAGCGCCAGCCGCCGAAGCCGCCGCTGCCGCCCCGGCCCTGAAAGGCACCGTGATCCGTTCGCCGATGGTCGGTACCTTCTACCGCAAGCCGTCGCCGACCTCGCCTAACTTCGCCGAAGTTGGCCAGAGCATCAAAAAAGGCGACACCCTGTGCATCGTCGAAGCGATGAAGATGATGAACCACATCGAAGCCGATGTCGGCGGTGTCATCGACGCCATCCTGGTGGAAGACGGTCAGCCGGTTGAGTTCGACCAGCCGCTGTTCACCATCGTTTGAATCGCGGAGAGCCAACGATGTCTGGGAAGCTCGAAAAAGTCCTGATCGCCAACCGCGGGGAAATTGCCCTGCGGATCCTGCGTGCCTGCAAAGAGCTGGGCATCAAGACCGTCGCGGTGTACTCGACCGCTGACCGTGAACTGATGCACCTGGGCCTGGCGGACGAGTCGGTCTGCATCGGCCCTGCGGCATCCAAGGAATCCTACCTGCACATCCCGGCGATCATCGCTGCCGCCGAAGTGACCGGCGCCACCGCGATCCACCCGGGTTACGGCTTCCTCGCGGAAAACGCCGATTTCGCCGAACAGGTCGAGAAATCCGGTTTCGCCTTCATCGGCCCGAAAGCCGACACCATTCGCCTGATGGGCGACAAGGTTTCGGCCAAGGACGCGATGATCAAGTCGGGCGTACCGACCGTACCTGGCTCCGATGGCCCGCTGCCGGAAGACGAGGAGGTCGCCCTGGCGATCGCCCGTGACGTCGGTTACCCGGTGATCATCAAGGCCGCCGGTGGCGGTGGTGGTCGCGGCATGCGCGTGGTGCACAAGGAAGAGGACCTGATCTCCTCGGCCAAGCTCACCCGCACCGAAGCCGGCGCCGCCTTCGGCAACCCGATGGTCTACCTGGAGAAGTTCCTGACCAACCCACGTCACGTGGAAGTCCAGGTACTGTCCGACGGCCAGGGTAACGCCATTCACCTGGGCGACCGCGACTGCTCGCTGCAGCGTCGTCACCAGAAGGTACTGGAAGAAGCACCCGCGCCAGGCATCGACGAGAAGGCCCGCCAGGAAGTCTTCAAGCGTTGCGTGGATGCGTGCATCGAGATCGGCTACCGCGGTGCCGGTACCTTCGAGTTCCTGTACGAGAACGGCCGCTTCTACTTCATCGAGATGAACACTCGCGTGCAGGTCGAGCACCCCGTATCGGAAATGGTCACCGGCGTCGACATCGTCAAGGAGATGCTCAGCATCGCCGCTGGCAACAAGCTGTCGATCCGCCAGGAAGACGTGGTCATCCGCGGTCACTCGCTGGAGTGCCGGATCAACGCCGAAGACCCGCGCAAGTTCATCCCGAGCCCAGGCAAGGTCACGCACTTCCACGCCCCGGGTGGCAACGGCGTGCGCGTCGATTCGCACCTGTACAGCGGTTACTCGGTTCCGCCGAACTACGACTCGCTGATCGGCAAGCTGATCACCTACGGCAAGGACCGCGACGAAGCCATGGCGCGCATGCGCAATGCCCTGGACGAGATCGTCGTCGACGGCATCAAGACCAACATCCCACTGCACCGCGACCTGGTGCGTGATGAAGGTTTCTGCAAAGGCGGCGTCAACATCCACTACCTCGAGCACAAACTGGCCAACCAGGAGTGATCGCGTTAGCGTGATGATGAAAAACCCCGGCCAGGTGCCGGGGTTTTTTATTGCCTGGCAGAGCCTGTAGCGGCCTTGCTAGCCCTTCATCCGCGGCATGTCGATCCGGTGCTCATGCACCCGCCTGTACAAGGTCGCTCGCGAAATACCCAGGGCCCGCGCCGCTTCCGCCGGCTTCCAGCGATGCCGGATCAAGGCATCCAGCAAGAGCTGCCGAGCGGGGCTCGATGCCCCCGCATCAGCCGAGGGGCAAGCATTGCCGCGCACTTCCCCAGGCAGGTCCTCCAGGCCTATCAGCCCGCCTTCCTGGACCGCGCAGGCATAGCGCAACACCTGGCGCAACTGGCGCAGGTTGCCCGGCCAGCGGTACACCAGCAACGCCTGCAAGGCACCGTCCGCCAGCACTACCTGCACCCCACACGCATCGGCCTCTTCGGCCAGCAACTGATGGATCAAGCCCAGTCGATCCTCGCGCTCGCGCAGCGGCGGCAACTCGAAACGGGCATTGGCCAGACGGAAGTACAAGTCTTCGCGGAACTGCCCTTCGCTCACCATCGCCGCCAGGTCGCGGTGGGTGGCGCAGATCACCTGGATATCCACGCGTTCGCGCCGCGCCGCCCCCAACGGTGCCACCTCCCCCTCTGCCAGCACCCGCAGCAATCGGGTCTGCAGGTTCAGCGGCATGTCGCCGATCTCATCGAGGAACAACGTGCCGCCATCGGCTTGCTGCAATAAACCTTGCATGCCTTTGCCCGATGCACCGGTGAACGCGCCAGCGACATAGCCGAACAGCTCGCTCTCGATCAAGCTCTCTGGAATGGCCGCGCAGTTCAGGGTCACGAATGCCCCATCGCGGCGCTGGCTGCGCTGATGCAACTGGCGAGCGAAGACCTCCTTGCCGACACCAGTCTCGCCCTGGACCAGCACCGCCAGGTTGCAGTCCTTGACCCGCGTGGCCAGGCGCAACTGCTGCTCGATGCGCGCATCCTGCGCTTGCTGCAGAGGCTGCGTGTGCCTTCTGCGCTGTGGCGCGCAGATCCGCCCGTAGAGCCCGCCCAACCCAGGCAGGCGCTGAGCCGAGGCCTCATTGGCCCGGCGCAGCTGGTCCATGTCGAACAGTTCGCCGATGTGCTCCGGCAAACGCCCATACCGAGCCAGCAGGCGCTCCCGGGCCAGGCTGTTGAGCGCTCGCAGGCGACCGTCGGCATCCCATGCCAGCAGGTAGTCGGGCTGGCTCTCCACGTAGCCCGGCGTGCCATGGGCGCGCATCACCCAATGGCCCTGGGCGCTGTGCATGAAGAAGGCGTTTTCGATTTCCCGTGCGGTCTGCTCGACCAGCTGGCGGATCAGGTGCTGGCTGCGTCGATCATCCGGCGATTGCAGGGCCGACACATCGACCACGCCGAGCAACTCGCCATGCGGGTCGAGCACCGGTGCCGCCGTGCAGGTGAGGCCGATGAAGGCCGCGCGGAAGTGATCGCGCTTGTGCACCGTGGCCGGCGCCTTGCTGGTCAGCACTGCCGCCACACCGCAGGTACCCTCCTCGCCTTCCGACCAGCAGGTGCCCAGGTACAGCCCGGCCTTGCGGCAGTCGTTGCGGATGGTCGACTCGACCCGATAGTCGATGGTGCGCCCCAAGGCATCGGTCAGCAGCACGCAGTAGTCGGCACCCCGCACCCGCTGGTGCAGGCGGGCCACGGCATCGCTGGCGATGCGCAGGAACAGCTCGGCGCGTTCGCGGCATTCGTTGAGCAGGGTCTGGGAAAGGATACGCGGCCCCTGCTGGGACCCAGGGTCGAGACGGTACAGCTCCATGGAACGGCGCCATGAATCGAGGATCAGCGGCGGCACCGGCGCCTGGGGCAGGCGGTCGGCGTTCTTCAGCACCCGGCTGACGCAATCGACATGGGCTCGGGAGTTCGCGGCAAGCATGAGGCCTCCGGTTCCTGTTGTTCTTGTCGTTGTCCGGCCATTAAGCGCCTGCCGCCGAGCCTCGACAAGCGCGGATTGATTACCGGTGCGCTTGAGACGCTGCGTCTCAGCGTCTCGCCAAGGTCAGCACGCCACTGAAACGCGGCGTCTCGTGCGCCTCTCCAGAGTGGTATGGCGCGAACCGGAGAAAGCGCTCTGCAACGGCACTTTGCGAAAGCCAGGCGAAAACTGGCACCCACCTTGCTCAAGCCCAGTCAAACAACAATACGAGGTGCGCCATGCCGCAACCCGCCACCACCGTCGGAATCATCGCCAACCCTGCCTCAGGCCGCGACCTGCGCCGCCTGACTGCCAATGCCGGCCTTTATTCCAGCACCGACAAGGCCTCGGTCATCCAGCGCCTGCTGGCCGCCTTCGGTGCCACGGGGGTGACCCAGGCCCTGCTGCCGGCAGACATGACCGGCATCGCCGCTGCGGTGCTCAAGGCCAGCCAGGGCCCGCTGGCCCGCGACCAGCACTGGCCACACCTGCACATCCTCGACCTGCCCCTGACCCAGACCGTCAACGATACCCGCCTGGCTACCCGGCTGCTGGTCGAGCACGGCGTGGCCCTGATCGCCGTGCTCGGCGGCGACGGCACGCACAAGGCAGTGGCCGCCGAAGCCGGCGACATACCGCTGCTGACCCTCTCCACAGGAACCAACAACGCCTTCCCGGAGCTGCGCGAAGCCACCAGTGCCGGTCTTGCTGGCGGGCTGGTGGCCTGCGGGCGCATCCCCGCCAGCATCGCCCTGCGCCGCAACAAGCGACTGTTGGTGCAAGTGCCGCAACAGTCCGTGCATGAATGGGCACTGGTCGAGGTCGCGGTCTCGCCGCAACGCTTCATCGGCGCCCGCGCACTCAGCCGCAGCGAGGACATCTGCGAAGTCTTCGCCTGCTTCGCCGAACCCCATGCCATCGGCCTGTCGGCGCTCTGCGGCCTGTGGCAGCCGGTGACGCGCCAGGCCCCGCACGGCGCCTGGGTGCGGCTCAACCCCGGAGCCGAACAGGCTCTGGTCGCACCGTTGGCGCCGGGCCTGCTGCAAGGCTGCGGTGTCACCGCCAGCGGCACCCTGCCAGCCGGCGTACCTCATCGACTGAGCCTGGCGGCCGGCACTCTGGCGCTGGACGGCGAGCGCGAAATCGAGTTCGCCGAGGGCGATACGCCCAGCGTCACCCTCGACCTGCAAGGCCCGTTGAGCATCGAGGTCGAGGCCGTGCTGGCGCATGCCGCCCGTCATCACCTGCTGGCCGTCCCGCGCGGCCATCGGCTGCACCCCGCAACCCCCTGTTGAGACAAACCCTGGAGAACAACAAGATGTCCACTCAGCTCAATTCAGACCAACTGCTGCATGCCTATGAGGTGATGCGCACCATCCGCGCCTTCGAGGAACGCCTGCACGTGGAGTTCGCCACGGGCGAGATCCCCGGCTTCGTCCACTTGTATGCCGGCGAAGAAGCCTCGGCCGCTGGGGTCATGGCGCACTTGCGCGACAGCGACTGCATCGCCTCGACCCACCGCGGCCACGGCCACTGCATCGCCAAGGGCGTCGACGTATACGGCATGATGGCCGAGATCTACGGCAAGAAGACCGGCGTATGCGGGGGCAAGGGCGGCTCGATGCACATCGCCGACCTGGAAAAAGGCATGCTCGGTGCCAACGGCATCGTCGGCGCTGGAGCTCCATTGGTGGCCGGCGCCGCGCTGGCCGCCAAGATCAAGGGCAGCGACGACGTGGCCGTGGCCTTCTTCGGTGATGGCGCCTCCAACGAAGGCGCGGTGTTCGAGGCGATGAACCTGGCCTCGATCATGAACCTGCCGTGCATCTTCGTAGCCGAGAACAACGGCTACGCCGAGGCCACCGCCTCGACCTGGTCGGTGGCCTGCGACCACATCGCCGATCGCGCCGCCGGTTTCGGCATGCCGGGCGTGACCATCGATGGCTTCGACTTCTTCGCCGTGCACGAAGCCGCTGGCGCCGCCATCGAGCGCGCCCGGTCCGGCCAGGGGCCTTCGCTGATCGAGGTCAAGCTCAGCCGCTACTACGGCCACTTCGAAGGCGACGCCCAGACCTACCGCGCCGTGGACGAGGTGAAGAACCTGCGCGAAAGCCGCGACTGCCTCATGCAGTTCCGCCACAAGACCACCCGCGCCGGCCTGCTCCAGGCCGTCCAGCTCGATGCCATCGACGCCCGCGTCGAGGACTTGATCGAAGACGCCGTGCGCCGTGCCAAGTCCGACCCCAAGCCGCAGCCCGCCGACCTGCTCACCGACGTCTATGTCAGCTATCCCTGAGCCCGAACAACAAGAACGACAGGAGAACCACCATGGCTAGAAAGATCAGCTACCAACAGGCAATCAACGAGGCCCTGGCCCAGGAAATGCGCCGCGACAGCACGGTGTTCATCATTGGCGAAGACGTCGCCGGCGGCGCTGGTGCGCCTGGCGAGGAGGACGCCTGGGGCGGCGTGCTGGGCGTGACCAAGGGCCTCTACCCACAGTTTCCGGGGCGCGTACTGGATGCCCCACTGTCCGAGATCGGCTACGTCGGCGCTGCCGTCGGAGCCGCCACCCAAGGTCTGCGCCCGGTATGCGAACTGATGTTCGTCGATTTCGCAGGCTGCTGCCTGGACCAGATCCTCAACCAGGCGGCGAAGTTTCGCTACATGTTCGGTGGCAAGGCCGTCACACCCCTGGTGATGCGCACCATGTATGGCGCCGGCCTGCGCGCGGCCGCCCAGCATTCGCAGATGCTCACCTCGCTGTGGACGCACATCCCCGGCCTCAAGGTGGTGTGCCCGTCCTCACCGTATGACGCCAAAGGTTTGTTGATCCAGGCGATTCGCGACAACGACCCGGTGATCTTCTGCGAGCATAAGTTGCTCTACAGCATGCAGGGCGAGGTGCCGGAAGAGGTGTACACGGTACCGTTCGGCGAGGCCAACTACCTGCGCGACGGCGACGATGTGACCCTGGTGACCTACGGGCGCATGGTCCACGTGGCCATTGAGGCAGCCAACAACCTGGCGCGCCAGGGCATCGACTGCGAAGTCCTGGACCTGCGCACCACCAGCCCGCTGGACGAGGACAGCATCCTCGAAAGCGTGGAGAAGACCGGCCGCCTGGTGGTCATCGACGAAGCCAACCCGCGCTGCTCGATGGCCACCGACATCAGTGCCCTGGTGGCGCAGAAAGCCTTCGCCGCACTCAAGGGCCCGATCGAGATGGTCACCGCGCCGCACACACCGGTGCCGTTCTCCGACGCCCTGGAAGACCTGTACATCCCGGATGCGGCGAAGATCGAAGCCGCCGTGCGCCGGGTGATCGAAGCTGCAAGGAGTGCCGCATGAGCCAGATCCATACCCTGACCATGCCCAAGTGGGGCCTGTCGATGACCGAAGGCCGGGTCGATACCTGGCTCAAGCAGGAAGGCGACGAGATCAGCAAGGGCGACGAAGTGCTGGACGTCGAGACCGACAAGATCAGCAGCAGTGTCGAGGCGCCATTCGGCGGGGTGCTGCGCCGCCAGGTGGCCAGGCCCGACGAAACCCTGCCGGTGGGCGCGTTGCTGGCGGTGCTGGTGGAAGGCGAGGTGGAAGATGCCGAGATCGATGCCGTGGTGCAGCGCTTCCAGGCAGAGTTCGTCGCAGAAGGGGGGGCGGACCAGGCTCAGGGCCCAGCACCACAGAAAGCCGAAGTGGGCGGGCGCCTGCTGCGCTGGTTCGAGCTCGGCGAAGGCGGCACGCCGCTGCTGCTGGTGCACGGCTTTGGCGGCGACCTCAACAACTGGTTGTTCAACCACCCGGCGCTGGCCGCCGAGCGCCGGGTCATCGCGCTCGACCTGCCGGGACATGGCGAATCGGCCAAGCCCTTGCAGCAGGGTGACCTGGACGAGCTCAGCGCAGCGGTGCTGGCCCTGCTCGATCACCTGGACATCGCCAAGGCGCACCTGGCCGGGCACTCCATGGGCGGCGCGGTGAGCCTGAACCTGGCGCGACAGGCGCCGCAGCGGGTGGCCAGCCTGAGCCTGGTGGCCAGTGCCGGGCTGGGCGAGGCGATCAACGGCCAGTACCTGCAGGGCTTCATCGCGGCAGCCAACCGCAACGCACTCAAGGGGCCGATGAGCCAGCTGTTCGCCGACCCGGGGCAGGTCACCCGGCAGATGCTCGAGGACATGCTCAGGTACAAGCGCCTTGAGGGCGTCGACGAGGCACTGCGGCAACTGGGTGCGGCGCTGGCCGACGGCGACCGCCAGCGGCATGACCTGCGCGGCGTCGTGGGGCAGCATCCGGCGCTGGTGGTCTGGGGCGCCGAGGACGCGATCATTCCGGCCGGGCATGCCCAGGGGCTGGAGGCCGAGGTGCTGCTGGTGCCAGGGGTCGGGCACATGGTGCAGATGGAGGCGGCGGAGCAGGTGAACCAGAAGCTGCTGGAGTTCCTGCGTCTGCATTGACCTGTGACGGCCTCTTCGCGGGCAAGCCCGCCCCCAGGACCTGCACCGCTATCAGAACCGGCGCTTATCCTGTAGGAGCAGCGGTTCGCCGCTGCGATTTACCCGCGAAGAAGGCCATGCGGTCCCTGCCATGCCTCTACAAACCCCCCGCACTCGCGTAAACTGCCAGCCTTCGCGCAGCCTCGGGCTGCCCCTGTCGATTTACCAAAGGTGCCCGCCATGCCCTGGCTGCAAGTACGCCTGGCCATCAGCCCGGAACAAGCCGAAACCTACGAAGACGCCCTGCTCGAAGTGGGCGCCGTCTCGGTCACGTTCATGGATGCCGAAGATCAGCCGATCTTCGAGCCCGACCTCAACACCACCCCGCTGTGGTCGCACACCCACTTGCTGGCGCTGTTCGAGGCCGACGCCGATCCAGACCAGGTGTTCGCCCACCTGCGCCTGTTGACCGCTGCCGAGCTGCCCGAGCACCAGGCCGAGGTGATCGAGGACCAGGACTGGGAGCGCAGCTGGATGGACAACTTCCAGCCCATGCGCTTCGGCCAGCGCCTGTGGATCGTGCCGAGCTGGCACGAGGCGCCGGAGAAAGACGCCGTCAACCTGCTGCTCGACCCAGGCCTGGCGTTTGGCACCGGCACCCATCCCACCACCGCACTGTGCCTGGAGTGGCTCGACGGCCAGCAGCTCGACGGCACCCAGGTGCTGGACTTCGGCTGCGGCTCGGGCATCCTGGCCATCGCCGCGCTGCTGTTGGGCGCCCGCGAGGCGGTCGGTACCGACATCGACGTGCAGGCCTTGGAAGCCTCGCGTGACAACGCCGGGCGCAACGGCATCGCCGATGACAAACTGGCCCTGTACCTGCCCGAGCAGATGCCGGCCATGCAGGCCGACGTGCTGGTCGCCAACATCCTGGCCGGCCCGCTGGTCTCGCTGGCGCCACAACTGTCCGGCCTGGTCCGCCCCGGTGGCCTGCTGGCCTTGTCGGGCATCCTCGCCGAACAGGGCGAGGAAGTGGCCGAAGCCTACGCCGCCGACTTCGAGCTCGACCCGATCGTCGTCCGCGACGGCTGGGTGCGCATCAGTGGTCGACGCCGCCAAGCGGGCCTAGAATAACCCTCTGCACAGCTCCCGGATCGCCGCATGACCGACAGTTTCGTCACCCAGTGCCCGCATTGCCAGACCAGCTTTCGCGTCACCCATCACCAACTGAGCGTGGCTCGTGGCGTCGTGCGCTGCGGCCACTGCCTGCAGGTGTTCAACGCGGCGAAGCAATTGCTCGAGCAGAACCGCGCGCTGCCCGCCAGCGCGCCGCCAGTTGCTGCGCCCATACCGGCAGAGCCCCCCTTGGCGCCGGCCAGCGAGCCCGTTGCCGAGCCTCGGCAGGACTGGACCCTGACTGCCCAGGCGCTCGACGAACTCGATCTGGATGAAGAGCTGGCACGCCTGGAGCGCCGCAGCGAAGCCGCCGACAAGCCGTTCGGCACCGCCACCGAAACCGCCGACGACGAGCGGGAGGAGCATGGCGCCGAGCCGATGCTGGTGGAGCAGGCGCCACTTGAGCTGGAGCTCGACCCGGCACCGGGTGATCGCACCGAGCCGACCCTGGGTACCGCGGTCGACCTGGACCTCGATGAGGACGAACCCACCCATGCCCGTGAACGCGACGTCGATCGGCTTGACGATGACGACGAAATCCACGAGACCGGCCTGAGCGCCCGAGACGAGGACGAGCCGGAGCTGAAGCTGTCCGCCCGCGATGACGATGACGTCGATGTCGTCGCCCCGTTGCCCATGGAGCGCCTGGAGCCTGCCCTGGCCGCCAAGGCCGAGCGCCCCTCGCGCAAGGAGCCGTTGGTCGATGTGGTCGACGACCCGCTGCAGCTGGGCTGGGAAAAACCCCAGCCCAACTGGGGCAAGCGCCTGCTGTGGGGCTTGCTGAGCTTGCTGGCCGCTGGCCTGCTGGCGTTCCAGTACGTCTGGTTCCACTTCGACGAGATGGCCCGCCAGGATCAGTACCGCCCGATTTTCCAGCAATTGTGCCCGGTGGTCGGCTGCCAGGTGCCGACCCGCGTCGACATCGCCCGGATCAAGAGCAGCAACCTGGTGGTACGCAGCCACCCCGACTTCAAGGGCGCGCTGATCGTCGACGCGATCATCTACAACCGCGCGCCCTTCGCCCAGCCGTTCCCGCTGCTGGAACTGCGCTTCGCCGACCTCAACGGCCAGCTGATCGCCAGTCGTCGCTTCAAGCCCAGCGAATACCTGTCCGGCGAGCTGGCGGGGCGGGGCGACATGCCGAGCCAGACGCCGATCCACATCGCCCTGGATATCCTCGACCCGGGGCCGAAGGCCGTGAACTACAGCCTGAGCTTCCGCTCGCCAGAGTAAAGGGCGGCTCCTGAGGGGCTGCTTGGCAGCCCCTGCTCTTCGGTCATACCAAATGTCATAAGCCGACAACTGTTCAGAATTTATCCAAATCCATCTTTATCCAGTCATCGAGAGCGGGTATCATGCCCACCCTTTTTCGAACTCCAATGATTCGGCCCCACAACAGGGAACACCTATGTCGGCGGTACGCATCGGCCCTTATACACTACGCAACAACCTGATCCTTGCGCCCATGGCCGGGGTCACGGACCAGCCTTTCCGTACACTTTGCCAGCGCCTGGGCGCGGGCATGGTGGTGTCGGAAATGGTCAGCAGCGACATGAGCCTGTGGAACAGCCGCAAGTCGAGCCTGCGCCGCATCCACGAAGGTGATCCCGAGCCACGCTCGGTACAGATCGCCGGTGGCGATGCGCAGATGATGGCAGCCGCGGCCCAGGCCAACGTCGCCGCAGGCGCGCAGATCATCGATATCAACATGGGCTGCCCGGCAAAAAAAGTCTGCAACAAAGCCGCAGGCTCTGCTTTATTGAAAGATGAAGCCTTGGTCAGCGAGATTCTCCACGCCGTTGTCGGTGCCGTGGACGTCCCGGTGACCCTGAAAATCCGCACCGGCTGGGACCGGGCGAACAAGAACGGCCTGAACGTCGCAAGAATTGCCGAACAGGCCGGCATCCAGGCGCTGGCGGTGCATGGCCGCACACGCGCCGACCTGTACACCGGCGAAGCCGAATACGACACCATCGCGGCAATCAAGCAGGCGGTGTCGATCCCGGTTTTCGCCAATGGCGACATCACTTCGCCAGAAAAGGCCCGGGCGGTGCTGGACGCCACCGGGGTCGACGGCCTGTTGATCGGCCGGGCCGCCCAGGGGCGGCCATGGATCTTCCGCGAGATCGAGCATTACCTGGAGACCGGCCTACGCTTGCCGGCCCCGCAGTTGGACGAAGTGGAACGCATTCTGCTGGAGCACCTGGCCGCGTTGCATGCCTTCTATGGCGATGTGATGGGCGTACGTATCGCCCGCAAGCACGTTGGCTGGTACCTGGCGACCCGACCCGGGGGCAAGGAGTTCCGCTCCCGGTTCAACGCTTTGGAAGATACACAAGCGCAGTGCGCCAACGTTCGCGCGTATTTCAGCGAGCGACGACAGAGCCTTGAGACAGAGGACGAACAAGGGGTGGCCGCATGACGATGATGACCGAGACATTAGTGAGTGGAACAACGCCCGTGAGCGACAACGCCAACCTCAAACAGCACCTCAACACGCCGAGCGAGGAGGGCCAGACCCTGCGCGACAGCGTCGAGAAGGCGCTGCACAACTACTTCGCACACCTGGAAGGCGCTACCGTCACTGACGTGTACAACCTGGTGCTCTCCGAAGTCGAGGCGCCCCTGCTCGAAAGCGTGATGAACTACGTGAAGGGCAACCAGACCAAGGCCAGCGAGATGCTCGGACTGAACCGTGGCACCCTGCGCAAGAAGCTCAAGCAATACGACTTGTTGTAAGCCAGAATCCCAATCAGAAAAGGCGGCCTCTGCGAAGAGACGCCTTTTTTGCTGACTCCACCGCGTTATGGAATCCGAAATGACCGACCAGACTACCCGCCTGCCGATCCGCCGCGCCCTGATCAGCGTCTCCGACAAGACCGGTATCCTCGAATTCGCTCGTGAGCTGCAGCAGCTCGGTGTCGAGATCCTGTCCACCGGCGGCACCTACAAGCTGCTCAAGGACAATGGCGTGAACGCGGTGGAAGTGGCCGACTACACCGGCTTCGCCGAAATGATGGACGGCCGGGTCAAGACCCTGCACCCGAAGATCCACGGCGGTATCCTCGGCCGTCGCGGTGTCGACGACGCCATCATGAGCGAGCACGGCATCAAGCCGATCGACCTGGTCGCCGTCAACCTGTACCCGTTCGAAGCCACCATCGCCAAGCCTGGCTGTGACCTGCCGACCGCCATCGAGAACATCGACATCGGCGGCCCGACCATGGTCCGTTCGGCGGCCAAGAACCACAAGGACGTGGCCATCGTGGTCAACGCCAGCGACTACGCCAGCGTCCTCGAAGGCCTCAAGGCCGGCGGCCTGACCTACGCCCAGCGCTTCGACCTGATGCTCAAGGCCTTCGAGCACACCGCCGCCTACGACGGCATGATCGCCAACTACATGGGTACCATCGACCAGGCCAAGGACACCTTGTCCACCGAAGCGCGCAGCGAGTTCCCGCGCACCTTCAACAGCCAGTTCGTCAAGGCCCAGGAAATGCGCTACGGCGAGAACCCGCACCAGAGCGCGGCCTTCTACGTCGAGGCCAAGAAAGGCGAAGCCAGCATTTCCACTGCCATCCAGTTGCAGGGCAAGGAACTGTCGTTCAACAACGTGGCCGACACCGACGCCGCGCTGGAGTGCGTGAAGAGCTTCGTCAAGCCAGCCTGCGTCATCGTCAAGCACGCCAATCCATGCGGCGTAGCGGTGGTTCCTGAAGACGAAGGCGGCATCCGCAAGGCCTACGACCTGGCCTATGCCACCGATACCGAGTCGGCATTCGGCGGCATCATCGCCTTCAACCGCGAGCTGGACGGCGAGACCGCCAAGGCCATCGTCGAGCGCCAGTTCGTCGAAGTGATCATTGCCCCGAAAATCTCCCAGGCCGCCCGTGAGGTCGTTGCCGCCAAGCAGAACGTACGCCTGCTCGAATGCGGCGAATGGCCAGCCGAGCGCGCCGCCGGTTGGGACTTCAAGCGCGTCAACGGTGGCCTGCTGGTACAGAGCCGCGATATCGGCATGATCGGTGCCGATGACCTGAAGATCGTCACCAAGCGTGCCCCGACCGAGCAGGAAATCCACGACCTGGTGTTCGCCTGGAAAGTGGCCAAGTTCGTCAAGTCCAACGCCATCGTCTACGCCAAGCAGCGCCAGACCATCGGTGTCGGCGCCGGCCAGATGAGCCGCGTCAACTCCGCGCGCATCGCCGCCATCAAGGCCGAGCACGCTGGCTTGCAGGTCCAGGGCGCGGTCATGGCCTCGGACGCGTTCTTCCCGTTCCGTGATGGCATCGACAATGCGGCTAAAGTGGGTATCAGCGCCGTGATCCAGCCGGGTGGTTCGATGCGTGATGCCGAAGTGATTGCCGCCGCTGATGAAGCCGGCATCGCCATGGTGTTCACCGGTATGCGCCACTTCCGCCACTAATTCAGATGGTCGGTCGATCCCGTTCCCTGTAGGAGCGGGTTCACCCGCGAATGCGATACTGGGCACACTGCCGCATTCGCGGGTAAACCCGCTCCTACAGGGGACGCCGAGCGCCACCAACACAGAGGTTTTGACATGAAAGTTTTGATCATCGGCAGCGGCGGCCGTGAGCACGCCCTGGCCTGGAAAGTCGCCCAGGACCCACGCGTCGAGAAGGTCTTCGTTGCCCCCGGCAACGCCGGCACCGCCACCGAAGCCAAGTGCGAGAACGTCGCCATCGACGTATGCGCCCTGGAGCAACTGGCGGACTTCGCCGAGCACAACGTCGACCTGACCATCGTCGGCCCCGAGGCGCCACTGGTCATCGGTGTCGTCGACCTGTTCCGCAGCCGCGGCCTTGACTGCTTCGGCCCGACCAAGGGTGCGGCCCAGCTGGAAGGTTCCAAGGCCTTCACCAAGGACTTCCTGGCACGTCACAAGATCCCGACCGCCGACTACCAGAACTTCACCGAGATCGAGCCGGCACTGGCCTACCTGCGCGAAAAAGGCGCACCGATCGTGATCAAGGCCGACGGCCTGGCCGCCGGCAAGGGCGTGATCGTCGCCATGACCCTCGAAGAAGCCGAAGCCGCCGTGCGTGACATGCTCGCCGGCAACGCCTTCGGCGACGCAGGCTCGCGCGTGGTGATCGAGGAGTTCCTCGACGGCGAAGAAGCCAGCTTCATCGTCATGGTCGACGGCCACAACGTACTGCCAATGGCCACCAGCCAGGACCACAAGCGCGTCGGCGACCAGGACACCGGCCCGAACACCGGCGGTATGGGCGCCTACTCGCCGGCCCCGGTGGTCACCGCCCAAGTGCACCAGCGCGTGATGGACCAGGTGATCTGGCCGACCGTGCGCGGCATGGCCGAGGAAGGCAACGTCTACACCGGCTTCCTGTATGCCGGCCTGATGATCGACAAGGCGGGCAACCCCAAGGTCATCGAGTTCAACTGCCGCTTCGGCGACCCAGAAACCCAGCCAGTCATGCTGCGCCTGGAATCGAGCCTGGTGCTGCTGATCGAAGCCGCCTTCGCCAAGGCCCTGGACAAGGTCGAAGCGCAGTGGGACCCGCGTCCGAGCCTGGGCGTGGTGCTGGCTGCCGGCGGCTACCCGGGCGACTACGCCAAGGGCGCGGCCATCCACGGCCTGGACGCTGCCGCCAAGCTCGAAGGCAAGGTGTTCCATGCCGGTACCGCACTCAAGGACGGCCAGGTGGTCAGCGCCGGTGGCCGCGTGCTGTGCGCCACCGCCCTGGGCGAAACGGTCGAGGCTGCCCAGCAGCAGGCCTACCGCCTGGCCGAGCAGGTTGAATGGGACGGCAGCTTCTACCGTACCGACATCGGCTACCGGGCCATCGCCCGAGAGCGCGGTGAGCACCAGCAGTAACCCCCTGCGCAGCGCCGCGTCGCCCTGGCGATGCGGCATTCGGCTCGTCGACAGGGTCCGGCCGGGGCCTTGCCTTCGCCTTGGGGCCCCGCGCATAGTAGGTATCCGGCACATCAGCCTAGAAGGGATCTCGTCTTGCGTCGGCTTCGGATTGCCATAGCTCTGATCGTCAGCTTGCTGACCCTGCTCTGCCTGCACCCGGCTTCGGCCGACCAAGGCGGCGGCTGGTCCGTTCTGCTCGACGAACAGGCCAACCTGCAACTCAGCGACGTGCGCTCGGAGCGCTACCGCAACCAGTTCAGTCCCCTGACACTCAATGAACTGGATGCCGCACTGCCCGAACAGGCACTGTGGTTGCACTATCGCCTGGAACCGGGCGACCAGGAGCAGCTGCTGCGGGTGTTCGCCCCCGATCTGTCCCGCCTCGACCTCTACGCCCTCGATGGCGACAAGCTGCTGCGCCAACTGCACCATGGCCGCCAGACCAGCAATGCCAGCCCCACCCTGCGGGGCAGCGACCATATCCTGCCGCTACCGCACAGCAGCCAACCCGTGGATGTCTATCTGCGCCTGGTCTCGGAGCACCAGCTGCGCCCGGCCATCAGCCTGGAGCCAGCGGCCCAGGCGGCCTCCGACCACAGCCGCGAGCTGTTGCTGGGCATGCTCCTGGGCGGCCTGGTGATGCTGATGCTGCATAACCTCATCCGCTTCATCTACACCCGCTCCGGCGCCTCGTTGTACCTCGCCTTGTACCACGGCCTGATGCTGCTCAGCGGACTGATCCTGCTCAACCTGAGTGGCCCGTGGTGGCACCTCTGGCATGCCGCGCAAACGCCAGCCGCCTATCTGACACTGGTGTTGGCAGGCCTGGCCGGCCTGTACTTCACCCAGCAGTTCTTCCAGACCTGCAACTCGCCGCAGATCAACCGCCTGCTGCAGGGCGAGATGCTGGTGGTCGCTGTCAGCGGGCTGATCCTGCTGTTCGTCGACACCCTGCCGCTGAACCTGATGACCTATGCCCTGCTCGCCCTGGGCAGCGTGACCATGCTGCTGGTCAGCAGCTACCACTGGTTCCGGGGCTATGCGCCGGCACGGCTGTTCAGCCTGGCGATGGTGATATTCAACCTCGGCGGCCTGGTACTGCTGCCGGCGCTGCTGGGGCTGACCCGCACCCCCACGCCCTGGCTGCTGTGCATTCTGCTCGGCCTGACGGTGGCCAGCGGGCTCTTGCTCAACCTTGCGGTCAGCGAGCGCCTGCGCCGCCTCAGCGAGGAGCGCTACAGCCTCAGCCGGGCGCTGGCCGCCAGCGATGCCGAAATCAACGCCAAGGCCGAGTTCCTGGCCAAGATCAGCCACGAGATCCGCACGCCGATGAACGGCGTGCTGGGCATGACCGAACTGCTGCTCGGCACCCCCCTGTCGGTCAAGCAGCGCGACTACGTGCAGACCATCCACAGCGCCGGTAACGAGCTGCTGACCCTGATCAACGAGATTCTCGACATCTCCAAGCTCGAGTCGCGGCAGATCGAACTCGATGACGTGCAGTTCGACCTCAACGCACTGATCGAGGACTGCCTGAATATCTTCCGCGCCAAGGCCGAGCAGCAGAACATCGAGCTGATCAGCTTCACCCAGCCCCAGGTGCCACGGGTCATCAGCGGCGACCCGACACGCCTGCGCCAGGCGTTGTCTAGCCTGCTGGACAACGCCCTGAAGAATACCGACCAGGGCGAGATCCTGCTGGTGGTGGCCCTCGACCAGCGCAGCGAAACCCCACGCCTGCGTATCGCCGTGCAGGACAGCGGCGCGCCGTTGCCGGTGGCCGAGCGCGAAGCGCTGCTGCAAGCCGAGCTGCACAGCCACCAGTTCCTCTCCAGCAACAAGCTCGGCGGCCACCTTGGCCTGGTCATCGCCAAGCAGCTGATCGGCCTGATGCAAGGCGAGTTCGGCATCAAGAGCAGCACCAGCATGGGCAACACCCTGTGGCTGACCTTGCCGCTCGACCCGTCACGCCTGGAACAGCCCGCCACCGACCTCGACGTGCCGCTGCGCGATGCCCGGGTACTGGTGGTGGACGACAACGACACCTGCCGCAAGGTACTGGTGCAGCAATGCAGCGCCTGGGGCATGAACGTCAGCGCCGTGCCTTCGGGCAAGGAAGCGCTGGCCCTGCTGCGGACCAAGGCGCACCTGCGCGACTACTTCGACGTGGTGCTGCTGGACCAGAACATGCCCGGCATGACCGGCATGCAACTGGCGGCGAAGATCAAGGAAGACCCGAGCCTGAACCACGACATCCTGGTGGTCATGCTCACCGGCATCAGCAACGCACCGAGCAAGATCATCGCCCGCAATGCCGGGGTCAAGCGGATCCTGGCCAAACCCGTGGCGGGCTATACCCTCAAGACCACCCTGGCCGAGGAACTGGCCCAGCGCGGCCGCGACCAGCTCCCGCCGCCAGCGCTGCCCGGCACCCACGTTACGGCGGACCTGCCCAGCGACTTCCGCGTGCTGGTCGCCGAGGACAACAGCATCTCGACCAAAGTCATCCGCGGCATGCTGGGCAAGCTCAACCTCGAGCCGGACACCGCCAGCAACGGCGAGGAGGCCCTGCAGGCCATGAAGGCGCGGCGCTACGACCTGGTGCTGATGGATTGCGAGATGCCAATCCTCGATGGTTTCTCGGCCACCGAGCAACTGCGCACCTGGGAAGCCGCCAACCAGCGCCAGCGTACGCCGGTAGTCGCCTTGACCGCGCACATCCTCACCGAACACAAGGAGCGCGCGCGCATCGCCGGCATGGACGGGCACATGGCCAAGCCGGTGGAGCTGTCGCAGTTGCGCGAGCTGGTGCAGTTCTGGGCGAACAAGCGCGAGGCCAAGGCTGACCCCGCGCATACCTCCTGAACCGCAGCGCCTGCTTCGCGGGCAAGTCGCAGCGGCGAACCGCCGCGAAGAGGCCCTTGAGGCTGATACACTTCCCTGAAACTTCCTGCCAGGGGCCACACCCAATGCTCCATGACCTGTCCAGCGTCTACCTGAAGATGCTCGTGCTCTACAGCCCGTTCTTCGTGCTGTCGTGCTTCATCAGCCTGACCCGAGGTCACTCCAGCAAGGAGCGCAAGCAACTGGCCTGGCGCGTGTCCATCGCCGTACTGGTGGCCAGCGTGCTGCTGTACCTGTTCGGCCGGGTCATCTTCGGCGTATTCGGCATCACTGCGGATGCCTTCCGTATCGGTGCCGGCAGCGTGCTGTTCATCTCGGCCTTGGGCATGGCCCAGGGCAAGCCGGCGGTACAGGCCGACAACGTGCAGCAGGACGTGACCATCGTGCCGCTGACTATCCCGCTCACCGTCGGCCCCGGCACCATCGGTGCCCTGCTGGTGATGGGCGTGGGCCAGCCACATTGGGACGAGAAACTGCTGGCCATCGTCAGTATCGTGCTGGCCAGCTTCACCGTGGGCCTGGTGCTGTACCTGTCCCACCGGATCGAACGCATCCTCGGCGAGCAGGGCCTGCAGATCGTCAGCCGGCTGATGGGCTTGTTCGTCTGCGCCCTGGCCGCGCAGATCATCTTCACCGGGATCAAGGGTTATCTGGTCTAGATCGGTAGCGCGATGATTTCCTCATGCAGGATTCGCCCTAACGCCTGCCTGACCTTGTCAGCGTGAGTGCGCTGGAACAGACGGGGGTTGAAGCGCACCAGTTCCGCCCGCACCCGACTCGCCTCATCGATGCGCACCGGGAAATCGAAACCGAACAGCGCCAGTTCGCCCACCTCGTGGTACAGCACGATGTCCAGGTTACCGTCCTCCCTGGGTGCACAGGGCAATAGCTGGAACAGGTTCATCTGCCGGCTGCGTTGTTGCATCTGCCACAAGGCCGAGCCATTCTCCGCCAATGCCTGCAATGAAGCTTGCAAGCTGCGCGCGTGCCGCTCCCCCGCCACTTGCTGGACGATGTGCAAGCTCCGCTCCACCGCCCCCCTGCGCTGCGGGTCTGGCCGGTAGCGCTGTTCGGCCGTCAGCGCATCCCAACCATAGAACTGCAACTGGCGCCGATAATGGCTGAACCAGTCCTGCACCAAGCCCTCGCGATGATCGCTCTCGGCCACCCGCTGCGCCATCAGTACCGCCAACTGGATCGCCTCGCGCGCCGCCGCATCGATACCTGGAAGCAATGAAAGCAGGCTGGCACCGACCACGTTCGTTTCCGGCATGTTCATAGGCTCAGATCTCATAATCGAGGACATTGCGACGGGCGCGTTCACCCACGCGTTCGGCGATGGTTTCTCGGAGCGTGTCGAACACCTCACGGTGGAACACCAACACCGCCGAACCGGTGTACATTTGCGCGGCCGTGCTTTTCCATTCGAAGGCCACGGTATCGAGCTCGTGATCGTCGAGCGGCTTGGCGTCCACCGCACTGATCACCAGCAACACTTCCCCGCTGGCGTTCTGCACGCAGGCCCCCAGACCAACGGTGCTGATCTGCCGCTCGCGCATGTTGCGCTTGAGGATGTCCTGGGCCTCGGTGACTTCGCCCAGCGCTTCGAGGGCCTTGGCCGCCAACTCAGCCAGCGCATCGGAGATGGGGTTGCTGAACACCGCCTGGCCGATCACCTTGATCGACTTGTAGGCGACCGCACCCAACTTCAAGGATTGCGAAGCGCTGCTTTCGCGCTCGTACGAACGGCTCAACGTCACCCAGCCGCAATCCTGCATCACCTGGAGAAACAGCTTGAACCATTGTTCGGTCTGGCCCTGATCGGGATATTGCTTGCTCGCCGCCAACGTGGCGAAGTGAAAAGCGTGCTTGATGTCGGCACGGACTCCGACCTCGATGCCGGCGCCAAAGGCCATCAACGATTGTTCGATTACTGCGGCACTGTTGCGGTTGCTGGAGATATTCTCAGTCATGCTGCGTCATCCTCGGGTAGGCCTCGATGCCGATCATCGAGGCTGCTTCACCCTAACCGAAACGCAGCGGCGAACCTGTCCGGAAAGCTTTCCCGCCAGGCTCAGGGTGCCGTTGGGTACCAGCGTGGCGTGTACACCCAGCGCCCGCCGTCAGCGCGGGCGAACGTGCACGTGGTGGATGAACCGACCAGCACCATGGTGCGCATGTCGACCATTTCCGGCTGCAGTTCGGCCAAGGAGACGACCCTCAGCGTCTGCCCTGGCCGACCGATGTCTCGGCCAAGGACTACAGGCGTCTGTCCATCACGATGACGGCGCACGATGTCGAGCGCCACACCCAGTTGCCAGGGGCGAGAACGCGAGATCGGGTTGTAGAACGCCAGCACCAGGTCGGCCTGGGCAGCCAGGTCGAGGCGCTGTTCGATGGTCGCCCATGGCTTGAGGTTGTCCGACAGCGACATCACACAGAAGTCGTGCCCCAGGGGCGCTCCAGCCTGCGCCGCAGTGGCCAGCGACGCGGAAACCCCTGGGAGGATTTCCAGGTCGACGCGCTGCCAGGCCGGGTCGCTGGAGCCATGCAAGGCTTCCAGAACCGCCGCAGCCATGGCGAACACCCCCGGATCGCCCGACGACACGACCACTACCGAGCGCCCTTGGGCAGCCAGTTCGAAGGCATGCCGCGCACGCTGCATCTCTTCGCGGTTGTCGGTGCAATGCTGAACCTGGTCGTCACGGAACGGCCCGGCCATGCGCACATAGGTCTCGTAGCCGAGGATGTCCTGCGCGCGCGCAAGCTCGGCCTTGACCGCCGGCACCATCAGCTCTGCCGCGCCGGGGCCGAGCCCGATCACCGCCAGGCGACCGCGGCGCTCACCGACTCGCTCGACCTCGACCGGTGCTGGCGCCACCGCGATCACGCAGCCTGCCTGCGTGCTCAGGCGTGCTAGCGGCAGGGCTGCAGCGGCCATCTCGGCCAGCCCGTTGCCAAGCGGCGCAAAGCGTAGCGCGACGCCCAGCGACCGCGCCGCGGCATGCAGCTCGGCGTCGGCCATGGCCTGCTCGGCGGCCAGCAGGCAGGCCAGCGAGGCCTGGGCGAGGCCTGCTTCGCGCAGGGCCTCGCGCACGCTGTCCGCCAGCCCCGGTGTGCCCGACTCGACCGCCACCAGCACCGCACGGGAATGGATCAGCAACTCGTCATGGCGGGCCGGGCGAGCCTCGCACCCCACATGGATGGTGCGCCGCGCCGCTGCGCTGGCCGGCAGGCTGGCTTGCTGCAACCAAGGCGCGTCGCCTTCGATACGTACCGCCTCACCGGCCAACAAGTCCGAGACGAAGCGCTTGCCCTGCTCCAGATCGGCCAGCGCGTAGCCTTGCGGTGGGTTCAGCAGGCACGTGCCGAAACGCAGCTCGCCGCTGGTGGTGATGGCCGCCGCAACGCCCAGCGTCTCGCCGATGGCCCGGGCCATGACGTTGACCCCGGCCAGGCCGCCAAGCAGCGGCACCACTGCGCTGCCGTCCTCGGCCACGGCCAGCACCGGCGGCTCGGCCCCCTTCTCGTCGAGCAGGCTGGCCAGGCTGCGGATGACGATCCCGGCTGCGCACAGGGCGATGATCGGCGTGGCCTGCCGGTACAGCGCCCGCAGCGTGTCGCCAAAGGCCTGGTAGAGCTGGTCGGCACCCTCGACCCGGCCGTCCAGGCCATGGATGGTCGCCTCTGGATAGCATTGCTGGATGCGCCGCGCGGTCTCCAGGCTGCCCTGGCCAAGGATGACGATGGCTGGAGCCTGCATGTTCATCCCTGCCATTTTTCACCCGGCACGATGATCAGCGAGAAGTACGGCGAGGACTGTGGGTCGACCGCGTCGAGGGCGACGATCTTCTGGTTGGCCATGGTCGCTCGCTCGACATACAACGCGCGTCCGTCCAGCCCCAGTTCGGCGAGCACCTGGCGCACCTTGGGGAAATTGCGGCCAAGCTTCATGATCACGGCGGCATCGGCGTCGGCCAGGCGGCGCTTGAGTTCCTCGGCCGGCAGCACGCCCGACAGCACCGACAGGCTCTGGTTGCGATACACCAGCGGCGCGCCCAGCACCGAGGCGCCACCGAGCATGGAGCACACGCCAGGAACCACCTGCGCCTCATGCTGCTGCGCCAGGCGGTCGTGCAGGTACATGTACGAGCCGTAGAAGAACGGATCGCCTTCGCAGATCACCGCGACGTCGCGCCCGGCATCCAGGTGCTCGGCCACCTGCACGGCGGCTTCATCGTAGAAATCGCTGATCACCTGTTCGTAGGACAGCGGCGCCGGCAGTACTTCGGTCGTCACCGGATAAACCAGCGGCAGCAAGATCTGTTCGGCCTGCAGGTGCGCCTCGATGATGCCGAAGGCATTGCCGCGCTTGCCCTTGGCCACGAAGTACGCCACCACTGGCGCCTCACGCAGCAAGCGCAGTGCCTTGACCGTGATCAGTTCCGGGTCGCCAGGGCCCACGCCCAGGCCCAGCAGTCGTCCACGTGGCGCCATCACTCCACCTCCGTGGCCAGGGCGTTGACCGCGGCAGCGGCCATCGCGCTGCCGCCCAGGCGGCCCTGCATGATCACGAACGGCACGCCGCGGCTGTCGGCGGCGAGCATCGCCTTGGATTCGGCGGCGCCGACGAAGCCCACCGGGAAGCCAAGGATCAGCGCAGGCTTCGGCGCTCCGGCATCGAGCATTTCCAGCAGGTAGAACAGCGCGGTCGGCGCGTTGCCGATCACCACCACGCTGCCTTCCAGGTGCGGGCGCCAGAGCTCCAGGGCCAGTGCCGAACGGGTGTTGCCCGCTTCCTTGGCCATGCCCGGCACGCTCGGGTCGCGCAGGGTGCAGATCACCGGGTTGTCCGCCGGCAGGCGCGCGCGGGTGATGCCTTCGGCGACCATGTGCGCGTCGCAGAGGATCGGCGCGCCCTTGGCCAGGGCCTCGCGCCCTGCGCGGCCAGCACCTTCGGAGAACTGCAAGCCATCGACCGCCTCGACCATGCCGCAGGCATGGATCACCCGCACGGCGAGTTTTTCGAGGTCTGCGGGGATCCGTTCGAGCCGGGCCTCCTCACGGATGATCCGGAAGGAATTGCGATAGATCTCCTGACCATCGCGGATGTAGTCAATCATCAAGGTGCTCCGTCGGCAGGTCGAGCATGGCGCCTGCGTCGTTCAAGGTGAGGTCGGTGCCGCGCAGGGCACCCAGGCCCGGCAGGTGCGCGTCACGCAAGTAAAGGTCGTAGCGCCCGGGCGATCGGGCCAGCAGGGTGGCCGGGGCGACATGGGCCACGGCGCAGGATCGCGCGCAGCCGGACAGGTGCACGCTGCCAGGCGCGCCAGGGCCCAGCAGGCGGGCCAGGGTCACGGCATCGCTCTTGGTCGCGGCCGCCGCCTTGGCGCAGCCATGGCTGCCGGTGCAGGCGACGATGCGCGACAGGGGATCGTCGGCGTGGCAAAGCAGGCCGAGCCCGGCGAGCGCGGTTTGCGCCTGTTCGCGGTGGGCGGGGTCGAGATTGGGCAGCACCAGGCTCTGCCACGGGCTCACCCGCAAACTGCCATCGCCCCACTGCCGGGCGATGCCGGCAGTGCCGCGGAGCATGCCAGGGGTCAACCGGCCAAGCGGCGGGGCAATGCCCAGGGCCATGCCCTGGCGCTGCGCCAGGGTGCCCAGCCAGGCGGCGCTGGCGCTGGCGCGTCGCCAGCCGAGCACGGCGGCGTCGCGGCGGATGTCCAGGCCCTCGATGAAGGCGGCCGGCGCAAGCTGCTGCAGGAGCTGGCGCATACGCGACTGCTCGGGGCTCGCCAGGTCGAGAAAGCGCCCCAGTACCGCCTGCACCAGGGCCAGGCCCTGGGCCATCGGCACCGCGCCGAGCGGCGGCTCGGTGGGGCAGCCGGCCAGGCCGAAGGCCAGCCAGTCCTGCTGTTCCAGGCGCATGACCGACAACCACAGATCGTGGGGGTGCTCGAGCATCGCCAGGCCTTCGCCGCCATCGAGCTGGATGGCGAACTTGGCCGACAGTTCATGGAAACGTGGCGTGCCCTGCAGCAGATCGAGGATCTGCCCGGCCAGAGGCCGCACATCCAGCAACGCCGCCGGGTCGAGCCCGGCCAATGGGCTGAGCATCAGGTTGCGCACATCGTCGCCGGCCGCCTCGCGCGGGCCGAGGCCCGCGGCCAGCAGGCTGTCGACCAGCCCGGCGTGTTCGGCGCCAATACCGCGAATCTGCAGGTTGCCGCGGTTGGTCGCTTCGATCACGCCACTGGCGAAGCGCTCGGCCGCGCTCGCCAGCGCATCGGCCTGGTCGGCCAGAAGCAGGCCACCCGGCAGCTTGATGCGGCAGATCCCGCCGTCGCGCGCGGCGACGATGCGCCACAACCCCGGGCAAGCCGAGGGACGGGGCGAAACGCTGGGAGTATGAACCTGCTTCAAGGGGGTGTCCGGCAATCGCTGAAAATGCGCTTGAGTGTAGAAGGCGCGGTATTATGCCTGCTTTGGCCTGCGGCATGAAAAGCCGGTGGTCGAGCATCGTCGCGATCGCGCGAAAAATTCCGGACCGTGGCGCCCTCTTCGCGGGTAAACCCGCTCCTACAGCCCCCCTGTAGGAGCGGGTTTACCCGCGAAGGACGCGACGCGGTTCACATGACGGATAAAGGAACACATGGCACCCTGGCTGACAGTAGTAGGCATCGGCGAAGACGGCTTCAGCGGCCTGGGCAAGCAAGCCCGGCGGGCCCTGCTGGGCGCCTCGCGGATCATCGGCAGCCCACGCCAGCTGGCCCTGCTGCCTCGCTGCGTGACTGCCGCACGCGAGCAATGGCCCACCCCCTTCACCCTCGCCCCGGTGCTGGCGCTACGCGGTGAACCCGTGTGCGTGCTGGCCAGCGGCGACCCGATGTTCTACGGCGTCGGCGCCAGCCTGGCGCGCCAGGTCGCAGCCGAGGAGATGCAGGTGCTGTCGATGCCCTCCTCCTGTGCCCTCGCCGCCGCCCGCCTGGGCTGGCCGCTGCAGGACCTGCAGGTGGTCTCGCTGGTGGCCCGGCCACTGGTGGCGCTCAATGCCCACCTGCACAGCGGCATGCGCCTGCTGGTGCTGAGCAACGATGGCGACAGCCCGGCCGCCATCGCCGCGCTGTTGCGCGAACGCGGCTTCGGCCCCAGCCGCCTGCACGTACTCGAACACCTCGGCGCAACTGCCGAGCGACACCTGTGCGGTAGCGCCGAAGACTGGCCACACACGCAGGTCGCCGCGCTCAACCTGGTCGCCATCGAGTGCCAGGCCAGCGCCACCGCGCCTCGCCTGGGCCGGGTCGCGGGTTTGGCCGATGACGCCTTCCGCCATGACGGCCAACTGACCAAGCGCGACGTGCGCGCGATCACCCTGGCCCGCCTGGCGCCCCAGCCTGGCGAACTGCTGTGGGACGTGGGCGCCGGCTGCGGCTCCATCGGCATCGAGTGGATGCGCGCCCACCCAGCCTGCCGCGCGCTGGCGATCGAGGCCGACGCAGGCCGCCAGGGCTTCATCGAGTACAACCGCGACGCGCTGGGCGTGCCCGGCCTGCAGCTGGTACGCGGCAAGGCGCCCGAAGCCCTGGCCGGGCTCGAACGGCCCGATGCGATCTTCATCGGCGGCGGTGTCACCCGCGACGGCGTGCTGGCGCTGTGCTGGGAGCGCCTGCGCCCCGGCGGGCGCCTGGTGGCCAACGCGGTGACCTTGCAGAGCGAACTGGCCCTGGCGCATTTCCGTGAGCGTCACGGCGGCGACCTGACCCGCATCCACGTCGCCCAGACCCAGCCGTTGGGTGCCTTCGACACTTGGCGCCAGGCCCTGCCGATCACCTTGCTCGACGTGGTGAAGCCTGCCGATGCGTGACGAAACCCAGGAACAGCCGGCGCCCCTGCGCAGTGGCCTGACCACCGGCAGCTGCGCCACCGCCACCAGCCTGGCTGCGGCACGCCTGCTGCTGACCGGCCAGGGCAGCGATGCAGTGAGCATCACCCTGCCCAAGGGCAAGGTGGTGCAGATGCGCCTGGAGTTCTGCCGCCGCGACGGCGAACGCGCCGAGGCAGGCACGCTCAAGGATGCCGGCGATGATCCGGACGTCACCCACGGCGCCCTGCTCTACAGCCAGGTACGCCTGCTGGACACGCCCGGTGTCCGCTTCGTCGCGGGCATTGGCGTCGGCACCGTCACCCGCCCCGGGCTGGTGCTCGGGGTCGGCGAACCGGCGATCAACCCAATACCTCGGCGGATGATGGGTGAGCACTTGCAGCAACTGGCAGACGCCTGCAGCTACCCGGGCGGCTTCGAGGTGACGGTCAACGTGCAGGACGGCGACCGCTTGGCGCTGAAGACCATGAACCCGCGCCTGGGCATTCTCGGCGGCTTGTCGATCCTCGGCACCAGCGGCATCGTCCGGCCGTTCTCCTGCTCGGCGTACATCGCGTCGATTCACCAGGGCATCGATGTGGCCCATACCAACGGCTACACGCACATTGCCGCCTGCACCGGCAACGCCAGCGAGGACTGCATGCGCCGGGTCTATGGCTTGCCGGAAATCGCCCTGATCGAGATGGGCGACTTCGTCGGCGCGGTGCTCAAGCACCTGCGCAAGGTACCGGTGGCGCGGCTGAGCCTGTGCGGTGGTTTCGGCAAGATCAGCAAGCTCGCCGCCGGGCACATGGACCTGCACAGCCGCCACTCCAGCATCGACCTGCCACAACTCGCCGGATGGGCCGCCGACATCGGCGCCGATGCCAACCTGCAGGCGGCGATCGTTACCGCCAACACCAGCCAGCAAGCCCTGGCGCTCGCCCATGCGGCAGGCATCGCCCTGGGCGATGCGGTATGTGCCCATGCGCTGGCATTCGCCCGCAGCGTGGTGCCAGCGCAGGTCCAGGTCGAGGTGTTCGCCATCGACCGCCAGGGCGGCATCGTCGGCAAGGCGGGCATAAAATGAGCCGGCGCATCCTGTTGCTCGGCGGCGTTACCGAGGCCCTGGCCATCGCCCGTCAACTGGGCCCCGAGCACGTCTACAGCCTGGCCGGCATCGGCCGCGTGCCACAGGACCTGGCCTGCCAGGTGCGTGTCGGCGGCTATGGCGGCGCCGAAGGCCTTGCCAGGTACCTGCGCGAGGCGGGCATCAGCCTACTGATCGACGCCACCCACCCCTATGCGGCGCAGATCAGCCGCAACGCCGCCGATGCCGCCAGTGCCGTCGACATTCCCTGCTGGGCCCTGCGCCGCCCAGCCTGGCAGGCGCAGGCGGGCGACGACTGGCGCGAGGTGCAAGGCTGGGCGGACCTGATCGCAGCGCTCGAGCCGTTCAAGAGGCCGCTGTTCACCCTGGGCCGCGAGCCGTTGCAACATCTTGAGGAAATTCCGCTGGGGCAGTTCTGGACCTTGCGGGCGCTGGAGGCCTGCGCGGGCAATGAGCGCTGCGAGGTGATCGGCGCACGTGGGCCCTTTCACATCGAAGACGAACGGGCGTTGTTCGAGCGCCGCGCTATCGATGTGCTGGTGAGCAAGAACAGCGGCAGCGTGGCGACCGAGCCGAAGCTCGAGGTGGCGCGTGAGCGAGGGGTGCCGGTGTTGATTCTCAAGCGTCCGGTGCTGCCGACAGTAGATCGTTGTTTTGAGCGAGCGGAGTCGTTGCTTGCGGCTATCAGGCCCTGACGCTTGGCGTGCCTTTTCCCACAACGATATTGCCTTTATCCACAACTCGCCCGTGACAGATCCGGATGGCCATGCAGACAGGGAGCGTTTTAGACTCATGCCTCCCCCCGGAAGGCGTCGCGCTTATGGAAATGCAATGGTGGATCTGGCTGGTCTTCGGCCTTGGCCTGATCCTGCTCGAACTGGTCCTGCCCACGTTCTTCATCCTCTGGTTCGGCATCGGTGCCGTGCTGGTCTCGTTCATCGCCCTCGCCGCGCCCAGCTTGCAACTGGACATGCAGGTGCTGCTGTGGGTGCTGTTCTCCTCGTTGACCACCGCCCTGTGGTTCAAGCTTTTCCGGCGCAAGAAGCCGGACGTGCGCTGGACCGCCGACAGCGTCATCGGTGAGGTCGGCCTGCTGACCGCCAGCGTTTCACAATTCCAGAAAGGCCGCGTGCGCTTCCAGAAGCCGATCCTCGGCAACGAGGAATGGACCTGCGTCGCCGACAGCGACATCCCCGCCGGCGAGCGCGTGCGCCTCGTCGCCATCGAAGGCAACACCGCCCGGGTCGTGCGCGCCTGAGCTTGGCGCGAGCACCTGCACTAAAAGGAACTCAGCAACATGACCAGCCTCATCATCGTCGGCGCCCTCGCCCTGTTCGTCCTGATCACCGTGTTCAAGGGGGTGCGCATCGTGCCCCAGGGCGAAGAGTGGATCGTCGAGCGCCTGGGCCGCTACCACAGCACCCTCAAGCCCGGCCTGAACATCCTCATCCCGTACATGGACGTGGTCGCCTACCGTCTGCCGACCAAGGACATCATCCTCGATGTGCAGGAGCAGGAAATCATCACCCGCGACAACGCGGTGATCGTCGCCAACGCCCTGTGCTTCGCCAAGGTCATCGACCCACAGAAGGCGTCCTATGGCGTGCAGAACTTCTCGTTCGCCGTCACCAGCCTGACCATGACCTCGCTGCGCGCCATCGTCGGTGCCATGGACCTCGACGAAGCGCTGTCGAGCCGCGAGCAGATCAAGGCACGCCTGCGCGAGGCGATGTCCGAGCAGACCGAGGACTGGGGCGTGACCGTGCGCTCGGTGGAGATCCAGGACATCAAGCCATCGCAGAACATGCAGGCGGCCATGGAGCGCCAGGCCGCCGCCGAGCGTGAGCGTAAAGCCGACGTGACCCGCGCCGAGGGCAACAAACAGGCGGCCATCCTCGAGGCCGAGGCGCGGCTGCAATCGGCCAAGCTCGATGCCGAGGCGCAGATCAACCTCGCCGAAGCCTCGGCGCGGGCGATCTCGCTGGTCAAGGAAGCCGTGGGCAGCGAGACGGTGCCGGCCATGTACCTGCTGGGCGAGCGTTACATCGGCGCCATGGAGAACCTGGCGGGCAGCGACAACGCCAAGGTGGTGGTGCTGCCGGCCGACCTGCAGGAAACCGTGCGCGGGTTGCTGGGCCGCAACAAGCTCTGAACTTGATTCACGTCCTTTCGCGGGCAAGTCGCAGCGGCGACTTGCCCGCGAGGCAGGCGACACCGCTTCACCTGCCCACCTGCGTCACTTCACCGCACCCGCACATTTTTACCTATACTCCGCCTTACAATACCGCCCACGATTCCTGACCGGATCTCTCCATGCCCCCACGTCGGCACATTGCCTGGATAGCCTGCCTTGCAGTGCTGTTCAACCTGCTGGCCATGCCGCTGTCTTCTGCCGCGCCCAAGGGCCCGGCGGAGCAGCTGCTGTGGGGGGCTTTCTGTTCCAGCATGGCCGGCAAGGCCAAAGTCGATGTCCAGGCCCTGGCCAAGATCGACCTCGGCACGCAAAACGACGACCACTCCAGCATGCAGCATTGCTGGTGCTGTTCCGCTGGCGCGCCGCTGCTGGCCCTGCCGGGCTACCCGCCACAGCTGCACAACCCGCCCACGCTGCTGGCCGGGCATGCGCCACCAGCCGCCAGCTACCAACCGACGCCGCGCCAGCTATGGCCTGCGCTCAATCCCCGTGCCTCTCCACTGGTCTGAGTTCATCACGCTGTCTGCCTGAACCTGAACAGATCGGAGACTCACCATGCTCAAGCAAGCTCTCGTACTGGCTGCCCTGCTGCTGCCCGGCGCCTACGCCAACGCACATGAATACACCGTGGGCGACCTGCACATCGCCCACCCGTGGTCGCTGCAACTACCGCCCAATGCGCCCAATGTCGCCGCCTATTTCATCGTGCACAACAATGGCAAGGCCGATGACCGTCTGTTGGGCGTCGACAGCCCGATCAGTGACGATGCGCAGTTGCACGAGCACACCATGAGCGCCAGCGGCGCCATGCAGATGCAGCAGGTGCAAAGCGTGGTGGTGCCTGCCGGCAAGGACCTGACCTTCGCCCCCAGCGCCTACCACGTGATGCTCATGCAGCCCAAGGACCGCAGCCTGCTCGGCGATGGCAAGCGCTTCCCGCTGACCCTGCACTTCGAAAAGGCCGGTGACATCACCGTCGAGGTGGCCGTGCAGAAGCAGGCGCCGGCGGACCAGCCGCAGGCTCACGAACACGCGCACTGACCGCTAGCTGACAGGTGCTCGCCAGCATGAGCCTGCCGCGCAACAGCCACAGCCCTACCTCCCGCCCTGAACGCAGGCGCGTCGGTGGCGGCTGGCTGAGCCTGTTCGCCATGTGGATGATCTTCATCGGCCCACTGATTTCCCAGTCGATGCCGATGGACCACCACGCCGGCATGAGCATGCCGATGGACATGTCGATGTCCATGCCTGCGGCCCACGCCCACGGCAGCGACTCCCATCACGGCCACGGCAACGATGGCCAGCTGCATGTGATGTGGGAAAAATGCGGCTACTGCAGCCTGTTGTTCAATTGCCCCGCGCTGCCGCAAACCCTCAGCCCGCTCAGCGTCGCCAGCGCCGCTCCCATTACCCTCACTGCCGCGCCCACACGCCAGGGCCACGCCCGGCAGGCTGTATTCCCTGGTGCGCGCAGCCGCGCGCCGCCCCTTTCGATCAGCGTCTGACACCCCCGGTATCGCACGGAGCCAAGAGGCTTCGCGCCCACTCATGACTGATCGACTGGAATCACTATGTCCGGCTGCACCCCTGTTTCAGCTCCCTTCCTGCGAGGGACATTCGCCGCACTGTGCGGCTCGCTGCTCGCGCCCATGGCCCTGGCCGCCGACCCTGGCCATGAGGGCCATGACGCCGAGCTGAGCCCGACGGTGATCACCGCCCTGGCGCCGAGCTCGCCGCTGACCGTGGTCACCAACCCCAAGGACCCTCGCCAGCCAGTACCGGCCAGCGATGGTGCCGACTACCTGAAAACCATCCCCGGCTTCTCGGCCATCCGCGCCGGCGGCACCAATGGCGACCCGGTACTGCGCGGCATGTTCGGCTCACGCTTGAACATCCTCACCAACGGCGGCGTGATGCTCGGCGCCTGCCCCAACCGCATGGACGCCCCGACCTCGTACATCTCGCCGGAAACCTACGACCGCCTCACCGTGATCAAGGGCCCGCAAAGCGTGATCTGGGGCCCCGGCGGCTCGGCTGGCACCATCCTCTTCGAGCGTGAACCGGAGAAGTTCGGCACCCTCGGCAGCCGCGTCAACGCAAGCCTCCTGGCCGGTTCCAACGGCCGCTTCGACAAGGTGCTCGACGCCGCAGCGGGCAACAGCCAGGGCTACGCGCGCTTCGTCGGCAACCAGTCGCGTTCGGACGACTACCACGATGGCAACGGTGACACCGTGCCGTCGCGCTGGGACAAATGGAACGGCGACATCACCCTGGGCTGGACGCCCGACGCCGACACCCTGCTCGAGCTCACCGCGGGCAAGGGCGATGGCGAGGCACGCTATGCCGGGCGTGGCATGGATGGCGCGCAGTTCAAGCGCGAAAGCCTGGGCTTGCGATTCGAGAAGTCCAACCTCGGCGAGGTGCTCGACAAGGTCGAGGCACAGGTCTACTACAACTACGCCGACCATGTGATGGACAACTACAGCCTGCGCACGCCATCGGGCACCGGCATGATGGCCGGCCCCATGGCCGCTGCCGTCGACCGCCGCACCTTGGGCGCGCGGATCAAGGCCACCTGGCGCTGGGCCGACGTGCAACTGATCAGCGGCCTCGACGCGCAGACCAACGAGCACCGCGCGCGCAGCGCAATGGGCGTCGACACCTACAAGAACCTGCCTTGGACCAAGGACGCCGATTTCCACAACTACGGTGCGTTCGGTGAACTGACCTGGTACGCCACGGGCGAGGACCGCGTGATCACCGGTCTGCGCCTGGACCGCGCCTCGGCGCGGGATTTTCGCGACGACAGCGCGACCGCAGGCAATACCCGCGCCGACACCCTGCCCAGCGGTTTCGTGCGCTACGAGCATGACCTGACGGCACTGCCTGCCACTGCTTACATCGGCCTCGGCCATGCCCAGCGCTTCCCCGACTACTGGGAGCTGTTCTCCCCGGACCAGGGGCCTAGCGGCTCGGTCAACGCCTTCGACAGCATCAAGCCGGAGAAGACCACCCAGCTCGATTTCGGCATCCAGTACCGCGACGCGCGCCTGGAAGCCTGGGCATCGGGTTATCTCGGGCAGATCCGCGACTACATCCTGTTCGACTATCGCAGCGCGATGATGGGCATGAGCACCTCCCAGGCGCAGAACATCGACGCACGCATCATGGGCGGTGAGCTGGGCGCGGCCTACAAGCTGACCGAACAGTGGAAGGCCGATGCCACCCTGGCCTACGCCTGGGGCAAGAACAGCAGCGACGGTAAGGCGCTGCCGCAGATGCCGCCACTGGAGAGCCGCCTGGGCCTGACCTACAGCCGCGATAGCTGGAGTGCCGGCGCGCTCTGGCGGCTGGTGGCGGCGCAGAACCGCATCGCCGAAAGCCAGGGCAACGTGGTCGGCAAGGACTACGACAAGAGCGCCGGCTTCGGCGTGTTCTCGCTCAACGGCACCTACAAGGTGAACCACAACCTCAAGCTCAGCGCAGGGGTCGACAACCTGTTCGACAAGACCTACGCCGAGCACCTGAACCTGGCCGGGAACGCCGGGTTCGGCTACCCGGCCATAGATCCACAGCCGGTGAACGAGCCAGGCCGGACCTTCTGGACCAAGGTCGATTTGAGCTTCTGACAACAACAACGGGCGCGTCCACGGGCGCGCCCTCAGCTGGTCAAACAGGAGGTTCCCATGAGCGGAACACGTGTTTCCTTCTACAACCTGGCCTGGCGCTGGCATTTCTATGCCGGGCTGTTCGTCGCCCCTTTCATGATCCTGCTGGCGCTCACCGGGATCATCTACCTGTTCAAGCCACAGCTCGATCCGTGGATGTATCGCGACCTGATGGTGGTCGAGGCCGGTCACCATCGACAGACCGCCGATGCCTTGCTGGCCGAAGTCGCCAAGGCTTACCCGAAGGGCCATGTCGGCCAATACCTGCCGCCGCTCGACGCCGAGCGCAGCGCGCAGTTCGTGGTGCATGACGGCGGCCGCGAGCTGAACGTGTTCGTCGACCCATACAGCGGCAAGGTCCTCGGCGAGCAGGATGGCAAGCAAAACCTGCAGGCGATTGCCCGGGCGCTGCATGGCGAGCTGATGGTCGGCACGGTCGGCGACCGGCTGGTGGAGCTGGCGGCAGGCTGGGGCATCGTGCTGGTGGTGTCCGGGCTGTACCTGTGGTGGCCGCGCGGACGGGGCGGCAAGGGCGTGCTTTGGCCGCGCCTCGGTGCCAAGGGCCGTGTGCTGTGGCGCGACCTGCATGCGGTGACAGGGTTCTGGGGCTCGGCGCTGCTGTTGCTGATGCTGGTCAGCGGCATGACCTGGACGGGAATGTGGGGCAAGCAGTATGCCGATGTGTGGAACACGTTCCCGGCGGCCATGTGGAACGACGTGCCCAAGTCGGACCAACAAGCGCGCGAGCTGAACAGCGCGCATCGCCAGACCGTGCCATGGGCGATGGAAAACACGCCGATGCCACAGTCTGGCGCGCATGCCGAACATGCCGGGCACCACATGATGTCCGACATGCCTGCCGCGCCGCAGGTCAGCTTGCAGCAGGTCGAGGACATCGCCACTGCACGCCAGGTCGAGCCGGGCTACAGCATCACCTTGCCGACCACCGCCGACGGCGTGTTCACCCTCTCGGTGTTCGCCGACGACCCGCGCAACGACGCCACCCTGCATGTCGACCAGTACACCGGCGAGGTGCTGGCGGACGTGCGCTGGGCGGACTACAACCCAGTGGCGCGAGCCACCGAACTGGGGGTGATGCTGCACGAAGGTCGGATGTTCGGGCCGTTGAACCAGATCATCATCCTGCTGGTGTGCCTGATGATCCTGCTGGGGTCGGTGAGCGGGCTGGTGATGTGGTGGAAGCGCAGGCCAGAGGGTGGGCTGGGCGTGCCACCGCTGCGCCATGACCTGCCACGCTGGAAGACCGCCGTGGGCGTGATGCTGGTGCTCGGGGTGATGTTCCCGCTGGTGGGGGTGTCGATGCTGGTGATGTGGGTGGTGGATAGCCTGGTGGTAAGGCGGCGTCGGGTGCTGGCCAGCGCCTGAGTTTCAGCCTGTGCCGGCCTCTTCGCGGCGGTTCGGCACGAAGAGGCCGGCACAGGCGAAACCCTGCTACCCAAAAGTCGAGTCGATCTGTCGCGCCCCTATCTGGCACGCCCGTGTTAGCCTACCCGGCTATTTCACACAAGAAGACTGACTCTCAAGGGAATGCAGCCTAATGACCCAATCGTCACCCACTGCGCCAGATGACCAGCATCTGCAACGCAACCTGACCAACCGCCACATCCAGTTGATCGCCATCGGCGGCGCGATCGGCACCGGCCTGTTCATGGGCTCGGGCAAGACCATCAGCCTGGCCGGCCCGTCGATCATCTTCGTCTACATGATCATCGGCTTCATGCTGTTCTTCGTCATGCGAGCGATGGGCGAGTTGCTGCTGTCGAACCTCAACTACAAGTCGTTCATCGATTTCTCCGCCGACCTGCTAGGCCCCTGGGCCGGCTACTTCACCGGCTGGACCTACTGGTTCTGCTGGGTGGTCACCGGCATCGCCGACGTGGTGGCGATCGCCGCCTACACGCAGTTCTGGTTCCCCGACCTGCCGCAATGGATACCGGCGCTGACCTGCGTCGCCGTGTTGCTGTCGCTGAACCTGGTGACGGTGAAGATGTTCGGCGAGCTGGAGTTCTGGTTCGCCCTGATCAAGATCGTCGCCATTCTCGGCCTGGTCGCCACCGGCCTGTACATGGTCGTCACCGGCTTCACCTCGCCCAGCGGCAGCACCGCGCAACTGGCCAACCTGTGGAACGACGGCGGCATGTTCCCCAACGGCCTGATGGGCTTCTTCGCCGGTTTCCAGATCGCCGTGTTCGCCTTCGTCGGCATCGAACTGGTCGGCACCACCGCCGCCGAAGCGAAGAACCCCGAGCGCACCCTGCCACGGGCGATCAACTCGATCCCGATCCGGATCATCGTGTTCTACGTGCTGGCACTGGTGGCGATCATGGCCGTGACGCCCTGGCGCGACGTGGTGCCGGGCAAGAGCCCGTTCGTCGAGCTGTTCGTGCTGGCCGGCCTGCCAGCGGCGGCGAGCATCATCAACTTCGTGGTGCTGACCTCGGCGGCGTCGTCGGCCAATAGCGGCGTGTTCTCCACCAGCCGCATGCTCTACGGCCTGGCCCAGGAAGGCGATGCCCCACGCGCCTTCGAGCGCCTGTCGCGCCGCGCCGTGCCGGCCAACGGCCTGTACTTCTCCTGCACCTGCCTGCTGCTGGGCGCGGTGCTGATCTACCTGGTGCCCGACGTGGTCACGGCCTTCACCCTGGTCACCACGGTGTCGGCGGTGCTGTTCATGTTCGTCTGGACGCTGATCCTGCTGTCCTACCTGAACTACCGCAAGCACCGTGCTGCGTTGCACCAGGCGTCGAGCTACAAGATGCCCGGCGGGCGCTTCATGTGCTATGTGTGCCTGGTGTTCTTCGCCTTCATCCTGGTGTTGCTGAGCCTGGAGGCCGACACCCGGGCGGCGCTGGTGGTCACGCCGATCTGGTTCGTGGTGCTGGCGATCACCTACCAGTTCGTGCGCAGCAAGCGCCATCCGCGCAGCGCTGTGCGTAACGGCTGATATAGCAGGGGGCCGCTACGCGGCCCCATTGCTGTGCATACACATCCTCCCGGCACCAACCTGGACCGCCGCAACGCCCTATAACCTCGCACACCCCGTCTAATCCGCCCATTTCGCCGCTCGGCACACCCCTTGCAACGCCCCTCCCGCTTGGCCAACACCATAAAAACTCAGCGGAGAGAGCACATGAAGCGTCGCAGTCTGATCAAGGCCTTTACCCTCAGCGCATCGATCGCAGCGATGGGCCTGAGCTGGAGCATCCAGGCCGCCGAGACCATCAAGGTCGGCATCCTGCATTCGCTGTCGGGGACCATGGCGATTTCCGAGACGTCGCTCAAGGACATGGCGCTGATGACCATCGAGCAGATCAACGCCAAGGGCGGGGTCAATGGCAAGCTGCTCGAGCCGGTGGTGGTGGACCCGGCATCGAACTGGCCGCTGTTCGCCGAGAAGAGCCGCCAGCTGCTGACCCAGGACAAGGTCGCCGTGGTGTTCGGCTGCTGGACCTCGGTGTCGCGCAAGTCGGTGCTGCCGGTGTTCGAGGAGCTCAATGGGCTGCTGTTCTACCCGGTGCAGTATGAAGGCGAGGAAATGTCGCCGAACGTCTTCTACACCGGCGCGGCGCCCAACCAGCAGGCCATCCCGGCGGTCGAGTACCTGATGAGCGAGGACGGCGGTGGCGCCAAGCGCTTCTTCCTGCTGGGCACCGATTATGTCTACCCGCGCACCACCAACAAGATCCTGCGCGCCTTCCTGCATAGCAAGGGCGTGGCCGACAAGGACATCGAGGAGGTGTACACACCGTTCGGCCACGCCGACTACCAGACCATCGTCGCCAACATCAAGAAGTTCTCCGCTGGCGGCAAGACTGCAGTGATCTCCACCGTCAACGGCGACTCCAACGTACCGTTCTACAAGGAGCTGGCCAACCAGGGCCTGAAGGCCACCGACGTCCCGGTGGTGGCCTTCTCGGTGGGTGAGGAGGAACTGCGCGGCATCGACACCAAGCCACTGGTCGGCCACCTGGCGGCGTGGAACTACTTCGAATCGGTGGACAACCCGGTCAACCAGCAGTTCGTCGCCGACTGGAAGGCCTACGCCAAGGCCAAGAACCTCCCGGGCGCCGACAAGGCGGTGACCAACGACCCGATGGAGGCCACCTACGTCGGCATCCACATGTGGGCGCAGGCAGTGGAAAAGGCCAAGTCCACCGATGTCGACAAGGTCCGCGAGGCCCTCGCCGGGCAGACCTTCAAGGCGCCGTCGGGTTTCACCCTGACCATGGACAAGACCAACCATCACCTGCACAAGCCGGTGATGATCGGCGAGATCCAGGACGACGGGCAGTTCAGCGTGGTGTGGGAAACCGAGCAGCCACTGCGGGCGCAGCCGTGGAGCCCGTTCATTCCGGGCAACGACAAGCGGCCGGATTATGCGGTGAAGGCCAACTGAGTGTAGGGGCCATTCGCGGGTAAACCCGCTCCTACAGGGCAGCGCTGGCCGTGTAGGAGCGGGTTTACCCGCGAAGAATCCACCGCCGATTTTCCAGGATTGCTCGCATGCTCAGATTCCTGCTCACCCTACTGCTCCTGCTACCCCTGGCCACCCAAGCCAGCGAAGGCGAATTCTTCCTCACCGCCAAGCCCGCCGAGCAGGCCCACCTGCTCCAGGACTGGGCGGCTCAGCCAGAGCCGGCCAGGCTCGCCCTGCTCGAAGAGTTGAAGCAAGGCCGCATCGCCCCAGACGACACCCGCAAGGTCCGCCTCAACAACCGCCTGCGTGGCCTGATCGACAACGCCCTGGCCAGCCACCAGTTGCTCAGCGACGACAGCGCAACCCGCCTGACGGCTGCCCTGCAACTGCAAAAGAGCGCGCAACCGGCGCAGATGGCCTACCTCGACCGGCGCTTCGCCAGCGAAACCGACCCTGCGGTGCACGCTGCTCTGAGCCTGGCCCTGGCCAACCTGCAACTGGGCGCCAGCGAACCTGCGGTGCGCCTGGCCGCCGTACGCCTGCTCGGTGAGACCGGCGACCCGCTGGCCCGCACACGCCTTGAAGCCCTGCTGCAGGACGGCGCCGAAACCGATGCCAACGTGCGCAACGCCGCCGAAACCAGCCTGGCCCAGGTCAAGCGCAAGCTGCTGTTCGGCGAGCTGCTCGGGCAGGCCTTCAGCGGCCTGTCGCTGGGCTCGATCCTGTTGCTGGCGGCCTTGGGCCTGGCCATCACCTTCGGCCTGCTCGGGGTGATCAACATGGCCCATGGCGAAATGCTCATGCTCGGTGCCTACAGCACCTACATGGTCCAGGTGCTGGTGCAGCGCTACGCCCCTGGCGCCATCGAGTTCTACCCGCTGATCGCCCTGCCGGTGGCGTTCGCCGTCAGCGCCGGGGTCGGCATGGCGCTGGAGCGCACCATCATTCGCCACCTCTATGGCCGGCCACTGGAGACCCTGCTGGCGACCTGGGGCATCAGCCTGATCCTGATCCAGGCCATCCGCCTGCTGTTCGGCGCGCAGAACGTCGAGGTGAGCAACCCGGCCTGGCTGTCCGGCGGGGTGCAACTGCTGCCCAACCTGGTGCTGCCCTACAACCGCCTGGTGATCATCGGCTTCGCCCTGGCCGTGGTGCTGCTCACCTGGCTGCTGCTCAACCGCACGCGGCTGGGCCTGAACGTGCGGGCGGTCACTCAGAACCGCAACATGGCTGCCTGCTGTGGCGTCTCCACTGGCCGCGTCGACATGCTCGCCTTTGGCCTCGGCTCGGGTATCGCCGGGCTTGGCGGCGTGGCCCTGAGCCAGGTCGGCAACGTCGGGCCAGACCTCGGCCAGAGCTACATCATCGACTCGTTCCTGGTCGTGGTGCTGGGCGGTGTCGGGCAACTGGCCGGCAGCCTGTGGGCCGCGTTCGGCCTCGGTATCGCCAACAAGCTGCTGGAGCCGCAGATCGGTGCGGTGCTCGGCAAGATCCTCATCCTTGCGTTGATCATTCTGTTCATCCAGAAACGCCCGCAAGGCCTGTTCGCCCTCAAGGGACGGGTAATCGACTGATGAACCAGCCACTGCTTGTCACCGCTGCGCAAAAGGCCGGGCTGCGCCTGTCGCTGGCCATCGGCGCCGTCGTCGTCCTGCTGTTGCTGGCTCTGCCGGCGCTGTCGCTGCTACCGGCCGGGCACGCCCTGCAGGTCTCGGCCTATACCCTGACCCTGGTCGGCAAGGTGCTCTGCTACGCCATCGTGGCGCTGGCCCTGGACCTGGTCTGGGGCTATGCCGGGCTGCTGTCGCTCGGCCATGGCCTGTTCTTCGCCCTGGGCGGCTATGCCATGGGCATGTACCTGATGCGCCAGGCCGCAGGCGACGGCCTGCCGAGCTTCATGACCTTCCTGTCGTGGACCGAGCTGCCCTGGTACTGGGCCGGTACCCAGCACTTCGCCTGGGCCCTGTGCCTGGCGGTGTTGGCACCGGGCCTGCTGGCGCTGGTGTTCGGCTGGTTCGCCTTCCGGTCGCGGATCAAGGGCGTGTACTTCTCGATCATGACCCAGGCCCTGACCTTCGCCGGCATGCTGCTGTTCTTCCGCAACGAGACCGGCTTCGGCGGCAACAACGGCTTCACCAGCTTCCGCAGCATCCTCGGCTTCGACATCGCCGCGCAGGGCACCCGGGCGGTGCTGTTCACACTCACCGTCGGCCTGCTGCTGGCCAGCCTGTACCTGTGCTGGCGCCTGACCACCAGCAAGTTCGGGCGCCTGCTCACCGCCGTGCGCGACGCCGAGAACCGGCTGATGTTCTGCGGCTACGACCCACGCGGCTTCAAGTTGCTGGTGTGGGTGCTGAGCGCCGTGCTGTGCGGCCTGGCCGGGGCGCTGTACGTGCCCCAGGTAGGCATCATCAACCCCAGCGAGATGTCGCCCACCAATTCCATCGAAGCGGCCGTGTGGGTAGCTCTGGGTGGCCGTGGCACGCTGATCGGGCCACTGCTCGGCGCCGGCCTGGTCAACGGCATGAAGAGCTGGTTCACCGTGGCCTTCCCGGAGTTCTGGCTGTTCTTCCTCGGCGCGCTGTTCATCCTCGTCACCCTGTACCTGCCCAAGGGCGTGGTCGGCCTGCTGAAGAAAAGGAGCCAGCCATGAAAGGCATCCCGCCGGTGCACCCGGAATTCATGCTCGAACCGGTCTTCGACCCACTGGGCAGCGGCCGCGAGGCGATCGGCCTGGGCCACGCTCGCAAGGCCGGCCTGGACACCCGTCACGGCACGGTGCTGAGCCTCGAGGACATCAGCGTCAGCTTCGACGGCTTCAAGGCGTTGAACGCCCTGAACCTGTACATCGGCGTGGGCGAGCTGCGCTGCATCATCGGCCCCAACGGCGCCGGCAAGACCACGATGATGGACGTGATCACCGGCAAGACCCGCCCCGACACCGGCAGCGCCTATTTCGGCGACACCCTCGACCTGACCCGCATGAGCGAATACCAGATCGCCCAGGCCGGCATCGGCCGCAAGTTCCAGAAACCCACCGTGTTCGAGGCGTTGACCGTGTTCGAGAACCTCGAACTGGCGCTCAAGGCCGACAAGTCGGTATGGGCCAGCCTGGCAGCGCGCCTGAGCGGCGAGCAACGTTCACGCATCGAGGAGGTACTCACCACCCTGCGCCTGCTGCCACTGGCCCAACGCCAGGCAGGCTTGCTCTCGCACGGGCAGAAGCAATTCCTGGAAATCGGCATGCTGCTGGTGCAGGAGCCACGCCTGCTGTTGCTCGACGAGCCGGTGGCGGGCATGACCGATGCCGAGACCGAGTTCACCGCCGAGCTGTTCAAGGGCCTGGCCGGCAGCCACTCGCTGATGGTGGTGGAGCATGACATGGGCTTCGTCGGCAGCATCGCCGACCATGTCACCGTGTTGCACCAGGGCAGTGTGCTGGCGGAGGGGTCGCTGGAGCAGGTGCAGGCCGATGAGCGGGTGGTCGAGGTGTATCTGGGCCGTTAGACAAGGAAACCTGTGCCGGCCCTTTCGCGGCTAAAGCCGCTCCTACAGTCGCGAAAGGGCCGGCACTGGTGCCACATTTCTTTCAGGAATACGCACATGCTCAAGATCGACACCCTGCACCAATACTACGGCGGCAGCCACATCCTGCGCGGCCTGTCCTTCGAGGCCAAGGTCGGCGAAGTCACCTGCCTGCTTGGGCGCAACGGCGTCGGCAAGACCACCCTGCTGCGCTGCCTGATGGGCCTGGTGCCGGCTCGCGAAGGCAGCATCGAGTGGGAAGGCAAGCCAATCACCACGCTCAAGCCGCAACAACGGGTCCACGCCGGCATCGCCTACGTACCCCAGGGCCGCGAGATCTTCCCGCGCCTGACCGTGGAAGAAAACCTGCTGATGGGCCTGTCGCGTTTCTCCGCCCGTGAGGCACGCGAAGTACCTGCATTCATCTACGAACTGTTCCCGGTACTGGAACAGATGAAACAACGCCGAGGCGGCGACCTCTCCGGCGGCCAACAGCAGCAGCTGGCCATCGGTCGCGCCCTGGCCAGCCGCCCCCGGCTGCTGATCCTCGACGAACCCACCGAAGGCATCCAACCTTCGGTGATCAAGGAAATCGGCGCGGTCATTCGCCGCCTGGCCGAACGCGGCGACATGGCCATCCTGCTGGTCGAGCAGTTCTACGACTTCGCCGAGGAGCTGGCCGACCAGTACCTGGTCATGGCCCGTGGCGAGATCGTCCAGCGTGGGCGCGGTGAAAACATGCAGGCCGAAGGTGTGCGCGGGCTGGTAACCATTTAATCTGCATCCATCGACCCTGTGAGACGCTGCAATGAGCCACGACATCCGCGATGCCTTGCCCACCGACGTGCCGGGCATCCTCGACATCTACAACGACGCGGTGCGCAACACCACCGCGATCTGGAACGAAACCCCGGTGGACCTGGCCAACCGCCAGGCCTGGTTCGCCGCCCGCGCCCAACAGGGCTATCCGATCCTGGTGGCGGTGGATGACAGCGGCGTGCTGGGCTATGCCTCGTTCGGCGACTGGCGGCCGTTCGAGGGCTTTCGCCTGACCGTGGAGCATTCGGTGTACGTGCGTGGCGACCAGCGCGGCAAGGGCCTGGGGCCACAGTTACTGGCGGCGCTGATCGAGCGTGCGCGTGGCTGCGGCAAGCACGTGATGGTCGCGGCTATCGAGAGCGGTAATGCGGCGTCGGTGCGCCTGCACGAGCGGCTGGGGTTCGTGGTGACCGGGCAGATGCCGCAGGTGGGGGTGAAGTTCGGGAAGTGGCTGGACCTGACGTTCATGCAGCTGGTGTTGAACCCGGGGGCGGAGCCGAGCTGAGGGATTTAGCGCCTGCGCGGGCCTCTTCGCGGGTAAACCCGCTCCTACAGAGGGCAACACCCTGTAGGAGCGGGTTTACCCGCGAAGAGGCCCGCGCAGGCCACCTCACATCTGGATGAACCGCCCCAGCCGCTGCCTCAGCATGCTGTTCTCGGTGCGCAACTGCTGCACCTCCTGCAGCAGTTCCAGGGCCAGCGCCACCCCTTCCCATTCGAGCTCCAGCTCCTGGTGCAGCTTGGCCGCACGCTTGGCCACGAGCGGCGCCTGATCGTCGAACAGCCAGTCTTCCGGCGTTCTTCCCAACGGCTCGACAATCCCATGCTCGACGATTTCGATCACGCAGTCGGCCGTGATGTCGGCCTCCTGGCAGAGGGTACGCATGTCCAGTTGAACGATCAGGGTGCTGCTCATGATCACTTACTCCATTGTGTCCTCGGGTCGAACGCCGCCTTCTCGGAAAGCTGGCTCCACAATTCACGGGCCGCGGCATCGGATGCCGGTGGCATCACCACCTTGAGCTGGGCGTAGAGGTTGCCGCGCTCGCCCTGCTTGTTCGCCAGGCCCATGCCAGGCACCCGCAGGCGCTGGCCGCTCTGGCTGTCGGGGCGGATGGTCAGGTTGATCTTGCCGGTCAGGGTCGGCACGGCCACCTTGGTGCCCAGCGCCGCTTCCCACGGCGCCAGCGGCACGGTGATGATCAGGTCGTGGCCTTCGACATCGAACAGCGGGTGCGGCGCCATGCGGATGGTCAGGAACAGGTCGCCATTGGCGCCGCCGCCCACGCCCGGCGCGCCCTGGCCTTTCAGGCGGATGCGTTCGCCGTCGGTCACTCCGGCGGGGATCTTCACGTTCAGGGTCTTGGTGGTGAACCCGGTACGCTGGCCCGCGGCGTTGGTCTGCGGCACCTGGAAGCTGATCTGCTTGGATTCCTTGCTCAGGGTTTCTTCGAGGAAAATCGCCAGTTCCAACTCCACGTCCTGCCCTCGCCTGCCGGCACTGCGCTGTTGCCGGGCGCCACCGAAGGGGTTGCCACCCCGTGCGCCGAAAATGGAGCTGAAGAAATCAGAGAAGTCGCCGCCCTCGAAACCGCCGCCCGCACCGCCACGGCTCTCCCAGCCCGGTGGCGCCTGGAACGGCCGGCCATGCTGGCCGCCGTACTTGCGGATCTCGTCGAACTCGGCGCGCTTCTCGGCGTCGCCCAGCACTTCGTAGGCCTCGTTGGCCTCCTTGAATTTCTCCTCGGCGTCGCGCTCCTTGCTGACGTCGGGGTGATACTTGCGCGCCAGCTTGCGGTACGCGGTCTTGATCGCCTTCTCGTCCGCCGTGGGCTCTACGCCAAGTATCTTGTAATAGTCTTTGAAGTCCATCTACGGATCACCCGTGTGAATTTGCGTGTTGCATCTGAAGATAAGGGCCAAGCATAGCCTTTCAAGGTTCGCTTGGCTTTGTCTTGGGGCAGACGACCGGTCTTGATTCTGTAGCCAACTGGCATACACTGCGCGGCCGTTTTGCCTCCGGAAGCCTGTTCCCATGTCTGACGTATCCCCGGCCCGCGCCCTCGGTATCGACTTCGGCACCTCCAACTCCACGGTCGGCTGGCACCGCCCGGGCGTGGAATCGCTGATCGCCCTGGAGGACGGCAAGATCACCCTGCCCTCGGTGGTCTTCTTCAACATCGAGGAGCGTCGCCCCGTCTATGGCCGCCTGGCCCTGCACGAGTACCTGGAAGGCTACGAAGGCCGCCTGATGCGCTCGCTCAAGAGCCTGCTGGGATCCAAGCTGATCAAGCACGACACCAGCGTGCTGGGCAGCGCCCTGCCGTTCAAGGACCTGCTGGGCATGTTCATCGGCGAGCTGAAAAAGCGCGCCGAGGCCGCCGCCGAGCGCAGCTTTGACCAGGTCGTGCTGGGCCGCCCGGTGTTCTTCGTCGACGAAGACCCGGCCGCCGACCAGGAGGCCGAGGATACCCTGGCCGAGGTGGCGCGCAAGATCGGCTTCAAGGACGTGTCGTTCCAGTACGAGCCGATTGCCGCAGCGTTCGACTACGAGTCGGGCATCAGCCGTGAAGAGCTGGTGCTCATCGTCGATATCGGCGGTGGTACCTCGGACTTTACCCTGATCCGCCTGTCGCCCGAACGCCACCAGGTGGCCGAGCGCCAGAGCGACATCCTCGCCACCGGCGGCGTGCACATCGGCGGTACCGATTTCGACAAGCAGTTGAGCCTGCAAGGCGTGATGCCGCTGTTCGGCTACGGCAGCCGGATGAAAAGCGGCGCCCTGATGCCCACCAGCTACCACCTGAACCTGGCCACCTGGCACACCATCAACGCCCTGTACGGGCAGAAGTCGCAGTTGGCCCTGGGCAGCATGCGCTACGACATCGAGGACACCCAGGGCATCGACCGCCTGTTCAAGCTGATCGAACAGCGCGCCGGCCACTGGCTGGCGATGGAAGTGGAAGCCAGCAAGATCGAGCTGACCGAACAGCCGAGCCGCACTATCGATCTGGGCCGGGTCGAGCCTGCGCTGGCTGCGCAGCTGACCCGGGTGCTGTTCGAGGAAGCCATCGAGGGGCTGCTGGAGCGCGTGCGCGGCAGTGTCGACGAACTGCTGGCCAAAGCGGGTGTGAGCCAGGAGCAGGTGGATACGGTGTTCTTCACCGGGGGTTCCAGCGGCATTCCGGCGCTGCGCAACAGCGTGGCGGCGATGCTGCCCAATGCGCGGCATGTGGAGGGCAACATCTTCGGCAGCATCGGCAGCGGGTTGGCGATCGAGGCACGCAAGCGGTACGGGGAGGCCTGACAACCCTCTAGCCTGCACTGGCCTCTTCGCGGGTTAACCCGCTCCTACAGGTCTCCACCAGGCCCTGTAGGAGCGGGTTTACCCGCGAAGAGGCCAGCGCAGGTCAACACATGATCAAACCAGCTCGGCGCGCTTCAGCTCGCTCTTCAGATACGCGTAATACACCGGCCCCGCCACCACCCCCGGCAGGCCGAACGCCGCCTCGAACACCAGCATCGCCAGCAGCAGCTCCCACGACTTGGCACTGATCTGCCCACCGACGATCCGCGCGTTGAGGAAGTACTCGACCTTGTGGATGACGATCAGGTAGCCCAACGCCGCCACCGCCACCCAGATCGACAGCGACAAGCCGACGATGGTGATCAGCGTGTTGGACATCAGGTTGCCGATCACCGGCAGCAAGCCCAGCAGGAAGGTCAGCACGATCAGGGTCTTGGTCAACGGCAGGTGCACGCCGAACAGCGGCAGCACCACTGCGAGGAAGATGCCGGTGAAGGTGGTGTTGAGCAGCGAGATCTTGATCTGCGCGAAGACGATGTTGCGAAACGCCTGTACCAGCAGGTTCAGGCGTTCGAACAAGGCCGCAGCCAACGGCTTGCGTCGGGAAATGTCGGGAATGCGCTGCAAGGCGACGATGGCGCCGAGGATCATGCCGATCAGCAGGGTCACGAACATGTGCGCCATGCCCTTGCCGACCAGTTGCAGCTCGCCCAGGTGGCTCTTCAGCCAGTCGCCGATGGCCACCTTGAACTCGGCGGCGCTGGCCGGCAGGTAGCCTTCGATGAATGGCGGCAGCTGGCCACGGGCACGCTCCACCAGGGCCATGAACTTGTCCAGCGAGGCGCCAGGGTTCTCGGCCTCGTGCAGCAGGAAGCTGAACGCGCCGGCGATCAGCAGCGTCAGGGTACTGACCACCAGGGTGCCGAGCAGGGCCACCGCCAGCCAGCGCGCACGCTGCCCGGCGATCAGCGGTTGCAGGCGCGGGGTGAGCATGTTCACCAGTTCGAACACCAGCAGCCCGGCCAGCAGACTGGGGAGCAACTTCAGGGGCAACGCCAGCAGCAGGCCGGCAAACACGATGATCCAGCTGGCCAGGGTGATCTGGCGGGGGGTGAAGGTCATACAGCCTCAACGGCAGACAACAGGAGAGGTCCGCAGTCTGCCAGCCTTCGTCCCGCAGGCATAGGCGCAGCTCACTTCTTCTTCAGGCAGTCGCTCATGAACGCCTTGCGTTCGTCACCCTTGAGCGCCTTGGTGGTGGCGTCGGCATTGCAGGTCTTCATCTTTTCCTGCTGGGTGGTTTTAAGGCATTTGCTCATGAACGCCTTGCGTTCATCGCCCTTGAGGGTCTGCTCGGTCGCCTCGGCGTTGCAGGTCTTCATCTTCTGTTGCTGGGCAGTGGCGGCGAATCCTTGCGCACTGAACAGCACGGCCAATGCCAGAAAGGGTACATGCAGCATCTTCATGGAGTGGTCTCCTTGGCTCCGCGCCCGATGCACGGGGATGCGCCTGAGTGTAGACAAATTTTTTTACATTCCACCCGGGCAGCAGCCGGCATACTGTGCGGCCAAGGCGCCTGCGCCGGTACAACGAGCCTCCTGCTGCATGAATTATGCGTTTCCCTTGATCGCCATCCTCATCTGGGCCGGCAACACCGTGGTCACCAAGCTGTCCGCCGGCGCCATCTTCCCGGCCGAGATCGGCTTCTATCGCTGGTTGCTGGCCGGGGCGCTGTTCACCCCGTTCCTGCTGCCCGCGACCTGGCGCAACCGGGCGGCGATCCGCCCGCACCTTGGCAAGATCGCCATCCTCAGCGTGCTGGGCATGGCCCTGTACCAGAGCCTGGCGTACTTCGCCGCTGGCATCACCAGCGCCACCAACATGGGCATCATCCTGTCGCTGATGCCACTGATGTCGCTGGCCCTGTCCATCGCCTGGCTGGGCCAGCGCCTGAGCTATGGCGCCCTGGTCGGCGCGCTGGTGTCGCTGGTCGGCGTGGTCACCGTGGTGTCCGCGGGGCACCCGGCCAACCTGCTGGCCCAGGGCCTCAACGGCGGCGACCTGCTGATGCTGCTGGCGACCGTGGCCTACGCCCTGTACAGCTTCCTGCTGAAGAAGTGGCAACTGCGCCTGCCGCCGATGCAGGTCCTGTACCTGCAGGTGCTGGTGGCCATCGTGGTACTGCTGCCGCTGTTCCTGCTTTCGGAAAAGACCGGCCTGAACGGCCACAACATCGGCCTGGTGCTGTATGCCTGCATGCTCGCCTCGATGATCGCCCCGCTGGTGTGGATGCAGGCCGTGCACCGCCTGGGGCCGAGCCGCACGACGCTGTTCTTCAACCTGCTGCCGGTGGTGACGGCGGTGATCGCCGCCGTGGTGCTGGACGAGCAACTGGCCAGCTACCACCTGGCCGGTGGCCTGCTGACCCTGGCCGGGGTGGTGCTGGCCGAACGCTGGACCACTCCCGTGCGCCGCTAGAGGCCGGCAGCCTTGAGCCGTGCGGCATGTTCGGTGAACAGCCGCAGCGGCTCGGCGCCCTTGCCTACCGCGCCGAGCGACTGGTTGACGATATCCAGGTGATCGAGCGGGTAATCGTCGCCGATGACCTGGCCCAGGTGGGAACTGAAGCGCCCGACCATGCCGTCGCACTGGCCCTTTTCCTTGACGAAACTGCGGGCGAACAGGCGGCAGAAATAGCTGCTGCCATCGAACCGATTGCGCCCTTGGTCGGTCAGGCCTGGCTGCACGGTGCCAGACCACGAGTAATAGCGCACCCCATTCACCTCGGCCGGCCCCTGGCCACCCCAGGTCTCGGGCAGGCCCTGTGGATAAGCCTGGTTGAACAGTGCCACCCCGGCGCTGGTCAGGGACTGGTGCGAGGCGTGCACGTCGAGCGGTAGCCGCTCATGGCGCCAACCGGTCTCCAGGCACATCTGCACGCGTGCCCAGCCAAGCAGAACCGCCTTGAGCGCATGGCCCCGTAGCGAGCCGCCCGGCGCCGTGCGCGACAGATGGTCGGCCAGTTCCGAACCGTGGTTGGGCCCCGCCACCGAAGTCACCGAGGCAACTCGCCAGGGGCGTTTGGCCGCCGCATAGCGGGCATTGAGGGCGCCCTGGCTATGGCCGATCAGGTTGACCCTGGCGGCCCCGGTGCGCTGGCAGATGTCTTCGATGATCGCCAGCAGCTGCTCGCCCCGTACCTCGTTCGAATGCAGTGGCGACACCTGTACCGGGAACACCTGCGCCCCGCCCTTGCGCAGCGCCGGAACGATACCGAACCAGTAGGGGTAGAGCAGCACGCGGACGAAGCCGAGCATGCCCGGCACCAGTACCAGCGGGTATCGCGTCGCCAGTTCCCCTCCCATGCCCCTGCCCTCGTCCATGGCCATTGGCCTCACCTTAGCTTGCGGCCAATGGCTATCGCAATCGAACTCCCGGCCCGCCGTGAGGTTCCAAACCTGAACAGACCCCTGAGCAAGGAGCGGGACCATGTACAAGCAGACCCTGGCAGTCCTTCTGGCTAGCGCCACCCTGGCCGCTTGCGGCAGCCGTCCGGAAAACCCGGTGGATTACGTCACCTACCGCGACGAGCCGCTGGTCAAGCAGGTCGAGAACGGTATGACCATGCAGAAGGTCATCAGCATCGGCGGCAGCCCGTCCAACGCCACCGACCTGCCCCACGGCGGCACCTGCAACGACTACATCCTCAACCGTGACGGCCACCAGCAGCCCTATTACGTGCGCTTCGACGCCACCGGGCATGTCGATGCCAAGGGCTTCAAGACCTGCAAACAACGCCAAGAAGACAGCGACGCCGCTCACGGCGCGTAAGTCTCGAGAGACCCCATGACCACCCTGATTCTTTCGGAGATGAACATGAACGCCACTGAACTGACCGATGTCCAGACCCTGCGCGAGCGTGCCCGCCAGCACGTGGAAAATGGCGCCGTGACCGAGGGCTACCACGCCGACCGCGAGCGCATCATCACCCTGCTCAACGAATCCCTGGCCACCGAGCTGGTCTGCGTGCTGCGCTACAAGCGTCACTACTTCATGGCCAGCGGCATCAAGGCGAGCGTAGCGGCAGCAGAATTCCTCGAGCACGCCAACCAGGAAAGCGAACACGCCGACAAGCTGGCCGAGCGCATCGTGCAGCTCGGCGGCGAACCGGACTTCAACCCCGACAACCTGAGCAAGAACTCCCATGCCCAGTACGTCGCCGGCAGCACGCTGAAGGAGATGGTGCTCGAAGACCTGGTGGCCGAGCGGATCGCCATCGACAGCTACCGCGAGATCATCCAGTACATCGGTGACAAGGATCCGACCACCCGGCGTATCTTCGAGGACATCCTGGCCCAGGAAGAAGAGCACGCCGACGACATGTCGGACCTGTTGCAAGGGTTGTGATCGTAGGGGGGCCGCTTTGCGGCCCATCGCGGCGCAAGGCCGCTCCTACAGGGACCGCGTATCCTCTGGGTTGACGCAGATCCTATGTAGGAGCGGCTTTATGCCGCGATGGGCTGCAAAGCAGCCCCATACCGTCAACCCCTGCAACCCCTTACTTCTTGCCCTTCACCGCAGCCGGCGCCTTGCCGGCTTTCATCTGCTCGAGCAATGGCGTGCACTGGTTCGGCTCATCGCCGCTGCTCGGCGCGATCAGCGCCAGCAGCCCCGCCGCCGGGCCCACCGCCACACCCAGCGCCACCATCCCCGCGCCGCGCAGGGCCAGCGGCACCGCCTGCACGCCCGCGCCCGGCTTGGCGAACGGCCCGCGCACGTACAGCGGCGAGCGCAGCGAGAACAGGCGCAGGCCCTTGGACTCGGGGGTGATCTTCAGATCCAACTGCTCGCTGGCGAAGTTGGCGGTGCCGTCGATGTAGATGATCGCGTTCTCGGTATCGAAGATGAACAACCGGGTGGTGGCAAGGCCATCCTTGATACCGACGTCCGCCGCCGCGCAATTGATCTTCACGTCTTCGTCGCCGAACAACTTGTCGACCACGTAGTTGCCCACGTTGAGCCCGGCGATTTCCATCAGGCTGCGGCTGATAGCGCCATCGTTGATCAACATGCGCAAGTCGCCATTGGCGGTGCCGAGCAGCGCCGCCACCGAATTGCCCCGGCCACGGATGTCGGCATCGCCGTTGAGCTGACCGAAACTGGTCTGCATCGGCGCGAAGCCCGGGAACAATTCCTTGAGTTTGAAACCGCGTGCGGTCAACTTGGCGTGGCCTTGCAACGGCACATTGCGGCCATCCAGGCGAATCACCGAGGCCAGGTTGCCACCGGCCACGCCGAAGCGCAGGGGCTGCAGGCGCAGCAGGCCGTCGTCGAGAATCACATGGGCGGACAGGTCGTTGAACGGCAGTTTTTCACTGTGCACGATGCGCTTGCCGGCGAAGGTCACGTCGGCGTCCATGGCGCGCCAGCGCTCGGTGCGGAACTCCTCGACCGGTAGTACCTTGCCGGCGGGCTGCTTGCTGGCACCGCCGCGAGCCTTCTGTTCGGCGTTGGAGTCGGCGCCGATCAGCGGCGCCAGGTCCTTGAACAGCAACTGGTTGGACACCAGGTTGCCAGACAACTTGGGCCGCGGCTGACTGGCGACGAAGGACAGGTCGCCATGAATGTCACTGTCGCCGATCTTGCCGTTGAAGCCCTGGTAGTCGAAGGTGGCGCCTTGTGCGGCATGCAGGTTGGCGCGCAGGTGACCGTCGGTGGAATAGGCCGGAGTGTCCGGCAGGGTCACACCGGTCAACGGATAGAGGTTGCCCAGGCTGGCGCCGGACAGGCGCAGGCGCAGGTCCAGGGCGCCCAGGTTGCGCGGGTCGGTCAGGGTGCCGGCCAACACCACATGGGTGTCGGCGATACGCACGTCTGCCTGCAGCGGGAACGGCTGCTTGGCATCCTGCAGCGCCAGCAGGCCGCCGATCTTGCCGGTGCCGGACACCGGCTGGTTCTTGTAGCGGCCTTCGGCCTTGAACCCGAACGCGTAGTCCTGGGCGCCGCCGGCCTTTTCCGCGCTGGCCTTGCCGACGATATCGCTGAACGGGATTGGCTTGCCGAGCGGGTCGACCTGCACCTTCATGCGGGTTTTCAGGGTCTGGTCGTCGAAACTGACGTTACCCTGGTCGAAGCCGATGGCGCCGATGTCCAGCTGCCAGTTGGAGGGTTGCTCGTTCTCGTCCTTGGGGCCGAAGTCGAAGGTCCAGTTGGCCCGGCCATCAGCCAGGCGAGTCAGGCTGGCGGTCGGCTTGGTCAGATCGATACGCGGGATGACGATCTGCTGGAACACCAGCGGCAGCGGCGCCAGGCGGAACTCGACGCGCTCCAGGCCAGCCATCTGCGGCTCCTTGAGCCAGTCGGGGTTGCCCAAGGTGATGTCCTCGGCGATGAAATGCGGCCATGGCACCCAGGCACGCCAGCCACCTTCCTCGGGCTCCGTGCGCCATTGGACGGCGAGGTTGCCGTTGATCGCGAAGGGCCGGTGCAAGGCCTCGGACACCTTGTCGTTCAACAGTGGCTTGACCCGGTTCCAGTCGAAGGTAGCGATCACCACCACCAGGATGGCCAGCAGGGTCAGCAGGCTGGTGAGGGTCCAGACGATGATTCTGGCGGGGCGCGTCATTGCGGGGTTCTCCTTTCGACACGGCAGGAACGGGTGCAGCAGGGGCCTTGATAAGTGGGACTGATGAAAGCCCCGAGGGTTTTATCGCGGTGCCATGATAGCCAATGTTTTTTGGCTTTTTGTTCTGCTTTGCCTTCGGACACGGTAGCACCCAAGGGCTTGCCGATCTGAAGCAAAAAGCCACCATCCGCTGTGTATCAGCTGTTCCAGAGCGCCTGCGCCGCGCTATCAATACCATCGATTGTTACCATTACCCGTATGAACTTCTCTCTGGCGGGGCCGCGCGTAGCATTGGCTCCGTACCCACTTCCCCGCCCCGCCAGAGGAGCACCGAAACATGAAACGCCACTTGCTGACCCTGACCCTGTCCATCCTCGCGGCCAACGCGTTCGCCATGCCGGCCGACGACCAGGCTCTCACCGCCGAAGCACGCTCGAACCCCGCCTCCGTGGCCCAGCCACTGAAGACCGTCGCCGAAGGTGGCTCCGATCGTCTCATCGAACGGGCTGGCCGCGTGGCCGAAGGCGGCTCCGACCGCCTCATCGAACGTAGCGGCCGCGTGGCCGAGGGAGGCTCCGATCGCCTAATCGAACTCAGCCACATGGGCTGATCGCCATGGCCGAGAAGAACAACCCAGCCAATCGTGCCTGCTCCCCTCCAAGCCCGGTCCATTGACCGGGCTTCGTTTTTTTAACTAGAGTGCCCAGCCTCAACCGCCACAGAAGCGTGCCCCATGCTGCCGCGTGCCGAACAGAAGCTACAGACTCGCCAGGCCCTGCTCGATGCCGCCTGCCAGCTCATGGAGAGCGGCCGGGGGTTCGGCAGCATCAGCCTGCGCGAAGTGGCCAAGGCTGCGGGTATCGTGCCCACCGGTTTCTACCGACACTTTTCCGACATGGACGCCCTGGGCCTGGCCCTGGTCGCCGAGGTCGACGCCACCTTCCGCCAGACCATCCGCCTGGTGCGGCAAAACGAATTCGAGCTGGGCGGCATCACCGATGCTTCGGTGCGGATCTTCCTTGACGTGGTCGCTGCCCACCATGCCCAGTTCCTGTTCCTGGCCCGTGAACAGTACGGCGGCTCGCAGGCGGTACGCCAGGCCATCGCCCGGCTGCGCCAAGGTATCAGCCACGACCTGGCCACCGACCTGGCGCGCATGCAGCGTTGGCAGCACTTGGACGACGCCGCGCTGGCGGTGATGGCCGACCTGGTGGTGAAGACCGTGTTCGCCACCCTGCCCGAACTCATCGACAACCCTGAAGAAGGTTATCCACAGGCGCTGACGGCGCAGGAGAAGATCACCCAGCAATTGCGCTTCATCTTCGTCGGGGCGCGGCATTGGCAAGGGTTGGGTAATCCTGGTTGAGGAACCTCAAACCCCACTTCTGCTACCATGGCGCACTGCCCGATTGTGACGAGCGCCTTCATGTCCGACCCCCGCCCCACCCTGCCCGAACTGGCCCGTTTCAACCAGCACTTCGCCGAGCGCATCGTGCCGCTGTGGCAAGGCCCAGGCTGGAACGCCGAGCTGGCCCTGCCCTTCGAAGCGCTCGACGGCCAACACCGGCCGCTGCCGGTGCAACGCTACCGGGCCATGGCCTGCGCCCGCCAGCTGTACCTGTTCAGCAGCCGTATCGACCAACCGGGGGCGGCAGAGCGCGCGGCAGCGCTGTTCCGTTCGCTGCAGAAGCACTTCCACGACGCCGAGCACGGAGGCTGGTTCTACAGCATCGATGCCCACGGCAAACCGCTGGATCGGCGCAAGGACCTCTACACCCACGCCTTCATCGTCTTCGCCTGCGCGCACTACTGGGGCAAGACTGGCGAGGGCCTGGTCGAGGCCACCCTCAACGCCGCACTGGAAGTGGTCGCCGAGCAGTTCGCCCGCGATGACGGCCTGTACGAAGCCAGCCTCGGCGAGGACTGGTCGGACCTCGCCAGCGGCCCATTGCAGAACCCGCAGATGCACCTGGCCGAGGCCTTCCTGCAGGTGCTCGCCGTACGCGAGGATGCCTCGGTCGAGCAGGCCCTGCTGGAATTGTGCGAGGCGTTGCAGGCGCATTTCATCGACCCGCAGCATGGCCTGATGCTGGAGAAACCCCGTGGCGCTGTGGATAACTGGTTCGAGCCCGGGCACCAGTTCGAGTGGTTCTACCTGCTGGACACCTCCGAGCTGCTGCGCGACACCGCCCTGCATGCCTCCATCGACCGTGCCTTCGGCTATGCCGAGCAATGTGGGGTGAAGGACGCGGCGGTACTGGCCATGCTCGATGTCGACGGCAAGGTACTAGACGCCACCCAGCGCATCTGGGCCCAGGCGGAATACCTGCGAGCGCTGGCGTTGCGTAAAGGTAGCGAGGCGAAACTGCAGGCGCAGCTGCAGGCGCTGCAAACGCGCTTCCTGCATGCGGGCGGGTGGCATGAATGCCGGGACGGCGAAGGCGCCGTCAGCCGCCCCGACATGCCATCGACGACGCCGTATCACTTGGCGACCTGCCTCGACGGTTTGCAGCAGCTTCGCTGACCCATCACGACCGAAGGGCTGCAAGGCAGCCCCGGGTCAGCCCCTTCAGGCCTTGGAACGGTCGATCGAGAACCCGGCCCAGTCCTGGCTCACCGGCATCAGTTCGAGGCTGTTGATGTTGATGTGGGCTGGCTGGTTGAGGATCCAGAAGATGGTCTCGGCGATGTCCTGCGGCTGGATCGGCTCGGCGCCGGCGTAGGTGGCGTCGTACTTGGCCTGGTCACCGCCGAAGCGCACCAGCGAGAACTCGCTTTCGCACAGCCCAGGCTCGATGTTGCTCACCCGCACGCCAGTGCCGCGCAGGTCGCAACGCAGGCTCAGCGAGAACTGGCCGACGAAGGCCTTGGTGCCGCCATACACGTTGCTCCCCGGATACGGGTAGTTGCCCGCCACGGAACCGACGTTGAGGATCGACGCGCCCCGCCCGTGGGCGATCAGGCGTGGCAACAACAGGCGGGTGGTGTAGATCAGGCCCTTGATGTTGGTGTCGACCATGGTTTCCCAGTCGTCGAGGCTGCAGTTCTGCGCGGCGTCCACGCCCAGCGCCAAACCGGCGTTGTTGACCAGCGCCTGCAGCTTGTCGAAGCTTGGCGGCAGGCTGGCGATGGCGGCCTCCACGGCGTTGCGGTCACGCACATCGAGCACCAGGCCGTGCACTTCGGTCTTGGCCGACAGTTCCGCGCAGAGAGCGTCCAGACGCTCCTTGCGCCGGCCGGTGAGCACCAGCTTCCAGCCTGCCTCGGCAAAGCGCCGTGCGGTGGCTTCGCCAAACCCGGAAGTCGCGCCTGTGATGAATACGGTGGACGTCATGCTGTGTTCCTCTTGTGAATAGGGAGCGGCAGGGGATTGCAGCATGCCTTTGACCGCCGCGCGCAGCAACCCATAAAGGCGCCTGTTCATTTTTTGTACATACGCGTCAAACCCTTGCAGCAGAGGGCCGCACGGCAGCTATGCGCATGTTATCCACAAGGCTTTCCCCACAGATTGGGGGCAACTTGACGGGTGGGCGGAACCCTTTCAGCCAGCGAGGGTCTCGCCGGACACGCTCCATAATGGCGCAAGGCTTTCAATGATGCTGGCTGCAGCCGTCTGTCCAAGGCTTTTACACAGAGTTATCCACAGGCTTGAACCAGTACTTAGGCAACCCTTCGAGAGCCAGAAACCTCAATGAAATCATCCACAAGGAACGCCTGATCAAAAAACGACCAGAACGCTGCAAGCCTTTCACCACAAGGCCTGCAGCCAGGTGCCACCATGTTTTCCACAGGCGCCTCCACATTATCCGTGGAAAACAATGTGCTTGTGGAAACAATGGCTTGCGAGGCGAAAACGAGGTGGTCGGTGAGCCTTGTGCGACAAGTTGTCCACATTGACGACGAGGCTCCCAAACCACTCCGTCAACCCCTAGTGCCCACCCAGATACGCGTTGCGCACCTCTTCGTTGGCGAGCAGTTCCTGGCCCGTGCCGGTCATGCGGATCTGCCCGTTGACCATCACATAGGCCCGGTCCGACAGTTTCAGCGCGTGGTTGGCGTTCTGCTCCACCAGGAAGATGGTCATGCCGGTCTTGGCCAGTTCGCGCAGAGTGGCGAAGATCTGCTTGACCACGATCGGCGCCAACCCCAGCGATGGCTCATCCAGCAACAGCAGCTTGGGCCGGCTCATCAACGCCCGGGCGATGGCCAGCATCTGTTGTTCACCGCCTGACATGGTCATGGCGCGCTGGTTGCGCCGCTCCTTGAGCCGTGGGAACAGCTCGTACATGCGCTGCATGTCTTCGTCGGCATGTTTGTCGCCGATGGGGATGGTGCCCATCATCAGGTTTTCCTCGACGGTCATGTCGGGAAACACCCGCCGCCCTTCCGGTGACTGGGCGATGCCGTTGGAAGCGATGTAGTGCGACGACTTGCGGGTGATGTCGGTGCCGCGGTACAGGATATGCCCCGACGCCGCCCGCGGCTGGCCGAAGATCGACATCAGCAGGGTCGACTTGCCGGCGCCGTTGGCACCGATCAGGCTCACCGTCTCGCCTTCGCCGATGTGCATCGAGACTTTCTTCAAGGCCTGGATCGGCCCGTAGAACACGTCCAGGTCGCGCAGCTCGAGAATGGGTGCACTCATACCAGCTCCTCTTCGTCGGCACCCAGGTAGGCGGCGATGACCGTCGGGTTGTTGCGGATGTCCTGGGGCGCGCCCTCGGCAATCAGTTTGCCGTGATCGAGCACCACGATGTGGTCGGAAATGCTCATGACCATGCCCATGTCGTGCTCGATCAGCACCACGGTGATGTCATGCTCGTCGCGCAACACGCGGATCATGCGGCTCAGGGCCTCGGTTTCCTGAGGGTTGAGGCCGGCGGCCGGCTCGTCCAGGCAGATGATCTTAGGCCGCGTGCACATGGCCCGGGCGATCTCCAGGCGCCGCTGCTGGCCGTAGGACAGCTCGCCGGCCAGGCGATTGGCGCAGTCGACCAGGTCGACCACCTCCAGCCAGTAGAAGGCGTGGTCGAGGGCATCGCTCTCGGCCTGGCGGTAGGCCTTGGTGTTGAGCACGCCGGCCAGCAGGTTGCGGTTGACCCACATGTGCTGGGCCACCAGCAGGTTCTCCACCACCGACATTTCCTTGAACAGGCGGATGTTCTGAAAGGTCCGCGCCAGGCCGGCGCGGTTGACCAGGTGGGTACCGCCGAACATCTTGTAGTACATGCGCCTGGCGAAGCGTGCCGGCGAGACGAAGTCGGCGGCCTGGAAGCGTTCGCCGAGCAACTCGATGACGTTGGTCTGGCTGCCACGCAGGTTCAACTCGATGCGCCCGCCACTGGCTTTGTAGAAGCCGGTCAGGCAGTTGAACACGGTGGTCTTGCCGGCGCCGTTGGGGCCGATCAGGGCGAAGATCTGGTTGCGTCGGACTTTCAGGCTGACATCGCTGAGCGCCTTGATGCCACCGAAGTGCATCATCAGGTTATCCACCGAAAGAATGATATCGTCGCTCATGGCGCCACTCCTTTACGCGGAACCACGCCGGTTCGGCTGATGCGGATCAGCCCCCGCGGCCGCCAGATCATCATCAGCACCATCAGCACGCCGAACAACAGCACCCGGTATTCGGAGAAGCTGCGCAGCAGCTCCGGCGCCACGGTCAGCACGAATGCGGCGATCACCACGCCCACCGTCGAACCCATGCCACCCAAGACCACGATGGCGAGGATCAGCGCCGACTCGAAGAAGGTGAACGACGACGGGTTGACGAAGCCCTGGTAGGTGGCGAAGAACACCCCGGCCAGGCCTGCGGTGGAAGCGCCCAGGGTGAACGCCGAGAGTTTGACCAGCACATGGTTAAGGCCCATCGAGCGGCAGGCGATCTCGTCCTCGCGCAGCGCTTCCCAGGCACGCCCGACCGGCATGCGGGTCAGCCGGTGCTTGATGTACAGCACCGCCAGCACCACCAGAAACAGCACGATGTAGATGAACAGGAATTTCAGGTTGGGGTTGTAGTCGATGCCGAAGAACTCATGGAACGGTACCCCGCCGTCCTTGGCCCTACGACCGAACTCCAGGCCCATGAAAGTGGGCGATGGCGCCGGCATGCCATTGGGGCCGCCGGTGAACGACAGCCAGTTGTTGAGCACCAGGCGAATGATTTCACCAAAGCCCAGGGTCACGATCGCCAGGTAGTCACCGTGCATGCGCAACACCGGAAAGCCGAGGATGCACCCGGCCAGCGCTGCGGCGATGGCCGCCAGCGGCAACACGCTCCAGAAGCCCAGCCCGAGGTACTGGTAGCCCAGCGCCAGGCCGTAGGCACCGATGGCGTAGAACGCCACGTAACCCAGGTCGAGCAGGCCCGCCAGGCCCACCACGATGTTCAGGCCCAGGCCCAGCAATACGTAGATCAGGCCGAGGATGACCACGGTCAGCAGGTACTTGTTGGCGAAGATCGGGAACACGATGGCGATGACGATCAGCGCCGGAATGATGTAGCGCAGCCGCGATTTGTAGCCTGGCGCCAGCACATGCACGCCGGAGCCGCCGCTGTCGAAGCCCTGGAGCATGCGCTGGCCGCTGGCGGTCTGCAGGAACAAACTGAGCAGAAGGCGCCCAAGCATCACCCCGCCGACCAGCCAGGCGACGCGCGTGGGTTGGGCATTGAAGCTGTAGCCGTCGAGCACCACGCCGACGACCGGGCCAAACACGATGAGGGCCAGCAAACCGGCGACCAAGGTCTCCAGCAGGCTGCGTTTGATATCGAAGCCTTTGGTTTCGGCAACGGAGGCAGTTTTGGCAACGGACATGTTCACACCTTAGCCACGAGCGGGCGACCCAGCAGGCCTTGCGGGCGGAAGATAAGGATCATCACCAGCAGCGAGAAACTGAACACATCCTTGTAGTCGGAGTTGATCAGGCCAGAGAACAGCGACTCGGAAATACCAAGGATGATGCCGCCGAGCATGGCCCCGGGCAGCGAGCCGATGCCACCGAGCACTGCGGCGGTGAAGGCCTTGATGCCGATGATGAAGCCCGCATAGAAGTCGAAGGTGCCGTAGTTCAGGGTGATCAGCACCCCGGCCAGTGCGGCCATCACCGCGCCGATGACGAACACGTAGGAAATCACCCGGTCGGTGTTGATGCCGAGGATCGAAGCCATCTTGCGGTCTTGCTGGGTGGCGCGGCACATGCGGCCGAGCTTGGTGTACTTGATCACGTAGGTGAGCAGCCCCATGCCGACGAATGCGGCCACCAGGATGAAGATCTTGGTGTAGGTCAGTTGCACGAAGCCGGTACCGACCTCGATGCGCATGGCGCCTTCGAGCAGGGTGGGCACGCCTTGCTGGCGGGCGCCCTGGCTGATCTGCGCGTAGTTCTGCAGGATCAGCGAGATGCCGATGGCACTGATCAGCGGTGCCAGGCGGGTGGAGTTGCGCAGGGGTTTGTAGGCGATGCGCTCGATGGTGAAGCCGTAGACGCCGGTGACGACCACGGTGAACAACAGCGTGCCGAGCATCAGCAGCGGGAAGGACTCGATACCGAAGTAGGCCAGCAATGCCAGGCTGATCGCCGCGAGGTACGCGGAGATCATGTACACCTCGCCGTGCGCGAAGTTGATCATGCCGATGATGCCATAGACCATTGTGTAGCCGATGGCGATCAGGCCATAGACCGACCCTAGGGTCAGGCCGTTGACCAGTTGCTGCAGGAAAATACCATCCATAACGCAATCTCACCTGGTTGAGATCGCACGAGCGCCGAGCACAGCGCAGCAGAACCGTGCGGATCTACGGATAAAGACAGGTACCGCGGGGCTTTGGCCCGGGCATGTGCGCCCGGGCCGTGGGCCGTTGTTATTTTTGTTTTTCCAGCTGGTGGTACTTGCCATCCTTGTCCCACTGGTAGACCACGTAGTCGGACACGGTCAGGTCGCCCTTGCTGTCGAATTTCTTCTCACCCATGACGGTGTGCACCGGGTTGGCCTTGAGCCATTTGGCCGCGTCCTCTCCCTTGTTCGACTTGGCGCCATTGAAGGCGGCGGCCAGGACCTGCATAGAGGCATAGGCGTATAGCGTATAGCCTTCAGGTTCGGTACCGGCCTTGCGGAACTCTTCTACCACCGCCTTGCTGTCGGGCAGCAGGCGCGGGTCGGCGCCGAAGGTCATGTACACGCCATCGACGTACTGCGCGCCACCTGCGGTGGCCACCAGTTCGTCGGTGACGATGCCGTCATCGGACATGAACTTGACATCCTTCAGGCCTTGTTCACGCAGCTGGCGCACCAACGGGCCGGCCTCCGGGTGCAGGCCACCGAAGTAGACCACGTCGGCACCGGCGGCGCGGATCTTGGTGACCACGGCGCTGAAGTCTTTTTCGCCACGGGTCAGGCCCTCGTACAGCACCGGCTTGACCCCGCGTTTTTCCAGTTGCGCCTTGGTCGCGTCGGCCAGACCCTGGCCATAGGTGTCCTTGTCGTGCAGTACCGCGACTTTCTTGCCCTTGAGCACGTCGACGATGTAGTCGCCGGCGACGACACCCTGCTGGTCGTCACGCCCGCACATGCGGAACATCGCGCTCAGGCCACGCTCGGTGACCTGCGGGTTGGTGGAGCCGGGGGTGATGGCGATGACGCCAGCCTCGTCGTACACCTCGGAGGCGGGAATGGTATTGGAGGAACAGAAGTGACCGACCACACCGATCACCTTGTCCTGGTCGACCAGGCGGTTGGCCACGGCCACGGCCTGCTTCGGTTCACAGGCATCGTCGCCCTTGACCAGGACGATCTTCTCGCCGTTCACGCCACCGGCGGCGTTGATCTTGTCGGCCGCTGCCTGTGCACCTTTCATGTACTGCTCGCCAAACGCTGCGTTCGCCCCGGTCATGGGCCCCGCGACACCGATCTTGACGTCGGCCTGAACATACGAAGAAACACCCAGTGCCGTAGCTACGGCCAGAGCCAGGAAACCTTTCTTGTAAAACGTCTGCGACATGAGGTGGTGCTCCTAGAGTTTTTTTGGTTGGCACTACAACTTCTCAGCCCTGTGCTCTGAGCAAGGGCCGTGCCATCGGTTTTGTAATCTGGAGAAACACAGTGTGTAGGTCGCATCGAAGCGACCGACGGCCTTTTCTTTATTGAGCGTGCAACCGTCTGCCATGCGGTGGGCGCCACCACACGTACAGACAAGGAGCAACCGTCGAGTGCCATCATTGCAACCCTGGCAAGTGTTAACGTGCAACCGCCCTGTAACAGCCGACGTCACCGAACTGCACACCCCTGGTGCGCGACTGCTACAAGCGGCACCTTTTCAAGGCTAGCTGGTGCACGGAAAAACACCCGATTTGGCTATTACGCGGCCTCCGTGGGAGCGGGCCCACCCGCGAAGAAGCCGGCACAGGCACATCAGAACCCGAAAATTTGGCACAATGTCCGCCATTCGCCGTTTCTGGAGCCCCCTGATGAGCGAGAGCGCATTCGCCGAGCGCATCGTGCACAACCTGCTCGACACCGACTTCTACAAGCTCACCATGATGCAGGGCGTGCTGCACAACTACCCGGACGCCGATGTGGAATGGGAATTCCGCTGCCGCAACGGCGAGGACCTGCGCCCCTACCTGGGCGAGATCCGCAACCAGCTGGAACTGCTCGGCGAACTGACGCTGGACGAGGGCCAGCTGGCCTTCCTCGAACGCATCAGCTTCCTCAAGCCCGACTTCCTGCGCTTTCTCGGCCTGTTTCGCTTCAACCTGCGCTACGTGCGCCTGGGCATCGAGAACGACCAGCTGTACCTGCGCCTACGTGGCCCGTGGCTGCACGTGATCCTGTTCGAAGTGCCCCTGCTGGCGATCATCAGCGAAGTGCGCAACCGCCACCTGCATCCGCGCATGCGCCTGGCCGAAGCCCGCGACCAGCTGTACCGCAAGTTCGACTGGCTGCGCGCACATGCCAGCGAGGAAGAACTGGCCGAGCTGCAGGTGGCCGACTTCGGCACCCGCCGACGCTTTTCCAGCCGAGTGCAGGAAGAGGTGGTACGGGTACTGCGCGATGACTTCCCGGCCCGCTTCGTCGGCACCAGTAACGTCGACCTGGCATGGAAACTGGATATCAAGCCGCTGGGCACCATGGCCCATGAATGGTTCATGGCCCACCAGCAGCTCGGCCCGCGCCTGATCGACAGCCAGATCGCCGCGCTCGATTGCTGGGTTCGCGAGTACCGCGGCCTGCTCGGCATCGCCCTGACCGACTGCATCACCATGGATGCCTTCCTCGGCGATTTCGACCTGTACTTCGCCAAGCTGTTCGACGGCCTGCGCCATGATTCGGGCGAGCCCGTGGCCTGGGGCGAGAAAGCCATCGCCCATTACCAGAAACTGGGCATCGACCCGATGACCAAGACCCTGGTGTTCTCCGATGGCCTCAACCTGACCCGCTCGCTGGAAATCTTCCGTGCCCTGCGCGGTCGCATCAACGTCAGCTTTGGCATCGGCACCAACCTGACCTGCGACATCCCGGGCGTAGCGCCGATGAACATCGTATTGAAGATGACCGATTGCAACGGCTCGCCGGTGGCGAAGATCTCCGACGAATCGGCCAAGACCCAGTGCCGCGACCCCAACTTCGTCGCCTACATGCGGCATGTTTTCAAAGTCCCCAGCAAGGAGTAACCCATGCAAGCGGTCCAGCAAGAGATTGCCCAGGCGCTGAAGGTGCAGCCGCCATTCGCCGATGCCGCTGCGCTAGAGGCCGAAGTCGCCCGGCGCGTGGCTTTCATCAAGAGTTGCCTGAACAACGCCCGGCTCAAGACCCTGGTCCTGGGCATCAGCGGTGGCGTCGATTCGCTGACCGCGGCCCTGCTGGCCCAGCGCGCCATCAACGAGCTGCGCGCTGAAACCGGTGACACGGCCTACACCTTCATCGCGGTGCGCCTGCCTTATCAGGTGCAACACGACGAACATGACGCCCAGGCCTGCCTGGAAGTGATCAAGGCCAATGAAGTGCACACCGTCGACATCGCCCCGGCGGTACGGGCCTTGGCGGCTGAAGTGGTGGAGCTGAAAAACGGCTCGCCGACGCTGGTCGACTTCGTGGTCGGCAACGTCAAGGCGCGTACCCGGATGGTCGCCCAGTACACCATCGCTGGCGCCCGCGCAGGCCTGGTGATCGGCACCGACCACGCCGCCGAGGCGGTGATTTCTACCCCCCTACACTAAAGTGCACAATCCGATAGCCCTCCCCTTTACCCCATCCAGAATCTGAGCCATGAGTCATACTCCACAACGATCTTCCTGAGTCGATGCGTGGGGCGTCAGAAAATGAAAGTGATGATGGTGCGAGGCAGAGAGCTCGACCTAAGCAATTCCATCCTCGCCAACGGCAAACACCGTGAGCAGTTCTTAGCTCAGCCTGAAGGCAGTGAACCACTCGTGCAGGTGACTGGGTGCGGGTTGATCGATGATGATGAACAGCTTCTCCCCTTGGTATCCTCCTACCTCTGCCGCAACTACAGAAACATCCTTAAAGCAGACAAAACAGTTCTGTCCTATGCAAGACGTATCTCCTACCTGCTTCAAGACCAGAAGACCCAACCTGAGTACGAAAACTCACCTAGAGACGATCTCCTGCTGAGTGTCGGCTTAGGTAACATTGAGGTGTACTTGGGTCGCCTGGATGGGGCTGGCCTCGCTCCCAAAACGGTGCAAGGGCGAGATGCGGCCTATCATCACTTCTTCACGTCCCACCTCTGCATCAGCCTCAGTGGAAAGCCTCCGCTCCGGGCTGACAACCCTTATGAGCACGGGCCGATTCGGACGGGCAAGGCGAACATCAAAGCTATCGTCCAGCCATGCAGCATGCCCGAGCTTGAACAGCTGATCTTACATGCGCAGTCAGAACGAGAAAGGTGCATGCTGCAGCTGATTTACGACTCAGGAGTTCGAGAGTCCGAGGTTCCCCGCATCACGCTTCAGCACATACGTGATGCGCTCGACTACCAGAAACTCCAATACGTATCCGCTGATTGCAACATCCCTGTGAATGCGGATTACAGCCCCTTGCACGTCCAAGGCAGCAAGGGCAGAAAAAACCAGATCGTTCCTAGGGTAACGCTTGTCAGCAGGACGACCCTAGAGCGCATCGAGAGATACCACAGCACACCTTTGTACCGTCGATATAGCCAGCGCTTCAGAGACCCTAACAAGACGCCCGCGTTCTTCAATTCGCATGGAAAGGCCTATACGACCAAAAGCGTCGAAAAGCTCTTCGAACGCGTTTCTGAGCGTGCTCGGAAATCACGCAAGATCAAGCGGAAAATTTCACCACATAAGTTCCGGCACGGCTCTGCATACCTCCTCCTCACAAGCCCCGACCTAGGTACAGATTATTTCCAGCGCCTTGGGATGCTCTCGATAGGGCACGGCCATGCGTATATGACTACGACAGAGGGTTACGCGCAGATCCCCCATGACATCTATCAAAAGCTCTGCAAGCCGGACTCGCTCCTCAAGACCAAGTGTGGAGAAATGCAGGTTCTTCGCGATAGGACTACCAGGCGGATCAAGACTGGGGACAAGAAATGACTGCCTCGTGGACACGCCTCAGAAGGGCCGAAATGATGCTGGCAACATGCCCACATCTTTCTGATTTTCGGGCGTTTTTCAGGACTCAGCTCGACCAGAACTACACTCTGGACTCTGCATCTCGATAGCCTTGGGCACCGGAACCATCCAGATTCAACCCACCATCGCAACCTAGAGAGATGCTCGAAATGAAGAACACGAAATCGTCACTTGGTGAACCGCTTGTGATTGAAATCAGCGAGACACAAGGAGAGCCACACGATGGGAGTGCACACCTGCATGAGCGTCTGAGCAAGCTCTCCAAGAGCTTTGGCCACGTAACTCAGTCATCATCCATCGACACCTACGCGACGCTTGACCGAGACCGCACCCGGCGAGCCACCACCGGCTTCGAGCAACAGGTGGTCGGCCCTCATACCCTGCATTGACTCGTGAAAATTGGCTCATGACATTTGACACATTTTGCCATGCCGGTCAGGGAAAAATCCTGATCGGTCAGATGCTTAGCGATAAGGGTATACCACCAGTATACTCTTAACTTGTTGATTAATAAGGCTTTTATCTATATTTCCGACTTGACCGGCGCATCGCCATGGTATTCATTTCTGGTTACTAACCAGGAAGACAGGCCATGTCTGTCCGTGCCCAACCGTGTCCGGGAATAAGCCTAAAATGAGCGCTACTCATCAGCCGCCCGAGGGTAAAACAGGCGCCCTGCCTACCAACGACGTAGAGTCCCCCAAGCCCACCAGGCGCCCTAAGCGATTGGAATCCGAGGTCACTGAAGCAATCGAGGCCTGGGCCACCCAAGTCAAGACTAGCCGTCAGTCTCTTTTGAAGGTGAAGCTCTCGCAGAGGGGAAAGTTGAGCCCGGCGTACACGTATCTCGAGAAGGAGCTCAACACCAGCGGCAACACCTTCAAAACTAGGCGAGACATCCTCGACTCCATAATCCAACAGATGATCGAGGAGCAAATCGTGATCCCAGGGCAGCCCTCAATCGCGAATGAGTGGCGCCGTAAGCTTCTCTGCTGGTATGAGAGCCTGACGGAAGAAGAAAAGCAAAGCGTCCCGGTATTCGGCAATACCATCTCTTCGAAAGCCAGCCTGTTTCAAGTCGATGGGATGAAAAACCTGAAGTGGGCGCGCTCAGAATTTGTCGTCGTTGAGCAGACCTTTCAAGACATTCTCACTGACCTCACGCGGCTTGGCGTCATCAATGCCGACTACAAAAACTGCAAGGAACGGGGGGTCGAAGCCGAGCTAAAAAAACAACAGGCCTCACCTAAGGATTCCCTTACTAAGGCGCTCGCTGAGCTCAGGCAGGTCGCAATCTCCAAGCATGAAGATTTGGTAGAGAACCCTGGTAGGTCTTTCAGCAAGCTTCTACACATTTTTGCCGCAGCGTCGATAAGGTCAAAATCCGCGAAGGGCCTGCACAACTACAGTGAAGGATTCCGGCAAATGACCCTGCATCTGACAGAGGTTGGCTTCAATGGAAATGAGGATCCTCGTGAGTACATTACTGCCCACTACCTAACGCGATTCAGGAAATACCTCACCGATCAAATGGAAGCCGGCTTGCTAAAATCGCTTTACTCACAAGGGGTATTGTCGGCAGTCCGCTCCATGCTCAAGCGAGCGGTGAAGATCCGAGGAATGGGCCTCACGTCATTTATCGATGTGGAAGGGTTCAGCACCGCTCGGGAAACAGATCAGTATCGTCCCTATCCGAAGTATGTTCGAACTGGGATCCAGCAAGCTTGTGATAAGGAGCGGCAAGAAACCAACGAGCTGGCCAAAGACTACACCCCCTTCCATGGTGGCAGTGATCCATTGGGTGAGGATGGATACCTTGTAAGAGGTATGGCCACCCTAGAGAATGCTCGTTGGATTTTCGAAAATAAACTCAACGGTAGGTTAATCAGCCGATGGTCGGCTGACGCTGAGGAAAAATACGAACAGGCCTTTGCACGATTATTGAACATCGGCGGATTAGGAGTTGCTGAAACGTATGCCAGTTGGGGGGTTATCTACCATCTGACCTCAAGAATGTTGGCCCCCTACATCACCCGGCTTGCGCAGGTAACGGGGCTGAACGCCGACTCCCTCAAAAGCCTGGATATTGATGATTTCGTCGAGCGCCACGAAATTACTCAGCGCCCCTATCTTCGCTATTGGAAAGTTCGGTCAGGTGGGGGTAAGGTTCTTCATCTCGACATGATGTATGCGGATTGGACATGGTACTCGCGAGCACAAAGCATTGAGATTAAGAAGATTTTCAATGAGGTCATTTATCTGACTCGCCACATTCGAGATCGAGCCGAAGAGCCTGTCAAAGACAGATTATTCATCTATGAGTCGCAGAAGCAAAGCGAGTTCCGGAAGGTGAAGTCTTTCGAGAACTCAAACGTGATCAATACCGTGATGAACCAGTTTGCCAGGGATCACGACCTCAAAACTGAAGACGGGAAAGCTCTCAATATCTCGGCTTCCCGGCTGCGCCCGAGCCTCGTGGCTGAACTCGTTGAGCTGGGTCTATCCATCAGGGAAATCCAGGTAATTCTAGGTCACAAATCGCTGAGTGCCACGCAGAAGTATCTCGATCAACTCGAATTCAACAAGACAGCTCGTGAGGTCAACACCAACGCGCTCATCCAAATTCATAAAGGTACGATCACTCGCGATAGCCAACCGGTCAGGCCGACTCCGGCAGCTGCAACCTCAGCACCAATTGTCATCCGGACTGGGTTGGTCAGCTGCAAGGATGCGCTAAATCCTCCAGATGAAATCAAAAAGCTGCCGAACTACAAAAAAGGCAGTAAGTGCTCGCTACTGAACAAGTGCCTCTCCTGTAGCAACTCTATCATCACCGTATCGAACCTTCCCGACCTGTTTGCCATGCAGTGGGACTACATATCGATTATGTCCACGAGCAACGTGGCCGAGACGCCCTACGGCGCTGTTATCCGCGAGAACCTTGAGGTATTGGGTAGCATTCTGACTCCATCTGACCATGGCTTCACGGCGGAGCAGCTTGATGAGGCCCGGCGGTTAGCAGAGCACATCATCACTAGCCCCTTGATTGAGACGGTGTCCCTGTGATGCTCGGGTTCGATAGCCTCATTTACAAAATCAAAGCGGTGCGCGAGCGCTTTCTGAGCTACTTAGGTAACGAGCTGATCACAGTCACCGCCCATTCCAACGACGGGGTAAACGCACTTGAGTTACTCGCTGCCCTGATGAACCTCCCTGTCAGCAAACTCAGTCTCTTAAAGCATATGATCTGGGACTTCAACGAAGAGTCTCAGGCTCTGCCAAGGGACATACAGGGCGCAAAATCCCGGATCGATTTCGAGATCTATGAGAGCCTAAACGAAACGGTTCTTTTCGAGCTGAAGATAGCCTTGCTGTGCATGCTCGAAATTCCAGGAGCACTTTTCTACAGAAAATCGCCTACGAGCTACAAACACTATTCGGTCTTGGACATCTTTAAATCCATAATCCCCTTTATCAACCAGATGTGCGCACGTAAGCGAGCAGAGCATGGAGATCACTTCTTCGAAAAATCGCACTTCAGCTTGGCCGACTTCACGGAACAGGACTATCGGCTGGAAGCTGAAAACTTTGACCGTGCCTTCAGGGAGACATTTATTCAAGGCTTTCGAGTGTTGAGGTCTCATTTTTTGGTCGAAAACCTCTTTGCCAAGCCTTTGGCATATGTCGACCTAGAAGCCTTAAACTGGAAGCGAAACAGCCTCACCAATAAACAATCCCGTTCTAGAAAAAAATGGTTCAGCAATCATATTTTCGAGAAATGCTCGCGCGAGGGCTCTTTCGCAGTTGTCGATTTCCTAAGAGCGCTGGACGAAGATATTTGGGATCAGGACACGCTGAGCCGGCTCGAACTGGTGGGCTATCACAAAGCCTCGGACGCTAGTATCACGCGAAGAAATTATGACATCTACGTTGCGTACCGGATGTCTTCAAGGGGCTACAAAGGCCTTGAGATCAAACCCTTTCTCTATCAGATGGCGCGTGAATATTGGTCGTTCCAGAAACCTTGGATGCTAAAGGACAAGGAAGCACTGTGCAAATTAACAGAAGCCCCCATGGACAATGAGCTGTATGAGTATCTCACTCATATCAACAACAGCGCCTGCTACATCGTTGCTCAGTACACCGGGATGAGGCCATCAGAGCTTTGCAATTGTTTGGTTGAAGGCTGTCTGACAGACGATGAATTTGGTCACGATCTCATCATCAGTGGCGTCATGAAACATCGGAAAGTCCTCAGGAAGCTCTTCGATGATAAGTGGGTTGCGATCCCAATCGTCAAGGATGCAGTTCAAGTGCTGAGGATTCTTGACCGGTTCAAGCAGAACCCCTACCTGTTCTCCAACATGAACACCGTGATGCCTGGCATGCAGCATGAAGCCAAGTCGTTGAGCGGGTCTGGGTTAACCCATCAGCTCTATGCCTTCTTGGCCAAAACCTTGACCTCCGAAGAGCTTGAAGAGCTGGAGGTATCGCCCTACACACTGAGACATTCACTCTCCAATCAGATGTTCAGGGCCGCAGTGGGATTACCCTTCATTTCCTACCAGCTGAAGCACTTTGGTCACCATGCCAGTACCATTGGCCAAGATATGCGTAACAGACGGGTCGGCACCGTCACCATTGACTACGGAGGCATCGGCGAGACTCTAAGCTCAGGTGGTGGCTCAGATGCTCCCGGTCGAATAGATGCCGAGAAGGAGTTCATAATGAATTCCTTAAACCCCGATGGGGGTTATGCCGGGGACAACGCATCCGCGCACCGTGCTCGGCTCAAGAAATACTTCAAAGGGTATCTCGAGGCTGGTTACTCGAACGACGATATCTTCGAACGGATGGCTGAGCTAAATTTTGCAGTCATCAACGTCGGTCAAGGATACTGCTACGGCAACGCGACAGATTTGGATGATCCCTCCATTCCCTGTATTGGCTCCCTGCGCTGTAATCCCAACCGTTGTCAAAACGCGGTGGTAACTGAAGCTAATGCGCCCAAGTGGCAAGAGATTTATATACAAAACACCGTAGCGCTAAGGCGGTACGAAGCAGATCCGTCTGCAGCCTTCGCAGAGCTGAGAGACCAGGGTGACGTCGACTTATCAATCGAGCAAATGAAGCTAGTGATTGCCGAAGCCAAAGAAGTGCTCATTCAGCTCGGCATTGAGGTATCTGTGTGAACACATCAGCCTATGACGCCAAGAATGAGGAGAGCTTCGAGGCTGTCACTCTGGCGCTCGACGCTGCGCTGAACAAGATGGAGAAAGATTCTTCGATTGCGGCTAACGTAACTCAGCTGGCGAAGCTGGCTGGTGTGCATCGAAACACAATTTACCACCGCGCTTGGCCGCTTGAACGCCTGCGAGAAATCAAGGCGAAGCGTGCTCAACAAAAGAACGACAATGCAGCCGCGATAGCACAGACGCGCACCCCTGAAGAATTGTTGGAGCTCAGCAGGCTTGAGATCGTCTACTGGTTCACCCAGCTCCAAGACGCTCGTGCTGCCAATATTGAGCTACAAGCCTCTCTAAGAAAAACTGCGCAGGCTCGTGATATGTACATGAGAGACCACCAGCAATGCTTGGAGGTAATAAATCAGCTGCGGATTGATATCTTGAAGCTTGAGCACACAATCGTTGTGCTGGAAGACGAAATGCGAAATTTACAAGGTGGTTAATATGCTCAAGCTATCTTCGTTAATTCGCTGGGATGCAGCCTGACATATCCTCAAACGGCTTCGGAATCTGGCCGCTGTTGATAATCGTAATGAAAATGAGAAAGACCGAGAGCGAGCTTTCGTTCAAATCGTGAGCTCATTGAACACTCTCAGAACGCCCCCCTAAGGGTGGTATGGCAATCGTTCCTAAAGAGGTTCGCGACCACATGACTGCTTTGCGTGAGGGGCAGAGCTATATGGCTCACATTACAGAGCTGCAGCAGACATGGTCGTCAAGTGGGCGCTGAGTGATGCAGAGCATTGCAACGTTGAAGTCGTAGAATGGTTCCTTGTCCTGTGGAGCTAAGTGGGCTGCTTAGGTTGCTGGATCGCGGCAAACTTAAGCTCTCGAAGCTGAACAAGCTGCAAAAAATCCAGTCTTGGCTACGCTTGCGTTAGTATGATGCAATGGTTGGTCAGGAAGACAGCCGTTCCAATGTGTGCCTAGCGAGAGCAATGGATATGCGAAAGAAACCGCAGTCATGGTTTGTCCCACTCCTTATTCTTTTTGCCGTCCTGTGGGCAGTAGGGAAAAAAGATTCGCCACCAGCCTCAACCCAGCCAGGCGCTCTGACCACGTCGAGCACGCTAGCAGCTAATTCCCCAGCCTCATCGCCACTACCGGAGACCCCCTCCGCAACTGACCAGTTCGTAAGCGCCGATAGTCTCAATGTGCGGGATCAACCAGGCGGTAAGGTCGTATCCAAATTGAAGCGCGGAGAAAAGGTTCAGGTCTTCGAGATGAAGAACGAATGGGCGCGCATCAGCACTGGTGGTCAACCTGGACGGTGGCTGTCGTCCAAAAACCTTTGTAGCGGGTCAGGCTGCTACGTTGTGCAGAGGCCCAAACCACTGACCCAGGCACCGCAGCCTGCCCGTCAACAGACACCTACATACGGCTCGTCCTGTCCTTGCTCGTCAGGCAACGTGTGCATCGGGCCCCGTGGCGGTCGGTACTGCATCACCTCCGGGGGAAACAAGCGTTACGGTATTTGAGCGTTTGACTGAAGGCACCTTGCGCGTATGGGAATGTTGTATGCGCTCTGACTAGGTGAGAACCACTACGTGTGTCCATCTCAAGATCAGGTTTAGCTGTAGGTGGCCAGGCCGAGGTATTTGGATGTTGCGGTCAGCGGTGCCGCCCTTGTTGTTCTGGATCACCTTCTCCTGGTTTGATTTGGGCGTTCTGCCTGTGGCAGACGGGTGGCGTGAACCAGGCCGCAGCAAGCTGCTTCCTGGCCCTGGCGGGCTTTCATCCGTCACGCCTGCGCGCTCCGCTTGCATAGCCCAAAGCCTGTTCGAAAGCGCAATAGCACGCGTGGGTATTTGTGCGGCCCAGAGACGCTCGAATCAATACTCATCCCATTCGTCTCAGTGATAGTTGGACTCTGGCAGACCATCATCGCGCTGCGGGACTTCAGTCATGCATTCAACACGACGAACCTTATGCCTTACCAACCTGCTCGTTGATAGGAGGACGTCCTCGCTGGTGTCGTGAGGCCTTTGCCCACGCACATGATTTGGGAGCTTATCGCTGGCAGGAGAGATCGGATTGCCCTGTCACTCTTCAATATTTGCCTGAGCAGTCCATCAGTGGTATCAAGTTGCCATCCCTGATGCCTCTGGAAACACGGAATGTCTGAGCTGGCCACCCTCGAACACGAACCCCTTACCTTGGATTTCCTAGCAAAAAACCGAAAGGCACAGGTTGACGTGAGCCACCTGTCAGCGCCCCTCGTCTCCGCTGGTATCGAGCAGACAAACATCAATCACTACCGGACGAAAAATACCGGCCACGGCTATGCCGCTGAAGATGCCAACGCGCTTAACGATGTTCTGCAAGGGCGTAAAGTCGAACTCACAGGAAAAACCCGCGAGCTCAATGGTGCTGACCGCATTGTCGACGGCGTCAAGATCCAGACCAAATACTGTCAAAGTGCCCAAGAGTCCATCAACTCAGCCTTTGATAAGGGGCGGTACCGCTATCCTGATCAGGTCATAGAGGTACCCAAGGATCAATACGAACAAGCCATTGAGTTGATGCGCAAACGCATTCAGGACGGGCAGGTGCCAGGAGTAACCGACCCTGCTCGTGCTCAGGAGTTAGTCAAGGAGGGCTCGATAACCTACAGGCAAGCGGTAAATATCGCTAAAGCTGGCAACGTCGACAGCATCCTTTTTGACATCAAGTCGCGTGCCGTCTCCACGACCTTCGCCTTCTCGCTGTCTTTTGCCATCACTTTCGTGACCCTAAAAGCACAAGGCGTTGACAGCAAAGTGGCGCTACGTTCATCACTGGTAGTGGGTTTGAAAGTGGGTGGTATTTCCCTGCTGTCAGGGGTGCTCACAGCGCAGTTGCTTCGTACAAGGTTGATCGGAGGGGTGGGGAAAGTGGTGGCCAAAAATGCCATCGATGCGATGTTCAAAACCCAACTTGGCAAACGCTTCATTATCCAATACGCCTCAGCCATGAATGGCCAAGCGATGAAAGGATTGGCAGCGCGTAATTACGCAGCCAAGGCCCTGAGGAGCAATGTCGTATCGGGTACTGTCGTCACTGTTCTTATGACCTCTCCGGATATCTATCGAGCTGCCTTCTCCAAAAATGTGTCTTGGGCTCAGGTGAGCAAAAACCTTGTAGTCAATGCCTCGGGTGTGGCGGGTGGATTAGCTGGAGCAGCAGGCGGTGCAGCACTAGGCTCAATAATCCCTGGGGTTGGCACGGCTGTCGGAGCGGCGGTCGGTGGTGCTCTGGGCGGGCTGGGGATTGGCCTTGGTGCGAGCGCGCTCTCCAAGGCTCTAATGGATTACATTGTTGTCGATGATGCCAAGCAAATGGTCGATATGCTGCCTGACTTGCTTGAGCCTCTCGTTAACGACTACCTGCTCACTGAGGATGAAGTCATCATCTTCAGCAAAAGCTTGTGTGAAAAGATCAAGCCCGCCTTTCTGCGTGATATGTACAAAGCGCAAGAAAAGGAAGCTTTTGTTTACGAAGCGTTCGAGCCACTTTGTGAGTCATTGGTGAAGCAGCGTCCTCATGCCCATTTGCCGTCGCTCGAAGACATCCTGAAGGCCGAAGAGGAGTTCGTTACGGAGCTCCAGCAGTTCGAGAAGCAAGAAGCCATCGGTACCCTGATCTTAACGCTGCGCGCGGCAGCGAATTTACCTGAGTTACCAGCCGTTGAGCCTGAGTACGGTAGCGTTGTTTCAGACGAGCACCGGTCGATGATAAAGGCGAGTAAGTGGTATCGATTCGGTTTCTAGATCCCGAAGAGTCCACACGCCGGCATGATGTCCAGAAACGCCTGAACTTGATCAGACTAGGGCCGGTGTGTGGTTTATAGCTTGGGCGAAGGTGAATCTTAGCTGCGCATGGGACATGGACATAATTGAAATCATTTGAGACGGCATATTTTCTTTCCAGGAGGGTTGTGAGGTTGCTATGAATGCGCAGGACTGCATTGAGGTTATTGCTTGGCGTCGGCTGTCCAACGGAGCTGCAGTACGGTACGTGTGCCTACAATCGGTGGGAACGGGCCAATTCGCTGTGGCAACTGCAGGACTGTTCACCGAGGGCGTCGAGAGCTTATCGTCCTGAGTGGAGGGGAATGGGAGCCGGCAGGTTGCGGCTGCCATACAGCGCCCTGAGTTTCGCTGGCTTGGGAGCGCGAATGAAGTGATGAACGCTTGGGACGCTGATTTCTGACTTGAATGGACTTACTGGCCCTTAGAGGATCAGCAAATTGGCCAGCTCATGCTCTCGCCAAGCCAGAGTAAAATGAGTCAGGCTTATTTATTCAGTGAGAGGCCAAATGGACGACACAGCAAGATTTGTTTTTTATGAGAAGATTTACTTCTACGAGCTGGAGCGTAAAGAAAAACTGATCTCAAGACTTAACCTTCCCCTTGCCATGCTAGGCGTATTACTTTCATTCCTATCTTACATGTTAGGCAAGGCGCCAGGCTCAGAAGATGGCTTCGCTGGTATCGCATTCTGGATCTTCTACCTGTCGGCTGTGTTTACTTTACTTTGCGGCGCATATTATTTTCGGTCATCGTGGCAATTGCGTGACTTTGACAGGGGTCTGCCTACCTTGACCGAGCTGGAGAAGTACAGGGCTGAAGCAGAGAAGCATTTTGCAGCGCACGGAGAAAATGACGACGATGCAGAAACCTATTTCAAGGCCATAATCCTGAACTACTACATCGAAGGGGCAACCGTAAATACGATGAACAACGACAAGCGTGGTGCGAAGCTCGTTTCGTTAGCAAATTACGTAACCTTGACTATAATATTTTCGGTATTGTCCTTCGTTCCGTTTTACACCTACCAGCAGGAGTTTACTAAACGTGAGCAATCAGAAGCCGCCACCGCCTCCACCGCCGCCAATGCGCTACGTTAAGGATCATGGCAAAGACCTTCCGAAGTCACCGCCACCGCCACCGCCGCCCAAGAAATGATCGATAGGACGCAGACATGACCTGTCTGCTGTCCTTTCCTAATGGGTATAGAGAATCGACACGCGCTTAGCAACCTCTTGGGCCTTTGTGATCGCTTCCACTGCTACCAGTGCCCCAGGAGGGTGGATTCTCGACAATGTCGATTCCCATGATGAGTTCGTACTGCATGTCCTGAAGCACGCGATCCAAGCTCGGTAGGGCTTGGGATTCCCTGAGGGCATTCACGACCTGGAGCAGATGCCGACCTTGAGCGACGGGCATTCGGATGTTGCAGTAAACGGTGTCGTCTTTGTCGTCCTGCATCATCTTCTCCTGGTTGGATTTGGACGTGCTGCCTGCGGCAGACGGCTAGCGTGAACCAGGCCGCAGGCAAGCTGCGTCCCGGCCCTGGCGGGCTTTCATCCGTCACGCCTGCGCGCTCCGCTTGCGTTCACGCAAGTGGTGGGAGGTAGACGCTTCGCACTATGACGACCCACGGCAGCTTACTTATGAAATTTGCTAAAACGACTCGAAAGCGTAGTCGCATCCATATGGGGCCAGGCCTCAGGATTGGCAGTCGATTTCACCATCAGCCAGGCTCTCCAGATGAAGAAACCTCCAACAAGCGCAGCTTCTGCAATAGCAAGGTTTGTCGTTAGTGTGTACAAACCATCGAACTCTTTCCCAAACAGCCATGCGACCACGAAAAGTGAGGCACACCAGCCCACCACGAACATAATCGCCGCTGCGATTGCGGCAGTAATCAAGATGACCAGCGGGACTGAAAACCGCATGCTTGTCGCAAAGAACTTGTTGCCACCCTGGTTAGCCAGCCCGTATAGGACGCCTGTGTTTTTTTCCTTGTCCTTCTCATTTTTAAAAATGCCATACAGCGTGACATTTTCTCCAACCTCTAACTCTTCGTAAAGCTTGTTTGTCATCTGCAGCTTGGGAATGACAGATCCGTTTATGCTTACATTCGCCTTGTAACCGCCATTCATTGGGTTTACAGATCTCACGTAATCAACTTTTCCAGTAACTTTGACGCAATCGAACTTCATTACAACGTTCCTTTTCACGATAGGTGCAGGTGGGCTGCGCGGCTCGCCATGCTGTCGACCTCGTCTCCCTCAACGGGAATAGGCCCGAAAGCAGAGCGCTACCCGCCAGCGAGGTGTCGCTCATCCTGCCTGCGATATCACCTCGCCACACCCTATGCAGAATATATTAGATGGAATGGGTTTGGACAATCTGGCTTTATCCTCGGATTTGTCGGAGGCATTTTCGTGGACTCCAGGGATTCACTGGCTGCCGTTCTGCGGGTGCTCAGGCGCGCTCGCGAGCGCAAGACGGAGCACTTCTCCGAAGGCATAAATCCGACTCACATTGCTAACCTGGAGAACGGCAAGGTCAGCGTGACGCTCCAGACGCTCGAAGCCGTAGCGAACGTGCTCAACGTCAAGCCTGTAACTCTCCTCGTCCTTGCGACTGCGCTCCGTAATGATGTGCCTAACGACTCAGTTCTTCGCGAGATCGAACTGGAGCTCAAGGAGCTAGTCTCCCTGGGCGTGATGGATGCCTTGGATAGTGAGTTCCAGGATGGAAAGCTCAGGTCTCGGCCTTCAGGTGCTCAGATCTCTCAGGAGCGACTTGAAGCCGTGCTCGCGTGTAAAGCTTCTGGGCTGACTCAGAAAGAAACAGCCCATAAGCTTGGGATACCTTCGTCTACGGTGCAGCGATACTGGCAAAAGGGGTGAGACACGTTGGTCTATCGCCCGGCCTCCAGCGCTCGTACCCGCGTCCCCTCGGGAGCGCTTCAGATCCAGTCTTCTTCACGTAGATGCATGTGACCCCCCATGACTGTGTCTACCTGTCCCAACCCTAGGCGACCCTCAGCGCTCTCGCTACTGGTGAGCGCCTGGGGCTGGTGACTAAGCTCTGTCCAGAATTTCAGATACTCACGCAAGCTCCTCCGTCCAAAGCCTTTGCGAAAAGTTGCTAAGACGTACCTTGAGTTGAGAGTCTCCAGCACCCAAAACCGCCCCTCCACCTGCGCCCTAACGATATTTGAGGTGCGAATGTGGTGACCATCTTCAAAGCGCCCATATGGGGTTTTCCTAGGATGGTCGAACACGATGCCGATGGCCGTGTGTGCTTGGATAAATGCACCACACAGGTATGCGGTGACGGGCGTATTGAAGCCTTGGGCCTCTGCTTTGGCAATGCGTTTGAGATCAAAGTCGGAGAGCCGCTTAGTGTGAAAACTCAGACGTACTTGGGACATTAGTGTGCTCCATTCCGGCCTTTGCTCGGTCAGCGGATCATGCTGGCTCGGTAGATCGGATAAAGGTTTTTCAGCGAATCAGGATCGAAGCCCGCGACATGTGAGCTGTGATAGACGGCGCCGTTTTCCACTTCAAGTAGGCACACAGAGCACTCGTTTTCGTCTTCACCCAGGGTCGCTTCAACCAGAGTTTCCATCCGCCAGCCGGTCGTGCCGTTCATATGAGATGGGGTTACGACTAGGACATCCGTTACCTTTAGGTCATCGTCTTGGCCAAGCAGGATCTCCTGCAGCCTTGGCTCACTGTCGACCATAAGTGTGGCCTCGTAAGTGCGACCCTCCTGGTAATGCTGCAGCGTGAGGTGATACCAGTGAGTTCGCAGTATCCGAGACACCTGGTTCCAGTTGCATTGACCTTCGCCAAACATGCCTGGGATACCCACCATGTCGGTTACGTTTGTTCTGAACATTTGAAGCTCTGGATCCACGGATGTTGGGTCTAATCAGGTGATGGCGAACACTTCTTGCAACGTCGCGAGCTGCTTATGCCCTGGGCCTTGAAGGACGTAGACCGTGTTCCTGGTTTCAAAGAACACCCCTTCCTCGAAAGCCACGCACATGCTTGAGCGCACAAAGTCGCCAGCGTCAAACCGACCTTCACTGTCCTCGACTACTGAGTGGGAGAACAGCAAGAGAGGGAGCTGGCCTCTTGCTTGGATCTTGGTCGTCTCCTCTGGTGTGATCTCGATCTCAAACACCGTCCATTGCTCCACGATGCAGTAGGGCCGGCCTGGATAGCGTTTCGACACGATGCTGCGGGCTTCCTCTTCGGTCGGAACGCCCTCAAGAGGTGTGCGTGGGGCATTCAAAAAACGGATCATATCCTCAGTAGCCATGAGGCTTTCTCCTCAACCATTTTCATGAATTGCCAGCGATGCAGTTCTAGCCTGCTGGCACTTGGCTAGCTGACCAGCACGCGCGCAGCGTTGGCTCTCAGCTGGGCGCATTAAACACCTGTGGTCGCCTAGAATCAATCATAACGACTAGATTCATGTGTTTTATGATTGGTTTTGTTGTGGCTTTATCCTCGGTTTTGAGCGGGGATACGGCAATGGAGGCGGCAGAGGCTCTGGCTGTCGTGGTTCGCGGCCTTCGTAGGATGCGGGGATTGTCTCAAGAGGACTTGGGTAGCATCGGGCGCTCTCACATAAGTCAGATTGAGCAAGGAAGTATCAACATACGGTTAGACGTTCTGGGTCGGCTCGCCTCTGTTCTTGATCTGGACACACCTGCGCTGCTGTTGATGGTGGCCGCTGTGCAGAATGGTGAATCTTTCCGTGATGGCATCAGGCGTGTGTCAAAGCAGCTGAGTAAGGTTGGCGAGAGAGAATTCAGCCTTGAGGTCAAAGCACTGCTCGCTGAGGCCGGTAAACCAACCGGGCGACCGGCTCGTCCTGATGCTGCTGCGAAGGCAGTGGAGGCTAGACGATTGAGGGAGGCCGGTATGCCGGTCACCCGAATCGCAGCCCATTTGGGCTTGTCTGAGGCGACTATCCGTCGCTATTTAAAGGCCGATCCGACCTAAAGACGGGCAATTTCGAGATCTGCTGATCCAGCCCTGCTATAGCGCAAAGGCATGAGCTGGCTGTACCCTTTGTGCACCCCAAACTCAGGAATGAACAAATGTCTCGTCTCGTAGAATTCCGCCGCCTTGAGCAGCAGCTGGCTCAGCAACTTGCCGAGCTGGAGGTTATGAAAAACGATGGCTCCATCCAGGCCGAAATGGAGTTTGAAGACAAACTGCGCGCCTTGCTTGGCGAGTACGGATACAACCTGCGGGACGTGATCAACATCCTCGATCCGCAGGCAGGTAATCATCGCCTGGCTCCTCAAGTTCAGGAGAAGTCCGCTCGCAAGCCTCGTGAAGTCAAAATTTACAAAAACCCTCACACTGGTGAATTGGTGCAGACCAAGGGCGGCAATCACGCTGTACTGAAGGCCTGGAAAGCTGAACACGGTGCCGAGACTGTCGAATCCTGGCGCGAGTGAATCGCGTTTCTTGACGAAGCGAATGCTCGATAGGTAGCCTCATTTTGTAAGTGTCCGGCACCAAAACCTCTGTGAGGAAAAGACCTCTTTAACGGCACCTTGAACCCCGTCGTGGAGAGCCGGAGACCCTGAGCATTGCCTTGAAAATCGCAATCACGGCGGTTTTTTCTGTCTATGGATTAGTCGCTTAATCAGCCCTAAGTAAGGCGTCTCAGCTTCGATCTTCAAGTCAGTGAGCTAGCTGACTGCTGGCTTCTCTTTGAGGCTCTTCCCATATCTGGTGAAGAGGTATTGCTGTGCATATTTACTGATGAAGCGGTAAGCCTCGCTGATAGTAAGAGGTGGAGTCTTGATCTCTTTAACTAGCTGTTTGAAACCATGTCTTGAGTCAAAACCACTCAGCGAGAAATTGTTGGCGGTCAGCTCCAAACGCTTCTTGATCTTGGCCAGTAAGCATCAGCCCAGACACACCTGAGGCCGTAATTACGATGCTTTCGGGCGAAATCTGCTTGTCGTGCAGGTTCGACAGATACGTCGCAATCGCTTCACGCAAATAGGGGCGCCCCAGGTTCTGGGCGTAAAAGGTTTCCCCTTCAGTGATCGACTCAATGGCCGCCTGTTGGATGAAGGGCGCGGTGGCTTGATCCGATTCGTCAAACCAAAACGGAAGAACGTCCGGGCGGCTCATGGCCCCGTTAGCGACCTTCCGGATTTTCGAGCCGGCCAGTCCACGGATCTGGAGGCGAGGCTCTTGGTTCGATGATGAGTTCGGGATGTTGCTCATGGTCATTTAGCCTTCTAATGCATGAAGCGATGCGGATAACCCGGTATCGGTATGTCCTTGTAGAACTGATCGGATAAACAATTGCGCTCGGTCGGTTTTGGGAGCGCAGCCGAAGAATTGCTCTGGAGGGGAGTCCTCGATAATCCGTCCCTGCTCCATGAAGATGACGCGATTGGAGACTCGTCGGGCAAATGACATTTCATGGGTCACGATCAACACCGTCACGCCTGTCTCAGCGACCTTTTGAATAACATCAAGTACCTCACCGACCATCTCAGGGTCGAGTGCGGAGGTCGGCTCATCAAAGAGCAGAACTTCAGGTTCCATCGCGAGTGCCCGCGCAATGGCGCCCCGCTGTTGCTGTCCACCCGAAAGCTGAGTAAGCCGCTTGTGAGCGTGCTGAGCCAGTCCCACTCGTTCCAACAACCCGAGCGCTTTCTTCTCAGCATCTTCCCAGGACAATCCACGAACACGCACTGGAGCAATGGCGACGTTTTTCAGGGCAGACATGTGTGGGAACAGTTTGAATTGCTGGAAGACCATCCCGACCTCGGCCCTCACCTTGGCTAGATTTTTTCCTTCCTTGACCTCGATGCCGTCGACCTCAATCGTCCCGGCCTGAAAGTTTTCCAGCAGGTTGATGCACCTCACCAGGGGCGATTCATAATCCTCATTCTCGAGGAATCCAAAGGTTTCTTTCACTGACTACATAGCGACAACAAACGAGGAGTGGCAATGACTGACTCAGATTCGGAATTATTCCTTGGAATTTATAATAGCTTCGCAAGACAGGAACTAATAAAAACACTAGGAGCGAAATTAACTAAAGTTTTGCCGAGCGAAGTCCATATTGAACAGCCATTCTCAAATCATATTTCTCAGCATCATGGTTTTGTACACGCAGGGGCTATCGCAAGCGTGATAGATAGTGCCTGTGGTTACGCGGCATTGTCGGCTTTGCCCGAAGGCCGTGACGTGGTCACGGCTGAGTACAAGATCAATCTGCTTCGTCCGGCTATATAGGCAAACGATTTGTTGCGGTTGGCCGAACTCAGAACGTAGGGAAATCTCTGACTGTCTGTACCGGTGAACTCACTGCCCAGTTGGAGGATGGATCTGAAAAAATGATCGCGATCACCCAGACCACCATTGCCAACATCCAAGCGTCTTGATTCATGCTTTACCTAATATCGTGGGTGGCTGGTTCACATTCAGTTGAACCATCCCACCATCCGCTATTCGAATGCTTCATCAGTGTTAACAGGAAGGTCTGGGATGGAGATAAGCGTAGTAACCTGGACATTGGGGCTCGTTGCAACTCAGGACGTGATCAACAAAGCGCGAGCACTGGGCTTGGACGGCATTCAATACGCTGGCGATCACAGAGACGTGGATCCGATTCAGCTACGAAACAGCGCCATCCAGTCAGGGTTAGAAGTCATCGCCGTCGACCCATTCAATGCTGGGCCTACTGACCCGAGCACTGCCACTGCAGCAGGAGCTGTCGCCTACTACAAACGCGTGATCGATTTTGCCCAGACTCTCGGGACGGTGCCGGTTACGCTTCAAGGCCTCTCGCTCTGGACGAAGAACTGTGCCAACAGGAACGATGCCAAGGATCAACTCCTAACCTGTTGCGAGGCGGTTAACCAATACGCTCATGAACGCGGCGTCCGAACGCTTTACGAGGTATGCAACCATTACGAAGTACCCCTGATACACACCGCTCAGGAGTGTCGGGAGCTTATCGAAGCTGTCGGTGCGGGAAATATGGGCATGATCTTGGACAGCTTTCACATGAACATCAATGAGCAGGATCCCTTGCAGGCTATACGGGCCAATCTGGACTTACTCGAGATTTATCACATCTCCGACTCAGATCGAGGCGGAATTGGAACCGGACACATCGATTTCCGGACGCATTACCGGACGCTCCTAGAGGGTGGCTTTGCTGGCCATGTGGCGATTGAGCCGGTGCTCGCTCACCTTACCCCGAGTAATTCTCCGAGATCCGCAGACGACCAGGCTCAACTGGACGAGCAGATTTACCATAGCGCCTCGTGCTGGAGGAGTTACTCGGGTGATCTTCCTGAGTGATACAGGCCCAAGGTTTTCCATTGCTGCTGCCTAAAGAGTGATCACATGAGCAACTACGCCGTGACTCCTGACGGGCGATACTTTGTGGTCAAAGGTCGGCTGTGGCGCTGCAGCGATCCGTCGCTTTCCGAGGATGAGCGAGGTCGATTGGTTAAGGGGTTGATGAACGCCCGGCGCGCAATTAAGAAATCCAAGTCCTCCGGAGACGCCACTGAGCTTCGTGTCGCAGGGGAGCTTGTCAAGAAGCCAAAGTAAAGCTCGGTGAACGAGGGGCGCCATGATGGAAGGACGGTAGCCCGGACTACAACCGAAAAATGGTTGTAAATACGCCATACGCAGACTGGTATGCCTCGCTCGACGATCAATGTTGAGGTTCGTCAGCGCTACCACAGGGCTGAGATCGCACAGCCAGGCTGGTGACTGCACAGGCTTGCTCCTGTAAGTGGCCAAACCACTTACACTATCCTTTTCTGTGGCAGATCCTGATCGTGGACTTCAACGACCAAACCTTTGACACGTTCTTGAATGCATTGCATGACGGTGTCTATATCACCGACGGCGCCGGTATCACCGTGAAGGTGAACACTGCATACGAGCGACTGACAGGGCTTGAAGGTAAGCAAATCATCGGGCGTAGCATGCATGACCTGGTACGCGATGGTGTCTTATCACAGTCAGCATCATTGCGCGTGCTCCAGCAAGGCGCTCCAGTATCAGTGATGCAAAGCCTAAGCAACGGCAAAAAGCTTTTGGTAAGCGCTACGCCGATTTTTGAAGATCGCCGCATCAGCTACGTCGTCAGCGCAGTTCGAGACATGACCGAGCTTCTGCGTATGAAGCACGAGCGTGATGAGCTAGCTGGGCTTAAAAAGCTTCGTCACAGCACCGCACTACTGCACGCTGGCGAATACATGAAGCTCGCAAAGTCTCCAAGGGTTTTCGACCAGGCACAGACTGGACAGCTCTTTGCCCAAGCTCGACGAGTGGCCAGTAGCGATGTGAAGGTGCTGCTTCTCGGAGAGACCGGGGTAGGCAAAAGCCTCGTCGCCCAGTACATCCACAATGCAAGCGCTCGGGCAAATGAGCCTTTCATACCTCTCAATTGCGGAGCAATGCCGGAAAACCTTATAGAAGCGGAATTGTTCGGATATGCGCCAGGAGCTTTCACAGGGGCCGCTGCAAAAGGGAAGAGAGGGCTATTGGAGCTCGCCAACCATGGCACCTTGTTCCTCGATGAGATTGGTGATCTCCCCCTATCCCTTCAGGTCAAGCTTCTCAAGGTCATCGAGGAAAATCGCTTCATCCCTGTTGGAGGCCTAGAGCTAAAGGAGGTCGACGTCCGCATCATCAGCGCGACCCACCATGATCTTCGACAGCGGGTTGCTGATGGCTTGTTCCGGGCGGATCTGTATTACAGACTCAATGTCGTTCCGATCAAAATCCCTGCCCTGAGGGAACGTGGCAATGAGATACCCACGCTCCTAGAGCACTACCTTGCTCATTTCAACGGCAGATATGAGCAAAACTTGAAATGGAGTCTCGAGGCGGTCGATCTGCTCTGTGAGTATGCTTGGCCAGGAAATATCCGCGAACTAATAAATCTGGTCGAGCGCTTGGTCGTTACCTGCGAGTCTGAAACGATTGAAGCGCTAGACCTACCGGAGGAGATGCTGAACCTGCATGGAGAGAGCGAAAACCTGAGCCGACTCCCCTTGCGCAGGATCATTGAGAATGCAGAACGCAGCGCCATCATGTCCGCGATGCGTATTCACAAAACCACCCGCCTTGCGGCAAAGGCCCTGGGCGTCAGCCAAGCCACCATTGTCCAAAAGATGAAACGTTGGGAAAGGTCTGATTAGGTTTCTAATCGGAGACCAGCTTTCTGATTTAATTCTTGCTCGCTAAACGCCTCCCGACATTCACCAGAACGCGGTGAAGGCCAGCAACGGCGCGCTTTTCAAAGCTTTGGCATAGCTTTTGTTATCCACAGCTCATCACAAGAAAACCAAGAGGATGAGCCCGTGAGTGTTTCTGCCTTCCAGATAGCTAACAAACTCCTTACTGGCGCCGGCGCGATTGACCAGCTCGATGCCGAATTAACACGTTTGAAGGTCAGCAATCCCCTCATCGTGACCGATGCGATCCTGGTGAAAACTGGCACCGTTGAGCTCGCCTTGGCTCAGTTGGCTGGCCGCAACTACGGCCTCTATGACCAAGTTCAACCAGAGCCGGAAATTGGTTTGGTTGAAGATTGCACTCGTGCTTACCGTGAAGGTGGTCATGACGGACTAATCGGTCTGGGCGGTGGAAGCGCGATTGATATCGCCAAAGGTGTTGCTGCCTTTGCTGGGCATGAGGGAGCTCTGGCCGATCTTTTCGGAGTAAATCAGGTAGCCCGCAAAGGCCCTCCACTGATCGCAATCCCAACCACTGCCGGCACCGGTTCCGAGGTCACCAACGTGGCTATTTTTTCGGACAAAAAAGCGCAGTTGAAGAAAGGGATTGTGAGCGACTACCTCTTGCCAGACGTTGCCTTGGTAAGTCCGGTAATGACCCTTACCTGCCCACGTAGCGTCACTGCTGCAAGCGGGGTAGACGCGCTTGTACACGCCATCGAATCGTACATTTCTGTAAACCGCTCACCTATCACCGATGCCATCGCGCTGGGCGCAATCCGACTTATCGCACGTGCCTTGCCAAAGGCCTATGCGAACCCTGAAGACCTGGTTGCTCGTGAAGAAATGGCCACGGCGAGCCTCATGGGTGGCATGGCGTTTGGCAACGCTGGTGTCGGTGCGGTACATGCCCTGGCTTACCCACTTGGCGGACGCTTCAACATCGCTCACGGTGTCAGCAACGCACTCTTGCTTCCTTACGTCATGCGGTGGAACAAGCTCGCATGTGCTGAGCGCCTCAAAGATGTTGCCCAGGCAATGGGTATCAGCGTCGACGGGCTGAGCGACCTTCAAGCAGCTGATGCTGCAGTTACCGCGATGGCCGAGCTGTGTGCAGCAGTCGGTATTCCAACCGGGCTTCGAGCATTCAGTGTCCCCCATGACGCATTGGCATCAATGGCTGAAGAGGCCAGCAAGATCGACCGCCTGATGCGCAACAACCCTCGCAAACTTTCGCCGGCAGACATTGAGGAAATCTACCGAGCAGCCTGGTAGCAGCCTGATGAATCTGGCACCCCCTGCTGGGTGCCATGCCTACAAGACCAATAATACAGGTGCACTGATGTCAAATTCAGCACATGAAACTCCATACATTCCCCTTGGCCCGTTCAAGGTTCGACTGCCATTTCTGCACTATCGCCTTGAGCTGCCAGACTTCCTACAAGGCCTCTTGATGTGCGCCGTGGATCTCGCGGCCATCCCCCTGATGACCGAGCTTCTCGGAATGCCATTCGAAGTGGCCCTCGCTGTCGTCATGCTCAATGGTCTGCTTTACCTCACTCACCATCTCCTTGGAGATCCAACCGTTCCAGGATGGATCACGCCAGCAGTCCCACTGCTGATGGCTTACTGCGCGACATTCCCTGAGGGGCCAGAGCGAGTTCATGCACTCATCGCCTTCCAGCTCTTGTTAGGAGTGTTCTCGATAACGCTCGGCGCAACGGGAATGGCCAAGAAGGTCTTCACCTACGTTCCCTCAGCCATCAAGTCGGGCATCATTGTCGGCGCGGGTTTCAGTGCCGTGATTTCTGTGTTCCAGATTGGCGGCAAATTCGATGTGCTGCCGATCACCATCAGCATCACCGTAGGCCTGGCGTTCTATCTGATTTTCTCCCAGCATTTCGCACAGCTGAAAAAACGGAATCGATTCTGGTGGAATTTCGCCAAGCTTGGAATTCTGCCCATCATCCTGCTTGCCGTCGTGATTGCGCCGTTGGTGAACGAAGCATCCTGGCCAACCATCAAGTGGGGTATCAGCACGCCTGACTTCCTGGGGCTCTGGAACAACTACACAGTCTTCGGACTAGGCATGCCACCTCTCTCGATGTTCATCTCAGCCATTCCAATGGTGCTTGCGGTGTACATCGTCGTGTTCGGCGACGTGCTTAGCGCTAAGGTTCTGTTGGATGAGGCTGAGCAGGTGCGTACCGATGAAAAGGTGGACTACAACCCTGATCGCGCTCACCTGATCTTCGGTGGACGGAATGCATTCATGAGTATCTTCGGCCCAGATGTAGCGATGTGCGGGCCTAAATGGGCGGCAATGCTTGTGGTCATCATCGAGCGGTTCAAAGGTGGCCCACGTGCCATGCAGTCCATCATCGGTGGCGTCGGATCTTTCCGCTGGGGAACGAACACAGGCTTGTTGTTGCTGCCAGTCGTGACGCTTGTTCAACCTATCCTGGGTGTGGCCTTGGCCCTCACCCTTCTGATCCAGGGCTATGTCAGCGTGCGTCTTGGGGTTCTGGAGGCGAAGAGTCAGCGTGACCTTGGCATTGCCGGCGTGATCGGTGCCGTGCTCGCCATCAAGGGTGCGAGCTGGGCATTCGCCGTGGGAGTCGCACTTTGCCTGCTGATCTACGGAAAGAATTTCTTCAAAGGCGAAAACGACGGTACCTTCACTCGAGATCAAGAATCCGTAGACGATATCCCCACACCAGCGATGCGTGAGACGACTGCTTCCGAACCAGTAATGTTGGACTAAGTTGCCGGTGGTGTGGTCATCCAAACGAGGCCACACCGCATATCCTATAACGGAAAATCTGAGAACTCTTGAACCTCGGCCAGGCTCATGCTGACTCCAGCCAATGCGAAATGGCGGGGCTCGTGCTAAGCACCCTAGGTGGTAAGCCGGAGTGGATCTCGGTTCCACCAAGTCATCAGGCCATGCCCTACGTCAGCCTCTTTTCCAGACCAATACGTACTCAGCCGCACCGCGATTGAAGGCAGTCCTGCACAGGACATCTCAGGCTTCCGATTACGTTACTGCTTAGCTAGAACTCCGAGCGGGTTTTGCTATGACTGTAGGGTCATGATTGACTTACGTCGCTACATAAACTTGATACAAACGGTTGATCGACGTGGGCATCTTCATCGCTAAGCTCATAGACCTGCATGCCGCAATAAGGCAAAAAAACGCTCGCCTTGATTTTCCTGATCAACCTGGCCTGGCGCTTGCCGCACTAGCTCAGCAAAACCTTCCCGGATCGCATCCGCGTTATCGTCCAAGGCCATCAGGGAGCCTTTCACATTGCCGACTACGTCGAGGGCGCCTCGATCCTCAATCCATTTTGAGAGCTCCTCTACGGCAGCCCTCAAGGCATCCCGGTTGTGGTGAAGGCGTTCAAGCACGGCTGGTGCTGTTCGAAGCTCTTTCATGGGTCATCCTTGAATCACAGGGCTAGACAGAGCACGATAGTCCAGGCGGCTTCCAGCTGCTCCGGGCAAAGGCACAGCCACTCGATGTGATCTGGTAGGACACCCGCGACTGTTTGCGCCATGGGTCACAGTGGTGTGCTTTGGCCATGCATCACTCCAGCTCAAGGACGAGTATTTTGAACACCCGCAATCCCGTAATCAGCTTGCTGGTTTTTCCCATCTCGCCAATCGCTGTCATCTGGCTAACCCATTTTTTATGTCGGGAAATTTGGTACGCCGCTTACTATGTTCCTGGAGAGGATGGTGGAGAGGCGGAGCCAGCGCTGGCCCTCATGGTTATTCCATTGTTGCTGATCTTCAGCTCACTGCTTTTAGGCGGTCTCACGATGCTGAACAGCTGGGGAGTGCTCCGATGGCTGACAGCATTAGGGCGCGTGCCAATTACTGGCCTTGCGCTGCTCCTTTCTCTGGTATCAACAGTGTTTTTGATGGGGGAGCCGCAAGCTGTATTCAGACACTGGGAGGTTGGGCTGGCATGGTTGGCCTGGCTTGGGAGTGCTGGTCTCTTTTTGATCCAGCAGTGGGATCGGTTGCGCAACTGAAGCAGACGTCAGCAAATTTGACGGATGGAATTTGCTTCAGTGCTATTTCACGCTCTGGGCGACATGCTCAGGGGCAGCGCGCAGGCGTGCTGGATTAACGCCCGAAGGGCCGAGACATCGACGGCAGACGATGGCTCGGTTCACGAGAGGCAGCTCCCGCCAGGGCACGCCCTATCACCCTCTAGAACGCCTTCAATCTTCGTTCCAAGCTCTGCGCACGGCTCACAATGGCTACTCCAGAAGAGCGTCGCAAAGTGCCAATCAACTGTACGCCTCTATTCGATCTCTTCAACCTTACCGCCACACTCTACAAACTTCTCGCGATAGCCTGAGCGACAGTAATTAGATACTTTGGTTGGACTCGGGGGCGGAGGGCATGCATTCGGCATGTTATGAGCGTTGAAATGCTCGCACTGCTGAGCAGCGCGTGTCTGGGTCTCGTGTAGCGAGTCGAAGTTGTCCTGCTGTTCTTTGACCTTGTTTTCGCAAGCATTTACCCGAGCATCGAGCTTGTGCAGGCAATCCAAACCTTCTGGCGTTTGGGGATCGATGTAGCGGTATTGGGTGCAGGCGGTAAGCAGTACCGCCACCGCCAAGGTAGGCAATCTGATCAACAATGTTCCAGCTCCGTCCAGGATGAGCGTGACGATTTCGACTATGAAGCGCGATATCGGTTCACGGGGTGGCTCAGCCTTGGGCTTTGAGCCACTTCTGCGACGCTCTCTGGCAGAATATCTAGCAGCTAAATTTTTCCGGAGGAAGGCGTCCATGTATTCAGCGTCGGAGCTGATATCATTGGCCATCAGCGCACACCAGGATCTGCCATCCTGGGCCAGATTCGTGGCGCTGACTGAGTTTGCTTGGCAAGATCGAGCCTTGGTCTCAGATGCTGCTGAGTGGCAGGCGCTCTGGTTTGAGATGGAAATCGTTAATGCCTTGGCATTAGCTGAGTGGGAAGAGCAGGGATCACCCGTTAATTGGCGGCACCAATGGTGCGTTGGGTACCAAGCGGATGCTCAGTCCTTACTTTCTCAACTTCTTCATCTGATCGTTAGGCAGGGATGATTTGATGCATCTTGGAGAAGATCTACAGCCTCGGCCAAGGCAAGCGCTTGCCTCAACTGATCGCTAACAACCCATACTCCAGTCTAGTCATATCTTCTAAGTGTCCATGCTGCATCGCCAGCACATCGCGAGAGCGAGAAGCCACAGCCGTTTGAGATGTGATTCTCAATGTCGAAGTCTCGCCAGTCGCTCATCGGCGGGCCACCCTGAACCTCTGGCGTGCACTCTAGCAGCCAAGCCACCGCGTTCATGAATTGCCCATGGCTGAAGACGACAATGTTTGTAGCTTCATGGTCGGCGAGTCGATCTAGGAAGACCTGTGCTCGAGTTACAAAGTCATGGAATGATTCTGCGCCTTCACCGTCTATGAAAGCCGGATCCGACCTTCGCCAATAAGCTTCCACCCAACCCCGACGTTGTGCGAGGGTCGTGCCTACACAACGAGCAGGTGCCAGGTAGGTGAATTCTTGAATTGGCCACGTCTCGAGAGCGGCAGCAGGATATAAGGAAGTTGTGGCTGAAGCAGTCGCTTGGGCGCGTAGGAATGGCGACGCTACAACGAGTTCAGGAGCACGTGTGAACGAACCAGCGACCTGGTGGGCTTGCTCCAAGCCTTTTGCCGTCAAAGGGATGCTTGCGTGATCCCTAGTAGGCTCGCCAGCGTTGGCGGCGCTCTCGCCGTGGCGGATCAACCTGACGTGCTTCATGGACTACTCTTCCTTGGCTCTCGTTGCTTGGAATGCACAATGCTGGCATGGCACCGTATGAGATGGCCATGGCGAAAAGGAGAGATCGTGAAAAGAGATCTGAGCGAGGTGCTCATGCCCGATCATCCCCTCTATACAGAGGCTGTCGAGGCGTTGAAGGTCTACCATCAAGCTCAGGCTGATGGCGTCGTGGGGGTGGATCTAGAGCGCCTCCGGTTGATGGCCGAACATCGATTTCAAGCCGTCACTGATTACCAGCTTCGAGCCTTGGGTGGGCCAGCAGAGGAAAGTCATTAGTTGTGCGCATTGCTCAAGTGACACAATGATTGCTATGGGCTCAGAAAGGCAGATCCTCCTCTCTGATTGGCTCCGGCTCCACCGGTGGCTTGGGCGTGAGGGCTTGGTGGATGCTTTCGAGTCGGGCTTGGAGCTCATCAAAAGTCACCACCAATACATCCTTCAGGCTGCTTCGATACTGCTCAAAGGCACGCTGCTTAGCCAGATCGTTGGGAGTTCGGCCAATGATGACGATTGCCGCAATGGCGTGTGCGTGAACACGCTCATCAAGCTCTTGAGACAGACCGAATACCTCTCGTTGCAGCACGCTGCGTTGACTAATAATCTGACCGACTGCACCGCTTAGCTCATAGGAAGGTACGAATGTCTGCCGGTATGACTGACCGAGCAGTTCAGTCTGAGGATGCTTGATCTCGATGAGGGCAAGATTTCCGGTTGCCCTGGCCGCCATCAGGAAATCCGAGAACTGACCTCCCCGGCCACTGAAGCCCTTGCCACCGATGTATGGCTGGTCTGCAATCTTCTTCACCGGGTACCCAAATGCCATGTCGAGCACGAATGGGTGTTCGCTCAAGAAACGCTGCCACCGAGGTTCGCTTACTTTGTTGTCCATCATTTTTCGATAGACCTCAATGAGCTCTCCGAGCGTAACCAGCTCGATTTCTGCTTTGAGGTTGTACAGTGAGTTGGGTGCGGACTTAGCGAGCGCGGGAACGTTTTGCTCTGTGAGTTTGGCTGCCTGCTGCTGATCTTTAGGCGAAAGCCGTGGTGACATCGAGCCTAAAGACACGAGGTTAGCAAGCAGGTCGGGGGGAAGCTTTCTAGCACGAGGTGGATAGAGCTCAGGTGCAGCCTGATGAAGCAGGCTGGTGTAACAGGCCAGCTTCTTGTCAGACGCAGTCTCTCGCTGGTGGCGCTGGGTTAATCGATCTAGGCTTTTCCGCAGTTGCTCTAGACGATCCACGCCCAGGTAAAACTCGTTCCCCTTGAGTTTGGCATCGTTGTGACCAGTACCCCCGTGGATCACAACGGTATCGACTCCGTTTAGGCTGCTCAGCGCCTGAGCGATGCACCTGTATTCATACTTGAAACCAAGGCCGTAACGCCAATCCGTATAGAGCCCGTCTGGAAGCCCTTCGAGCAAGCCATCGACCTCGTCTGGAGCAGTTGGGTGTGAGTACGGTGTAAATACAGGTCTTGTGATGATGATCGACCTGATTCCGTCATACCGGGGCTGGCCATACTCAGGATGATCGAACCTCGGGTTAATGGGGTAAATGGTCAGGTAAGAGGGCGCAACCTCCAGCAGAAGGTGCCAACCTGGCTCCTCCTCTGACAAGGCGACGTCGCTGTAATAGACCCTGGAAATGCCATAGATCTCTTCACCGATAGATTCGTATTCGTCATCGGATTCAATGGCCGAGAGTTCTTCCTCGCTCAAAGCTCCAGTGTCTTCGAGATCAAACCGAAGGAAAGGGCCGTCATCGACGCGCTGTTGCATGGCGTACTGAGAAGGACGCAGTGAAGGCATTTGTCATCCCTGATGGTAGGTGCGGTGAGTTGCCGGGCGCTCGGTGCCCACGCTGGTAGGTCAGCCACGGGCGTGGGTTGGCGTAAGGCTAGAAGGGAATTGGGTCGTCGAACGGGTCGTGAGAGGTTTTCGGGACTTGAGGCACTGTCAGCGGCGACACCACGAAGAGGTTCACGATGTCCTCCCTGTCCATAAAGAGAATCTGACTTCGCTTGGACTGGTCAAGCTTGCCTCCGATCCAGTTCCGAGCAGCCTTGGTGATTTCGCCACCAGCAACGATGAACGCATGGTCAACCAGCACGCGCCTGTTCAGTTCGGAATCGAAGATCTCATGGCCAAGCATCATCAACACTTGGTTGTGAATTTCCGCAACGTTGGCCTGCCCCCCTTTCGTGACACCAGATGAGTCGAGCTTCCCCTTTTTCACCTGAATGCCAAAGTAGATGACATGAAGGGTTGGTAGCACAAACTTCATCCAAATGTCTTTCCCATACTCCAGAGCTTTGTCTTTGTGGCCGGCTGAGGTGATCCGGGTAAAGCCCAGTTGACGAAACAAGGGGAGAAGTACGTGCTCGATCAGGTCATCCTCAGAGCAACCGTCTAGGTACGCAACCAGACAAGCCTTCTTTTCCGTTTCCGCCGCTGTGAATGGCCGGTGAGGGCTAGCCGATTCGTTAGCCACCGTACCGCTTCCGACATGGCGAAGGTAGCATTGGTCATCCTCGCCATAGAATGCTTCGAACCCCTCTCGCTTGATTGCTCCATTTAGGGCAGCGAGTGCTTTCAGTCGAGGCGGCTCTTCGTTGAAAGCGTCTTCGCTGTCCATGAGCAGCCGAATGACGCGCAGCATGGCATCAGGTGGCGTCAACGAGTTTGCGCTTGGGAAATCCATAATCTTCTGGAGGTTGTCGGCGACCCAGAACCTGCGTGTGGTACCGTCGTGAGTGAAATCCGTATCAGCGTCTTTGAAAAACCGGGTTAAGTCGGTGCCGCCGAGGTAACGGAAGTAGCTTTCGGGCTTGTCTCCGCAGATCATCACCGCTATTTGTTCCAGCGTGCGAGACTTCCATTTCATGTTTGTCTACCTACCTTGGCCATCGATCTCTATGCGGTTGCTTTGCGAGCATAACCGTTTGGCCACTATGCAAGGAACTTTGACTTTCCCTGATGCCTAGCAAGCGCTTATCACTCTCTCAGGAAGCCCTGCTCTGGAACATCGCACTCAAGCATTTCGGCCCAGCTCGGCTGCTTCAGATTGTCGTGGATCTGTGGGGCGCCTTGGAGTACCCGGAACGAACCACAGTTGATCACCTGTCCACGGCCACGTTGAATCATAAGGTGCTGAATATACTGAGTATTGCCCAGACCAGGGTCGGCGCTTTCGTGCCTCTGCGTGATGCCGCGCCAGGTACGGTGACGCTTTACTCCCGTCATGCGAGTGATCTGGCTGATGGGCTCCTATCTCGGCTGCCGGTAACTCAGCTCACAAGGAACCTCAGGGGAGATCGCCTTGATGACGACATGGGTATGTGAGCTCCGATTGAGCAGGAGAGTATTTTGACGTGACAATCAGCAATCAGGTGCGCCGGCTGGAAATCGTGAAACGCAGAGCCTTGTGGGCGCTCGCTGATTTGCGGCCCGGAGATGCTCGTGCGGAAACCCTTCTCCTGGAGCTCGACGAGGTTGACCAGGCCCTGGCTGAGTTGCTGTCCGGAGATGAGCTGACGGGCCAGGAAATGATCCATGCCATCGAAATTCAATCTCACAGCGGCCAGCGTCTGGTAATTGAAGACAGTATTCCTGAGCCATGGCGACAGAGGTTTGCGGCTACGAGCGTCGGCTCTACGCGCTTGGCTGCTGGGCCATATTTCCGCGATTTCGAAAAATTCGTCATGTCCTGGAACGACGAGATGGCACACCTGGAAGAACACCGTGCGAGTCGTCCTGATAGGCGCTCAAACGAAGAGGATAATCCTGGGTGCCCTCGAGGAGGGAGAGGGAAAAAGCGAATCTCATACGGCTCGCCCTCAAGCTAGAGCGCTGGGATGTCACCAAAAGCCTCTTGAAGCAAGCTCTTCATTCTGGCCGATGCAGGGCCTTGTAGAAAGTGCTCCTGGCTGCTGACATCAAAACGCACTGTATTAATATGAACGACGGTGGCTCCGTGGCCAAGGGCGCGTAACGGGAGCTCTGCAGCTGGATAGACGATCCCAGACGTCCCTATCGAGAGGAAGACATCGCACTCTTCTGCCGCCTCCAGCCCGGCTCGCCATGCATCCTCAGGCAACATCTCACCGAACCACACGATACCAGGACGGACATACCCGTCGCAGGCGCGGCACCGAGGAGGCTCGATTCGACTTCCCTCTTCAGGCAAGTCTTCAAGGCTTTCTTGTAACTGGTATGAGTGTCCGCAGTCGATGCAGCGAGGAGAGTTGAGTCTTCCGTGCAGGTGGATCACACCCTGGCTGCCGGCTCGCTCATGGAGGTCATCCACATTTTGGGTCACCACGGTCAGCCTGGGCACATGTTTGGCAAGCTCAGCGATAGCGAGATGAGCACCATTGGGCTGCGCCTGTCCAACCTTCTGCCGGCGCCACTCGTACCATCCCCAGCAAAGACTCGGATCCGCACGGAATGCTTCAGGAGTCGCTAACTGCGCAGGATTGAAGCGCTCCCATAATCCTGTCAGCGCGTCTCGAAAGGTCGGGATGCCGCTCTCAGCTGATGCGCCGGCACCCGTGAAGACAACAACATGCATGGCCTCCCGCAATTGCTTAGCCAGACTACTGATGGTCACGGGCACTCCTTGATGCTGATTTCGGTTGAGCTGCCAACGCTATAGGCATTAGACCGGCAGCTAAAGGCCTCGGCGAGACCGGGAAACTCTAAGCCAACCCTCTTTCAGCCATACGATCCAGTAGGGCTTGAGGATGAATGCGGTAAGTGCCTACCCCAATCCGTTGCGTGAAGTGGTCATAGGTTGGGCTGCTAACGCCAGTAGTCATCTCGGAGTTGGATAGGATGACACCTGTGTAGGATTCACCAATGTCGTTGAAAAACTGGATTACCGCTTGCCTCGTAACCACAAGGCCTTGGCCAAGGCGGCCGTCGATTACAGCATCCAATACATCGGTACGTAGACTCATGTCGTGTTCCTTCTGTCAGGTAGAGCTGGCAGGGTGAGCTCTAGCTATTTTTGCTGGCCAATGGCTATTCTCTCATCATTTCTACAGCAAGGAACGCGCATGAAGCTCAATCCACTACACCTCAAGATTGCTAGTTTGCTTGAGGGCAGGCTTTTTCGAATCCCAGAATACCAACGCGCCTACTCCTGGAAATCTCGCCAGCGTAAAGACCTGTTCGGCGACATCGAGGAGGCATTTCGATCTGGCCGGGAACATTTCATGGCTACCTTGGTCGCCTTGGCTAAGGAGAAAGAAACCCGCCTTATCGGCGTCGACGAGTTCAAGACTGTCGAGCTGGTGGATGGCCAACAACGTGTTACGACCCTCATCATCCTCATGAAGGCGATTGAGAAGGCGTTAGACAACGATGATGCTACGCAAGCCAAAGTGCGCCGGGAGCTTGGTGAGCTCCTTGTAAAGGGAGACGACCATTCACTGATTCTGCTCCAGACAAACCATGACGCAAGTCAGGTTTTCACGAAATACATCCGCAAAGGAGTGGTGGAGGAAGGCTCAGCAAAAACTGCTGCAGATCAGAACTTGGTTGAAGCTGCCCATGACTGCGAGCTCTTTGTGAGCAAATGGTTGACTCGTGGGCATACGATCTTTGAGCTGTTGGTGACCATCAGGAACAAGCTAACGATCATTTACCATGAGATCTCTGAGGAGGCTACGGTTTACCGAGTTTTCGAGGTTCTTAACAGCCGTGGGTTGGATGTGAAATGGATCGATAAGCTTAAAAGCCAGCTGATGGCACTCATTTTCGAGCACGTTGAGGGTGGTACTCGCGATGAGGCGGTATCTGAGATGCAGGACGTCTGGCGAGGCATTTACCGCTCTCTGGAAGACAGTACACGAATCGGAGATGAAGCTCTCCGCTTCGCAGGCGCATGGGCCTCTGACACGCGCCCAAATCGGATTCCCAGTGAAGCAGACTCGACCGCACTGCTCACCTTGAAGGCGGGCACACAGTTAAGAACTATTGCAGAGGTTGGTCATGAGCTCGAGGCAATAGTGCAAGCGAACCTACGCTTGTTCCGAGACTCGCGCCTCCGTGCTGTGACGCGCATTGTGCATGCTCGGTTTGTTGCAGCAGCAATCCTCTTGAGGAAATTCGATAAGAAAACAGAGCAAAAGCTGCTGGGTAAATGGGAGCGAGCAACGTTCAGAATCTACGAGCTGGCGGGCAGGGATAGCCGCCACAAGGTTGGGGAGTACATCCGTCTAGGTTATGAAATATACCGGAGCAATCTGGATAAAGATCAAATTCTCAGTGGACTAGAAAATCTTTCCAGGGGTTATTCGATTGACGAGGTTTTGAACAATATTGATTGGGTGAGCAGTTACGAAGGCTGGCAAAATCAGCTGCGCTATGTGATGTACCGTTATGACGAGCACCTAGCAAAGCTCGCGGGGCAGAAGCTCAATGAGAGTCAGTGGGGCAAGATATGGGAGCAGGATGCCGCTAACTCCATAGAACATATTGCGCCACAGAGCAGTGGAGTCGAGTGGACGCACCACCTCGGAAACCTGACGATGCTGCCGCCTGGAACAAATTCGTCACTCAAAGCGAAACCTCCGGTTGAAAAGCTCGACGTCTACCGAAGCTGCGGATTGATTGGGACGATTCATGTCGGCCACCAGATTCATGATGCTGGTTCTTGGACAGAAGATATGGTTTTAGCTCGAGCAAAAAGCATCGAGGATTTCATCAGGCTTGAATGGGCCGACTGATCAGGGTTTCTGTCACGTTAAAATAATGTTGAAGGCAATCGCTACTCCTATGTGGGGCTGCGTAAGCCGGACTGATAATAGGGAAATGTGTGGATGGATTTGAAGGTGGCCAGCATCTGCAGCCAGCCACCTCCATTTCAATTTTCGCCTCTCTACCTGGCTGGCGTACGAGCCACATCCTCGAGTCATTTGATTTCAAGCGGCTCAAGCTTGCAAACTGGCTTTCTATTCCTGGTGATCACGAACGAATTGCCTTGCTGCAGGAGCCTCATGAGCTGTCTGAAGCGCCTTCTCGCCTGCGTTAAGCTGACCACCTGCATCTCGACCTCTTCCTATTTATGCGTCCGTTCAGCGACATCTTGATCTCGAATGGCCGCTCACATAATGCGATCTCACAGTCATCGGCCTGTTACGCGTGTATCGTATGTGACCGCTCGGATATGCCCGCTGACGTGCTGAAGCGTCAGCCACTCAGGGAAGAAAGACATCGGCTGAGTGTGGCGTCGATAAACCTCGGGCTCATGCTGCTGTAGGTACACGGCAAGCAATTCTTCCGTCACCTCGAGTCGTAAACACGCCAACAAGCTTCGATGAGCCCCCTGTTTCGTCGAAGGTAATAGCGCCACAGCCAGCCGGGGTTCGGCGTCTCGCACTGAAAATTGGCCAGGGCAGGCGCTTCATCCAGCGATGCTTTGAACCCCTCTGCCCAGATCAGGAGCAGCAGCAGGGCCAGTCCTACTGCGGTCATCAAGGGCTTGTGATAGACCAATGAGTAGATCGCCGCCGGCGAAGCCCAGTCCCACATAATCCAGCCGAACAAGACGACGGGGATGAGGAAGAGCGGCGCCAGGAATAGACCTACCGCCAGGCCAAACCATGCACCAACAATTTCTGGCAGCTTCGATCAAACGTTCGGCATGTGCTTTCTCCGTCAATCACTCACTTCTGGACTTACGAGCGAATGGATCCCCTATCAAGCGGTCGCCCAGCTACTCCGGCGTGAACACGCTATACTCTTGAAGCTGGCCCGATTGTCTAAGGTAGCATGCCGGAGATAGTATCCTTCAACTCGTCAAACTCATCAGGGAAATTTCTATACACAACGCCGCACACAAGTATAAGGCATCGCTCCGGATCTAGATTTACTTGATCACTAAGTTCGGAAAACTCTTCATGCTTGCCCGCCTGCAATGCATACTCAACAATCGTCGCGGCGCGCTCAGGATCAACTCCTAGTGCCGCGCCTAGTTCTTCAGGCACTTCACCGCATTTTTGGAGAAGCCAAGCCTCCGGCCATGTATCTCCAGGGAGGTAACTTGTTCGAGCAAGTAGCCAATTGGTAATTTCTTCATCAATTCGCTCCGCCATGCTTTTTGCATGCTCAATATTTTTGGCTTGAAGCTTTCGTTGATCTGCATCGTAAACTGCTAATATGTTAGCATGTTCGTTTCTCAAAAAATTGGCCGCTAACTGTCTAGCCACAGCGGCAGCGGAGCCTATGCGGGTCAAGTTTATTCTGCTGCGAGTATTCCCATCCAAAACAGTTTCGATAATTACTTTTGCGACTGGATCTTCTACAAAAATTTCAAGCTCTTTTTCGCCAATTGCCCCCATCTTCGAGAAAGCAAACTCTGCTGAAACACCAGGCGTAATTTTAGTCTTACCTCCGTTTGACTCAATAAAAAACCTCGCATCGTCAGGAAGGCACTGAAATATCTGCTTTGAGTGGGTTGTGCATATGACTTGAGTGCCTGTACTCATGCACACTTCTTTTAGGCGCTCAATGAATAATCGCTGAGCCTTTGCATGAAGGCCAAGTTCAATTTCATCAAGGACTAACAAGGCGCCTTCACCAGAAGCATAAATAGTGGAGAAAATATCAAACAGGGCGTTTTCCCCAGCCCCCATATTAAAACCTGAATAAATCACATCGCCGACTTTCACAATTGGAAGTCCATACTTCCTGTATTCTAGCTGTCGATAGTCATCGTATCTTTTGCCAAGGACGTAGCCGACAGCGTCCTTAACCTTATTCTCCCATCCATGAACCCTCAAGTCCTTGAAGGAACGAGAATATGAACGGGACTGGCTGCGTTCAGCATGAGGAACGATACGCTCGATCCCTAAAAAGACCACCGTCCGCTTGATTCTGGTGTGATAGTCATTCCACTTGCCACCAGCCTTCTTCTTCCTTACTTGCGATGCAATCCCTATAGGGGAGCTTTTCCAATTATCATGAGCAAAGCTATACCAAATCTCCACCCCTGGCGGCGCAATTTCCTCAGAGTGCTGTACGAAAAAATCCGAAAAGGTATAGTAACTTCTGGTGCGTTTCGGAAGCTTGTAGCCGTCAGCCTTATTATGATAGGCGCATGAAGCAAGCGCCAACATTGTAGACTTTCCGGATCCATTGACTCCAGCAAAGGCTGTGATTGGATAATTAATATTAATTTTGAAGGAGGTCAGCCCGCGAATCCCACCCTTCGTGACGCTAATACTTCGAAGCAACGCCTTCGTATTGTCTTTACAAAACCACTTCCGCAATTTCTTATCGAGATTACTTTCCCTGTACTTCATTGGCTCTCCCAATGTGACTTTGCACTGACTGAAAAGCCAGGTGGCTTTTTGCTATACCTATCACATTTTCGGCAGACTATCGAGATGATGGCGATGCTTTCATTGATGCCCGGATCATAGGCCACGCGCCCAAAGAAAGGGCCCCAGAGGCGCGCTTGACGTTGCGGCAGACCATTCAGGTGATGTCTCAGATCAGAATCGCAAGCCGAGCACGCAATGCTAGACGCTGAGGATGGAAGCGCTCGGGCCTAAACCTGGCGCTGACAAGATTCGGTTCACGACAACCGTACTCCGAAGGCGAAAAGCAAAAAATACGCCCGATATAATGCCCTCATTTGGGAACATTAATCCTTTTATAGTCTTAATGTTCCCAAAAAAGGACGTTACGAGAAACAATGATTGGCAACACTAAAGATCAGACTGTCGCGCTCCACCTACAGCGGCCTACACTGAGGTTTTTGCTAAACCACAGGTAGCAACCATGTTAATTCTGGGCGAAATTCAACTGCGGGGATTTTTCAGTATTCAAACCGAGTTAGCGGAAAAAACTCTTAACTTCCGCCACCCGTATGATATTGATAGCAAGCGAAGTATGCGTCACGCCTGGCGAATGTTCGATGCATATATGACCCTTACCGGCTTCCACCCACACGCTATGTGCCTTGATGACCATGCAGGATTTAGAGGCTTTCTATGTAAAGCGCTCCAACTCACTGAAGATAATGCAAAGTCCTTCACTTGGCAGTTACTTCAAGATTTTGTTCTTGTGTGTTTTCTGGAAGAAAAAGAAGCCAACCTATTTCTGAGTATGCCTCAAGCTGAATGCAATGAAATATATCAAGAGCGAGAGCCTACCAAATGCCGCTTTTTACATTACCAATCCCTTTTCCCAACCTCGGATTCGAACGGTTTCATGTATGTAGATTTCGGATCTATAATGCACCTGCTCAGTAATGCCTTTTTCCATTGTCTAGGTAGGTTGCTTACTGAATACCTTGCACCGCTTCCTACTGTGCAGGCGGAGATAGATGCCCCGCTCATAATTGCTATAGCACAAGGCCTGCTATATGACCATCCCGGCGTAGACTTTTGTAAAATTCACCTTAACGCTACTGATTCTGCCGATTTCATTGGAAACGTCCGCGCCCATGCTGAATGGCGAATGCACAACGCAGGTTTCTTTCGTGGGGACGTTGCCATGAACTGGAAGTACCTATCGGCAGTGCTAATGAATTTCTTCGTGGCCAACAATATCTGCTGTCTCAATAAGGCTGGCCGCCGCATGCTTGCGCCCTACTAATTCAACGTTGCATTGCAATTCTACGCTTAGCGTCAACTGCTTTGATCAAATACTCAATGGCATTTGTTTGCAAACGTAGAGCCTTACGGCATCGTTCATGATCACGAGCGGAGCTAGCCGACAAGGCTTCAGCCTGCAAGGAATTGATTTCGAATTTGAGATGGGCAATGATTTTATTAACAAGACGTTCGCGCATATTACACCCCTTGATTGGTAATGGGTTACGTCACCCAGTGACTATGTAAGCTGAATCTAACAATGCAGTGTAGCTGCTGTAGACGATTGCGCTTGGCTTTAAGTGAGCTCGCCGGAAAACCCATAGGCCAGGAGCTCCATCTCGTCAGCAGCGCGATGTGGTGAGCCCCACCTATCCCGCCACTTGCTCCCCTGGCAAAGCGAATGGGTGTCCTGGCTCGAGCCGTCCCCTGCTCTGCTGAACCTCGATGCAGCCTTCAGGAAGGGCTTCAAGGCCTGATAGCCGCGTACGCAGGCCCTGGCCTCAGAAGCTGCATGATCCCGCATGCGCCGAGCCTTTGCGGCAGGAGCGCCTTGTGGAGCCGTAAGCGAAATCTGTAATATCACGCTGCTGGCACTCACTGACGAGTGACCGACTACCATGGAGAAAGGAATGTTCGGCTTCTTGAAGGTTATCGCAGGCGCAGGGGGAACATTCACAGCCCTAGGGGCGGCTATGTTCTACTCAATGTACGCCGGCTGGTTCAAGTCTGACTTGCTCAAGGGCCTGCCAAGCGAATCAATCTACAAGCTGTTCTTGTACTCCCTTGGAAGTTGTGTGTTCTGCTTTACTCTATTGGTGGCGCTGCAAGCGTTCAGCAGAAAACCGGCAATTTCAGCTTCGTCGGACAATAGTTCCACCACTGTTGTATCCACAGGTCGCGGCAGTGTAACTGTACATAAGCCATGAGCCTATTCACGCCGAATATTGACGCTCAGGCAACGAACGGTGGATTAACAGTTGTCAGCACGGGAAGCGGGGGTGTCACAGTAGCTGCATCCCCAGCGGCTATCTCCTCCCTACTAAATCCGCTTTTGATAAAAATCGTATCAACCCATACCCCGTATGATGAGATCGCCGACATCGAAATTGATTATCGTGGCATTGATGAAAAAATCGAGCACAACAATGTCACGGTTTATTCAGAAGTTATAATCGACAACGTGGGCTACATGGAGCTCATTGAAAGTCTGATTTTAACTATTGATAACGAAGATCCTGGCGCACAGAAGCGCTTCCTCTACGCCATCAATCAGAAGTACAAAATTGCGAGGCGCGAACTATTTATGCGCCAGAAAGAGAAGCCTGTTACTGATGAACAAAGGCTTAGTGCAGTCCGTCTAGGCTCGGACGAACTTATCTTGAAAGTATCCGAGCTCATTGTAGATATCAAGACAGGCTTTCACGGAATGCCATCCGAACTGGTCGAATGGGCCAGACAGCTGATTGTTTGCTACGGCTTCATTAACTGCAAGATTTTGGAGCCACCACAATGATTATTCAGAACACCAGTTCCCCGCTCAAAAGCCTTTACATTATTGGCGGTCGGATACTTATGGTTCTGAAATCTAGCGACCTTGGCGCCATGAGCCCCCTGGCACTCTTTGAAAGATACCAAGAAAAATTTGAGCGTGTTTCTTTTGCTTACATTCTGTACGCGCTCGACTGGCTTTACATCACTGGATGTGTAGAGCTGACGAAGCAAGGTGATATTTCTTTATGCAACTGATTAAGTTATCTGTATTTGATGGAAGCGAAGAAATACGTACCATTTCATTCAAGGAAGGAATGAATATAATTACCAACCTGGGCGAGACCGGAAATCAGATTGGTAAAAGTACGTCACTGCGCGCCCTCGCGTTTTGCTTAGGCAGTAAACCTGACCCTCTATGGAAAGATCCTGACAACAACAAGATCAACGAAAAAGTTAAAGAATTCCTTACCAAAGGGGACGTGAGGTTTGAGTTAGTGCTAAACATTTCGTCCATTAAGCACACTATTACTCGAGTCTTATCAAAAAAGATTGGTGCACGCGAGACCATCTCGGTTTCCAGCACCATTGATGGTATTGGGTACAAGAATGGCGCCTCTTTCGATAGAGAGCTGCCACGCTTGTTCGGTTACACAAGAGAACAACCAAAATTCGGATCAATTCGCAGCAAGTTTTTCAGAATCAACAGGCCGACAAGCAACAACTCGCTAAAATATTTGAACGTATTTACGAGCAACAACGAATACGACTTAATCTACGCATACCTTTTTGATTTCGAATTCATCGACTCCGTCCGGCAAATAAATTTGATTGAGCAACATATTCAGATTGAGGAAAGCCGAATTAAGACTCTTCTTGACGGAGCCGAACTTGAGTTCCGACTTGAAGAAATCAAAACAATTGAGCATAAGATAGCCGAATTGCAATCAAAGGAGGACGAATATGATCTTCTTGACTCTCAAAACTATGCCATTGCCGAACTCCGCGAATCACGCAGAAGTGTAGCAGCACTAACATCTCGAATCGTCAATCTGGAAACCAAGATCTACTACAACAACAAAACCATTGAACGATACAGAGACAATTCAGTAGAGATTAATGTAGGAGAAATAACCGCCCTATACAATGAAGCAAAATCTTTAGTACCAAACCTTAGCAAGACCCTAGAAGAGACCATTGAATTTCACAACTCAATAATGAGCCGTAAGGCAGCCTATGTTGAAGAGCTTTCTGCCGATACCGCCGATGAACTTGAGTCCCTAAGAAGCAGCCTGGCTCAACTGCTGATTGACGAAAAATCAATAGTTAAAGACCTTTCTAGGGATAGCCACTTCAGCGGTTTGATTTTGGCGGAGAAGCAACTGCAAGATTTACGCGAGGCCAAGGGGCGGCTCGCATACGTCACAAGTGAAATAGAGATCTCCACCAACAGAATTGCAGAACTGAAAAGCACAGTTGAAGACGTGAGACGAACTATTGCTGTGTACTATTCAGATCTGCATACCAAGCTTGAAATTTTCAATGAAGCATACACCGACATCACTGGAAGGCTTTTCATTAAACACCATAACGAGTTGGTAGTTAACGCCAGCCATAATGGCAAAGCGGACTTCACAATCGTGAACGAAGAAAAAAATACTGGCGACGGTGTTCCACGGGCTGCAGCAATGGCTTTTGACATGGCCTACGTGTATTTCGTTAATAAGTACAAATCAAAGCTGCTTGCCTTTACCGTCCAGGACTATCTAGAAGTGGTTGATGAGGACAAGCTCATCAAACTCTTCAGCTTCGCCAATGAGAAAAAAATTCAAACCATCGCCGCCATATTGAATGACAAACTTGATGGCTTTGACAAAAAATTCATTCAAGAGAATACCGTTCTTCGACTCACTAAAAACGAAAAATTCTTCAAGATTTAATTACACTGAACCGACGAGAAAAAGGGGCGCAAAGGCGCCCCTAGCATACCCAGTCAGCTGACTAAGGCATCAGTCTCCGATGCTCCAGCCAGAGGTGATTGGGTAACGCCGGTCACGACCGAAGCCACGCTCGGTGACACGCGGGCCCACAGCCGCCTGGCGCCGCTTGTATTCGTTCAGGTCGACCAAGCGAATTACCTTCCTCACAACCTCCTGATCGAAGCCCATCTCGGTGATGGCATCGGCAGACAAGTCCTGCTCGATGTACAAGCGAAGGATCTCATCGAGGACTGGGTATGGAGGCAAGGAATCCTCGTCCTTCTGGTCAGGAGCAAGCTCTGCAGAAGGTGGACGATCAATGACGCGCTGCGGAATGACGTAGCCCAGGGTGTTGCGGTATTCACAGAGGCGGAATACCAAGGTCTTTGGTACGTCCTTCAAGACGTCATAGCCACCCGCCATATCGCCATACAAGGTCGCATAACCGACCGCCATCTCACTCTTGTTGCCGGTCGTGAGAACGAGATAACGCTTCTTGTTGGAAATGGCCATGAGCATGGTGCCGCGACACCGGGCCTGGAGGTTTTCCTCGGTTGCGTCTTTGCCCAAACCCTCGAACATTGGCGCAAGCGTGGTCAGGAAGGCTTCTACCATGGATGCGATGGGCAGGACGCTGTACTTCACGCCCAGGATGTCGGCTTCCTCTTTCGCGTCGTCCTGGCTCATCTGGGCCGTGTAGTGATAAGGCATCATCACAGCTTCAACGTTTTCTGCACCCAGGGCATCCACAGCAACAGCTAGCACCAACGCCGAGTCGATGCCACCCGAAAGGCCGAGCACAACACCTTTGAAGCCGTTGCGCTGCACATAGTCCTTAACGCCAGCTACCAATGCCTGGTAGACGCTGGCCTCAAGGCTGAGAAGCTCGGTGGTCTGAGCCGGAACGGGCACCAAAGCGCCTTCCTTGATCTCAAACTCCGAAACGAAGAGGCCTTCCTCAAAAGCAGGGGCACGCTGAGTGACCTTTCCGTTCCCATCCACTACGAAGCTGTTGCCGTCGAATACCAGCTCGTCTTGGCCACCAACTTGGTTCACGTAAACCATAGGGATTGAGCATTCGCTGGCACGTGTCGCCAGGAGCTCCTCGCGTTCGGCCTGCTTTCCACGATGGAACGGCGAGGCGTTCAGGGTCAGCATGATCTGGGCGCCGGCATCACAAGCCTGCTTGAGAGGCTCAGAGAACCAGATATCCTCACAGATGGTAATACCGACCGGTACGCCGAAGAGATCAACTACGCACGGGCCACTGCCCGGCTCAAAATACCGTTTCTCATCGAAAACACGGTAATTAGGCAGGCGCTGCTTGTTATACCGGGCGAGCTCCTCGCCATCCGAAATCACGGCGCAGCTGTTGTAGCGAGCTCCGTCCTCAACCCAAGGGAAGCCAATTACGGTGACGATGCCTTTGACAGCTTCCTTGATATGCTGCAGGGCTTTTTCGATCCGGCTCTGCATGCTGGAGCGAAGGAGCAGATCCTCTGGTGGGTAGCCACAAAGGGTCAGCTCTGGAAACACGATGACCTGGGCTTTGAGGTCGTCGCGTGCCTTATGAACGGCTTCAATAACCTTCTCAACGTTGCCGTATACATCCCCGACGCGGATGTTCAGCTGGGCCATTACCACTCTCAAACGTTGCTCCATGGTTCCTCCAGAAATGCCTAGATCGAGATCGGCAAGATGCAACACTGTCCTGACATCTGCGATCAAGGAAGCACCATCTGAAGCTCCATGCTGAGCGCGGGGCTATCGGATTACTGCTAGCCATTACGGCTCATTGAACCTGGGTCAGGACTACCCGGAGGGTCGCGGGCATCTTGCGAACTAGGACATTATGCCCTAACCAAGCTCAGCCCCATCTAGCGAAACCGGAAGAAGCTCTAGGAGAGGACTCAATCCAGAATCCCCAGACTGTGCAGATACAGATTCTGCACAAGAGCCAAAATCGTCACTCACTGAGTCACTGCGCTGGATTGGGCACTATTTCGGGGGGAGGAATGTAACGGGCTTCTTTACCAAGTTCGGTGATGGCGCCTGCGACCTGGCCCCGCTGAGTGGGCTGGTGAAGAACCAGGTACGGGCGATCGCGCGCAGCTTCGGTGCGCCGGAGTCGCTGGTGGAAAAAGTACCGACCGCCGACCTCGAGGACCTCGAACCGGGCAAGCCGGACGAAGCTTCGCATGGCGTTACCTATGCGCAGATCGATGCGTTCCTGCATGGCCAGCCAGTTGACCAGGCAGCGTTCGACATCATCGTTGCTACCTACCGCAAGACCCAGCACAAGCGCGAACTGCCGTTCGCTCCTTGATCGGGCCTGTAGGAGCGGGTTCATCGGGGCGCCGAACCGCCGCGAATGCGATGGTAGATCCACCGACGCATTCGCGGGTAAACCCGCTCCTACAGGGGACGCCGTCGGGCTTGGATTACTTGACTACGACCTTGCCCTTCATCATCGAGATGTGGCCTGGGAAGGTGCAGAAGAAGCTGTAGTCACCACCGGCTTCCAGCTTGGAAGGGTCGAACTTCACTTCGGTTTCCTTCTCCGGCGCGCCGATCATCTTGGTGTGGGCGATGATCCCGGCGTTGTCGGCCTTGATGTAGTCCTTGTCCAGGCCCTGACCCATGCCTTCGGTGGCGATGCCCTGCATGTCGGCGGTCTTGCTGATGACCAGGTTGTGGCCCATCACGTTCTTCGGCAGGCTGCCGGAGTGGGTCAGTTTGACGGTGAATTCCTTGCAGCTCTTGTCGACGGTGATTTCCTTGGTGGTGTAGGACATCTGGTCGGTCGAGTCGACAGTTACCGAACACTCGGCTGCGAAGACGGAGGCGCTGGCGAGGGTCAGCAGGGATACCGCTACAGCTTTCGCAAACATCGTGAATCTCCTTGGCAGGGGTTTTTATCAATCGCAACACTGCCTGAAACCGCCACACCCCTGGGTGATGTGCATCAATGAGGTGTCAAGCGGCCAGCCAGTAGAATTGTTCAATCGATTGTATACAACCAATCTAAGGGCACATCATGCCCTTTTAATGGACGATGGGACAACCTCTCATTTAGGAGCAAGACCATGTCTCTGTCGAATTTCATGAACAGCCTGCTCGCTGCCTACGCCCATGGCACCACGGGTGCAAGCTGTGAATTTTCCCGCCCTGAGTGATATCCGCCCTTGGAAGCGAGGGGCATGCGCCGTACCCTGTCGCCCTGTGAGAAGGGAGATGAGCAATGCCTGTACGTTCCGTGTGTGTCTTCTGTGGCGCCAGCATCGGCGCCAACCCGGCCTACCGTGACGCCGCCGTCGCGCTTGGCCAGGCCATTGCCCGGCGTGGCCTGACCCTGGTCTACGGCGGTGGCGCGGTCGGCCTGATGGGCACCGTGGCCGACGCGGCGATGGCTGCCGGCGGCGAAGTGGTGGGGATCATCCCGCAAAGCCTGATGGACGCCGAGATCGGCCACAAAGGCCTGACCCGCCTCGAAGTGGTCGACGGCATGCACGCGCGCAAGGCGCGCATGGCCGAGCTCAGCGACGCCTTCATCGCCTTGCCGGGCGGCCTGGGTACGCTGGAAGAATTGTTCGAGGTGTGGACCTGGGGGCAACTCGGCTACCACGCCAAGCCGCTGGGATTGCTCGATGTGAATGGCTTCTACGAGAAGCTGGGTGGGTTCCTCGACCATATCGTCGAGGAAGGCTTCGTGCGGCCGCCGCACCGGGCGATGCTGTTGCTCGAGCAACAGGCCGATGCGCTGCTGGACGGGATGGACAGCTTTGTCGCGCCAGTGGCGCCGAAGTGGGTCGACAAGAAGCCGGATTGAACGCTGAGGAGCGGCCTCTGTAGGAGCGGGTCTACCCGCGAATGCGTCGTCGAATGCTACATCGCATTCGCGGGTAAACCCGCTCCTACAGGGTGCTCTATTCAGCGCGGGATGACTGGCTGGCGCGGCTTCTTGCCCTTGCCACCGCCACCCTTGGCCGCTTCCTTGCGCTCCTTGGCCGCCTGCTGGTTACGCGCAAACGCCTCGGCCTTGGCCTTCTCGCGCTTGTCCCATGGCTTGCTGCCATCGCTGGCACGCGGAGGCAGGCCGGTGTGCTGGGTGAGGATCTTCTGATCCTTGGCCACCTTGTGGCTACCGGCAGGCGTCGAGTTCTTGCGTCGTGCACTCTGGTACGTGTCGGTCTGCGGCTGGTGCAACGGAATCAGCTGGTGCTTGCCAGGCCCGATCAGGTCGGCACGGCCCATGCGCTGCAGCGCTTCACGCAGCATCGGCCAGCCCTTCGGATCGTGGTAGCGCAGGAACGCCTTGTGCAGGCGGCGCTGCTCGTCGCTCTTGACGATCTCCACCCCTTCGCTCTTGTAGGTGACCTTGCGCAGCGGGTTCTTGCCCGAGTGGTACATGGCCGTGGCCGAGGCCATCGGCGATGGATAGAACGCCTGCACCTGGTCGGCGCGGAAGCCGTTGCCCTTGAGCCACAGGGCCAGGTTCATCATGTCTTCGTCGGTGGTGCCTGGGTGCGCGGCGATGAAGTACGGGATCAGGTACTGCTCCTTGCCCGCCTCCTTGGAGAACTTCTCGAACATGCGCTTGAAGCGGTCGTAGGTCCCGATGCCCGGCTTCATCATCTTGTCCAGCGGGCCACGCTCGGTGTGCTCGGGGGCAATCTTGAGGTAACCGCCGACGTGGTGGGTGACCAGTTCCTTGACGTACTCAGGCGATTCCACCGCCAGGTCGTAGCGCAGGCCCGAAGCGATCAGGATCTTCTTCACCCCCGGCAGGGCACGGGCCTTGCGGTACAGCTCGATCAGCGAGCTGTGGTCGGTGTTGAGGTTCTCGCAGATGCCCGGGAACACGCACGATGGCTTACGGCAGTGCTTTTCGATGTCGTGGCTCTTGCAGGCGATGCGGTACATGTTGGCGGTCGGGCCACCCAGGTCGGAGACCACGCCGGTGAAGCCTGGCACCTTGTCACGCATCTCTTCGATCTCGTTCAGGATCGACTCGTGCGAGCGGTTCTGGATGATGCGGCCTTCGTGCTCGGTGATCGAGCAGAAGGTACAGCCACCGAAGCAGCCACGCATGATGTTCACCGAGAAACGGATCATCTCGTAGGCCGGGATGCGCTCCTTGCCGTAGGCCGGGTGCGGCACACGGGCGTAGGGCATGCCGAACACGTAGTCCATTTCCTCGGTGCTCATGGGAATGGGTGGCGGGTTGAACCACACATCCACCTCGCCATGCTTCTGCACCAGGGCGCGGGCGTTGCCGGGGTTGGTTTCCAGGTGCAGCACACGGTTGGCGTGGGCATACAGCACCGGGTCGTTGCGCACCTTCTCGAACGATGGCAGGCGGATCACCGACTTTTCCCGGGTCACTGCCGGGCTGTCGAGAATCTGCACGACCTTGGCTTCGTTCGGGTCCTCCACCTCGCCCTTGGCCTGCTCGATGGCGCAAGCCTGGGTGTCCTGGGTGTTGACGTACGGGTTGATGATCTTGTCGACACGGCCTGGGCGGTCGATACGGGTGGAGTCGATCTCGTACCAGCCTTGCGGGGTGTCACGGCGTACGAAGGCGGTGCCACGCACGTCGGTGATGGTCTCGATCCGCTCGCCGTTGGACAGGCGCTGGGCCACCTCGACCACCGCGCGCTCGGCGTTGCCGAACAGCAGGATGTCGGCGCTGGCATCGATCAGGATCGAATGGCGGACCTTGTCCTGCCAGTAGTCGTAGTGGGCGATCCGGCGCAGCGAGGCCTCGATGCCGCCCAGCACGATCGGCACATGCTTGTAGGCTTCCTTGCAGCGCTGGCTATAGACCAGGCTGGCTCGGTCAGGGCGCGAGCCGGCGAGGCCGCCGGGGGTGTAGGCGTCGTCGGAACGAACCTTCTTGTCGGCGGTGTAGCGGTTGATCATCGAGTCCATGTTGCCCGCCGCGACCCCGAAGAACAGGTTCGGCTCGCCGAGCTTCATGAAGTCGTCCTTCGACTGCCAGTTCGGCTGGGCGATGATGCCCACGCGGAAGCCCTGGGCTTCCAGCAGGCGGCCGATGATGGCCATGCCGAACGACGGGTGGTCGACGTAGGCGTCACCGGTCACGATGATGATGTCGCAGGAATCCCAGCCGAGCAGATCCATCTCCTCCCTGCTCATCGGCAGGAAAGGTGCTGGCCCGAAGCATTCGGCCCAGTACTTGGGATAGTCGTAGAGTGGTTTGGCTGCTTGCATGTCAGTGACCGGTTCTGGTGTGCAGGGAAATCGCGGGCGCGGAATATAGCACAAATTTTGACCAAATCCGACGATGGCGGTCGGATTCATGATGATCGACTGTAGGAGCGGATTATTCGTCGTCGTCGAAGTTGTACATGCCCGGCGCGAGGTTTTCGAAGCGGGTGTACTTGCCGATGAACGCCAGGCGCACGAAGCCGATGGGGCCGTTACGCTGCTTGCCGATGATGATTTCCGCCACGCCCTTGTGCTCGGTCTCGGGGTGGTATACCTCGTCACGGTAGACGAACATGATCACGTCGGCGTCCTGCTCGATCGCACCCGATTCACGCAAGTCGGAGTTCACCGGACGCTTGTTCGGGCGTTGCTCCAGCGAGCGGTTCAGCTGCGACAGGGCGATGACCGGGCAGTTGAATTCCTTGGCCAGAGCCTTGAGCGAGCGAGAAATCTCGGAAATCTCGTTGGTCCGGTTGTCACCGGCAGAACCCGGAATCTGCATCAGCTGCAGGTAGTCGACCATGATCATGGCGATATCGCCGTGCTCACGCGCCAGGCGGCGAGTACGCGCACGCATCTCCGAGGGGCTGATACCGGCAGTATCGTCGATGAACAGCTTGCGGTCGTTGAGCAGGTTGACCGCCGAGGTCAGGCGCGGCCAGTCGTCATCGTCGAGCTGACCGGAACGCACCTTGGTCTGGTCGATACGTCCCAGGGACGAGAGCATACGCATGATCAGCGATTCGCCTGGCATCTCGAGGGAGAACACCAGCACCGCCTTGTCGGTACGCAGCACGGCGTTTTCCACCAGGTTCATGGCGAAGGTGGTCTTGCCCATCGATGGACGACCCGCAACGATGATCAGGTCGGCGGCCTGCAGGCCGCTGGTCTTCTCGTCCAGGTCGGTGAAGCCGGTGGAAACCCCGGTGATGTCGCTATCGGAGTTGAACAGCGTGTCGATGCGGTCGATGGCCATGGTCAACAGTTCGTTGACCCCCACCGGGCCACCGGTCTTCGGCCGCGCCTCGGCGATCTGGAAGATCTGCCGCTCGGCATCGTCGAGGATTTCCTCGGCGTTGCGCCCCTGCGGGTTGAAGGCGTTGTCGGCGATATCGGTGCTGATGCTGATCAGTTGCCGCAGCGTGGCACGCTCGCGGATGATCGCGGCGTAGGCCTTGATGTTGGCCACCGACGGCGTGTTCTTGGCCAGTTCGGCCAGGTACGCCAAGCCGCCGACTTGGGTCGACAAGCCTTCCTTGTCCAGTTGCTCGTGCAGGGTGACGACGTCGAACGGCTGGTTGGCGTCGGCCAGCTTGTGCACGGCACGGAAGATCAGACGGTGGTCATGCCGATAGAAATCGCCGTCGGACACCTGGTCCAGCACCCGCTCCCAGGCGTTGTTGTCCAGCATCAGGCCACCGAGCACGGCCTGTTCGGCCTCGATGGAATGCGGCGGGACCTTGAGGGCGGCGGTCTGCAGGTCGAGTTGTTCGGGGTTGGTGATCTCGTTCATGGCCACGAAAGAATTCTGGAGGATGAAAAAGACAAAGGGCACGGCCTGCGAAAGACAGGACCGTGCCCGATGTTAACCGGCCAGGCCGCGAGCGGCCAGCCGATCAGCGCAGCTTAGGCAGCTACGACGACCACGCGTACGGTGGCTTCGACGTCGCTGTGCAGGTGCACGGCTACGTCGTATTCGCCAACCTGACGGATGGTGCCGTTCGGCAGACGAACTTCAGCCTTGGCCACTTCAACGCCGGAGGCGGTCAGGGCGTCAGCGATGTCGTGGGTGCCGATCGAACCGAACAGCTTGCCTTCGTCGCCAGCGGTGGCAGTGATGGTCACTTCCAGCTCGGCCAGTTGGGCAGCGCGGCTTTCAGCCGACGATTTACGGTCAGCAGCTGCTTTTTCCAGCTCGGCGCGACGCTCTTCGAACGCAGCCAGGTTGGCGGCGTTGGCAACGGTGGCCTTGCCGAATGGCAGCAGGAAGTTACGGCCGTAACCAGCCTTAACCTTAACTTTGTCGCCCAGGTTGCCCAGGTTAGCGACTTTTTCCAGCAGGATCAGTTCCATTTGGTAAAACCTCTTAACTTTTAACCTTCACCGTTCGCGGAGTCATTCCCCTCAGGGGACTTGCGACCGCGAAAATCAATCAGGCTGTCGACAATGGCCAGAACCACGAGCAACGGATAAATCAGCTGCATTACCAGCACCAGCGTCACGTACATGCCCACCAGCCAGAAACCGGCCAGTCGGCCCTGCGCCACCAGCCCGTGCATCAAAGCGACAGCGGCCAGGACGAGCACCAGGCTGGAAGCGGATGCCAGGACGATGAACTGCGGGCCGATGAACGGGCCCAACACCATCACTGCAACCAGGGCCAGCATGGCCACTCGCGGCAACTTCAGGGCGCGAAACTCGCGACCGAAGCCTCCAGGGTTGTACAACGCAGCTTGCCAATAACGCGCCAGCATCAACGCCAGCACGCTGAACAACTGCAACATCACCGCTGTGGAAGCGACCAGCACAGGGCCGATCAGCTCACCGGGAATCACCGGCTTGCCTTCGATCTGCGGCAGGGCTTTTACAAGCGCCTCGGCCAGCACCTCGAAGGTGTCGCGCAGCACCGTGTCCAGGATGAGGCTGTAGACCAACCCCAACACTACGCTGGACAACAACACCCGGCTCCAGGAATGCCCGGCTCGCAACAAGGCGGCCAGCCCCAGCGTACCGACGAACACCAGCAAGGTGCTCGGGTCGCCGAAGACCCAAATGGCCACCGCGGGCAAAAGCCCCCAGACGATGACCGTTGAAGCGTCCTTGAACCCGCGCCGCAGGAGCACGAGGCTCCCGGCAGCGGCACTCAACCAGAACAGCAGCGGTAATACCGCACTTGCAACCACCACCAGGGTGGCCTGCACACGACCGCGCATGATGAAATCAGCCAACGCTCGCATGCCTATCCCTTACTACTTGTCGACGACCCGGTCTCAGCGGCCGTGGCTGTCGGTGTAGGGCAGCAGGGCCAGGAAGCGGGCGCGCTTGATAGCGGTAGCCAGCTGACGCTGATAACGAGCTTTGGTACCGGTGATACGGCTTGGAACGATTTTGCCGGTTTCGGATACGTAAGCTTTCAGGGTGTTGAGATCTTTGAAGTCGATCTCTTTCACGTCTTCAGCAGTGAAGCGGCAGAATTTACGACGACGGAAGAAACGTGCCATGTAATAGGCTCCTCAAAAGGTCCGTGGATTACTCGTCAGCGTTATCGCTGGAGTCGCTGTCATTGCTGTCGTCGCCTTCGGCGGAGTCAGCATGCTCAGGACGCTCACGACGCTCACGGCGCTCGCTGCGGTTCTCTTCGGCCTTCAGCATCTCGGACTGACCGGTTACGGCTTCGTCGCGACGGATGACCAGGTTACGGATCACGGCATCGTTGTAGCGGAAGTTGTCTTCCAGCTCGGCCAGGGCCTTGCCGGTGCACTCAACGTTCAGCATCACGTAGTGAGCCTTGTGAACATTGTTGATTGCGTAGGCCAGTTGACGACGGCCCCAGTCTTCCAGACGGTGGATCTTGCCGCCGTCTTCTTCGATCAGCTTGGTGTAACGCTCAACCATGCCGCCGACTTGCTCGCTCTGGTCCGGGTGAACCAGGAAGATGATTTCGTAATGACGCATGAATGCTCCTTACGGGTTAGTAGTCTGCCAGCGAATCTGGTCAGACAAGGAGTGAATGACACTGTATGTCTTGCACGGAGGGGAGGCACATGTGCGCCTGCCAGCTCGGCAAGGGGCGCAATTGTAGAGAAGGCGGGACGGACAAGCAAGGTGATTGGCGATTATTTGAACAGCCGGAAACATATTCGCAAGCTTCCGGCCTTTTCGCGGGTAAACCCGCTCCTACAGGGGATTGCGTTCCCTTGTAGGAGCGGGTTTACCCGCGAAGAAGCCGGCACAGGCTATGGGTCAGCGCTTGGCCTGACGCTGGCGCACCGCCTCGAACAGGCACACGCCGGTGGCCACCGAGACGTTCAGGCTGCTGACGCTCCCGCCCATCGGCAGTTTCACCAGGAAATCGCAATGCTCGCGGGTCAGCCGGCGCATGCCCTTGCCTTCGGCGCCCATGATCATCACCAGTGGCCCGGTGAGGTCCTGCTGGTAGATCTCCTGCTCGGCCTCGCCGGCCGTGCCGACCACCCACAGGCCACGCTGCTGGAGTTTTTCCAGGGTACGCGCCAGGTTGGTCACGGCCACCAACGGAATCACCTCCGCCGCGCCGCAAGCCACCTTGCGCACCACCGGCGTCAGGGTCGCCGACTTGTCCTTGGGCACCACCACCGCCGTGGCACCGGCCGCATCGGCGGTGCGCAGGCAGGCACCGAGGTTGTGCGGGTCGGTGACCCCGTCGAGCACCAGGATCAGCGGCGGCGCCTCGGTGCGCTCCAGAAGCTCCTCGAGCATCAACTCACCCCATACCTGGCTCGGGCTGACCTCGGCGACCACGCCCTGGTGCACGCCTTCGACCCAGGCATCGAGTTCACGCCGTTCGGCCTGGCCGACCGCCACGCGATTCTCTGCAGCCAGTGCCAGCAACGCCTGGATACGCGGCTCGCTGCGCCCCTCCGACAACCAGATCTGCTTGACCCGTTTCGGATGGTGCTGCAGCAACGCCTGCACGGCGTGCACGCCGTAGATCTTTTCCAGCTGACTCATGGCTTGTTCTTGCTCTTGCGCGGCGCGCCGGATTTCGACGGGCCTTTACGGTGCTTGGTCGGCTTGGCGGACGACTTGCCAGCCTTGTCCGACTTGCTGCTGGCATGGCTACCGGTACGGGCCTCGCTCATCAGCGCTTTCTTCATTTCGCGACTCTTGCGCACTTCGGCATTGCGCTGCACGGCGTCCTTCGGGAAGTACGCCTCGGCGGTTTCGCTCTTGCGGCTGCGCGGCTTGGGTGTGGCCTTGGCCGGCACTTGCGGCGCGGGCTCGGCCTTTTCAGCGGCAGGCGCGGCACCACGCCCCTTGCGACCGACGGGTGCGGCAAGCTGCTTGTCGGATACTTCGAAGTCGATCTTGCGCTCGTCGAGGTCGACGCGCATGACCTTGACCTCGATGGTGTCGCCCAGGCGGAAGCTGCGGCCGGTACGCTCACCCGACAGGCGGTGATGCACCGGGTCGAAGTGGTAGTAGTCGCCCGGCAGCGCACTGACGTGCACCAGGCCCTCTACGTAGATGTCGGTGAGCTCGACGAACAGGCCGAAGCCGGTAACCGCGGTGATCACGCCTGGGAAGGTCTCGCCGACGCGATCCTTCATGAACTCGCACTTGAGCCAGTTGACCACGTCACGAGTGGCCTCGTCGGCGCGACGCTCGGTCATCGAGCATTGCTCGCCGAGCTGGTCGAGGGTGTTCACGTCGTACGGATAGATGCGCGCCTTGGGGATGCTCATCGCACCGGCACGCTTGACGTGCGGGGTATCGACCTTGGAACGGATGACGCTACGGATGGCGCGGTGCACCAGCAAGTCCGGGTAGCGACGGATCGGCGAGGTGAAGTGGGTGTACGCCTCGTAGTTCAAGCCGAAGTGGCCGTTGTTGTCGGTGCTGTACACCGCCTGGCTCAGCGAGCGCAGCATCACCGTCTGGATCAGGTGGAAGTCCGGGCGCCCGGCGATGCTCGCCAGCAAGGCCTGGTAATCCTTCGGCGACGGGTCTTTGCCCTTGTGCAGGGTCAGGCCCAGCTCACCGAGGAAGGCACGGAGTTTTTCCAGGCGCTCTGGCGGCGGGCCGTCGTGCACACGGTACAGCGAAGGCACACCGTGCTTCTGCAGGAATTCGGCGGTGGCGACGTTGGCCGCCAGCATGCATTCCTCGATCAGCTTGTGAGCGTCGTTGCGCACGGTCGGGCGGATTTCCGCGATCTTGCGCTGGTCGCCGAAGATGATGCGGGTTTCCTGGGTCTCGAAGTCGATCGCGCCACGGGCATGACGGGCATCGACAAGCACCTTGTACAGGTTGTACAGGTTCTTCAGGTCCGGCAGCACCGCGCTGTATTCCTCGCGCAGCGCCTTGCCCTCACGGGTGCGGGCGTGCTCGAGCATGCTGCTGACCTTGTTGTAGGTCAGCCGCGCATGGGAGTGGATCACACCTTCGTAGAACTGGTAGTCGACCATCTGGCCGGCCTTGTTCATGGTCATTTCGCAGACCATGGCCAGCCGGTCGACGTGCGGGTTCAGCGAGCAAAGGCCGTTGGACAGCTCCTCGGGGAGCATCGGCACCACGCGCTCGGGGAAGTACACCGAGTTGCCGCGTTGCTGGGCCTCGACGTCCAGGGCCGAACCCAGGCGCACGTAGCTGGAAACGTCGGCGATGGCCACGTACAGGCGCCAGCCACCGGAGAACAGGCGCAGCTTGCCCAGGGGTTCGCAGTACACCGCGTCGTCGAAGTCGCGGGCATCCTCGCCGTCGATGGTGACGAACGGCAGGTGACGCAGGTCGATGCGCTTTTCCTTGTCCTTCTCTTCGACTTCAGAGCGGAACTTGCGCGCTTCCTTGATCACGTCCTTGGGCCAGACATGCGGGATATCGTAGCTGCGCAGGGCGACGTCGATCTCCATGCCTGGGGCCATGTAGTTGCCGACCACCTCGACCACATCACCCTGCGGCTGGAAGCGCGGAGTCGGCCAGTGGGTGATCTTGATCTCAACGAACTGACCGATCTTGGCGCCGCCATTGCGGCCCGCAGTCACCAGCACTTCCTGCTGGATCTTCGGGTTGTCCGGGGTCACGTAGCCGATGCCGCCTTCCTCGAAGTAACGGCCGACCACGCTTTCATGGGCTCGGGAGATGACCTCGACCAGCACGCCTTCGCGGCGGCCACGGCGGTCGACGCCGGAGACCCGGGCCAGGGCACGGTCGCCGTCGAACACCAGGCGCATCTGCGACGGGCTGAGGAACAGGTCGTCGCTGCCGTCATCGGGGATGAGGAAGCCGAAGCCATCGCGGTGGCCGGAGACGCGGCCGCAGATCAGGTCCAGCTTGTCTACCGGGGCATAGGTGCCACGCCGGGTATAGATAAGCTGGCCATCGCGTTCCATGGCACGCAGGCGGCGGCGCAGGGCTTCGATCTGGTCTTCTTCGTGAAGACCGAACTCGGCCGCCAGCTCCTCGCGCGCGGCCGGTTCGCCACGGTCGGCGAGGCGCTGCAGGATCAGCTCACGGCTGGGGATGGGGTTGTCGTATTTTTCCGCTTCGCGAGCGGCCTCGGGATCGAGGGATTGCCAATCGGCCATCAGAAGGGGTTCACCTTGGGGTATATAGATAGGAATTCTGGCATAGACGTATTGAAACCGGAAATCTCGGCATTGGACAGCCCCTGAGGCATGTCCGGGCAGCGGCAATAGGCCTGTGGAATCAACAAGTTGAATTTTTTGAATTTTTTTTTGATCGGGGGCTTTACAGCCCTCGGGAGCGTCCGTATAGTGCGCACCACAACGACGGACAGCCGACGTTGTAGTTGAGATGAAACGCGATGTAAAGCATCATGTGACCTCGACGGAATGTGTGCCCAGGTGGCGGAATTGGTAGACGCGCTGGTTTCAGGTATCAGTGACTTAACGGTCGTGGAAGTTCGAGTCTTCTCCTGGGCACCAATGATTTTTCAAGTAATAGATGACCAAGGATCTATTACGACTGAGTGAAGCGAACGATAGTCGCCTTCTTCAGATGATGCAAAGCTTTGCCCAGGTGGCGGAATTGGTAGACGCGCTGGTTTCAGGTATCAGTGACTTAACGGTCGTGGAAGTTCGAGTCTTCTCCTGGGCACCATACAAAAACCCACTAGCTTGCTAGTGGGTTTTTCCTTGTCTGCGATTTTTATTCCCCCCTCCTGTGCCGGCCTTTTCGCGGGTAAACCCGCTCCTACATGCTCCTGTAGGAGCGGGTTTACCCGCGAAGGGACCAGTACAGGCTGCAACCCCTCGCTGCGCCCCATGAATTTCTCGTCACCCGGCCACTTGAGAACTGATTTCGTTTACCATTGTTGCCAAATATGTAGCCGTAAGCGAGGAAGTACCCGCATGACGATCCGCCCGCAACCGCTGATGCGCACCCTGGCCGCCGCTGTTCTGAGCCTGGTGATCGGCGCTCCGGCCGCCATGGCAGACGAGCCTGTCACGCTGACCATGTACAACGGCCAGCACAAGGAAATCGGCGAAGCCATCGCCAAGGCCTACGAGGCCAAGACCGGCATCCACATCAATATCCGCAAGGGCAGCAGCAACCAGCTCGCCAGCCAGATCATCGAGGAAGGCGATCGCTCGCCAGCCGACATCATCTATACCGAAGAATCGCCACCGCTGAACAACCTCGGCGAACTGGGCCTGCTGGCGAAGATCGACGACGCCACGCTGAACATGCTGCCCAAGGAATATGTAGCCGCCAACGGCACCTGGATGGGCGTGACCGCGCGGACCCGCGTGGTCGTGTTCAACCCGAAGAAGATCGACGAAAAAGACCTGCCAACCACGGTGATGGACTTCGCCAACCCTGAATGGGACGGCCGCGTCGGCTACGTACCCACCAGCGGCGCGTTCCAGGAGCAGGCCGTGGCCATCCTCAAGATGCACGGGCGCGAAGCCACCGAAGAATGGCTGACTGGCCTGAAAGCCTTCGGCAAGACCTACACCAACAACATGGTCGCCCTGAAGGCCGTGGAAAAAGGCGAAGTCGACGCGGTCCTGGTCAACAACTACTACTGGTACGCCCTGGAGCGCGAACGCGGCAAGCTCGACTCCAAACTGTACTACCTGGCCGATGGCGATGCCGGCAACCTGGTGACCATCTCCGGCGCCGCTGCGGTCAAGGCCAGCAAGCATCCGAAAGAAGCCCAGGCCCTGCTCAACTGGATGGCCAGCGAAGAAGGCCAGCGCGTGATCACCCAGACCACCGCCGAATACCCGCTGCACAAAGGCATGGTGTCCGACCGCGGCCTGAAGCCGTTCGAGGACCTGCGTCCGCCGAAGATCTCGCCTGCCGACCTGGGCAATGCCGAGGAAGCCGTGGAGCTTGAGCGCGAGGTCGGTCTGCTCTGATGACTGCCGCCCTGTCCGAACCGGTGCCGGTACGCTTCGTACCGCGCCGCAAGCGCCCCTCCATCTGGGTGGTGCTGCCCGTGCTGTTCCTGGTGGCAATGAGTGTGCTGCCGTTGCTGTACGTCGCCATGAAGGCCTGGGAAGCAGGCTGGCGCGAAGCGCTGCACCTGCTCTGGCGCCCGTTCGTATGGGGCCTGATGCGCAACACCCTGATGCTGATGGCCGGGGTGACGCTGACCTGCATGGTCGTCGGCCTGGCCCTGGCCTGGCTGCTCGAGCGCAGCAACCTGCCAGGCCGCCGACTCTGGGGCGTGGTGCTGTGCCTGCCGTTTGCCGTACCGTCGTTCGTCAGCAGCTTCACCTGGGTGTCGCTCAGTTCCGACTTCGAAGGTTTGGGCGGCGCGATCATGGTCATGGCGCTGTCCAAGTATCCACTGGTGTTCCTGCCGGTGGCGGCAACCCTGCGCAACCTCGACACGTCGCTCGAAGAGTCGGCGCGCACCCTCGGCTGCAGTCGCTGGGGCGTCTTCTACAAGATCACCCTGCCCCTGCTGTGGCCGTCGATGCTTGGCGGCGCCCTGCTGATCGCCTTGCACATGCTGGTCGAGTTCGGCGCATTGTCGATCCTCGGCCTGCAGACCTTCACCACGGCGATCTACCAGCAGTTCGAACTGGAGTTCAGCAACGCCAACGCGGCCATGCTCTCGGCCGTATTGCTGGCGCTGTGCTTGCTGATGCTGTGGCTGGAACTGCGCGTGCGCGGCAAGGCTCGCCACGTGCGGATCGGCCAAGGCGTGGCACGCCGCGGGCAACCGGTGCGCCTGCGCGGCTGGATGCCATTGGCGCAGCTGTTCTGCCTGGGCCTGGCGATCCTCGGCAGCGGTATTCCACTGGCCATGCTTGGCTACTGGCTTAGCGTTGGCTCGTCGGCCGCATTCCCCGTCGCGGCCATCGGCAAGGCATTGCTTACCTCGCTGTCAGTATCACTGGGCGGTGCCGGCTTCTGCGTGCTGCTGGCCCTGCCAGTCAGCTTCCTGGTGGTGCGCTACAAAGGCCGCCTGGCGATCTGGGCAGAGCGCCTGCCCTACCTGCTGCACGCCCTCCCCGGCCTGGTGATTGCACTGAGCCTGGTGGTGTTCTCCCTGCACTACGTACCCGCGCTGTACCAGACCACTGCGTTGCTGCTACTGGCCTATGCACTGCTGTTCCTGCCACTGGCCCAGGCACCGGTGCGCACGGCGCTGAACAAGGCTTCACCGACCCTCGAGGAGGCTGCCCGCACCCTAGGCGCCAACAGCTTCGCGGCATTCTGCCGAGTCACCCTGCCGATCATCTTCCCAGCTCTGGCGGCCGCCTTCGCCCTGGTGTTCCTCGACGCCATGAAGGAACTGACCGCCACCCTGCTGCTGAGCCCGACCGGCATGACGACCCTGGCCACCGAGGTCTGGGCGCACACCGCCAACGTCGAGTTCGCTGCGGCGGCGCCATATGCCGCGCTGCTGATCGTGGTCTCGGGATTGCCGGTTTATTTGCTGACTACGCGGATGTATTTGAACAAGGCGTGATGTGTTCGCCGCTGGTCATTTGGCGCCCATGATATCGAGCGCCGCGCGGGCGGCGCTCGATATCCGCCGCGCTGCAACCATCAAGGCGAGCCCAAAAAAAAGCCGCACCCCCTTGCAGGGACGCGGCGTCGGATCAGCCAGAGGGCAGATCAGGCAAACGGATGACGCAGCACGATAGTCTCGTTGCGGTCCGGGCCGGTGGAGATGATGTCGATCGGCGCGCCGATCAGCTGCTCGATGCGGGTGATATAGGCACGCGCATTGGCCGGCAGCTCTTCCAGGGTCTTGGCACCCAAGGTCGACTCGCTCCAGCCCGGCAGCTCTTCGTACACCGGCTGCAGGCCGATGTAGCTGTCGGCGTCGGTCGGTGCTTCGATCACTTCACCATTTTCATCTTTGTAGCCTACGCAGATGTTGATGGTTTCCAGGCCATCCAGCACGTCCAGCTTGGTCAGGCAGATGCCCGAGATGCTGTTGACGTCGATGGCGCGACGCAGGATCACGGCATCGAACCAGCCGCAACGGCGGGCACGCCCGGTGGTGGAACCGAACTCGTGGCCGCGCTTGGCCAGGGTGGCGCCGGTTTCATCGAACAGCTCGGTCGGGAACGGGCCGGAACCCACGCGGGTGGTGTAGGCCTTGGTGATGCCGAGGATGTAGTCGAGGTACATCGGGCCAACGCCGGAACCGGTGGAGATACCGCCAGCCGTGGTGTTGGAGCTGGTGACGTACGGGTAGGTACCGTGGTCGATGTCCAGCAGCGAGCCTTGGGCGCCTTCGAACATGATGTCCTTGCCGGCGCGACGCAGGTTGTGCAGCTCGGCGGTGACGTCGAGCATCATCGGCTTGAGCTGCTCGGCGTAGGCCATGCACTCATCCAGGGTCTGCTGGAAGTCGATGGCCGGCTCTTTGTAGTAGTTCACCAGCTGGAAGTTGTGGTAATCCAGCAGCTCGCCCAGCTTGGCGGCGAAACGCTCACGGTGGAACAGGTCGCCAATGCGCAGGCCACGACGCGCAACCTTGTCTTCGTAGGCTGGGCCGATACCACGGCCGGTGGTGCCGATCTTGGCTTCGCCACGGGCTTTTTCGCGAGCCTGGTCCAGAGCCACGTGGTACGACAGGATCAGCGGAGCCGCCGGGCTGATGCGCAGGCGCTCGCGCACCGGTACGCCCTTCTCTTCCAGCTTGGTGATTTCACGCATCAGCGCATCCGGGGCAACGACCACGCCGTTGCCGATCAGGCACTGCACGCCTTCACGCAGGATGCCGGACGGAATCAGGTGCAGAACGGTCTTCTCACCGTTGATCACCAGGGTGTGACCTGCGTTGTGGCCGCCCTGGTAGCGCACTACGGCGGCAGCATGTTCGGTCAGCAGATCGACGATCTTGCCTTTGCCCTCATCACCCCACTGGGTGCCCAGGACGACGACATTCTTACCCATAACACTTGTCCTCATTCACGCAAACTTGGTGCCGGCCTACTGCCGACGCAGAAACTCAATGGGTCAGCGGCAGAACTTGCCAGCGCCCGTCTTGCTGAATCAATTGCCGATCACAATCCGCCTCGAGAGCAGCACTCAACGGCTGGCCAGGCAAGGCCTGGACCACACGCTGGCCCTCGTTGCGCAACTGGCAGACCTGCTGCCAGAGGGCCGCGTCACCACTGTCGGGCATCCAGATGCCGCCAGTTGGCAATACGACCTCCGCTCGCCCCAGTGTGACCAGGGTCTTCAAATCCGTGGAGAAACCCGTGGCCGGGCGCGCCCGGCCGAAATCGGCGCCGATGTCATCGTAGCGACCGCCCTGGGCGATCGACTGGCCTTCACCCGGCACGAACACGGCGAACACCACGCCGGTGTGGTAGTGGTAACCGCGCAGCTCGCCGAGGTCGAAGTACAGGGGAAGATCCGGATAGCGCGACGCCAGGCGATCGGCGATCGCCAACAGGTCGTCCAGCGCCGCCAGCACGCTGGCCGGAGCACGCCCCAGGCGCACGCGGGCCTCGGCCAGCACTTCACGACCGCCGCACAGCTCGACCAGGGCGCGCAACATGTTGCCCAGGTCTTTCGGCAGGTCGGCGGTGAGCGCTTGCACTTCGTCGACCGACTTGCGCTGCAAGGCGTCGAACAGCTGCTGCTCGACTGCGCCGGAAAGGCCAGCGGCACGAGCCAGGCCGCGGTAGATACCGACGTGGCCGAGGTCCATGTGCACATCCGGCACGTCGGCCAGTTGCAGCGTGGCGAGCATCAGGCTGATGACTTCAACGTCGCTGGTGGGGCTGGCATCGCCGTACAACTCGGCACCCAACTGAATCGGGCTGCGCGAGGTGGACAGGGCGCGTGGCTGGGCGTGCAGCACGCTGCCGGCGTAGCACAGGCGGCTCGGGCCTTCACGGCGCAGGGTATGGGCGTCGATACGCGCCACCTGCGGCGTGAAGTCGGCGCGAAAGCCCATCAGACGGCCAGACTGCGGGTCGACCACCTTGAAGGTGCGCTGGTCCAGGTCCTGGCCAGCGCCGGTAAGCAGCGACTCCAGGTACTCGATATGCGGGGTGACGACCAGTTCGTAGCCCCAACTCTGGAACAGGTCCAACACCTGGCGGCGCGCGATCTCGATACGCGCAGCCTCCGGTGGCAGTACTTCCTCGATGCCATCTGGCAGCAGCCAGCGGTCTACCGTTGCCATTACGCCATTTCCCCTCTGGTCCGGGCGGCTTGCCAGCAGGCGAGCCGTCAGTAAAGCAGGCATTGGCGCACAGCAGCAGGCAGCACTGATCCCAGCGCCACCACCGTACCCAATACCCTCGAATTGCCTTGCGAGCTGACCAAACCGTCAACTGGCGGTTTGCCAATCAACCTTGCAGACGCAAAAAAGCCGGGAAATTTCCCGGCTGACTCATCATACACCCCTTTTCCTTCAGGATGCACCCCGCCTGGTGCATTAGCTGCCAGGCGGGGTGATTACCCTTCGGTCGGTCAGGGCTTGCTCTTGTCCATGAAGCGGAAGAACTCGTTCTTCGGATCCAGGACCAGCACGTCGCTCTTGCTGGAGAAGCTGTCGCGGTAGGCCTGCAGGCTACGGTAGAACGCATAGAAATCGGCGTCCTGGGTGTAGGCCTTGGCGTAGATGGCAGCCGCCTGGGCGTCGCCGTCACCGCGAGTCTCTTCCGCTTCGCGGTAGGCCTCGGCCAGCAGCACACGGCGCTGGCGGTCGGCGTCGGCACGAATACCTTCGGCCAACTCGTTACCTTTGGCGCGGTGCTCGCGGGCTTCACGCTCGCGCTCGGTGCTCATGCGGTCGAATACGCTGCGGTTGACTTCCTTCGGCAGGTCGATGGCCTTGACGCGTACGTCGATGACCTCGATACCCAGCTCCTTGTTGGCCATGCGGTTCAGCGAAGCGGTGATGTCAGCCATCAGCGCGTCACGCTCACCGGAAACCACCTCGTGCAGGGTGCGCTTGCCGAACTGGTCACGCAGGCCGCTTTCCAGACGACGCGAGAGGCGTTCGTCGGCGATCTGCTTGAGGCCGGACGTGGCGGTGTAGAAGCGCTCGGCATCCTGGACGCGCCACTTGGCGTAGGCGTCGACCATCACCGCTTTTTTCTCCAGGGTCAGGAACCGCTGGGTCGGGGCGTCGAGGGTCATCAGGCGGGCGTCGAACTTGCGCACCTGGTTCACGTAGGGAACCTTCACGTGCAGGCCCGGCTGGACATCGGCCTGGACCACACGGCCGAATTGCAGCAGCACCGCACGTTCGGTCTGGGACACGATGTAGAAGCTGTTCCAGGCCACGACGGCCAGCACCACTGCGGCGATCAGGGCGATCAGCGATTTATTGCTCATCAGCGGCTCTCCCTAGTACGCAGCGGCTGTTGCTGTTGCATGTCCTGCGCAGCACGAGCGGCCGCATCGTTGACCGATGGCGACACGCTGGCCGATGGCGTGGACGGGTTGCGGCTGCCTTCGACCATCTTGTCCAGCGGCAGGTAGAGCAGGTTGTTCTGCCCATCCTTGGTCGCCACCAGGACCTTGCTCGAATTGCTGTAGACCTCTTGCATGGTCTCCAGGTACAGGCGCTGACGGGTCACGTCAGGGGCCTTGCGGTACTCGCCGACCAGCTTGGTGAAGCGATCCGACTCACCCTTGGCGCGGGCGATGACTTCGTCGCGGTAGCCGTTGGCGTCCTCGATGATGCGCTGGGCCTGACCACGGGCCTCGGGCACCACGCCATTGGCGTAGGACTCGGCCTGGTTGCGGGCACGCTGCTCGTCTTCGCGGGCACGGATCACGTCGTCGAAGGCTTCCTGCACTTCACGCGGGGCTGCCGCGCTCTGTACGTTGACCTGGGTGACGGTGATACCGGTACGGTAGTTGTCGAGGAAGCGCTGCAGGCGTTCGCGGATATCCACGGCCATCTGCTCACGACCCTCGGTCAGTACCTGGTCCATCGAGGTGGAACCCACCACGTGGCGCAGGGCGCTATCGGTCGCATGCTGCAGGCTCACCTCTGGCTGGTCGACGTTGAGCACGAAGTCCTGCAGGTTGGTGATCTTGTACTGCACGGTCAGCGGCACCTCGACGATGTTCTCGTCTTCGGTGAGCATCTGCCCCTGCTTGGTGTAGGCACGCTCACGCGTGACGTTTTCCATGTACTTGCGATCGATCGGCGGGAAGTAGATGTTCAGGCCAGGACCGACCGTCTCATAGTACTTGCCGAAGCGCAGCACCACGGCCTGCTCCTGTTCGTCGACCACGTAAACGGCGCTGTACAGCCAGATCGCGGCCAGCACCGCCAGGCCTATGCCCAGCAGGCCGAAGCCACCGCCCCTGCCGACATTGCGGTCACCGCCGCCACGTTTCTTGCCACCACCGAACATGCCATTGAGGCTGTCCTGTAGTTTGCGGAAGGCCTCGTCCAGATCCGGCGGACCTTTCTTGTCACCACCGCCGCCGCCGCCACCACGGCGACCGCCCCAGGGATCCTGATTGTTCGAGTTGCCACCCGGCTCGTTCCAAGCCATAGCGCTCTCCATCTGATAAAGCAAAGACGCACCCACGGCGCGCCGTCCAATGCTACAGAATGCCTGTCACTGCTGCCCGGCCACCTCGCCGGGCATTTATTGCAAAGTGTGTTGCTGGACAAACACTTGCGGCTCCATGCCTTCGCGGCTGACCAGGCGATTCAGTTCGACCCTGGGCAGTCGCACGCTCAGCAGGCTGCGCCCTTCTTCGTCATGCTCTTCACTCTGCACCGCACCCAAAGCGAAGAATTGCGCGCGCAAGCGGGCAAAACGTTGCTCCAGGCACAAGGTGCCGACAAACAGATCATCCCCCAGCAACTCGGCGATCGCCTGGCCCACCAGCTCCAGGCCTCGACCATCGCGGGCCGAGACCCAGACCCGCTCCGGCTTGCCATCGGCATCGCGCTGGATCTGCGGCTCGACATCTTCGAGCAGGTCGAGTTTGTTATAGACCTCGAGGATCGGCAAGCCTTCGGCACCGATCTCGCTCAACACCGCCAGCACTTGCTCGATCTGTTCCATGCGCTCAGGCTCGTGAGCGTCGATCACATGCAGCAACAGATCGGCGTTACTGGACTCTTCGAGCGTAGCCCGAAATGCCTCGACCAGCTTGTGTGGCAGGTGGCGGATGAAGCCCACGGTGTCGGCCAGCACGATCGGGCCCAGGTCGTCGAGCTTGAGCCGGCGCAAGGTCGGGTCGAGGGTGGCGAACAGCTGATCGGCGGCATAGACCTCGGAGGTGGTCAGGGCGTTGAACAGGGTGGACTTGCCGGCGTTGGTGTAGCCCACCAGGGACACCGACGGGATCTCGGCGCGGCGACGGCCACGGCGGGCCTGCTCGCGTTGGCTGCGGACCTTCTCCAGGCGTGCCTTGATCTGGCGCAGGCGCACCCGCAGCAGGCGGCGGTCGGTTTCCAGCTGGGTCTCGCCCGGGCCGCGCAGGCCGATACCGCCCTTCTGCCGCTCGAGGTGGGTCCAGCCGCGCACCAGCCGCGTGCTCATGTGCTCGAGCTGGGCCAGTTCGACCTGCAGCTTGCCTTCATGGGTACGCGCCCGCTGGGCGAAGATATCGAGGATCAGCCCGGTGCGATCCAGCACGCGACACTCGAAGACACGCTCGAGGTTGCGCTCCTGGCTGGGCGTGAGGGTGTGATTGAAAATCACCAGGTCTACCTGTTCGGCATGGACCAGGTCATGCAGCTCATCGACCTTGCCACTGCCAATCAGGTATTTGGCGGAAGGCTGATGCCTCGTCACCGTGACCAGCGAAACGATGTCGGCACCGGCCGAGAATGCCAGTTCCTGAAACTCCTGCGGATCTTCGCGCGCCTCAGGGTTCTGACCTTCCAAGTGAACGAGCAGCGCCCGCTCACCACCACCGTGGCGCTCAAAGAACAATGCAGGCTCCTATCAGGCGTTGCCTGGCTCGCTGTCACCGCTGTCGGAATCGGACGGGCTTGGCAGGCGAACCGGACGGGCAGGAACCACGGTCGAAATGGCGTGCTTGTAGACCATCTGGCTGACGGTGTTCTTCAGCAGCACCACGAACTGGTCGAACGATTCGATCGAGCCCTGCAGCTTGATGCCGTTGACCAGGTAGATGGAAACCGGGACCTTTTCTTTTCTCAAAGTATTCAAGTAAGGGTCTTGTAGCGAATGCCCTTTTGACATATGCCGCACTCCTGTAAGGATCAATAGTAGAAATTCAAGGAAAATCGATAAATTAGGCCGCCCCTTCGCAAGAATAGACGGCAATCAGCAGGGACTCAGCTCAATATGGAGATGGCCCCAAGGTATTTCAAGGTGCGGGACAGATTGTCGCAGGCCAGGCTGTCGAGCCAGTAAGCGTCGGACCAACCACGCAACCAGGTGAACTGCCGCTTGGCCAACTGGCGAGTGGCAATGATACCGCGTTCTCGCATCTCATTCTCAGTCAGCTGGCCATCGAGGTAATCCCAGACCTGCCTGTACCCCACTGCCCGTATAGACGGCAGCGCGGCGTGCAAGTCACTTCTGGCGCGCAGTGATCGGACCTCGTCGACGAAGCCCTGTTCCAGCATCTGTGAAAATCGTAACGCAATTCGCTGATGCAAAATGTGACGATCTGTAGGAGCAATCGCCAAACTTGCGACAGTATAGGGCAAATGCCCGCCAGCGCCTGCGTCTGCGCCGCTACTTTCCGCGAATTGACGCCGGCGATGGGCTGTCATGCTCTGCCCGCTCACCCGGAACACCTCCAAGGCGCGGATCAGCCGCTGGGGGTCGTTGGGGTGGATGCGCGCCGCCGATTCCGGGTCGACCTCGGCCAGTTGCCGGTGCAATTCGCCCAGCCCCAGTGCCTCGGCCTCGGCTTCGAGTTCGGCGCGTACGGCCGGGTCGGCCGGCGGCATGTCCGCCAGGCCTTCGACCAGGGCCTTGTAGTACAGCATGGTGCCGCCCACCAACAGCGGAATGTTGCCGCGCGCGGTGATCTCGGCCATGGCCGCCAGGGCGTCCTTGCAGAACTGCGCCGCCGAATAGCTCTCGGCCGGGTCGAGGATGTCGACCAGCCGGTGCGGATGGGCGGCCAGCACCGCCTTGGACGGCTTGGCGGTACCGATGTCCATGCCCCGGTAGACCAGCGCCGAATCGACACTGATCAGCTCGCACGGCAAGGCCTTGGTCAGCTCGATGGCCAAGTCGGTCTTGCCGGCCGCCGTCGGGCCCATGAGGAATATCGCTGGAGGCTTGCCGCTCATTTCATCGACCGCGCAGGAAAAGTTTGTCCAGGTCATCCAGGCCCATCTGGGTCCAGGTCGGCCGACCGTGGTTGCATTGGCCGCTGCGCTCGGTGTTTTCCATGTCGCGCAGCAGCGCGTTCATCTCGGGGATGGCCAGGCGCCGGTTGGCACGCACCGCGCCATGGCAGGCCATGGTGCCGAGCAGCTCGTTGAGGTGCGCCTGGATGCGGTCGCTGGTGCCATATTCCATGAGGTCGGTCAGCACGTCCTGGACCAGGCGGTTGGCCTCGGCCTGCTTGAGCAGCGCGGGAATCTGGCGGATGGCCAGGGTTTCCGGGCCCAGGCGCTGCAGCTCGAAGCCCAGGCGCTGGAACCACTGGGCATGTTCCTCGGCGCAGTCGGCCTCACGCTGGCTCAGTGCCAGCGACTCGGGCACCAGCAGCGGCTGGCCGCTGAGGCCTTCGCTGGCCATGGCCACCTTGAGCCGCTCGTACATGATCCGTTCGTGGGCGGCATGCATATCGACCAGCACCAGGCCGACGGCATTCTCGGCAAGGATGTAGATGCCCTTGAGCTGGGCCAGCGCGTAGCCCAACGGCGGGATATCGCCCTGGCTTTCCGGCAGCGCCGTCGTGCCGGACCCCGTGGCGTCGTCGCCCAACGGTTTGTAGAACTCGCGGTAGACTGCCTGAGACTCGGCTGCCGGCAATGGCTGCGAAGGCCGCGGCGTGTACTGGTACTGATAGCCGGCGCCACTGCCAGCATTGGAAATGGCATGTTGCGGTGCTTGGGGCTGTTCGAGCACCGAGGCGGCCAGGCGCATCTCGCCCTGCGGCCCGAATTCACCGGCCTGCAAGCCGCTAGGCCTGACGATCTCGCTGGCTGCGGCAGGGGCTGCCAACTGGTCTTCCGGGCGCACGTCAGCCAGAGCGCGGTGCAAGGTACCGTAGAGGAAGTCGTGTACCGAGCGCCCCTCCCGGAAACGCACCTCGTGCTTGGTCGGGTGCACATTGACGTCGACGCCGGTGGGGTCGAGCTCGAGAAACAACACGAAGGTCGGATGCCGCCCATTGAACAGCACGTCACGGTAGGCCTGGCGCACCGCGTGGGCGACCAGCTTGTCCCGCACGGCGCGACCATTGACGAAGAAGTACTGCAGGTCCGCCTGACTGCGTGAGAACGTCGGCAGCCCAACCCAGCCCCACAAGCGCAGGCCGTTGCGCTCGACCTCGATCGGCAGCGCCTGCTCCATGAAACCGCCGCCACAGATGGCGCCGACACGCCGCGCCCGCGCCATGTCGTCGTGGGCCTCGTGCAAGCTGAGCACGGTCTTGCCGTTGTGGCGCAAATGAAACGCCACGTCGAAGCGGGCCAGCGCAAGGCGGCGGATCACTTCTTGCAGGTGATCGAATTCGGTTTTTTCAGCCTTGAGGAACTTGCGCCGCGCCGGGGTATTGAAGAACAAGTCGCGAACCTCGACCGAAGTCCCCACCGGGTGCGCCGCCGGCTGCACCCGCGGGGTCATGTCGCGGCCCTCGGTCTCCACCTGCCAGGCTTCGCTGGCGCTGGCGGTACGCGAGGTCAGGGTCAGGCGCGCCACCGAGCTGATCGAGGCCAGCGCCTCGCCACGAAAGCCGAGGCTCAATACGCCTTCCAGGTCTTCCAGCTCGCGAATCTTGCTGGTGGCGTGACGGGCCAGGGCCAGCGGCAGGTCGTCGGCGGAAATACCACCTCCGTCGTCCCGCACCCGCAGCAGCTTGACGCCGCCCTGCTCGACCTCGACATCGATGCGCCGGGCGCCGGAGTCCAGGCTGTTCTCCAACAACTCCTTGGCCACCGAGGCCGGACGCTCGACCACCTCGCCGGCGGCAATCTGGTTGGCCAGCCGCGGGGTCAGCAGCTGGATGCGCGCGCCACCACTCATTGCTGCGAGGCCAGGGTGGTGGCAGGAATATCCAGACGCTGGCCGACCTTGAGCTCGTCGCTCTTGAGGCTGTTGTTGCTGCGCAGGCTGGCCACGCTGACCTGGTAGCGCACGGCGAGCATTGCCAAGGTCTCGCCAGGGCGCACGGTGTGTTCACGCGGGCCCTGGGCGATCTTGCCACTGTCGCGCAGCCAGGCGATGTAGGTGCCCGGCGGCGGGTTCTGCTGGAAATACTGGCGAACGCCGGTATGGATCGAGCGAGCCAGCGCCTGCTGGTGGCTGCGGGTGGCCAGCTTGGCGGCCTCGGCGTTGTTCGAGATGAACCCGGTTTCGACGAGGATCGACGGGATGTCCGGGGATTTGAGCACCATGAAGCCGGCCTGCTCGACCCGCTGCTTGTGCAACGAGGTGATCCGGCCCATGTTGCCCAGTACCTTCTGCCCTACGTTCAGGCTCGAGCTCAGGGTCGCCGTCATCGACAGGTCCAGCAGCACGCCGGCGAGCATGCGGTCCTTGTCATCGAGGCTGACGTTGCCGGCCCCGCCGATCAGGTCGGAACGGTTTTCCGTGTCGGCCAGCCAGCGAGCGGTCTCGGACGTGGCGCCACGGTCGGACAAGGCGAACACCGAGGCACCGAACGCAGCGCGAGATGGTGCGGCGTCGGCATGGATCGAGATGAACAGGTCGGCGCCTTTCTTGCGGGCGATTTCGGTGCGCTTGCGCAGTGGGATGAAGTAATCGCCGGTACGGGTCAGCTCGGCGCGGAAGCCTTTCTCGGTGTTGATCTGGCGCTGCAGCTCCTTGGCGATCTGCAGCACGATGTCTTTTTCATGCTGGCCACGAGAGCCGGATGCGCCCGGGTCCTCGCCACCGTGGCCGGCATCGATGGCCACCACGATATCGCGCTTGCCGTTGGGCACCGGCGGCAATTTGATCGCCGGCTGGGCCGGCGTCACTGGCACCGCCGGGGTGGTCGCGGGCGTCTGCGTCGGCGTGGGTGCGGGCGTCGGGCTGCTGGCAGCGATGGCGTCGGCTTCCTGGTCGTACAGGTCGACCACCAGGCGATTACCATACTGGGCGTTGGGCGCCAGGGTGAAGCTCTTGGGCGTGACCGACTTCTTCAGGTCGACCACCACGCGCAGGTCGGTGGGCGTGCGCTGGGCAGAACGCACGCTGCTGATCGGGGTGTTGGAGGTGGAGACGTTCAGCGGCCCACCCAGGGTAGCGCCATTGATGTCGATCACCAGGCGATCGGGAGCCGTCAGGGTGAAGACACTGTGCTGCACCGGCCCTGACAGGTCGAAGACCAGCCGTGTGTTGTCCGGCGCCCGCCAAAGGCGCATGCTCTTGACTTGAGTGACGGCCAGAGCGTCAACGGTCACCGCTGTCAGCAGTAGCCCAACCACAGCGACCAGTGCGCGTATGCGCATACCTACCCCACTTACTGTTTATAGTATTCGGCCAGTGCCACGCACCAGGCTTCGCCGCGAGCCCCCTGCGGCGACAGGTTCAGCGAGCGTCCGCTCGCTTGGGGGCTTATGGTAATGGTCAGGTCGGGCTTTGGCAAAATGCCCGCACCCTTTTGTGGCCACTCGAACAGGCACAATGGGTCGCCTTCGAAATAATCACGGATGCCCATGAACTCCAGCTCCTCCGGATCGACCAGGCGATACAGGTCGAAGTGGAAGGCGCGAACGTCTCCGATCTCGTAGGGTTCTACCACGGTGAACGTCGGGCTTTTTACTGCACCAGTATGGCCCAGGCCGCGGATCAGGCCTCGCGAGAGCGTGGTCTTGCCCGCCCCCAGGTCGCCTTCCAGGAAAATCACGCCATGACCGCCGGTCACTTTGGCCATTTTATTGCCGAAGGCGACCGTGGCCGCTTCATCGGCCAGAAACAGGGTTAGCCCAGACACGCAGAATGCTCCTCCAACAACTCACGAATGATCGGCGCCAGGTCACCGGCTGCCAGCCCCCTACCCTTCACCCCCAACCGCTCGCCCGCGCAGGCGTGCAGCCATGTCCCCAGGCACGCTGCCGCCCAGGCATCCAGGCCCTGGGCCAGCAGTGCCGCCAGCACACCGGTCAGCACGTCGCCCAGGCCGGCACCGGCCATCGCCGGGTGCCCACGCTCGCACAGTGCCAGCTGGCCGCCGGGGTCGGCCACCAGGGTGCCCGCCCCCTTGAGCACGCAGACACTGGCATGGCGGCGCGCCAACTTGAGCGCCGCGCCCGCACGGTCGGCCTGCACCGCTTCGGTGGACACCCCGAGCAGGCGCGCCGCCTCTCCCGGATGCGGGGTGAGCACGCTGCCCGGCGGCAATGCCAGCGGTGTATGCGCCAGCAGGTTGAGCGCGTCGGCATCCCATACCTGCGGCCGTTCGGCGTCGGTCACCGCCGACAGCAGGCTGCGCCCCCAGGCCGCCTGGCCCAGGCCAGGGCCGACCACCAGCACCGTGGCACGCTCTAGCACGCCCATCAACTGATTGGCCGAGTCCACCCCCAGGCACATGGCTTCGGGCAGGCGCGCCAGGGCTGCGCCGACATGCTCGGGGCGTGTGGCCACGCTGACCAGGCCGGCGCCGCAACGCAACGCGGCCTCGGCACTGAGCAGCACCGCGCCGCCGGTCCCCAGGTCGCCGCCGACCACCAGCACATGGCCGAAATCGCCCTTGTGCGCGTCTACCGGGCGCGCCGCCAGGTGCGCAACGCTGAGGCTGCTGAGCAATCGTGGGGCGTGGCCGGGGTGTTTGGTCTGGGGCATAGGGTCAAAGGCTCCAATGTCTGGCAGAATTATACGCACCTGAGCCTGTATTGCCTTACCCATCCATGCCTGCTTGCACACCTGACCTCGCCAACCTGGCCCAATCGATCAAGGATTGGGGCCGAGAACTCGGTTTTGCCCACGTCGGCATCGCCGGGGTCGACCTTGGCGAGCACGAACACCACCTGCAACGCTGGCTCGACGCCGGCTACCAAGGCGAGATGGAGTACCTCGGCGCCCACGGCAGCAAGCGCGCGCACCCGGAACAGTTGATTCCCGGCACCCTGCGCGTGGTGTCGCTGCGCATGGACTACCTGCCTGGCGACACGCAGATGGCCCAGCGCCTGGCGCAACCAGAAAAGGCCTACGTCTCGCGCTACGCCCTGGGCCGCGACTACCACAAGCTGGTGCGCAAGCGCGTGCAGCACCTGGCCGACCGCATCCAGGAAGCCATCGGCCCGTTCGGCTACCGTGCCTTCGTCGACAGCGCCCCGGTACTGGAAAAGGCCCTGGCCGAACAGGCCGGGCTGGGCTGGATCGGCAAGAACACCCTGCTGCTCAACCGCAAGGCCGGCAGCTACTTCTTCCTTGCCGAACTGTTCGTCGACCTGCCGCTGCCACTGGACGAAGCCACCACCAGCGAGCACTGCGGGCGCTGCCAGGCATGCCTGGACATCTGCCCGACCCAGGCCTTCGTCGGCCCCTACGTGCTGGACGCCCGACGCTGCATCTCGTACCTCACCATCGAGCTCAAGGGCGCCATCCCGGTAGAGCTGCGCGCGATGATGGGCAACCGCGTGTTCGGCTGCGACGACTGCCAGATCGTCTGCCCATGGAACCGCTTCGCCAAGCACAGCAAGGAACAGGACTTCCAGCCGCGCCACGGGCTGGAGAATGCCGAACTGGCGGAGATGTTCCTGTGGGACGAGCGGACTTTCCTGCGCAAGACCGAAGGCGGGCCGCTGCGCCGGGCCGGCTATGAGCGCTGGCTGCGCAACCTGGCGGTGGGCTTGGGCAATGCGCCTTCGACGATACCGGTGGTGGAGGCTTTGAAGGCGCGGCGCGAGGATGCTTCGGAGCTGGTGCGTGAACACGTTGAATGGGCGCTGGCCCGGCATGGCCAGGTTTAGATCGCGCAGGTGCTGACAGGTGCTTGCCTCACATTTTTCAGCGCCCTTGAGATCGAGCGCCGCGCGGGCGGCGCTCGATCTCAAAACCAGCACAACACTTGAGGCGAAGCGCCCCTATTGCTGGTCGTTATAGTGAAACTTGGGCATTTCCCAATGGAAACGAATAGCCAGCAAGCGCAGCAGGAAGCCACCGAACAAGGTCAGCAGCATCGCCTGCTCCGCCGGCACCTTGAAATACACGCAGCCCAGGTAGAACCAAGCCGCCGCGAACGACACACTGGCGTACAGTTCGCGGCGAAACACCAGCGGAATATCGTTGCAGAAGATATCCCGGAGGATCCCCCCGAATACCCCGGTGATCACCCCGCTGAGCGAGGCCACCAGCATGCCCTGCCCCATTTCCAGCGCGGTCATGCAGCCGATCAGGGTGAAGGCCACCAACCCCAGGGCATCGAGCACCAGGAACAACGAACGCAGGCGGCGCATCATCGGCGCGATGAAGATCGTCAGCAGTGCCGCGCAACTGGTCAGCACCAGGTACTCGGGATGCTTCACCCAGGTCAGCGGGTAGTGCCCGAGCAGCACGTCACGCACCGAACCACCGCCCAGCGCGGTGATGCAGGCGATCAACACCACGCCGAACCAGTCCATGCCGCGACGCCCTGCGGACAAGGCACCGGTCATGGCTTCGGCGGTAATGGCGATGAGGTAGAGCATCAGCAACATGGCGCGGGTCCGTGCGGGAAAGGCGCGCAGTCTAACCAGTTGCCCCCGGCACCAAAAGGGGGCGCCAGCAGGAAAGCTGCGCCCTCTTGGGTCACACCTTGATGAAATGCTCGCGGTAGTGGCGCAACTCGGCGATCGACTCGCGGATGTCGTCCAGCGCCAGGTGGGTGCTGCCCTTCTTGAAGCTGTCACGCACCTCCGGCGCCCAGCGCGCAGCCAGCTCCTTGAGGGTGGAGACATCGAGGTTGCGGTAGTGGAAGTAGTTTTCCAGACCGCGCATGTGTCGGTAGAGGAAGCGGCGGTCCTGGCAGATGCTGTTGCCGCAGATCGGCGACTTGCCCTTCGGTACCCATTGCTCGAGGAAGGCGATGGTCTGCGCCTCGGCCTCGGCCATGCCGACCTGGCTTTCACGCACGCGCTGGGTCAGGCCCGAGGCACCGTGGGTGCGGGTGTTCCAGTCGTCCATGCGTGCCAGCACTTCGTCACTGTGGTGGATCGCGATCACCGGGCCTTCGGCCAAGGTGTTCAGCTCGCTGTCGGTGACGATGGTGGCCATCTCGATGATGACGTCGTGGTCCGGATCCAGGCCGGTCATTTCCAGATCGATCCAGATCAGGTTCTGTGGGTTCTGCATGAAGAGGCTCCTCGTATAGGCCGTCATATTAGCCTAGCGACGCCAGCCTGCGCATGCGCGGCGCAAAGGTAAGCAGAATGGTCGATGGGCTGGCGTGCTAAACTGCCTGCCGTTTTCAACTTGCCCCACCTTGGAAGGTCCATGGCCAAACGCCAGCTCAATCGTCGCCAGAACTGGCGTATCGAAAAAATCCAGAACGAACGCGCCGCTCGCGCCGCCAAACGCGAGCAGCACGTGCTGCAAGAGCTGGAGGGCGGCGACCTGGGGCCGGAGCAACTGGGCCTGGTGATCGCCCACTTCGGCGTGCAAGTGGAAGTCGAAGCCCAGGACGGCGAGTCGGCCGGCCAGGTTTTCCGCTGCCACCTGCGCGCCAACCTGCCGGCGCTGGTCACCGGCGACCGCGTGGTCTGGCGCGCCGGCAACCAGGGCATCGGCGTGATCGTCGCGCAGATGCCGCGCAGCACCGAACTGTGCCGGCCGAACAACCATGGCCAGCTCAAACCGGTCGCGGCCAACGTCGACTTGATCGTGATCGTCTTCGCCCCGGCCCCGGAGCCACACCCCAACCTGATCGACCGCTACCTGGTGGCAGCCGAGCACGCCGGCATCCGCCCGCTGCTGTTGCTGAACAAGGCCGACCTCATCGACGAGCAGAACGGCCCCGGCCTGCATGAACTGCTCGAAGTGTACCGCGAGCTGGGCTACCCGCTGCTGGAAGTCTCGGCTCACCAGGGCGATGGCATGCAACGCTTGCAGCAGATGCTCGATGGCCACATCAGCGTGTTCGTCGGGCAATCGGGGGTGGGCAAGTCGTCACTGGTCAACAGCCTGCTGCCCGAAGCGGGCACGCGGGTCGGCGACCTGTCCGAGTGGTCCGGCCAGGGCACCCACACCACCACGACCGCGCGCTTGTATCACTTCCCCAATGGCGGCGACCTGATCGACTCGCCGGGCATTCGCGAATTCGGCCTGGCCCACGTCAGCCGCGACGACGTCGAGGCTGGCTTCATCGAGTTCCGCGACCTGTTCGGCACCTGCCGCTTCCGCGACTGCAAGCATGACCGCGAGCCAGGCTGCGCCCTGCTCAAGGCCCTGGACGAGGGACGGATCAAACCGCAGCGCATGAACAGCTACCGTTCGATCATCGCCAGCCTTACGCAAGACAGCTACTGACGCAATTGGGGCGCGGAGCGGCCCCAATTATCACGTCTTCTACTGCCCCTTGGCCTCATCCATCTTCAACACGCCATCCTCGAAGATGTTCAGCTTCTGCCGCAGTTCGCGCGGCTGCATCGGCGTATCGCCCGCCCCTGGCGCCGCCGAGGCACCCGGTGCGGCAGGCGCCGCGGGGGGCGCGGCTGGCGGTGTCGCGCCAGGCGCTGCCGGCGACGGAGCCTGCGGAGTGCCTTGCTGGCCTTCGATATCGCGCTGGGCCTTCTTGGTCAGGACGATGATGTCGATGCGACGGTTCACCGGGTTGAACGGGTTCTTGCGGTCGAACAGCGACGACGAGGCGTAGCCGACCACCCGCGCCACCTGCTCGTCCGGGTAGCCCCCGGCAACCAGCGCGCGGCGCGCGGCGTTGGCACGGTTGGCCGACAGCTCCCAGTTGCCGAAGTCACCGGTACCGGAATACGGCTTGGCGTCGGTGTGACCACTGATGCTGATCTTGTTCGGCACCGCCTTGATGGTGTCGGCCATGGCCAGCAGGATGTCCTCGAAATACGGCTGCAGGCGCGCACTGCCGAGGTCGAACATCGGCCGGTTCTCGGCATCCATGATCTGGATGCGCAAGCCGTCCTGGGTGATCTCGAACAGGATCTGATCCTTGAACTTCTGCAGTTCAGGGTTTTCCTCGACCTTGTTCTGCAACTCCTGCAGCAACAACTCCAGGCGCTCGCGCTCGACCTGTTCGGCAAGGGTCTCGACCTGGTCCTTGTCCAGCTGCGTGCTGGTGTTGGGCGTAGGCTCGGACTTCTCTTCCGGGTTGATGGTCTTGTCCGGCGCAAGCTCGGGCGACCCACCCAGGTCGATGACGTAGGGCGTGCCGCTCTCGGAAAAGCCGATCGGGTCCTTGAAATAACCGGCAATGGCGATCTTCTGTTCAGGCGTTGCCGTGGACAGCAGCCACAGCACCAGGAAGAACGCCATCATCGCCGTGGCGAAGTCGGCGAAGGCGATCTTCCAGGCTCCGCCGTGATGGCTGGCGCCGAAGCGCTTGACGCGCTTGATGATTATCGGCTGATTGTTTTCCATGACTCAGCGACCACGAACCGCTTGTTCCAGCTCGGAGAAACTCGGGCGGTGCTTCGGGTACAGCACCTTGCGACCGAACTCGACGGCCAGCGATGGCGGCATGCCGGAAGCCGAGGCAACCAGCGAGGCCTTGATCGACTCGTAGAGGTTGATTTCTTCCTTGGCGTCGTGCTCCAGGCACTTGGCCAGCGGGCCGAAGAAGCCGTAGGCGGCGAGGATACCGAAGAAGGTACCGACCAGCGCCGCGCCCACGTGCAGGCCGATCGAGGCTTGGTCGCCATCGCCCAGCGAGGCCATGGTCACCACGATCCCCAGTACTGCCGCGACGATACCGAAGCCGGGCATGCCGTCGGCGATGCCATTGACCGCGTGCGACGGGTGCTCGAGCTCTTCCTTCATGTTCAACAGCTCCATGTCGAACAGGCCTTCGAGCTCGTGGGGCGCCATGTTGCCGGTGGACATGATGCGCAGGTAGTCGCAGATGAACGCGGTCATGCGCTCGTCGCCCAGTACCGCCGGGTACTTGGCGAAGATCGGGCTGGCCGCGGCGTCCTCGATATCGCTCTCGATCGCCATCATGCCTTCGCGACGGCTCTTGTTGAGAATCTCGTAGACCAGCCCCAGCACTTCCATGTAGTAGGTATGGGTGAAGCGCGAGCCGAACATCTTCATCGACTTCTTGATTACATGCATGGTCATGTAACCGGGGTTGGCCTGCAGGAATGCACCGAAGGCCGCACCGCCGATGATCAGCACTTCGAATGGCTGGATCAGCGCCGCAATCTTGCCGTGGGAAAGAACGTATCCGCCGAGCACGCTCGCGAATACGACGATGATGCCGATAATTTTAGCCATAGGTTCAAAGCACTTGCAGTCGTGGTCAGGGTCGGGGGACGGGAGCTTTAAAACTCTTCTTCTACTTATCGGCAGAACTGCGCCAGACTATAGCCACTAAAAGCGAAAAGCCAGTTCGGACTGATGTCAAAATGCCAATTGAAACCAAGGTACCTACTGAGACTCCGCGCACACTAAAGACCTGGATCACGGTACTCGACGGCATCCGCCTGCCGGTGCCGAAGTCCAGTTACGACCGGGTCATGGCGGCCATCAACGACAGCCGCCGCTCCCTGCGCGACATCGCCGAACTGATGCAGGACAGCCCAGCCCTGGTGCTCTCGGTGATGCGCGAGGCCAATCACCCCGGCAACCCGAGCCAGGCGGAGCCCGCCGAAAGCCTGGAAATCGCCCTGAACCGTCTTGGCCTGGCGCGCAGCCGCGAGCTGCTGATGCGCCTGCCCTCGGTGCCGGAAGACGACATACCGCCGGTGCTGCGCCAGTTCCTGCTGATCAGCCAACATGCCACGCAACAGGCCAACGGCCTGTTCGCCAGCCGCCTGGCACGCCTGTGGCAGGAAATCCACTGGGGCAGCCTGCTGTTCCTGGCGCCCCTGTGGCCGCTGGCCCAGGCCTACCCGAAACTGCTGGACGCCTGGGAGCTGCGAGTCATCCACAAGGGCGAGATCGCGGCAGACGTTGAGCAGGAGCTGTTCGGCGTGCGCATCTTCGCCCTGTGCCAGGCCGTGGCCGAGCATTGGCGCCTGCCACGCTGGGTGACCCAGGGCTACCGCCTGCTGCTCGAAGAGCGCGAGCAACTGGCCCTGGTGCTGAGCATCGCCCGCGACCAGGACCTGCTGAGCCAACAGCATCGCCTGGACGAAGAGCCGGGCCTGCGCCGCTGGTTCAACGAGCCGGCCAATACCGTGCTGCTGGCCAACAACCTGGCCCTGGCAGCCCAGGTGGGCTGGGACAACCCACACCTGCTGCGCTGGCAACTGCTGACCGCGCTGTACCTGCAGACCTCGCTGGAAGACGTGCAGCAACAGGTTCACCAACAAGCCGCGGCCAGCGCCCGGCGCCACGCCCGCCATGCCCTGTTCCACCCCGCCGAGGCATTGATCTGGCCCTGGGAGCAGCGCCGCCCGCACCCCGATATGCTCACCCCGCCGCCGCCCTCCAGCGAGGCGCTCGGCCGCTGGCGCAGGCTGTGCCAGGAACTGCTGTCCCAGCCCAGCCCGTTCGCCAACGTCGTGCACCTGGCCACCCATGCCCGCGAGGCCCTGGAAGCCTGTGGGATGCAGCGCATCATGCTGCTGAGCCTGGACAAGCCCAGCGATTACCTGCGCGTGCAGCAGATCGCCGGCCTGCCCAAGGAAGCGAGCAGCATCGCCCTGGACATCGAGCAGAACAAGCTGCTGCAGAAGCTGACGAGCAAGGCCGGCCAACTGCGCCTGACGCCCGACAACCACGCCCAGTTCTCGGCACTGCTGCCGGCCCCGCTGCGCGCGCTGTTCCACAGTGAGCACCTGTTGCTGCGCTCGCTCGCGGTCGGCGACCAGGTGCTGATGGTGGCGGTGGCCGACCAGGGCGGCAAACCGCTGGCCGATGTCAGCGTGCAGGCCTTCGGCAAAACGGTGCAATGCATCGAGCGGGCGCTGGCTGTGTTTGCCAACCGCAACGCCTGAGCCTTGCGCTACAATCGCCCCTCTTTCCACACTGGAGAACGTGGATGACTGATTTTTCCGGCCTGCCCCTGGTGATCGAGCCTGAGGACCTGCTGCCGCGCCTGGACTGCCCGCAGTTGATCCTGGTCGACCTGAGCAGCGCCAACCGCTATGTCAGCGGCCATATTCCCGGCGCCCGCTTCGTCGAAGGCAAACGCACCCAACTCGGCCAGCCCCCGGCCCCTGGGCTGCTGCCAGCACAGGCCGACCTGGAAAAACTGTTCAGCGAACTCGGCCACCGCGACGACGCCGTCTACGTGGTGTACGACGACGAAGGCGGCGGCTGGGCCGGGCGCTTCATCTGGCTGCTCGATGTCATCGGCCACAAGGCGCACCACTACCTCAATGGTGGCATCCAGGCCTGGCCAGCGGACAAACTCTCCACCGACGTCCCCGCCCCTGGCAGCGCCCCCGTTCACCTGCGCCTGCACAGCGAGCCAACCGCCACCCGCGAATACCTGCAAAGCCGCCTGGGCGCCACTGACCTGGTCATCTGGGATGCCCGTGGCCCGCAGGAGTACAACGGCGAAAAAGTCCTGGCCGCCAAGGCCGGTCACATCCCTGGCGCGGTCAACTTCGAGTGGACCGCCGGCATGGACCTCAACGACCACCTGCGCATTCGTGCGGACATCGCTGAAGTGCTCGAGCAACTGGGCATCACCCCCGACAAGGAAGTGATCACCCACTGCCAGACCCACCGCCGCTCCGGCTTCACCTACCTGGTGGCCAAGGCCCTCGGCTACCCACGGGTCAAAGCCTATGCCGGCTCGTGGAGCGAATGGGGCAACCACCCGGACACGCCTGTAGAAGTCTAAGGAACCTGAATGAAATCCCGTTTGTTCATCATCAGCCAGCACCTGCTGCCGCATCACCTGCTGTCGCGAATGGCCGGCTGCATCGCCGAGTGCCGGGCGCGCTGGTTCAAGAACGCCTTCACCGCCTGGTTCGCCAAGCGCTACCAGGTCAACATGAGCGAAGCGCTGGTCGAGGACCTCACCGCCTACGAGCACTTCAACGCCTTCTTCACCCGCGCCCTCAAGCCGGGCGCACGTCCGCTGGACGAAACCCCCGGGGCGATCCTCTGCCCAGCCGATGGCGCCATCAGCCAGCTCGGCGCAATCGAGCACGGCCGCATCTTCCAGGCCAAGGGCCACAGCTTCAGCGCCCAGGAGCTGCTGGGCGGTGACCCGGCCCTGGCCGCGCCGTTCATGGGTGGTGAGTTCGCCACCGTGTACCTGTCGCCCAAGGACTACCACCGCGTGCACATGCCGCTGGCCGGCACCCTGCGCGAGATGGTCTACGTGCCGGGCCGTCTGTTCTCGGTCAACCAGACCACTGCCGAAAACGTCCCAGAGCTGTTCGCCCGCAACGAGCGTGTGGTGTGCCTGTTCGATACCGAGCGCGGGCCGATGGCCGTGGTGCTGGTCGGCGCGATGATCGTCGCATCGATCGAGACCGTCTGGGCCGGCCTGGTTACGCCGCCCAAGCGCGAGATCAAGACCTTCCGTTACGACGAAGGCAGCCGCGCGCCCATCCACCTGGAAAAAGGCGCCGAGCTGGGCCGCTTCAAGCTGGGCTCCACGGCCATCGTGCTGTTCGGCCCGGAACAGGTGAAGTGGGCACAGACCCTGGGTGCAGGCTCGGCCGTGCGCATGGGTGAACTGCTGGCGACGCCTGAACAGGTCTGAGTGCTTGGCGTTGGCTTGCCTGCGCCTGTGAGACCGAGCGCCGCCCGCGCGGCGCTCGATATCATGCCCACCGACAACCCAGCGCCAAGCCCTTAAGCGCGCGCCTCGCGGTCGCGCAGGCCCAGCAGGTACAGCACGCCATCCAGGCCCAGGGTCGAGATCGCCTGCTTGGCCGATTGGCGCACCAGCGGCTTGGCCCGGAAGGCGACGCCCAGGCCGGCCAGTGCCAACATTGGCAGGTCGTTGGCACCATCGCCCACGGCAATGGTCTGCTCCAGCTGCAAACCCTCGTCGGCGGCCAGTTTCTGCAGCAGGTCGGCCTTGCGCTGGGCGTCCACGATGGGCTCCACAGCCACGCCGGTCACCTTGCCATCGACCACTTCCAGCTCGTTGGCGAACACGTAGTCGATACCCAGGCGCGCCTGCACCTGCTTGGCGAAGTAGGAGAAGCCACCGGACAGGATCGCGGTCTTGTAACCCAGGCGCTTGAGCTCGGCGAACAGGTTCTCGGCGCCCTCGGTCAGGCGCAGCGACGCCCCGATCTGGTCCAGCACGCCCACGTCCAGACCTTTGAGCAGCGCCATGCGCTCCTTGAAGCTGGCGCGGAAGTCGAGTTCACCACGCATCGCCCGCTCGGTGATGGCAGCGACTTGCTCGCCGACACCGGCGGCCTTGGCCAGCTCGTCGATGACCTCGGCCTCGATCAGCGTCGAGTCCATGTCGAATACCGCCAGGCGGCGGTTGCGGCGGAACAGGTCGTCCTTCTGGAAGGCGATGTCGATGCTCAGTGCTTCGGCCAGGGCGAAGAAGTCGCCACGCAGTGCCTGGGCGTCGCTCGGCACGCCGCGCACCGATATTTCCAGGGCGGCCTTGTTCGTCTCGGCGTGGCTATCCAGGGCGACACGGGCCGACAGGCGCTCGATGCGCTCGATGGTCAGGCCGTACTGGCTGATCACCGCACTCACCCGTTGCAGTTGCTCGGGGGTGATCTTGCGGCTGAGCAGGGTCACGATATGCCGCGCCTCGCCCTGGCCGTCGGCCCAGTGCTGGTAGTCGGCCTCGGAAATCGGTGTGTAGCGGGCCTGCAGGTTCAGCTCGTGGGCCTTGGCCTGCACGCTTTGCAGCAGCTGGGTGGCCACCTCGTTATCCGGGATGTCGACCAGGATGCCAAAGGACAAGGTGCCATGCATCACCGCCAGGCCGATGTCGAGGATGTTCACACCGCCCTGGAGCAGGACGCCGGTAAGGGCGGCAGTGAGACCGGGACGGTCCTCACCGGTGATGTTGATCAGGACGATTTCGCGCACAACCTGCTCCGACTTCGATGAAAAATGCGCATTCTACCGATTTTCCATGACCATCGGGCACCAACGATACTTTGCCGACAAATTCCGGCTCGCTATACTGCGCAACACTTTTCTGCCATTAAGAGCCGCGCTCTGTGAACCGGCCCACGCCCGTCAAGCCAGACAACTTCTTCCTAATGATCTTCCGTGCCCTGCGACAACGTCGTGTTCCCCTGGCACTGCGCATCGCCAGCACCAACATATTCCTGGTGGCGCTGGCGCTGGTGATCTATGCCTGCGTCATGGGCCTGCAGTTCAAGCAGGCCATGCATGAGCAGGCCGACGCCCTCGGCCAGAGCCTGACCACCCAGACCGCCACCTCGGCCACAGAACTGCTGGTGTCCAACGACATCCTCAGTCTCAACGTGCTGCTCGGCAACCTGGTGAAAAACCCCCTGGTGGCGCATGCGGCGATCTACAGCGTCGACAACCGCATTCTCGCCGAGGCCGGCCAGCGCCCGCGCAACAGCCTGCTGGGCGAGGCCGAAGGCCTGTACCAGACCAAGATCACCTTCCAGGACGTGACCGCCGGGCAACTGCGCATCAGCCTGGACATGAGCCAGTTCCAGCAACCGATGCTGATCAGCCTGCAGAGCATGGGCATTCTTGCCGCGATCCTGCTGGCCCTGGCCTTGAGCCTGAGCCTGCGCCAAGGTCGCCACATCACCACGCCGCTGCTGCAATTGCGCGTCTGGCTGCGCGACCCGCACCCTTACACCCCGGCCACCGACCGTCAGGACGAGATCGGCGACATCGCCCGCCAGTTGCACACGCGTCTCGCCCCGCCTCCACCACCGGAGCCAGAGCCGGAAGAGGAAGAATACGAAGACGACTTCGACGACCTGCACGACGACGCTCCCGCACCCAAGGCGGCGGCCCGGCCGAACACCGTTGCCCAGGCTGACGAGGACGACGACGAAGCCTTCGCCGGTTTGCTGGACAATGACGAACCCGCCGCCAAGACGGCCGTGGTCGAGTCGGACGAACCGCAGAACAGCGCCGTACTGGCCGTACAGCTGGGCTCCCAGGAGCAACTGCGGCGCCTGCCCCGCACCCGCCTGACCGAGCTGCTGGAGCGCTACCGCGACTGCCTGGAGCAGGCCGCCTCGCTGTACGACGGTGAAACCTACACGCTCAACGACGGCAGCACCCTGGTGCTGTTCCACAGCCGCGACAGTGGCGAGGACTACCTGACCAACGCCATCTGCTGCGGAGAGCTGCTGCGCGCCCTGGGCCACGCCCTGCAGATCGAGGTAGCCGACAGCGGCATCACCCTGCAACTGCAGCTGGGCCTGGTGCATGGCGACGACCTGCAGGGGCTGGAGCAGGTCGACCTGTTGATGACCGAGCAGGCCCAGGACGCTCTGGCCCTGTCGCAGCACAGCCGCAACCTGCTTCTGGTCGAGCGGCAGATCAGTGACGATAGCCTGATCCGCCAGCGCGCACGCATCCGGCCGATCGCCAGCCCCGAAGGCGCCTGCTGCGTGGAGCGGTTGATGGAGCCGTACCCATCGATGCTGGAACGGCAGCTGGCGCGGCTGGACGAGCGCCGGGCCTGACGTGGGGCCCTAGGGGCCGCTTTGCGCCGCATCCGGCCGGATGGGTTGCAAAGCAGCCCCAACTTTCACAGAACCCACAAAAAAGCCCGCGAATATGCGGGCTTTTTTGTGGGTAACGATTCGGTCAGAACCGATACACCTCCATGTCCGTACGAATCGGCGAAGCCATTGGAATCTTGGCCTTCTCCGGTTCCTTCTTCACCTGTTGCGGCGCTGCCGGCTTTTTCGGCGTTTCTTCAGCGATTGCCGGCTGGTTGGCCAGCGGCTTGACCGCAGTGCTCAACTGCTCGGCCAGCTTCTGCAGCAGTTGGCCCTGGGCCTGTACCTGCGACGATTCGCTGCCCTCGTGTTGCTGCTCGAGGTGCACGATACGGTTGTCACGCACGTGACCACGGCGATCGAGCAGACGCCACTGGGCATCGAGGATCGCAGGCTGGTTCTTGCCCGAGTCCAGGCGGGTGATCGACAGCAGGACTTGCACATCCGGGGTAAAGCCGGTGCTCGCCGGCGCCAGCACGACGCGCTGGCTGTCCAGGCGCCAAGCCAGTTGGCGCACCAGCAGCTGGTCGATATCCGACGACAGGCTACCCGCCCAGCGACCGTCGGTCGCCGAACTCAGGCTGCCATCGGCCTGACGCTGCAGGAAGGTTTCGCGTTGCAGGTAATCGGCAACCGAAACCGGGCCGAGCACCACGGCCATGCCAGCGCTTTGCGAAGGCTGGCCAGGATCACCGCTGTCGAGTTGGTACAGGGCGACCGGCTGATGCATGCTGCATCCGCCCAGCCCCAGCAAACCCGTCATCAACAGCGCAAATGGAAGGCGCAGGAATTTCATTCAACCCATCCAAGCGGTCGCCACCCGGCAAACCGCAGTGATACTAAATATCGATTCAATCGGGCACACGGCCACGCCGGCACCGCAAGGGCACTATCATCCGCGAAATAGCTGTCCGACTCCAGCATTTCCGCCTGGAACGACGCTGATATTGCCGTTCCAGGCGTTTGGCCAGATTACGCCGGGCCTTCCACCTGCAATCCATCGACCCGCTGGAAGCCGCGAGGCAGCTTGCTGCCGCGCCGACCCCGCTCGCCCTTGTAGTGCTCCAGGTCGTCGGGTTTCAGAGACAGCGTACGCTTACCGGCCTGCAATACAAGGGTCGCGCCCTCGCCGAGCACCGCCAGGTCGGTGACGTATTCCTCGCGGCTGGCGACCCGGTCGCCCGGCACGCCGATGATCTTGTTGCCCTTGCCCTTGCCCAGTTGCGGCAGATCACTGACCTTGAACACCAGCAGCCGGCCTTCGGTGGTGACCGCCGCCAGCCAATCCTGGTCACGGTTGGCCACCGGTCGGGGGGTGATGACCTTGGCGCCGTTGGGCAGGCTGAGCAGGCCCTTGCCGGCCTTGTTCTTGGCCTGCAGGTCCTCGCCCTTGACCACGAAGCCGTAGCCGGCATCGGATGCCACCACGTACAGCGCATCGTCTTCAGGCAGCAGCACGCATTCGAAGGTGGCCCCCGGCGGCGGCGCCAGGCGCCCAGTCAGCGGCTCGCCCTGGCCACGCGCCGAAGGCAGGCTGTGGGCTGCCAGCGAATAACTGCGACCGGTCGAGTCGATGAGTACGGCAAACTGGTTGGAACGCCCGGCAGCGGCGGCCTTGAAGCCGTCCCCGGCCTTGTAGGAGAGGCCGGTGGCGTCGATGTCGTGGCCTTTGGCGCAACGCACCCAGCCTTTTTCCGACAACACCACGGTCACCGGCTCGGTCGGCATCAGTTCGTTCTCGGACAGCGCCTTGGCCTCGGCACGCTCGACGATCGGCGAGCGACGGTCGTCGCCATAGGTCTCGGCGTCCTTGATCAGCTCGCTGCGCACCAGCTTGCGCAGCTTGGCGTCGCTGCCCAGCAGGGCGAGCAGCTTGGCCTGCTCCTTGAGCAGCTCGTCCTGCTCGCCGCGGATCTTCATCTCTTCCAGGCGGGCCAGTTGCCGCAGGCGGGTCTCGAGGATGTAGTCGGCCTGGATCTCGGTCAGGTCGAAACGGGCGATCAGGGCCTGCTTGGGATGCTCCTCGGTGCGGATGATGTGGATCACCTCGTCCAGGTTGAGGAACGCGGTGAGCAAGCCTTCCAACAGGTGCAGGCGCTTCTCGACCTTTTCCAGGCGGTGCTGAAGGCGGCGACGGACGGTACCGATACGGTACTGCAACCATTCCAGCAGCAAGGCCCGCAGGTTCTTCAACTGCGGCCGACCGTCGAGGCCGATGATGTTGACGTTGACCCGGTAGCTGCTTTCCAGGTCGGTAGTGGCGAACAGGTGCTGCATCAGCTCGTCGCCATCCACCCGGTTCGAGCGCGGGATGATGACGATGCGGCAAGGGTTCTCGTGATCCGACTCGTCGCGCAGGTCGGCGACCATCGGCAGCTTCTTGGCCTGCATCTGCGCGGCGATCTGTTCCAGCACCTTGGCCCCGGAGACCTGGTGCGGCAGCGCGGTGACGACGATGTCGCCGTCCTCGACGCGATACACGGCGCGCATGCGGATCGAGCCGCGTCCACTTTCGTAGATCTTGAGGATCTCCGCACGCGGGGTGATGATCTCGGCCTCGGTCGGGTAGTCCGGGCCCTGGATGTGCTCGCACAGTTGCTCGAGGGTGGCCTTGGGCTCGTCGAGCAGGCGCACGCAGGCGCTGGCCACCTCACGCAGGTTGTGCGGCGGCACGTCGGTGGCCATGCCCACGGCGATGCCGGTGGTGCCGTTGAGCAGGATGTTGGGCAGGCGCGCCGGCAACACGGCAGGCTCCTGCAGGGTGCCGTCGAAGTTCGGCACCCAGTCCACGGTGCCCTGGCCCAGCTCGCTGAGCAGCACTTCGGAGTAGCGCGACAGACGCGCTTCGGTGTAACGCATGGCGGCGAACGACTTCGGATCGTCCGGAGCACCCCAGTTGCCCTGGCCATCTACCAGGGTGTAGCGGTAGCTGAACGGCTGTGCCATCAGCACCATGGCCTCGTAGCAGGCCGAGTCGCCGTGGGGGTGGAACTTGCCGAGCACGTCGCCGACGGTACGCGCCGACTTCTTGTGCTTGGCATCGGCATCGAGCCCCAACTCGCTCATGGCGTAGACGATGCGTCGCTGCACCGGCTTGAGGCCGTCGCCGATATGCGGCAGGGCCCGGTCCATGATCACGTACATGGAATAGTTGAGGTAGGCCTGTTCGGTGAAGTCAGCCAGCGAGCGGCGTTCGACGCCGTCCAGGCTGAGTTCCAGTGAGTCGCTCATGCGGGCCTCGTCATTTCAGGTTCTGGCGCAGCAGCATGGTGCCGCCGCGCTGGGTAAATTCAAGTTGTTTCAGGGCGCTCATGCCCAGCAGCACGGTCTGCCCGTCCAGGCCGGGGACCACCAGGGCGCGCACGCCCTGCAGGTGGATATCGCCCAGTTGCAGGCTGTCCAGCCGCGTACGGTAGCCCTCGGTGCGGCCGTTGGCGGTACTCAGGATGACCGGGCTGCCACGCACCAGGTCCAGCTCGGCTGCCAGCTTCTCGGGGATGGCCACGTCGGTGGCACCGGTGTCGAGCATGAAGTGCACGACCTGGCCGTTGATCGCGCCGTCCAGCACGAAATGGCCCTGGCCATTGCCCAGCAGGCGCACCTCGATGAAGCCATCGCCATGCTCGGACTGCACCTGAGTATTGGGGTTGCGCTGGCGCTCTTCCCACTGGCCGAAAAAGCGCGTGGCGAGGAACAGCGCCGCCGCCCAGGCGACGATCATCAGTACCTTGCCGGCGCGCTTGCCTGCTGGCTGGGTCACGGCTCGGCGCTCCAACCACCCTCTGGCGCGGCAAAGCGCCAGACGATCGGCCGTGTCTCGCCGTCGGCGCGGTCGCCGTTGTTGTTGTCCAGGCCGATCCAGGCGCCCTTGGCATCGATCACCAGCGCCTCGGCCAGGCCGAACGGCACGTCGTAGCGGCGTTTGGGCACCAGGGCATCGGCGGCGTACGACCAGCAACGCTCCACCTTGCCGCTGTCGGCATCACGGCGGCAGACGCGAAAGGCGTTGCGCTCGAGGGTGAACAGCTTGCCCTCGAACCAGGCCAGGTCGGCGAAATCACGCGACAGCGCCCGTGGGTTGGGCATCTGCGGCGGCTGCATTTCGACACCGGCCTCGCTCAGCAGCACGCAGCTGCGCCCGCAGGTCCAGACCGACTGCTGGCGTTCGATCGCCACCAGCCCGCGCCGCTCACGCTCGGCCGCCAGCCACAGGCGGTCACCGGCCGGGTTGATGGCCAAGCCCTCGAACAGCGCGTTGAAGTTGAGCAACATGCCACTGGCACGTGCCTGACGCACCATCACCGGGTCGATCCTGAGCCAGTTGGGCTCGCCCTCGACCGGCAACTGCAGAACCGCCGCGTGGGCCTCGCTGACCAGGAAGATATTGCCCGCCTGGTCGCAGGTGATGCCTTCGAAGTCCAACTCACCGCCCCGCACGAACGCCGCGGCCCAATTGCGCACCTTCAGGCCCCACGGCAAGCCGCTCTCCGGCACCGGCGGCGAGGTGAAGGTCAAGGGCTGGGCACGCCATACCGCCGCCTGCTGGTCGAAGCGGTAGATGCGGTCGTCGTCGCGGTCGGACACGCCCCACAGGCCACCCCGGCACCAGGCCATGCCAGACAGGTTGCCGCCGCGCATGCCCTCGATGGGATGCTCGGCAGTGAGTTTGAGCTGCGGCCAATCGCCGGCTTGGCTGGTCAGCGCGACCAGGGCCAGGCAGAACGCGGACAACAGACGAATCAAACCAGGACCTCGGCCAGGTTGCCCTTGGTTTCCAGCCAGCTCTTGCGGTCACCGGCACGCTTCTTGGCCAACAGCATGTCCATGATCTCGGTGGTGCCCTGCAGGTCGTCCAGGGTGAGCTGGACCAGGCGCCGGGTGTTCGGGTCCATGGTGGTCTCGCGCAACTGTGGCGGGTTCATTTCGCCCAGGCCCTTGAAGCGGGTGACCTGCGGCTTGCCGCGTTTCTTCTCGGCCACCAGGCGATCGAGGATCCCATCGCGCTCGGCTTCGTCGAGCGCGTAGTAGATTTCCTTGCCCAGGTCGATGCGGTACAGCGGCGGCATGGCCACGTAGACGTGCCCGGCCTCGACCAGCGGGCGGAAATGCTGGACGAACAGCGCGCACAGCAGCGTGGCGATGTGCAGGCCGTCGGAGTCGGCGTCGGCGAGGATGCAGATCTTGCCGTAGCGCAGTTGCGACAGGTCGGTGGCGCCTGGGTCGACGCCGATGGCCACGGCGATGTTGTGCACCTCCTGGCTGGCCAGGACTTCACCGCCGTCCACCTCCCAGGTGTTGAGGATCTTGCCGCGCAGCGGCAGGATGGCCTGGAACTCCTTGTCCCGGGCCTGCTTGGCGGAACCGCCGGCAGAGTCACCTTCGACCAGGAACAGCTCGGCACGCATCGGGTCCTGCCCGGCGCAGTCGGCCAGCTTGCCGGGCAGCGCCGGGCCCTGGGTGACACGCTTGCGCTCGACCTTCTTGCTCGCCTTGAGGCGGCGCCCGGCGTTGCTGATGGCCAGCTCCGCCAGTTGCATGCCCAGTTCCGGGTGGGCATTGAGCCACAGGCTGAATGCGTCCTTGACCACGCCAGAGACGAACGCTGCGGCCTCGCGGGACGACAGTCGCTCCTTGGTCTGCCCTGAGAACTGCGGCTCCTGCATCTTCATCGACAGCACGAAAGTGATGCGCTCCCAGACGTCCTCGGGGGCCAGCTTGACCCCGCGCGGCAGCAGGTTGCGGAACTCGCAGAACTCGCGCATGGCATCGAGCAGCCCCTGGCGCAGGCCGTTGACATGGGTACCGCCCTGGGCGGTGGGAATCAGGTTGACGTAGCTTTCCTGGACGCTGTCGCCACCTTCGGGCAACCACAGCAGGGCCCAGTCGACAGCCTCCTTGTTACCGGCCAGGCTGCCGCAGAACGGCTCGTCGGGCAGGCGCTGGAACTCGCTGACCGAGTCGACCAGGTAGGAGCGCAGGCCGTCCTCGTAGTGCCACTCGACCTTCTCGCCGCTGGCCTTGTCCTCGAAGCTGACCAGCAACCCCGGGCACAACACGGCCTTGGCCTTGAGCACATGCTTGAGGCGGCTGATGGAGAACTTGGGCGAGTCGAAGTACTTCGGATCGGGGCTGAAGTACACGCTGGTGCCGGTGTTGCGCTTGCCGACCGAACCGACGACCTCCAGTTCGCTGGCCTTGAAGCCGTCGGCGAAGGTCATCTGGTATTCGTTGCCGTCGCGCTTGACGCGCACGCGTACCTGGGTCGACAAGGCGTTGACCACGGAAATACCGACGCCGTGCAAGCCGCCGGAGAACTGGTAGTTCTTGTTGGAGAACTTGCCGCCGGCGTGCAGCTTGGTGAGGATCAGCTCGACCCCCGAGACGCCCTCTTCGGGGTGGATGTCCACCGGCATGCCGCGGCCATCGTCGCTGACTTCCAGCGAGTGGTCGGCGTGGAGGATGACCTGCACCGAACGCGCGTGGCCAGCCAGGGCTTCGTCGACGCTGTTGTCGATGACTTCCTGGGCCAGGTGGTTGGGCCGGCTGGTATCGGTGTACATGCCCGGCCGCTTGCGGACCGGGTCGAGGCCGGAGAGGACTTCGATGGCGTCTGCGTTATAGGCGCTAGCGCTGGGATTGGCCATGGGTTCTCGTCGTCAGTCTGGTGAATGCAAAAGGGTCAAAATACAGAAAAATCGAGCGCCGCATACTGCCCGGGGGCAATGCCGGCAAAGGCCAGCAGCGCCGGCAGGCGTTCGGCGAAGCCCTGGAAACCATGATCGCCACCGGCCTGGATACGCAGGGCGCAACCGCGGTAGTACTGCTCGGCGTGGCGATAATCCAGGGTTTCATCCCCGGTCTGCAACCATACCTGGTAGCGGCTGGGGTCCGCAGGCGCCGCGACTTCGAGCTCGGCCAGGGCCTGCACGTGGTCCAGGGTCAGCTCCCAGGTTTCACCACTGTAGTGGTTGCGCTGGGTGCCGAGGTAGCCGTCGAAACGCTTGTGCGGGGTCACTGCCGGGTTGACCAGCAGGGCCTTGAGGCCATGGCGCTCGGCCAGATGGGTGGCATAGTAGCCGCCGAGCGAGCTGCCGACCAGCAAGGGCGCGTCGAGCTCGGCGATGCACGCCTCGAGCTGGGCGATGGCCTGGCGCGGGTGATGATGCAGCTCAGGCACACGCAACTGCCCGGCCAAGCCGAGCTGCTGCATCACCGCCGCGAGCTGGCGCGCCTTGGTCGACAACGGTGAGCTGTTGAAGCCATGGATATAGAGGATGGAACCCGACATGCTGCCCCCGGTGTCTGTGGCTTCGCGCCCCGACAGGCGGGCGCTGGGACGCGCAGTGTAGCGTGTTCACCGGGTTTTGAGGCCCGCTGGCCGATTTCGCAACAATTTCTTCAATGAACAGATATCCCGGTGGCAGCAGCTTCAATACCCTGGGCTGTTGAAGTCGAGCTTGAGCTCGAAGTCCCGGGCGCGCTCTATCCCGGTTTCCAGCCGACCATCGGCGTGCAGACGCAGCCAGCGATACCCCGGCAATTCCTCGCTCACCTTGAAGTCCTCGCTGCGCGGCGCGAACTGGATGCAGGTCGAGGGCGTAGCGAGCAATCTAACCCCCTCGCGCACTTCATCCCACTCCTGGTGGATATGCCCCCAGAGCAGTGCCTTGACCTGTGGATAACCCTTCAGGCGCGCCAGCAGTTGCTCGGCATTGCGCAGGCCAATCGGTGCGATCCAGGCGCAGCCGATGTCCACCGGCTGGTGATGGCAGCAGACCAGGCAATGGCGCCCACCTGCCGTGGCCAAGGCCTGGTCGAGCAGCGCCAGCTGGTCGGGTTGCAGCAGGCCGTGGGTGGCGCCGAGTACCGATGTGTCGAGCATCACCACACGCCAGGCGCCGATATCGGTGACCGCCTCGACCAGTTCCGGTGCGACCTCGGCCATGACCCTGGCCTCGTCGTGATTGCCCGGCAACCAGCGGGCCGGCGCCGCGAGTTCGCCGCTCAACTGGCGAAACGCCTCGTACGACGCCACGCTGCCATCCTGCGACAGGTCCCCGGTGCACAGCAGCAGGTCGATGCGCGGCTGCTCGCGTCGGACCTGGGCGACCACATGGCGCAGGCTTTCGCGGGTGTTGAGGCCAAGCAGGGTGCCGGCCGCATCGCCGAACAGGTGGGCGTCGGTCAGTTGCACGACGTGTACGGGGGCCTGGGATTGATCTGGTTGCGGCAACGGCCGTCTCCTCGAGCGGATTCAGCGGCAATTATGGCGAGGGAACGGTCTCCGGCAAACAGCCGGGGCCCCCTCTGTTACGAGTACGCCGTCACATTTCAGCGCACGCTTGCCAGTTCGTGACCACAGGCCAGGCAATGGCTCAGCCACTCGCCGAGGAACAGGTTGAGTTGGGCCTTCTCGTCGGGCTGGTGCATCGCATCATTGGGGTAGGGGTAGATACTGCGCAGGCGGCGGGCATGTTCGGCACCGACCACCTCGGCCATGCGTGCGTCATGGTACACCTGCACCTCCAGTTGCGGCACCGGCAGCCACGGCAGGCTGTGCTCCTGGCGCACGCGCAGGGTGGTGGTGTAGGGGCAGGCCAGCAGCACATCGAGCACCAGCACGCCGAGCATCTGGTCGCCCTGGGCCATGCCGATGCGCCGCGAGCTCTGGGTGGTACGCATGTCGGGGAGCAGGCGCATGAGCCGGGCATAGTTGGCCTCGCAGGCTGCTTGCAGCCCGGCCAGGTCGACCCGATAACGCTCACGCAGCAGGTTCACTTCCACATACCTCGGACTTCATCTTTGTTCAGCGCCAGCCACTGCAGGCCGATGATGGTCGCGGCGTTGCAGATGCGCCCATCACGTACCGCCTGCAGCGCGTCGTCGAACGACCACACGCGTACGCGGATGTCCTCGCCCTCTTCCTCCAGGCCATGCAGGCCGCCGGCGCCTTCGCTGCTGCAGCGGCCGAGGAACAGGTGCACGTATTCATCGCTGCCACCCGGCGAGGGGAAGTAGCGGGTCATCGGCCACAGGGCCGCGAAGGCCAGGCCGGCCTCTTCCTCGGCTTCACGGTGGGCGACTTCTTCCGGTTCCTCGTCCTTGTCGATCAGCCCGGCGACCATCTCGATCAGCCAGGGGTTGTCGACCTTGTCCATGGCGCCGACGCGAAACTGCTCGATCAGCACCACCTCATCGCGCAACGGGTCGTAGGGCAGCACGCACACCGCGTCGTGGCGCACGAACAACTCGCGGCTGATCTCGCGGCCCAGGCCGCCGGCGAACAGCTCATGGCGCAGGCGTACCTTGTCGAGCTTGTAGAAGCCCTGGAAGCAATTGGCCCGCTCGACGATCTCGACCGCCCTGGGCACCGAATTCAACGTATCCGACATGAAAATCCTCGCTACCTCGTTTACCGCATCGCGCCATCCTACTCTGCACGCTTTCACGTTTCACCCCCTTCGAGCAACCGTTCGCACGGTCGGGACAGCGCGCGTCTACTCTGTTAGCTTAGTGGCGAACTGAAGGCCGCGCAGACGGTCAAAGGCCGACTTTCCCTGTTCTGCAAGGATCATCATGACGCTCGTCAAACTGACTTCCGTGGCCGTGCTGGCACTGGCCCTGGGCGCCTGCCAGAGCCTGTTCACGCCCAATTACCGGGCCCCGCTCGAGGTCAAGCGCGACGCCTGGGAGCATGTCAAACCCGGCTGCAGCGAAAGCGACTGCCCGCTGGTGAACATCGACACCATCCACTTCCCGGCCCTGCCCAAACTCGACGGCATCGTCGAGAAGCGCCTGCTGCAACTGACCGAGGACAACCAGCACGGCACCACCCCGGCGACCCTGCAGGCCTACGAGCAGCAGTACCTGGCAAGCGCCGACAAGCGCAACAGCAGCTACCTGCAGGCCAAGGTACGCGAGCAGCATGACGGGCTGGTGATCATCGAGCTGTCCAGCTACCTCGACAGCGGCGGCGCCCACGGCATGCCCGGGCGTGGCTTCATCAACTATTCGCGCAAGCTGGACAAGGTGCTGACCCTGCAGGACATGCTGGTGCCCGGCCAGGAGGAGACCTTCTGGAAGACCGTCGAGGAGTCGCACAAGGCTTGGCTGATCAGCGTCGGCATGGACAAGGACGCCGAGTTCGTCAAGACCTGGCCATTCAAGCGCTCGCCGCACGTCGCCCTGACGTACGGCGCGGTGGTGGTCAAGTACGAAGTCTATGCCATCGCGCCCTACTCCATGGGCCACGTCGAGCTGAAGATTCCGTACCCGCGCCTCAACGGTGTGATCAAGCCCGAGCTGTTTCCCGGCCGCGGCTGACACTCAGTAACGCGTGCAGCACACCTGCCAGCAGCAAGGCTGGCAGGGTCGCACCGAAGTCCGGCGCCTGCGCGGCGATCAGGTGATACGCCGCCACCCCCACTGCCCAGGCCAGCAGCGCCGGCCAGTGCAGGCCCGCCACCTGTGCCGGCGCCCGACGTCGGCGCACCAGGTAATGGTCGACCAGTACCACGCCGAACAGCGGTGCGAACACCGAACCGATCAGCAGCAGGAAGTTCTCGTACTGGGCCAGCGGCGCCAGCAGGGCGATCAGGGTACACGACACACCGATCGCCAGGGCCAGGTGCTCGACCTTCAGACGTACCAGCAGCCCCGTGGAGACCGCCGCCGAGTGGATGTCGGCGAAGGCGTTCTCCGACTCGTCGAGCAGGATGAGCAGCAGCGGGATCCCCAGGCCGGCACCGGCCAAGGCCAGCAGCAGCGCATTGGTTTCGCCGTCTGCGGCGAAGGCCAGGGTGTAGGCCACGCCCAGGCTCATCAGCCAGGCATTGCCGATGAAGAAGCCCAGGGCAGTGCCACCGAACACTCGGCTGGCGCGCTGGCCGAAACGCGAGTAGTCGGCGATCAGCGGCAGCCAGGACAACGGCATGGCGATGACGATGTCGAAGCCTACCGCCAGCGACATCGAGCCATCCCCGGCGCGGTTCCACAGGGCGCTGAGATCGGCCTTGGCGAACAGGTTCCAGGTCAGCCACAGGCAGGCGCCGAGCAACAGCCAGATGCCCCATTTGCGCAGGACCTTGCGCACGAACGCCAGCGGTCCGCTGACCGCCAGCAGGGTGGCCAAGGCACCGAAGCACAGGGTCCACAGCAGCGGATTGCTCCAGGCACTGCCGTCGCCGAAGGCGCGCGCGCCCAGCAGGCTGGCGGCATCGCGCATGACGATGATCTCGAACGAACCCCAACCCACCAGTTGCAGCAGGTTGAGCAAGGCTGGCAGGCGTGCGCCATGGCTGCCCAGGGTCAGGCGCAAGGTGGCCATGGCCGACAGGCCGGTATCGCTGCCGACCACGCCGGCCGCGGCCAGCAGCAGCACGCCGACACCCGTGCCCAGGAGGATCGCCAGCAGCGCTCCGGAAAGGCCCAGGCCAGGCGCCAGCAAGGCACCGACCTGCAGGACCATGAGGCCGATGCCGAGGGAGAACCACAACGAGAACAGGTCGCGGGCGCCGAACAGGCGTTGGTCGGTGGGGACCGGGTGGTCGGGGGAGAAGTGGCTGGGGGTGGTCATCGGCGCGCTTACCAAAAGTCATTGTTGTTGGGAAAACCAGTAGGAGCGGGTTTACCCGCGAACGCGTCAGTGAATCCACCAACGCATTCGCGGGTAAACCCGCTCCTACAGGGGTAACGGTGACGCTTTACACTTTGTGGTAAAGCTGGCTGCCTTCCTGGCGGAACCGCTCGGCCTGCTCACGCATACCCTGCTCGGCCGTCACGTCCACGGTTTCGATCTTGGCGGCATACTCGCGCACTTCCTGGGTGATCTTCATCGAGCAGAACTTCGGCCCGCACATCGAGCAGAAGTGCGCGACCTTGGCCGATTCCTTGGGCAGCGTCTCGTCATGGAAGGCCCGCGCGGTGTCTGGGTCCAGGCCGAGGTTGAACTGGTCTTCCCAGCGGAATTCGAAGCGTGCCTTGGACAGCGCGTTGTCTCGAATCTGCGCGCCAGGATGCCCCTTGGCAAGGTCTGCTGCATGCGCAGCGATCTTGTAGGTGATGATGCCAGTCTTGACGTCGTCCTTGTTCGGCAGGCCCAGGTGTTCCTTGGGCGTGACGTAGCAGAGCATGGCGCAGCCGAACCAGCCGATCATCGCCGCACCGATGCCGGAGGTGATGTGGTCGTAGCCCGGGGCGATGTCGGTGGTCAGCGGGCCGAGGGTGTAGAACGGCGCCTCGTCGCAGCACTCGAGCTGCTTGTCCATGTTCTCCTTGATCAACTGCATCGGCACGTGGCCCGGGCCTTCGATCATGCACTGCACATCGTGCTTCCAGGCGATCTTGGTCAGCTCGCCGAGAGTTTCCAGTTCACCGAACTGGGCGGCGTCGTTGGCGTCGGCGATCGAGCCAGGGCGCAGGCCATCGCCCAGCGAGAAGCTCACGTCGTAGGCCTTCATGATTTCGCAGATCTCGTCGAAGTGCGTGTACAGGAAGTTTTCCTTGTGGTGCGCCAGGCACCACTTGGCCATGATCGAGCCGCCGCGGCTGACGATGCCAGTCACCCGCTTGGCGGTCAGCGGCACATAGCGCAGCAAGACGCCGGCGTGGATGGTGAAATAGTCCACGCCCTGCTCGGCCTGTTCGATCAGGGTGTCGCGGAACAGCTCCCAGGTCAGGTCTTCGGCGACGCCACCGACCTTCTCCAGGGCCTGGTAGATCGGCACGGTACCGATCGGTACCGGCGAGTTGCGGATGATCCACTCGCGGGTTTCGTGGATGTGCTTGCCGGTGGACAGGTCCATGACCGTGTCCGAGCCCCAGCGGGTGCCCCAGGTCAGCTTGGCCACTTCTTCCTCGATCGACGAGCCCAGGGCACTGTTGCCGATGTTGCCGTTGATCTTCACCAGGAAGTTGCGACCGATGATCATCGGCTCCACTTCCGGGTGGTTGATGTTGGCCGGGATGATCGCGCGGCCACGGGCGATTTCCTGGCGGACGAATTCGGGGGTGATTTCCTTCGGGATGTTGGCACCGAAGCTGTGGCCGGCATGCTGCTCGTTCAGCAGGCCGGCGGCGCGGGCCTCCTGCAGCTTCATGTTCTCGCGGATGGCCACGTACTCCATCTCGGCGGTGATGATGCCTTGGCGGGCATAGTGCATCTGCGAGACGTTGGCACCGGCCTTGGCACGACGCGGGTTGCGCACGTGAGCGAAGCGCAGCTTGGCGAGGTCGGCGTCGTTCAGGCGCTGCTGGCCGAAATTGGAACTCAGGCCGTCCAGGCGCTCGGTGTCGCCGCGGGCGTCGATCCACGCCGAACGCACGTCGGCCAGGCCCTTGCGCACGTCGATGATCACGTTGGGGTCGGTGTACGGGCCGGAAGTGTCGTAGACCAGCACAGGGGCATTGGACTCACCGCCAAAATCGGTCGGGGTGTCGTCCAGGCTGATTTCGCGCATGGGCACGCGGATGTCCGGGCGCGAGCCTTCGACATAGACCTTGCGCGAACGCGGGAACGGTTGCACGGATTGCTGATCGACTTGCGCCGACTCGCTGAGGTTGATCGTTTTTTCTTGTTTGCTCATCACAGGCTCTCCAGACAGCTTCCTAGCGGATGGAATGTCGGGGTGAACCTGAAAGGCACGAACGCACTCTGAGACGAGTGCAGTGCCGGATACGTGAAGTGCCTGAAGCTATTGAAAGCTGAGACATTCCCGGACCTGGCACAAGAGGCTCCCCGGGAAGGCGAGCAATCTTGTTCCCTACGCAGGCGCTAACCTGATCAGGTTCAACGGGATCCGCAACTTTGCGATCTCAGCCTTTGCTTCAAGGCACCCCGACAAGAACATGCGCAGTCTAGACTGGAGTGGTCGGCAAAGCCAAGCGGGTAAACCCGGCGCTGATGAATGGAACGCACTACGATTGTTGGCAACAGCACATGGCACTACACTGACCCGCTATTCCGTACTCAACAGTTCAGTAATTAAATTTCGTACAAGGATTGCCTCTATGCTGCGCAAACTTTCACTGGCGATAGCCGTGTCTTGTGCGTCCAATGGAATGGTCTGGGCAGCGGATGTGCCCACGACAGTCAAGACCGACCTGGTCAGCGTCTACCAGGAGGCTGTCGACAACAACGCCGACCTGGCGGCGGCTCGCGCCGACTATGGCGCCCGTCGCGAAGTGGTACCCCAGGCCAGGGCCGGCCTGCTGCCGAACCTGTCGGCCGGTGCCGAGATGATGAACACCCGCACCAAGCTCGACGAGCCGTCGATCACCTCCAACCGCAGTGGCAATTCATGGAGTGCGACCCTGTCGCAGCCGATCTTCCGTGCCGACCGCTGGTTCCAACTGCAAGCCGCCGAAGCGGTCAACGAACAGGCCGCACTGGAACTCTCGGCGACAGAACAGAACCTCATCCTGCAGACGGCGCAGAACTACTTCGCCGTGCTCCGCGCCCAGGACAACCTCGCCGCGACCAAAGCCGAGGAAGCGGCCTTCAAGCGTCAACTCGACCAGTCCAACGAACGCTTCGACGTGGGCCTTTCGGACAAGACCGATGTGCTGCAATCCCAGGCCAGCTACGACACCGCGCGGGCCAACCGGATCATCGCCGAACGCCAGGTGCAGGATGCCTTCGAGGCCTTGGTGACCCTGACCAACCGCGAGTACTCGGCGATCCAGGGCGTGGTCCACACCTTGCCGGTACAGGTGCCGACTCCCAATGATGCCAAGGCCTGGGTCGACACTGCGGCGCGGCAGAACCTCAATCTGCTGGCGACCAACCACGCCGTCGACGCCGCCGAGGAAACCCTGCGCCAGCGCAAGGCCGGCCATGCGCCGACGCTGGACGCCGTGGCGCGTTACCAGAAAGGCGACAACGACAGCCTCGGTTTCACCAACCCGGCACCGCAAACCGGCGTGCGCTATTCCGGCGACGTGGAGCAGACCAGCATCGGCCTGCAGCTGAACATCCCGATCTACAGCGGCGGGCTGACCAGCTCGCAGGTGCGCGAGGCCTACCAGCGCCTGAGCCAAAGCGAGCAGCAACGCGAAAGCCTGCGCCGCCAGGTGGTGGAGAACACCCGCAACCTGCACCGCGCCGTGAACACCGATGTGGAACAGGTGCAGGCGCGCAAGCAGTCGATCATCTCCAACCAGAGTGCGCTGGAGGCCACCGAGATCGGCTACCAGGTCGGTACCCGCAACATCGTCGACGTGCTCGATGCCCAGCGCCAGCTGTACACCTCGGTGCGCGACTATAACAACAGCCGCTACGACTACATCCTCGACAACCTGAGCCTCAAGCAGGCGGCGGGGACCTTGAGCCCACAAGACCTGCAGGACCTCAAGCGCTACCTGAAAGCGGACTACAACCCAGACAAGGATTTCCTGCCACCGGACCTGGCAGCAGCGGCGGCGAAGAATTTCGAGCGCAAGCCCTGAATGCAGCATTCGCTCCTACAGGAATCGCATTTAGGGCATCAATCGGCCCAGCCCATCCAGCAAGCGCTGCAACGCCCCCTGGTTGGCGCGCATCACCGCCCTGCCCGCCTCGCCCATGCGCCGCGCATCCTGCGGCAGCTCCACCAGCCGCCGCACAGCCTGGGCCAGGCCCTCGGCATCATCGATCTGCTGGAGTGCCCCCGCTTCACGCAACATCGCGCTGATTTCGAGGAAATTGAACACATGTGGCCCCATGATCACCGGCAACGCCAACGCCGCTGGCTCCAGCGGGTTATGGCCACCGGTGGCAACCAGGCTGCCGCCGACGAAGGCGATATCGGCCAGGGCATAGAGAAACAGCAGCTCGCCCATGGTGTCGCCGAGCAGCACCTGCGTCTGCGCATCCACCGCCGCACCCGAGGAGCGACGCACGGTGGCGAACTGATCGCAGCACAGGGTCTGCACCGCATCGAACCGTTCCGGATGGCGCGGCACCAGGATCAGCAGCGCATCGCCGTGCACCTGCAGCAACTGCCGGTGCGCTTGCAGGATCAGCGCATCCTCGCCCTCATGAGTACTGGCGGCGATCCACACCGGACGCTGGGTGGCGCCCCACTCCTCGCGCAGGGCGCGGGCACGGGGTAACAACTGCTCGTCGACCTTGAGGTCGAACTTGATCGAGCCGGTCACCTGCACGCACTCGGGCCGTGCCCCCAGGTCACGGAAGCGCTGGGCCTCGGTCTCGGTCTGCACCGCGATCAGGCTCATCTCGGCGAGCATCGGCCGGGTCAGCTTGGCGAAGCGCGCATAGCCGCGTGCCGAGCGCTCGGACAACCGGGCATTGGCCAAGGCCACCGGGATGCCGCGCTTGGCACATTGATGGATATGGTTGGGCCACAGCTCGGTTTCCATGATGATGCCCAGGCGCGGGCGGACATGGTCGAGAAAGCGCCCAGCGGCCCATGGCAAATCGTAGGGCAGGTAGCAGTGCTGGACCCGCGGCTCGTCGGCGAACATCGCGCGAATGCGCTCCGAGCCGGTCGGGGTCATGCAGGTCAAGGTGATCGGCAAGCCTGGGTAGGCCTTGAGCAGGGCGCGCACCATGGGCGCTGCGGCGATGCTCTCGCCCACCGACACGGCATGCACCCAGAGCCCTCCCTGCTGCATCGGCGGCAGGTTGCGGGCAAAGCGCTCGACGATGCGCTGGCGATAGGCCGGCGCCTTGCGCGCACGCAGGTAAAGGCGCAGCGCAACCAGCGGCAGGCCCAGATGGAAAAGCAGGGTATAGAGTGTTCTGTTCATGGCGGCGGAGTTTACCCGATCGCGCGCAGGTGCACCGCAAAGCGCTCGGCCAGCCACTGCGCGGCCGGCCCCAGCGGCTCGTCGCGGCGCCAGGCCAGCTCGACCACCAATGCCGGCGGGCGCCACTCGCAATCGAGCTCGACCATGTGCGCCTGGTAGGTGGGGTACTGCACCACATGGCGCGGCAACCAGGCCCAGCCCAGACCGCGCATCAGCAGCTCGGCCATGGCGTAGAAGCTGTCGGCGCGCCAGACCTGCGGGCTGGCCACCTCGCCGCCGGGGTAGCCGCTTTCCTGCGCGGTGACCAACAGCTGTCGATGCTGCGCCAACTGCTGGCAGCTGACCCGCCCACGCCCGGCAAGCGGGTGACCCACCGCGCAGACGGTGACCATTTCCACACTGCCCAGGGCACGCCGCTCCAGCGAGGCCGGCATGCGCTCGTGGTTGAAGAACAGCCCCAGGTCGGCACGGCGCTCCACCAGCTTGCGCGCGACATCGCCCTGGGCGCCGCTGGCCAGTTGCACTTGCAGGTAGGGATAACGGCTGGCCAGCTCGTCCAGGCTGTCGATCACCGGCTGGTAAGGCATGGCCTCGTCCTGGGCCACGCGCAGCAATGCTTCCTGGCCGCGCATCAAGGCCTGCGCCCGCCCTTCCATGCGCTCGCATTGGCGCAACAGTTCATGGGCATCCTCGAGCAGGGCGGCGCCGTTCTCGGTCAGTTTCGGTTGCCGTCCGCTGCTGCGCTCGAACAGGGCCACGCCGAGGTCCGCCTCGAGCAGGGCAATGGCATTGCTGATCGCCGACTGTGCCTTGCGCTGCTCACGGGCGACCGCCGAAAAAGAGCGCAGCTCTACGACACGCACGAAGGTACGCAACTGATCCAGATTCCACTGCTGAGGCATCGACCTATCTCCTATGCGGATAGGTAATGACTTTACCCCATCCGGGCAAGCGCTAGAATGCGCCCCAGTTACCGGAGATTCCATCATGAATGCCTACACCTACCTGGCCATCGCCATTTGCGCCGAAGTCATCGCCACTGCCTCCATGAAGGCGGTCAAGGGCCTGAGTACGCCGCTGCCGTTGCTGTTGATGGTGTGTGGCTATGCCATCGCCTTCTGGATGCTGACCTTGGTGGTGCGCAGTATTCCGGTGGGGATCGCCTACGCGATCTGGTCGGGACTGGGGATCGTGTTGATCAGCATCGCGGCGCTGGTGATCTACGGGCAGAAGCTGGACGTGCCGGCGATGCTGGGTATGGCGATGATCGTCGCTGGCGTGGTGGTGATTCAGTTGTTTTCCAAGACGGCGGGGCATTGAGGTCAGGGCCGCCAGGCGCTGCTTTGCGGCCCCAGATTGCTTAACTGACTGGCATTGGCCCCGACCCTGTATACTTGCCAGCTGTCCCAGTCTTCGAGGTACCCCCATGCCATCTGCCATTACCACCGACGTGCTGATCGTCGGCGCCGGCGTCGCAGGCCTCTGGCTCAACGCCCGGTTGCGCCGCCAGGGCTATTCGACAGTGCTGGTGGAACGCGCCAGCCTCGGTGGCGAACAGACGGTCAAGTCCCAGGGCATCATCCATGGCGGCACCAAGTACGCCCTGCATGGCGCCCTGACCGGTGCCTCGGAGGCCATCGCCGACATGCCGCGCCGCTGGCGCGAGGCCCTGGCCGGCAGTGGCGAACTGGACCTGCGCGGCACCCGGCTGCTGTCCGACGCCCACTACCTGTGGTCGCCCGGCACCCTGGCCGGCAACCTCACCAGCTTCTTCGCCAGCAAGGCCGTACGCAGCCGGGTCGAGCAGGTCAAGGGAGAACAACTGCCCCCCGCCCTGCAGGACCGCGCCTTCAAGGGCAAGGTCTATCGCCTTGCCGAGCTGGTGATCGACGTGCCCAGCCTGTTGGCCAACCTCGCCGACCTTGCCGGCGACAGCCTGCTGGCCGGCGAACACATCGAGCCACTGCGCGAAGACGACCAACTGGTCGGCTTGCACGTCGACGGCCGCGACATCCGCGCACAACGTGTCGTTCTGAGCGCCGGCGGCGGCACCGAAGACCTGCTGCACGCCCTGGGCTTGAGCCAGCCGGCCATGCAATTGCGCCCGCTGCACATGGTCATGGCCAAGGGACCGAACCTCAAGCCGTTGTACGCCCATTGCCTGGGCGGTGGGCCCAAACCCCGGGTGACCGTCACCACCCACCCGGCGGCCGATGGCCAATGGGTCTGGTACCTCGGCGGAGACCTCGCCGAGGCCGAGGGCGTGGCCCGTACGCCTGAGGCGCAGATCGCCGCCGCGCAAAAGGAAATCGCCAACCTGCTGCCATGGGTCGACCAGAGCCTGGTGCGCTGGGCCACCCTGCGGGTCGACCGCGCGGAGCCCGCGCAATCTGGCCTGGTGCGCCCGGACAACGCCTTCCTCGCCGAGCAGGGGCGCCTGCTGGTCGGCTGGCCGACCAAGCTGGCCCTGGCACCAGACTTCAGCGACCGCGTGCTGGCCAGCCTGGAGCGTGATGGTGTGCGCCCAGCCGCCCAGCCCGATCTCGGCGGCCTGCCGCGCCCGAGCCTCGGTGTGCCGGCCTGGGAGCAACTGCTGCCATGAGCCTGCCAACCCTGCACGACTTCCATCGGCCACTGGGCAGCACTGGCCTGGAGGTATCCCCGCTGGGCCTGGGCACGGTCAAGCTCGGCCGCGACCAGGGCGTGAAGTACCCCAACGGCTTCACCATCCCTGCCGATGACGAAGCGCGCCTGCTGCTCAACCAGGCCCGCGAGCTGGGCATCAACCTGATCGACACCGCCCCGGCCTATGGTCGCAGCGAAGAACGCCTGGGCCCGCTGCTGCGCGGCCAGCGCGAAGCCTGGGTGATCGTCAGCAAGGTGGGCGAGGAGTTCGAAGACGGCCATTCGCACTTCGACTTCAGCGCCGCCCACACTCGCCGCTCGGTCGAGCGCAGCCTGCGGCGGCTGGAAACCGACCGCATCGAACTGGTGCTGGTGCACTCCGACGGCAACGACCTGGCGATCCTCGAGCAGCAGGAGGTCTACCAGACCCTCGCCGAGCTCAAGCGCGAAGGCAAGATCCTCGGCTACGGGTTTTCCGGCAAGACCGCTGCCGGGGGCCTCAAGGCGCTGGAGCAGGGCGACTGCGCCATGGTCACCTACAACCTCAACGAGCAGGCCGAACGCCCGGTACTGGACTACGCCGCCGCGCACGGCAAGGCCATCCTGGTGAAAAAGGCCCTGGCCAGCGGGCACATCTGCCTGGCCCCCGGGGTCGATCCGGTGCAGGCCAGCTTCGAGTTGCTGTTCTCCCATCCGGGCGTCAGCAGTGCTATCGTCGGTACCATCAATCCGCTGCACCTGGCCCATAACGTGGCCACCGTCGCCCGTATCCTGGGCCAGCATTGATTCGCGCCCGCGGGCGCCCGACGCAAGGAGGAGCCTCGTGCCGCGAACGTTGATCCGCAAGAATCCGAGCAACTTCAAGACCTTGCCCCTGCACGTCGAGGCCACCCCCGAAGGGCTGGCCTACCAGAGCATCGGCATGCCGCTGAACTTCAGCCAGACCCAGCAACGCCGCCGCGCCATCGAACTGCCCGACGCGCAGCGGTTCGTTACCGAGCTGGCCAACCTCGGGGTTTCGGTCCGCCTGACCCTGCACTGGCAGAACCGCGACTACTGGGTGCTGGTGCGCCAGCGCCGCCAGGATCGCGGCGACGTGGTGCTGAAGCTGATTTCCGGCTATGTGCCCGCGCAGGAGTTGAACCTGCCGTTGCACACCGCAGTGCAGGAAGTCGCCGAGGAATGCCTGCTGGAAACCCCGGAAGGCTGGCTAGGCGGGCGCTTCAACGATACCTGGCTGCCGGCTCCGTATGCCGCTGCCCTGCATTACCGCGAGACGGCACCTTTCGTGCTGACGCCGCAGTCCGGCGCGGCGCGCCCCGTGCACTGCGCCAACCTGATGCTGCTGGAACGGCCACGAGCCTACGTGCACCTGCCGACGGCATCGCTGCAGCTGATCTACGACATGCGCTTGCAGGTGCCCCGGGAAGCCAAGAAGCTCAGCCTGTTCCATGTCGACGAACGCCTGGAAGGCGACCAACTGGTGGCACGGCTCAACCGCAAGCGCCCCGACCTGTACCTGATGCCCCTCCAGGACGGCCAACCGCTGGCCGAGCTGTACACCTTGCGCCAGGACGAACTGGTGCGCGCCAGCACGCGCGGGCTGTACCTGGCCGAAAGCTTCGCCCTGCAAGAAGGGTGGGTGGTGCGCGACGAGCGGGTGCGCTGGAAGGACTGGGTCAAGCAACAGGGACTGGAGGAGCACAAACCGGCCCGGGCCTCGCATCTGCAACGCTTCGGCGACAAGGCCCGGGCGCTGCTGGCGCGCGCGCGGACATCGCTGAACAAATGAACCTGGGGCGCGAAGCGGCCCCAGTCGTTATCAGTTCTTGCGAATTTTCTCGACGATGGCGGTGGTCGAGCTGTTCTCGACCAACCCCAGCACCTTCACGGTGCCGCCGTAGGACTTGACCAGATCGGCACCGACCACCTGCTCGATGCCGTAGTCGCCGCCCTTGACCAGCACGTCCGGCCTGACCTCGCCCAGCAGGTTTTCCGGAGTGTCCTCGGGGAAGCTGATGACCCAGTCGACCGCCCCCAGGCCGGCCAGCACGGCCATGCGCCGGTCGACGCTGTTGATCGGCCGGCCCGGCCCCTTGAGGCGGCTGACCGAGGCGTCGTCGTTGACCGCGACGATCAAGCGATCACCCTGGGCTCGGGCCTGCTCCAGATAGGTCACGTGCCCGGCGTGGAGGATGTCGAAGCAGCCGTTGGTGAAGACGATCTTCTCGTTGTGCGCACGCGCATCGTCGATCGCCAGCAGCAATTGCTCCAGGCCCAGCACCCCGCGCTCAGAGCCTTCCTCGCGCTGGATGGCCCGGCGCAGTTCCGGGGCGCTGATCGCGGCGGTCCCCAGCTTGCCGACCACGATGCCGGCGGCCAGGTTGGCCAGGGCCACGGCGTGTGGCAGGTCTTCACCGGCGGCGATGGCCACGGCCAGGGTGGAAATGACGGTATCGCCGGCACCGGTGACATCGAACACTTCACGGGCTCGCGCCGGCAGGTGCAGCGCCGGCTGGCCAGCACGCAGCAGGGTCATGCCGTGCTCGCCACGGGTCACCAGCAGCGCACCCAGGTCGAGGTCCTGCAGCAGTTGCAGCCCCTTGGCGACCAGCTCGGCCTCGTCGGCGCAACGGCCGACGATGGTTTCGAATTCGCTCAGGTTCGGGGTGATCAGGCTGGCGCCACGGTAGATGGTGAAATCCTTGCCCTTGGGGTCCGCCAGCACCGGAATGCCACGTGCCCGAGCAGCGCTGATCAGGCCCTGGGGGTCTTTCAGCGCGCCTTTGCCATAGTCGGACAGCACCAGCACCTTGACGCCCTCGAGCAGGCTGTCGACCTGGCTACCCAGCGACACCGCATCGGTGGCGAAAGGCTCTTCGAAGTCGATGCGCAGCAATTGCTGGTGACGGCTCATGACCCGCAGCTTGACGATGGTCGGCTGGTGCGCGATGCGCTGGAACAGCGAGCGTACGCCGGCGGCCTGCAGGCTGTTGGCCAGGCTCTCGGCGGCCTCGTCCTGGCCGGTGACGCCGACCAGCGATGCCGGCGCGCCCAGCGCGGCGATGTTCAAGGCAACGTTGGCCGCGCCGCCGGGGCGGTCCTCGATCTGATCGACCTTGACCACCGGCACCGGCGCTTCCGGCGAAATACGCGAAGTACCGCCATGCCAGTAGCGGTCGAGCATGACATCGCCGACCACCAGTACCGGGGCTTGATCGAAACGCGGCATGGACAACTTCATGGGCAACCCAAAAGAAATAATGAACAGGGGCAGGATATTAGCACAGGGCCGGGTAGGCCTTACGGCCAGATGGGCCCTGGCAAATTCCGGTGACAATCGGGGCCACACGGGCCCCGACTCGGTGCTTCAGGTGATGTCGGCCTTTTCCGGCTCGTCCAAGCCCATGGCGTGCAGGCGGGCGTAGTGACCGTTGGCCTGCAACAGCTCGGCATGGGTACCGCGCTCCACCAGGCGGCCCTGGTCCATGACCAGGATCTGGTCGGCCTTCTCGATGGTCGACAGGCGGTGGGCGATCACCAGCGTGGTACGGCCCTCCATCACGTGGTCCAGGGCGGCCTGGATATGCCGCTCTGACTCAGTGTCCAGGGCCGAGGTGGCCTCGTCGAGAATCAACAGCGGGGCGTTCTTCAGCAGCGCCCGAGCGATCGCCAGGCGCTGGCGCTGACCACCGGACAGCAGCACGCCGTTCTCGCCCACTTCGGTGTCGAAGCCCTTGGGCAGCTTGTCGACGAACTCCTTGGCATAGGCGTCGGCCGCTGCCGCTTCGATGTCCGCACGCGGGGCGCCAGCAAGATCGCCGTAGGCGATGTTGTTGGCCACGGTGTCGTTGAACAGGGTGACATGCTGAGTCACCTGGGACACATGGCGGCGCAGGTTGCGCAGGCGGTAGTCGGAAATTTCCAGGCCATCGAGCAGGATCTGGCCCTGGTCGTGATGGTAGAAGCGTGGAATCAATGCGGCCAGGGTCGACTTGCCACTGCCCGAGCGCCCCACCAGCGCGATCATCTGCCCAGGTTCGGCGACGAAGCTGATATCGCTCAGCACTTCACGGTCGGTGCCGGGGTAGCTGAAGCTCAGGTTGCGCACTTCCAGGCGGCCTTCCACACGCTCCTTCTCGACCGTACCGGTATCCACCTCGGGCGCCTCGTCGAGCTGCTCGAAGATGCTCTCGGCACCGGCCAGGCCCTTCTGGATGGTCGAACTGACCTCCGAAAGCTGGCGGATCGGCTTGGGCAGCAAGCCCGCGGCGGTGATGTAGGCCACTAACTCACCGGCCGACGAGTCGCCACGCATGAACAGCACCAGGAACATCAGCGCGGCCATGGCGGTGTAGATCACCAACTGCAGCATCGGCGTATAGAGCGCGCCGGTCTTGGTCATCTTGAGTTGCTTGTCGGTGTTGCTCTGGCTGGCACGCTGGAAGCGCTTCTGCTCGTAGGTTTCACCGCCGAAGCTGCGCACCACCCGGTAACCCTGGATGGTCTCGGAGGCGACATGGGTGACATCGCCCATGGCCACCTGGATTTTTTTGCTCTGCTTGCGGAATTTCTTGCTGGCCACGCTGACCATGATGGCGATGACCGGCAGGATGGCGAGCATCACCATGGTCAGCTGCCAGTTCATCCACACCAGGTAGCCAAACAGGAACACCACGGTCAGGCCTTCGCGGATGACCACCTTGATCGCATCGGTGGCTGCGCCGGTGACCATGGTCACGTTGAAGGTGATGCGCGAGATCAGGTGCCCGGAGTTGTGGTTGTCGAAGTAGCGGTTGGGCAGTACCAGCAGCTTGTTGAACAACTCCACGCGCAGGTCGTGCACCAGGCCAAGGGAGACCTTGGCCAGGAAGTAGTTACCCAGGAACGAGCCGAAGCCCTGCCAGGCGGCGATCAGGATGATCAGCAGCGGCACTGCCTGTAACAGCTGCAGGTCGCGCAGGTAAGGCACGTTGGGAAACAGGACCGCCTGCGGGTTGCTCAGGCCATCGACGAAATATTTGAGGATCCCGGCCAGCATCGGCTGGGTCGAGGCGAAGATCACGAAACCGACGATGCTCAGCAGGAAAATGCCGACATAGGGTTTCACGTAGCTCAGCAGCCGGAAATAGATCTTCAGGCTGGAGTTGTGCTCCGCCGGACGCGGTGTTTCGGCCATCATCGAGCTCGCTGTTCAGGTTGAACCGGAAATTTTACCACAGGCTTTCCCATCGGCACCCTTCCGACGGCATATCCGACCGTTAACGGTTCAGAGACGCTTTCATGGTACTGCGTCGTGATTTTCGGCATTATTGCCGGTCAATTCGCTTGCCAGACGACAAGGCCCCCATCCATGCAATGCTCCCGGCTACCTCAGGTCGACTTCGATCAGCTGACACTTGGCGCCCAGATTCTGGAGGCAGATAGTTACGGCGCCAAAGTCTACCTGCTTGGCGATGGCAATATCCTCAAGGTTTTTCGTCGCAAGCGCCTGTTTTCGTCCGCGCTGCTGCGCCCCTACTCGCAGCGGTTCATCGACAACGCCGCGCGCCTGGCGCAACTGGGCATTCCCACCCTCGAAGTCATCAGCCACCACAAGCTCGACCTGCCGGGCCGCACCGCGGTGCTGTACCGCCCGCTGCCAGGGCGGACACTGCTGCAGATGGCACGTGAAGAAAGTTTCAGCTGGGACGTCTATCTACCGCGGCTGATCGAGCTGATCCAGCACCTGCACCGCTCGGGGGTGTACTTCCGTTCGTTGCACCTGGGCAACGTGGTGGTGACGCCCGACGATCGCCTGGGCCTGATCGACGTCGCCGACATGCGCTTCCTGCGTGCGCCGTTGTCCGCCCGCATGATCCGGCGCAACGTGCAACACATGGTGCGCTACATCGAGCGGGAAAAACTCGGCGAGCGCTTTCCGCTCGCCGACTTCCAGGCAGCCCTGCTGGGCGTCTGAGGTCAATCGCGCAGCAGGCGTTCGGAACCTTCCTTGAAGGCTTGCCATGACTGCTCCGGCGCCAGGGCCTGGCGCTGCAGGCGCACCTGATCCTGGGGGATGAGGCCGACCGCACGCTGGATCTCACCGGCCCAGGCCTGGGCATCACCGATCGGCAGGTAACACCCAGCGTCCTGCAGTTGCTCGCGAAACACCGGCAATTCACTGCAGATCACCGGTACGTCGGCCAGCACCGCTTCCTGCACCACCAGGCCGAGGCCTTCGGCGCGGGACGGCACCAGCAACCAGTCGAAGGCGCGGTAGAGCTGCTGCATGTCCTTGCGGTGACCATGCAAGGTAATGCAGCCGGCCAGACCGCGCGCCTCGATGCACGCTTGCAGGCTGGCGCGCTCGCTGCCTTCGCCGAGCACGACCAGGCGAATTTCCGGATGCTGTGCATGGGCCAGGCCAAAAGCCTGGATCAGCATCTCGAAACCCTTGCTCTCGACCAGCCGGCCGACCGCACCGAACACCCGGCCACCTTCGAGGGGGAGCTCAAGCGCCTGGCGCGCCTGCTCGCGGCTCATCAGACTGGCGCCGAAGGCCCGCGGCTCGTGGGCCATGCGCAGGGTCTGCACCGGACGCTGCAGGAGTTCACCGAGATGCTCGGCCAGGGTCCGCGAAACCGCCGCCAGGGCCACGCGCTCCGCTGGCAGGCCGTCGATCAGGCGCACATCCCTGGCGCTCAGGCGCGTTTCACCATGGAACAGGACCTTGGCGCGCAGGTTCGGCAGGCGCTGCAACAGCGGCAGCACCATGCGCGCCACCCCCACGCCATCGATCAGCACCACATCGGCCTTGGCCTCGACCAGCGCCTTAAACAAGCGATGCCGCAGCCAGGGCCGCATCAGGCGCCACAGGCCGCGGCCCTTCAATGCCCGTTGCGGCATGCGCCATTCAAGCGTCGAGCCCAGGCCATGGCACAAGCCATGGCCGCTCAGCAGCCAGTTGCTGATCCGAGCGTCGGCGCCGACCAGCGACAGCACCTGCCGGTGCACCTTGTGCACGGACATGTACGGCGAGCCGCCCGCCCACATCACGTTGACTATGTTCATGGGGTCAGTGCCCCCTTCCCGCGCACGACAGGTGGGACAGCGTATTCATTGAACAAGAAGGGTGATTCCCGTACCGATCAGGGCGCCGACCACCAGCGTTGTCGCCAGTTTGATCCGATCGCGTTGACGCCGCTTGGTCTTGCGCTGGACTTCTTCCGGCAGGGTGACATGGCTGCCGAAACCAGTGTGCAACACCGCGTCACCTTCCAGGGTGACGGCCGTCAGCTGCAGCTCCGCATAACGGCGGGAGAGTGCCTTCTCTCCAGCATAGGCGGCAAATGGCGCGCAGCGCTGGTAATCACTCAAGCGGCGCAGGCCCGGGTTGAGCGAGAAGGCCTGCCATTCGGCCTTTTCGGAAAGCAGTGGGTAGCATGGCACGCCAGCGATGACCTGGCGGTCGCCCAGGTGGATGTAGGGGCTGTGCACCGCCAGGTCGTGGGCATAGCTGCGCAGCCAGACCTGCAGGAGGTTCGGGCTGGCCTCGAGAATCGCCCGCGAGTCCTCGACGAAAGCCTGGCGATAGAACTGCCAGTCATCCTCGCAATGGAAGATGTAGGGCGTCTTGACGTGGCTGTAGGCCAGGTCGATGGACGGCAGCTGGCCGAGCTTGGGGCGGTTGACGAAGACCGTGCAGTGGCCACGCCAGTGCTCGGGCACTGCCGCATGCACCGCATCGTCGCCAGAGTCCTCGGTGATGAACACCTCCCGCACGGGCGCCGTGTTGTAGCGATCGAAACTGGCCAAGGTCTCCTTGAGCAAGTCGAAACGGCCACAGCTGGTCACCACCAACGTGATGTCACTGTCATCAGAAAAACGCACGGACTCCCTCCGGTTACAGCAGGCGACTTTGTATACCCAGTCCATGGGCATCAAAGTACTGTTATCAGACCCCCAGGCGCAGGCGCAGCCGCTGCCAGGCCGAGAGTGGTGGATGCGGCCTCAGTTCAGGGCGCATGTGTTCGACGATGCTACGACCCACCTGGCCGAATGCAAACCGCGATACTGCCAAACGGCGACCGTTCTCTGCAATCTGCTGAGCCAGGTCTAAATCCGAACGGAGTGTACGAAGTTTCTGTTGTAGCGTCGGAATATCTTTGTAAAAAACGATGTTGTGCATGTCCTGCAAGCCCAGGGCACGGTTTTCCTCCTCGCCCTGGTCAAAGGCAAACAACACGCAACCGCAGGCCATGGCTTCGAAGTTCTTGATCATGTACTCGCCCATGCCGACGTCGGCACTGACGAAGAAGCGGATGCGGTTGAGGGTGTTGCAGTAGTCCTCGCCCGACTTGGTCTTGGTCACCACCAGGTTTTCCACGCGCCCCAGTTCATCGAGCAACGCCTTGCGGCCGCTGTAGGCGACGCTGCCGGTGCTGCCGACGAAGGCCAGTTCGATGTCGCGCTCGCGGCCCTGGTCAGCGAGCAGCTGTTCGTCGTAGCCCTTGGGCACGAACACCGCGTCGAAGCCCTCCTGGCGCAGGCGCTCGCTGACGTTGTAACCAGAGCTGATCACCCGCGCCCAGGGCATCTTGCGGTAGTGCGCGCTGAACTTGCCGGTGTACTTGCAAGGGATGTAGTTCTGATAGGCGTCGTGTTCGAGGATCACCAGGTTGGGTATGGTGCTGATGAACGACGCCTGGCGCATTTCCTTCTTGAACCGCAGGAAGAACAGGATGCGGTCGTAGCGCTCGACATCGACCTCGCGCTTGAAGTAGCGCCGTAGGTTGCGCTGGTCTTCATCGCTGACCCAGCGGATGTCGCACTCACAGTTGGCCGCGACGCCATCGTACAAACGGTCGAGGATCGCGCGTTGCTCCTCCTGCACCAGAAATAGGACTTTCATTGCGTTCCTTGGGCGCTCACGCCATCGCGGTCAATCAAAGATCGTTATTGAATTCACGGCGCCAGAAAAGTTCATGACGGCGTACAGCCTTGCGGAAAAATTCGTTCTCCCCGTAGGGCGACTGACGACGCCCAGCCAGCCAGCGCTGCAGCAGGCGGCGCAGGCGGCGCTTGAAGGGCGCCGGCGGCTGCAGGTCGTGCATCATGCCCAGGGCCATGGCCTTGTCGCGCTGGGTGGCGAGGTCCAGCACCAGGCTGCATGGCGCCCATGCCTGCGTGGCCTCGAGTTGCGGCGGCAAGGCCACGCCATCGCCGCTGTCGCCCATGGGCCAACGGTCGTTGTCGTGCAGGTGGTTGGCGTAGCACAACAGCGTTTGTGGCTGCCAGGCCAGGCCTTGCAAGGCCTCGAGCACCGCCGCCTGGGCGCAGATATGATCCGGGTGCGGGTCGAGTTGTGGGTGCGGCATCACCAGCACCTGCGGCTTGGCCAGCTCCAGCAGCGCCCGCAGGTCGGCCAGCAGGTTGTGCCAGGTGGGCGCTCCGTCGGCATCGCCTGGCAGCGGGAAGGGGTTGAACTGGCGGAACGTGCGGATATCGTCCAGCTCGGCCTCGCGAGAAGCGGCAGGCACATCGGGGGCCGCCTGCATCGCCGGCAGTTGCAGGCAGAAGTAGCCCAGCTGGATGCAGCGCGCCTCCGGCACACCGGCCCAGCGCGGCACCGCGATGCTATCCCAGGCGCGCAGGCGCCCCTTCAAGCGCGCAGCCTCGGCTCGCTCCAGTCCCATGTGCTGGTAGTGTTCGGCCTCGATTTCACCGGCAGTCAGGGTGACTACCCAGGTTTCCTCGGCCTGGCTGTACAGCCCATAAGCGGCCAGCTCGGCATCGTCGGCGTGCGGGGCGATGACCATTACCCGGCGGTGGCGCAGCTCGACGCTGGGCGTGACCCACAGGCGCGGCTCGCCGAGCAGGCGGCAATGGCGCCCCCGCAGGCGCAGCGCACCCGCCTGCAATGGCGCAGCCAGGCCGGTGAGGTTCAGGTAGCGCAGGCCATCGACGCCGCGTTCGAAGGTTTGCCGGTCGCCCTGGCCCCCGGCCAGCAGCTCGACCCGCGGGTCGAGAAAACGCCCCAGCCAATTGCTCTTCACCCGTAGCGCCAGGATCAGGGTCTCGTCGCCAGCGAGGGCCGCATCGGTCGTGAGCTTGCCATCACGCAGGCTCACGGCGGCTTCGACGCCGTGCTCGGCAAAGTCGTAGGCGTAGTCTTCGCCTGGCGCGTAGAACAGATGATCAGCGAACCAGGCCTCATGAGCGGCCCAGAGCACTGGCAGGAGCAACAATGGCAGCCACCACCAGCTGAACACGCCCAGCAGTACCAACGCCAGCAGGCCCGCGAGCAGGCCCAGGCGCTTGTTGCGCCGATGGCGCTTGAGCAATTGCTGCTTGCGGCTCACACCTGGAACACCGGCACGGGGTTGCACCAACGGTCCTTGTACTCGCGATCGGCACGGCCGAACGAGAACCGCAACGGCTTGCCGCGCGCCTGGGCATCCTCCCAGGCCGCCTGGGTATTGAGGAAGCTCAGCACGCTGCCAGGGCTGAAGGCCTTGGTTTCGGGGTCGACCCCGCCGTTGACGTACTCGACGCTGATCCACTCGGGCGCCTCGACCCGGTACACCAGCTGGATGGCAATGGCCTTGCCGTCGAGCAACAGCACCGAACCGATCAGCAATGAGCGCAGGCGCTCCAGCACCTCGGCCATGCGCTCAGCCCCGGTGGCCGGGAAGCCCCAGCGGCGCTGGAACAGGTCGCAGTACATCGCCGCGATCTCGGCGCTGGTGAAATCGCCGATGGGCTTGACCACCCCACCGGCTTCTTCCAGCAGGCGCAGTTCGCGGCGCTGGTTGTAGCGAAACTTCTTCGACAGGTCTTCATGGGCACGCGCCATGGCCAGTTGCTCGGCTTGCGGTTTGAGGCCGACGAAGCGCCCCTGGTTCAGCTCGGACAGGTAGCGCCCGGCATGGCGCAGCGGTGCGCCGGCCTGGGCGGCGGCAGGCAGGATGATCTCGGCATTGCCGAGGTCGAACAGGCCTTTCTTGCCAGCGCGCTTGAGCACCTCCTTGGACAGCGCCAGGTGGCGCCCCCAGGCGGGCAACGCGGCCTTGAGCTCGCCAGCCTGGTGCCAGCCCAGATAGCGCACCGGGATCTGGGCCAGGTCGGCCAACTGCTCTATGACCAGCGGATGGGTGGCAACACTGCCGCCAAACCTTGCCCAGGCATCGGCATAGGCTGGCGCATCGATCGGCGCCCAGCCCCGTTCGCGGAACGCTTGCAGACGATTGAGCATCAGGCCGGCTCCACCAGTGCGCGCACCTGCGGCAACTGCCAGAAGGCTTCGCGCACGGCGTTGTCGGAAAAACGCTCGTGCAGGCGCTGCAGCATGTGCTCGGCGCAGGCCTGGCGCTGCTCGGCATCCAGCCCGGCCATATGCGCCAGGCCCTGGGCCAGTTGCGCGGCATCGCCCAGCGGGAACAGCACACCAACACCTTCGACCACCTCGCGCGCACCGCCGCAGGCAGTTGCCAACAGCGGCACGCCGGCCACCATGGCTTCGAGCAGGACCATGCCGAACGGCTCATGGTCGGAGCTCAGGGCGAACACATCGAAGGCCCGGAAATAGCGCCGTGCATCCGCCACCTGGCCGAGGAAATCGACCTGGGCGGCAATCCCCAGTTCCGCGGCAAGGGCCTTGAGCTTGCCTTCCAGGCGCCCCTGCCCGAGTATCGCCAGGCGCGCGCCGGCCGGCAGCCCTGGGAGTGCCTGGGCAAAGCCGCGCAGCAAGGTGGCCTGGTCCTTGTCCGGATGCAATCGACCGACGTTGCCGACTACCCAGGCCTGCGCATCCAGGCCCAGGGCCTCCCGTGCCTCGGCACGGGGCACCAGGTTGGCCTGCAGCGCGGCGATGTCGATGCGGTTGTACAAGGTCTGGATACGCTCGCCAGGCCACTGCGGCAGGCAACGGCGCATGTCGTCACGCACCGCGTCCGACACACCGAGCAGGCTCAGGCGCTGGCGGAACAGATTGGCGAACAACCGGCGGCCCTTGCGCTGGTAGTCACCGAACGCATGATGCACGCCGATCACCGGCAGGCCGGTGGCCAGCAACGCCACGTAGATCGGCTTGAAGCGATGGGCGATGCAGAAGCTGAAATTTCGCTCGGCGGCGATCTTGCGCAGCGCGCGGATCGCCCCCAGCTTCAGGCCGCGAACGGCCTTGGAGCTGAACTCGAGGAACAGCACCTCGTCCGAGGCGCAGCCAGCGGCGACCTGCGGGTCGGCGGCGCCAGTGAGGAACACCGTGGTGACCTGGTAGCCGCTACCTTGGAACAGGCTGGCGTACTGACGGGCGCAGTCGAGGAAAGGCCCGTCATAGCCATGGCAGAACTGCAGGACGCTTGGCTCAGAGCGGCTGGTCATACAGGGCCGCGCCGTCCTTGACCACCAGGATGTCTTCCATGATCAGGTACTGCAGGTCCGAGCCGAAGAACATGTTCAGGGCATCGGTCGGCGAGCAGATCATCGGTTCACCACGACGGTTGAGCGAGGTGTTCAGCGACACGCCGTTGCCGGTCAGGTCCTCCAGCGCCTTCATCATGTCGTAGTAGCGCGGGTTGTACTCGCGCTTGAGCACCTGGGCGCGGGAAGTGCCGTCTTCGTGGACCACTTCCGGTACGCGGGTCTTCCACTCTTCGGCGACTTCGAAGGTGAAGGTCATGAACGGCGCTGGGTGGTCGACTTTGATCATCTGCGGCGCGACGGTATCGAGCATCGACGGGCAGAAAGGCCTCCAGCGCTCGCGGAACTTGATCTGCTCGTTGATACGGTCGGCCACGCCCGGCACGCTCGGGCAACCGATGATCGAGCGACCGCCGAGGGCGCGCGGACCGAACTCCATGCGGCCCTGGAACCAGGCCACCGGATTGCCGTCGACCATGATCTTGGCGATGCGCTGCGGGGTGTCGTCGAGCTTGCGCCATTTCGGCGCGTCCGGGTGACGGGCGCAGGCGGCGATCACATCTTCGTTGGAGTAGGCAGGGCCGAGGTAGACGTGCTCCATCTTCTCGACCGGCACGCCACGGGCGTGGGAAACGTAGGCCGCAGCACCGACCGCAGTACCGGCATCGCCGGACGCCGGCTGGACGAACAGCTCCTTCACGTCGTCACGGGCGATGATCTTCTGGTTGAGCTTGACGTTCAGCGCGCAGCCGCCAGCGAAGGCAAGCTTGCCGGTTTCACGCAGGGTGTCGCCCAGGTAGTGGTCGATCATCTGCAGCGCCAGCTTCTCGAACAGCGCCTGCATGCTGGCCGCGTAGTGGATGTACGGCTCGTCGGCGATGTCGCCTTCGCGCTTGGGGCCCAGCCACTCGATCAGCTTGGGCGAGAAGTAGAAGCCCTTGCCCTTCTCTTTATAGCGGCGCAGGCCGATGACGTTGGCGTACTCGGTGTTGATCACCAGCTCGCCGTTTTCGAAGCTGGCCAGGCGCGAGAAGTCGTACTTGCTGGCATCGCCGTACGGGGCCATGCCCATGACCTTGAACTCGCCATCGAGCATCTCGAAACCAAGGAACTCGGTGATCGCGCCGTACAGGCCGCCCAGCGAGTCCGGATCGAAGAACTCCTTGATCTTGTGGATCTTGCCGTTTTCGCCGTAGCCGAAGAAGGTGGTGGCGTACTCACCCTTGCCGTCGATGCCGAGGATCGCGGTCTTTTCCTGGAAGCCCGAGCAGTGGTAGGCGCTGGAGGCGTGGGCCAGGTGGTGCTCGACCGGCTCGATCTTGACCTTTTTCGGGTCGAAACCCAGTTGTTCCAGGCACCAGACGATCTTCTTGCGGTAGCGCTTGTAACGACGGTTGCCCATCAGGATGGCGTCGAGGGCGCGATCCGGGGCGTACCAGTAACGCTTGGCGTAGTGCCAGCGGGCCTTGCCGAACAGGCTGATCGGAGCGAACGGAATGGCCACCACGTCGACGTCGGACGGCTTGATGCCCGCCTGTTCCAGGCAGAACTTCGCCGACTCGTAGGGCATGCGGTTCTTCGCATGCTTGTCACGCACGAAGCGCTCTTCTTCGGCGGCGGCAATCAACTTGCCGTCGATGTACAGGGCCGCGGAAGGGTCATGGCTAAGGGCGCCGGACAGGCCAAGAATCGTCAATGCCAAGGGATGAGCCTCTTCATTCGGTAGAGATGCGCCAGCGGCCTCTTGGGCGGCCGGCGGCTAAAGAGCGGGATTATAACGCAAACAATGAGAGAGACACCGCATAACCTGTGGCAGCGCCGGGCTACTCGGCGATCAACCAGTCCATGCGGAAGCTGCCTGCGGTCTGCGCCAACTCCTTGGCCAGCCAAGGCAGCAGCTCACGCAGTTCTTCCTCCAGCCCCCAAGGCGGGTTGGCGATGGCCAGGCCGGAGCCGTTGAGGCCTTGCGGACTGTCCTGGTGGTGCACGTAGAGCTCGACCCGCAGCAGCTTGGGCGCACCGGTACTGGTCAGGTCCTGGTAGAAGCGGGTGAGCGTGCGCTGGTCCTTGATCGGGTACCAGATGGCCGCGACGGTCTGGCGCATGCGGCCGATCGCCTCCTTCATCGCCAGCGTGCAGCGCTTGAGCTCGTCGGCCTGCTCGAACGGCGGGTCGATGAGCATGATCGCGCGCTTCTCCTGCACGGGCAGCAGCGCCCGCGGCACGTGCCAACCCTCGCCCAGGTGCACGACCACGCGCGGATCCTTCTTCATGTTCTCCTTGAGCAGCGGCCCGTCCTCGGGGTGCTTCTCGTTGAGCAGTGCTCGGTCCTGCTGGCGCATCAGGCGCCGCGCAAGCTCCGGCGACCCTGGGTAGTAACGCAGCTCGCCATCGGCGTTCAGGCGCTTGATGATGCGCAGGTAGTCGGCGGTCATCGACGGCAGGTCATCGCGATTCCACAGGCGCGCTACGCCTTCGAGGTATTCGCCGGTACGAGTCGCCTGATCACCTTGCAGGTCGTACAGGCCAAGGCCGGCGTGAGTGTCGATGTAGGCGAACGGTTGTTCCTTGCGCGACATCAGGGCGATGAGGCGGGTCAGCACGATGTGCTTGAGGACGTCGGCGTGGTTGCCGGCGTGGAAGGCGTGACGATAGTTCATGGCAACTCCTGCGGGGAGGGCAAGTTTACCTTGCCTTGCCGGCGGAGTCAGGCCTGGCTGTCGACTGGCGGTGGCTTCTTCGCGGGCTTGCCCGCTCCCACAGGGATCGCACTAGCTTGAGCTTCAGTGCAAACCCTGTGAGAGCGGGCAAACCCGCGAAGCAGGCGCCACGGACTCAGCAGGTATTACTTGTCCGCGTGGTACGCCGCGTCAGCTTTTTCAAAGCGTTGCAGCATCGCCTGCGACGGGCTGCCCAGCTTGCTGACCAGCACGATGGCGATACTGGCGAGCAGGAAGCCTGGGATGATTTCGTACAAACCCCAGATATCGATCTGCTTCCACAGGATCACAGTCAACGCACCGATCACGATACCGGCCAGGGCACCGTTACGGGTCATGCCTTTCCACAGCACCGAGATCAGCACCACCGGGCCGAAGGCGGCACCGAAACCGGCCCAGGCATAGGCGACCAGGCCCAGCACACGGTTTTCCGGGTTGGCGGCCATGGCGATGGCGATCAGCGCAACGGCCAGCACCATCAGGCGACCGACCCACACCAGTTCGACCTGGGAGGCGTTCTTGCGCAGGAATGCCTTGTAGAAGTCCTCGGTCAGGGCGCTGGAGCACACCAGCAGTTGGCAGCTCAGGGTACTCATCACTGCGGCGAGGATGGCCGACAGCAGCACACCGGCGATCCACGGGTTGAACAGGATCTTCGCCAGTTCGATGAACACGCGCTCGTGGTTTTCGGTGACCGGCCCCGCCACCTCAGGGTGCGCGGAGAAGTAGGCGATACCGAAGAAGCCCACTGCACAGGTACCGGCCAGGCACAGGATCATCCAGGTCATGGAAATGCGACGGGCCTTGGCGATCGACTTGACCGAGTCGGCAGCCATGAAGCGCGCCAGGATGTGCGGCTGACCGAAGTAGCCAAGGCCCCAGCCCATCAACGAAATGATGCCGATGAAGGTCGCACCTTTGAGCATGTCGAAGTTCGCCGGGTTCTGCGCCTCGATCGCCAGGAAGGTGGTGTCGAAACCGCCAGTGGAGATCAGCACGATGATCGGGGTGAGAATCAGCGCGAAGATCATCAGCGACGCCTGCACGGTGTCGGTCCAGCTCACCGCCAGGAAACCACCGACGAAGGTGTAGGCGATGGTGGCTGCCGCGCCTGCCCACAGGGCCGTCTCGTACGGCATGTCGAAGGTGCTTTCGAACAGGCGCGCGCCGGCGACGATGCCAGAGGCGCAATAGATGGTGAAGAACACCAGGATGACGACGGCCGAAATGATCCGCAGCAGACCGCTGCTGTCTTCGAAACGGCTGGCGAAGTAGTCCGGCAGGGTCAGCGCGTCACCGTTGTGTTCAGTCTGCACGCGCAAGCGGCCGGCGACGAACAGCCAGTTCAGGTAGGCACCGACCGTCAGGCCGATGGCGATCCAGGCTTCAGACAGGCCGGAGAAGTAGATGGCGCCTGGCAGGCCCATCAGCAACCAGCCGCTCATGTCGGAAGCGCCGGCCGAAAGCGCCGTGACCACGCTACCGAGGCTACGACCACCCAGAATGTAGTCGGAAAGGTTCTTGGTGGAGCGATAGGCCGCGAAACCGATCAGCACCATTGCAGCGATGTAGATCACGAAGGTGATCGTCAGTGGATTGCCCATGCGTGTGCCCTGGCGTTTGTTTTTATCTCATGTGCAGCCGCGCGAGGCGGTTGCACCCAGGCGGCGCATCCTATGCAACAACTCAAATCTGGTGCAACCCTTTTTGAACCGTCAGTTGCACCATGCCGTGATTTTCCGAAATTACCTACTTTTTGCTCCTTAACGGAACAAAAAACACTTTTTTAAGAAAAAAACGCACTGAAATTGACCATTTCCAGGTTGTGGGTAAGTCGGCTGGACGAGTGAAACCCAGCCGATGAAAAATTCAGGTTGCACCTAGTTGCACCCGAAATCGCCTACAGCTAATCTTGGCGCCAGCTTAGGCCACAGCCGTGGCAATAACGAGGATAAGAAATGGCGACGACCACCCTGGGGGTCAAACTCGACGACCCGACCCGTGAGCGACTCAAGGCAGCTGCGCAGTCCATCGACCGCACGCCGCACTGGTTGATCAAGCAAGCGATCTTCAATTATCTGGAGAAGCTCGAGGGTGGTGCCACCCTGACCGAACTCAACGGTCATGCCAGCGCCCTGGCCGACGACGCCGGCGAAATCCAACCCGACCAAAGCCACCAGTGCTTCCTCGAATTCGCCGAAAGCATCCTGCCACAGTCCGTCCTGCGCTCGGCCATCACCGCCGCCTATCGCCGCCCCGAGCCTGAGGTGGTGCCGATGCTGCTGGAGCAGGCACGCCTGAGCGCACCGCTGGCCGAGGCCACCAACAAGCTGGCCGCCGGCATCGCCGAGAAGCTGCGCAACCAGAAGAGCGCCGGTGGGCGCGCCGGCATCGTCCAGGGTTTGCTGCAGGAGTTCTCGCTGTCGTCCCAGGAAGGCGTGGCCCTGATGTGCCTGGCCGAAGCCCTGCTGCGCATCCCCGACAAGGGCACCCGTGACGCCCTGATCCGCGACAAGATCAGCAACGGCAATTGGCAACCGCACCTGGGCAACAGCCCGTCGCTGTTCGTCAACGCCGCGACCTGGGGCCTGCTGCTGACCGGCAAGCTGGTCTCCACCCACAACGAAGCCGGCCTGACCTCCTCGCTCACCCGTATCATCGGCAAAAGCGGCGAGCCGATGATCCGCAAGGGCGTCGACATGGCCATGCGCCTGATGGGCGAGCAGTTCGTGACCGGCGAGACCATCGCCGAAGCCTTGGCCAACGCCAGCCGCTTCGAGTCCAAGGGCTTCCGCTATTCCTACGACATGCTCGGCGAAGCCGCACTGACCGAGCATGACGCGCAGAAGTACCTGGCGTCCTACGAACAGGCAATCCACTCGATCGGCAAGGCCTCCCATGGCCGTGGCATCTATGAAGGCCCGGGCATCTCCATCAAGCTTTCGGCACTGCATCCGCGCTACAGCCGCGCCCAGTACGAGCGCGTGATGGAAGAATTGTACCCGCGCCTGCTGTCGCTGACGCTGCTGGCCAAGCAATACGACATCGGCCTGAACATCGACGCCGAGGAAGCCGACCGCCTGGAGCTGTCCCTGGATCTGCTCGAGCGCCTGTGCTTCGAGCCATCACTGGCCGGTTGGAACGGCATCGGCTTCGTCATCCAGGCCTACCAGAAGCGCTGCCCTTACGTGATCGACTACGTCATCGACCTGGCCAAGCGCAGCCGCCACCGCCTGATGATCCGCCTGGTGAAAGGCGCCTACTGGGACAGCGAGATCAAGCGCGCCCAGGTCGAAGGCCTGGAAGGCTATCCGGTGTACACCCGCAAGGTGTATACCGACGTTTCCTACGTCGCCTGCGCACGCAAGCTGCTGGCAGTGCCAGAGGCCATCTACCCGCAGTTCGCCACCCACAACGCCCACACCCTTTCGGCCATTTATCATATCGCCGGGCAGAACTACTACCCCGGCCAGTACGAGTTCCAATGCCTGCACGGCATGGGCGAGCCTTTGTACGAACAGGTTGTCGGCAAGGTCTCCGAAGGCAAGCTGAACCGCCCCTGCCGCGTGTACGCCCCGGTCGGCACCCACGAAACGCTGCTGGCCTACCTGGTTCGTCGCCTGCTGGAAAACGGCGCCAACACCTCGTTCGTCAACCGCATCGCCGACCACTCGATCTCCATCCAGGAACTGGTCGCCGACCCGGTCGCCAGCATCGAGCGCATGGCCACCCAGGAAGGCGGCATCGGCCTGCCGCACCCACGCATCCCGCTGCCACGCGAGCTATACGGCAGCGAGCGAGCCAACTCGGCCGGCATCGACATGGCCAACGAACACCGTCTGGCGTCGCTGTCCTGCGCCATGCTGGCCACCGCTCACAACGACTGGAAAGCCGTCCCACTGCTGGCTTGCGCTGCTAGCGAAAGCGCCGCCGTGGCCGTGCTGAACCCGGCCGACCACCGCGACGTGGTCGGCCACGTGCAGGAAGCGACCGTGGCCGATGTCGACAACGCTATCCAGTGTGCCCTGAACGCTGCACCGATCTGGCAGGCCACGCCACCGGCCGAGCGCGCCGCCATTCTCGAGCGTACCGCCGACCTGATGGAAGCCGAGATCCAGCCGCTGATGGGCCTGCTCATCCGCGAGGCCGGCAAGACCTTCGCCAACGCCATCGCCGAGGTGCGCGAGGCGGTGGACTTCCTGCGTTACTACGCGGTACAGGCACGCAACGATTTCAGCAACGACGCCCACCGCCCACTGGGCCCGGTGGTGTGCATCAGCCCGTGGAACTTCCCGCTGGCGATCTTCACCGGCCAGGTCGCTGCCGCACTGGCCGCAGGCAACCCGGTGCTGGCCAAGCCGGCGGAACAGACTCCGCTGATCGCCGCCCAGGCCGTGCGCCTGCTGCTCGAGGCCGGTATCCCCGAAGGCGTGCTGCAACTGCTGCCAGGCCAGGGCGAAAGCGTCGGTGCCGGCCTGGTCGGTGACGAGCGCGTCAAGGGCGTCATGTTCACCGGCTCCACCGAAGTCGCGCGCCTACTGCAGCGCAATGTTGCCGGGCGCCTGGACAACCAAGGCCGGCCGATCCCGCTGATCGCCGAAACCGGTGGCCAGAACGCGATGATCGTCGACTCCTCGGCACTCACCGAGCAGGTGGTGATCGACGTGGTCTCGTCGGCCTTCGACAGCGCCGGCCAGCGTTGCTCGGCCCTGCGCGTGCTGTGCCTGCAGGAAGACTCGGCCGACCGCGTGATCGAGATGCTCAAGGGCGCCATGGCCGAAAGCCGCCTGGGTAATCCCGACCGCCTGGCCGTGGACATCGGCCCGGTGATCGACGCAGAAGCCAAGGCCGGCATCGAGAAGCACATCCAGGGCATGCGCGAGAAAGGTCGCTCGGTCTACCAGGTCGCCATTGCCGATGCCTCCGAGGTCAAACGCGGCACCTTCGTCATGCCGACCCTGATCGAGCTGGAGAGCTTCGACGAGCTCAAACGTGAGATCTTCGGCCCGGTACTGCACGTGGTGCGCTACAACCGTCGCAACCTCGACCAACTGATCGAGCAGATCAACGACTCAGGCTATGGCCTGACCCTCGGGGTGCACACCCGCATCGACGAGACCATCGCCAAGGTGGTGGAGAACGCCAACGTCGGCAACATGTACGTCAACCGTAACATCGTTGGCGCCGTGGTCGGGGTCCAGCCGTTCGGCGGTGAAGGCCTGTCCGGCACCGGCCCGAAAGCCGGAGGCCCGCTGTACCTGTATCGCCTGCTGTCGACCCGCCCGGCCGACGCGATCGGCCGTCACTTCCAGCAGCAGGATGGCGAAGGCCAGCCGGACCGTGCCCTGCATACCCAGCTGATCAAGCCACTGCACGACCTCAAGGCCTGGGCCCAAGGCAACCAGCAGACCGAGCTGGCCGAACTGTGCGAACAATTCGCCGGCCAGTCGCAGAGCGGCATCGCCCGCCTGCTGCCAGGCCCGACCGGCGAGCGCAACAGCTACACCATACTGCCGCGCGAGCACGTGCTGTGCCTGGCGGACAACGAGGCGGACCTGCTGGCGCAGCTTGCTGCGGTGCTGGCGGTGGGCAGTTCGGCGGTGTGGGTCGACGGCGAACTCGGCAAGGGCCTGCGCGGCCGTCTGCCGAAAGAGCTGCAGGCCAAGGTCAAGCTGGTCGCGGACTGGAACAAGGATGAAGTGGCGTTCGACGCCGTGATCCACCATGGCGACTCGGACCAGCTGCGCGACGTCTGCAAGCAGGTAGCCAAGCGTGCAGGCGCCATCGTCGGCGTGCACGGGCTGTCCAGCGGAGACCACCAGATCGCCCTGGAGCGCCTGGTGATCGAGCGTGCGGTGAGCGTGAATACCGCGGCAGCTGGCGGTAACGCGAGCTTGATGACTATCGGTTGATGGTTTGCGGTTGCTGACGGGAAAGGAGAGCTTCGGCTCTCCTTTTCTGTGGGCGCTCGCTTCAAGATATTCAGCGACAGTGCGATCAAGCCCCTCCCACGGCGCATTGCGGCCACGGATATCAAGGCCATGAATGCCCAGTCCGCATTCAAATGGTAACCAGATCGATACCCATCAAAAAAGCCAGAAGCGCGAGCATGACCATGCTTGGCCAAACCAGCAGGCCGCATGCCATCCACAGCCAGTTTGCAACAGTAAAATTTGAGTTTACCTTTCCGCTAACGTCTCCCTCTGAAGAGTTTATGGCCTTTTGCATGCTTACTACACACCAAGTATTCATTGCCGCCAAAAGAACCTGTAAAAATACGACAACAGGTAAATTGGGGTTAACAATCCCATGGGTCACATAAACAGGCAGCACGGCAGTAACTATCAAGCCCACGGTCAGTGCGAACGGCGACCAACGATACATGCATCCTGACTGCCGGAGCTTATTACCCACCCGCTTTAGCAGCGCGTACACAAAGAAAACAGCAAACAAAGCGCGCAGGATGGGCAACACACGCGCCCCCGCATATTTTCTTTGCAACACCCAACTTCGATAGAAGCAATAAAGCCAATACCACCCAAATGTAAAAAAGCTGACGACCGCAACTTTCCTCAAAGATACGACGAAAAACTGCTTTTGATCAGCATTCTGGAGCTGCTCTTGCTCTGACATCACGAACCACTCTTGTGTTAAAGAGCGTGACATTTAATAGCAACCGCCGCGGCAGAAATGCCATACCTTTCTGCGTCATAAGTCAGACTATTCTGATATCGGCACAATTCCGATACATGCAGGTCTGTGACCAGCCATCATCTGAATCAATAATGGTGTTGACGGCTGTGGCCCATACTTAGAATCAGCTAACGCCCGCCCCAGGACCGCCCCCATGCCCGAGACCCTACTCAGCCCCCGCAACCTCGCCTTCGAACTCTATGAAGTCCTCGACGCCGAGGCCCTGACCCAGCGCACGCGCTTCGCCGAGCACAGCCGCGAAACCTTCGACGCGGCGCTGACCACCGCACGCGCCATCGCTGAAAAACACTTCGCCCCGCACAACCGCAAGGCCGATGAAAACGAGCCGCGCTACGTCGATGGCCGCGCCGAGCTGATTCCCGAGGTAAAACCCGCCGTCGACGCCTTCCTCGCCGCCGGCTTCCTCAACGCCAACCGCGACTTCGAGGTCGGGGGCATGCAGTTGCCCAGCCTGGTGTCCCAGGCCTGCTTCGCCCACTTCCAGGCCGCCAACGCCGGCACCACAGCCTACCCGTTCCTTACCATGGGCGCGGCCAACCTGATCGAGAGCTTCGGCAGCGACGAGCAGAAACGCCTGTACCTGCAGCCGATGATCGAGGGCCGCTACTTCGGCACCATGGCCCTGACCGAACCCCACGCCGGTTCCTCCCTGGCCGATATCCGTACCCGCGCGGAGCCGGCCGATGACGGCAGCTACCGGCTCAAGGGCAACAAGATCTTCATCTCTGGCGGCGATCACGAGCTGTCGGAGAACATCGTGCATCTGGTGCTCGCCAAGCTGCCGAATGCACCCGCCGGAGTGAAAGGCATCTCGCTGTTCATCGTGCCCAAGTACCGGGTCAACCCCGATGGCAGCCTGGGCCGGCGCAACGACGTGCTGCTCGCCGGGCTGTTCCACAAGATGGGCTGGCGCGGCACCACCTCCACCGCGCTGAACTTCGGCGACAACGGCGACTGCGTCGGCTTTCTGGTCGGCCAGCCGCACCAGGGCCTGGCCTGCATGTTCCAGATGATGAACGAGGCCCGTATCGGCGTCGGCATGGGTGCGGTGATGCTCGGCTACGCCGGTTACCTCCACTCGCTGGACTACGCCCGCCAGCGGCCACAAGGCCGGCTGCCGGACAACAAGGACCCGCACAGCCCACCCGTGCCGATCAGCGAACATGCCGACGTCAAGCGCATGCTGCTGGCGCAGAAGGCCTACGTAGAAGGCGCCTTCGACCTGGGCCTGTACGCCGCACGGCTGTTCGACGACACCCACACCGCCGCGGAGCAGGCCGAGCGCCAGCAGGCCCAGGCGCTGCTCGACCTGCTGACCCCGATCGTCAAATCCTGGCCCTCGAAGTTCTGCCTCAAGGCCAACGAACTGGCCATCCAGATCCTCGGCGGCCACGGCTACACCCGCGAGTACCCGGTCGAGCAGTACTACCGCGACAATCGCCTGAACCCCATCCACGAGGGCACCGAAGGCATCCAGGCCCTCGACCTGCTCGGGCGCAAGCTGGCCCAGCACAACGGCGCAGGCCTCAAGCAGCTGATCCGCCTGATCGCCAGCACCGGCGAGCGCGCCAGCCATCACCCCAGCCTCGACGCCCTGCGCCAGCCGCTGGAGCAATTGGTCAACCGCCTGCAAGGCGTGACCCTGGCCCTGCTGGGCGACCTGGCCGAGGGCAAGGTCAGCGCGACGTTGGCCAATGCCAGCCTGTACCTCAACGCCTTCGGCCATTGCGTGATCGGCTGGCGCTGGCTACAGCAGGCGATTCACGCCGAACTCGGCCTGCTCGAGGGCAGCCCTGCTGATCGCGATTTCTACCTCGGCAAACTGCAAGCCGCGCGTTATTTCCTCACCTGGGAGGTGCCCGGCTGCCATAATGACCTGGCATTGCTCGAGGCTCGCGACGATACGTGCCTGGCCATGCAAGACGGGTGGTTCTAGGGGGGAGCCACCGTGTACTCGGAGATTCCCGCATGTTCGATTCCAGCGCCCTGCTGCGCCAGCGCTTCGCTGCGCTGCGCAGTACGGCCGATGTGTTTTCCCTGCGCCATGTGAAGCAGTCGCACCAGGCGTTGTGCGTGCGCCGCAATGTCGCCGAACCACCGATGTTCAGCCAGGACGAAGGCGCCATGCTGACCGCACGGGTCGCTGGCGTGGAGGCCTATGCGGCCACCGCCGACCTGTCGCAAGCTGGCCTGCAACGGGCGCTGGAGCAGGCCGAGGCACTGGCCCGGCAGATCGCCGCGCACAGTTTGCTCGACCTGCGCGCCCAGCCGGTGACCAGCGCTCGCCATGACCACCTCTCACCCAACCTCGACCAACCGCTGCCAAGCCTCGCCGATTGCCTCGGCCTGCTCGCCAGCGAGTCGGCCAGCGTACCCCGGGACAACCGCCTGGTAGATTGGCTGGCCAGCCTGGGCATGAGCCTGGTGGAACAGACCTACCTCAACTCGGCCGGTGCCGAACTGCGCCACGCCCAGCGCTTCCTCTACCCTGGGCTGAGCGTGACCGCCAGCGATGGCCAGGACAGCCAGAGCCGCAGCCTGGGCCTGAGCAATTTCGGCCAGCAAGGCGGCTTCGAGGTCGTCCAGCGTTGCGGCCTGGTCGGTGCCGCCGGGCGCATCGCCGACGAAGCCCTGCAGCTGCTGCTGGCGCCGAACACGCCCAGCGGCCCGCGCGACCTGCTGCTGATGCCCGACCAAATGATGCTGCAGATCCACGAGTCCATCGGCCACCCGCTGGAGATGGACCGGATCCTCGGCGACGAACGCAACTACGCCGGCACCAGCTTCGTCAAGGCCAGCGACTTCGGCCACCTGCGCTACGGCTCCGAGTTGCTCAACGTGACCTTCGATCCGACCCTCGAGGAAGAACTCGCCAGTTACAGTTTCGACGACGACGGCACGCCGGCCAGCAAGCAGTTCCTGATTCGCGACGGCCTGCTGGAGCGCCCGCTGGGCGGGACGCTGTCGCAGTACCGCTCGGGCCTGGGCGGCGTGGCCAACAGCCGTGCCTGCAGCTGGAACCGCGCGCCGATCGACCGCATGGCCAACCTCAACCTCGAACCCGGCGACCAGAGCCTGCAGCAACTGGTCGGGGGTATCGAGCATGGCATCCTGATGAGCAACAATCGCTCCTGGTCCATCGACGATGCGCGCAACAAGTTCCAGTTCGGCTGCGAGTGGGGCCAGCTGATCGAGGATGGCGAACTCAAGGGCATCGTCAAGAACCCCAACTACCGCGGCATCTCCGCGCAGTTCTGGCGCAACCTCGCCGCCGTCGGCGACCGCAGCACCTTCGAAGTGCTCGGCACGCCCAACTGCGGCAAGGGTGAACCCAACCAGGTGGTCCGTGTCGGCCATGCCTCGCCCGCCTGTGTGTTCCGCCAGATCGACGTATTCGGAGGAGACGCCTGATGAGCGCCACGCCACAACAATCCTTCGAGGCGATGGTCGAGGCCCTGCGCGCCGCCTTGCAGCCCGGAGAGCACTTCACCCTTGGCTACAGCGCCGAGCACTCGCAGTTCGTGCGTTTCAACCATGCCAAGGTGCGCCAGGCCGGCACGGTCGTGCAGGCCAGCGCGCAACTGCGGCTGGTACGGGACGGGCGCCAGGCGCAACAGCAGGTGACCCTGAGCGACGACGCGCAACTGGACGCGCAACGCCTCGATGACGCCTTGGCGCAATTGCGCCAGACCTTGCCGCTGCTGGCGCTCGACCCTTACCTGAGCCTGGACGACACCGCCTGGCACACCCATAGCCTGCAGCAACAGCCCTTGCCCGAACTGGACGAGGTACTGGCCTTGGTCGAGCGCGAGGCCGGTGACCTGGACCTGGTCGGCATCTATGCCGCCGGCCCGATCTGCCGCGGCTTCGCCAGCTCGTTCGGGGCCTTCGGCTGGCACCAGGCCAATAGTTTCAACTTCGACTGGAGCCTGTTCCACGACAACGGCCAGGCGGTCAAGGCCAACTATGCAGGCCAAGCCTGGAGCACCGAGGAGTTCACCGCGCGGCTGCGCCAGGCGCGCGAGCAACTGGGCTTCCTCGGTCGCCCCGCCATCACCCTGAAGCCCGGCAGCTACCGCGCCTACCTGGCGCCCGCGGCCATGGACGAAATCGCCGGCATGCTGTGCTGGGGCGCTTTCTCGGCACAAGCCTTGGCCACCGGTAACAGCGCCTTGCAGCGCCTGTACAATGGCGATGCCCGGCTCAGCCCCCTGGTCGGTTTCGCCGAGCAGGTCAGTGGCTCGTTGAGCCCGGCGTTTTCCGACGAGGGCTCGCCCCGTCTCGACGTGGCGCTGATCGACCAGGGCCAGGCCCGGGAAAAGCTGATCAGCGCCCGCAGCGCCGCCGAGTTCGCCCTCCAGGGCAATGGCGCCGACAGCTACGAATCGCCTTGTGCACTGAGCCTGGACGCAGGCAACCTGGCCAACGCGCAGATACTCGAACGGCTCGGTACCGGCCTTTACATCAGCAACCTCTGGTACCTCAACTACTCGGACCTGCCCGCCGCGCGCATGACCGGGCTGACCCGCTTCGCCACCTTCTGGGTGGAGAACGGCGAGATACAGGGGCCGGTGAGCACCATGCGTTTCGATGACAGCCTGTACAACCTGCTGGGCGGCGAGCTGGAAGACCTGACCCAGGAGCGCGAGATGATCCTGTCGACCAGCACCTATGGACAACGCAGTACCGGATCGAGTCATTTGCCGGGGGCGCTGGTCAAAGCGCTGACCCTGACATTGTGATTGGCATCGCTGGCCCTTTCGCGGCTAAAGCCGCTCCTACAGGATTTGTCCTGCTTCTGTAGGAGCGGCTTTAGCCGCGAATAAGCCGGCACCGACAAACGAGGACGTCATGCCTGAACGCACCCCGCTGGACCCTGTGACCGCCCGCTGGATCCCCTGGGTGGTCGCCATCGCCTTCTTCATGCAGTCCCTGGACGGTACCATCCTCAACACCGCGTTGCCGGCCATGGCCCGTTCGCTGGCAGAAGACCCGCTGCGCATGCAGGGCGTGATCATCGCCTACATGCTTACCGTGGCGCTGCTGATCCCGGCCTCGGGCTGGATCGCCGACCGCTTCGGCACCAAGCGCATCTTCTTCAGCGCCATCCTGCTGTTCAGCTTTGGCTCGCTGCTGTGTGCCGCCGCCAACAGCCTCGGTTTCCTGATCTTCGCGCGTATCGTGCAGGGCCTGGGCGGCGCGCTGATGCTGCCGGTCGGGCGCCTGGTAGTGCTACGCGCCTACCCGCGCACCGAACTGGTGCGGATCATGAGCTTCATCACCATCCCCGGTCTGCTCGGCCCACTGCTCGGCCCGACGGTGGGTGGCTGGCTGGTGGAGATCCTCAGCTGGCACTGGATCTTCCTGCTCAACCTGCCGGTGGGTGCCCTGGGCTGCTACGCCGTGTGGAAACTCATCCCCGACCTGCGCGGCGCCGAACGCACCACCTTCGATGGGCCGGGGTTCCTGCTGTTCGGTGCGGCGATGGTACTGATCACCATCGCCATGGAAGGCCTCGGGGAACTGCACCTGCCGCATCTGCGGGTGATGCTGCTGCTATTCGCCGGCATGGCCTGCCTGGCGGCCTACTGGCTACGCGCCGGGCGCGACCCCGAGCCCCTGTTCTCGCCCAGCCTGTTCCGCGTGCGCACCTTCGCCATCGGTATCCTCGGCAATCTGTTCGCGCGTCTGGGCAGCGGTGCCCTGCCCTTCCTCGTGCCGTTGCTGCTGCAGGTGGCACTGGGCTATTCGCCCGCCCAGGCCGGCATGAGCATGATTCCACTGGCGGCCGCCGCCATGCTTGCCAAATCCGTCGCCAGGCCGCTGATCGAGCGCTTCGGCTACCGCATCATCCTCACCACCAATACCCTGTTGCTGGGCCTGCTGTTGGCCAGCCTGGGGCTGGTGGACGAGCAGACCCCCTACGTCGTCCTGCTGATCCACCTGGGCTTGCTCGGGGCGGTCAACTCGATGCAGTTCACGGCCATGAACACCGTGACCCTGATCGACCTCGACGACGCCAGCGCCAGCAGCGGCAACAGCCTGCTGTCGGTGGTCGCCCAGTTGGCCCTGAGCCTCGGCGTGGCCTGTGCCGGGGCCCTGCTCGGCGGTTTCACCGCAGCGGGCGCCGCCGAGGGTGTAGAGACCACCCTGGGCGCATTCCAGCTGACGTTCGTGACCATCGGCATCATGGCGATGCTGGCGGCGGCGATCTTCCTGCAGCTTTCGCCGACAGACGGAAGGCGTGCCCGTCGTCCGGAAGCGCACATCGAATCGTAGGGCGAATGGCCATGAGGCTGGTAGACTGTGCGGCATTTTTCGCTTCGCACCGCAGGCCCGCCTCGTGACCACCGATTCCACCGCCTTTGCCACCCTGCCGCTGTCCGCTGCCATGCTGGCCAACCTGGACGCCCTCGGCTATGCCTCGATGACGCCGATCCAGGCCCAGAGCCTGCCGGTCATCCTAAAGGGCCAGGACCTGATCGCCCAGGCCAAGACCGGCAGCGGCAAGACCGCAGCCTTCGGCATCGGCCTACTCAACCCCATCAACCCGCGCTACTTCGGCTGCCAGGCCCTGGTCCTGTGCCCCACCCGCGAGCTCGCCGACCAAGTGGCCAAGGAGCTGCGCCGGTTGGCCCGCGCCGAGGACAACATCAAGATCCTGACGCTGTGCGGCGGTGTGTCGCTCGGTCCGCAGATCGCCTCGCTGGAGCACGGCGCGCATATCATCGTCGGCACCCCTGGGCGCATCCAGCAGCATCTGGACAAAGGCACCCTGGTGCTCGACGGGCTCAACACCCTGGTGCTCGACGAAGCCGACCGCATGCTCGACATGGGCTTCTTCGATGCCATCGCCAGCATCATCGGCAAGACCCCGTCGCGCCGCCAGACCCTGCTGTTCTCGGCCACCTACCCGGCCGGCATCGAGCAACTGGCCGCCGACTTCATGCGCAAGCCGCAGCAGGTCAAGGTCGAGAGCCTGCACACCGACAACCAGATCGAACAGCGCTTCATCGAGATCGACCCGCAACAGCGCCTCGAGGCGGTCACCCGCGTGCTCGGCCACTACCGCCCGCAATCCTGCGTGGCGTTCTGCTTCACCAAGCAGCAGTGCGAGGATGTGGTCGCCCACCTGACGGCCAAGGGCATCGTCGCCCAGGCCCTGCATGGCGACCTGGAGCAACGTGATCGCGACCAGGTGCTGACGATGTTCGCCAACCGCAGCAGCTCGGTGCTGGTGGCCACCGACGTGGCCGCCCGCGGCCTGGACATCGATGGCCTGGACATGGTCATCAACGTCGAGCTCGCCCGTGATGCCGAGATCCACGTGCACCGTGTCGGGCGTACTGGCCGTGCGGGCGAGAAAGGCATCGCCATCAGCCTGGTGGCCCCGGCCGAAGGGCACCGTGCCCAGGCCATCGAGGCCCTGCAGAAGAGCCCGTTGCGCTGGGACCAGTTGGACAGCCTGAAGAACAAAGGTGGCGAGCCGCTGCTGCCGGTCATGAGCACCCTGTGCATCGCCGCCGGGCGCAAGGACAAGCTGCGCCCGGGCGACATCCTCGGCGCGCTGACCGGCGATGCCGGGATCCCCGGCAAGCAGGTGGGCAAGATCGCCATCTTCGACTTCCAGGCCTTCGTCGCCGTCGAGCGCGCCTTGGCCAAGCAGGCCATGCAGCGTCTGAACAGCGGCAAGATCAAAGGCCGGGCGCTGAAAGTCCGTATCGTCTGACGCCTGGACAACATCCCTGTAGGAGCGGGTTCACCCGCGAATACGATGGTGCATCCGCGACCGTATTCGCGGGTAAACCCGCTCCTACAGGTTCGGCGTTCCAATTTTGAATCCAAACAGGTTTAACACCGTGCACACCACCGACGTGATCATCATCGGCGCCGGCGCCGCCGGCCTGATGTGCGCCCAGCTCAGCGCCCGCCGTGGCCGCCGGGTGCTGCTGCTCGACCACGCCAACAAACCCGGCAAGAAAATCCTCATGTCCGGCGGCGGGCGCTGCAACTTCACCAACCTGTACACCGAGCCCAGCAACTTCCTCTCGCACAACGCGCACTTCTGCAAGTCGGCGCTGGCCCGCTACACCCAGTGGGACTTCATCGAGCTGGTGGCCAAGCACGGCGTGCCCTACCACGAGAAGAAGCTCGGCCAGCTGTTTTGCGACAACAAGGCCAGCGACATCCTCGACATGCTCCTGGCCGAGTGCGACGAGGCCGGCGCCGAGCTGCGCATGCACACCAGCATCGAGCACATCGAGAAGACCGAGGCCGGCTACCTGTTGCAGACCAGCGCCGGCCCGTTCGCCTGCCAATCGCTGGTGATCGCCACCGGCGGCCTGTCGATCCCGACCCTGGGCGCCACCGGCTTCGGCTACCAGGTGGCCCGCCAGTTCGGCCACACGCTGCTGGCGACCCGCGCCGGCCTGGTGCCGTTCACCATCACCGAGCCCCAACTCAAGGCATTGTGCACCGAGCTCTCCGGCACCTCGCTGGACTGCATCGCCAGTTGCAACGGGAGCAGTTTCCGGGAAAACCTGCTGTTCACCCACCGCGGCCTGAGCGGCCCGGCGATCCTGCAGATCTCGTCGTTCTGGGAAGCGGGCGATACCCTGGAGATCAACCTGCTGCCCGACCGCGACGCGCTGCAGTGGCTGCAGCAGCAACAGGCCGAACGCGCCAACAGCGAGCTGAAGACCGTGCTCGGCGAGGTGTTCACCCGCAAGCTGGCCAACCTGCTGGCCGAGCAGTGGTTCGACTCGCGCCCGATGAAGCAGTACACACCGGCGGAACTGGCGCAGATCGCCAACCGACTGGCGGCGTGGCAACTGGTGCCGGCCGGCACCGAGGGCTACCGCACCGCCGAGGTGACCCTGGGCGGGGTCGATACCCGCGAGGTGTCGTCCAAGACCATGGAATCGCTGAAGAGCCCAGGCCTGTACTTCATCGGCGAGGTACTGGACGTCACCGGCCACCTTGGCGGCTTCAACTTCCAGTGGGCCTGGGCATCGGCCAACGCCGCCGCGCAGTTCGTGTAGAGTAGGATCATCGAGCAGCACGGAACGCTTCTTGCTGGTCCGTGCGCTCATGCATTCCATCGATCACTGCCCAGCAGGCCATCATGTCATCGAGCTCGTTCCGTCAGTCACTGCGTCGCCTGTGGGGCCAAGACAAGTTCAGCTACAGCATCCGGGTGACCATCGCCCTCACCGGCAGCCTGGCCCTGTGCTGGTACCAGGACGAGATGGCCCTGCTGATCCCGCTGTTTCTCGGCATCATCGCCAGTGCCCTGGCCGAGACCGACGACAGCTGGCAGGGCCGTCTCAGCGCCCTGGCCGTCACCCTGGTGTGTTTCGCCATCGCCGCCTTGGCCGTGGAGCTGTTGTTCCCCTACCCCTGGATCTTCGCCATCGCCTTGGCCCTGGCGGCCTTCGGCCTGACCATGCTCGGGGCGCTGGGCGAGCGCTACGGGGCGATCGCCTCGGCCACCCTGATCACCGCGGTGTACACCATGATCGGCGTGGACCAACGCGGCGGCCAGGTCACCGACTTCTGGCATGAACCGATGCTGCTGGTGGCCGGAGCCGCCTGGTATGGCCTGCTGTCGGTGCTGTGGCAGCTGCTGTTCTCCAACCAGCCAGTACAGCAGAGCCTGGCCAGGCTGTTCTACGAGCTGGGTAGCTACCTGAAGCTCAAGGCCAGCCTGTTCGAACCGATCCGCAACCTCGACGTCGAGGCCCGGCGCCTGGAGCTGGCGCAGCAGAACGGCAAGGTGGTGGCGGCGCTGAACGCTGCCAAGGAAATCATCCTGCACCGGGTCGGCAACAGCCAGCCGAACTCCAAGGTCAGCCGTTACCTCAAGCTGTACTTCCTGGCCCAGGACATCCATGAGCGGGTCAGCGCCTCGCACTACCCCTACAACGCCTTGACCGAAGCCTTCTTCCACAGCGATGTGATGTTCCGCTGCCAACGCCTGCTGCGCAAGCAAGGCGCCTCGTGCCAGGAATTGGCCCGCTCTATCCGCCTGCGCCAGCCCTTCGTACTGGCCAGCGGTTTCGCCGAAGCGCTGGAAGACCTGGACGCGTCGCTGGAGCACCTGCGCCTGCAGAACAACCCAGCCTGGCGAGGGCTGCTGCGCTCGCTGCGCGCGCTGGCCGCCAACCTGGCCACCCTTGACCGCCTGCTCGGCGCCGCCAGCAATCCCGACAGCCTCGCCGACGCCAGCGACAGCAGCCTGCTGGACCGCTCGCCGCGCAACTTCAAGGATGTCTGGACGCGCCTGCGCACCCAGCTCACGCCAACCTCGTTGCTGTTCCGCCACGCTTTGCGCCTGCCGCTGGCGCTGTCGATCGGCTACGGCATGGTGCACCTGATCCACCCCACCCAGGGCTACTGGATCATCCTCACCACACTGTTCGTCTGCCAGCCGAACTACGGTGCGACCCGGCGCAAGCTGGTGCAGCGGGTATTTGGCACGGCCATCGGCCTGACCGTGGGCTGGGCGCTGTTCGACCTGTTCCCCAACCCGATCATCCAATCGCTGTTCGCCGTGATCGCCGGGGTGCTGTTCTTCGTCAACCGCACCACCCGCTACACCCTGGCCACCGCCGCGATCACTCTGATGGTGCTGTTCTGCTTCAACCAGATCGGCGACGGCTACGGCCTGTTCCTGCCGCGCCTGTTCGATACGTTGGTGGGCAGCCTGATCGCCATCCTCGCGGTATTCCTGTTCCTGCCCGACTGGCAGGGACGGCGCCTGAACAAGGCCCTGGCCAATACCCTGGCCTGCGCCAGCGTGTACCTGCGCCAGATCATGCAGCAGTACGCCCATGGCAAGCGCGACGACCTGGCCTACCGCCTGGCCCGGCGCAACGCCCACAACGCCGACGCTGCGCTCTCCACCACCCTGGCCAACATGCTCATGGAGCCCGGGCACTTTCGCAAGGAAGCCGACGTGGGCTTCCGCTTCCTGGTGCTGTCGCACACCTTGCTGAGCTACCTCTCGGGCCTCGGCGCGCACCGCGACACGGCGCTGCCGGCCGAGGTCCAGGAACAGTTGATCGAGGGTGCCGGGCAGAGCCTGGCCAACAGCCTGGACGAGATCGCCAATGGCCTGGCGGCGCGCTTGCCGGTGGCCATCCACAGCGATGCCGAGGAAACCCTGGCCAACGAACTGGAGCAGATGCCCGAGGAACTCGACGAGCACCAGCGCCTGGTGCAGACCCAACTGGCGCTGATCTGCCGGCAGCTGGCACCGTTGCGAACCATGGCCGCGCACCTGATAAAAGAAAGCGCGCCGGCTGGCGCCGAACCTCGCACGACATGACATGACGCATTGATCCGCTCGTCGCCGTCGCACCGATTTGCGATGATCGATTATCTTTTCAGGAGCCACGCCAATGTCCGCCGACTGGATCTGCAAGCACCACACCGACCTGAGCAAGGAACAGCTCTATGCCATCCTGCAGTTGCGCACCGAAGTGTTCGTGGTCGAGCAACATTGCGCCTACCAGGAAGTCGACGGCCAGGACCTGACCGGCGACACCCTGCACCTGATGGGCTGGCAGGACGACCAGTTGGTGGCCTACCTGCGCCTGCTCGACCCGCAGTCCCAGGGCGGCGACGTGGTCATTGGCCGGGTGGTGACCTCACCCCAGGCGCGCGGCGCGAAACTCGGCCACCCGCTCTTGCTCAAGGGCCTGGAGGCCGCCGAACACTGCTGGCCCGGCACGCCGGTGTACCTGTCGGCGCAAGCACACCTGCAAGGCTTCTATGCCCAGCACGGTTTCGAAGTGGCCGGCGAGCAATACCTCGAGGACGGCATTCCCCATATCGGCATGCGCAAAGGCTGAGAATCAGGGATACCCCAGCACCTCGCGGATCTGCCGCAGGTGCTGGATGATCCACTGCTTGTCGATCGCCCCCCAGTCATGGATGCGGTAGTGCCCGGCATGGTTGCGCGCGCCTTCCTGCTGCTCGAATTCGCAGGCGATGTCCAGGTCGGCCAGTGCCAGGATGGTGTCCTGAGCGGTGCGCCGCGGCATGCCGGTGGCCTCCATCAGCGCCGGGACACTGGTGGCGGTCTGGCTGTCGATCAGCCAAGCCACGTACAGGCGCCGATAGAAACTGCTCTTGGTCTTGCTCACTTCCATGCTGCATGGTCCTCAAGCGTTGCCCGGCAACTCCCGATAGGTCAGGTAGACGCGCAGGTCGAATTCCAGTTGGTGGTAGTCCGGCTCCATGTGCTGGCAGAGCTGGTAGAACGCCTTGTTGTGGTCTCGCTCGCGCAGGTGGGCCAGTTCGTGCACCACGATCATGCGCAGGAACTGCGGCGCGGCGTCCTTGAACAGCGAGGCGATGCGGATTTCCTTCTTGGCCTTGAGCTTGCCCCCCTGCACGCGTGACACCGCGGTGTTCAGGCCGAGGGCGCGGTGGGTAAGGTCCAGGCGGTTGTCGAACAGCACCTTGTCGAGGCTTGGCGCACTGCGCAGGTACTGCTGGCGCAGGCACTGGGCGTAGTCGTACAGCGCCCTGTCGCTCTGCACCTCATGGCGTTCGGAATACCGACGTTGCAGGTACTCGCCCAGGCGATCGCTGTCGATCATCTGGCGGACCTGCTCCTGGAGGTGCGGCGGGTAGGCTTGCAGGTAGCGTAAGACGGTCATGGCCTGGGATTCGTCGATAACAGACGCGAGTTTATCCAACTACAGGGCCGGCCAGGAGAAAATCGGCGCAAAGGCACCGGCGTCGGTCGCGGTCATCGGGTGGGCCACCAGAAACCCTTGTACATAGCCACAGCCATTGGCCTTGAGCCAAGCAGCCTGGGCCAGGGATTCCACACCCTCGGCGATCACCGTGATGCGGTACTCGTCGCACAGGGCAATGACGCTGCGCAGCAACGCCGCGTCCGGCGCCGAGTCCGGCAATCGCTCCACCAGGTGGCGGTCGAGCTTGAGGGTATCGATGGGCAGGTCGCGGATCATCCGCAACGAACAGTCGCCCGCGCCAAAATCATCCAGCGCCACGCGCACACCCAGCGCACGCAGGCGATGCACCTGCTTCACTGCGGCATCGATGTTGTACATCAGCGAGGTCTCGGCAATCTCCACTTCCAGTTGCGCCGGCACCAACCCGCAAGCCTCGATCACCTGGCGCAGTTCCTCGGCCAGGTTGGGCATGGTGAATTGCGCCCGACTCAGGCTTATCCCCAGCACCAGATCCGCGGGGAAACGCTCGCACCAGGCCTGGCGCTGCGCCGCGCCCTGCCGGTAGATCCAGCTGGCCAGGCGGCTGATCAGCCGCGCCTCTTCCAACAAGGGGATGAACAAACCAGGCGGCACGTCGCCGACACTGGGGTGGTTCCAACGCAACAGGGCCTCGAAGCCACGCACGCGACCATCGGCAAAGCCCACCTGCGGTTGATAGACCAGGCTGAACTCGCGCTGCTCGATGGCACTGCGCACGCTGGTCTCGAGCATCAGCCGAGAGCGGGCCCGGCCGTTGAGCTCCTGGTCATAGAAGCGGTACTGCTGGCGCCCAGCCTGCTTGGCGGCGTACATGGCAGCATCCGCGGCGCGCAGCAGGCCTTCGACAGTGGCGCCGCAATCAGGATAGGTGGCGATGCCGATACTGACCCCAAGGCTCAGGTCCAGGCCATTGACCTGTTGGCACACCGACATGCGCTCGAGCAGTTTTTCGGCAAAACGCCCGGCCTGTTCGGGATAAGGCAGGCCGTCGAACAACGCGGTGAACTCATCACCGCCCATGCGCGCCAGCAACGCCTCGCTGCCGAGGCAATCCTTGAGCTGTCCGGCCACCCAGCGCAACACGTGGTCGCCGGTCTCGTGGCCTAGCGAGTCATTGATCCGCTTGAAGCCGTCCAGGTCCATGTACATCAGTGCCTGGGCCTTCTCCGAACGTTCGTTGCGCAGCAGCACGCTTTCGGCTGCCTGGTAGAAACCGCGTCGATTGAGCAGGCCAGTCAGGGGGTCGGTCACCGCCTGGTATTCCAGCTGCTGGTGCAGGTTGCGCACCGCCGACATATCGAGCACGGTGACCACCATGGCGCGCTGCTCGGCCGGCAAAGGCGCGCAAGAGAGCGCCACCGGCACCAGTTGGCCGCCATGGGTGCGAAAGTGGGCGTCGTGCACACGGAAAATCTGCCTGGCCTGGTAGGCGCCATGGAAATCCGACTCGCTCCACGAGCCACCGCCGGGCACCGGCAACAGGTCCAGCAGTTGGGCGCCCTGGAGCTGCTCCACGGGCGTTTCCAGCAACCTGCAGATCGCCGGATTGGCAAAGCCGATGACACCTTGCTCATCGACCACCAGAATACCTTCGGCGGCGTTCTCCAGGATCGACGCATTGAAGGCCCGCGCCGCCTCCAGCTCACGGGTCAGCCGCTGCAGCCTGCGCCGGTTGCGCTGCTGGTCGAGCAGGGCCTGGACCTTGGGCTTGAGGATCTGCGGATCGAACGGCTTGAACAGGTAGTCCACCGCGCCACTGGCGTAGCCCTTGAGCACGGCGGCGTCGGATTGCTCGTTGGCGGTGAGGAAAATGATCGGGGTGAGCTGGGTGCGCTGGCTGCCGCGCATCAACCGGGCGACCTCGAAGCCGTCCATCTCCGGCATCTGTACGTCCAGCAATACCAGGTCGACCTCAAATTCGAGCAGCGCGCTCAGCGCTTCCATCCCCGAGCTTGCGGTGACGACCTGCCAATCCTGACGAGCCAACAGGGCCCGCATGCTGATGAGATTCTCGGGGTAATCGTCCACCACCAGAAGGACCGAGCGGTTTTCCGGGGGGAGAGAGTTGGCGCCATCCATGCTGCATCTCTTGTTAGATCGACTTCGACTTGCAATTGGATCCGATTGATTACTCTAGCGCTGGCCAGGAAACTCGCAACGCAAAGAAGTGGCCATCAGCCATCAATCATGAAACTAGCCGACTAACGGTCGAGTTGCCAACCCATGTGCACCCGACAGCTTCTTGCGGGCGAAAAAAACCCGCATCGCTGCGGGTTTTCTTGGGTTCGAGCGGCAACGCCGATCAGTTGACCTTGGCGGCCAGCTCACCCTTGGCGTAACGCTGGAACATGCCTTCCAGGGAGATCGGCTTGATCTTCGAGGCATTGCCGGCGGTGCCGAAGGCTTCGTAACGGGCGATGCACACGTCACGCATGGCCTTCACGGTCTCGGCGAAGAACTTGCGTGGGTCGAACTCGCTCGGGTGCTGGGCCATGTAGCGGCGGATGGCACCGGTCGAGGCCAGGCGCAGGTCGGTATCGATGTTGACCTTGCGCACGCCGTACTTGATGCCTTCGACGATTTCTTCGACCGGCACGCCGTAGGTTTCCTTGATCTGGCCACCGTACTCGTTGATGATCGCCAGCCAGTCCTGCGGCACCGAGGACGAACCGTGCATCACCAGATGGGTGTCGGGGATGCGCTTGTGGATTTCCTTGATACGGTCGATCGCCAGGATGTCACCGGTTGGCGGCTTGGTGAACTTGTAGGCGCCGTGGCTAGTGCCGATGGCGATAGCCAGGGCGTCGACCTGGGTCTTCTTGACGAAGTCGGCGGCCTCTTCCGGGTCGGTCAGCATCTGGCTGTGATCCAGGATGCCTTCGGCGCCGACGCCGTCTTCTTCGCCAGCCTGGCCGGTTTCCAGGCTACCCAGGCAGCCCAGCTCGCCTTCCACCGATACGCCGCAGGCGTGGGCGAATGCCACGGTCTGCTGGGTCACGCGGACGTTGTAGTCGTAGTCGGACGGGGTCTTGCCGTCCTCTTTCAGCGAGCCGTCCATCATCACCGAGCTGAAGCCCAGCTGGATGGAACGCTGGCACACGTCAGGGCTGGTGCCGTGGTCCTGGTGCATGCACACCGGGATGTGCGGGAATTCCTCGATGGCCGCCAGGATCAGGTGGCGCAGGAACGGCGCGCCGGCGTATTTGCGCGCACCGGCCGAGGCCTGGACGATGACCGGGGAGTCGGTCTTGTCGGCGGCTTCCATGATGGCGCGCATTTGCTCGAGGTTGTTGACGTTGAAAGCTGGAACGCCGTAACCGAACTCGGCGGCGTGGTCCAGCATCTGGCGCATGCTAATGAGTGCCATTGTGTATCTCTCTCCCGACAAGCGTCGTTTGTTTCGTGCAAGCCTGCCGCAGGGGCGGTTGCTGTTCAAGTAGTGTGGGCCATCAACGCGGCCCGGCCAGTCACGGTGCCTTGCAGCCCCGCCCAATCAGATCGTTGGTCGCCACCCAGTAGACCAGGCCTTCCTCACCCTTGGTGTGGAAGGCCAGCACGCCGTCGCTGTAAAGCGCGCCGGAAGCGCCCGGCTCGGCCTTGAGCCGATAGACCTGGTCGCCGCCGCCAAGGCGGACATCGACTGCGTCACGTTGCGTATCGGCGAAACGCCAGAGCACTTCGGCCTGGCTGTCGCAGACCCAGCGGGTCCAGTCGTCAGCCGGGGCTTCTGGCGCCGGCTGCAGCAGCGAGCATCCTGCCAGTGTCGCCAGGGCCATGGAGGCCATCAGCGCTTTCATCACATTACTCCGCTGGGGGGCTGAGGTGCGGCCCCTGTGTTCAAGACCACCAAATGCCGATTAGGTTGCCCGATTACCGATCAAGGGCAACCTGGGGCCTGCCGCTGGTGTTCTTCGTCGTACTTTTCCAGGCCCTCCGGGCCCACGCGCTTGTTGATCACCGGCACCGTCTCGGCCTGCCACTGCGACTGGTAGCAGCCCCCCTTGGGCGGCTGCGCCGGGTCGTCGGCGGAAGGGCTGCTGGAGCAGGCGCCCAGCAGACCGGCGGTGATCATCAAAGGCAATAGCTTGACCATCAGGTCGCTCCGTTTGCCAGGCGCTGTCATTTTCAGGCCTTGGCCCGCTCTTCCAGGATTGCCACGGCTGGCAGGACCTTGCCCTCGACGAATTCGAGGAACGCACCACCACCGGTAGAAATGTAGGAGATATCCTTGCCAACGCCATACTTGTCGATGGCAGCCAGGGTATCGCCACCACCGGCAATGGAGAACGCGGCGCTGTCGGCGATGGCCTTGGCCAGCACTTTGGTACCGTTGCCGAACTGATCGAACTCGAACACGCCGACCGGGCCGTTCCACAGGATGGTCTTCGACGACTTCAACAGTTCGGCGAAGTTGGCCGCGGTCTGCGGGCCGATGTCGAGGATCATGTCGTCATCCGCGACGTCGGCGATGGCCTTGACGGTCGCTGCGGCGCTCTCGGCGAATTCCTTGGCCACCACCACGTCGACCGGCAGCGGCACGCTGACCTTGGCGGCGATGGCCTTGGCGGTATCGACCAGGTCGGCTTCGTACAGCGACTTGCCGACCGGGTGACCGGCTGCGGCGAGGAAGGTGTTGGCGATACCGCCGCCGACGATCAGCTGGTCACACACCGAGCTCAGGCTGTTCAGCACATCCAGCTTGGTCGACACCTTGGAGCCGGCGACGATGGCCGCCATCGGCTTGGCCGGTGCCTTCAGGGCCTTGCCCAGGGCATCCAGCTCGGCAGCCAGCAGCGGGCCAGCAGCAGCGACCTTGGCGAACTTGGCGACACCATGGGTCGAGCCTTCGGCGCGGTGGGCGGTACCGAAGGCGTCCATGACGAACACATCGCACAGGCCGGCATACTGCTGCGCCAGCTCATCGGCGTTCTTCTTCTCGCCCTTGTTGAAACGCACGTTCTCGAACAGCACCAGGTCACCGGCCTTGACCTCGACACCGCTGAGGTAGTCCTGGATCAGCGGTACGTCGCGGCCCAGGGCCTTGCTCAGGTACTCGGCCACCGGCTTGAGGCTGTTCTCGGCCGAGAACTCGCCTTCGGTCGGGCGACCCAGGTGCGAGCAGACCATGACCGCCGCGCCCTTTTCCAGGGCCAGCTTGATGGTCGGCAGCGCGGCCAGGATACGCGCGTCGCTGGCGACCACGCCGTCCTTCACAGGTACGTTGAGGTCTTCGCGAATCAGTACGCGCTTACCTTGCAGGTCGAGGTCGGTCATCTTCAACACGGTCATGAATGCAGTCCTTCAGGGCTGTTTGGTGCGGGTTGGGTGAACGACGTGCAGGTAGTGCTGTGCAACGTCGAGCATACGGTTGGCGAACCCCCATTCGTTGTCGAACCAGGCCAGCAGGTTCACCAGGCGAGGGCCGGAAACGCGGGTCTGGCTGGCATCGACGATCGCCGAATGCGGGTCGTGGTTGAAATCACAGCTGGCATGCGGCAGCTCGGTATAGGCCAGCAGGCCTTTCAGCGGACCTTCCAGCGCAGCCTCGCGCAAGACCTGGTTCACTTCAGCGGCGTTGGTGTCGCGTGCGGTTTGCAGGGTGATGTCCAGGCACGAGACGTTGACGGTCGGCACGCGTACCGCTTTGGCCTGGATTCGCCCGGCAAGTTCCGGAAGCAGCCGTTCGATGCCGCGCGCCAGCCCCGTCGACACCGGTATCACCGACTGGAAGGCCGAGCGCGTGCGGCGTAGGTCTTCGTGGTGGTAGGCGTCGATCACCGGCTGGTCGTTCATGGCCGAGTGGATGGTGGTGATCTGCACGTATTCGATGCCGAACGCCTGATCCAGCACGCGCAACAGGGGCACGCCACAGTTGGTGGTGCAAGAGGCGTTGGACACCAGGCGCTCGCTGCCGCTCAGGCAATCCTGGTTGATGCCGTAGACCACCGTGGCGTCTACATCGGCCTCGCTGGCCATCGGCTGCGAGAACAGCACCCGCGGTGCGCCGGCATCGAGGAAGCGCTGGCCATCGGCACGGGTGTGGTAGGCGCCGGAGCACTCCAGCACCAGGTCGATGTCCAGGGCGGCCCAGTCGACGCCCTCAGGGGTGGCACTGCGCAACACCTTCACGCAGTCGCCATTGATGTGCAGGCAGTCGCCATCGACCTTCACCTCACCGGGAAAGCGCCCGTGGGTGGAGTCGAAGCGGGTCAGGTATTCGATGCTGGCCTGATCGGCCAGGTCATTCAATGCGACGATCTCGAAACCGGCCTTCGCCCCTCGCTCGAACAGTGCGCGCAGGACACAGCGGCCGATGCGGCCGTAACCGTTGAGTGCAACTTTGTAGGGACGCGGGTGGGGCATTCGGCGCTCACGAATCAGATCTATTGTCGTCAGCCTGCGATAGTGGAGGCGCCGCCCCTATTCGCGGGCAAGCCCGCTCCCACAGGGCCGCATGCAACCTCTGTGGGAGCGGGCTTGCCCGCGAATCAGGGACGACACCGCCCGCAGATCTTTACATCAGTCTTCCAGCAGCTCTTCGGCAGTACCCAGGATGTTCTCCAGGGTGAAGCCGAATTCCTCGAACAGCGCAGCGGCCGGAGCCGACTCACCGTAGGTGGTCATGCCGATGATACGACCTTCGAGGCCGACGTACTTGTACCAGAAGTCGGCATGGGCCGCTTCGATGGCGATGCGCGCACCGACTTCGACCGGCAGCACGGACTGCTTGTAGCCGGCGTCCTGGGCGTCGAACACGCTGGTGCATGGCATCGACACCACGCGGACCTTGCGGCCCTGCTCGGTCAGCTGGGCTTGCGCCTGAATGGCCAGGCCCACTTCGGAGCCGGTGGCGATCAGGATCAGCTCAGGCTCGCCAGCGCAGTCCTTGAGCACGTAGCCGCCGCGCTCGATGTCGGCGATCTGCTGGGCGTCGCGTGGCTGATGCTGCAGGTTCTGGCGCGAGAAGATCAGCGCCGATGGGCCGTCCTTGCGCTCCAGGGCATGCTTCCAGGACACGGCCGACTCGACCGCGTCGGCTGGGCGCCAGGTGTCCAGGTTCGGGGTGCTGCGCAGGCTGGTCAGCTGCTCGATCGGCTGGTGGGTCGGGCCGTCTTCGCCCAGGCCGATGGAGTCGTGGGTGTAGACGTGGATCACCCGCTGCTTCATCAGTGCCGACATGCGCACGGCGTTGCGGGCGTACTCCATGAACATCAGGAAGGTGGCGCCGTAAGGCACCAGGCCGCCGTGCAGAGCCACGCCGTTCATGATCGCGGTCATACCGAACTCACGCACGCCGTAGAACACGTAGTTGCCGCTGGCGTCATTGGCTTCGACGCCCTTGCAGCCTTTCCACAGGGTCAGGTTGGAACCTGCCAGGTCGGCCGAGCCGCCAAGGAACTCGGGCAGCATCGGGCCGAAGGCGTTCAGGGTGTTCTGGCTGGCCTTGCGGCTGGCGATGGTCTCACCCTTGGCGGCGACCTCATTGATGTAGGCCTGGGCCTTCTCGCTGAAGTCGGCCGGCAGCTCGCCGCTGTCACGGCGCTTGAATTCGGCAGCCAGCTCCGGGTAGGCCTTGGCGTAGGCTTCGAAACGCTGGTTCCAGTCGGCTTCGGCCTTGGCACCGGCGGCCTTGGCGTCCCACTCGGCGTAGATCTCGGCAGGCACTTCGAACGGGCCGTAGTTCCAGTTCAGTTCCTTGCGTGCCAGGGCGATTTCGTCGTTGCCCAGCGGCGCGCCGTGGCAGTCTTCCTTGCCCTGCTTGTTCGGCGAGCCGAAACCGATGATGGTCTTGCAGCAGATCAGGGTCGGACGGTCGCTCTTGCGCGCCGTCTCGATGGCCATCTTGATCTCGTCGGCATCGTGGCCGTTGACGTTGCGGATCACCTGCCAGTTGTAGGCTTCGAAACGCGCCGGGGTGTTGTCGGTGAACCAGCCGTGCACTTCGCCGTCGATGGAGATGCCGTTGTCGTCGTAGAAAGCGATCAGCTTGTTCAGGCCCAGGGTGCCGGCCAGCGAGGCGACTTCGTGGGAGATGCCTTCCATCATGCAGCCGTCGCCGAGGAACACGTAGGTGTTGTGGTCGACGATGGTGTGGCCTTCACGGTTGAACTGGGCCGCCAGGACCTTTTCCGCCAAGGCGAAGCCCACGGCGTTGGCGATACCCTGGCCGAGCGGGCCGGTGGTGGTCTCGACGCCTGGGGTGTAGCCGTATTCCGGGTGGCCCGGGGTGCGGCTGTGCAGTTGGCGGAACGCCTTGAGGTCGTCGATCGACAGGTCGTAGCCAGTCAGGTGCAGCAGCGAGTAGATCAGCATCGAGCCGTGGCCGTTGGACAGCACGAAGCGGTCGCGGTCGGCGAAATCGGGGTTGCTCGGGTTGTGCTTCAGATAGTCGCGCCAAAGCACTTCGGCGATATCCGCCATGCCCATGGGGGCACCTGGGTGGCCGCTGTTGGCCTTTTGCACGGCATCCATGCTGAGGGCACGAATGGCGTTGGCACGCTCACGACGGCTGGGCATCGCTAATCTCCTGGGGCTTGAATAGGTGGTGATACGAAAAAAGGCGGCCATTTTCGCCCACAGGCGGGCCTCTGGGCAATGACGTATGGTCGCAGTCGGGGGATTTTCCTGTGTTTCACGCACATTTCGACACAAAACCGCAAGGATCGTGCGGTTTTATCGCGTGCCAGAACCGCATTCGAGGCCAACCCTGTTTCGTTCGCTCCATTGATCGCCCAATATCAAAACTTTTTGATATTGGCCTTGCCGGGGGCACGTTGCCTGTCTAGACTGCCGCGTCATGAACCTCCGTGCGCAACCCGTCCTCCAGCAAAGCGACGCACTGGCCGCCCTGTGCAAGGCCAGTGGCGACGAGTTGCGCCTGAATGTCCTGCGCGCCCTGGCCAGCGACTCGTTCGGCGTGCTGGAGCTGGCGCAGATCTTCGACGTCGGCCAGTCGGGCATGAGCCACCACCTCAAGGTGCTGGCCCAGGCCGAGCTGGTGGCCACCCGCCGCGAGGGCAACGCCATCTTCTACCGCCGCGCCCTGCCCGACAGCCTGCGCCTGGGCGGCCGCCTGCACGCGGCGCTGCTCGAGGAAGTCGACGAACTGGCCCTGGCGGAAGACGTCCAGGCGCGGATCGCCCAGGTGCAGCAGCGCCGTGCCGCCACCAGCCAGGACTTTTTCCTGCGCGTCGAGGAAAAGTTCCGCGCCCAGCAAGACCTGATCGCCGGCCTCCCGCAATACCGCGAGAGCCTCCTGGCCCTGCTCGACAACCTGAGCTTCGCGCCGAGCGCCAGCGCCCTGGAAGTCGGCCCGGGTGACGGCGGCTTCCTCCCCGACCTGGCGCGCCGCTTCGCCCAGGTGACGGCGCTGGACAACAGCCCAACCATGCTCGAATTGGCGCGCCAGGTGTGCGAGCGCGAGGGCCTCGATAACGTAAACCTGCAGTTGGCCGATGCACTGGGTGCAACGGATGTGCAAGCCGACTGCGTTGTGCTGAACATGGTGCTGCACCATTTCAGCGACCCAGCCCTGGCCCTGCGCCTGCTGGCCAAACGGGTGGCGGCGGGCGGCAGCCTGCTGATCACCGAACTGTGCAGCCATGACCAGAGCTGGGCGCGGGATGCCTGCGGCGACCTCTGGCTGGGCTTCGAGCAGGACGAACTGGCCCGTTGGGCCAACGCAGCGGGGCTCGCCCCCGGGGACAGCCTCTATGTGGGCTTGCGTAACGGTTTCCAGATCCAGGTCCGCCATTTTCAGCGGACGGCTGGCGACACTCACCACCGGTAAATTTTAGGAACCCGTCGAGATGAGCGAATACTCCCTTTTCACCTCCGAGTCCGTGTCCGAAGGGCATCCGGACAAGATCGCCGACCAGATTTCCGACGCGGTCCTGGACGCCATCATCACCCAGGACAAGTACGCCCGCGTTGCCTGTGAAACCTTGGTCAAGACCGGTGTCGCCATCATCGCTGGCGAAGTCACCACCTCGGCCTGGGTCGACCTGGAAGAGCTGGTGCGCAAGGTCATCATCGACATCGGCTACAACAGCTCGGACGTCGGCTTCGATGGCGCCACCTGTGCCGTGATGAACATCATCGGCAAGCAGTCGGTGGACATCGCCCAAGGCGTCGACCGCTCCAAGCCGGAAGACCAGGGCGCAGGCGACCAGGGCCTGATGTTCGGCTACGCCAGCAACGAGACCGACGTGCTGATGCCGGCGCCGATCTGCTTCTCGCACCGACTGGTCGAGCGCCAGGCCGAAGCGCGCAAGTCCAAGCTGCTGCCGTGGCTGCGCCCGGATGCCAAGTCGCAGGTCACCTGCCGCTACGAGAACGGCAAGGTGGTCGGCATCGACGCGGTGGTGCTGTCGACCCAGCACAACCCCGAGGTCTCGCAGAAAGACCTGCAGGAAGCGGTCATGGAGCTGATCGTCAAGCACACCCTGCCGGCCGAGCTGCTGCACAAGGACACCCAGTACCACATCAACCCGACCGGCAACTTCATCATCGGCGGCCCAGTGGGCGACTGCGGCCTGACTGGCCGCAAGATCATCGTCGACTCCTACGGCGGCATGGCCCGCCACGGGGGCGGCGCGTTCTCCGGCAAGGACCCGTCCAAGGTCGACCGTTCCGCCGCCTATGCCGGCCGCTACGTGGCCAAGAACATCGTCGCCGCCGGCCTGGCCGAGCGCTGCGAGATCCAGGTGTCCTACGCCATCGGCGTGGCCCAGCCGACCTCCATCTCGATCAACACCTTCGGCACCGGCAAGGTCTCCGACGACAAGATCGTGCAGCTGGTCCGCGAGTGCTTCGACCTGCGTCCGTATGCCATCACCAACATGCTCGACCTGCTCCACCCGATGTACCAGGAAACCGCTGCCTACGGCCACTTCGGCCGTACCCCACAGCAGAAGACCGTCGGCGACGACACCTTCACCACGTTCACCTGGGAGCGCACCGACCGCGCCCAGTCGCTGCGTGACGCTGCCGGCCTGTAATTTTCCTACAGCGGCCTGAGAAAGCCCCTGCCGAGTAATCGGCAGGGGCTTTTTCATGACATATGGGCTGACAAAGCCGCCGAGGCAACACGCGAACAGCGGCCTAGGCTGAGGGTTTCACCTCGCCACGCAAGGATGCTGGCCATGCCGCTGCTTCTGCTGTTCAGCCTTTTCCTGGTGCTGCCGCTCGCCAGCGCCCAAGCCGCACGATGCCCCGAATGGACACCGGCATACGCCGAGACCGAGGCGGCGAAACTGCGCGAAACCCTGGCCGATTGGGACGACCAGTACCATCGCCTGGGCATCGCCCAGGTCTCTGATGAGCTATATGACCAGAGCCACCAGCGCCTGCAATACCTGCAACGGTGCTTCACCCTCGCCGGCGCGTTGCCGCCCCTGGCTACTGCAGCGGGGGCGGTCGCCCACCCAGTCATCCACACCGGCGTGGGCAAACTGCCCGACGCCAAGGCCGTCGAACGCTGGATGGCCGGCAAAACCGGCGTCTGGATCCAGCCGAAAGTCGATGGCGTGGCCGCCACCCTGGTCTACCGCCAGGGCCGCCTGGTGCGCCTGCTCAGCCGCGGCGACGGCACCCATGGCCATGATTGGAGCCGCCACATCGACGACCTCGGCAACCTCCCTGGTCAACTGCCGCAATCCCTGGATCTGGTGCTGCAGGGTGAGCTGTACCTACGCCTGCAGGGGCATGTCCAGGCCGAGGCCGGCGGCGCCAATGCCCGCGGCAGCGTGGCCGGGCTGCTGGCCCGCACACGCTTGGGCGCAGAGCAAGGCAGGCGCATCGGCCTGTTCGTCTGGGACTGGCCACAGGGCCCAGACAATCAGGCCGAGCGCCTGGCCAAACTGGCAGCGCTGGGCTTTGCCGACAGCCTGCGCTACAGCACGGCCATCGACACGCCGCAGCAGGCCGAGCACTGGCGCCAGCATTGGTACCGGTCCGCACTGCCCTTCGCCACCGACGGCGTGATCCTGCGCCAGGACAGCCGGCCACCGGCCAAGCGCTGGCAGGCCCGTGCGCCGTATTGGATCGCAGCGTGGAAGTACCCATTTTCCCAGGCACTGGCCGAAGTGCGCGACGTGGACTTTCGCATCGGTCGCACCGGGCAGGTCACACCGGTGCTGAAACTGGTGCCGGTGCAGCTGGACGATCGCCATATCAGCCAGGTCAGCCTGGGCTCCCTGGCGCGCTGGCA
>NZ_JACVVE010000039.1 GCF_016648105.1 Pseudomonas sp. S31 | reverse complement strand
TTCATTTCGCAAAACCCCTATCTGCGCGAGCAGGTAGGGGTTTTGTCTTTCTCCCCTCCGGCAATGCGGCGCCTTGACGCTGCAGACAAATACCTTTTGTCTGTATCCTCCTATCTACACCGGTTATACGGTGCGACAATATTTCTCGCAAATTAACGTGACTTGTTCGCGCTTATGCTGCGTCAAGACTTAAGTTCGGGGCAATCCTGGCCCCCGAACCGAGCGATGCCAGCGTACCGTGCTGCGCATTTCTGGACTTCCACCGTCCGATCACTTGAGGTTACAAGCAAGATGGCCAAGGCCGCCGATGTCGTTGTGCAATGCCTGGAAAACGAAGGTGTCGAGTATGTGTTCGGCATTCCTGGTGAGGAAAACCTCGACCTGCTGGAATCCCTGCGCAAGTCGAAGATCAAGCTGGTACTGACCCGCCACGAGCAGTCCGCGGGCTTCATGGCCGCCACCTATGGCCGCCTGACCGGCAAGACCGGCGTGAGCCTGTCGACCCTGGGCCCTGGCGCGACCAACCTGGTGACCGCGAGTGCGTACGCCTACCTGGGCGGCATGCCGATGATGATGATCACCGGACAGAAGCCGATCAAGAAGTCCAAGCAGGGCCGTTTCCAGATCATCGACGTGTGCGGCATGATGGACCCCATCACCAAGTACACCCACCAGTTCGCCTCGGCCGACAACATCCCGGCGCGCATGCGTGAAGCGTTCCGCCTGGCTGAAGAAGAAAAGCCGGGTGCGGTGCACCTGGAACTGCCTGAGGACATCGCCGCCGAGCAGACCGACGCCCTGCCGATCCCGCGCAGCCTGCACCGTCGCCCGCTGGCCGAGCACGTGGCCATCGAAGCTGCCGTCGAGAAACTGCAGAAGGCCCGCAGCCCGATCCTGGTGATCGGCGCCGGCGCCAACCGCAAGATGACCGCCAAGGTCCTCAAGCAACTGATCGACAAGACCGGCATCCCGTTCATCACCACCCAGATGGGTAAAGGTGTGGTCGACGAGCGTCACCCGCGCTTCCTGGGTAACGCTGCGCTGTCCTCCGGTGACTTCGTCCACCGCGCCATCGAAGCGGCCGACCTGATCATCAACATCGGCCACGACGTGATCGAGAAGCCACCGTTCTTCATGGTCCGTGGCGGCACCGAAGTCATCCACATCAGCTTCCGCTCCGCCGAAGTCGATGCCGTGTACTTCCCGCAGGTCGAAGTGATCGGCGACATCGCCAACGCCGTGTGGCAGATCAGCGAAGCGCTGACCGACACCGCGCACTGGGATTTCACCCGCCTCATGACCATCCGTGAAGCGAACGAAGCGCAGATCGCTGAAGGTGGCGACGACAACCGCTTCCCGGTCTACCCGCAGCGCCTGGTCGCCGACATCCGTCGTGCACTGCCATCCGAAGGCATCGTTGCCCTGGACAACGGCATCTACAAGATCTGGTTCGCTCGCAACTACAAGGCGCACAAGCCGAACACCGTGCTGCTCGACAACGCCCTGGCGACCATGGGTGCTGGCCTGCCATCGGCCATGGCGTCGCACCTGGTGTACCCGGACCGTCCGGTGATCTCGGTGTGCGGCGACGGCGGCTTCATGATGAACAGCCAGGAGCTGGAAACCGCAGTTCGTCTGGGCATGCACATCACCGTGGTGATCCTGCGTGACGACGGCTACGGCATGATCCGCTGGAAGCAGGCCAACATGGGCTTCACCGATTTCGGCCTGGACTACGGCAACCCGGACTTCGTCAAGTACGCCGAAGCCTACGGTGCCAATGGTCACCGCGTCGAAAGCGCCGAAGCCTTCCTGCCGCTGCTCGAGCACTGCATCAAGACCCCAGGCGTGCACGTGATCGACTGCCCGGTCGACTACAGCGAGAACGACCGCATCCTCAACAGCGAGCTGCGTGAGCGCGCGCTGGCGGTGTAAGGCCTGATCGCCGGCAAGCCGGCTCCTGCAGGAGCCAGCTTGCCGGCGATGCTTTTGTGCTAGGGTGCAGGCAAATCTGCTTCCCTGGACACCCGCACATGCTTCCCGCCCTCAGCGACAAAGAACTCACCCGCCTCGAAGACCTGCTGATCACCTACGGCAACGACTACTCGGTGCTCAACCTGGCCGAACTCAACGGTTTCTTCACCGCCCTGGCCAGCTCGCCGACTCTGGTGATGCCCGAGCAGTGGCTGCCCGCCGTGGCGGGTGGCAAGGTCCCCAAGTTCAAGAAACCCGCCCACGAAGAGGCCTACACGGCACTCATGCTGCGCTATGCCGATCAGGTTGGCGAAGCCCTGGCCGACGATCTCGAGCACTTCGAGCCGTTGTTCGAGCAGAGCGAGGCCGAGGAGGGACCGGCGGTGATCATGGAGGAGTGGTGCTTCGGCTACATGCGCGGCACCCAGGTGGCCGGATGGGACGAACTGCCGCCCGAGCAGGATCAATGGCTGAAGGCGATTTCCCTGCATGGCCTGGAGGACAACTACGAACTGCTCGACGCCATGAGCTTCGTTGAGCTGCAGGCCTGCGTGCCGCAAGTGATCGAGGCGGCGCGCGGCTTGTATCGCTACCAGAAACAGCGCCACTGATGCGCTGTATGCCTCGGCGGTAATTATTTCGCCGGGCGAAATTATGGATTGCTTCTGGCACTGATTCTACTGTCAGCAGATTCGGCGCAGCATGGCTCCTGACCCGCACCACCCTGGTGCCAGCCTGGAGCCACGACCGTGATCAAACTCTACAACTTCCCGAAGTCCGGCCACGCCCACCGCATCGAGCTGATGCTTTCGCTGCTCGACCTGCCTGCTGAGCTGGTGTTCGTCGACCTGGCCAAGGGCGAGCACAAACAGCCGCAGTTCCTAGCCATGAACCCGTTCGGCCAGGTCCCGGTCCTGGATGACGATGGCACGATCATCGCTGACTCCAACGCCATTCTCGTCTACCTCGCCAGCACCTACGACGCACATGGCCACTGGCTGCCCCGCGACCCGCTCGGCGCCGCCCGGGTGCAGCGCTGGTTGTCGGTCGCCGCCGGGCCTCTGGCCTTCGGCCCAGCTGCGGCGCGCCTGGTCACGGTGTTCGGGGCTTCGTTCAATAGCGATGAAGTGATCGCCCGCGCCCATGCCTTGCTCAAGGTCATGGAGCAGGAGCTGGGTAAATCAGCGTTCCTGGTTGGCGACGAGCCGACCATTGCCGATGTCGCCAACTACTCGTACATCGCCCATGCCCCCGAGGGCAATGTGTCGTTGGATGCGTATTCCAACGTGCGGGCTTGGCTGGAGCGGATCGAAGGGTTGCCGGGCTTCGTCGGTATGCCACGGACTGCCGTGGGTCTGGAGACCCGTAGCTGAGCCATTCTCCCCAGCGAGGTACACGGCCATGCAGCAGATTCCCAGCTCTTCCCGCTCCCCTTGGCATGCCGGCGAGAAACGCCTGCAGGAACGCGTCGGTGTGTCGGAGCGCATGGAGGCGTTCGGGCAGAAAGTCATCCGCGACTACATGCCCGAGCAACACCGGGCCTTCTTCCAGCAATTGCCGTTCATGGTTGCCGGCACCGTAGATGCAGGTGGCAATCCTTGGGCGACCTTGCTCGAAGGGCCTGAGGGCTTCGTCGAGTCCCCCGATCCTCGGCAACTGCTGATCCACGTCCTGCCACCCGACGACGACCCGGCCACCCCCGGGCTGGCGGCGGGCGAGGCCATCGGCCTGTTGGGTATCGAACTGCACACGCGCCGGCGCAACCGGCTCAATGGCGTGCTGCGCGCTTCGGCCGATGGCCTGCTGCAAGTGCAGGTACAACAATCGTTCGGCAACTGTCCCCAGTACATCCAGCTGCGTGATTACGTTCGCGTCGCGGCGCCGGCAGGGCAGCGCCAGGACTCCAGCGCGCTGGATGGCGCTGCGGGGGCCATGATCGAGAGCGCTGACACCTTTTTCGTCGCCAGTTATTTCACCGATGCCAGCGGCCAGCGCGCGGTCGATGTTTCCCACCGTGGCGGGCGCCCAGGCTTTGTTCGTGTCGAAGGCAATCGCCTGACCATTCCCGACTACGCCGGCAACCTGCATTTCAACACCCTTGGCAACTTGCTGGAGAATCCGCGGGCGGGGCTGTTGTTCGTGGATTTTCGCAGCGGCGACGTGTTGCAGGTCAGCGGGCGCACGCAGGTGATCCTCGACAGCCCGCTGATCCAGGCGTTCGAGGGGGCCGAGCGGCTCTGGACGGTGGATGTCGAGCAGGTGGTACGTCGCCCGGCGGCAACATCCCTGCGCTGGCGCTTCGACGAATATGCGCCCACCAGCCTGCTCACCGGCACCTGGGCCGAGGCCGAGCAACGTCTGGAGCAGCAGCGCCGCGAGCGGCAATGGCTCACCTGGCAAGTGGTGCGCATCGTACAGGAAAGCCAGGACATTCGTTCGTTTCACCTGCAAGCAGACGGCCCCGTGGCCTTCGTCGCTGGCCAGCACATTCCGGTGCGTATCACGCTGCCGGGCCAGGCTCCGCTGATTCGCACCTACAGCCTGTCGTGCGCCCCGGCGGACGGCCAACTGCGTATCAGCGTCAAGGCGCAAGGGCCTGCTTCGCGGTACCTGCACGCGCACATCGGCGTCGGTGACACGCTTGAGGTGCGCCTGCCCATGGGTAATTTCACCCTCGACAGCCTCAGCCCACGGCCTTTGGTGCTGATGGGGGCCGGCGTCGGCATCACACCGCTGATCGCCATGCTGCGCGAGCAACTGGCGAGTGGGGCTGGGCGACGTGTCTACCTGTTCCAAGGTGCCCGTAGCCTGGCCGACCTGCCGTTCCGGAAGGAACTCGCAACCTTGCGCCAGCGTGCCGGTGGGCTGTTCAGCCTGCACCGCTCGCTGAGCCAGCCAGAGGCCGACGCCGTGCCGGGGCAGGACTACGAGCACGCTGGCCGGCTCGGGATCGAACAGGTCAAGGCGGCCCTGGCGTTGGACGACTATGACTTCTACCTGTGCGGGCCCGGTGCTTTCACCCAGGAGCTCTATGCAGGTTTGCGCGTCGCAGGGGTAGCCGATGGGCGCATCCACGCTGAAACATTCGGCCCGTCGACGTTGCGACGCCAAGGCGATGGCGATCGACCAGCAGTCGACCAACCTCCTGCCGCCAGCGAGGCCGTGCCGGTGTATTTCGCCCGCTCGGCAAAGGAGACACGCTGGGCGCCTCAGAGCGGCACGTTGCTCGAACTGGCCGAGGCTCGCGGGCTTTCTCCCGAGTTCAGCTGCCGCGGAGGCTCGTGTGGTACCTGCCGGACGAAGGTGGTCAGTGGCCAAGTGCATTACCCCAACCCGCCAGCCGAATTGCCGCCGGGTGGCCAAGCGCTGATCTGCTGCGCGGTCCCCGCTGCAAGCGAGCAGCCGCTGGTGCTGGATATCTGAGACCCGCTCAGCGCGGCGTGGATGAGCGATAATCCTTGTCCCTTTGATGCCCGGGAGGCGGCATGGACCAGATCCACCTGATGCGGGTGTTCGTGGCGGTCGGCGAACTCGAAAGCTTCGCCGCTGCGGCCCGCCGCCTGGGTATTTCACCAGCGGCGGTGACCCGCGCGGTCGGCGCCCTGGAAGAAAGCCTCGGGGTCAAGCTGCTGCTGCGCACCACGCGCAGCGTACGCCTGACCGAGGCCGGCAGCCGCTACCTGGAGGACAGCCGCAACATCCTCGCCAGCATCGTCGAAGCCAATGAGGCGGCCGCCGGGATGAATGCCGCGCCACGGGGCAACCTGGCGGTCACCGCGCCGGTGCTGTTCGGCAAGTACTTCGTCATGCCCTGCATCGTGCGCTACCTGCAGGCCTACCCGGAGGTGGACGTCTCGGCGTTCTTCCTCGATCGGGTGGTCAACCTGGTGGAGGAGGGCATGGACGTCGCGGTGCGTATCGGCCCGCTGCCCGATTCCGGCCTCAAGGCCCGCCAGGTCGGCCAGGTGCGTCGGCTGCTGTGCGCCTCGCCCGACTACCTGGCCCGCCAGGGCACGCCACGCCACCCCAGCGAGCTGGCGCAGCATGCGCTGATCGCCGCCAACGGCGTGGGCGCGGGCCAGGAATGGAAGTTCCGCGAGGCCCAGGCGCCGCTGAGTATCCGCGTCAAGCCACGGCTGAACGTCACCAGCAACGATGCGGCGATCGCTGCTGCCAATGCGGGCCTGGGCATCGTCCACCTGCTGTCGTACCAAGTGGCCGACGATCTTATCGCCGGGCGCTTGCGCACGGTGCTCGAGGATTTCGAAGAAACCCCCTGGCCGATCCATGTGCTGCACCGCGAGAGCAAGTACGGTTCGGCCAAGGTGCGGGCGTTCATCGACCTGCTGGTGAGCATGCTGGGCGAGCACCGCTATCTCAACTGATAGACCGCGGCGTCTGGTTCGCGGGTAAACCCGCTCCTACAGGCCCCAAAGATTCCCCGATCCCTGTAGGAGCGGCTTTAGCCGCGAACACGGGCAACGCCCGTGCCATGCATTGCGCAGAGCATCCCATAATATGGGATGTGTGTTTATATATTGGAATTTCCCGCCGCCTGGGTTTATAGTCCGCTCACTCACTGCCAAGAACAGAACAGGTGAAGCGATGCAGGCGCAATTGATCGCGCTCGATTGGGGAACCACCTCCCTTCGTGCTTACAAACTCGCTGCGGGCGGGCAGGTGCTCAATCAGCGTGCACTGTCGTCGGGCATCATGCAGTTGCCCAAAGGCCCTCGCCTGATCCACGGCGAGGCCTGCAGCGATGGCTTCGAACTGGCGTTCCACGACGTCTGTGGGGATTGGCTCGACGCCCAGCCCGAGCTGCCGGTGATCGCCTGCGGCATGGTCGGCAGCGCCCAGGGCTGGCGCGAAGCCGCCTACCGCGAGACCCCAGCCAACGTCGCCAGCCTCGGCAACGCCCTGGAGACCGTGCGCAGCCGCCGTGGCACCGAGGTGCATATCGTCCCCGGCGTGATCCAGCGTTCGACGCTGCCGAATGTCATGCGTGGCGAGGAAACCCAGGTGCTCGGTGTACTGCACAGCCTGCCGGACGAGGCCGCCGGCGATCTGCTGATCGGCCTGCCGGGCAGCCATTCGAAATGGGTGCAGGTGGCCGAGGGCTGCATCGAGCGCTTCGACACCTTCATGACCGGCGAAGTGTTCGCCGTGCTCAGCGAGCACAGCATCCTCGGCCGTACCCAGCAACGCGGCCAGGGCTTCGACGCCGCCGCCTTCGACCGTGGCGTGCAGGTGGCCCTGTCGGTCGATGGCGACAGTGGCCCGCTGTCGACCATCTTCAGTGCCCGCTGCCTGGGCCTGACCGGTGAACTGAACGCGGCGGCCCAGCCCGATTACCTCTCCGGCTTGCTGATCGGCCATGAACTGGCCGCGTTGGCTACCGTGCAGCGGCGTCGGCGCAAGGCCATGGCCCTGCCAGCGGTGCTGCTGATCGGCAATGCCGGCCTCTGCGCCCGCTACCAGCGCGCCCTCCACGCCTGTGGCTTCGCCCAGGTGACGCTGGCCGAACAGGCCACCGAGCGTGGCCTGTGGCAACTGGCCGTGGCGGCCGGGCTGGTACGCCCCGCCGCGATTCCTTCCCCTTCAATGGAGCTCTGACATGCTCAAGCAAGCACTGGCGCAAAACGGCCTGATCGCAATCCTGCGCGGCCTGCACCCCCAGGAAGCGCCCGCCATGGGCGAAGTCCTGTACCGCGCAGGGTTTCGCGTCATCGAGGTGCCGCTGAACTCGCCCGAACCGTTCGAGAGCATCCGCATCCTGCGCGATAGCCTGCCCGCCGATTGCCTGATCGGCGCGGGCACCGTGCTCACGCCTGAGCAGGTCGAGCAGGTCAAGGCCGCAGGCGGGCAGGTGATCGTCATGCCGCACAGCGACCCACGAGTGCTGCGTGCGGCGAAAGCCGCTGGCCTGTTCCTCTGCCCAGGCGTGGCCACGCCCACCGAGGCGTTCGCCGCGCTGGCCGAAGGCGCCGACATCCTCAAGCTGTTCCCCGCCGAGCAGATGGGCCCGGCGGTGGTGAAGGCCTGGCGTGCGGTGTTCCCCGCCGGGACGATCCTGGCCCCGGTCGGTGGCATCAACCCGACCAACATGCAGCAGTTCTTCGACGCTGGCGCCAGGGGCTTCGGGCTCGGCTCCGGCCTGTACAAGCCGGGCATGAGCCCAGCGCAAGTGGCGGCCAATGCCGAGGCCTATGTCGCTGCCTGGGCCGCCCTCGGCCAAGACGTTTGACGGCGCCCTGGGCGCTGCATCCCACAAGAGAGACAACAAGATGAAAATCACCAAGCTGACCACCTTCATCGTGCCGCCGCGCTGGTGCTTCCTCAAGGTCGAGACCGATCAGGGCGTGACCGGCTGGGGCGAGCCAGTGGTGGAAGGGCGTGCTCATACGGTGGCCGCCGCCGTCGAGGAACTTTCCGACTACCTGATCGGCAAGGACCCACGCAACATCGAAGACATCTGGACAGTGCTCTATCGCGGCGGCTTCTACCGCGGCGGGGCGGTGCACATGAGTGCCCTGGCCGGCATCGACCAGGCCTTGTGGGACATCAAGGGCAAGGCCCTGGGCGTGTCGGTCAGCGACCTGCTCGGTGGTCAGGTGCGCGACAAGATCCGCGTGTATTCCTGGATCGGCGGCGACCGCCCGGCAGACACCGCCCGAGCGGCGAAGGAAGCGGTAGCGCGTGGCTTCACCGCGGTGAAGATGAACGGCACCGAGGAACTGCAGTTCCTCGATACCTTCGACAAGGTCGACCAGGCCCTGGCCAACGTCGCAGCCGTGCGCGATGCCGTCGGCCCCAACGTCGGCATCGGCGTCGACTTCCATGGGCGGGTGCACAAACCCATGGCCAAGGTGCTGATGAAGGAACTCGACCCGTACAAGCTGATGTTCATCGAAGAGCCGGTACTCAGCGAAAACTACGAAGCGCTCAAGGAGCTGGCGCCACTGACCAGCACGCCGATCGCCCTCGGCGAGCGACTGTTCTCGCGCTGGGACTTCAAGCGTGTGCTCAGCGAAGGCTATGTCGACATCATCCAGCCCGATGCCTCGCACGCCGGTGGCATCACCGAGACGCGCAAGATCGCCAACATGGCCGAAGCCTACGACGTCGCCTTGGCCCTGCACTGCCCGCTGGGCCCGATCGCCCTGGCTGCCTGCCTGCAGCTCGACGCCGCCTGCTACAACGCGTTCATCCAGGAGCAGAGCCTGGGCATCCACTACAACGAGAGCAACGACCTGCTCGATTACGTGAAGGATGCAGGCGTGTTCGACTACGACCAGGGCTTCGTCAAGATCCCCAATGGCCCGGGCCTGGGCATCGAGATCAACGAGGAATACGTCATCGAGCGCGCGGCGGTCGGCCACCGCTGGCGCAACCCGATCTGGCGCCACGCCGACGGCAGCTTCGCCGAGTGGTAACGCGCCACTGATCCCTCCACGGCCCAGCGGCATGCACGCACCCTGGGCCGGCAGCGACCTCAATAAACATAAGAAGAGGCACTACCCATGCATCCGAATACCCTGACCGGGCAGGCTGCGTTGGCGACACCCAGCCGCAAGCGGTTCTTCATCATGGTGCTGTTGTTCATCACCGTGGTGATCAACTACCTCGACCGCAGCAACCTGTCCATTGCCGCACCTGCCTTGACCAGTGACCTGGGCATCGACCCGATTCACGTCGGTCTGATTTTCTCCGCCTTCGGCTGGACTTACGCCGCCATGCAGATCCCCGGTGGTTGGCTGGTCGACCGGGTGCCGCCGCGCATCCTCTACACTGCCGCGTTGGCGCTGTGGTCGATCGCCACGGTACTGCTCGGCTTCGCCGCCAGCTTCATCGCCCTGTTCGCCCTGCGCATGGCCGTCGGTGCCCTGGAGGCCCCGGCCTACCCGATCAACAGCCGTGTGGTCACCACCTGGTTCCCCGAGCGCGAACGCGCCACGGCCATCGGTTTCTACACCTCCGGGCAGTTCGTCGGCCTGGCTTTCCTCACCCCGGTGCTGGCCTGGCTGCAACACCAGTACGGCTGGCACATGGTGTTCGTCGCCACTGGCGCGGTAGGCATTCTCTGGGCGCTGGTCTGGTACGCGGTGTATCGCGAACCGCGCGACTTCAAGGGTGTCAACGATGGCGAGATCGAACTGATCCGCGAAGGCGGCGGCCTGGTCGATATCCAGGCTGAGCAGGCCAAAGTCAAGGCCAGGTTCAGTTGGAGCGACCTCGGCGTGGTGCTGAGCAAGCGCAAGTTGTGGGGTATCTACCTCGGGCAGTTCTGCCTCAACTCGACACTGTGGTTCTTCCTCACCTGGTTCCCGACCTACCTGGTGAAATACCGTGGCATGGACTTCATCAAGTCCGGCCTGCTGGCCTCGCTGCCGTTTCTCGCAGCGTTCGTCGGTGTGCTGTGCTCGGGGTTCTTCTCCGACTGGCTGATCCGTCGCGGCGCCAGCGTGGGCTTTGCCCGCAAGTTGCCGATCATCGGCGGGCTGCTGATCTCGACGGCGATCATCGGCGCCAACTTCGTCGACTCCACCGCCTGGGTGATCGCCTTCCTGGCGTTGGCGTTCTTCGGCAACGGCCTGGCCTCGATCACCTGGTCGCTGGTCTCGACCCTGGCACCGGCGCGCCTGCTCGGGTTGACCGGTGGAGTGTTCAATTTCATCGGCAACCTGTCGGCGATCGTCACGCCAATCGTCATCGGCTTCCTCGCCAGCGGTGACTCGTTCGCCCCGGCCATCACCTACATCTCGCTGGTGGCGCTGGCCGGGGCACTGTCGTACATCCTGCTGGTGGGCAAGGTCGAGCGCATCGAGTTGTAGTCGCCCCACGCGGGCGAACATAATGGCGCCTGCTCACTCGTTCAACGGTTTAAGGCTGCCCATGCAGGAAGATGCTTCGAAACCCGCTGCCGCGCCGACCGGCACCCAGACCCTGCTACGCGGCCTGGCCGTGGTGCAGGCGGTGGCCGCTGGCGCCCGCGACCTGAAGGAGATCGCCCAGGCGATCGGCACCACCCGCAGCACCACCCATCGCCTGGTCAGTTGCCTGGTCGACGAGCGCTACCTGCGGGTGCTGCCGCAGGTGGGCTACCTGCTCGGGCCGAAGCTGATCGAACTGGGCTTCCAGGCCCGCGAGGAACTGCCCTTGGTGACCCTCGCCGGGCCGTACCTCGACGAGTTGTCGGCGCTGACCGGCGACACCATCCACCTGGCCATCCGCGAAGGCGACGAGGTGCTCTACCTGCACAAGACCCCGGGACGCAACGGCCCGGAGATGCGTTCGCGGGTCGGCCATCGCATGCCGCTGGCGCGCACCGGCATCGGCAAGGCGCTGATGCTCGACGACAGCCCGGCCCAGTGGCAGCGCCTGTACGAGACCAGCCTGCCAGTAGGCGGCAAGAGCACATTCTGGCCACACCACAGCGAACAGAGCTGGGCGCAGTTCGAGCAGCGCATGGTCGAGTACGTGGCGGGCGGCTATGCCTTCGACCTGGAAGACAACGAACCATCGATCCGCTGCGTGGCGGCGCCGATCCGCGACGCCAGCGGGGGCATTGTCGCCGGCATCAGCGTGGCCAGCACGGTGCCGTACATGCCCGAGCAGAAGATGCGCGAGCTGGTGCCGGTGATCAAGGCGGTGACGGGGCGGTTGTCGGCGGAGTTGGGGTTCAAGTCTTTAGGGTGAACCGTGGATCCTGTGGTGTGGGTATGGGGCCGCTTTGCGGCCCATCGCGGCGCAGCAGCCCCCAGATGTATGAGCAGCCTGATGGCGGTAGTCAATGACCGTGGCCGCCAGCCAGCACTGCCTTCAGTTCGGTGATCAGCGCAGCGAGCTCGGCGTAGCTGAATGTGGCGAAGTGTATGTCTCGAGATGCGTTTTTTAGATCCTGGAAGGGCAGGTTTTCCAGACTCCCCAATGGTTGGTTCTCGAACCAGAAGCGGGCCTGGGCGGTCATCGATACCGGGTTGTTCACGCGGTATTCGATTGCCAGGGTTCGTTTGTTGCCTATCACCATTGCGTGAGCCTGCGCCGAGTCAGGCGTACTGAACAAAGAACAGACCAGCCTCGTCGCCTTGTTTTTTACGACGCGCCTGCTTGTCCAGAAACACGAAACCAACGCCATCCAGGAAAATGCCCTCGTGTTCCGGGGCCCATCGACTGATATCGTAGTCGGTCAGTTGCAGGAGCAACACGTAGCGGCTTGAAAGATAGATCGGATCTTGCATCCAACTCGCTCGCCCCAGCTGCTTGCTGATGCCCAGACCGGCATCTTCGTCGGCATATTCTTCTTCGAATTCCTCGTCGGTCATCGGCTCGAAGTCGATGTAACGACGCTCCAGCAGGAGCGTTCCGGTCGGGGCCGGCAGTTCCTGTTCGGTCAACCGGTGGAGAATGACTCGTGCAAAGCCATTATGAATATTGGGTAGTTCTGCTTCATCATGGACGGTGTAGCGCCCGATGACCGACTGGTTGAAATAGCCGTCGCGTTTGCGGGCAGTGATGAAAACCGTGGCTGCCATCCCCGCCGGGAAGACCGCGGCCGGTAGGAAATCTTCCGTAATCGTACACAGCGGGGTCATCGGCTCCTGCGTATCCGGTGCCAGAGGCCACAAACTGGGATCGTCCATGCGAACGCTACCCCCCACCTGACCGAAGCCTTTGTCGAACTCGGTGAACACCAATTTCATTGAGCTCACGTCGCCCCCTTTGTCCTTTGCGTACGATCTGGCTAATTGCTAGGCACTTTGGCGTGCCGTCATGTGAACTGGATGAAAAAATACCCGGCCTCGTCACCTTCCTTCCCGCGCACAGCCTGCCTGTCGAGGAACACATAACCAATACCCTCGGCCAGCAGTCCTTCGTGTTGCGGGCTGGCTTCGGCCACGTCGCCATCTGCCAATTGCATCAGGAATGTGTAACGCGTTGGTGGATAGATCGCGTCTTGCAGCCAGCCTGGTCGGCCGCTTGGTTTGCTCAGATCGATACCTCTGTCCTCGTCGGCGTGCTCGTCCTCCAGTTCTTCGTCGGTCATTTCCTCGAAGTCGATGAACGCACTTTGCAACAGCAGTGGATGATCGCTGGGGAGCAGCGGTTTCTCGGCCAGCTCGTGAAGAATCACACGGGCGTAGCCGTTCTTCATGACCTCCTGAAGCTCCGAGGGTTGATTGACTGTATAGCGGCGCTGCAGATTGTGGCTGAAGTCGCCGTCTCGTTGTTGCCGTGCCGCGATGAATACCGTGATAGCCATGCCTGGAGGTAGCAATCTTGCGGGGCGGAAGCGCTCGGTGAGGGTCAGCAACGGCGTCATCAGTTCACCGTTTTCCGGGCTGACGGGCCACAGTGACAAGTTCTTGAGGAAAGCGCCTCCGCCGATCTGGCCAAAGCCCTGGTCCTGTTGTGAGAGCACGATTTTCTGCATGCCTAGTAACATCCTTTGCTTTCATTGGCCGCCAGCCAGTACTGCCTTGAGTTCGGCGATCAGTGCAGCGAGCTCGGCGTAGCTGAATGTGGCGAAGTGTATGTCTCGAGATGCGTTTTTTAGATCCTGGAAGGGCAGGTTTTCCTCCTCGCCCTTGATCCGCCACATGATCTGGCCGACTGTGTCGTCCATCCGATATGCAAACACCGAATAGCAATCGAACAATGTCCCACAGGTAAGCAAGTAGGGGCTAGCGTCCTCGCTGAAGTCATCGTCTTCCTCCCAGGACTCCAGATCCTGCTCCAGGGCGCTGAACATCTGCTGAACGTCCTTGTTCTGGTAGCGCGCTGTCAGAAGAGGTTTATGCTCTAGGTCGAGTAAGCAGCCCAACACGTATCCATCCAGATAGACCAGGTCTTCCAGACTCCCCAGTGGTTGGTTCTCGAACCAGAAGCGGGCGTGGGCGGTCATCGATACCGGGTTGCTCACGCGGTATTCGATTGCCAAGGTTCGTTTGTTGCCTATAAGCACTGCGATAAGACTGCACTCATTCAAGCGTACTGAACAAAGAACAAACCGGCCTCGTCCCCCTCTTTGCCACGCCGCGCTCGCATGTCCAGAAAGACATAGCCTATACCCTCAGCAAGCAAACCCTCATGCTGCGGGCTGGCTTCGGCCACATCGCCGTCCACGAGTTGCATCAGGAACATGTAGCGATCCGGAGGATAGATCGGGTCTTGCAGCCAACCCGGTCGGCCACTTGGCTTGCTCAAGTCGATGCCACTGTCCTCATCGGCGTGCTCCTCTTGCAGTTCCTCATCGCTCATTTCTTCGAAGTCGATGAACGCACTCAGCAACAGCAAGGGGTGATCGCTGGGCAGGATCGATTTCTCGGCCAGTTCGTGAAGAATCACTCGGGCGTACCCGTTCTTCATGACTTCCTGTAGCTCCGAGGGTTGGTTGACTGTATAGCGACGCTGCAAGTTGTGGCTGAAGTCCCCGTCTCGCTGCTGTCGTGCTGCAATGAACACTGTGATGGCCATACCTGGCGGAAGCAATTTCGCCGGGCGGAAGCGCTCGGTCAGGGTCAGAAGCGGCGTCATCAGCTCGCCGTTCTCTGGGCTGGTCGGCCACAGTGAAAGGTCTTTGAGAAACGCCCCTCCACCTATTTGGCCAAAGCCGTGATCCTGTGTTGAAAGCACGATTTTCTGCATGGCTAGTAACATCCTTTGGCTTTGGCGAACGACCTGGCGTAGCGCCGGGCGGTTCTGAGTTGCTGGATTGTGACATGCCCGTCCTTGACCAGCGATTGGTAGATGGCTTTGGACATCAAGCGAATTTCCAGCCTGCCGCTCTTGAGCATCTGGTTGTGCTTGATGCCCATCCCTTTGCGCAAGCGGTTTTCAGCGGCATGTACCTGATCATGATGCTCGGGCGTCAACGCTATGGATGGGTTGCCGCGCATCCGGCGTTTTTTCGGTGCGAGACCGATGTCCTGGAGGAATTTGTTCCGCAGGATCTCATGGGCTTCCAAGCCATCGCCCCGGTGCGCTTTGGCACCATACCCCGCAGTCTCCCCCTCCTTGAGCAACCCCCACGGATCGATCCAGGTAAATGGGTTGGGCGCATAGGCATACAGGTTCAAACCACCGGCCAAGCCGATCGGATCAGGCTGGGTGAAGCGCCCGATATCCGGGTCGTAGAAGCGGAACAGGTTGTAGTGCAAACCTGTTTCGCGGTCCAGGTACTGGCCCTGGAAGCGCAGGTTCTGATCCTCGACCAGCTCTGGAGTGCGCTGTTCCTCCCAGCTGGCGCCCCAAGTCAGGTAGCGCGCCGACCACAGCACCTGGCCCTGGTCGTCGGTCAGTTGTTCAGGCAGCCCGTTGAGGTCGTTGTGGTAATGGCGCAGTTGCTGATGTGCGCCCTGGCCATCGACACGGGCCAGCGGTTCGTGGCCATCGTCTTCATAGAGGTACAGCGTCGACAGGCCATCGCGTTGCTCCCCGAGCAATCGCAGGCCGCTCCAGCTGAAACGAGTACGGCAGACCACCTGGCCGTCGAGCGTCGATTCGATTTTCTCGGTACGCCGGCCCATCGGGTCGTAGCGCATGTCGACGATGCGTTCCCGCCCAGGTTGCAGGTTACGCACCTGTACCAGGCGGTGGTCGGCGTCGTAGTGGAACAGCTGGGTGCCGCGTCGGCGGCTGCGCTTTTCCACCAGGCGACCGAAGCCGTCGTAGCGGTAGCGCTTGTCCTCGAAGGTCAGCAGGCGGTTGTGCCTGACCAGGCCTGCGCCCGCGCTCGCCGGGTCGAGCAGGTTGCCTGCCGGGTCGTAGCGGAACGCTTCGCGCTGGCCGCTGGGGCTGTCCTGGCGGCCGAGCACCTGGCCGCTCCCATCATGCTGGAACGCCTGCAGATAGCCCATGCCGGGGTGTTGCACTTCGCGCATCGCCAGCAGATCGGCTGCGTCGAACTGGTAGCGCTGCTGGCTTGGCGCCGGCAGTTGGCTGGGCTGCGCTGCCGGCCGACGGAGCAGGGCACGCAGGCGTCCGGCGCGGTCGTACTGGCGTTGCGTGGCCAGGTTGCCTTGCACGCGCAGGGTCTCGCGGTGCAAGCGGTCACGCTCGAAATCGCAGACCACCTGGCCATCGAGATTGACTTGGTGCAGGTGGCCGCTGCCGTAGTACAGGCGGTTGATCCAGCGGCCGTCGGGCGTTCGGGTGCGGGTGAGGTTGCCCTGCGGGTCGTATTGGTACTGTACGCTGCCGGCGATGCTGCGCTCTTCGAGCAACTGGCCGAGCGCATCGAAGGCGAAGCCCAGTTCTTCGACCTGGCCATCGCGTGTCGTACGCCGAATGGCGACCACGTTGTCGAGCGGGTCGTTGCTGTAGTCGGTGCGTCCATCGTCGGTATGGCGGGTCAGCAGCCGGCTGCCCGCGTCGTATTCCATTCGATGGATGATCGGCGCCTGCTCGCTGCCCGGCGCGGGCACGAAGGTCACTTGGCCGAGGTTGTCCAACGGGTCGTACTGGTAGCGCCGCAGGCTACCGTCGAGGTCATGCTCGGCGACCAGGCGGTCGCCCGCATCCCAGTCGAAACGGTAGGCCTCGCCATTTTCGTTGTACAGGGCCAACAGACGACCATAGCCGTCGTACTGGTAGCGCACCTGCCGGCCCAGCGGGTCGACGCGCAGCTCAAGTTGGCCGCGACGGTTACGCCGGTACTGGCTGACGTGGCCTGCGGTGTCGACGTGTCGGAGCAACAGGCCGCTGCCATCGAGCTCGAACGCCTCGCTGCGGCCATCGGGCAGGGTCACGCTGCGCAAGCGGCCCTTGCCGTCATGGCGGTATTCGGTACGTTCGCCCTGGGCATCGGTGATCGATTGCAGGTGGCCCAATGGGTCGTAGCCCAGACGGGTGATGTAGCCCGAGCAATCCTTCTGTTCCACCAGCAGTCCGAGGTCGTTCCAACGCAGTTGCCGGCTGCTGCCGTTGGCTTCGATGATCTCGACGGGGTTGCCCCGGTCGTCATGGCGATAGTACGTGTGCTGGCCCAGCGGGTCGCTCTCGCGGATGCAGTTGCCGCGCGCGTCGTAGGCGAAGGCCCAGCGCTGGCCGGCTTGGTCGGTCTGGCAGCGTGGCAGCGACCAATGCTCCAGCCACTCGGTGGATTCACTGCGTCCCAGCGGGTCGAGGGTTTCGGCCAGGTTGCCCGACGCGTCGTAGAAGAATTGCCAACGTCCTCCCATCGGGTCGCTCGCCGCCAGCAGTTGGCGCTCGTCGTTCCATTCGAAGCGCCAGGTGCGCTCGAGTGCATCGGTATAGGCGGTGATCTGGTATTGCTGGTTCCACTGGCGTACGGCTACGCGGCCCAGGCTATCGGTCACCCGGGTGATGCCGGCGGCGACGTCGTACTCGAAGGCGTAGCTGTCGCCGGCATCGGTCCAGTGCCGCACCACGCGCCAGCCATCGTCATGCTCGGCCCATTGGTAGAAACAGTGCAGGCCGCTACCGGTACGATGTTCGATCATGCGCCGGGCGGGGTCGTAGGCGAAGCTGCGCAACACTTGCCCTGCGCCGTCCAGCACCTGGGCCAGGTCGCCGCTGGCGTCGTAGCGATAGCTGGCCAGGCGCCGCGTGTGGCCGTCGGCTGCCTGGTGGTCCACGTGGCTTACGCGTCGGGGCCACTGGTCGCTGTAGATGAGTGTCACGCGGACCTGGTCAAAGGTATCGCGCAATCGGCACAGACGGCCCTGGCTGTCGTAGTCGAGGAAGATCCGATTGTCGTTGCGATCGCCCACCTGGCTCAGGCGCAGGCGCTCGGGCTGCCCTGGCGTCGGCTGGAACAGGCGATACTCGCCCTCACGGCTCTCGGTCAGCAGTTCGCCGTTGTGTGCGCGGCGCACGCTCAACCCTTCACCGACGCTGAACACCGCATCGCCCAGGGGGATGACGCCCATGTCCACCCGGCGCGCCTGCTCATCGATCAGCACCAGGCGATCGCCCGCTTCGATTTGCACCGACACTTCGTAGGGCAGGCTCCAGCCAGCGCCGAACAGGCCATCGACCCGCTCGTCGTGGCTGTTGTAGAACCGTTGCCAGACCATCGGCAGGCTCGCCGACACGGTGAAGTCGAGCTCATCCTCGGCGCAGAGGATCTTCGCCCCGGTCGCGGCATGCACCGGGTTCGGCGAACCGGCCATGGCTTGGGTGAGGGCACTGCTGACCTGCCCGGTAACGAAGCTGCTGACCCCGCCCACCAGCATGCAACCAAACTTGCTGTAGAACTTGCCACCCCGCCCACGCAGCAGCATCAACGCCGTCACCGCAAGGCCGATGCCGGGGGTCTTGCCGCTGCGAATCTCGCGCACCACGATCGGCTCGCCGCCGATGCGCACGTTGTTCGATACCAGCCCGCCATCGACGATGACCGCTTCGCAGGTGCTGCGGTCGCCGCTGCGGCAGGCCGGGTGGCCGTTGATCAGCACCTTGCTGGAGCCCTCGGCCAGGTACTGCGGCGGCATCGCTGGGTGCTTGGTGCAGGCGATCTTGTCGTCAGGGGCTTCCTGGGTATTGGCCGCAGGCGTGGCCACGGTCGGGCGCCACAGCTGCGAGAAAAAGCCCTTGGCCATGTCGAGGAAGGTCTCTTCCTTGGCCTCGCCAGCCTCGGTGCCGGCCTGCTCCAGTGGCGCGGGCGGCCCGGTGACGATGCCGGCGGCGCGGGCGGCGCGCTTGCCGTTGGTCTTGGTATTCGACGAGCCGCTGGCGATGGTCGCCTGCACCGAGGGCGGGAACAGGAAGTTGCCGATACCCTCGCATAATCGACTGAGGCCCGTATCGGCCCCGGTCTTGGCCATGACCACGCCCACCACCAGGCCGACCACCGCGCCGAGCACGAAGCAGCCCAGCCCACCGGTGGCCACGGTCAGGCCGAAAGCCGCAGCCACCGCAGCGGTGGCCAGGGCGCCGATGGCCACGGTGGCGGCAATCTCCAGCACACCGCCGACGATGTCGGCGAGCATCGAGGTGTGCATCAGCGCGTCGCCTTCGCGCGCGGCCCACAAGGCGTCGGACATGGCGCTGGGTCAGCCGAGGTTGTCGAAGTCGAGCGACTGCTTGATGGCGGCCCAGTGCGCAGCTTCGGCGGCGCCCAAGGGGCTGGCCTTGACGTAGCTCAGGGCGAACATCTTGCGCGTGCCGGGCAGCACCAGGGCCAGTTGGTATTGGTAGACCTTCTCCTGGCCCTTGCTGAACTGACTGCTCAGCTCGATGGCCTCGATCACCGGCCCGGCTCCCACCTGCGTGGCCTGGGCGGGCTGCAGGCGCAGGTCCTTGACCTGCTGCTGCAGGCGCTGCAACTGGCCGTCGAAATTGCTCTGCAAGGTCTCGCCCTCGGCCAGCAGGCTGCGGCTGACGATCAGCGAGGTGGCCAGCGCCTCGAAACGCAGGATGTTGATGCTGCTGTCCTGCACGGCGGCATCGGGCAGGGCCAGGCGGAATTCGTTGACGCGATAACTCATGGGAGGTCTCGTTACTGGTCGGAGCCGGAGAAGATCGCCTTCACCGAGTCGTCGATGGTCTTTTTCACACCCTGCTTGTCGGGCGCGGTCTGCGCGCCGCTGCCGACGTTGAGGTCGAGGGTGCCGTCGGTGTTGATCTCGCCGTCCTGCTTGGCATGGAAGCTGAACTGCTCGCAGCTGATGTTGATCTGCCCGCTGGCATTGAGCTCGATCACGCTCTTGCCGCAGACCAGGCGCAGGTTTTCGCCCACCTCGATCAGGTAGCTGGTGCTGACGCTGTCGGTCTTGCTGGCGCCGACCAGCAGCATGTCGTCGCGGCGCACGGCGCGAATGCGGTCCTGGCCGATGGTGATGGTCTCGAGCATGCCGACCGTCTGGCTGCGGTTGATGCCCACCGCCAGCGTCTCGTTCTGCTCGACCACGGTGTCCATGTTGCGCTCGGCATGCACGTACAGCTGCTCGGCCCCTTTCTTGTCCTCCATGCGGATTTCATTGAAGTTGGCCGGGCTGCCGCCCTTGCTCGAGCGGCTCTTCATGCCGCTTTGGGTGGCGTTGGCAGGCAGGTCGTAGGGCACGCTCTGCTCGGCGTTGTAGACCCGGCCGGTGATGATCGGCCGGTCGGGGTCGCCTTCGAGGAAGCTGACGATCACTTCCTGGCCGATCCGTGGGATCTGCATCGAACCCCAGTTCTTGCCGGCCCAGGCCTGCGACACGCGGATCCAGCACGAGCTGTTCTCGTTGGACTGGTCGTGGCGGTCCCAGTGGAAGTGCACCTTGACCCGGCCGTACTGGTCGGTCCAGATCTCTTCGCCAGCCGGGCCGACCACCACTGCCGTCTGCGGCCCCTTGACGATCGGCCGCACGGTGCTGCCCTCGGGGCGGAAGGTTTGTTGCGCGTCGATGCAACTGAGGTTGCTCTCGAACTGCGCGTCGCTGCTGCCGGTGCCGCTTTCCAGACGCTCCTGGTGCACGTAATAGCGGGCCGCGACGATCAGGTACTCACGGTTCTGGTCCTGGCGGCTGAAGCCGCTGAGGCTGAACAGGTGGCCGCTGCCAAGGCCGCGGGCGTTGCCGCGCAGCTCGACCCGCTCGTGCAGGCTCTGCAGCGCCTCCAGGCGGGTGCGCGCGTAATGTTCGCCGTCCTGGCTCTGCGCGTAGGCCCCTGGGTAGTCGTACAGCGGGTAGTCGCCGGCCTGGTGCGGGCGCGGCATGGCCGAGCGCACGTCGATGCGCGCGCTGGGGCGCTGGAAGTCGTAGTCGTTGAGTTCCAGCGAACCGGGCTGGACCTCCTGGGCCAGGTGCCAGTCGTTGATGTGGTCGCGCTCGCGGTGCTGCCCGTCCGGCGGGTAGAACGGCACGCTCTCGTAGCCCGGCGCCTGCAGGTGGGCGCCATAGGCATCGGCCAGCACCAACACATGCCGCTCCTGCTCATGTCGGAAGAAGTAGTAGATGCCTTCTTCCTCCATCAGCCGGCTGACGAAATCGAAGCTGGTCTCGCGGTACTGCACGCAGTATTCGCGCTCGCGATAGCTGCGGCTCAAGGCATCCTCGAAGTCCGAGAACCCCAGGTCGCGGAACACCTGCTTGATGATCTGCGGTGCGCTCAGGTGCTGGAAGATGCGGCAGTCGCTGGTGCGGGTGAGTAGCCACAGCCATGGGCGCAGGGTGACCCGGTAGCTGGCGAACTGGCCCTGGTCCACCGACTGGCTGCAGCGCGCGACGATGCCGTGAAAGTGCCGCAAGGTACCCAGGCTCTGTTGCACGCTCAGGCACATCGGCTTGCCCAGCAAGGCGTTGAGATCGATGGCCGGGTCGTCGCTGGTCAGCCGCAGTTCGTAGTCGAACGGCCGGCCGAGCTCGTCGCTGCCACCCATCTCGGCAAGGATCAGCTTGTCTGGCCCCAGCGGGCTGTTGATCTGCGCCAGGCGCGTGAACTGCGTGAACAGCATGGTCGATCCTGTCAGTCGGCGGCGCCGAAGTCATAGTGCAAGTCGTTGTCGCGGCGGCTGATGCGGACACTGGCCAGCGGCTGGCCTTCGAGCAGGCGGGTGAGGAACTCGCGGCTCATGTCCGGCAGCAGGCCGTTGGTGAGGATCGTGTCGATCATGCGGCCACCGCTCTCGGTCTCGGTGCAGCGCGAGACGATCAGCTCGACCACGCCCTCGTCGAAGCTGAAGCCGACCTTGTGCGTGCTCTCCACGCGCTTGCGGATGCGCTCCAGTTGCAGGCGGGTGATGGCCTTGAGCATGGCGTCGCTGAGCGGGTAGTAGGGGATGGTCACCAGGCGCCCGAGCAGCGCCGGTGGGAAGATCTCCAGCAGCGGCTGGCGCAGCGCGCTGGCCACCGCGTCCGGGTCGGGCAGGGCCTGGGGGTCGTTGCAGGTGCGGGCGATCAATTCGGTGCCAGCGTTGGTGGTGAGCAGGATCAGGGTGTTGCGAAAATCGATCTGGCGGCCTTCGCCGTCCTCCATCACGCCCTTGTCGAACACCTGGAAGAAGATCTCGTGCACGTCCGGGTGGGCTTTTTCCACCTCGTCGAGCAACACCACGCTGTACGGCCGGCGGCGCACCGCTTCGGTCAGCACACCGCCTTCGCCGTAGCCGACGTAGCCGGGTGGCGCGCCCTTGAGGGTAGAGACGGTGTGGGCTTCCTGGAACTCGCTCATGTTGATGGTGATCAGGTTCTGTTCACCGCCGTACAGCGCCTCGGCCAGGGCCAGGGCGGTCTCGGTCTTGCCCACGCCCGAGGTGCCGGCGAGCATGAACACGCCGATCGGCTTGTTCGGGTTGTCGAGGCCAGCGCGCGAGGTCTGGATGCGCTTGGCGATCATCTCCAGCGCGTGGTCCTGGCCGATGATGCGCTTGGCCAGGTGGCTGTCGAGGTTGAGCACGGTCTCGATCTCGTTGCGCGCCATGCGCCCGACCGGGATGCCGGTCCAGTCGGCCACCACCGAAGCCACCGCCTGGTAGTCCACGGTCGGCAGGATCAGCGGGCTTTCGCCTTGCAGGGCGCTCAGGCGCGCTTGCAGGCCGACCAGGGTTTCACGCAGTTCGTGGCTGCCTTGCACCTCGCTCTCCTGATCCACCACGCCCACCTGCTCGCGCAGTTGGGCGCGGGTCGCCAGCAGTTGGTCGACCAGGGCCTTCTCTTCGGCCCAGCGGCTTTCCAGCCCGGCCAGGCGTTGGCGTTCCTCGGCCAGTTGCGTGTCGGCCTGGGCCTGGCGCTGCCCGGTGGCTACGCCAATGGCCGCTTCGCGGGCGATGATCGCCAGCTCCACTTCCAGCGCCTCGATGCGGCGGCGGCTGTCGTCGACCTCGGCCGGCACCGCGTGCAGGCTGATGGCCACGCGGGCGCAGGCGGTGTCGAGCAGGCTCACCGACTTGTCCGGCAGCTGGCGCGCCGGAATGTAGCGGTGCGACAGTTTCACCGCGGCTTCCAGCGCTTCGTCGAGAATCTGCACCTGGTGGTGGGCTTCCATGGTCGAGGCCACGCCACGCATCATCAGCAGCGCCTTGGCCTCGCTCGGCTCGTCCACCTGCACCACTTGGAAGCGCCGGGTCAGCGCCGGGTCCTTCTCGATGTGCTTCTTGTACTCGGCCCAGGTGGTCGCTGCCACCGTGCGCAGGCTGCCACGGGCCAGGGCCGGCTTGAGCAGATTGGCCGCATCGCCAGTGCCGGCGGCGCCACCAGCACCGACCAGGGTATGGGCTTCGTCGATGAACAGGATGATCGGCTTGGGCGAGGCCTGCACGTCCTCGATCACCTGGCGCAAGCGCTGTTCGAACTCGCCCTTCATGCTCGCGCCGGCCTGCAGCAGGCCGACGTCCAGGCTGCGCAGCTCGACGTCCTTGAGCGCCGGTGGCACGTCACCGGCGACGATGCGCAAGGCGAAGCCTTCGACCACCGCGGTCTTGCCGACGCCAGCCTCGCCGGTGAGGATGGGGTTGTTCTGTCGGCGGCGCATGAGGATATCGACCAGTTGGCGGATCTCCTCGTCGCGGCCGACGATAGGGTCGAGCTTGCCGCTGCGGGCCTGCTCGGTGAGGTCGACGGTGAAGCGCTGCAGCGCCTCCTGCTTGCCCATCGCCGCCGGGGCCACGGCGCCGCTGGCTTCACCTGGCACGCCGGCGCTGAAGCCATCGGTAGCGGCCAGGTGGTTTTCCGGCGAGTCGCCGACGTATTCGTCGAAGCGCTCGCTCAAGGCCTCGATCTTCAGCTTGGCGAATTCGCTCGACAAGCCCAGCAGGGCATTGCGCAGGCTCGGCGTCTTGAGGATGCCGACCAGCAGGTAGCCGGTGCGCACCTGGCTTTCGCCGAACATCAGGCTGCCGTACACCCAGCCGCGCTCGACCGCTTCCTCCACCTGCGAGGACAGGTCGGTGATCGAGGTCGAGCCGCGCGGTAGGCGGTCCAGGGCATCGGTCAGGTCGCGTGCCAGGCGCGCCGGCTCGACATCGAACTGGCGCACGATGCGGTGCAGGTCGCTGTCCGGCAATTGCAGCAGTTGGTGCAGCCAGTGCACCAGCTCGACATAGGGGTTGCCCCGTAGCTTGCAGAACACCGTGGCGGCCTCGATGGCCTTGTAGGCGACGCTGTTGAGTTTGCCGAACAGCGCGGCGCGGCTGATTTCACCCATGGTCCTGGTTCCTTGTTGGGGCGGCGCTCGACTGCTCGGCGTAATACCGGGCCAGCTTGAGGTCGCGTGCATCGTGCGAGGGGTGGCCTAGCCAGGTATCGAAACCCAGGCGTTGGCCGGCATTGAGTTGCAGCGCGGGCACCTGGTCCTGCGCGAGTATCAGGTTGAGGTCCCAGTCCAGCTCCTGGCCCAGGTACTCGGCCACCCAGGCGGTCAGCTCGCCGAAGGCCTGCCCACCGGGCAGCAGGGCGTGGTACTGCTCGAGGCTGAGCGGGCCGAGGCACAGCCGGAACTTGTGCTGGCGGTCCCAGGCGTAGCGGCCCAGGCACAGGTCCACGCCCAGGCGATTGGCCCGCACGCCGAGCTGGCTGCGCTCGGGCAGCTCGAGCCACTGGCCGACGTATTCCTCCAGTGTCACCGGCACGCCGAAGTAACCGGCCAGGATGCTGCACAGGCCATCGGGGTAGCGGGTCTGCGCGCTCAGGTGGCCGGACCAGTGCAGCTTGGCGGTATCGGCCAGCGGGCCGTGGCCCTGCAATTCGGGTTGGCCACGGCCGCTCAGCGCCGCCAGGCGTGCAGCCCAGTAGTCATCGCCGGGGCGGTCGTGGCTGACGGTTGGCCGCGCCTCCGCCCAGGCCCGGTAGAACAGGCTCAGCAGGCGGTGGTGGAAGACGTCGAGGAAGGCCTTGCTGGTCGAGTCGCCGTGGTTGCGCTGGCGCTCGCGCATGTACTCGGTCAGGTGCAGCGGCAGCGGGCCGTTGGGGCCGCCGAGGCCGAAGAAGAACTGCTCCAGACGCGCCGGCCGGTGGTCGGCCGCGCTGACCGAGGCCAAGGTCGCCGGGGCGAAGCCGCAGTCCAGGCGTTGGCCCAGGCGTACCGGCTCGTCGGCCAGGCGCAGCGAGTGGCCGAAGCGCGGCAGCGCGGGGTTTTCCGCCTCGAGACGGCGCAGGGCCTGGAAGAAGTCGTACTCCCAGGGCTCGGCCTGCATGGCCTCCAGCGTGCTCACAGGATCGGCCTGCGCCCGGGCTTGGCGGTCCAGCGCATGATCTCGCCACGTTCGCTGGTGCGCAGCACGGTTTCGGTGAAGCTGTTGATCGACACGTAGCGGGTCAGGAAACGCTCGAACACGGCCCCGAGCAGGAACACGCCGGTGCCACGGAAGGCGTTTTCGTCGAAGGTCAGGGTGATCTCCAGGCCACGGCCGAAGACGATCGGCCCGGGCATCGGCAGGCGCCGGGTGCAGGGCTTGCTGCTGACCTCGCGCAGGCCGTCGATCTGCAGGTTCAGGGCACTGTCGTGCGGGTCGCCGTACAGGCGCAGCAGTTCGCGCAGCGCAGCGGCGCCCTGGCCTTGCTCGGCCAGTGACAGGTAGTTCAGCGACAGCTGGCTGATCAGGCGCCAGGCACGGTTGTCGTGGGCGTGGCTGGCCTTGGGCCGGCTCGGCCCGGCGAGGCAGCGCACGCCAGCGACCGGGGCGCTGTCGGCCAGGCTGAAGTCGCTGCGCCCGTCACCGACGTTCATGAACAACGGCAGGTCGCGGTTGCTGCACAGGGCGCTGACGCCCAGCTGGCGCAGGTCGTGGCGGTACGGCGCCTGCTGGCCATCGACCAGGCTGACGAAGGTCTCGCTGCCCATGTAGCTGGAACGGGTGCCGTTGCGCCGCTGTTCGCTGGACAGTACCCGCGGCTCGCGGCGCACGATGTAGTAGGCCTGGTCGCGGCCATAGCGCGACGGGTCGCGCACGGCGTAGAACGGCAGGAATTCCTGGTCGGGGCCGGTGCCGTGGCCGGTGACCCGCTGCAGCGAGTGGATCTCGAAATCGGTGGGCCGGGTGCGGTCGGCGATCACATGGTGTTCATGCACGCGGTCGGTCAGGTGCAGGCGGTCGACCCGGCGCGGGAACAGGTTGATCGCCGGCGTGCAGAACGGCACGAACTGGCTGGCGCCGACGCTGCTTTCCAGGCTCTGCTCGAAGCGTTCGAACAACACCAGCACTTCCAGCTCCTGGCCGTTGCAGCGCTGCACCGCGCGCGCAAGGCCGGCGAAGTCGACGAACAGGAAGCGCTGCGGCAGGGCGAAGTATTCCTGCAGCAGGCGGTAACCCTGAAAGGCCTGGGGTACCACCGGCAACGCCGCCTCGCCGTCATCGAAGCCGCAGGGGCGCAGGGCGTCCTCGACGGGGATGCGTTCGACCCAGTCGGCCCCGGGCTCGCGCACGAACACCGCGCAGGCGCAGCCCAGCAGTTGCTCGTAAAGGCGGAATGGGGTTTCGTCAGCGCCGTTCAGGTACAGCGGCAGGTTGCTCAGCGCCAGGCTGGCGAACGGTACCTCGGCGCCGCTGCGCAGGGTCAGGCGCAGCCCGGCGCGGGCCTGTGGCACACTGCTGGCCAGGCGCCCGAGCACGGCGCCGGGGTTGCCGAAGTACTCGGCCCGGGCTACTTGCAGCGGCCACAGGGTGACCGCCTGGGTGCTGCGGAACTCGCACGGGGTCTGCGAATTGCGACCGAGGTTGGCGCGCAGCACGCTGCCGCGTGGCAGCGGGAAACCGGCCGCCAGCGATCCCTCGTCGGGGTCGGTCTGCAATTGCACCACGGTCATCGACGGGGTCGGCGCCAGGTAGTGCGGGTAGGCGATTTCCAGCAGGTTGTGGGTGAAGGTCGGGTACTCGGCGTCGAGTTTGAGCTGCACGCGCGCGGTGAGGTAGGCGAAGCCTTCGAGCAGGCGCTCGACGTAGGGGTCGGCGCATTCGATCCCGGACAGCGTCAGGCGCCCGGCGATCTTCGGATATTCCTTGGCGAACTCGGCGGCACCCTCGCGGATATGCTGCAGTTCCTGGTTGTACAGCTCCAGCAGGCGCGGGTTCATGCACGCCTCCTGCGGTCGGCCGGGGCCACGCTGACATGTCCGGACTCCAGGTCGACGTCGGTCTGCAGCAGCAGCGGCAAGGCCGCGGGCTGGGCCCACAGGTCGCCTTCGATCTCGAAGCTCAGGGCGTTGGCGTTCATCTGCCCGGGCGCGGCCTGGGCGCGCACCTTCAGGGTGTGGGCGAGGATGCGTGGCTCGTAGGTGACGATGGCCTGGTGAATGATGCGCTCCAGCACGTTGAGGTCGAGGTTCGAGGCGCTGTTGCCGGCCAGGGCAGGCAGGCCATAGTTGACCACCGAGGCGCCGGCGGGGGTGTCGAGGGTCTGGCTGGCGTCCAGCAGCGAAGTGGTGTTGAGCAGCCACGCCAGGTCGCGCAGCACCGACGCCTTGAGCTGTTGCAGGCCGAGCACGCGCTTGTCGGCGGCTTCCTGCGGGTTGCCCGGGTCGTCGTCGGTCAGGCGGTCGAGCAGCGAAGGCTGCAGGCGGTCGCGGGTGGCGATTTCGGCTACCACTTCAGGGTTCTCTCAGGAGGTCGCTGGACCTGTGGGAGCGGGCTTGCCCGCGAACCAGCCGACGCGGTGGATGGCACCGGCGGTGCCGGTGTTCGCGGGCAAGCCCGCTCCCACAGGAACCGCAATCGGCAGGAGATATCCCACAGGGCCGGGTGCGTCAGATCTTGACGTTGGAACGGATGTTCCAGCCGTACTTGATCGGGCCGCCTTCCTTGCTGCCATCGGCCTTCTGCGGTTGGTAGTCGACGGTGACCTTGGCAAAGTTCAGGGTCACGTTCTCGGTCAGGCGGTCGTCGCTGCCCGAGCCGCCGGTGCTCAGCGAGCTGATCAGCACCTCTTCGAGGTTGATGATCAGGTACTCGACCTGGCTTTCACCACCGGCCTTGCGCACGGTCAGCTTGACCTTGTCGATGTGCTTGCCGCTGGAGCAGTGGGCCATCAGGTTGGGGCTGGACTTGTCGATGTACTTGGTGATCGACAGGTCCTGGATGTTGACCTTGCCCGAACCGCCGCCGCTGCCCATGTGCATGTTGCCGGACTGGGACATGCCCCAGCTCCAGTTGAGCACGTCGATCTCGTCCTTGTGAGCCTTGTCGTTGGACTCGCCCTTGATGTCGCCGATCTTGATGAAGATATCTACAGCCATGTCGTCCTCGGAATTGCGTGTCGTTTAACGGTTTGCAGGGGAGGGGCTCAGGCCCCTTTGGCCGAAGGCAGCTTCGATACCAGGCGCAGCGATACGGTCAGCCCTTCGAGCTGGTAGTGCGGGCGCAGGTAGAAGCGCGAGTTGTAGTAACCCGGGTTGCCTTCGACGTCCTCGACCACCACCTCGGCCGCTGCCAGCGGGTGCTGGGCCTTGGTGGTCTCGGTGGAGTGCGCCGGGTCGCCGTCGACGTAGTTGAGGATCCAGTCCTGCAGCCAGCGCTGCATCTCGTCCTTTTCCTTGAACGAGCCGATCTTGTCGCGAACGATGCACTTGAGGTAGTGGGCGAAGCGGCAGGTGGCGAACAGGTACGGCAGGCGCGCGGCCAGGTTGGCGTTGGCGCTGGCGTCCGGGTCGTCGTACTCGGCCGGCTTCTGCAGCGACTGGGCGCCGATGAAGGCGGCGAAGTCGGTGTTCTTCTTGTGCAGCAGCGGCATGAAGCCGTTCTTGGCCAGTTCCGCTTCGCGGCGGTCGGAAATGGCGATCTCGGTCGGGCACTTCATGTCCACGCCACCGTCGTCGGTGGGGAAGGTGTGCGCCGGCAGCCCCTGCACTTCGCCACCCGATTCCACGCCGCGGATGCGCGAGCACCAGCCGTAGTACTTGAACGAACGGTTGATGTTCACTGCCATGGCGTAGGCGGCGTTGGCCCAGGTGTACTTGCTGCTGTCGGCGCCGTCGGTGTCTTCCTCGAAGGCGAAGGCTTCGACCGGGTCGGTCTTGGCGCCGTAGGGCAGGCGCGCCAGGAAGCGTGGCATGGTCAGGCCGATGTAGCGCGCGTCTTCCGACTCACGCAGCGAACGCCAGCCGGCGTACTCCGGGGTGGTGAAGATCTTGGTCAGGTCGCGCGGGTTGCTCAGTTCCTGCCACGAGCCCATGCCCAAAACGGTCGGCGAGGCGGCGGAGATGAACGGCGCGTGCATCGAGGCGCAGATCTTCGACATTTCGCCCAGCAGCTCGACGTTCTGTGGCGACTGGTCGAAGTAGTAGTCGCCGACCAGGCAGCCATAGGGCTCGCCGCCGAACTGGCCGTACTCTTCCTCGTACAGCTTCTTGAAGATCGGGCTCTGGTCCCAGGCGGTGCCCTTGAATTTCTTCAGGGTGCGGTGCAGGTCGGTCTTCGATACGTTGAGCACGCGGATCTTCAGCTGCTCGTCGCTCTCGGTGTTGTTGACCAGGTAGTGCAGGCCACGCCAGGCGCTTTCCAGCTGCTGGAAGTCATCGTGGTGGATGATCTGGTTGACCTGGGCGGTGAGCTTGGCGTCGATGGCGGCGATGATCTGCTCGATCGAACCGATGGCATCGTTGGAGACCAGGTTGGTCTGCGCCAGGGCTTGCTCGGCCAGGGTGCGCACGGCGCTTTCCACCGCTTCCTTGGCACGCTCGGTCTTGGGCTTGAACTCCTGCAGCAGCAGGCTTGCGAATTCGCTCGGGTCCTGGGTGGCGGCGGCCTGTTGGGCCTGGGCGTCGCGCAATGGATCGTTCATGGGCTGTCTCCTCAGGCCTTGGGCTCGTTGTCGGCGGGTTTCGGCGCGCTGGCCAGGGCCTGGAGCAGGGCCGGGTCCTTGATGGCCTTGAGGATGATGTCCTCGGCACCGGTCTTGCCGTCCATGTAGGTCAGCAGGTTGGCCAGCTGGGTGCGGGCTTCGAGCAGTTGGTTGAGGGCATCGACCTTGCGCGCCACGGCGGCCGGGCTGAAGTCGTCCATGCTCTCGAAGGTGATGTCCAGGCTCAGGTTGCCTTCGCCGGTCAGCTCGTTGGGCACGTTGAAGGCCACGCGTGGCTTCATCGCCTTCAGGCGCGAGTCGAAGTTGTCGACGTCGATTTCCAGGAACTTGCGGTCCTCCACTGCAGGCAGCGGCTCGGCCGGCTTGCCGGCGAGGTCGGAGAGCACGCCCATGACGAACGGCAACTGGACCTTCTTCTCGGCGCCGTAGAGTTCGACGTCATATTCGATCTGCACCCGCGGCGCGCGGTTGCGCGCGATGAATTTCTGGGAGCTGTCTTTCGCCACGTTGTTCCTCCTGGTCGCCGGTACGGCGGCGCTGTTCGTTGCGGGCGTCGGTATTGATGCGGCGCGATGACGTCAGTCGTCCTCGCGGCCGCGCAGGTTCTCGAATTGCGACCAGCCATCGGGGATCAGGTCGCGGACGATGCTTGCGAAATCGGCGTTGACCAGCTTCTTCGCCCGGTGCAGCAGCACGGGCAACGGGCTCGAGGGCTCGTGGCGGGCGTAGTACTGCAGCAGGCGGTCGAGGCTCTGCTGCACGTCTTCGCGGCTGCTGATTTCGCCAGGGCGTGCGGCAGGCCGTGGGCTGGGGCTGACTGCGGCGGGCAGGTCGCTCTCGCTGGCGCTGGTCGCCGTCTCGTCGGGCTCCAGTGCAGGGGCGGCTCCGGCCGGGCCGTAGTCGGCCAGCACCTGCTGCACCTGGCGTAACGGCTGGCTCAGGGGCGACAGGTCGACCCCGCTGGCCGAGCCGACCTGGTCATTGACCCGGTTCTCGATGGCATCCACGGCCTCGCGGGCCAGTTGCAGAGCCTGATGGCATTGCTGCAACTGCTCGTCGTCGGCATCACGCAGGGCGGCAGCCAGTTCCTCGGCGCTCAGCTGTTCGCTGGCGAAGTGCTGCACGCCGGCCGCGTGCAGGGCGGCACGCAAGGTGACCGGACCAAAGGCGCGCGAGCGCACCAGCACGGCGTCGCGCAGCAGGCCGATGTTGCGCTCGCAGGTCAGGCCAGCGAGGGCGTTGACCCGTACCGTGGGGTCGTTGTCGTCGGCGGCGTCCAGTTGCGGGTGCAGGTACAGCCAGTACTCGGCGAGCAAGTCGCGAATCAGTTCGAGGCTGGCGGCCAGGCCCGGCAAGCCGTGCAGGGCGAGGTTGGCCTGGAGCAGAAAATGGGTGATGCGCAGGTCCTTGCTGCGTTGCAGCAGGGTGGTGCAGGCCTGTTCGATATCGCGCCATTGGGGTGGTTCGGCAGGCTGGATGGCGTCGCCCATCACGCGCTCGGGGCGGCCCTGGGCATCGCGTTCCAGCTGCAGGAAATCGGCGTCGTATTCGAGGTCATCGCCGCAGGGGAAATCAGCTGAAACAGCGGCGAGCAACTGCGATGAGTTCACCAGAAATCGATCTCCATATCGGCCCGTGGTGGGGCGTTTTCGCGTGCGAAGTTACAAGTGTGAACCAGCGCACAAACTTGGCAAAGAGTACCTGGGTGATATCAGTGTGATATCGTTTTGGTACTTCGAAGTTGCGCATTTATGGTTTATTTGTTCGCGAGTGTCAAGGTAAGCTACGCGCCCTGAGTGGCCATTGTGACCGGGTTGGCAGCTATCCTGTACCATTTGTCGGCTGCCATCAAAGTGCCTCGATCCTAGGGTTAAATGCCTGGTCCGTTATTCGGTATTTAGCGTGAAGGCCTTTGAAATCAAGAGGTTCAGCACTCATTTGAATGCTTGGTCGAAACTATTCAAATGAATGGCTTTGCGTTTCACATATATGCAAGGAGGCGTGATGGCACTTTGCCTGACTATCACCAGTTATCACAAGATTACTCCCGGGCAATGCTCGGAGAAGTTGCTGGAAACCGGTGCCATCACTGTTGGGCGTGCGGCGGATAATGATTGGGTACTTCCTGATCCGGAGCGGCTGGTTTCGTCCAGGCATTGTGTGATCCAGTTCAAGGATGGGCGCTATTACTTGACCGATAGCAGTACCAATGGTGTGGAATTAGTTCACGCGGGTGTGCGCCTGCGCCGCGGCAACAGCGAGCCACTGATGGATGGCGAAGTTATCCGAATAGGCGAGTACGAGATCCAGGCTCGGATCGACGCCGGCCTGTCCAGCAGTGTTGGCGGCGCGCCCGAGATGCACAGTTTCGAGGCGCTGATGGCCAACCAGGGGGCGGCGCCGGTCGTGGCCAGCCCGCCGATTTCCGGCGCGCCGGCGGCGTTCCTGCACGGGGCATCGAGCCACGATACGCTGCCCGACCTGTTCGATTTTCTCGGCCCTTCGAGCGTTGCGCCGATCAGCCAGCCCGACCATGTGCCGGCCCAGCAACATGATTTTCGCCCGCCGACCCCCGTATTGCCACCAGAGCCGCCACCAGAACTGCCGGCACCGGTGGCCGCAGCCGCTGCGCCCGGGGTGATTCCGGAAGACTGGAACTTGTTCGACACGCCGCCAGCCGCGATGCCGGTGCCGGCACCGGCAGAGCCACCCGCAGCACCCGCCCCAGAATCGATTTTGCCGCCCCTGGTGCCGGCCGAGACTGCTGCACCTGTACCTGTGGCTCCGCCAGCACCGGCCGCGGCCACGGGCAGCGATGAACTGCTCCAGGCGTTCCTGCGTGGTGCCGGTGTCGAGCACCTGCGCATCGATGTCGCCGATGCCGCCGCACAGATGGAAGCCATCGGCCGCAGTTACCGGCTGATGGTCGAAGGCCTGATCGATGTGCTGCGTGCACGCAGCAGCCTCAAGGGTGAGTTCCGCATGCAGCAGACCACCATCGCCCCGGTGCAGAACAACCCGCTGAAGTTCGCCCCCAATGCCGACGAGGCGCTGCTGTTGCTGTTGCGTCACGGTAACCAGGCGTTCCTGGCGCCGGACCAGGCCGTGCGGGACAGCTTCGACGATGTGCGTGCCCACCAGCTGGCCGTGATGGCCGGCGTGGAGGCCGCCATCAAGCACCTGCTCGCGCGCTTCGAGCCGGCCCGCCTGGAGCAGCGCCTGGCGCCTGCCGCCGGGCTGGCCAAGCTGTTCGGCGGCTCGCGCCAGGCGCATTGCTGGCAGCAGTTCACCGAGCTCTACGGGCAGATTTCCCGGGAGGCCGAGGACGACTTCCAAGACCTTTTCGGCCGCGAGTTCAGCCGCGCCTACGAGGCCCACAACCACCGATTGCAACGCAGTTGAGCGAGCCCAGGAAGACCACGGTACGTCATGAGGACAAGGATGAGAGCAACACCCCTGATCGCAGCACTGGCCCTGGTACTGCTCAGCGCCTGCAGCAAGGACACGCCCGAGCCTCCACCCGCCGACGACGCGGGCGTGACCCTGTATTTCAGCGCCGCCGCCGGGCTCAACCCTGGTGCTGACGGCACACCCGCGCCGGTGCGGGTGCGCCTGTACGAGCTGAAGAACGCCGCCGCCTTCGCCCGCGCCGATTACTTCGCCCTGGCCGACCGCGCCCAGGCGACCCTCGGCGCCGACCTCATCGACCAGGACGAAGTGCTGTTGCAGCCCGGCGCGCAGCTGCGCCTCGAACGCCCATTGGACCCGGCCACCCGCCAGCTCGGCCTGGTGGTCGGCTATCGCGAAGTCGACCAGGCCCAGTGGCGCAGCGTGCTGTCGGTGCCGCCGCGTGACTATCAGATCAGCCTCGATGTGCGCGCCGTGCGCAGCGCCGTGGCCACCCCACAACCTGTGCCTGCCCACTAGGCAATCGGAGTCCCCATGTCCTGGAACAATCGCGTGGTCTGGTCGGAAGGCATGTTCATCACGACCCAGCACTTCCAACAGCATGACCGCTACCTGGAGCACTTCGTCGACGCCCGCAGCCGCCCGCTGAGCGCTGCCGCCTGGGGTTTTTCCGAGCTGCTGCTCGACCAGGGCCAGCTCGCCCAGGGCAAGTTGGCGATCCTCCGCGCCCGTGGCCTGCTGCCCGACGGCACGCCGTTCGACATCCCGCGCGACGACCTGGCGCCGGCTCCGCTGGAGGTGCCCGACGAGCTGCGTGACGCAGTGATCCACCTGGGCCTGCCGCTCAAGCGCGCCGGCGCCCGCGATACGGTCGACGAAGGCGAGGCCAGCGCTGGCGCCCGCTACATCAGCCGGGTGAGCGAGGTGCGCGACGACAACGCACCGTTCGAGAACCGTGCCCCGCTGGCGCTCGGCAGCCGTGCCCTGCGCCTGCTGCGCAGCGAAGACGGCCTGAGCGACCACGCCACGCTGGGCATGCTGCGCATTCGCGAAAAACGTGCCGACCGCGCCCTGGTGGTCGACGACAGCTATATCCCACCGGTGCTCGACGTGGCGGCCAGCCAGCCGTTGTCGAGCTTCTGCGGCGAGCTGCTGGGCCTGCTGCACCAGCGTGGCGAAGCCCTGGCCGGGCGGGTGGTGGCCTCGGCCAATGGCGGCGCCTCGGAGATCGCCGACTTCATGCTGCTGCAACTGGTCAACCGCGCCCAGCCGCTGGTCGAACACCTCAACCAGCTGAGCCCGTTGCACCCCGAACGCCTGTACAGCGAACTGGTGGCCCTGGCCGGCGAGTTCGCCACCTTCACCCGTGACGGCCGCCGCCCGCACAGTTTCCCGGTGTACCAGCACGACGACCTGGCGGCGACCTTCGCCCCGGTCATGGCGGCGCTGCGCGAGGCCCTGTCGACACTGATCGACAGCAAGGCCGTGGCCATTCCCATCGTCGAGAAGGCCTATGGCATCCACGTCGGCATGCTCGCCGATCGCAGCCTGCTCGACAGCGCCAGTTTCATCCTGGTGGTGCGCGCCGACGTGCCCAGCGAGACCCTGCGCAGCCGTTTCGGCCAGCAGAGCAAGATCGGCTCGGTGGAGCACATCCGCGATCTGGTCAACCTGCAACTGCCAGGCATCGGCCTGCTGCCGCTGCCAGTGGCGCCACGGCAGATCCCGTTCCACGCCGGCTCCACCTATTTCGAGCTCGACCGCGGCAGCGAGCACTGGAAGCAGCTGCAGCACTCCGGTGGCTTCGCCTTCTACGTTGCCGGTGAGTTCCCCGGCCTGAGCCTGGCCTTCTGGGCCATTCGAGGATAAGCCGCGATGCATCCGGACGATCCGCAGGCCAACGACCGCACCCAGTTCATGCCGCGCCCCGGTGGCCGTGCCCCGCAGCCTGCCGCCGCGCAGGCGGTGCCGCCCGCCCCCCTGCAGGTGCCTGCCGAGCCGTTGGCAGCTGGGCAGGGCGTGGGCCTCAACCCGCTGGAGCAGGCCGCCGGGCCACTGCTGGCCTTGCTCACCCGTCTGCGCAACACCATCGCTCACCCGGCGCCGGCCAGCCTGCGGGCGCAGCTGCTGGCTTATCTGCGCCAGTTCGAGGAGCGCGCCGAAGCCGCCGGGGTGGCCCGCAACGAGGTGCTGCTGGCGCGCTACGCGTTGTGCACCGCGCTGGACGAGGCGGTGCTCAGCACGCCGTGGGGCAGTGCCAGCGACTGGGGCCGGCAGAGCCTGCTGATCACCGTGCACAACGAGGCCTGGGGCGGCGAGAAGGTGTTCCAGCTGATGGAGCACTGCCTGCAGAGCCCGCGCGAACGCCTCGACCTGCTGGAGCTGCTGTACCTGTGCACCAGCCTTGGCTTCGAAGGCCGCTACCGGGTCATGAACGATGGCCGTGCCCAGCTCGAAGCCCTGCGCGAGCGCACTGCTGCGGCCATCCGCGGCGCCCGTGGCGAGCGCGAGCGTGAACTGTCGCCGCACTGGCGCGGGGTGACCGTGAGCCGCGATCGCCTGGCTCAGTTCGTGCCGCCCTGGGTCGGCCTGGCGGTGGCCATGGCGTTGCTGCTGCTGGTGCTGTTCGGCCTGCGCCTGAAGCTGGCCGCCGACGCCGAGCCGGTGTTCCGCGGTATCCACGCGCTGGGCGAAATCCCGGTGCAGGCCATGGACCGCCCGGTAGTGCAGCCCAAGCCGGTGGAGCGCCCGCGCCTGGCTGGGTTCCTCGCCGAGGACATCAAGGCCGGTCGGGTCGCCGTGGAGGACGCGGTGGATCGCTCGGTGGTGACCATCCGTGGCGATGAGCTGTTCGCCAGTGCCAGCGCCAGCATCAAGGGCGACTTCCAGCCGCTGATGCTGCGCATCGCCGAGGCCGTGGCCAAGGTCAAGGGCGACGTCCGGGTCAGCGGCCACAGCGACAACCAGCGCATCGCCACGCTGCGCTTCCCGTCCAACTGGGCGCTGTCGCAGGCGCGCGCCGAAGAGGTCAAGGCCATCCTCGTCGCTCGCACCGGGCAACCCGAGCGCTTCAGCGCGCAAGGGCTGAGCGACACCGAGCCGCTGGCGTCGAACGCCACCGCGCAGGGCCGGGCGAAGAATCGTCGGGTTGAAATCACCGTTCTGGCGGAGGGCGTCGAGTGAAGGCGTTGTTCGGTTTTGTCATTCGCTGGGTGATCCCGCTGCTCGGGCTGATCGCCCTGAGCCTGATCATCTGGTTCGTCGGTCCATTGCTCGAAGTGCTGGCCCCGCCCGCGCCGCGCTGGCTGTTGATCGTCCTGCTGTTCGCCGCGTGGGCTGCCTACCGCGCCTGGCGTATCGTCCAGGCCCGTCGCCAGGCGGCAGAAGTGATGGCAAGCCTGGCCGCGGATACCGCCCCGGACCCTGCCAGCGTGGCCACCGCCGAAGAGCTGGCGACCCTGCGCCAGCGCATGGACGAAGCCCTGGCGCTGCTGAAAAAAGCCCGCCTCGGCGGTGACGAACGGCGCAACCTGTACCAGCTGCCGTGGTACGTGATCATCGGCCCGCCCGGCTCGGGCAAGACCACCGCGCTGGTCAACTCTGGCCTGCACTTCCCGCTGGCCGCGCAGCTGGGCGAAGGCGCCATCCGTGGCGTCGGTGGCACGCGCAACTGCGATTGGTGGTTCACCGACCAGGCCGTGCTGCTCGACACCGCCGGGCGCTACACCACCCAGGACAGCCACGCCCAGGTCGACAAGGCGGCCTGGCTGGGCTTTCTCGACCTGCTCAAGCGCCAGCGCGCGCGGCGCCCGATCGACGGTGCGTTCATCGCCATCAGCCTGTCCGACCTGCTGTTGGGCAGCGATGCCGAGCGCGCTGCCCATGCCGCGGCGATCCGTGCGCGGATCCAGGAGTTGTACAGCCAGCTTGGCGTGCGCTTCCCGGTGTACCTGATGCTGACCAAGCTCGACCTGGTGCCGGGCTTCATGGAGTTCTTCGACAACCTGGGCAAGGAAGAGCGCGCTCAGGTGTGGGGCATGACCTTCCCGCTGGATACCCACGAGCAGGAGAGCGGCGGCCCGTTGGCGCAATTCGGCAACGAGTTCGGCCTGCTCGAACGGCGTCTGGGCGAGCGCCTGGTCGAACGCCTGCAACAGGAGCGCGACCCGGCGCGGCGCGACCTGATCTACGGCTTCGTGCAACAGTTCGCCGCCCTGCGCGGCAACCTCGAGGTGTTCCTCGACGGCATCTTCAAGCCCAACGCCTTCGAAGCGCGTGCGCTGCTGCGCGGTGTGTACTTCACCAGCGGCACCCAGGAAGGCAGCCCCATCGACCGGCTGATCGGCAGCATGGCGCAGAGCATGGGCCTGGACCGTGCGCACCTGGCCCGGCAGAGCGGCAGCGGGCGCAGCTACTTCATCGAGAAGCTGTTCAGCGCGGTGGCCTTCGCCGAGCGCGGCCTGGTCGGCAGCAACCCCAAGGTGGAACGGCGGCGCAAGTGGATCGCCCGCGGCGCCCTGGCCCTGAGCGTGGCATTGGTGGTGTTGGTCGGCACCCTGTGGACCTTCAGCTACCGCGCTAACCAGCAGTACATCGCCGACGTCGACAGCCGCCTGCAGCCGCTGGGCAAGAGCGTGCAGGAACTTAGCCCGGCGCAGCGCAACGTGGTCGACGTGCTGCCGTTGCTCAACGCCGTGCGCGGCTTGGCCGATGATCCGCCCGGCTGGGCCGAGGGCCTGGGCCTGTACCAGGGCGACATGCTCGAAAGCGAGTCGCAGAGTCTGTACCGCAAGCTGCTGATCGCCATCTTCGCTCCGCGTCTGGTCACGCGAATCGAGGAACAATTGTATGCTGGCGGCCCATCCGACTACCTCTACGAAGGCCTCAAGGCCTACTTGATGCTGGCGGATGGCGAGCATTACGACCCCGAGTTCCTCAAGGCCTGGATCACCCTCGACTGGGAGCGCCAGTTGCCCCGCGACCTCGCCCCCGACCTGCGGCAGGCCCTGGAGCTGCACCTGGCGGCGCTGTTCGACAAGCGCCCGCCGAATGCGCGGCTGGACCAGCGCTTGATCGACGACACCCGCCGCCAGCTGCAACAGTTGCCCGTGGCCCAGCGCGTGTACGACCGGGTCAAGCGCCAGAAGCTGCCGACCGGTGTCGCCGACTTCCGCGTCAGCGAGGCGGCCGGGCGCGATGCTGCGTTGGTGTTCCGCTTCAAGAATGGCAAGCCGCTGAACGAGCCACTGCCCGGGCTGTTCACCGTCGAGGGCTATCGCAAGGCGTTTCTTGCCGCGAGCCTGGCCCAGGCCACCACGCTTGCCGAAGAGCGTTGGGTGCTGGGCCGCGCGCCCAGCGAGGCGGGTGACGCCAGGCGCCTGGCCGACGACGTGCAGCAGCTCTACTACCAGGACTACATCCGCCACTGGGATGCCTTGCTCGACGACCTCGACTTCGTGCCGATCACCAGCGTCGGCCAGGCCGCCGACGTACTGCGGGTGTTGTCTGGGCCCACCTCGCCGATGAAGCAGTTGCTGCAGGCGGTGGCCCATGAGACCGACCTGTCGCAGCCGACCACCCTCGACAAGGTCAAGGACAAGGCCGAGCAGGCCGGCGTCGATCAGCTGCGCCAACGCCTCGGCGGGCTGCTCGGCGAGGCGCCGCTGGCCAGCGACACGCCATCAGCGCACGCCGTGGACCCGGTGACCGCCCACTTCGCAGACCTGGCCACCTTGGTGGAGATCGGCGAAGGTCAGCCTGCGGCCATCGACGGTCTGCTCACCGACCTCAACGCGCTCTACGTGCAGGTCAGTGGCATGGTCGGGGCCAGTGGCGACGCCCTGCTCGGCGAGGCCAAGAACCAGGCCCAGGCCGCGGCGCAGCGGGTCGCCCTGGGTGCGGCGCGCCAGCCCAAGGTGGTGCAGAATCTGGTCAGCTCGGTGCTCGGCTCGACCCACAACATCGTCATGGGCGGTGTGCGCAACCAGCTCAACGCCGCCTGGTCGAGCGAAGTGGTCAACGTCTACCGGCAGTCGCTCAGCGGCCGCTACCCGATGGTCGCTGGCAGTTCGCGTGATGCCACCCTGGAGGACTTCGGCCAGTTCTTCGGCGTCGGCGGGGTGATGGACAGCTACTTCCGCAAGTACCTGCAACCCTACGTCAACACCTCCAGCACACCCTGGAGCTGGCAGCCCGGTGCAGCGCAGAAACTGGGTATCAACAGCGGCGTGCTGTACACCTTCCAGCGTGCGGCGACCATCCGCGATGCCTTCTTCCGCAGCGGCAGCGGCCTGCAACCGGGCGTGCGGTTCGAGCTCAAGCCGGTGGCGATGGACGCGACCATCACCCAGTTCCTGCTCGACCTCGACGGCCAGCAGGTCAGCTACGACCATGGCCCGAGCCGCCCGGTGGCGCTGCAGTGGCCCAACCCCAACAGCATCGGCGTGGTCCGCCTGTCGATCGCGCCGCCCTCGGCCAGCGGCCGTTCCGGGCTGACCGTGGAAGGGCCGTGGGCGTGGTTCCGTCTGCTCGACCAGTCCGACCTGGTGGCCGGCAGCTCGCCGGAGCGCTTCAACCTGCGCCTGCGCGTGGATGGCGCCAGCGTGTCGTACGAGCTGCGTGCCAGCAGCGCCTTCAACCCGTTCCGCAGCCGAGTGGTCAGCGGTTTCAGCCTGCCGGAGCATCTGTGAACGACGTGGGTTTCTACGGAAAACTGGCCAGCCGCGGCGACTTCGTCAGCCGTGGCCTGCCGCAGACTTTCATCCAGCCCTGGGACCAGTGGCTGGCGGCGGGCATCCAGGCCAGCCAGCAGGTGCTCGGCGAGCAGTGGCTGCAGGCCTACCTGGTCAGCCCGTTATGGCGCTTCGCCCTGGCACCTGGTGTGTGTGGGCCGGATGCGGTGGTGGGCGTGCTGATGCCGAGCATCGACCGGGTCGGGCGGTATTTCCCGCTGACCGTGGCGCAGGTGCTGGAGCCTGGGGTTTCCGTGGCGGGGGTGGTGAGTGCGGCGGATGCCTGGTTCGAAGGGGTCGAGGCGGCGTTGTTGGCCACGCTCGAGCCTGGTGCGGCTTTTGAGGCCTTTGAGGCTGCTTTGCAGCCTTTTCGCGGCGCGAGGCCACTCCTACAAGGGCTGCGTACCACTGTAGGTGGGTTGCAGCGGCTGGATGGCGACACGCCGGAGGGCAGGGCGTTGGCCCTGGCCGAGTGCGCCTGCGAGGGCATGAGCCTGTGGTGGGGGCAGGGCAGCGAGCGTATCGCACCGGGCCTGATGCGCAGCCAGGGCCTGCCGCGCAGCGAGCAGTTCGCTGCGTTTCTGCTGGGCAGCGAGGCGGGGGCGGCATGAGCGGCGTGAACTACAGCGCGGCGAGCTACAGCCATGTCGGCATGGTGCGCAAGATCAACGAAGACGCCTGCCTGGAGCTGACCTGGGATGGCCTGTGGGCCGTCGCCGACGGCATGGGCGGGCATGCTGCCGGCGACTACGTGAGCAGCCTGGCCGTGGACAGCCTGCGCCAGTTGCCGATCATCGATGGGCTGGACGACTTCACCCTGGCCGTGCGTGACACGCTCGGCCGGGTCAACCACGCGGTGCGCGAAGAGACCGTGCGCCGGGGCGTGGCGATGATGGGCAGCACCGTGGTGGTGCTGGCCGCACGCGGCGACCAGGCGGTTGGCCTGTGGGCCGGCGACAGCCGCCTGTATCGCCTGCGCGGTGGCCGCATCGAGCGCCTGTCGCACGACCACAGCTATGTCCAGGAGCTGCAGGACAGCGGCCTGCTCAACGAGGCAGAAGCCCGCGTGCACCCGCGCGGCAACATCGTCACCCGCGCCATCGGCGTCGAGGACCGCCTCGAACTGCAGGCGGTCAGCGTGCAGGTGCAGCGTGGCGATACCTACCTGCTGTGCAGCGATGGCCTGAACAAGACTGCCGAGGACCACGAGATCGCCGACGTGCTCGGCCATGCCGACCCCTACCAGGTGGTGCGCAGCCTGGTGCATTTGGGGCTGACCCGTGGCGCCCCCGACAACATCACCGCCGTGGTCGTGAAGGCGAACTGAAGAGCACCCTGAACATGCAGATCCCCGGATTCGACATCGACAGCGAGATTGGCCAAGGCGCCATGGCCAGCGTCTACCTGGCCACCCAGCGCTCGCTGCAGCGCAAGGTGGCGCTGAAGGTGATGGCTGCCAGCCTTGCCGCCGATCCCACCTTCTGCGAACGCTTCCTGCGCGAGGGGCGCACCCTGGCGCGGCTGTCGCACCCGCACATCGCCACCATCCATGACATCGGCAATGTCGGCGAGCTGTACTACATGGCCATGGAGTACCTGCCCAGCGGCACGCTCAAGGAGCGCATCACCGCCGGCCTTACCCCCGAGCAGGGCCTGCTGTACGTGCGCCAGATCGCCCAGGCACTGGGCTACGCCCACGCCCAGGACCTGGTGCACCGCGACGTCAAGCCGGCCAACATCCTGTTCCGTGGCGACGGGACCGCCGTGCTTTCGGACTTCGGCATCGCCAAGTCGCTGGATGACCGCACCCAGTTCACCCAGGCCGGCTTCGCCGTCGGCACACCCAGCTACATGAGCCCGGAGCAGGCGCGAGGCCTGGACATCGACGGCCGCGCCGACCTGTACGCGCTCGGCGTGGTGTTGTACGAAATCCTCGTCGGCGAGCTGCCATACCGCGGCACCGATGCACTGTCGACAGCACTGGCGCACCTGACCGAGCCGCTGCCGGAGTTGCCCATCGAGCATGGCCGCTACCAAGACATCCTGCGCGGGTTGCTGGCCAAGGACCCCGACGAACGTTTTGCCGACGCCGCCGCGTTGCTGGCCGCGCTCGACCGCCTGCCCGCCGACGACAACGACAGCACGGTGATCCGCCCGCTGCCTGTGGTCGAGCCCGCCGAGGCCGACCTCGCTGGGCTGACACCGGTTACCCTCGACATCCCGCAAGCCGCGCCTGCGCCAGAGCCGGTCGCCAAGCCCGCGCCGTCCGTGCAGCAGCCCAAGCCCACTGCACCGCAGAAGTCCGGTTCGGGGACCCCAGCCAAGGCCGTGCTGGCCGTGGCCATCGCTGCGGCCCTGGGCTTGGGCGGGACCTTCTTCTGGCTGCTGGGCGGCAGCGACGAGCCCAGCGCGCAGGCACCGGTGGTGCAGGCGGCGAGCGAGCCCGTCACGCCGACCACGCCGCCACCTGCCGTCAGCGAGGACGGCCGGCCGCTGTTGATGCCGGGCAAGAAGACCCTGTTCCAGCGTGTGCTGAGCAAGCCCGAAGCGCAGTTGCTGGCGCAGCCTGGCGACGGCGCGGGTGAACCGTTGCCGGCGTTCTCGGTGCTGTACGTGTACCAGCGCAAGGACATCGACGGCCAGCAGTGGCTGGAAGTCGGCGCCTCCAGCGATGGCCAGCGCGATGGCTGGTTGCAGGCCACGCAGACCAGCGACTGGAAGCAGAGCCTGGTGCTCAAGTTCACCGAACGTTCCGGTCGCTCGCCGGTGATGTTCATGCGCCAGGCCGACGACCTGCAGCACCTGCTCGACGATACCGGCAAGGCCCGCGCCGACCTGCTCAAGGCGCAGAACACCCCCGACCAGGTGCCCCAGGTGCTGGCCCTCGAACCGGCGGCCAGCGCGGTGCCGCAGAACCAGTTCTACCTGATGCCGATCTTCGACTACCGCGAGAGCTTCGACGCCGACGGCCAGCCGGTGCAACTGCTCAACGTCGCCTCCATCGACCCCGGGGCCCGTGGCCGCGACCGTGCGCCCAAGGCCGCTGGCGCGGCCATGGCGGTGGACAACAGCTTCCGCACCGGCATCGTCCTGGTGGTCGACACCTCGGTGTCGATGCAGCCCTATATCGACCGGGTGCGCCAGGTGGTCAGCGAACTGCAGCAGCAACTGGCGGCCCGTGGCGAACTGGACAGCGTCAGCTTCGGCTTGGTGGGCTTTCGCAACAGCGTCAAACGCACCCCGGGCCTGGACTACCTGAGCAAGACCCTGGTCAGCCTGGAGCAGGGCCGCGATCCGGCACGCTTCCTCAAGGCCGCCGCGCAGGTCAAGGCCACCACGGTTTCCAGTCATTCGTTCAATGAAGACGCCTTCGCCGGGGTGATGCAAGCGGTGCAAGGCATGGATTGGTCCGGCTATGGCGGGCGCATCGTCCTGCTGGTCAGCGATGCCGGCGCCCTGCGCAAGAACGACCCTGAAAGCAGCACCCAGATGAACGAGGCCGAGGTGCGCCAGGCCGCCTTGAGCAAGCAGATCAAGATCTACGCCCTGCACCTGCGCACCTCGGCCGGGGCGAAGAACCACGCGTCGGCCGAGAGCCAGTACCGGGTGCTCACCGCCGACAGCAACCCGCAGATCGGCGACCTCTACGTGGGCGTGCCGGGCGGTGACGTCGGCGCCTTCGGCGAGCGCGTGCGCGAGATCGGCTCGACCTTCGCCGAGCTGGTGCATCAGGTGCGCGAGCAGCAGCCTCAGCCGTTGCCGCAGCTGAGCGCTGGCGCCAGCCTGGCGGCCAAGTCCCAGGCCATCGGCTATGCCATGCACATGGACTTTCTCGGCCGCCACAGCGCCAGCCAGGCGCCGCAGCTGGTCAGCGCCTGGGCCGCCGACCGCGACCTGACCAACCCGGCGCTGCCGAGCCTGCAGGTGTGCGTGATGCTGACCAAGCTGCAGCTCAACGATCTGCAGCAGTCGCTCAAGCTGATCGTCGACGCCGCGCGCAAGACCCGCACCTCGCCGGGCGACTTCTTCAACGAGATCGCCAGCGCCAGTGCCTACATGAGCCGCGACCCGGGCGCCTTGCGCAAGGGCGCCAACCTCGCCCAGGGCGGGGTGCTCGGCGAGTACCTCGAAGGCCTGCCGTACCGCAGCAAGTCCCTGAGCATGACCCAGGACCTGTGGCTGTCGCTGTCGGTGGCCGAGCAGGAGGACTTCATCGACGAACTCGACTCGAAAATCCGCCTGTACGAGACCTTCCACAACGACATGGCCAACTGGGTGCGTTTCGGCAAGGCCGAACCGGGCGACGCCCTGTACCGTGTGCCGCTGTCGACGCTGCCGTGATGATCGCCATGCACGGGGTGCGCAAGACGCGCGGGCAGGGCGCCCAGCGCTACAGCCTGGAGGTCGAGCACCTGCAGCTGGCGGCCGGTGCGCGGGTGGCCCTGGTCGGCCCCAGCGGCTGTGGCAAGAGCACGCTGCTCGACCTGCTGGCGCTGGTGCTGGCGCCGGATGCCGCCGAGGGCTTCCTGCTCGCTGGCGCCGACGTCGCCGGCCTGTGGCGCCAGCGCCGCCTCGACCAGCTGGCCGCGCTGCGCAGCCGGCAGTTGGGCTACGTGCTGCAGGCGGGCGGGCTGCTGGGCTTTCTCGATGTGCGCGGCAACATCCGCCTGCCTCGGCAATTGTTGGGGCTGGGCGAGGACGGCAGCGTCGAACGCCTGGCCGCAGCCTTGGACGTGCACGATCAACTGGGCAAGAAACCCGCCGCGCTATCCTTGGGGCAACGCCAGCGGGTCAGCTGCGCCCGGGCCCTGGCCCATGCGCCGGCGCTGCTGCTGGCCGACGAGCCCACCGCGGCACTCGACCCGGTGAATGCCGAGCGGGTCATGCAATTGCTGCTGCGCGAGGCCCAGGCGCGCCAGGTGACCTGTGTGGTTGCCACCCACGACGAAGGCCTGGCGCGCAACGCCGGGCTGAACGTGCTGCGCGTGAGTTGCCGGCGCGACGCCGACGGCGGCGTCACCGCTACCTTGGAGCAGGCCGCCTGATGCGCCCCTGGCTGATCGCCGGCCTGGCCTGGCAGGACTACCGCAGCGATGCGCGGCTGTCGGCGTGCAGTGTGTTGGCGCTGGTCGCGGTGATCGCGCCGTTGCTGGTGCTGTTCGGGCTCAAGTTCGGCCTGGTCGGCAGCCTCACCGAACGCCTGCAACGTGACCCGGCCGTGCGCGAGATCATCCCGCTGGGCGGTGGACGCTTCCGGGCTGAGCTGATCGACGAACTGGCGCAGCGCCCCGACGTCGCCTTCGCCATCCCCCGTACCCGGCAGATCGCCGCCACTGCCGACCTGTTGCTGCCCGCCCAGGGCCGTCGGGTGACGGTGGAAATGCTGCCCAGCGCCGCTGGTGATCCGCTGTTGCAGCAGGTTGCGCCGCCGCAGGGCCTGCAGCAGGTGGTACTGAGCCTTACCGCCGCCGAGAAGCTCGGCGCCCGTGCCGGCGATGAGTTGCAGGCCAGCTTCAGCCGCCAGCAGGCCGGCCAGGTGCAGTGGCGCCAGATGCCCCTGCAGGTGACGGCGGTGCTGCCGCTGGCCGCGTTCGAGCGCGACGGTCTGTTCGCCTCCCTGGCTTTGCTCGAGGCGGTCGAGGACTACCGCGACGGACGCGCGGTGCCGGCCCTGGGCTGGCCGGGCGAGGCGCCTGGCAACGACGCCGAACGGGTGTACCCGGCGTTTCGCCTGTATGCCCGCGGGCTGGCCGACGTCGAGCCGCTGCGCGCGTACTTCGCCGAGCGGCAGTGGCTGGTGTCGACCCAGGCGGCGCAGATCGCCCAGGTGCAGACCCTCAGCCGCAACCTCGACCTGGTGTTCTGGATCATTACCAGCCTGGCCGTGGCCGGCGCCGTGGCGGCCATCGCCGCTGGCGCGGTGGCAGCGGTGCAGCGCAAGCAGCGCGAGCTGGCGGTGCTGCGCCTGCTCGGTTTCGGCACCGCCGCGTTGCTGCTGTTCGTGGTGCTGCAGGCGCTGTACAGCGGCGTACTTGCCGCTGCCACCGCCGGTGGCCTGTACCTGCTGGCCGAACACGGCCTCAACCGAATCTTCATGCAGGTGCCGGGCGAGTACGCCAGCCACCTGTTGCCCCTGCACTACCTCGTTGCGCTCTGTGCCGTGCTGTTGGCCAGCACGGCCGCCGCCGCTCTCGGTGGCTGGCGGGTGGCGCGCATCGATGCCAGCCAAGGAATCCGTGATGTCTGACCTTCGCCTCGGGGCCGTGGCCCTGATCCTCTCCACCCTTGGCCTTGCGGCCTGTTCGCCTGGCCAGGACGAGCCTGCCAAGCCCGAGGCCCCGGCCAGTGCCGCAGCGCAGCCGGTCGACAGCAGCAAGCTGGACAACCCCAAGCCACTGCCGGGCGACGTCAGCCTGCCGCTGCCGTGCGGTGGTGAACTGGTGCTGCGCAGCGTCTACGTGCTGGCCCAGGGCAGCCTGGACGACCGCGAGGTCAACCTCGGCTACCCGTTCAGCGAAGGCGAGGCCGGCTACAAGCAGTCGTTCATCTCTGGCTACCGGCGCGACTTCATCAACGGCCAGTTCGGCCTGCAGGACCTGTCGCCCGCGTGGCAGAAGGCCGTGGCGCCCAGCCTGCCGAAGATCGACCAGGGTGGCCCGCTCAAGCCGATGATGTACTTCATCGGCAAGTACGAAGTCACCGCCCGCCAGTACGCCCAGGTCATGGCCCAGGCCCAGTCGCTGGCCAGCGGCGAGGCGGCGCCGAGCTGCCAGGCCGAGACTTCGGCGGCGGGGCGCTTGCCCAAGGTCAAACTGTCGCGCTTCGAGGCCGAGCGCTTCGCTGCCGTGTACAGCGCCTGGTTGCTCAAGTATCACCGCGAACTGCTGCCGGTCAGTGGCCGCGGCAGCAAGGCCGAAGACGGCGGTGTTGGCTTCGTGCGCTTGCCCACCGAGGTGGAATGGGAATTCGCCGCCCGTGGCGGTTCGGCAGTGAGCCGCCAGGAACTGGAAGGGCGCCTGTTCCCGCGCAAGGTCGAAGGCAATGACAGCGACGGGCCTCTGGGCGATTGGGCGGTGTTCAACCAGGTCGCCGGGGGGACCGGCCAGGCTGCGCGGCTGATGCCGATCGGCACCAAGCTGCCGAACCCGTTGGGGTTGTTCGATGTGATCGGCAATGCTGCCGAGATGGTCCAGGAGTCGTTCCAGCTGGTGCACGCCGGCCGCCTGCAGGGCGCCTACGGCGGCTTCGTGGTCAAGGGCGGCAATTACCTCGAAGGCGAGGGCACGCTGTTCACCGGCATGCGCCGCGAGTACCCACTGTTCGGCGCCGATGGCACCGAGCAGCGCAACGAGACCACTGGCTTCCGGGTGGCCATCGGTGCTCTGTCGGCACCCCGTTCGCGCTACCAGGAGCTGTTCGAGCAGTGGCAGAAGGAGGGCCGCCTGGCCAGCCTGACCGACGACATCGACGCCGCCCAGGACCCGACCAAGCGCCTGGACAGCATCATCGCCGCCACCGTCGACCCGCGCCAGCAGGCCGAGCTGGGCCTGGTCAACGAAGAGCTCAAGCGCAGTGTCTCGCTGATCGGCCGCCAGCGTGAGGAAGCCGCTGGCAACCTGATCCAGTCTGCCGCACTGGTAGCCGAGACCATCAACAACTACAACATCCGCCTGACCAACCTGCGCACCACCCAGGCCGAGGCCAAGGCCCGTGGCGACCAGACCACCGTGCGCATGTACGCCGCCGCCATCGCCAATGGCCGCGCCGCCCTCGACGGCGCCGTGGCGATCTACATCGACAACCTGGCCAGTGGCACGCGCTACACCGATGCGGTGATCCAGGCGCAGTTCCAGCGGGTCAAGGAAGAACTCAATCGCAAGCCGGTCCTGGGCAACAGCCTGGTGAGCCGCGCCACCCTGTTCGTTCGCCACGTTGGGGAGTACCGCCAGAACCGGCGGGCCGACCCGGCGACGATCCTCAAGGAGCTCCTGGCATCGGCCGCCGCGCGGCCTTCGTAGTGGCTTCTGCCTGACGTAACCCCGGGGCGGCATGAGGCTCCCCGGTTTGACCCACCCAAGTGAGAAACCGACATGTTCAGCCGAAAAACCATGATCAACGCTTCCCAGGCCCGCAACGCGCTGCTGCTGGCCGCAGGCTTCAGCACCGTGCTGCTGGCCGGCTGCTCCAGCTCGCCGGTGTCCAAGGTCGGCGCCACGACCAAGGTCGAGTACTACCCCAGCTGCTACGAGCCAGTGCAGCACCTGCGCTCCACCGACGGCGACATGACCAAGTCGGTTGCCAGCGGTGCCGTCATCGGTGCGCTCGGCGGCGCCCTGACCGGCGCCCTGGTCGACAAGGAAAACCGTGGCCGCAACGCCGCCATCGGTGCAGCCGGCGGTGCCCTGGTGGGCGGCGCGGCCGGTTACTACACCGAGCGCCAGAAGCAGATCAGCGATGACAAGCAGCGCATCGCTTCCTACGCTACCGACATCGACAAGAGCGCTGCCGACCTGGACCGCACCACGGCCTACGCCAAGGCTTCGCAGAGCTGCTATCAGCGTGAGTTCACCAGCCTGATCGACGGCCGCAAGGCCAACCGCATCAACGACACCGAAGGGCGCAAGCGCCTGGCCGAGATCGTCTCGGGCCTGCAGGAGTCGAACAAGCTGCTGGCCACCGTCAACGGCCGCGTCGCGGAAAACCTCGACAGCTACACCCAGGCCTACGAGCAGGACCTCAAGCAGGTCGGCGTAGCGCGTACCGAAGTCGCCACCGTGGCCGCACCGGCCAAGACCACTGGCAAGAAGACCCAGGCCAAGAAGGTCAACAAGAACGTGCCGCAAGAGGCCGTAGCCACCGAGAAGACCCTGCAGAACGCCACCAGTAAGAAGGCCGAGGCCCAGCAAGTGGCCAATGCCGGTGTCGACCAGGTCAACAAGATGTGCCGCAGCCCCGACATGGGTGACTGGGCGCCGGTACCTTGCCCGAACGTGTAACCCCACGCTCCGTTGCGCTCGCGCCAGCGCACGTGCAGCCCTTGTGCAGGTCGCCTGACCTGCCGGGGGGACGCGTGGGCCGGCGCAGCGGCTTGTCGATTCAAGGAGAGTCGTCGTGAATGACCTATTGCCCGATGTGCTGGGCAGCAACCGGCAGCAGATGGCGCGTCAGAAGCTGTTGCTCACCCTCGACCAGCAGAAGCTGTTCAGGGCCATCGATGCCGACCCCGGTATCGTCGGTGCTGGCGTCGTCTACATCGATGCCCAGTACAACGTGATCACGCTGCGCGAATTCCAGCCGATCTGCAGCATCGCGCCCAAGCGCATCATCCTGCAGGAGGCGCCACCCTACACCTCGCCCGAACAGTTCATGACCCAGCTGACCACCGGCCCGCGCGAGCGCAAGGTGGTCAGCGAAGCGATGAACGCGAGCGCGACCTGCCTGTCGGCAGCGCTGGGTTGGATCGTCATGTTCAGCGGCACCGTCGCCGTACCGTTTAGCGCTGGCGCCAGCCTGGCCTTGACCGCAGTGGGCTATGCTGCGGCCGCTGCCGGGACCGGCCAATGCCTGATGGGCGGGTACCGGGTGTATAACGAAATGAACGACCCCGAGCAGAACGACTGGCTCGACAACAACGACACCGTGCAGACGATCATGGGTATCCTCGACGGTGTTTCCCTGATGGGCGTGGGTGCCTCAGGCGCGAGCACCGTGCGGTTCCTGCAAGTGCGAAAAGCGGCGACCGGCAAGAGCTGGCGCGAGCTGTTCGATAATTTGAGCCGCCAGCAACGCAAGGCGTTGGCCAAGGAATTGCTGCTGATCAAGCATCCGTCGCTCACTGCCAAGCAGCTCAAGCTGCAGCAGGCTGCCGGGACGGCGATCAAACGCTTTACCCCCACCGAGATCCAGCACGCCACCAAGACCCTGATCCAGGACTCTATCGGCGCATCCCTGGGCTTTGGCAGCAGCAGCTTCGTGCAGTCGGTTGCTGTGGGGCTTTACGAGGAGATTACCGAGTGACACATGGTCAGGAGCTGCAAGCGTTTCTTTCTCGTTACTTCGGCGTATTCATTGCCGAGTTCACACTGTCCTGCTTTGCTGTCGGCGGGACTGTCTCACTGGTATTCGCTACCTATTTGCGCAGCCCCGACCGCTCGCTGTCGGTGATGGCCCTTGCAGTGGCAGCGGCGGTAAGTGCCGCCTCGCATATCGCCATGGTGCGCGGCTACGCCTGGGGCGTGCGCGGTGTGATCGGCATCCTCGTCGTCGCCTTGCTCGCTGCGTTGCCCAGCTACGGCTATCGCCCGCACATGGGGGCGTATGTTTCGGTGCTGGTGTTCGCCTTGCTGGCCTTATTGGTCATCAACACCCAGCGCTACCGGGACATGCGTGTGCAGTTGGTGAGCTACCGCCACATCCGCAAGGCCAACCGCCAGGCCGCGAAGGCCGCCAAGTAAAGCTGTTATGGAGGCTGACTGAATGAATTTGCGCCGAAAGCGCAGCTGGCTTGGGGCCTTGCTGCTGCCATTGCTCGCCGCCTGCAACGGCCACAAGGTCGAACGCGTGGTGGTCTATGAAAACGACGTCCACCACTGGCGCATCGAGCACGTGGTGGCGCACAACTGGCCGGCGGGTCCGCGCCAGTACTACGAAGTGTTCCTCAAGGGCCGCCTGCTGATACTCCCCGCCAACACCTTCAACGATGTGCGCGACATCCGCGAGTTCATCGCCGCGGGCGGTTTCGACATCAGCAACTGGCGCAACGACACGGTGGTCGTGTCGTTCGAGAACATCCAGGAGCGCGAGGGGAGCAACCAGCACCTGATCCGCTCGGTGATGATCACACCCGAGTATTCGGAAGGGGAGGTGATCGTCACCGATATGTTCACCCATCAGCAGGTGGTGGTCGAGCGGGTGGAGCCGGTGGCTGAGGGCAAGTAGTCACGTGCTGCGCTGTTTGGCCGGGCTTCGCTCGGTTCGCGGCGAAGGGGAGAATTCAATCTTTCAATGTCCCCATCGCAGCCAACGCCACCTCAGCTTCTTCTTGCGGCAAATGCTGTCGATAATGGGCCTCCAAATCGGATTTCCACCCGGCAATTTCATCGATGACTGAGCCTGCCTCAGCTGGAGTCAGGCCATAGTGGTCGGCTTGACTGAGCAGGTTGCGCCGGGTCAGTTCCTTTCCGAAACTCCCCACTGCCATGGCCAAGCTGGAAGGAGCGGCGCCTTCGGTCGTTGGTACCACGTCGTACATGGGAGATAGCCGCCATACGCCATTCAGATAGAGCAGCGCCACATTCTTGGGGTGATCATCATCGTTGCCGATCAGGATGTTGAAACAGATGCGTTTGAACAGCTCCTGAAGATCGCTCCGCGGCACACCTCGTCGGCTCATTTCGTCCGCCAGTAACCCGTAGTGCCATTCACGAGGCCAACCGACGGGGTTGTTCCAATCGCTGTCGAGCAATGTCAAACCGCTCAACATGGGAACACGATAGAACTGGCCGTTGCCGGCCGGTACCCGGTCGAAACGATCGACGAGCAACGTGCTGACCCGTCCGTGATGTAAATCCACGTTCGCGACGTTCAGGCCTTTGCTTGCGGCAAAGGTCATACAAGCGTGTTCCAGGGCCGGGATGTCGTATGAATCATGGCGGTCTCGTGGCTTGGCTAACAGCAGCCGTTGTCCATCGATCAACGTGCATTTGGGCCGGGCGCCACCGAGTGATGATCGCTGTTGCAGCGTGGCCTTGGTGCCTTTGTCGGCATTGCGTGGGAATCCACCTTGCACACCGTCTGCGAACTGTATGAAGGTTTCCAGCTGGGTAATCTTGCCTAGTCCAGCCTGGCCAATACCCTCAGGTGGCTTTCGACCGGCCCCTGCCATGAGGTTTCCAGCTCGGTCATGGTTGGGCGATTTCAGAATGAAGGCAAGGGCCTCCTTCTGCTCACCATGCTCTCGCGCTACCAAGCGTTCACCCCACCCATCAGGAGCAGCGTCACGGATGAATCCGGGTATGCCTCGGTTCTTGGTGATACGTTTGTAGGGTTGGGTTCGCAGTGGGTAGCGCAAATCATCAGCTACCCAGCCACCCGCCTCGACATGGGCTGGGTTGTAGACGAACTCCCCGACATTGTTCTCCACGCTCAACCGCCCGATGGTGGAAACCTCGAGGGAGTCCGGCATTTGCATGTAGAGGTAGATTGCTGTCATCAGAAGTCATCCTCCGTCACCTGCTTGAGGCGCACCCGGTGTTCAGTGGCGAACGATGCGGGCGAGGTCATCGGGACATCCTGAAACACCTCGTCGAGCAAGCCTAGATACCATAGGACCAGCATGTAGCTGCGCATCTCCACCGAGGGGGTCCCGGCTTCGATTTTGGCGATTGTGGTAACCGACACGCCAGACTGCGCAGAGAGGTCCTTTTGACGAATTTTCCGCTCAAGACGCCTATTCTTGGCCAGGAGCCCTAATTTCATTAGCTTGTCGGCACATGCCAAAGGGAAAATGTTCATTTTAAGACCTGTTAAAGCAATGCTTATCGTGGGTAAGAGGTAGTATAGCAGTTCTTAAAATGCGTGTTCCGTAGGCTGCCGGCACCCACAGGTCCCTAGATCAGCGGCGAAGAGCCACTACCGACTCTGCTAGACTCCATGCATCCGCAAAGCCCGCTGCGCACACTCCCGCCAACCGTCCTTGCGCATGCCGCTCGGCTCGGCTTCAGCCGCTTCCAGCGCCAGTACTACCGGCATGTCGCGCATCTTCACCCAAGCCTCGTTCTGCCAGTACAGCAAGGTCGAGATGCGCCCTCCAGCCCAGCACATGCGCCCCAATTGCGGCGAAGCGTCGGTATCTTCAGTATCCGCAGCACGCAGCACCGCCACCACCTCGTGGGTCAGCCACCTGCGCAGATGGCGGTTCTCCGGCACGTAATGGTGAGCCAGCAAGGTGTAGGCGCCGGACTCGCTGATCATGAGGGTGTCTTGGTACTGCTCGTAGCGTCGTAGCCGCACGACTCGATGCTGGTCCGGGTCGAGCCGACGGACGCCATGTTGGTCGTAGTGCCGGCCGGTCAGCCGGCCCAGTTCCCGGGCGCAGAACCAGGCTTGGGATTCGAGCCAGAGAGCGTGCAGCGGGCGGTTGTGGCGGGTGAAGAGGGTGGGGGTGAAGTGGTCGAGCATGATGGGCCTTCCAAAAGTAGGAGAGCCGTTTCTAACGGGAACGGGATTCCGCTGCGAAGCGTTCTTAGCGCTTGCACAAGCTAGCTTGAGCCCGCAACGTTCACAATGCCGAGGGTTGTAGGAAGCGTCTGTATTTGCGCCAGCGCCGGAAGGGTTCGACGTTTATAATGTGGTATTTATGAGATCGGGCGCCCCCCGCGCGGCGCGAGGGTGTCAGAAATTTTGTGTTCGGGCATAACATGAGTAAGAGGTGCATGTATGCCAACCA